>NZ_JBIUWE010000004.1:0-425711 GCF_044743275.1 Glutamicibacter sp. NPDC087661
AATGTTATGTATTCACCAAATAAAAATATTCGGTATCAACAAACTTGGCACACTATTGAGTTCTCAAACAACAAACACTCTCGACACCACAACCACCAATCCTTCGATGACTGCTTCGCTCCGGAGCAACTTTTCCAACTTACCAGACTTCCTGATCCGATCAAAATCGGCGGAAAACCTTCAGTGAAAAGTGATTGGCTGCCGGGTAAACAATCGGTAGATTCCGTGTTGTTTCCGTTCCGGCAACAGATAAAAACTATACACAGGTTCTTGGGCACTTACAAATCGAGGGGCCGCGTTCTAGGTCACATTCATTTCGCTGTTCTAGTCTGGGCTCATGAGCGACCTGCAAAGACTCCTTGGATACCGTGAACCCATCTTCAATGCATCTATGGCTGGCGCGGCTGGCGGCGCCTTGGCTGCAGCTGTTTCCCACGCGGGAGGTGTAGGGATGATCGGTTCGCCTGCAACTCCCACAGCTGACTGGATTGAACAGCAAACGCAATTCGTTGAATCCCTGAGTACTCCATGGGGCGTCGGCTTCATGGCCTGGGCGTTGGAAACGGATCTCTCCCCGCTAGAGGCCTTCTTGGAGTTCGGGCCCTCGTTGGTGACCTTGAGCTTCGGCGATGTCACCCGGGCCGCGGCGGTAGCCCATGAGGCTGGAGTTCTGACCGCCATGCAGGTAGGCAATGCGGCAGATCTGGAACGCGCGATGGCTGATGACATCGACATCATCATTGCCCGTGGCGCAGAAGGTGGCGGACATGGCCGCAATGAAGCCGGAACTCTGCCGCTGCTGCAGCTGGCAACCGCCCAGCACCAGAAGCCTGTGGTGGCGGCCGGAGGCATCGGCACTGCGCGAGGTATCGCCGCGGTGCTGTCAGCTGGCGCGGAAGCTGCCTGGATCGGGACCCGTTTCCTCTCGGCAGCAGAGTCCAGCGGGCACGGGAACATGAAGAGCGCAGCACGCAATGCGGGCCTGGATGACACTATCTATACCCGCGCCTTCGATCTCGCCCAGCAATTGCCATGGGCGCCCGAGTTCGGCGGACGGGCGCTGCGCAATGAGTTCAGCGACAAGCACGCGGATCTTTCCAGCTGGGAGCCGAACGATGCGCTGCGCGAGCAGATGGATCAGGCCCGCTCCGAAGCGCTGACGGACATAGCCCCGGTCTATGCCGGTGAGGCAGTGCAGTTCGTTGGCGCCGAGCAGCCCGCCGCCGAAATCATGCAGGAGCTGTGCGGCTTCCGCCAGGTCCTCGGGCAGGCTGCTCGACGATTTGCCTAGATCGGCTGGTTGTCGATCAGACGGACGTTGCCCACCTTCGCCGCGACAAGGATCAAGCCCTCGCCGGTGAAGGGGGTGTCCTGGCAGTTGAATGCCAGTTCCTGCAGGGTATCCGGGTCAACGACGGCGAAGTAGTCCAGCTCCACCAGCGGGGCCATCTGGTACATGGCGATGGCATCCTCGATGTACAGCGGTTCATTGCGTGCCGCACGGTCGGCAACCAGCTGGATCGAACGGTGCAGCACCAAGGCTGCTTCCTTCTCTTCCTCGCTGAGCAATGCATTGCGGCTGGAAAGCGCCAGGCCTTTCGGGCTGCGCACGATCGGCACCGCACGCAGTTCTACCGGATAGTCCAGGTCGGCAACCATGCGGCGGATCAGCATCAGCTGCTGGGCATCCTTCTGGCCGAAGTAGGCGCGGTATTCGCCCCGACGCGGGTCGGTCAAGTGCAGCAGCTTGGCGACTACGGCCAGCATGCCATCGAAGTGGCCTGGACGCGAGGCGCCTTCATACATTTCGCCCAGCGCGCCGGAGCTCAACTTCACCAGCGGAAGGCCGGCATGGTAGATCTCGGAAGCGTCCGGGGCAAAGACAAGATCAACGCCGGCGGCCGCGGCCAGCTTCACATCAGCGTCGAGCTGGCGCGGATAGTTGGCGTAGTCGCTGGCATCGTTGAACTGCAGCTCATTGACGAATACGGAGATGACTACCAGTTCGTTTTCTGCGCGGGCGGCCTTGAACAGCGAAGCATGTCCGCGGTGCAGGGCTCCCATAGTGGGCACGAAGCCCAGCGATCCCGGGTTAGCTGCGGCAATAGCAGCCTTCAGCTCGGCACGGGTCTTTACAATCTTCGGGGTTTTCACGCTTCTATTCTAGAACTCGCAGAAGCTCTTCCAGCGTGCCTTGGGAGATCAGTCCGCGTTCTGCGGCGCGTAGCGCGGTAGCGCGCGAGAGGCTCCGATAGGAATTGTTGGTTTCCGCCGGGGCGTCGGCCAGCGCCTGCAGGTGCGCGGTGACCGTTCCGCTATCGCCTCGTGCTACCGGGCCGGTCAGTGCGCCCGCGCCGGAACGCAGGGCATTATCCAGGCTCGCGTACATCAGGGCGCGCAGGGTATTGGATGGTTCTTCCACGCCGATCCGGCGCAGGATGTCCGCCGATTGCGCCGTGATGGTGTTCAGGTGGTTTGCCGCATGGGCCAGGGCCGCGTGGTAGCTGGCACGATCCTGCTCGGCGATCACCACCGGCTCCCCGCGCATTTCCACCACCAGCGCCTGGGCTACCGGGAGGATGGCCTCGTCCGCGGTGACCGCGAAGACGCAGTCGGTCAGGCGCTGGAGGTCCATGCTCATGCCGGTGAAGGTCATGGCCGGGTGGATTGCCAGTCCAAAGGCGCCAGCATCCAAGGCCGGTTGCAGGATCGAGGTGCCGTACCGCCCGGCGGTGTGCGCGATCAACTGCCCGGCGGCGATATGGCCGCCCGCTGCCAGTCCGGACACCAGTTCGCCGAGCACGTCGTCGGGTACCGCAAAGAGCACCAGTTCGCTGCGGCGCAGGATTTCTGCTGGGTCCAGCAGTTCCACGCCGGGCAGCAAGGCGTCGGCGCGATCGCGCGAATCCTCCGAGACGGCGTGGATTCCGGTGATCCGGTGTCCACTGGCTGCCAGCGCCGCACCAAGCACGGTGCCTACCTTGCCGGCGGAGATGATGCCGATTCCCAAGCGTGGTGCGTCCACTTCTACCTTTCAACCAGGCGCCGGGTTTGCGCCCGAATAAATTCTGCTGCGGTGTCCGCATCAATCTGATGCAGGTATCCGATGATGTTTCCGCCGGCACAGTGCAAGCGGACACCGGCCAGTTTACGTCCTTGCTCCCACGGCCCCTGGCCCCAGCTCATGCCCTGCACCCGGTTATGCGGCACGAAGCTGGCCTGCCGGGCCAGCCAGCCATACCGGGAAATCACCGTGGTGCCGGTCGCCAGGAACGCCTGGTGCTTCCATGCCCCGGGCGATAGCGGCTTGGCGCGTTCCGGGGAGCCGGTGAAACCGTGTTCGCATCCGGTGCTCACCGCGGTGGCCAGCACCTCGCGCTGGTTGGCGACGCCGAGATCCGGCAGCAGGATCCCCATGATCCGGGCGACCGACTCGAAGTCGCCCACCGGGAGCACCTGCAGGTTATCCGCGTCATCGCTCTTGGTGCCCAGCACGTTGACTTCCACCTTGTACCAGCCCAGCATCCGCCAGAAGAAGGGTGCCGTCACCGAAATGGCCTGGACGCGGCCGGCAGGAATGGAGTGCTGGCGGGTGTCAGCCAGCCCGTAGCTGATGCGCATGCCGGTGTCCGAGGCGCTGGCGGTGAAGTTCCAGCCCTGGTTCAGCTGCTTGTAGTAGAAGCTGCCGAAGGCCAAGGCCGCGGGGACCAGGGCCGCGATGATTCCGTCGACCCCGGCAAGCCAAAGCACCAGCATCGCCAGGCATGCGAGCACCCCGAACATCACCGGCAATTGCAGGAACATGGAGCCAATCAGGCGCCCAATGGGCACGTTGGCCATCAGCGGCAATGCGTCCGCGGCGGCCTGCGGCTGGGCTGCCGCGCGATCCGCCGCGTCGTGGGAGCCGCTTTCTTGGGCAGCGGCAGGTTCTTCGCCGCGGGCCCGCTCCAGGATGACCACGCGCAGCGCGTGGGCATCGGCCTTGCGCAGGAAGGAAAGGCGCAGCACCGACTCGGAGGAATCGGCCACGTCAAAGCGCAGTTCGGCGAGACCCAGCAGCCGGGCTACCAGTGGCTGGGCAATGTCTATGCCTTGCACCTTGTCGATGCGCGCCTGCTTCTGGCTGCGGAATAGCATCCCGGAATTCACGTACACGTGGGTGCTGGTGAGCTTATAGCGGGTGAAGTACCAGGAAAGGAAGTAGAAGATGAGCACCACGGCCAGTGCGATGCCGGCGCCCGCGACGGTCCACATCAGCCTGGTGCCGGAGAAGCGCTCCGCCCAGGACAGGTCGTCGGTGTTCTGCCAGTAGATGTAGCCCAGGCCGATGATGGCCAGCCAGCCGTGGACGAACGGGCTGGCTGGATGCACCCGCTGCCATGGCTCGGCACTGTCTCCGGTGGCCAGTTCTTCGGCCTGGCTCATAGCATTTTCTCTTCGCCGGCGGCCACAAGCCGTTCGCGCAGGGCCTGCCCTTCGCCCTCGGGCAACCCGTAGACGTGCGCGGTGGCAGCGCTGCCGGCGGTGTTCAGCGTTAGCTGGCATAGCCCATAGCGGCGCTCCAGCGGCCCGCTGTTGACCTCGACGTATTGCATGCGGCCGTAGGGAATGACCACCTGCTTGCGCCACATCACCCCGGAGCGGACGATGAAGTCTTCTTCGCGTTCGAGATAGCCCAGTGCGGCGACCTGGCGGCGGATGATGCGCAATGCCGGCAACGCGATAGCCAGCACCAGCAGGACCGGGGAAATCACCAGCCACAGCGGGACGCCGACGCCGGTGACTGCCAGCACGGCAGGGACCAGGGCCGCCAGCAGGAACAGGCCCCAGGTGATCACCCAAGTGGTGAACTTGACCTTGGCGTAGTCCCGGTGGGCTGGGGTGAAGTTATTCGGTGACCACGGAGTCGCTGTTGCCATCGGTATCCTCTGGAGGTAGTTTGCACAGTTGCTGAACAATATACCCAATAATCACCATGAGGACACCAGCACCAGTCAGCACTAGGCCGCGGGTCAGGGTGGGGGTGATCCCAGTGGCCGCCCAGAGGGTGATGATGGCCGGAACATGCCAACCGGCAATCACCGCACCAGCATACGCCGAGGCCTGGGCCAGAACCAGGGTACGAGCTGCGGCGATCGGCTCGAAGTCCGATTTGCCCAAGGTGGAGCGCTTCACGCGGATCCCCAGGAACAGGATCACCGCGCAGACTGCGCCCAGCGAGTACAGGGCGGAGTAGTCCAGCACCGGCGCGTACCTGCCTGCCGCGGTGAGCAGGCGCAACGCGATCCAGCCGGCCACGGCCCCGAGCCCGGCGCACCAGAGCAGCCAGCGCAGCTTCAGCTTGGCCATAGCCGTATGATGTCCTTCGTATCGGCAGCTTCGGCGGCCAAACGGGAAACCAGTTGCCCGTTCAG
The DNA here is from genome assembly GCF_044743275.1 of Glutamicibacter sp. NPDC087661. Lineage (NCBI taxonomy): Bacteria > Bacillati > Actinomycetota > Actinomycetes > Micrococcales > Micrococcaceae > Glutamicibacter > Glutamicibacter sp. NPDC087661. The sequence goes on from NZ_JBIUWE010000004.1 coordinate 5,415, forward strand.
CACCGCGTCCGGATCCATCCAGCTCCACGGGGCCAGCACGAAGCCGCGGATCGCGGCGCGCGGATGAGGCAGGGTCAGCCGCTCATCATCCAGGTTCAGCTGGTCGTAGGCGATCAGGTCCAGATCCAGGGTGCGCGCTTCCCAGCGCACCTCGCGGGTGCGGTGGTGCTTGGCTTCTATCCACTGGCACAGATCCAGCAGCTCATGCGGGGCCAGCCGGGTACGCACCTGGACGACCTGGTTGGTGTAATCGGGCTGTTCCGGCGGACCGCCTACCGGCTTGGTGATGGCCAGCGGGGAAACCTTGAGCAGCTCGACTTCTGCGCCGAGGTCCTGCACCGCGGCGGCCAGGGTAGCCTGCGGATCACCCAGGTTGGCGCCCAACGCGATGATCGCGGTGTGCTGCTTCTGGTGCCGCGTCAGCGAGATGGTGACATCGGTGAACGGTACCGGGATTGGAGCCTGCGGCTTGTGCACCACCACGTCGATGGTGAACACGCCCGGGTAGGCGGCGAGGATCGCCTCGGCGATTTCGCTGCCCAGCTTCTCGATCAGGTCCCACGGGCCGGCCTGGATCTGCTGGACTACCAGCTCGCTGACTTCGCCGTAGTGCACCGTGTCAAGAACATTGTCGCTGGCTGCCGCACGTGAGATATCCACGTGCAGCACCACGTCAATGATGAATTCCTGGCCGTCGCGCTTCTCATGGTCGAAAACGCCATGGTAGCCGGTGGCCGAAATTCCGTAGATGCTAATGCGATCCATAGGCCTGCACGACTTCAATGGCGTCGCGGTTGCCGGTGACATCGTGCACGCGCACTGCCCAGACCTTGTCGCGGGCGCCCAGCACGGTGGTCGCTGCGGTCGCGGAATCGCGTTCCATCGGCGCGCGGCTCGTGGAACCCTCGGCCAGCAGTTCGCCCAGGAAGCGCTTCCGGCTGGTGCCGATCAGCACCCGGTGGCCCAGCTCCTCGATGGCAGGGACGTTGGCCAGCAGCGCCCAATTGTGCTGCGCATCCTTGGCGAAGCCCAGTCCCGGATCGATGATGATCTGCTCCGGGGCCACGCCCTTGGCGACGAATTCATCGCGCAGCATGCGCAATTCGCCGATGACCTCGGTGACCACGTCCTGGTAGTTGGCCTCGGAGACCATGTCCTGCGCGGTGCCGCGGCGGTGCATCAATACGTAGGGGACGCCGGTTTCCGCGATCAGCTCCGGCATGCCCGGCTCATAGGTCAGGCCGGAAACGTCGTTGATGAGGTGCGCGCCGGCGGCGATGGCCGCGCGGGCGGTGGAGACATGCATGGTGTCCACGGAGATCACCGCGCCGGCCTTCACCAGGGCTTCGATGACCGGGATGATGCGCTCGCGCTCCAGGGCAGGATCCACGTTCGTGGCGCCCGGGCGGGTGGATTCGCCGCCCACGTCGATGATGTCGGCACCCGAGTACAGCAGCTTCAGGCCCTGGTCGATCGCGGCATCGGCGGACAGGTACTTCCCGCCATCCGAGAAGGAGTCCTCGGTGACGTTCAGGATGCCCATGACTAGGGTGCGGCCGGTTGGCAGGTCGGCCATGGTCTTCTTGCTGGACTTGCGGATCACCGGCAATGGGCTGGTGTTCGGGCCGGTGCCCGGGATCGCTCCAAGCGACATGGGGGTTCCTACTTTCCGAGGATCAGGCTCATGGCTTCGGCACGGGTGGCGGTTTCCCGCAGCTGCCCGCGCACCGCACTGGTCACGGTCTTCGCGCCGGGCTTCTGCACCCCGCGCATGGACATGCACATGTGCTCGCATTCAACGACGACGATCGCACCGGAGGGGTTCAGGTGCTCCACGAGGGCATCGACGATCTGGGTGGTCAGGCGCTCCTGGACCTGCGGGCGGCGGGCGTACACCTCGACCAGCCGGGCCAGCTTGGACAGGCCGGTGACCTTGCCGCCCTTGCCCGGGATGTAGCCGATATGCGCCGAACCGTAGAAGGGCACCAGGTGGTGCTCGCAGGTCGAGTAGAACGGGATGTCCTTGACCAGCACCATCTCATCGTGCTCGATGTCGAAGGTGGTGGACAAGTGGTCTGCCGCTTTCTGGTGCAAGCCGGCGAAGAACTCCGCATAGGCCTTGGCCACCCGCTTCGGGGTGTCTACCAGGCCGTCGCGGTCGGGATCCTCGCCAATGGCTTCCAGGATCTCGCGCACGGCTGCCGCGATCCGCGGCTGATCAATCTCTTGTAGTTCACTCACGCTTCGATCCTAGTCGGTCGAGGAAGCTGCGCGCTCCTTGGGGCTTAATATCGGGCCCTCTTGGTGCACCGGACGGGCCTCGTTGCTCAGCCAGACTTCGCGCTTGTCGCGCTTCACCAGGTCGGAGAAGATCTCGGCGATCTCCTTCTGGTTCAGCGTCTCGCGCTCCAGCAGCGCCAGGGCCAGGCGGTCGAGCACATGGCGGTTGGCCATCAGCGCCTGGTAGGCGTCGTTGTGCGCCTGCTCGATCAGCTCGCGCACTTCCTGGTCCACCAGGTGGGCCATTTCGTCGGAGAAGTCGCGGGAGGCGGTGCCCATGCCCTGCTCGGCAGCCGAGCCGGCCAGGCGCACGGCGCCCACCTTCTCGCTCATGCCGTATTCGGTGACCATCTTGCGCGCGGTGGCGGTGGCCTTCTCGATGTCGTTGCTGGCACCGGTGGACGGATCGTGGAAGACGATCTCCTCGGCGACGCGCCCGCCCATGGCGTAGGCCATCTGGTCCAGCAGCTCGTTGCGGGTGACCGAGTACTTGTCGGATTCGGGAACCACCATGGTGTAGCCCAGCGCGCGGCCGCGCGGCAGGATGGTGATCTTGGTGACCGGTGCGGTCTGGTTCATGGCCGCGGCCACCAGCGCGTGGCCGCCCTCGTGGTAGGCGGTGACCTTGCGCTCGTGCTCGTCCATCAGGCGGGTGCGCTTCTGCGGGCCGGCCATGACGCGGTCAATGGCCTCGTCCAGGGCGCGGTCGTCGATCAGGTTAGCGTTGGAGCGGGCGGTGAGCAGCGCGGCCTCGTTGAGCACGTTGGCCAAGTCGGCACCGGTGTAGCCCGGGGTCTTCTTCGCGACGGCGTTCAGGTCCACGGTGGCATCCATCGGCTTGCCCTTCACGTGCACGGCCAGGATCTGCTCGCGGCCCTTCAGATCCGGTGCCTCCACCGGGATCTGGCGGTCGAAGCGGCCCGGGCGCAGCAGCGCCGGGTCCAGCACGTCGGGGCGGTTGGTCGCGGCAATCAGGATGACGTTGGTGGTGGCGTCGAAGCCGTCCATCTCCACCAGCAGCTGGTTCAGGGTCTGCTCGCGCTCATCGTTGCCGCCGCCGATGCCGGCGCCGCGATGGCGGCCGACGGCGTCGATTTCGTCAACGAAGATGATCGCCGGGGAGTTGGTCTTTGCCTGCTCGAACAAGTCGCGCACGCGCGAGGCGCCCACGCCGACGAACATCTCCACGAAGTCCGAACCGGAGATCGAGTAGAACGGTACCGCCGCCTCGCCGGCTACGGCCTTGGCCAGCAGGGTCTTGCCGGTGCCCGGAGGGCCGTAGAGCAGCACGCCCTTGGGGATCTTCGCGCCCAGGGCCTGGAATTTGGCTGGTTCCTGCAGGAATTCCTTGATTTCGTGGAGTTCCTCCACGGCCTCGTCGGCGCCGGCGACATCCTTGAAGGTCACCTGCGGCATGTCCTTGGTGATCAGCTTCGCCTTGGACTTGCCGAACTGCATGACCTTGGAGCCGCCGCCTTGGGAGCGGGCGAGGATGAACCAGAAGATGCCGGCGATCAGCAGGAACGGGATGATGATCCCGAGCATCGACAGCAGCCAGTTGCTTTCCACCGGCTGGTCGGTGAACTTGCCCAGGTTGGCCTTGTTGATCTCATCGACCACCAGTTCGGCACGGGCGGTGGAGTAGTAGAAGCTCACCGAGGTGCCCTTGTCCACGCCATCGACCTTCAGCGAGTCGCGCAGCTTCAGATCCACGCGCTGGTCGCCGTCGAACATCTTCGCTTCGGTGACATTGCCGCTGGTGAGCTGGTGCAGGCCTACGGAAGTGTCCACCTTGGCCGAGTTATTGCCGAAGACCATCGGCAGGAACAACACCACGGCGACTACGCCGACCAGGACCCAAATGATCCAGCTGTTAAAAAGCTTCTTCGTTTTCATTGATCCGACAGGCCCCGCGCCTGGCGCATCCCCCTCACGCACTGCTCTGGCGTCCGGGTCACGCCACCTTCGATATTTCTCAACGCCCCATTGGCGAGAAAAGTTCCCTACTGGTAAATATGCGGGGCCAAGGTGCCCACGCAATCAAGGTTGCGGTACTTTTCCGCGAAGTCCAGGCCGTAGCCCACCACGAATTCGTTCGGGATGTCCATGCCGACGTACTTGACGTCGATTTTTACCTTGGCTGCTTCCGGCTTGCGCAGCAGGGTGCAGATTTCCACCGAGGCCGGGCCGCGGGATTCCAGGTTGGACTTCAGCCAGGACAAGGTCAGGCCGGAATCTATGATGTCCTCGACGATCAGCACGTGCTTGCCCATGAGGTCGGAATCCAGGTCCTTGAGGATGCGCACCACACCGGAGGACTGGGTACCCGAACCGTAGGAGGACACTGCCATCCAGTCCATGGTCAGGTGGGAGTTCAGTGCGCGAACCAGGTCAGCCATGATCATCACGGCGCCCTTGAGCACACCTACCACGAGGATGTCGCGGCCTTCGTAATCCTTGTCGATCTGCGCGGCAAGTTCTTCCACGCGGGCCTGGATTTCTTCCTTGGTGTACAGAACGTGCGCAAGATCGGCTTTGACTGCATTGGAATCCACGAGAATTCTCCTGATTCTAGAGGTGTGGTACTTACCTAGAGTGCCACATTTAGCGGAAGGTTGTTTAGCCGGTTGTGGTGAAAACGATCACCGATTGCCGCCGGAAGGCGCTGATCCTGCCATCCAGCTGCACAGGACCAGCTGATTTGGACTTGGGGACGCCGAGCCCGGCCAGCGCGCACAGCGCCGCCGTTCGCTCATGGCCCACATTCCTGGCCCCGGCTTCCATGGCGGCCAGGCGTAATACTCGCGAGCTGATGGCCACCGGCAGCTTGGCCAGGTCCGGGATCGCCAACCCGTGCTCGTCCTTGGCCGCTTGGGCCCATTCGTCGAGGGCTTGGGCGTCGGCGGCGGCCAGGCTGGCGGTGCGCGCCAGGGCTTCGGGAACATGCTCGCCAAGTTCCTCGCGCAAGAAGGGCAGGATCCTATGGCGGATGAGGTTGCGCTTGTACCCGGTGTCCGCGTTGCTCGGATCTTCCCAGTAGCCAAGCCCCGCCTGCCGGCAGATTTCCTCGGTTTGCGCCCGGGACAGTTCCAGCAGGGGGCGCCGGTAGGCTCCGCGCCGGGCAGGGATGCCGGCCAGCGAGCGGGTTCCCGATCCGCGCAGCAGCCCCAGCAGCACCTGCTCGGCCTGGTCGTCGCGGGTGTGGGCGAGCATCAATGCCTGCGCGTTGAACTGCTGCAAGGCTGCTTCAAAGGCCTGGTACCTGGCCGTGCGGGCCGAAGCCTCGTCATCCGAGGTCTCGACCTGGAGCACCGCCACCGGGTCCAATCCCAGCTCGCGGCATTGCCCGGCGGCTCGTTCGGCCGCCTGGGCGCTGCCGGGCTGCAGGCCGTGATCGATAACCACGGCGCCGAAGGAAGCGGGCAGCGTCGCCGCGGCAATGGCCAGGGCTAGCGAGTCGGCACCGCCGGAAACCCCGATCAGGTTCAGCCCGGGCGCGCTGCTGGCACTGATGGCGGCGCGGGCAAGGTGAAGGGCGCGGCTCATCGGGTGCGGGCCAGCCAGCGTTCCGGGTCATCGAGTTCCCCGGCGCTCGGGAACATCTCGCGGGCGGTGAAGATTTCGTTGAAGCCCTCGTAGCCGATCGCGTCGACGATATGCCGCACGAATTTTGCCCCGCGTTTGTACTGCAGCGCCTTGGCATCCAATCCCAGCAGCTTGCCCAGCAGGATCGCCAGGGCCGAACGGTTCTCGCCACGGGCTTCGAAGCGGCGGCGGATGGTCTTGATGCTGCGGATCGAGGTGACATCGTTCATCACGACCATGGCGTGGCCTTCGAGCACCGACATGATGCTGGTCAGTTCGCTGACCTCGGACTTCATGGATTTCAGGCGTTCACCCAGTTCGCCCATGGAGTGGGTGGTGCCGGCCAGCGGCTCGAAGGCCTCGGCCAGGGTCTGCTTCATGACCCCGGGGATCCAGGCAGCGTGCTCGAATTGCAGGCGGTGGGTCTGCTCGTGGGTGGCGATCCACAGGTAGAAGTCGCGGGCGTTCACATTCAGCTCGCCGCGGATCTGGGTGATGGTCGGGGCGTTGAGCAGCAGGCGCGGGCCGACGAATGGGTCGAACTGGCCCAGCACCCGGGTGCCCAGCACCGAGAGCACCGCGCCAAGTTCTGCGCCGGCAATCAAGGGGACCACACCGGGGACGTCCTGGCGCGCTGCCGGGAGCAGGGCCGCGAAATTCTGGCTGACGGCCTTGGCCCAGCCGGACCGGTCCACCACCAGGGTCTGCGAGGGCGCGGAAGCAGCCAGCTTGGAAACCTTCTCGGCCTCCACCAGGCCTTCGCCGGCGGCGATGCGCAGTTCCTCGATGATCCGTGCGGCATCCTGGGCCTGGATCCCCGGCCCGGCGGGCATCAGGGTTTTCGCGGCCTTGGCCGCCAGCTTCCAATCGACGAACTGGTTCATTTGCTGCTCCTGCGGCGTTCAGCTCCGGCAGCCACAGCCACGGATGGCGGTGACAGCAGAGTCAATGGTTGGCTTGTGGGGTGCGAGTGTTCCGTTGGGCTGATCGGCATAGATCGAGAAGGCGAGCAGGCGCCCGTCTTCGGTCATGGCCATGCCCGTCAGCGTGGCCACGCCGGTGAGCGAGCCGGTCTTGGCGCGGACCAGGCCAAGTGTTCCGGCACCGCCCAGGCGGTTCATCAAGGTGCCGTTGTAGCCGGCGACCGGCAGCGAGTAGACGACCTCGCGCAATTCCGGCTTCTTGCTGGTGGCGGCCGAGCGCAGTACCGCGGTCAGCGCCGCGGGCGAAATCCGGTTCCTGGCAGCCAGGCCGCTGGTGTCCACGAGCGTGTGTCCAGCAGCCCCATGGGCCTGGGCCACAGCAGCGACGGCGGCCCCTGCCTGTTCCCCGGGCATCTGGCGGTCCAGCGCCACCAGGCGGCCCATGGATTCGGCAATGTAGTTATCCGAAACCAGCAGCATGTGCTTGATGACATCGCGCAGCGGTGCGGACTTCACTTCGGTGATCTGCTCGCCCCCCGCATAGGGGCCGCGGCCACCCTCATCCACCTTGACCCGCTCGCCCAGGGCTTGGGCGAAGACCTTGCGGACCTGCCCGGCCGGGTCGGACTGGTAGGCGGTGCTGGTGCTTTCCCCGGCACGCCCGGCGTAGTGCGCAATCGGGTAGACCTGGCCAATGTTATTGGAGGTGAACAGCGACTTGTCCCAGGCGGGGTTGCTGTGCGCATCGCCGAACAGCGAGTCGTCCAGCCACAGCTTGACCTCGCTGATGCCGCGCTTTTCAAGTTCTTCGGCGGTCTGCTTGGCCAGGGTTGCCAGTCCTGCATAGCCCTTGGGGTGCGCCGGGTCCGATTCCCCGTCGCCCAGCAGCACATCTCCCCCGCCGCGCAGGATCAATGTGCCGCCATCGAGCAGCACGCTGGTGGACAGCTGGGTGTCGCCGCCGAGGGCATCGAGGGCCGCGATGGCGGTGACTACCTTCAGGCTGGAGGCCGGGGTGCCATTTATTTCGGAGTTCCTGTCATACAGGACTGTGCCCGTGGCCACGTCGACCACCTGGGCGTTGAAGGACGTCCGGTCGGGCTTGTCCGCCAGGATGCCATCCAGCTTCGCGGCGAGGATCCCGGGGTCCGGTTGCGCGGCGTTGGGGTCCAGGTCCCGCACGGCGACTGGGGATTTATCGGCCAGCTGCGCGCTGGCCGGGGTGTAGAAAGCCTCGGGCTCTCCGGTGAAGAATCGCGGGGCCAGCAGCATCGCGGCAATCACTGCAACCATGGCAACAATCGCCACCCCCAGCGTAATAGCGCGTCGGGCGGCAGTGTTCATATGGTTACATTCCTCTCGCAGTTTTATCCATCAGGCGCAATGGGGCGATACCCTTATTAGCGGATATCCCTAAGACTAGTTTAGGAGTGTGCTTTTCATGAGCCACGACGTGACCATCGAGATCCCCACCGGATCGCGCGTCAAGTACGAGATCGACCACGAGACCCACCGCCTGCGCCTGGATCGCGTGCTGTTCACCTCGATGCAGTACCCAACCCACTACGGCTACTTCGACGATACTCTGGGCGAAGATGGCGATCCATTGGACGCCATGGTCTTCATCCCGGGTGTTGACCTGATCCCAGGTGTTGTTGTCGAAGCACGCCCAATTGGCGTATTCAACATGACCGACGATGGCGGTGGCGATGCCAAGCTGCTGTGCGTTCCTGCCGACAAGCGCTTTGACCACATCAAGGAACTTGAAGACATCGACGAATGGCTGATCAAGGAGATCGAGCACTTCTTCACCCGCTACAAGGACCTGGAACCAGGCAAGTGGGTCAAGGCCGAGGGTTGGGAAGGCCGCGAGGCTGCCGAAGCCGAGCTGGCTCGCTCCATCGAGCGTTTCAAGGCCTAGCCACTAGGCTCAAGCCGAACATGGCGGCGACCCCCGAATCGGGGTCGCCGCCATTGCTTTTGCTGCCGGTTCACTGCCGGAGACCCGGACTTGCCCGGCGCTAGGCTTCAGGCAGCATTCCGCTGAGCACATCTTCCTGCGCGGAAACTTCCAGGGTCTGCACGTCCTTGAGTTTCCGCTCCACCGCACGGGTCCGGGTACCGGCATCGCGCACCGTGTTCTGCGCCGTGGCCAGCTGCTTGCCCAGCTTGTCCCAGACATCTCCGTACTTGCGGAACTCTTCCTTGGCCGCCGAGAGCACCTGCCACACCTCACTGCTGCGCTTCTCAATGGCCAGTGTCCGGAAACCCATTTGCAAGGAGTTCAGCAGGCTCATCAGGGTGGTCGGCCCCGTGACCAGCACCCGGTGCTCGGCCTGCAGCTTGCTGGCCAGCCCCGGGCTGCGCACAACCTCGGCGAACAGCCCCTCGGTGGGCAAGTACATGATGGCGAAGTCGGTGCTGTACGGCGGGGCGATGTACTTGCTGGAGATCAGCTTGGCCTGCTCAAGGATCGCCCGGTCCAGCGCCTTGCCCGCAGCGGCGATGACGGCCTTGTCGCCGTGCTCCTGGGCATCGAGCAGGCGCTCGTAGTCCTCTTGCGGCAGCTTGGAGTCGATTGGCAGATAGATCGTTCCGGCATCCCGCCCGGGCAGGATCACCGCGAACTCCACGACCTCGCGGCTGCCGGGCACGACCGCCACGTTCTGCTCGTACTGCTCTGCGGTGAGGATGTCTTCCAGCTGGCGCGAAAGCTGCACTTCGCCCCATGAACCACGGCTCTTCACGTTGGTGAGCACGCGTTTCAGCCCGCCGACATCCTGGGCCAGGCTCTGCATTTCCCCCAGCCCCTTCTGCACCATTTCCAGCCGCTTGCTGACCAGTTCAAAGGATTCGCCCAGCCGCTTCTCCAAGGTCCCCTGGAGCTTCTCGTCCACCGTCTCGCGCATCTTCTCGAGTTTGGCTTCATTGCCCGAGCGCAGTTTCTCCATTTCCTGCTGGAGCAGCCCCTGGACCTGCAGATGGCGGTTCGCATTGGCTTCTGCCATCGCGGTCAGCTTGGCGTCGATCTCGGTACGCACTTCGCCCATCCCCTGGCGCAGTTCGGTGCGCTGGGTCCCCAGTTCCTGCCGGAGCTCCGCATTAGCAGCACGCACCGAGTCCTGGATCTGGGTGCCATCAGAGCCGGATGTCCTGCGCACCAGCAGCAAGGCAATACATGCCGTTGCCAGAATATTCAGGATGACGAGTACAAAAACCGCGATTACCATGAGCACCTAACCAAGAACTGTCGAGCGGACCATTGCCTCAGTCCTATCAGCGGACACCGACAGTTTGGGCCCATAATGGGTCCATGCATATTTTGGTCACCGGTTTCGAGCCGTTCGGCAACGACGAATTCAATGCCAGCCAGGAAGCCGTTTCCAGCCTTCCCAGGCAGCTGGGCGAGCATCAGGTCCTCACCGCCATGCTTCCGGTGTCCTTCGCGGCCTCCGGCAAAGCACTCGAATCGCTCTTGGCGAAGCACCAGCCCGATGCGCTGATTTGCGTCGGCGAAGCCGGCGGCCGGAATGCAATCACGCCGGAGCGATGGGCTTTTAACGAAGATGATGCCCGCATCCCCGACAATGATGGCGCCCAGCCACGGTCAGCGGCCATCAAGGCGAATGCGCCGGGACGCTTGGATGCCACACTTGATCCAGCAGCGGCCGTCCGCGCCCTGCTCGCCGCAGGCTATGAGGCAAGGGTCTCCGAGGATGCCGGGCGTTTCGTGTGCAACCACACTGCGTATTTGGCGTATTCCCAACCGGTCCCGGCATTGTTCATCCATGTTCCCGCACTGCGCCCGCCAGGGGTTCAAGCCACGGTTGGTGCTGAAACCGACGCATCGGCCAGCCAACCTCGGCCCGGGGACCTGAGCCAGCTATCGTCGGCCCTGGGCATTGCGATACTGGGAAGCCTCGCCCCCGGTGGATAGACTGCTTTCATGGAAGCGGTAATGGCACTGGACGGCCTGGAAGTTGGCATTCTGGTGCTGTGGGCGCTGGGCACGCTCTTTGTGCTGGTGCAGTTCCTCCGCGAACGCTGTGTGCGCACCGCCATACCGCTGGCCCTAGCCATGCCTATTCCCCTGTTTGGCGCCGTCTACTCGGTGGCCCGCTTGACCGGGATCATGATGAAACGAAAGCCTGGATCCGATAATGAATAGCAGTCCCACCCGCTGGATGGTTCTTTTTTCGCTTGCCATCGGCTTTCTTTTCATCGGAGCTTTCGCCCTGGTTGTCTCGGGGCTCGCTGCACCATGGCTGGACTGGGACTAGGAATGTGACCATCTGATACTTGCGGGATTACTGCCGGGGTTCAGCGCAGGGCTAGCCTTGAAGCATCATGACCCTGCATAATCTCACTCCGCTCGATCAGCTGCGTGCCGGAAAGCTCCCCCTGCGTCTTGCAAATCTGTTCATCGGCCTCATGCTTTTTGCGCTGGCCATGGCACTGCTGATCCGCGCCCAGCTCGGCGTGGATCCGTGGGATGTGCTTCACCTGGGCCTGGCCAACTACATTCCGCTGTCGCTGGGAACGATAGTGATCATCGTCGGCGTCGTGGTGCTGCTGGCCTGGATTCCGCTCAAGCAGTGGCCAGGATTGGGCACCGTCGCCAATGTGCTGCTCATCGGGCTTGGCCTGGACTTCTTTCTCTGGCTCATCCCTGATGTCCACGGGTTGGGCTGGCAGATCCTGACCCTGGTTGGCGCCATCGCCGTCAATGGCCTTGGCGGCGCCCTGTACATCGGCTGCCATTTCGGCCCCGGCCCGCGCGACGGCCTGATGACCGGGCTGCATTTGCGCACCGGCAAATCGATCCGCCTGCTGCGCACCATTATCGAGGTGTGCGTGCTGGGGATCGGCTGGTTGCTCGGCGGTCCGGTGGGCGTGGGCACGGTGGCTTATGCGCTGCTGATTGGCCCCGCTACGCAGTTCTTCTTCAAGTACACGACCGTTGCGCTGCCCGCCCAGCAGGGCGCGCCCAGCAGCACCCTGTCCTAGTTCCTCCTGATCCCGCCAGCCGGCGGACCAGCATCAGGCTGGAGCAGCACCGTTAGCCGCCAAGTGCCGCACAGTGCGCGACAAACCCGGTTGCACACGCAATACTTGAATCATGTTTGTCGTTGCGCTCAGCCCCCGGCCCCGCTCGGTCACCGATGTTGCCGCCGCCAGCGAGCAGCTCTGGCACCAGCTGGAACAAGTCGACACCCACGCGCCGTTCACCGCGCTCAGCGGGCAGCTGCTGCTCGGAGTGCCCAGTGACCCCGATGCCGCCGTCGACGCGCTGCTGCGCGTGGCACGGCTGAACTTCTGCAATATCGGGCTGGGCATCGGCAGCCTGTACGAGCCGGTGCCCGTAGAGGCCGACCTGGTCGAGGGCAGGGCGGCGCGGCGCGCGCTCGGCGCGCTGGAGGCGGCCAGCCACCGCGGCGAAAGGGTCCCGATCTGCGTTTCCTCGGGCAATGACGAGATGGACGGCGAGCTCGAGGGCCTGCTGCGCATGCTCGGACAGTGGATCCGCACCCGCACCGAGGCCGAATGGTCCGTCGTTGACCTGTTGACTCCCGGTGTGCGCGGGCAGCAAAAAGCGGTCGCCGGGATCCTGGGAATCACTCCCCAGGCAGTATCTGCGGCGATCGTGCGTTCGGGCTACAACGACGAGCTGGGCGCGCGGGCAGCGATCGCCCGGCTGCTGGAATACACCGACCAGCTCTAGACTCTGGTGCTAGCTGCCCAGCAGCCCTTCCAGGACGATGGCCAGGCCATCCTGGTCAACGCCTTCAGTCACGGCGTCGGCCGCTGCCTTGACCTCATCCGGCGCTTGGCCCATGGCCACGCCATGTCCGGCCCACTGCAGCATTTCGACGTCATTGCGGCCATCGCCTACTGCCAGCGAGTCCTTCGAATCGAACTTCAGGATCGCCCGCAGCCGCTCCAGGCCGCTGGCCTTGGTGGTACCCTCGGCGGCAATATCCAGCCAAGCGGTCCAGCCCACCGAGTAGGTCACCCCGGAGAGCCCCAGGCTCTGCACGGCATGCCCGAATTCCTCGGCGGTGTTGTCGGTGGAGAAAACCACCACGCGCACGGCCTTGCTGTTGACCAGCTCGCCGAAATCAACGACCTTGCTCTCGGCGCCAAAGCTCATGTCGCCGAAGGTTTCGCTGGAAAGGAATTCGCCGCGCTCGTTTTCCAAGGCGTACTTGGCTTTGGGAAGCTGGTCGCGCAGCGCCTTGAGCGCTGTCGACGGGTCGAAGATCTCGCGGTGCAGGATCTCGACTTCATCCTGGCACACCTTTGCGAGCACGCCGCCGTTGCTGACCACGACATAGCCATGGTCGATGCCCAGTTCCGCCATGATGGGCAGGGCCGCACCCAAGGAGCGGCCGGTGGAGATGATTACCTCATGGCCCTGGGCCACTACAGCCCGCGCGGCATCGCGCACGCGCTGGCTCATTTCCCCCTGGTGGTTGACGATGGTGCCATCCACGTCAAGGCAAATCATCAATTTTTGCTTGGTCAGCCGGTCATCGTTGCCGAGCTTAGTCATAACAGTCATGGCTCAAGTTAACCACCACCGCGGGTTTTTGGCGATGACCCAAGGCACAGCGCCAAGTGAACAACCGGTTAAAAGCATTTGCCGGCTGCCCGCGAGGGGCAGCCGGCAAATGGCCGGTCATTGGCTACTTGAGTACTTCGAGTCCGCCAAGGTAGGGCTGCAGCGCCTTGGGCACGTTGACCGAACCGTCCGGGTTCTGGTGGTTTTCCAGAATCGCCACGAGCCAGCGGGTGGTCGCCAGGGTGCCGTTCAGCGTCGCCACCGAACGGGTCTTGCCGGCCTTGCCGTCGATGATCTCGCGTTCGCGGATATTCAGGCGGCGGGCCTGGAAGGTGGTGCAGTTCGAGGTCGAGGTCAGTTCGCGGAAGGTGCCCTGGGTAGGAACCCAGGCTTCGCAGTCGAACTTGCGCGCGGCGCTCATGCCCAAATCCCCGGCGGCGGTGTCGATCACGCGGTAGGGAAGTTCCATGCGCCCGAGCATGTCCTCTTCCATGGCCAGCAGCTTCTGGTGCTCTGCTTCGGCGTCCTCGACGCTGGCGTAGACGAACATCTCCAGCTTGTTGAACTGGTGCACGCGGATGATGCCGCGGGTGTCCTTGCCGGCCGAACCAGCCTCGCGGCGGTAGCAGGAGGACCAGCCGGCGTAGCGGATCGGGCCGTCGGCCAGATCCATGATCTCGTCCGCGTGGTAGCCGGCCAGGGCCACCTCCGAGGTGCCGACCAGGTACATGTTGTCGCGCTCGAGCTTGTAGATCTCGTCGTCGTGCTCGACATCGAAGCCGGTGCCCTGCATGGTTTCGGGGCGGACCAGGGTCGGGGTGATCATCGGGATGAAGTCGTGCGCCATGGCCACATCCAAGGCCATGTTCATCATCGCGATTTCCAGCCGGGCGCCGATGCCCTTGAGGAAGTAGAAGCGCGAGCCGGAAACCTTGGCGCCGCGTTCCATGTCGATGGCGTCCAGCTTCTCGGCGATCTGCAGGTGGTCCAGCGGCTCGAAGCCCTCGGCCTTGAAGTCGCGGGCGGTGCCCACGTGCTTGACGACGGTGAAGTCATCCTCGCCGCCGGCCGGGATGCCGTCGATGATCAGGTTGGGGATGGAACGCTGCAGTGCGGTGCACTTGGCGGAGGCCGCGTCGGACTCGGCCTGGGCGGACTTCACCGCGGCAGCGAGCTCCTTGACCTCGGCAAGCAGGGCGGCGCGCTCGTCGCCCTTGGCCTTGCCGACCTTCTTGGAGAACGCATTCTGCTCGGCACGCAGGCGCTCGTAGGTGGCGATGGTTTCACGACGTGCCGTGTCAGCTGCCAGCAGCTGGTCAATTAACGACTCGTCGGCACCGCGCGCGCGTTGCGAGGCACGGTACAAATCCGGATTTTCGGTGAGCATTTTCAGGTCGATCACATGTTAAGGGTAGCAATCATGAGTACGATGAGAGCATTATGCAGACAAATCGTGTGATCGTTTTCTCTGCCGTGGCTGCTGCAGCTGCCGCCGCGGCGACCAGTTGGTATTCGGTGCGCAAGCTTTCGAACTACAGCAAACCGCTGATCAAGCAGCCCGAAGCGGCTGAACAGGCAGCGGCTACCAAGGTGGCCCTGGTCATCAATCCTTCCAAGTCAGGTGCTGACGAAGCAAGGGAAGCCGTGGTCCGCGTCTGCGCTGAAGCGGGCCTGGAAGCACCGCTGGTCCTTGAAACGACCAAGGACAACGCCGGCCAGGATGCAGCCCGTGAAGCACTCGATGCGCAATGCGACACAATTATTGCCGCAGGTGGCGACGGAACCATCCGCGCCGTCGCGGAAGTGCTCGAAGGCACCGGCGCATCCCTGGGAATCCTGCCGCTGGGCACTGGCAACCTGCTGGCCCGCAACGTGGATATTCCGCTCGATGACCTGCACACCGCGGCGCTGGTGGCAGTGCGCGGGATGGTTCGCCGGATCGACGTCGGGCACATGAAGCTGCAGCTGCTGGACGGCAAGGAGGCGGATCATGCTTTCCTGGTCATCGCCGGCGTGGGCACCGACGCCGACCTGTTTGACGACACCAACGAAGAGCTGAAATCCAAGGTCGGCTGGCTGGCCTACTCGGAAGCCGGCCTGCGCCAGTTGCCGGGCCAGCGCAAGAAGGTCAGCTTCAAGCTCTCGGGCGACGAGAGCTGGCAGACCCGCAAGGTCCGTTCGGTGCTCTTCGCCAACTGCGGAAAGCTGCAGGGCCTGGATTTCGTGCCCGACGCCAAGATCGACGACGGCGTGCTCGACGCAGTGATCCTTTCTCCCCGCTCGGCCGCCGGCTGGACCTGGATCCTGCTCAAGACCGCATTCCGCGCCAAGAACAAGATTCCGGTGATGAGCTTCTACCAGACCTCTGGCGTGTCGCTGCGTTGCGATGAGCCGATGAATACCCAGATCGACGGGGACCCCACCGGCCAGGTCAACGAACTGCAGGTGTCCGTGAACCCGAGCGCCCTGCGCCTGCGCACCCCGTAGCGCATGCCGAAGGCCCGGCCGATTTCCCCTTGCGGGGAGCTAGGCCGGGCCTTCGCGCTGCCTGCTTAAAGCCGGTCGCGCAGCGACTGCACCCAGGCACGGGCTTCACTGAAGGCCGCATCTGAATTATGCGTATCCACGGCCGGCTCCAGGCCTTGGGCGGCTGGGTAGGAACCGAGGAAGCGCAGCTGCGGGGACAGCCGGTGCAGCCCCGACAAGGCGGCGGCAACGCGTTCCTCGGCCACGTGGCCTTCGATATCGACGGAGAAGAAGTACTCGCCCAGGCTCTTGCCGGTAGGACGCGATTCGATGCGCGAGAGGTTCACGCCGCGCGCGGTGAATTGCTCGAGAATTTCCATCAGCGCACCGGGACGGTCCTCGGGCAGCGGCAGGATCAGCGTTGACTTGTCCACGCCGGTAGGCTGCGGAATCCTTCCCGGACGAGTCACGAGGATGAAGCGGGTCACCGCGCCGATATTGTCCTCGACCCCGCTGGCCAGCACCTTCAGGCCGCGCTCCTGGGCTACCAGCGGAGAGCAGATCGCCGCATCATGCGGCGGTTCGTCCTCTTCGAGAGCCCGGGCGCCGGCTGCCGTGGAAGAAGCCGGGGTGAATGCGGCCCCGGGAATATTCGCTTCGGCCCATAAGCGGCACTGCGCCCAGGCATGCCCGTGGGTGGAGATCTGCCTGATCTGCTCCAGCGAGTCGATGCCGGGGCGTACCGCCAGCACGAAAGTGATCGGAACCAGGATTTCGGAAACAATCTGCAGGGCTTCGCCCTGCGCAATGGCGTCCAAGGTGGCCGAAACGCCGCCTTCTACCGAGTTCTCGATCGGGACCATCGCCGCGTCCGCGGTCCCCTCGCGCACCATGGTCAGCGCCACGTTGACGTTGGAGGCCGCGATCCGCTGCGCCTCGGTAGCCCCGGGAACCTGCAGCAGGGCCGACTCGGTGAAAGTGCCAGCAGGTCCCAGATAGGCATAGTTCATCGTACGGTTGGCTCCTGGCCGTTATCCGCTTCCATTGGCAAGCCCGCTTCGATCCACGCATCGGAACCGCCGGCGACGTTGAAGGCGGTGTAGCCCATCACGGTGAGCCATGATGCGGCCTGGGCCGAACGGCCACCGGTACGGCAGATGACGTAGGTGTCTACATCCGGGTCAAGCTCGGAAATCTTCTCTGGCAAGGAGCCAAGGGGAATATGGGTTGCTCCGGCAGCACGGCCTGCTTCCCATTCGAAGTCTTCGCGCACGTCAAGGATGAAGGCATCCTTCGGGACATCATTGACCGAAACAGTCTCAAAATCGCTCACGGCTAGCATTCCTCTCACATAGGGTGTTTGCTTATAAGACTAGTCATTTCCTGCGTCGAAAGCCGACATGTTTCCCTCAAGCGCCCTGAAATTGCGAGACGAGCTGGCCCGCGGCGAGCGTTCAAGCCGCGAGGTCACCGAGCACTACCTCAAGCGCATCGAAGAGCAAGCGGACCTTGGCGCTTTCGTCCACGTGGCAGAAAATGCGATGGAGGCCGCGGCAGCGGCGGACCAGGCGCATGCCCGTGGCGACATTGGCCGCTTGCATGGGCTCCCCACCGCGTTCAAGGACCTCAATGACGTGGCCGGGATGCCTACCACCTATGGCACTGCGGCGATGCCTGCGATGGTCGCTGAACGTGATCACTCCTTGGTGGCCAGGCTGCGCGCCGAGGGCGTGGTGGTCCTGGGCAAGACGCAGGTTCCGGAATTCGGGCTGAGCAGCTATTCAGAGAACCTCGTGGCGCCCCCATCACGCAATCCCTTTGATCCCACGCGCTCGTCGGGCGGTTCCTCTGGCGGGCAGGCCGCGGCGATTGCCGCCGGCATGATTCCGCTGGGTCCGGGCTCTGATGGCGGCGGTTCGGTTCGCATCCCCGCGGCCGCCTGCGGGCTGGTAGGCCTGAAGCCTTCTTTGGGCCGCGTTCCCAGCGACATCCTTGATGGCTACACCGATCCCATGGGCGCACCGAAGCTAGCGGTTAGCGGACCGTTGGCCCATGATGCCTTGGATGCGGCTTTGCTGCTTGACGCCATGCGCGGCAAGGACCACTATCTGCCGTTGCTGCAGGGAAGCTACCCCCAGCGCCTGGACGGGCTGAAGATTGGGTACAGCATCCATTCCCCGTTTGAACCGGTCTATGAAATTACCCTGGCGCAAGAAGCCCGGGCTTCATTTGCCCAGGGCCTTGAACGCCTTGGAGAACGGCATCGCGTCCAGCCGGCCAACCTGCACTACGCCACGGACTATCCGGAAACCTTCGCGGCGGTGTGGACCAATGGGCTGAAGGACGTTCCGGTCGCGGATGATTCGCTGCTCGGCGATTTGGCAAGGGATTTCCGCCGACGTGCCGCCGACCGCTCGCTGGAACAGAGCCTGCAGGCAGGTTCGAGGTTGAAGCAGATTGCGGCCGACTTCGTGCGCCAATGGTCCGCCTACGATGTCGTGGCCACCCCTGCCATGGCCTCGATCCCGCCGAAGATCGGGCACTATACACAATCCACAGCCGATGTGGATTATATGTTGCAGTGCCAGTACACCCCCTACACTTCCATGGTGAACGTCGCCTCAGTAGCGGCCATCACCGTTCCGGTAGGCCACTCCAACGAGGGGTTACCAATGAGTATTCAGCTGATTTCCC
This sequence comes from Glutamicibacter sp. NPDC087661, assembly GCF_044743275.1. Taxonomy (NCBI): domain Bacteria; kingdom Bacillati; phylum Actinomycetota; class Actinomycetes; order Micrococcales; family Micrococcaceae; genus Glutamicibacter; species Glutamicibacter sp. NPDC087661. The sequence continues at coordinate 23,925 of NZ_JBIUWE010000004.1, forward strand.
CGCGCTCGGACGAAGGACTGCTGCTCGCGCTGGCAGCCCAGATGCAGGTGTGACCTTTCCCATATAAGTAGGTACTCGGGTGGGCAAGGGCGAAAAATATTACGTATGTCTACTGCAACAACGAGCACCAAAGCTTCCGGAAAGACCTTCTTCGGTCACCCCGGTGCGCTCGCAAGCCTCTTCAGCGTGGAAATGTGGGAACGATTCTCCTTCTACGGCATGCAGGGCTTGCTGGCTTACTACATGTACTACTCGGTCACCGACGGCGGCCTGGGCATGGACCAGGGTCTGGCTCTGTCGCTGGTCGGCGCCTACGGCGGCGCTGTCTACCTGTCCACCATCCTGGGCGCGTGGCTCTCCGACCGCCTGTTCGGCTCGGAACGCGTCCTGTTCTTCTCGGCTATCGCGATCATGATCGGCCATATTGGCCTGGCGCTCCTGCCCGGCTATGCCGGACTGGTTATCGGCCTGATCTTCGTTGCCGTCGGTTCCGGCGGCCTGAAGGCCAACGCTGTAGCCCTGGTGGGCTCCCTGTACTCCAAGGAAGATCCGCGCATCGATGCCGGCTTCTCCCTGTTCTACATGGGCGTGAACATCGGCGGGCTGCTCGGCCCACTGCTCACCGGTTGGCTGCAGGTCCAGTACGGCTTCCACATCGGCTTCGCCGCTGCCGCGGTCGGCATGGCTATCGGCCTGGGGATCTATGCCCTTGGACGCAAGAAGCTGCCGGACTCCGGCCGCATCCCAAGCAACCCGCTGCCTGCCTCTGAGCGCAACCGCTATGTGGTCATCTTCGCTGCCGTGATCGTTCTGATCATTGCCGCTTTCGCATCCAAGATCGTGACTCCGGAGAATTTGGCAAGCACCATCGCCTACGTGGTGATCGCCGCTTCGATCATCTACTTCGCGTTGATCCTGCGCAGCAAGAAGGTTGACGCCACCGAGCGCAAGCAAGTCTGGGCATTCATTCCGTTCTACATCGGTTCGGCTGCCTTCTGGGCCCTGTTCCAGCAGCAGTTCACCTTCATTGCCGCTTACTCGGATCAGCGCCTGGACCGCCACCTGGGCAGCTGGGAAATGCCACCGAGCTGGGTTACCTCGATCAACCCGGTCTTCATCATCATCTTCGCCGGTATCTTCGCCGCATTGTGGACCAAACTGGGCAAGCGCCAGCCACGCACTTCAATGAAGTTCGGCCTGGCACTGGTGGTTGTGGGTGCGGCCTTCTTGCTGTTCATCCCGCTGGAATCCTTCGTGAAGACCCCGCTGCTGGCGCTGGTCGGCATCCTGCTGCTGTGCACCTTTGCCGAGCTGCTGCTCTCGCCAGTGGGCCAGGCAATTGCCACCAAGCTGGCTCCGGCCGCCTTCGGCACCCAGATGATCGCCTTGTTCTTCCTGTCGGTTTCGCTGGGCACCACCCTGTCGGGTGTGCTGGCCGGCTACTACACCGAGGGCAACGAGATCCCGTACTTCATCGCCATGGGCGGCACCGCTGTTGTCCTGGGTATTGCCATGATGGCAGCTACCCCGGCCTTGAAGAAGCTGATGGGCCCGATCCTCTAGGCGTTCGAGCATGCGAAAAGCGGTTGGTTCATTTGAACCAACCGCTTTTTTCATGCCCGGGGATTATCGAAGAAGCCCTTGTGAGAAGGTCACGTTGTCGTAATACGAGTCGTAGCCGAACCCGGTTGACAATGCCCAGAAGAACCAGATGGCTACCGCATAAATGACTATGGCTAGTGCCAATCCAATCCATGAGGTAATTAGCCCGGCCAGGCTCAGGCCCCGGGAGCTGGGTTCACGCCGGTAGGCCAGGTGCCCGGCAATGACTCCGGCCAGCGGAACAAGGATAATGACAGTGAAGCCTAGCAACGACAAGATGCCAAGCACCAGGGAAGCCACCGAGAGGCCGGCGGATTCAGGCGGTCGTTGGTAGGGGTTCTGCGGATACTGGTAGTAGCTCATTTGCCTACCATTCTTCTACGAAACTGCGATAAGCGCATCAATCTGAAAGGCAATCTGTGGCACACCTCCGAGCTGGCCAGCCAGCCCAAGAATCAGACCTGATCAATTTGCAGGAGGTACTCGATGCCTACAGCACCCTGGTTCCTTCCAGCGGCAACCCCGACCAGGCCGTCGTTTTCGGCACCTCGGGACATCGCGGAAGCTCCCTGAACACCACTTTCAATGAAACGCATATCGCTGCGATCACCCAGGCCGTGGTCGACTACCGCAACGGTGCGGGGATCACCGGCCCGATGTACGTGGGCAAGGACAGCCACGCACTCTCCGCGCCCGCATACCGCACCGCCCTTGAAGTTTTGGCAGGCAACGGCGTCACCGTGCTCGCCGATGACGGACTGACTCCCACTCCAGCGGTCAGCCACGCAATCCTGGTACATAACGCTAGCGGCGGCGAACAGGCCGATGGCCTGATCATCACCCCATCGCACAACCCGCCAACCGACGGCGGCATCAAGTACAACCCGCCGCATGGCGGACCGGCAGAATCCGGAATCACCGGACCCATCGCTGCACGGGCCAACGAATTGCTGGCCAGCGGAGCGGTCAAGCGCGGCGAGCCGAATGCCCGGCCCTTCGACTTCCGCGAACTGTACATCGCCAATTTGGCTGAAGTCATCGACTTCAAGGCCATCGCCGAGTCCGGCATTTCCATTGGCGCAGATCCGCTGGGCGGGGCTTCGGTGCACTACTGGGGCGAAATCGGCCGCCGATACGGCCTGAACCTCGAAGTGGTCAACGAGTCCGTGGATCCGCGCTTCGGCTTCATGACCTTGGACAAGGACGGGAAGATCCGCATGGATTGCTCCTCCGCCCATGCGATGGCCTCCCTCGTGGCCAATCGCGAGAAGTACGACATCGCGACCGGCAACGATGCCGATGCTGACCGCCACGGCATTGTCACCCCGGATGCCGGCCTGATGAATCCGAACCATTTCCTGGCCGTGGCCATCGACTACCTGCTCACCCACCGTCCGCAGTGGCCGGCTGATGCCCAGATCGGCAAGACCCTGGTCTCCTCGGTGCTCATCGACAAGGTGGTGGCTTCCCACGGCCGGACCCTGCGCGAGGTACCGGTGGGCTTCAAGTACTTCGTTGAACCGCTGGCTTCCGGCAGGGTCGCTTTTTGCGGCGAGGAATCGGCCGGCGCGAGCTTCTTGGACTTCTCCGGCGAGGCGTTCAGCACCGACAAGGACGGCCTGATGCTGGCCCTGCTGGCCAGCGAGATCCGCGCAGTAACCGGCAAGAGCCCCAGCCAGCTGCATACCGAACTGGTAGAGCGCCACGGCCCCAGCTTCTACGACCGCTTTGACGCGCCCGCAAACCGCGAGCAGAAGGCCGTACTGGGCAAGCTGGACCCATCGATGGTCACCGCTACCGAACTGGCATCGGATCCGATTACCGCCAAGGCCACGCAAGCGGCCGGCTTCCCCATTGGCGGCTTGAAGGTTTCCAGCGAGCACGCATGGTTTGCCGCGCGCCCATCGGGCACAGAAGACATCTACAAGATCTATGCAGAATCAACAAAATCACCCGAGCATCTGCAGCAGGTGCTGGCTGAAGCTCGGGTGATTGTTGATGCTGCGCTAGCTGGCTAGTTCAGCTTTGCAGTCCATGGGTCGATGGCCACGGCTGGCTGCTTGCGGGTGGCCAGCCAGTGGCCCAGCCACAGCAGCAAGAAGATTGGCAGGCCAATGTAGCTGGAAGCCATCTGCAGCAGGTTTCCATCCACGATCGCCTGGTAGTTCTGGCCTGCGATCACCACGATCAGGATCACGAAAGCCAGAATCGGGCCCAGCGGGAATAGCGGCGCCTTGTACGGCAGGTTCGCGAGATCCTGTCCGCTAGCAATGTATGCCTTGCGGAACTTGTAGTGGCACACCGCGATACCCACCCAGGCGATAAAGCCGGAGAGGCCCGAAACGTTCAGCAGCCAGGTATATGCCGAGCCTTGGCCGATGATGGCGGTCAGGAAGCCAAAGAGGCCTACCGAGGCGGTTAACAGCATTGCCGGCATCGGCACGCCGCGCTTGTTCAAGCGGGCGAAAATCTTTGGCGCCTTGCCGTCCAACGCCATCGAATAAAGCATGCGTGCAGAGGCATATAGCCCGGAATTGCCTGCGGAGAGGATGGCCGAGAGGATCACCGCATTCATCAGGGCCGCGGCGAATGCTACGCCCGCACGCTCGAAGACCAGGGTGAATGGCGAGGTGGTGATATCCGATGCCTCCGAAGACAGCAGCGATGGATCCATATACGGGATCAGCATGCCAATGACGAAGATCGCGCCGATGTAGAAGAGCATGATGCGCCAGAAGATCGCCTTGATGGCGCGTGGGATATCGCGCTTGGGGTTCTCGGCTTCGCCGGCGGCTACACCGATCAGTTCGGTTCCTTGGAAGGAGAAGCCGGCAATCATGAAGACCGAGACGATGGACAACCAGCCGCCAACAAATGGCGCTTCGCCATCGGTCCAATTGCTGAAGCCCGGGGTGGAATCACCCAGGATGCCGAAGATCATCGCGACACCGCAGATCAAGAAGACCACCACGGTGATGACCTTGATCGCGGCCAACCAGTATTCGCCCTCGCCAAAGGCCTTGGCGGACAGCGCGTTCAAGCCGGTGAGCAGCACCAGGAAGATGGCCGCCCAGATCCACCCCGGGGCATCAGGGAACCAGTAGGACATGATGATGCCGGCGGCTACCAGCTCGGCAGCCACGGTGATGGCCCAGTTGAACCAGTAGTTCCAGCCGATTGCGAAGCCGAAGTGGCGGTTCACGAAGACCGTTGCGTAGGTCTGGAAGGAACCAGCGACCGGAAGGCGGGCGCTCATTTCTCCCAACGACTGCATCAGGAGCAGCACCATCATGCCGATCAGCGCGTAGGCCACCAGCGAACCGCCTGGGCCAGCTTGGGCAATGGTGCCGCCGGACGCGACGAATAGTCCGGTACCAATCGAGCCGCCAATGGCAATCATCTGCATATGGCGAGCTTTGAGGCCACGCTTCAGACCGTCCTGGGACGGTGCGGGCTCAGTCATGCGTTACATCTCCTGATGCTTGAAAATTTCCAACCTATCCATCCAAGCACCCTGACAAGCCATAACGCTATGAACCGCGCTACAGTAAGCGATCAATAATCTTTCGCTTAGCCCATGAATACGGAGGATATATTGCGCTCAAGGTGTCAACTACGGTCGTTTTGTTGAGTTCTGAGCGCATCTGCGAAAGCCGTTCGAATCCATGTTTGCCGTGGTAAGCCCCCATTCCACTCGGTCCGACGCCACCAAAAGGCAGGGTTGGAACGATCATCTGGGCCAACGGAGCATTGTGCACTATGGAGCCGGCTCGCACCCGATCAGAGAAAATCGACTGCAGGCGCGGACTTTCGCTCATCAGGTAAGCGGCCAGCGGTGATGGCCGCCGGGCAATGAATTCGAGGGCTTCCTCGAAGGTTTCCACCTCGATCACCGGCAGGATAGGACCGAAAATCTCTTCGGTCATCAAACTTCCCTCGAGGTCCACATTGCGCATGATGCTCGGAGCGATGCGCAAGGTATCCTCGTCGTATTCGCCGCCGAAAACCACCTCGCCCTGCTCGAACATCGACAACAGCCGGTCAAAGTGCTTGCGGCTGACGATGCGGCCAAAGTCCGGATGGGTCAGCGGCTCCTTGCCGTAGAAGCTGGTGATGGCCTGGCCCAGGCGCTTGATGAGCTCAGACGAGTCGCCCACGCTCAATACGTAATCCGGGGCCACGCAGGTCTGGCCGGCATTCATGAATTTGGCGTAGGCCAAGCGCTTTGCGGAAGCCAACGAATCGTTTTCCACCACGGCCGGCGACTTTCCGCCCAGTTCCAAGGTGGTTGGTGTCAGATGCTTCGCAGCCGCTGCAGCCACGATCTTGGCCACGCGTTCACCGCCGGTGTAGAAAATATGATCCCAGCGGGCGCCGAGCAACTCCGTGGAGGTATCCACCCCGCCTTCAACTACCGCGTAGACACGTTCGTCGAGGTAGACCGGGAGGAACTTGGCCAAGGCGCCTGAGGTCGCAGGAGCCAGTTCCGATGGCTTGATCACCGCCGCGTTGCCGGCAGCAATGGCCGCGACCAGCGGTGCGAGCACCAGCTGAACCGGGTAGTTCCAGGCGCCGATAATCAGCACGACCCCCAGCGGGCGCGGCTCAACCTTGGCAATGGCTGGTTGCAAAGCCAGCGGTACCTTGACGCTGGTGGAATCCATCCATTCAACGAGGTGGCGCTGGGCGAAATCTATTTCTGCCCGCACCACGTCGATTTCGGAGAATTTGGCTTCGGTGGCACTCTTGCCCAAGTCCTCGGCCAGGGCCTGGACGAAGTCTTCCAGATGCTCTTCGAGCATCTTCTCCAGGGCCTTGAGCTGCTGCAGGCGGAAGCGTCGCGGATGCGTGATCCGCGTGTCCGCAGAACGCCGCAAATGGCTCAGAACTGTTGCTATGCGCGATGGATGCTCGTCCACCGGAGGTGCGGAATCACCGACCGGTTCGGGCAACGGAGTGGAAGTAAACAGACCCATGATTTGAGCGTACGTCACTGGGACTATTTTTCATCGTTTAATTCGCCGGAGGATTCAATATGTATCAAATAGTTGATACATTGATTTCCATGAACCAGTTCTCGGCGAGCGCCATATCCATCGCTTTCGTTGCCGCAATCATCTGCGTTTGGTTGCGTTCGGTGGCGCACAGGCGTGGAACACCAGCTATCGACCGGGCCCGATCCCACTCGTTCTGGTGCGCATTGATCGCATTCTTTGCTTCAACCTCATGGGATTTGTCCGAGACCTGGCGCGTTTCAATGACCGAGCCCAATTCAGGTTCGGCTCTCGCTGAAGCACTCACTCCGGGGATCTGGGTTCTTCTGGTTTACCTCATCGGCTTGTTCACTTGGCCCAAGGAACTCCAGCCAGTGCGCACCGCTTCATTAGAGGCCCGCAGCCTGACAACTCCATTTCCCAAGGCCCTAGGGGCTTTCGTTGGGCTTTTGCTGCTGATCGCGGTCGGCTCCCTGTGGCCGGCGTCCAAAGTCGAAGGGCTCGTTGGCGTTCCGGCCTCGGAATTCACGACCTTTGATTTTGACGGCATCTATTCATACACGTCGGAGGGTCCGTATGATGGGCGGTTGCCGGGCACACAGATGCTCCCGGTATTCATCGTGGCCCTGGCAGGGATCATCGTGGCCGCGGCTGTGATTACCGTAGTTATCCTGAAAAGACCTGCCTTGGCCGGCATCTCGGCCGAAGACAACCAAGCGTTGCGCACGGTCTGGCTCAACCGCTTGATGCGCAATATCGGCATCGTCTTGCTGGCCTTCACCGTGTCGGTGGTCAATTACTCGCAGGCTAATTCGCCGGATGGACAGTACGAGTTCGTTAGCTATGGCGCCCTTGCGGTCGCCCTCACGTTGCTCTTCTGGGGACCGCGCTCTACATTCTCAGCTCAATCCACCACCAGGGAACGGACCGCCTTCTCGCGTTTGCGTGATCAACTATTCACCTTGCAATACGTAACTGCAGCACTCACCTTGCTCAGCGTTGCAATCGGCTGGTCATTCTTGCCACTGGATGACGAGCTCCAGATGCCTACCAATGAGCGAACTACGTGGATCTTAATGATCTTTGCCGGTGCGGCTTTGAGCTATGCCGTTCTCAATGCGCTTTATCTCAGCTACGTCAGCACGGTGGCCCGGCAGGCGTCTGCAGCACCCAAGTACCACGCGCCCCTGCCCTTGTGGTCCTACATCGCCGCTGGCTTGCTGTTTGCCACCAGCACCTATTTTCTGCTCGATCCGCCGCTGGACTATTTGTGGGGCTTCGTGCCTCCAGGCAAGACAATGGTTGCAGGCTTGATCCTGCTGTTGCTGGCAACCCATCTTGGATTCGTCTGGTTCTCCCGCCGGGCAATTATTCCCTGGGCTGTCTCGTCGGCCGAAGAAATCTGGTACCGCAAGGTCCTGGAACTGCGTTCAATGCGTGTTAACACCAGTGCAGTGGTAGCCATGCTGCTCATTGGCTACGGATTCCCGGCCGGGCTGGGACTCTTTGCATTGCTCATCTTCGTTGTCCCAGCAGTCATTTTCCTAGAGCGCCCCGGTAGCGCCTTCGTGCGGGAACATCAGCCGGCAGCTACTTCATGAGCACGCAGATCAGTGTTGACCTCCAAGCAGCTACCCCGCCCTATGAGCAGATCCGCTCGCAGATTGCTTCACTGATCTCCTTGGGAGATCTGCCCTCGGGGAGCAAGCTGCCTACTGTGCGTGCGCTGGCCACGGACCTCGGCGTCGCTGCCGGTACAGTGGCGCGCGCCTACAAGGAGCTGGAAGCCGAAGAGCTGATCACCTCCCGGCGCCGTGCCGGCACAGTAGTCAACGAGCGGCCGCAGCCGGTGGATACCAGTGAAGATCTCCTGGCCGCCGTGGATCACCTCTGGGCGCTGGCGGCCGCGCAGAAGGTGGATGCGGCCACGCTCAAGGCCTTGGTGGCGCGGCGCGAGCGTAAGTAACTTGTCCTCGGAACCGGTTGTGCGTACGCTCTATGGCAGTGACACGGGGTGTCGGATCAACCGACTGAGATAAGACCCGTAGAACCTGATCTAGTTCACGCTAGCGGAGGGATGTCGCATGGCTTTGCATGCAGTTGCCCAAAAATACCGGCAACAATCACCTTTGGTTTTTTGCCTGACCAATACCGTCGTATCCAATTTCACCGCCAATGTCTTGCTGGCATCCGGGGCTTCCCCGGCCATGACGGATCTGCCCGGAGAGGCCGGCCCATTCGCGCAGGCAGCTTCAGCCGTATTGGTGAATTTGGGAACTCCAAGCACTGAACAGCTGACCGCCATGGAAGAAGCTGTGCAGTCGGCGAGCGCTGCAGGCACCCCCTGGGTCCTGGATCCAGTGGCAGTGGGAGCGCTTCCGGTGCGCACGGAGTTTGCCCGGCGCATTGTCCGGCAACGCCCGACCCTGATTCGCGGCAACGCCTCGGAAATCCTGGCCCTGGCCGGCCGGCAATCTGCTTCGCGCGGTGTCGATGCCTTGGATGAGGTTTCTGCCGCCTTGGCGGCGGGACGCGAACTGGCCACGGAACACGACTGCGTAGTGGCCATTTCCGGCCAGGCTGACGCCATCATCGACGCCACGCGTACCGTCTTGGTGCATACCAACGGAATTGGCTTGACCCGGATGACAGGTGGCGGCTGCGCCTTGGGCGCGGTCTGCGCCGGGATGGTTGCGGTCCACGATGACCCGTTCGAGGCCACCATCGCAGCCCACGGTTTCTATGGCCTGGCCGCGGAAAAGGCCCTGGCTGGCAGCTCCGGTCCGGGCAGCTTCGCAGTTGCCTTCCTTGATGCGCTGTCGGCTGCCGATCCCGGGGAACTGAAGACTTTGAAGTACGAGGAATTGAACCATGCATAATTACGGCGCTTATCTAGTAGCCAACACTGCCAGCTGCACCCCACGCAGCACCCTGGAAGTTATCGAGGGCGCCGTCGCCGGAGGGATCGGGTGGATCCAGCTGCGCGCCAAGGATGAAAGCGCCCGGGAATTCTTCGAGCTGGCCTGCGCGGCTGCCAAGCTCACCGAGGGCAAAGCCCAGTTGCTGATCAATGACCGCATTGACGTCTACCTCGCGGCACGGGCTGCTGGCGCAGCAGTGAACGGCATCCATATCGGGCAAAAAGATGTGCCGGTACAGTTGGCTCGCCAGATCATCGGCGAGGGCATCATCGGCTTGAGTGCTTCCAGCGATGAGCAATTGGCCCAGGCGAACAAGGACGCCTCGGTGATCGACTACCTCGGTGTAGGAGCCATCCGCGCCACTCCGACGAAAAAAGACCATCCTGCTCCCCTGGGGCTGGACGGCTTTGCGCGAGCCGCTGCCTTGGCCAAGCTGCCCTGCGTAGCGATCGGCGCAATTACCCAAGACGATGCCGCCGCGATCCGCGCCGGCGGCGGCGCAGGCCTGGCCGTGGTCCGCGCCATCTGCAATGCCGAAGATCCGCAACTTGCCAGCGCGCAGCTGGTCGCAGCCTGGGAGGCCTCGAAATGAACATCCTATCCATCGCAGGCTCCGATCCTTCCGGCGGCGCCGGAATCCAAGCGGATCTGAAGGCCATTGCCGCCAACGGCGGCTACGGAATGTGCGTGATCACCGCTTTGACTGCGCAAAACACCCATGGGGTATCCGGAGTTCAGGCGATCAGCGGCGATTTCGTCCTCGCGCAGCTCGAAGCCGTGAGTACAGATATCCGCATCGATGCGATCAAGATCGGGATGCTGGCCAACGCCGAGGTGATCCGCGCAGTCACCAGCTGGCTGGAAACTGTTGACGCCCCCGTCGTGCTGGACCCGGTCATGGTGGCGACCAGCGGGGATCGCCTGCTCGACGACGAATCGGCCCTTGATTCACTGCTGGATCGCGCCACGGTGATTACCCCGAACCTGCTGGAGCTGGCCAGCTTGCTGCGCGAGCCTGTGGCCCCTTCCTGGGACGAAGCCCTGCGCCAGGCCCAGCGGCTGGCTGCCAAGCACGGCACGCTGGTGCTGGCCAAGGGCGGGCACCTGGCCGGGGCGGATTGCCCCGATGCCCTGGTGTCGGCGGGCGGGGTGCAGCTGGAGCTGCACGGACCGCGCCATGCCACCAGGAACACCCACGGCACCGGCTGCACCCTTTCCAGCACTCTGGCTACCCGCTTCGCTGCCACTGGAGATTGGATCGCCGCGTTGGAGCAGTCCAAGTCCTACCTCTCCAAGGCCATCGCAGCGGCCGACCAATTGCAGGTGGGCAGCGGCCACGGCCCGGTCAACCACTTCATCGACTTCTTCGGCACGGCAGATCCCATGGGCGACTGGTGGCAGAAGATCCAGCCGATCCGCGAGGAAATCGACCAGCTGGATTTCATCACCCGGCTATCCGAGGGCACCTTGGACCGGGATGACTTCCACTACTACATCGCCCAGGATGCGCTGTATCTGCTGCGTTACGCCAAGGTGCTTTCGCTAGCCAGCTCGATGGCGCCGGATCTCGGTGCACAGCGTTTCTGGTCGCGTGGCGCCAACGGCATCCTCGATGGCGAGCTGCAGCTGCACGGCAGCTACCTGGATGAGTTCGCTGATACGCCCAGCGCCACCACGCTGAACTACACCAACCACCTGGCCGCCAGCCAGGAGAGCTACGGGGAGCTGATTGCCGCGATCCTGCCTTGCTACTGGCTGTACCAGGACATCGGCAAGCGGCTGGCGGCAGCCAACCATGCCGAGCATCCTTATCGGCAATGGCTGGAAACCTATGCATCCGAGGAATTCGATTCCGCCACCGAGCAGGCCATCGAAATGGTCCGCCAGGCGTTCGAGCAGGCAGATCCGCAGCTGCGGGCCCGCATGGAGGCCGCTTTCATCCGCTCCGCGGAACATGAGCGCTCTTTCTTCGCGCAGGCGCACGAGAACCGAGTAGACTTCTCTACGGCCTAAAACCCGCAGGGCCCGGGAAGAGGAATCATGAGTTGGAGCATTCACGGCAACGGCAGGACCATCACCCCAGGTGAGGTAGTTGCCCCGGATGAGCGGCTGCATTGGCCGCAGACCGTTTCCATCGGAGCCCAGCACATCCTGGCGATGTTCGGCGCCAGCATCCTGGTGCCAACCATCACCGGCTTCCCGGTCACCACGACCTTGCTGTTCACCGGCCTGGCCACCGTCATCTTCTTGCTGATGACCAGGAACAAGGTGCCCAGCTACCTCGGCTCGTCCTTTGCGATGATTGCCCCGGTCCTCTCGACCACCCAGTCGCACAGCATGTCCGGCGCGCTGGGCGGCATCGTGATGACCGGGGCCTTGCTGTTCGTTGTCGGGCTGATCGTGCAGAAGACCGGCACCGGCTGGATCCACGCCCTGATGCCGCCGGTGGTCATGGGCACCATCGTGGCGCTCATCGGCCTGAATTTGGCCAGCGCAACGCTGGTTCCCATGACCGAGTTCCCGCTGACCACTTTCCTCACGGTGATCTTTACCGTGGTCGCGACCGTTGCGTTCAAGGGCCTGCTGGGCCGGTTGTCGATCCTCATGGGACTTCTTTGCGGCTACCTTGTTGCGCTGGCCCAGGGGCAGGTGAGCTTCAAGGCGGTTGCTGCCGCAGAGTGGATCGGACTGCCAGAATTCCACACCCCGACCTTCCACTTCGACACTGCGCTGATGTTCCTGCCTGCGGTGTTCGTGCTGATCGCCGAGAACATCGGCCATGTGCGCACCGTGGGCGTGATGACCAATCGCGACCTGTCGAAGTTCAACGGCCGTGCGCTGATGGCCGATGGCGCTGCCAGCGTGCTCGCCGGTTTCGGCGGCGGTTCGGCCACGACCACCTATGCCGAGAACATCGGCGTGATGGCCGCTTCGCGCGTGTACTCGACCGCGGCCTATTGGATCGCTGCGATTGTGGCCGTGGCCCTGGCCTTCCTGCCGAAGTTCGGCGCATTGATCGGCACCATTCCAGAAGGCGTGATCGGCGGCTTGGGCATCGTGCTCTACGGCATGATCGGCATCGTCGGCGCGCGCCTGTGGATCGAGGCGAAGGTGGATTTCGGCAACCCGATCAACTTGATGACCGCCGGCACCGGCCTGATTATCGCCATTGCGGTGACCAAGGAAATCGCTTTCGGCCAGCTCCAGCTGGGCGGCATCGCCCTGGGCTCGATCGCCACCTTGGTGGTCTTCCACCTGATGAGTATCGTCGCCAAGATGCGCGGCAACGATTTGGCGGACTCGCAGAAGCCTGCGGATAGCTAGCAAATAAATTCCCCGCAGGCCGGCATCGCGATAACTCGCAATGCCGGCCTGCTTTTTTGCCAAGAATTCGGGAGCTGGCCAGTCATGAACCGGCGACGCGCACTGGGCCTCCCCCGGTCTTGAAGTAAGGACTCCTTCCAATTTGTGATCGATCTCCCATAAAAAATCGGGAAATCGGGATTCTGCGGCTCTCGAATCCGATAGCATGGCTCATTGTGACTGCGACTACATCAGACGGAAAACTCTCCGCGCGACTCATCTTCATCGCCCTCGGGGCGGCATTGGGTGGGTTCGTTTTCGGATATGACTCATCAATCGTTAACGGCACCGTGGACGCTGTCGAGCACGAATTCGGGCTCAACGCGGTAACCATCGGATTCACCGTTTCCTGCGCCCTGCTCGGCGCAGCACTGGGAGCTTGGATAGCGGGTGTGGTCTCCGAACGCGTGGGACGCGTGCGCACCATGCTCTTCGCCTCCATCCTCCTGGCAGCATCAGCCATCGGCTGCGGCCTGTGCTTCGGCGTAACCGACCTGATCATCTGGCGCATTGTCGGCGGCATCGGCGTGGGCTTCGCCTCGGTGATCGCCCCTGCCTACATTGCCGAGGTCTCCCCGGCCGCGCATCGCGGACGCCTGGGCACCATGCAGCAGATGGCCATCGTGCTGGGCATCTTCGTGGCCTTCCTGGTCAGCGCGCTGCTGGTCTTCGTCATGGGCTCGGCGGATGCCGTCGGCTTGTTCGGCCTGACGGCCTGGCGCTGGATGTACCTGTCGCTGCTGGTTCCAGCAGTGCTCTACGGCCTGCTCTCGCTGCGCCTGCCCGAATCTCCCCGCTACCTGGTCGAGCGCGGCCGCTTCGTTGAAGCAGCTACCGTGCTGACCCGCGATATGGGCATGAACGCCGGCACGGATACCGAAAAGAAGATCGAAGAGATCCGCTCCACCGTGCACATCGAGCGCCGCCAGGTCTTCAAGGACCTGCTGGGCCGCTTCGGCTTCCACCCGCTGGTGTGGGTCGGCATCCTGCTCTCGGTCTTCCAGCAGTTCGTCGGCATCAACGTGATCTTCTACTACTCCACGACGCTGTGGAAGTCCGTCGGCTTTGCCGAATCGGATTCCTTCACGATTTCGCTGATCACCTCGGCGACCAACGTGCTGGCAACGATCGTGGCGGTGCTGCTGATCGACGTGCTGGGACGCAAGCTGCTGCTCACCATCGGCTCGGCCATCATGACCGTGTCGCTGGGCATGATGGCGGTAGCGTTCGCGCAGTCGGTCACCATCGACGGCGCCGTGTCGCTGCCGGGCAGCTGGGGCATCGTCGCCCTGGTCTCGGCCAACCTGTTCGTGGTCGGCTTCGGCGCCACCTGGGGTCCGGCCGTATGGGTATTGCTCGGCGAGATCTTCCCGAACTCGATCCGCGCCATGGCACTCGGAGTGGCAGCCTCGGCGCAGTGGATCGCCAACTTCGCCGTTTCCACCACCTTCCCGGCCCTCGCCGAGGCAGGCTTGGCATTGGCCTACGGCATCTACGCATTCTTCGCGTTGCTTTCCCTGATCTTCGTGATCTTCCTGGTCAAGGAAACCAAGGGGCGCCAACTCGAGGAGATGACCCTCTAGGCACCACCCGCAGGGCATTGCGGATTGCGCAAAGGAGGCAGGAACCAAGATGGTTCCTGCCTCCTTTTGCGTGCCCGGATGCTTACCAGGCCTTGTTGGGCACATCCACGCCGACGTCGCTTTGCAGCGAGAGCACATGCTCCAAGCTTGGCCGCCCTTCCAGCGTCGGGCCCTGGCCGGCGAGCGCCACGCTGACTGTCTGCCCCGGCTGCAGGTCCACCTGCTGGCCGCGCACCCAGATCGGACGGGAGAAGGCTCCGTGCAGGGTGAAATCAATGGCTTCAGCCCGCAAGCCCACGGAAATCCTCATGCCCCGCCACCCGAGGTTGAAGCGCAGGGCCCGCCATTTCTCCGGGAGCCGCGGATCAAAGCGCAGCTGGTCGTCATCGTCGCGCAGTCCCGCGAAGCCGTAGATCAGCGCCGACCAGACGCCACCGGTCGATGCCACATGCACGCCGTCAGCGGTATTGCCATGCAGGTTTTCCAGATCCACGTTCAGCGCGTGCTCGAAATACTCCCAGGCAAGATCGCGGTAGCCCACCTCGGCGGCGAGAATCGATTGCACTGTCGCCGACAGTGTCGAGTCGCCCGTAGTCAGCGGGTCATAGTAGTTGAAATCCGCAAGTTTCTGCTCGGCGGTGAAATCGCTGGAACGCAGCCACAAAGCCAGCACCGCGTCGGCTTGCTTGATGACCTGGAAGCGGTAGATCACCAGCGGATGGTAGTGCAGCAGCAACGGCCGCTTATCCGCACCGGTATTGGCCAGGTCCCAGACTTCGCGGTTCAAGAAATGCTCGTCCTGGGGGTGGATTCCGACCGTTTCGGAATACGGGATGTGCATGCAATCAGCGGCCTTGAGCCACAGGGCGATCTCCTCGTTTTCCAATGAGTGCCTGCTGGCCAGTTGCGCGAACTCGCGCGGATGCTCTTGGGCCATTTCGGCCAGCAGCTGGGCGCTGCGGCGCAAATTGAAGCGCGCCATGACATTGGTGTAGAGGTTGTCGTTGACTACCGCGGTGTACTCATCGGGCCCGGTGACCCCATGGATATGGAAACGCTCATTGCCCTGCTCGCCACGCCAGAACCCCAGCGAGGCCCACATGCGCGCAGTTCCCACGAGGATTTCGGCGCCGCCGGCCAGCAGGAACTCGTCATCCTCCATGACCCCGAGGTACCGGTTGAGCGAATACACCACGTCGGCATTGATATGGTACTGCGCAGTGCCAGCCGGATAATAGGCGCTGGCTTCCTCGCCGTTAATCGTGCGCCACGGGAAGAGCAGGCCTTCCTCGTTCATGATCAGCGCCCGCCGGGTCGCTGCAGGAATCATCGAGACCCGGGCGCGCAGCGTGTTGCGCGCCCACTGCTGGTTCGTATAGGTCAAGAACGGCATCACATAGATCTCGGTATCCCAGAAATAGTGCCCGGAATAGCCGTTGCCGCTTACTCCCTTGGCGCTGATGCCCAGGCCGTCGGCACGTCCGGCAGCTTGGGCGAGCTGGAACAGGTTCCAGCGGATCTTGCGCTGCAGCTCGGGCTCATCGCTCTCCACCACCACATCGCTGCGGTCCCAGTAGTCGGCCATGAAACGGCGCTGGGTGCGGAAGTGCTCGTCAATCCCCAACGGCACCAGGTGCTCCAAGGCCCGCGCAGAACGCAAGAGCATCTCCTGGGCAGGATGGCGCCGCGAGGAGTGGTAGACCGCGTACTTGGAGACGCGCACGCCTTGCCCGGCTTCCAGCCTGGCGCTGATCACTTCATCGGCGCGGTCATCGTCCACCTGGCGGACCACGGACAGCTCCGCCTGCGCTCCGCCAGTGGTGGCCACCTCGTGCTCCACCATTGCTGCTACCGACATCCCGGATCCGAAGACCTGGTACGAGATGCCCAGCCGCGCGCCATCGCGGTGGGTGCCCGCCGGATGCAGCGGGTTGGCCCTGGCTTCCTCGCTCTTGCGCGGATCGGCAGGAACCCCGGCATCGGTTTCCTCCGGGGAAGCCACCTTCCGGCTGGAACGGTACCCGATGACCGAAGACTGGATCAGCACCTGCGCCGGAGCATCGAGCAGGCGCACGTGCACGTCCTGCAGCGCCACGTGGCGATCCGTGAAGGAAATCATTGAGCGGGCAGTGACGGCTACCCGGTGCCCCTCGGCAGTTCGCCACAGGGTGTGCGCGGTCAGCGTCCCGTCAATGAAATCCAGGCGCAGCTCATCACGCAGCATCTCCGTGCGGCCGACTTCCAGGGCTTCGTCATTGATGAACACGCGCATGGTCCGGAAATCCGGGGCGCTGATCATGGTCTGTCCGGTTTCGGCCAGCCCGAAGGCGCTCTCGGCATGGCGGATTTCCCAGGTCTCATGCAGCCCGTTGATGAATGTGCCACCTCCTTGGTCCCCCAGACCCAGTTGCGCAGCCCGTGCACCCAGAAAACCGTTGCCCAAGGAGAAAACGGTGTCTTCGGCGCCATCGCTGTCACGCTGGTTCCCGCGCCACAGCGACCAGGAGTCCTCTTCCCAGGCCTTGGCTGCTTGCTCGGAGACCAGTTCGGAAAGGTCATGAACCACAAAATGGGCCCCTGCATCCAGCAAGGCGGCCTCATTGCCTTCGCGGGCCACGCCGATGACGCCGAAGCCCCCGGCACGCGCTGCCCTCACCCCGCTGGTGGCATCCTCGATGACGGCGCATTCTTCCGGACGCCAACCCAGATCGGCGGCGGCAGCCAGGAACGTGTCCGGGGCTGGTTTGCCCGCCAGCCGGCGCGCAGCAGCTTCCTGGCCGCTCATCACCAATGGGAAGTGCTCGGCCAGTCCTGCGGCAGCCAGTACCACGCGGGCATTGCGCGAGGAGGACACCACCGCGACGTCCAGCCCGGCATCCAGCACCTGTTGCAGGTAGGCCACGGAGCCAGCATAGGGGTCGATCCCGTCGCGCTGCAGCACTTGGGTGAACTTTTCGTTCTTCATATTGCCCAGCGCGCAGATGCTGCCCTCCCCCGGCAGATCGCTTTCATCCCCGCGGGGCAAGCTGATGCCGCGGGATTCGAGGGTGGCCGCCACCGCGTCATAACGCGGACGGCCGTCAAGCAGGTTGAAATAGTCCTCGGCAGTGTATGGGGCCACGCCCGGGTGCTTGTCGAAAAAGGTGGTGAAAAGTTCTTCCCACGCCTTGCGATGCAGCAACGCGGTAGGAGTGATCACGCCATCCAGATCAAAGAGGACGGCCTTGTAATCACGATGTCGGTACTCAGGACGAAAAGCGTTCACAATCGAAATCCTTCGAAAGAGGAGCGAATTACTGGCCGTAGTCCTTACCGTAGCAACTGAACGCGCTTGCTTCGACATACTACGATAAGAATGTGGCTCAGTGGATAGATGTATGGAATAGCGAAGACTGGCGTGAGGCAACCGCCGAGTGGATCGATGCTGCGTGCGAGGCATATGGCATTCAGCGCACCGCAGGACCGGATTTTTGGCCCGCAGATTTGCACCAGATCCAGGCGGCGGTTCAGACCGGTGCCGCAGATCTGATCTTCAGCGCCAACGCTCCGGGGCTGGCTTCGGAACCAGCGACCACGGTCGCTGCCGGCCAGCTGCTGCCCGATCGCGTGGTGATGCCACTGGCTATCGACCGGATCGCCGGCTACATGCTCAGCCCGGATTTCGGGCACACCCTGGCGGATCTGGGCGATTCGGTGGAGAACTGGGAGCTGGCCATGGCCTCGCTCGGTTCCTTTCAGGTCGCACTGATGGGCCACGAGGAAGAATTCTTTGATTCCGGGGTCACCGTGGTGGACCCGCAGTTCCTGCCCGAGCAGTACGAGCAGGCGCTGATGATGCATGTGTCCCTGGACCCGGCACACCCGCTGTACCTGGATGGATCCATGGCGGACAAGATGGTTTCGCATCTCGATGAGTTGAGGAGGGCCACCGCTGCCCTTCATGCCGGTGCGGTGCCGTTGAGCATCGAGCACGGCAACTTCGATCTGTCGCAGGTGGTGGTTCCTGCCGAGGCCGGAGACCACGGCCGCATCCTGAATCTGTCCTCCGCGCACTGGGCTCACCCCTTCTCATCCCTGAACACGCCGCTGGCCGCCATGTGCGAAGCGTGGGATTGCGATACCGGTGATGAGCGAGTGATGAAGGTGCTTTTCGCGTACCTGGACCAGTTCTCTGCCTACGGCTCAGCAGATGAGCTGTACGACCTGATTAATCCAGCCTGCCTGGTTGCGCCGCTGTCGCAGCACGAGACCTGGTTGCGCCTGCTCCTGGATGCCAGCGACGAGCAACTGCAGGAGCACGCCGAGACCGTTTTGGGAACCCTGGATATCTCCTAGGGCCGCAGTTCAAGAGCCCAGAACCCTGGCCAGCAAGGCCGCGTCATCGCTCATGATGGCGTCGGCCTTGCGCTCCATCAGCAGCCGCATGGTCGGCTCGTCGTTGATGACCCAGACATGCACCTGGGCGCCGGCTCGGTGGACCGCCTTGATGAATCGACGGGTCGCTACCGGCAGCATGCCCTGGTTCAGCGGCACCTGGACCGCCCAGAAGCCTGCCAGCAGCCGCTTGGGAACCCAGCCCAGCAGGTGGGCGCACAGCCAGATGGCGACAATTTCCCGTTGACCCGGCGAGCGCCGTATCGGAGCGGAAAGCAGGTGGCCGACCGCGGCGCTGCGTGCCGTGGAGAAGGACGCGAGGGCAATTTGCCGATGGGCTTTCCTGCGCTCGATGAGCTCGGCCAGCGGGCCGATCACGTGCTCGTCCTTGACGTCCAGGTTCAGTGTGGCGTGCGGGAACGCATCGAGCAGTGCATCAAGCGTGCACAGCGGTTCCCCTCCGGCCCGCACCATTGCCAGCTGCTCGTCGGTGAAGTCGTTGAAATTCCCGCTCGCGTCGGTCACCCGGTCCAGGCTCTGGTCATGGAACAGGTAGACCGTGCCGTCGGCTGAGGCGTGCACATCCGATTCCAGATGGGTGATGCCCAGGTCTGCGGCGCGCTGGAAGGCTGCCAGCGTGTTTTCCTCGTTGCCCGTGCGTACGCCGCGGTGCGAAAAGGCGTAGGTCATTTCAGCAGGCCTTCAATGACCTGGGCTACCCCGTCATCGGCCAGCGAGGGTGCACGGAAGCGGGCGGAGGCCAGCGCCATGGGGTGTCCGGAGGACATCGCGTAGCCGTGGCCGGCGTATTCGAGCATTTCGATGTCGTTGGGCATGTCGCCGAAGGCCATCACTTCAGCTGCGGCAATTCCCAGGCGCTGGCAGTATTCATGCAGCGTGGTGGCCTTGTGGATATCCACATGCGCCATTTCCAATAGGGAAACGTCGAAGGCGGAGTGGGTCACCGATACCAGTTCTGCCAGCTGCGGCTCAACCGAGGAATAGAACTTGTCTATCGGCAGGTGCTGGGAGCGGGCAAGGAATTTCACGATGCCCTCGGAATCAATTGACTCGCTAGCCAGATCCAGGACTGCCTGCACCCCGAAGTTGTGGTGGCGGTCGGCAAAGCCTTCACCCAGGTGCAGCCCCTTGGTGGTCTCGGCAGCGAAGGACGCGCGCGGTTCCAGCTCCAGGATGATTTCGCTCGCCCGCCGCGCGGTAGCCGCGCTGAGCGTGCGCGACCAGATCACTTCGTCTTGTTCCAGGTCGTAGAGCACCGCGCCATTGGAGCAGATGACCGTGCCCATCCCGCCGAAGGCTTCAATGATCGGGCTCAGCCAGCGGAAGGGGCGTCCGGTGACAAAGACGATCTGGATGCCAGCGTCGCGAGCTTGGATGAAGGCACGTTGGGTGCGTTCGGAGATGGTGCCGTCCTTGGCGACAATGGTGCCGTCGAGGTCCGAGGCGATCAGCTTGATCATCTACAGCTCCTGGCGGCGTGGCGGGTTCGCCCCGGCACGCTGCACGGTCACCGCGGCGGCCATGGCCGCGAATTCCAGGGCTCGCGAAAGCTCCGCAATCTGCAGCTGGTTCAGCTTTTCGCGGTTGGCCGCGCCAATCAGGCCATGTTCGGCCAGCCAGCACAGCAGCGCGGCGGTGAAGGTATCGCCGGCACCCACGGTATCGGTGACTTCCACCGACGGCGCAGTGAATTCGGAGTCGCCGGCGCGAACGACGCCCCAGGACCCGCGCGAGCCTGCGGTAGACACCACGATCGCCGGACCCATGTCCAGCCAGGCACGGGCCGAGTCCTGGACCGAGCGCATCGGGTACAGCCACTTCAGGTCGATGCCGGAGACCCGCACCACGTCGGCCTGGCCGACGAATCGCTCGACCTCCGCCACGGTCTGCGAATGGTTGGTGACCAGCGACGGGCGCAGGTTCGGGTCGTAGCTGATGGTGGCATGGGTGCGCGCGGCCGAAAGCAACGGCAGCAGTTCTCCGGGGCTGAACAGGGTGGCGATGGAGCCGGTGTGCACCAGCTCGGCATCCTGGGCCAGCTCCGGCCCGATGGTCGGCATCTGCCAGTAGGCGTTGAACGCGAAGGCCGCGCCGCCGGCCGGGTCGAGGATGCCATGGGCAATGACGGTTGCCTGGTCATCGGCTCCGCCCAGGTATGCCACGTTGTTGTCCTTGAGGTAATCCTCGATCTTGCGGCCCTTGTCATCGGCGCCCCAGCGGGAAATCAAGGTTCCCGGGTACCCCAGGCGGGAGAGCGCAACCGCGACGTTCAACGGGCTGCCGCCAACGAACTCCTGGGCTGGGGCAATGCCGGAGGCCAGGACGTCAACGAGGGCCTCGCCGATCACAGTCGGGTTCATGCTGCTCCTTCAGTAATGCAGTGGGGACAGGGCACGCACGCAGGCAGCCCATTGGCTGCTGTGCGGATCGATCCAGGTGTAGTGGTCTCCCGCGAACAGCGAGAAGCTGTGCTCCTGTCCGAGCGCAGCCGCTTTCTGGGCTGCGATACGGGCAATTCTTACCGGAACATCGCCATCGTCCCGTCCATGAAAGATTACGACACGGGCATGCATTGGCCATAATTCCACCGGATTGCAGGCGCCCAATGGCGCGCCTGCGAGCATCTCGTCCACTGCGCTGCCGCTGAGCTTCAGGCGCTGCGCCGTTTCAAGGTCCAGGACCCCGGCCTGGCTGATCACCTGGGAGACCCGTGCATCATGGGCGGCCAGCACGCAGGCCAATTGCGCTCCGGCTGAATGGCCGATCAGCGTGATCGGCCCCTCTTCCTTGACCAGGCCCAGCGCGAGCCGGGCATCGGCCAGCATTTTCGCCGCGCTGCCCGGCCCACGCCGGTATTCGAGGTTGTAGGCAGGGATCCCGCGGGCGGCAAGATCCTCTGCCAGGGGCACGCCAAGGCCAGAGGTGTACTTTTCACGCCAGTATCCGCCGTGGATGATCATCACCGCTCCGCGAGCGGTGGTGCGTTCCGGCTCGTAGAACTGGACCTGCTGGTCCGGGTGCGCCCCGTAGTGCATGGTCGGCGCCCCGGCTAGTTGCCCGGGAAGACCGCGGCGCGCTTTTCGACGAAGGCGGCACGGCCTTCCACCGAGTCGGCGGTTCCGAAGGCCTGCTGGAAGGACTGTGCTTCAACCAGCAGGGCGTCATGGGTGTTCAACGCGTCCATGTCCACCATCGCGGCCTTGGCATTGCCAACGGCCGTCGGTGCCACCTTCGCGATCTCCTCGATGGTGGCCACGGCCTGGTCAATCAGTTCCCCGGCCGGGACAACGCGGTTGGCCAGGCCAATGCGCAATGCTTCCTCGGACTTGATGCGGCGGCCGGTGAAAACCAATTCACGGGCCATCGCGTTGCCGACACGTCGCGGCAGGCGCACCATGCCGCCAAAGCCGGGCACCAGCCCGAGGTTGACCTCCGGCTGCCCAAAGCTGGCCGTCTCGGAAGCGTAGATGAAATCGCAAGCCAGGGCGAGTTCGCAGCCGCCGCCCAGGGCGAAGCCGTTGACTGCGGCGATCACTGGAACCTGCAGCTTCTCCAGGCGTTCGGTGACCGCGTGCATCTGGCGCCCGTAGGCCAGCGCCGCCGCCGGGTCCATTTCGCGCAGCTGCACGATATTGGCGCCGGCGACAAAGGACTTCTCGCCGGCACCGGTGAGGATCACGCCGCGGTATTCATAGCCGGTGGCCTCGAACCAGTCCAGGAAGGCTTCAAGGTCGTTGACGACCTCTTTTGCCAACGCGTTCAGCGACTTCGGCTGGTTGACGGTCAGGATGAGGGCCGAGCCCTGGGTGCTCAGGCTGAGGGTATCGAATTGCTTCATACCCCTAACTCTCTCACGTAACGCGCGTCACGTATTGGATTGTCAGCGGTGCTTGCGTGGCTTTGCCTTGGCACCCTGTGGCTTCTTGGATGAGCTCTTGGCCTGCTGTTTTGCCTTGGCTTGGGCTTTCGCCTTGGCCTTCTTCTGCTCATTGACGCGCTTGGCCTTCTGCTCCTGGTTGCGCACCGAAGTCTGGCGCGATGAGCTGGCGGTACGTCCGCGCACAATGCCGATGAATTCTTCGAGCAAGGCGGTGTCTTCGGTGGCGGTAGGCCAGGCGATGCCCACCTGGGTTGGCGAACCGTCTTCAATGAAGCGCACCACCACGTCCTTGCGGGCGAAGAGCCGGGCAATGGACTGCGTGGTGCGCAGCACCTGGGCTCCGGAAGCGACAACTTCCATCGCTACCGGAATGCCGCCCACGGATTCCGGGTAGTCGGCCAAGTCGAGTTGCGGGAAGGACTCTACGGTCTCCAGCGGAATGGATTCTTCGAAGTACTCCACGTCGTGGTCTTTGCCCGCGCAGACCACTTCGAGTTCCTCGTAAAGCGGGATGACGTGGCGCGTTGCGTCCTTGGGCGAGTCGCCGCGATAGCGCACGAATACTGCGTCAGCCTCGCCATTGGCCAACAGATCCAGGATTTCCCCCTCATCCAGGCGCCAGGCTTTCAGCTCGATGGCAGGATAGCGTTCCTGGAAGCGGTCCATCCATTTGCCGGGGGTGACGCCGGTTGCGTAGGCGATTCGAAGTTTCTGCACGGGTTAAGCCTACGCTCTGCCGGGTTAAATGGCGCAGGCGGGCACCGGTGAACCGGTGCCCGCCTGCGTCCGCGCAAGCCGGGGAGGCCTACTTGTCGGTCTTGACGACCAGAACGTCGCATGGTGCCGAGTGGGCCACCGAGGAAGCTACCGAACCGAGCACGCGGCCCAGGCCCTTCATGCCCACGTTGCCGACAACGATCATCGAAGCCTTGCGGTCCTCGGCGTCGGAGATCAGCACGTCACCTGGCTTGCCGTGGCCGGCAGCAGCGGTGATCTTGACGCCTGGCACAGCGTTCTTCACGTCGTTGGCTACGCGCTGGGCCAGCTTGCGGGCCTGCTCTGCGTCGTCCAGGATCCAGGTATCGGAACCGATGGAAACGACCTCGGTGTTATCCGAAGCGTGAGCGGTGATGACCACCAGGTCAGCGTCGAGCTTGACGGCGAGTTCTGCAGCGCGGCGGGCTGCGCGCTGTGCGGTTTCGGAACCGTCTACGCCTACGATGATGGTTTCAGACATATTGTTCTCCTTATATGAGTGATGCATTAAGTGATGGGTAACACTTTATGGCCTTTAGGCCACTTTAGCCTGCAAAAAGTCCACGGCGCGCTGCCATGCGATGGCAGCCTGTTCGGGATCGTAGTTGCCGGCAGGGTTCTCGTCGTTGTGGAATGCGTGATCGGCGTCGTAGTAGAAGTACTGGACTTCCGCGCCTGATTCCTGGCGAATCTGCTCTTCCTGAGCCTTCGCCTGAGCCGGCGAGTACATCTGGTCCAGGTTCGCGTAGTGGCCCTGGATGGCCGCGCGGACTCCGGAAAAATCGTTGGGCACACCCTGGCCGACGCCATAGAAAGGCACGGCCGCGGCAATTTTCCCGCCTTGCTGGGCAGCCATCTGCAGCACGAAACCGCCACCCATGCAGAAGCCGATGACGCCCAGCTTCTCGCTGGTGACGTGCTCATTGGCCAGCAGGTAGTCCACGGCACCGCTCAATAGCTGGGCCCCGGCGGCTTCCGGGAGCTGGGACATCATCTGCCCGGCTTCTTCACCGTCGTGGGTGATCCAGCCTCCATAGAGGTCCGGAGCCAGAGCCACGAAGCCCTGCGCGGCCAGCCGGTCGGCAACGTCGCGGATATGGTCGGTCAGACCCCACCATTCCTGGATCACGATGACCCCAGGGCCCTTGCCGAACTCCGGCAAGGCGAGATAGCCATGCGCTTGCGCGCCTGAAGAAGGGAAAGTCACGTTCTGGTGCGGGGTTTTGTCCGCCATGGTGCCTCCTGCTCTGCGTGTGCCTCCAGTTTATGCAGGTCTGGACGCCATTGGCATTGACCTGCCCCACATTGCGCCAAAGTTGTTCTATTTTCCGAGCGTGACCTCGCCGATACGTTCCAGCGCATCGACCACCAGATTCCAGAAGCCTTCGTGATCCAGGTCCACCGCCACGGAAGTATTGCAGTCGGCGGAAGCCGGCGCGCGGAAGTCCGTGACGGTCATCCCCAAGGTCAGCTCGCCACGCAGCTCAACGCTGACCGGGGCCTTGACAGTGCGCACGATATCCGGGTCGATCACGTAGGCCACGGCGCATGGGTCATGCACCGGCGGTGCATCGAAGCCCTGGTGGTCTCGGTAGGCCCGGGCGAAGAAGTCCATCAGCTCGCGCACGAAGGTCGATGGGCCGGTGCCGATCTTCTCGATGCGTTCAACCACCTCGGAGGTGGCCAACGCCTGGTGGGTCAGGTCCAATCCGACCATCACCACCGGCCAGGCCTCGTTGAAGACGATGTGCGCAGCTTCAGGATCGATCTTGATATTGAATTCTGCCACCGCCGACCAGTTGCCGGTGTGGTAGCCGCCGCCCATCAGCACCACTTCGCGCACGCGTTCAACGATGCGCGGTTCCTTCCGGGCCGCCAAGGCGATATTGGTCAATGCGCCGGTGGGCACCAAGGTGATTTCGCCGGGTTCATGGCTCATCACCAGGTCGATGAGGACGTCCACGGCGTGGCGCCCATCGAGTTCGATACCCGGCTCCGGCTGGGCCGGCCCGTCCATCCCGGAATCCCCGTGGACGTCTCCCGCGGTTTCCACTTCGCGCACCAGCGGACGGGCGCAGCCGGCCGCGAAGGGAATGCCGGTAATGCCGGCGATGGTACCCACGGCCAGCGCGTTGGCAGTGACCTTATCCAGGGTCTGGTTGCCGGCCACGGTGGTCACGGCCAGCAGGTCGATCTTGGGATTGCCATGGGCAAGAATCATTGCCACGGCGTCATCATGACCCGGGTCGCAGTCCAAAATGATCTTGCGCGGGGCATTGCTGTCCTGGGTCATGGCTTCTTCCTTCGCTCTGCCAGCTGGCGGCCGGTAGCTAAGTCGTGGGGGCGGATAGGCATCCTTTGATAATTCTTTCGCGTCCCCATGCTATCGTCAAGCGCTTAACGCAAAGCTGTCGCGTGTCACAACTCCGACTACGATGGAGCCATGAAGAATGGTGAGAAGTCCGGCAACTCGCGCGCTCCACGCCGCGTGACCGCAGCGATGGTAGCCGAACACGCCGGCGTTTCCACCGCAACGGTCTCTCTTGTTGCCAACGGGAAGTCGGCGGGCCGGGTCTCGGCCGCGAATGAGCAGCGCGTGCGTGAATCAATTCGCGAACTGGGCTACTTCGTCGACAGCATCGGCAGCTCGCTGGCCAAGGGCGTCAGTTCGCTGGTGGTCCTGGTGGCCCCGGATATCTCCAACCCCTTCTTTGCCAAGGTGATCGCTGGCGTGCGCTCGGTATTGGCTAGCGACTACCAGCTCCTGCTCTCGGTCACGGATGCCGGCGTCTCCCCCAGCGCCAGCGAAACGAGGAAGATCATGGGCCTCCGTCCGGCCGGGCTGCTGGTCCATGCCCCAAGCCAGGATTTCCTCGAGGAAATTTCGAGCAACCTCCCGCTGGTGGCCCTGGATGCCCCGGGCATCGATCCATCGATTCCTGCCGTGAATATGGACGTCGCCCAGGGAGCGCGGGAAGTCGTAGCCCATTTCGCTGCACAGGGACACACCAAGGCCGCCTACCTGGATGCCAGCACCGGCACCGAGACCCTGGCAGTGCGCCGCGAGGCCTTCCTGGCGGCGGCAAGGGAGTACGGCATCGAAGTGCTGCCATCTTCTGTTGCCAGCTCGATGATCGACGTCACTGAGGCTTCAGCAGCCTTTGGCCAGCATTGGCCCAAGTGGCATGAATCGGGCGTGACCGCACTGGGCTGCGCAACCGATAACCACGCTTTCGGCGTGCTGCATGCTTCGCGCCTGCTTGGTATCCGCATTCCGCAGCAGCTTGCGGTGGCCGGATTCGACGACCTTCCCTACTCGGCGACGTCCAGCCCTTCCATCACTTCCGTGCAGCTCAACGCCCAGGAAGGCGGGCGCCAGGCCGCATTGAAGCTGCGCGCGCTGCTCGATGGAAAAACCCCTGACCCACTGCAGACAATGCTGCCCAGTTCGTTGATTGTCCGCGGATCGACGCTGGGCAACAAAGGAGACTAGCCGGTGAACATGCATAAATGGCCTGCCAAGGTCACTGCCGCCATCGCCCTGCTGATTGCTTTGGGCCTGATCGTCATGTCCAGCGGAGTGCTGGGCCTCATTACCGGCCCGGCAACCCCACCGGGCACCGGCATCGAATCCGCCGCGCGCAGCTGGGTGCTACTGGATTAGCTTTCCGCTCTTCGAAACTTCGGGATCGGTGCATGAGGACAAATCAAAGCAGCACGGCCGGCGCTTGCCATCACGCAGCTTGGAAATACTGGCCTCCACTCGGCGTTCGCGCGTGGAAGGGTTCTTGGTCGCACCGATCCAGCGTACCCATTCCCAGCGGGCCATGGCAGTGAGCCCTGCCCACATCTCATCCAGATCCCCAGCCTCGCCCAGGGCACTGGCCAGGTCTTGCGGAATCCCTGTTTCCGGCCAGGTTCTAGCGACCCGGGCGGTCAATTCCACTTGATCCCCCGCCTCGGCCAACAGCTGGGGCGCGCCCTGTCCATCGAGGGCCAACCAGTGGCCTCGGCGCCCGTCGGGATCTATTACGACCACGTGGCCTTCATGCGCCTGGAGAAGTTCCACCGCAACCTGTCCGCGGCTTGGCAACTTGTCGCTGGATTCCTGGTCGAGCCTGATTATCTTCCGATCGTTGACCAGATCTGCAGTTCCATTCAGTTCGAATATCTCATTGGATGCCGCCATGGGAATTCCCCTTCTCCGTTGTCCAAGGGCAGTCTATGGCACGGCGGCATTGCGCTTCCACGTGGCTAGACTGCTGTTATGACCCAACCTCCGCTGCTCGTTAGTTCCTGCCTGGCCGGCATCCCTTGCCGCTACAACGGCAAGGCGAAGGCAAACCCTGCCATCGTCGAGGCCGTGGCACGAGGAGAAGCCGTTGCGGCCTGCGCTGAGGAATTGGGCGAGCTCCCTACTCCGCGTCCGCCAGCGGAGATTGTCGGTGGCGATGGCCACGACGTGCTGGAAGGCCGGGCCTGCGTGATCGACATCAACGGCGAGGACATCAGCGGGCAGTTCATAGCTGGTGCCCAGAAGGTTTCGGATCTAGTCCAGCACCAGAGAATCACCGAGGCGATCCTGCAGGATCGCAGCCCCTCGTGCGGCTGCGGCACCATCTACGATGGCTCGCACACCGGAAAACTCGTTGCAGGCGATGGCGTACTGGCCGCCCTGCTCAAGCGCCGGGGCGTCAATGTCAGCGCGCCACCGGCAAACTGACACACCCTGCAAGATAACGATTCAGTTGCTCTTTTAAACAAAAAAATAACCCTCGATCCGAAGATCAAGGGTTATTTTCCATTTGTGCGCGAGGGGGGACTTGAACCCCCACGACCTTGCGATCACTGGCACCTGAAGCCAGCGCGTCTACCAATTCCGCCACTCGCGCATATTCTGTTTTCGTTGCCATCGTTCTTTGCAACAAGAAATAGCTTACACACTCATTTTCCGTTCACCTAATCGAAACCCTGATTTGTGGTTAGGGACACATGGGAAACCTTTTTGGGGCATTTATCGTTGATATTGACGCACTTGAGCCGCTCAAGGATTTTTCGGCATTTGCACAGCTGAAAACAGTAAGATCGAATATGAAGTTCTGTGTTCACAGCTTGGACGGCGTGAATGCAGGCTCGCAATAACCAGCCATGGACCCTAAGGAAGGAGCACGAATAATGGGCTTTCTCGACAATGTCGAACGCGGCTTAGAGAAGGTCGTCACTAGCTTCTTTCGTGGCACCAGCACCGCAGATCTCAAGCCAGTCGAACTGACTACCGCGCTACGCAATGACATGGACCGCGGAATCATGCCAATCAGCGAGGGCCGCAGCCTTGCAGCCAATGACTTCGTTGTCTCGCTGAGCACCAAGGACTACAACACCGCGCAGGGTTGGGGGCGGGGCGTCGTCAACGAAATGGCAAAGGTCACCGCTGAGCATGCGGCAGCCCAGGACTACTCGGTCCACGGCGACATCACGATCCATTTTGTTTCCAAGGACGATTTCAAGCCCGGAGAAATGGAGATTGCCAGCTCGGTCAAGGAGTCCAGCTCGCGCCCAGCAGCCTCGGCTCCGGTAAAAGAGCGAGCAGCAGCGCCCGCAGCGCCATCCGCCACCCCGCCGACAACCGCACAGCCACGTCCATCGGTCCGTCCGATTGCAGAGATCCCCAAGAAGCCCATGCAGAAGCAGGCAATTCTTGAGGTCGCTGGACAGCGCTACGCCCTGCATCACCACTCCATCGTGCTGGGCCGTTCGGCCAGCACCGATATTCCCGTGGATGATTCCGGCGTTTCCCGCCAGCATGTGCGCGTCGAAACCCGTGGCAAAACCAGTTTCGTCGTCACCGATCTGGGTTCAACCAATGGAACCTACGTGGACGGCAAGAAGATTTCGGAAG
The DNA here is from genome assembly GCF_044743275.1 of Glutamicibacter sp. NPDC087661. NCBI lineage: Bacteria > Bacillati > Actinomycetota > Actinomycetes > Micrococcales > Micrococcaceae > Glutamicibacter > Glutamicibacter sp. NPDC087661. Next base: position 53,318 of record NZ_JBIUWE010000004.1, read on the forward strand.
AAACCCGTATATTTGACGGTTCGATCATTACTATCGGACAGACAAAAATCGTCTTTCGGCTGATTACCTCGAACAACGGAGGCCGCGCGTGAACGACCTGGTTCTAAGCTTGTTCCGATTGGGCTTTTTGGTCCTCATCTGGCTGCTCGTATTAAGCGTTGTCGGATCGATGCGCCGCGACTTGGCCATCGGATCGCGGGCCCGCACCGGCAAGCCCAGCGCTCGGGAACTGAAGAAGAATCCAGAGCTGGCGGAACCAGAAGTGCCTGCGCGCAAGGCCGCCACGTCATTGGAAGTTGTTGAGGGCCCACTGGCCGGCAGCAGCATTCCCCTCCGCGGCCAACCGATCATGTTCGGGCGAGCTCAGGATGCCACCGTCGTTCTCGATGATGACTACGCTTCGGGACGCCATGCCCGCCTGTTCCCGCAGGGATCGCGCTGGTTCATTGAAGATCTCGGCTCAACCAACGGCACCTTCGTGGGTGACAACCAGCTCTCACGCGCCCAGGCAGTGGAGCCCGGCCAGCGAATCCGCATCGGAAAGACTGTCCTGGAATTGAAGCCCTAGCCTATGGCCCTCAAACTAAAATTTGCTGCGAAATCCGACGTGGGGCGGGTTCGCAAGAAGAATGACGACTCCGCCTACGCCGGCGCGTACCTCGCGGTGCTTGCCGATGGCATGGGCGGACACGTCGGCGGTGACGTGGCGTCAGCCTCCACCGTGCTTGATTTGGTGCATCTGGACCACGATGGCACCGCAGATCCGCAAAATGCCCTGCCGGATGAGATCCAGGCCGCCAATTTGGTGCTGAATGAACTCGTCGGCGCCAACCCGAAGCTTTCGGGGATGGGTACCACCGTCACTTCCCTGCTGCTCTCGGGAAGTACCCTGCACATGGCGCACATCGGCGACTCCCGCGCCTACCGCTTGAAGCACGGGGTCTTCGAGCAGATCAGCAAGGACCATACCTTCGTGCAGCGGCTGGTCGACGAAGGCCGCATCAAGCCGGCCGAGGCCGAGGTCCACCCGCATAAGAACGTGCTCTTGCGCGTGCTGGGCGACTCGGATGCCTCCCCGGAACTCGATGTCGACCAATTCGAGGCAGAACCCGGCGAACGCTGGATGCTGTGCTCTGACGGACTCACCGACGCGGTGCCGGTTCCGGTAATCGAGCAGATCATCCGCACTACCGCCGATATGGATGAAGCGGTCAACGACCTGGTTGCCATCACCTTGAAGAATGGTGCGCCGGATAACGTCACCGTGGTGATGTTCGAGGTTGTCGAAAACGCTGTCGTCGAAGGCGAAGCGCCCGCCGAACCAGAACCCGCACCGGATACCGGCCAGCTCACCATTGCCGCCGAAGGCGATGTCGAAGCCAGCGCTTCGCTGCTCCGCCATGAGATTTCCCAGCGTCCCCACCTGCTGGTGGGCGCCGCCCAGCTTGCGACGCAAACCGGCCAGATCCCGGTGGTGACCCAGCACACCGGCGAACGCCGTGCAGCTGCCTTGCTGACCCACCGTTCCCCGGCGGCCGGCGAGGTGCTGGATCCACTGGATGCTCCGGTGCAGCAGCGCCGTTGGATGATGCCGATCCTGCTGACCTTGACGGCTTTCTTCGTCATTGCCCTGGGCGTCTGGGGCTACATGTGGACCCAGACCCAGTACTTTGTTGGCACTGTCGATGGAAAGGTCGCAATCTACAAGGGCGTTCCCCAGGAGCTCGGACCGATTTCGCTCTCCGAGGTCGACACAGTCAGCAAGGTGCCGCTCGAAGCCCTGCCGGAGTATTCACGCCACCGCGTTGAATCGACCATCTCGGCAGAGAACCAGCAGCATGCCCAGATGATCATCCAGGAACTCCTGGTCACCGCGAAGCAGAACTGCCCGGTCACCGTTCCCGGATCCTCGGATTCCGCCAACCAGCTCGAACTGCCCGCCTACTGCCAGGAGATAATGCAATGACCGAAGTGCAAACCGCACCGGTGCCTCGGCGCAATCTCGAGCTGCTGCTGGTGCTGCTGGCCCTCTGCGTGGGCGGTGCCGCGTTCTATCTGGTGGGCAGCTCCACCGAGGATGTCGACAACACCGACTTCTACGTGCAGATAGGCATCCTGGCGGCACTATCCCTGACGGTTCATGTGCTGCTGCGCATCTTCGCCAAATATGCCGATCCAGTAATACTTCCGATTACGATTGCGTTGAACTCCCTTGGCTTAGCCATGATTCACCGCATTGACCTGGCTAAAGGAACGTCCCAGTCGGCGCGCCAGCTGCTCTGGACTGCCATTGCCATCGTCATTGCTTCGGTCGTTCTCTGGGCAATCAAGGACCACCGCCTGCTGCGTCGGTTTACCTATATCGCCCTGCTGCTATCGGTCGTATTGCTCCTGCTTCCGTTGATTCCCAAACTGGGTGTCACGATCAACGGTGCCCGCATTTGGATCCGCATGGGCATGTTCTCGCTGCAGCCAGGCGAACTCGCGAAGATCACCTTGTCGATCTTCTTCGCCGGTTATCTCTCGTCGAACCGCGACTTGATCCTGATGGCTGGCCGCAAGTTCGGACCGCTGCAGCTGCCCCGCCTGCGGGATATGGCTCCGATGGTTATCGCTTGGCTGCTCTCCATCGGCGTGCTCGTGGTGCAGCGAGACCTCGGTTCCGCGATCCTCTTCTTCGGCCTGTTCATCGTGATGATCTACGTGGCAACCGCGCGTATTTCCTGGGTGCTCATCGGTGCCTTGATGGTTGTCGCCGGAGGCATCGTCGCGGGCCTGACCATGGGCCACGTGACCCGCCGCCTGGACGTCTGGCTCAACGCCTTTGACCCTGCGATCTACCAGGCCAAGGGTGGCAGCATGCAGATCGTAGAAGGCTTATTCGGCATGGCTGACGGCGGCTTGTTCGGCACCGGCCTGGGCGCGGGTTCCCCCTACCGTGTTCCGCTGGCCAACTCCGACATGATCATTGCCTCCTTCGGCGAAGAAATTGGCCTGATCGGCGTGGCCGCGATCATCCTGCTCTACATGCTGCTGGTCTCCCGTGGCTTGCGGGCCGCCTTGGGCTCGGCCGATACCTTCGGCAAGCTACTGGCTGCAGGCCTGTCCTTCACCCTGGGCCTGCAATGCATCGTGATCATCGGAGGCGTCACCCGGCTGATCCCGCTGACCGGCCTGGCAACGCCATTTATGGCCGCCGGCGGCTCATCGCTGCTGGCGAACTGGATCATCATCGCGTTGCTGCTCCTGATCTCCCACAACTCGCGCCGCCCGAAGACTGGCGGCGTAGGACCAACCGATGAATTTGCAAGTGCCAGCACGGCCCTTACCTCCAGCACCAAGGCGGTGACGAAAAAGTGAATCATGCAATCAAGCGCGTTTGGGTTGCGCTAACCGTCCTGTTCGTCATCTGCCTGGGTGGACTGAGCTACATCCAGTTCTTCGACGCCAAGCCGCTCTCGGAGAATGCGCTGAACAAGCGCGAACTCTACCGCGAGTTCGACCTGCCCCGCGGCGCGATCCTGGTCGACGGCAAGCCGATTGCCGAATCCGTTCCGACCGATGATGGCCAGTTCGAATTCCAGCGTGTTTACCACGACGCGAAAACCTACGCCCACCTGACTGGCTACTATTCGCTCGCGAATGGCACCACCCAACTCGAATCGCAGCTGAACGACTGGCTGACCGGCACGAGCTCGGATCTGCTCTTCGACCGCTTGTCGGCCATGTTCACCGGTACCCGTTCCGAAGGCGCCTCGGTTGAGCTGACCATTGACGGGCAGTTGCAGAAGACTGCCTTCGAAGCGATTCCTGACGACTTGAAGGCCACGATCATCGTGACCAATCCGAAGACCGGTGACATCCTGGCGATGGCTTCCAAGCCAAGCTACAACACCAACCTGCTGGCGGTGCACTCGACCTCCCAGGCGGCCCAGAACCTGAAGGACATCAGCAACACCGACGGCTTGAGCCCCTACCGGAACCCGGCCATCAGCAACCCGGTGACCCCAGGTTCCTCGTTCAAGATCCTCAGCACCGTTGCGGCCCTGGAATCGGGCAAGTTCGATATGGAAACCCCCATCGACAATCCGGTGTCGGTGAATTATCCGCATTCGACCGCTAAGATGAACAACTTCAATGAGGGCATCTGCGCGCGGGATACCCGGGCAAGGCTCGAGTTCATCTTTGCCCAGAGCTGCAACACCCCGTTCATGGAAATCAGCCAGACCGTCGGCAAGGATGCCTTCACCGAGGTTGCCGAGCGCTTCGGCTACGGGCAGCAGCTGAGCATCCCGCAGAATGTTGTTCCAAGCGAGTTCCCTTCTGCTGAGGCCAATGAAGCGCAGATGGCGCAGATGGCAATCGGCGAATGGGAAAACAAGGCTACTCCGCTGCAGATGAACATGGCCGCCATGGCCATCGCCAATGACGGCGTGATCATGAAGCCGAATTTGATCGGCAAGGTCATCGCGCCGGATCTTCGAGTTATCGAGGACCCGAAGCCGGAGAAGTTCTCCACGGCCACCACCCCGGAAGTTGCCGAACAGCTCACCGAGCTGATGGAAGGCCCGGTTGTGAGCGGTACGGCCATGAATGCCCGCGTTCCCGGCGTGGATTTCCGAGCCAAGACCGGCACCTCGCAGCGACCGTCAGAGAACGGAGTCCGCATGGTGAACTCCTGGATGACCGGTTTCGCACCGGCCGATGATCCGCAGGTTGCCATCACGGTCAATATTCAAGACGTAGATTACAACACCGGCCACAACACGGCAGGTGCACTTATGAAGACGATGTTAGAGGCGGTGTTCAACAAGTGAGGCCAGTAACCGGCACCACCTTGGGCGGTCGTTACAAGCTGACCGACCGCATTGCGATCGGTGGCATGGGCGAAGTTTGGAAGGCACGAGACCAGGTCCTAGGACGTCTGGTAGCGATCAAGATCCTCAAAGAGGAATACACCGATAATGAGAGCTTCCTGACGCGTTTCCGCGTGGAAGCACGCCACACCGCGCTGCTGAACCACCCTGGCATCGCTGGCGTCTTCGACTACGGCGAGGAACAGGGCTCCGCCTATCTGGTGATGGAACTGGTTCCCGGCCCGCCGCTGTCCACCATTATCGAGCGCGAGCGCAAGCTCGACGTGGACCGTACGCTCTCGCTGATCGCGCAGACCGCCCGCGCGCTGGCAGCAGCCCACGAGCACGGCCTGGTGCACCGCGATGTGAAGCCGGGTAACATCCTGGTGATGCCTTCGGGCGTCGTGAAGATCACCGACTTCGGCATTGCCCGCCTTGCTGACCAGGTTCCGCTGACCGCCACCGGGCAGGTAATGGGAACCGCCCAGTACTTGGCCCCGGAACAGGCCACCGGGCAGATCGCCACCGGCAGCTCTGACATCTACGCCTTGGGCGTGATCGGCTACGAGTGCCTGGCAGGACGCCGCCCGTTCACCGGCGAATCGCAGATCGCCATCGCCCTGGCACAGGTCAACGATGCTCCCCCGGCGCTGCCGGACACCATCCCGGCACCGGTACGCCAGCTGATCATGTCGATGCTGGCCAAGAACCCGTCGGATCGCCCGAAGGACGCAACGGCGCTGGCGAAGGCCGCCGATGCGCTGCGCTCCGGTGATACCAATACCGCGACCTTGGCCGTTCCCGGCATGCTGGCCACCGGTATCGCCACCGACGCAACCCAAGTGGTCAACATGGGTAACGACGCCACCCAGGTGGTGCCGCGTGCTGATTCCGCGCCGACAATGACCAATGCGATGCCAACCGTGGTGGAACCTGCCGGCGCTACCAGCGGTTTCTCCGGGTCCAGTGCCGCAGCCGGCGGATTCGATGACGAGGACGTGGATACCCAGGATCCGGCTGGCGAGGCCGGGGCCAAACGCAGCCCTTGGCTGGTCCCGCTGATCGTGATCATCGCGCTGGCCGCCGTGATTGCCTTGCTGGCGTGGCTGATCCCTGCCATGAGCAGCGACAAGGACAATCAGCCGACGGCTTCGGTCACGCAGAGCACCGATGTTTCCCAATCCCCTTCTCCGACCGAGGAATCCACCGATCCTTCGGAAGAAACCACCGAAGCATCGGAGACCTCCGAGTCCTCTTCCCCGACCCCGAGTGAAACCGTGACCTACGTAGAGGTTCCGGCCTCGCTGGTGGGCCAGGATATCGACACCGTGACGGCAGAGCTTGAGGGCAAGGGCCTCGTCGTTGACGCGACCCCGCAGGAAACCAATGAGTACGACCCACGCGAAGTCATTTCGCTGAACCCGACCGGCAGCGTCGAAAAGGGCGAAACCATTTCGATTACCTACGCCATGGCTCCCGAAACCGTTGGCGTTCCTTCGGTAACCGGCATGGGCTACGAAGCTGCGCAGAAGCGCATCCAGGACGCTGGGCTGGCCGTGGCCAAGGGCGAGGAACGCCATGACTCTTCGGTCGCTGGCACGGTGCTTGCGCAGGACGTTCCAGCCGGCAGCGAAGTAGAGCCGGGCACCACGGTGACCCTGGATATTTCCATGGGCCCAGAAGAACCCGAAGCATCCGAGTCCGCTACCCCGTCGGCATCTGAATCCCCAGAAGCTGCAGAGCCGGACCAAAGCGAAGCGCCATGAGTGAAGTCGAAGCCTTGCCCCCCGGCTTGCCACGGTTGATCAACGATCGCTACGAGATCGAATCGCTGGTAGGCCGCGGCGGCATGGCGGATGTCTATCTTGCCACCGACCATGTGCTTTCGCGCAAGGTCGCGGTCAAGGTGCTGCGCCCGGATACCGCAAGCAACCCCATGGTGGTCAATCGATTCCGCCGTGAAGCCAAGGCCGTCGCGGGCCTGAGCCATCCGAATATCGTTGCCGTCTACGACACCGGCGAGCTGCCTGCTACCGATCATAGCCGTGAGCGCTTGCCCTTCATGGTCATGGAATACGTGACCGGCCGGACTCTGAAGCAGGTGATCGCTTCGGGCGATGTCGACGCTTCCTTCGCTGTGCACGTCACCCGCGGCGTATGCAATGCCCTGGATCATTCGCACAATAACAATGTCGTCCACCGCGACATCAAGCCGGCCAACGTGATGGTGACCGATGCCGGCCACGTGAAGCTGATGGACTTCGGCATAGCCCGTGCCTTGGACACATCGGCGACAATGACGCAGACCGCCGCTGTGGTGGGAACCGCCCAGTACTTCTCTCCTGAGCAGGCACGCGGCGAACAGGTCGATTTCCGTTCGGATATCTACTCTGTTGGCTGCCTGTTCTACGAGCTGATGACCCAGCGCCCCCCGTTCACCGGTGATTCGCCGGTTTCGGTCGCGTACCAGCACGTTGGCGAGATTCCGTCAGCGCCCAGCGAGGTCAAGCACGACGTTGACCCGATCTTCGACCCGATCGTTTCCAAGGTTCTGTCCAAGGAACGCGATGACCGTTTCCAGAGCGCAGGCGCTTTCGCGGCTGCGTTGGAAGATGCACTGAACGGCATTGAATTCCATGATGACGAACCGGCACCATCAACCTACACCTTGCCGATATACGGCATGCACGGCGAGACTGAAACCGGGTTCATCGCGCAGTCAGCGCCAGGCACCAGCCAGCACCCGGTCTTCGTCGAAGATGAGGCTCCCGAGGCCCCTGCACGGCACAAGTCCAACCGCGGCCTGATCATCCTGCTGACCATCATTGCCCTGATCGCTGTGGGTATCGCCAGTTTCCTGGTGATCCGCTCGATCCAGGCCGAGGCTGAAAAGCGTGCCCCAGTTGCTGTGCCCAAGGTCCTGGAGATGTCCGAAGACGACGCACGTGAATTGCTGCGCGATTCCACCTTCCAGGTGCGTGTAGAGCGGGAATTCAGTGATGAAGTAGAGCAGGGCAAGGCGACCCGAACCGACCCGGCAGAAGGGTCCATGGTTTCCAAGGAATCCACGGTTGCGCTGTTCATTTCCGATGGTTCGGAACAGCGCACGATTCCCAAGGATCTGGCGAACCAGTCCGAGACGGCTGCCCGCGATGCCCTGCGTGAAGCTGGCCTCGAAGTGGGTGAAGTCAGCCGGGAGAACTCTGCAACCATTCCAACCGACTGGGTTATTGGCACCAGCCCGGAGCTGGGCTCCAAGGTGAAGGCCGGCAGCGAAGTCGACCTGATCCTTTCTACCGGCATGGTGACCGTTCCGGTCGTTACCGAGATGAGCCGTGAGGAAGCTGAAGAGAAGCTCTCTGCGGACGACATCGGGTTGGAAGTTCAGTTCGATGAGGTGGCAACCGACGACTACCCTGAGGGAACCTTGTTCAAGCAGTCCCCCGAGGCCTCCGAGGACGTGGCTCAGGGAAGCCTGGTGAAGATTTCTGTGGCCAAGGCTCCGCCGGCACCAGAACCAAGTGAAGAACCATCGCCCAGCGAGACCGAATCTCCAGATTCAGAAGAATCCGATGATCCGTCCGACAGTGCTTCGCCTACCAGTGACGCTCCGGCTCCTTCCAATGGGAACGGCCCGCCAGATCGGACTAACCCGCCACGGGAAAACGGGCGCGACCGATAGGCTGCTAGGCTACTCTCCGCTGAAGAGCGGGCTCAGGGTCGTGGCCTTCTTGGCTGCCCCCTGAAGTCCTACGAATTCCAGCCAATTGCCCAGCATCTGGTATCCCTGCTCGGTCAGCACCGACTCTGGGTGGTACTGCAGGCCCCATAGTGGTGCTTCCCGGTGCGCCAGCCCCATGATGACTCCCCCGGCGGTAGCAGCGATGATTTCAAGCTCAGCAGGGATGCTCTCGCGTACGGCTGCCAGGGAGTGGTAGCGCGTTGCGGTGAAGGGGTTGGCTACCTGGTTGAAGACCGGGTGGTTTTCGTGGCTCACCAGCGAGGTCTTGCCGTGCATTAGTTCTTCGGCGTGCGTGACCGTGCCGCCATAGGCTTCAGCGAGCGCCTGATGCCCAAGGCAGACACCGAGCATTGGCTTGCGCTGCTGCCCGCACCACTTGATCAGATCGATGCTGACACCCGCTCCTGCAGGCTCGCCCGGGCCCGGGGAGATCAGCACACCGTCGTATTCCGCAGCCAACTTAGTTGCTTCCCCAACGCTCAAATCGTCGTTGCGGTATACGGTGGTTTCCGCGCCCAGCTCCTGCAGGTAACCCACGAGGGTGTACACAAAGCTGTCGTAGTTATCGATCACGAGGATCCTGGTGCTGCTCACGGGGTGCTCTGGCCAATCGTTGAATCGGTGAATGGGCTGATGTACTGGTTCAGCCATGGGAAAACGTACATCATCAGTAATAGCACGATCGCGGCAATGAGAATCAATGCTTCAAAAATACGAAGCCACAAAGGGCCGGGCAGATTTCTAAATATCCAGGCGTACATCTCTTCTCCTAGCTCGTTGCGTCGATGACCATGTCACGGATTTCCTTCGGCGGACCTGCATCCAGTGGACGCCAATCGGTGAGTTCCGAATACGCGATCATGCGTTGCTGGGTCGAGTACTTCGGATGGCAGGTGGTCATGGTCAAGATGGACTTCGTTGGTTCCACTCCCCACTGGTGCGGGGTAGGCAACAGGACATCGCCATTGGATGGAGCCACAATCTCGGTGGCGTACCAGGTGTAGGTGTAATACCCCTGTGCAGTCTGCAGATAGATCTTGTCGCCGTCTTGCAGCTTGTCAATATCCCAGAAGACCTGGCCATGGGTCTGGCGGTGGGCCGCTACGGCGAAGTTGCCCAGCTCCCCCGGTTGCTGCGTGGTCGGGTAATAGCCAATGCCGAGGTTATCGATCACGTGGTCTTCCACTCCGTAGGTCACCGGGTGGTGCGATCCGCTAGCGCCAAAGCGCGGGAAATACATGATCCCGAAAGTTTCTCCGGGAGCCAATTCCGTGACCGGAGCCGGACCGTAGTCCTTCTCCTCTTCCTCCTCGTTGCCTTCCGGCACCACGACCTCGCCAAGTTCTTGCACGAGGTTTGCGGTGACTTCCTTCTGGGCCTGGGCCGAGTCGATATTCGTCCACCACAGTTCCCACACCACGTAGAGCATCAGCAAGATGCCAAGGGTGATCAGCAGTTCGCCAAAGAATCCGGCAATACGGTTTCCTGCCGACGGTCGTCGGTGCTGCATGCGACGTCCCTGCGCAGTGGCTGATCGGTTCACGGCGGTCTGGCTCCTTAAGGGAAAGAAATGCGCGAAATAGGTCAACTAAGATGGGTCGATACTGGCCAAAACCCAGAGTTCCAGCGGGTAACGGCTAGTATGGAAGCTACGTAGGAATGCACTAAGCAGTTCTCAGCATTCTTGCACCCAAGCCTACCGGGAAGACCTGAAGGTCACCCACATTTACTACATTAAGCAGATGAAGCCGAGGGAGCATTCGAGTGCCGGAGTCAAAGCCACGACGCAAGAAGAATTCACAGCCGCAGGAGACGCGCCAGAGCGCCCATGCCATCGATAAGCCGATGCCGGGCTGGTACAAGCCAGTCATGTTCGGACTGATGCTTCTGGGCTTGCTGTGGATCATCGTTTATTACGTTTCGCAGACCCTGTACCCGATTCCGAATATCGGCGGTTGGAACATCGTTGTCGGCTTCGGTATTGCGATGGTCGGCTTTTTCATGACAACGGGCTGGAAATAGCCGTATCGCCGGCCCCCTGCTGAGGGGGCCGGCGAAGTTGTTTAATGGCGGCTTTTGATATTAGTGGCTGACGGCTTTCAAGCCGATGATGCAACCAACCAATCCGAGAATGAAGACCATCTTCAGTACGCTGAAGGCTTCCTGTCCGGTGGCCATCGAGTAAATGACGGCAAGCGAGGCTCCGATGCCTACCCAGATGGCATATGCAGTGCCGACGGGAATTTCCTTCATGGCGTAGGCCAGTCCACCCATGGACACAACCAGCGCCGCGAAGAAGACGATGGTCGGAACGAGTTTGGAGAACCCCTCGCTCATGCCAAGAGCGATGGCCCATACCGCTTCGAATAGTCCGGAAACGATCAAAATTACCCAATGCATGCCAGATACTTTCTGGCCGTCTTGTCGCGCTCCGGGTACGGCTCCCTCGTCCGGGTCCAAGCAATGATTGCTGGTGACCACCTCAGGCTAGCAAATGCAGGCCTTGCTGTCTCGCGGCTGTGACCAAAATGCCACCTATCCTCGCGAGGATCTGCGAGTCCACAGCCCAGCGCTGAAAATACAGTGGCACATCGATAAACCATTGCTCGTTGAGTACCTGCAGCCCGCTGGCTTTCTGCAGCTGCGTTTCTGGAATCATCCCCCACCCCATCCCCGCTTCTATGGCCGCAACGAACTGCATGGAATCTGGAACATGGTGGACTTGGCCTTCCGGTCGCGCTTTAGCCCCGGCAACCCGCTGGAGCATCTCATGCTGCAAGGGATCCTCACGATCGAAGACCACCATCGGAGTGCGAATGAGCTCTTCCACGGCCCCAGTAGGTACATGGCGTTGGACCACCGAAGCTTGCGCGGCTGCGCGATAGCGCAGTGCACCCAGTTTGTCACTGATGCAACCCTGGATATTCTCCTCCGCATTGGTGACCACGGCGCTGACGCGACCGGTTCGAAGTAGCTCCAGTCCCCTGTTTTCATCGGTACGCACTATTTCACAGGAGAGGTCTTCGAACTTCGCGAGCTCGTAGAATACCGGACCGAACCAAGTGGAGAGCGAATCCGCGTTGACTCCAATGGCGATCGGGATCGGATTTTCGGAGGCTATCTCTTTGGAGAACTCTGCACTGAGCAGCGTCATCTGTCGCGCATAGCGCAGAACTTTCAGTCCATGCTCGGTAGGCCTAACCGGGCGACTGCGGACGAGCAGGACTGCGCCCAGGCGGTTCTCCAAGGCCTTGATGCGCTGGCTGACGGCCGAAGCGGTCACTCCCAGATCAATCGAGGCATCATCGAAGCTTCCCGCATCAACTACCGCAAGCAGGGTTTCGAGGTGTTCCACATCCATGTTCACATTAGGAACTCTAATCTAGAATCAGAAACTTAAGTTCGACGCAGATCAGCTAATCTCTTACAGTTTCTACATGCTCTCTGGATCCTTGTTCTTCGGCTTTACCACTGGCCTGTCCCTCATCGTCGCCATCGGTGCGCAAAATGCGTTTGTGCTGCGCCAGGGAATCAGGAAAGAGCATGTTTTCATCACCGCTTTGGTGTGCTCATTATCAGATGCGATCCTGATTGCCGCCGGAGCCAGCGGCATGGGAGCGCTTGTCGACCGAGCGCCCTGGATATTGGTGATTGCGCGAATAGGCGGTTTCATCTTCCTGGCAAGCTACGCGATTTTCGCTTTCCGCCGAGCACTGAAGCCCGAGGCGCTGAAAGTCTCAGGGCTCCCCGGTGCAACAACAGCCGTCTCGATCATCGGAACGACGTTGGCCCTCACCTGGCTGAATCCACATGTCTATATCGACACGGTACTGCTTCTTGGTTCAATTGCTACTTCCCAAGCCGCAGGCGCACCCTATTTCGCCACTGGTGCGATCATTGCCAGCTTCACTTGGTTCTTCGCACTTGCCTACGCCGCACGTTTCCTTGCCCCGCTCTTTGCCAACCCCAAGGCGTGGCAGGTACTTGATGTACTTATCGGAATCGTCATGCTCATCTTTGCCAGCATGCTGATCCTGCCAGTTCTCACCAAGTAATCCACAGGCAAACACGCTTATCCACAGTGACTGTGAACAACTTTTATAAACAGTTGTTCACAAAGTTATCCACAGCTGGGGAGAACTTGGGTAGAGTTCACGATTTTTCGGATAAAGTACAGGTCAACGGGGATATTGGAAACTGAAATGACATGCTTGTAAGTTATTAACACTGTGGATTCCGGCTGTGGATAAGGCGTGATTCCGCTTATTGAACCGTGATTCTCATGATTCGTTTAAACTTTCGAACCCGAAGTTATTAACAGTCGGTGGATTCGTATATGCACTATCTACAGGGGTTGTTAAAAAGTTATCCACAACTGGGGACAAGGTTGTGAGTATTGGGTACTCCAAGGCGAATATCCCTGATATCACGGGGTCTTGGGGCTGTTAATAACCACTAGGCCTCGAGAGTTACACGCTTGTAAGTTATTAACAGTGTGGATAAGCAGTGTGGATAACTGCATTGCTTCTTTTCGAACTATCCCAAGGGCCACTTCACTGCTTCCGTGGAGAGGTAAAGGGCTGCCAGCAACGCAATCGACAAGTCCGTGAGTAAAAGTATCTGGTTACGCGCACGCTGTGGATTACTTCGCGGGATCAGCACAATGCAGCAGGCTGCGAGGATACCCAATATCGCTCCGCCCAGATGCCCCTGCCACGAAATACTGGGAATAACGAAGCCGAGAACGACATTCAGCGCCAGGATAATTCCCATGGAGCGAAGTGCCTGCTTGTTGGAACGGAACACTACGAAAGTTGCGAGGAACAAGCCTGCCAGTGCGCCCGAAGCGCCGAGCGTGGCGCTGATCGGGTTGCTCAGCAGGAGAACGCCCAGTGAACCGCCAAAAGCGCTGAGCAGGTATAGCCAGGTGAAGCGCAGCCGTCCCATCCTTGGTTCGAGCATGGTGCCGAAGATGTAGACGCCGTACATGTTCATGGCAAGGTGCAAGAAGGAGCTCGTCGAGTGGGCAAAGGCGCTGGTGATCAGGCGCCATGGCTCATAGGCGGCCAGAGCCGGCGCAAGTACAAGCTGATTGGTGAATCCAGGGATGATCCACTGCAGCAGATACACCAGCACGTTCAGGCCGATGAAAGTGTAGGTGATAACAGGAGCACCGGATCGAGCCCGGCCACCGAATTGGGTCTTCTGCCGCGGCAGGTTCTTATTGGCTTGCGCGACGCAGTCTACGCATTGCACACCTACAGGCGCAGAGACCTGGCACTGCGGGCAGACCGGACGTCCGCACCGGTGGCATGAAACATAGGACACCGTCTGCGGGTGTCGATAGCACGTCGGAGTTGCTTGGCCCTCTGGGAAAACCTGTCCAAAGGACATCAGTACCTGCCTTGAGTTGGGGGAGAAGGATTAAATACTCGAGGCCCCGACAATGCCGCTAGGGAATCGTCGGAGCCTCGGGTTGGTGCGCCTGTGTTGTTACAGGGTCTCGATGTCGACCGAGTTGATAACGACGTCTTCCAGTGGCTTGTCACGGCCATCGGTAGCAACGGCGTTCAGCGCGTCAACGATCTTGCGCGAGTCAGCGTCAAGGACTTCACCGAAGATGGTGTGCTTGCCCTGCAGCCAGGTGGTAGGAACGGTGGTGATGAAGAACTGCGAACCGTTGGTTCCACGGCCCATGCGGATGCCCGCGTTGGCCATGGCCAGCTTGTAAGGCTCGTTGAAGTTCAGTTCTGGGTGGATCTCATCATCGAACTGGTAGCCTGGGCCGCCGAAGCCCTGGCCCAGTGGGTCGCCACCCTGAATCATGAAATCAGAAATGATGCGGTGGAAGATGGTTCCGCTGTACAGCGGGGTGTTGGTCTTCTTGTCACCGGATTCTGGGTGTACCCACTCCTGCTCACCGGTCGAGAGGCCAACGAAGTTCTTTACGGTCTTTGGTGCGTGGTTGCCAAAGAGATCGACAACGATATCGCCCAAAGTAGTGTGAATCGTGGCTTTATGAGTTGCGTTTGCGGTCATGCCTTCATTCTTCCATGATCTATGCTCGACCCGCTAAATACTGACGTACGCGTTGAGAGAAAATTTGGACCATTCTTAGGTTGCTTGTCCGATACTGCTGGCCACTGGGCATAGAACTGCCTAGTCTTGAACTGTCGGTTAGCGTGAATTTTTTCGGATCGGGAGCAATGCATGAGCAAGAAGAGCAAAGCAGGAAAAGTACTAGCCGTTGGCTTGATTGCGGGACTTGTCGCAGTGCTGGTAGCTGTGTGGAAGGCCTCGAAACCAATTGAGGATCCATGGGAAAACGAACCACTTCCTGCACAACCGCACGAGCCTGTTGAATCGCGTGAAGCCAGCGTGGAAGAAATCCGCGAAATCCTCGAAGATGACAAATAAAGCCGTCTAGGCTGCTTTTGGTTGGGCTTGCCCTCGAATCACGAGGGCAAGCCCAACAAGTATCACGGCCAACCCGGCATAGGTAGCGATAGGAACTACCTGCCCCAAGAACATTGCCGCCAGGATTGCCGCGCCAGGAATCTCGAGCAGAATCAGCGTCGAGACCGTGAGCGGACCGAGCACGCTAAGCAAATGATTCATGGCGGTATGGCCAAAGATCTGCGCGCAAAGCGTCAGCAGAATGATCGCCATCCATCCTCGGGCGTCGAAACCCCAAATCGGCGTTCCAGTCAGGAAACACAGGATTAGCAGCACTGCGGCGGTAATGGCATAGCAGCTCGAGGCATACGTTGTAGTTCCCAAGGTCCTGCGAGCCACGGATCCGGCCAGCGTGTACACAGCGGCCAAGACGCCACCGGCTAGTGCCAAGAGGTCGCCAATGATGGCATCACGTCCCAGCCCCATGTCGAATCCCGTGATGATGATTGCACCAAGCAGCGCAATGCCCATGCCAAGGAAAACCTGCGTTCGATATTTGGTTCCGCGAAGAACCTGGTAAATCGCGATCCAGACACCTTGGATGCACACCAGTGCCGTTCCAGCAGCCACGCTGGTTAGTCGCATCGAATACATGAAGCACACGAAATGCAGTGCGAGAGCTACACCTGCTACCCCGGTGAAGAACCATTCTCGCCCGGTCATCTGCAGATAAGCTTTGGAGTTCTTTCGCAGTGCCGGTGCGCTGAGCGCGGCCGCCGCAGCTCCATTGCGCCAAAAGGCCATGGAGAGAACCGGGACACCAGGGAAGGCGGCAATAATGGGGCCGGATGCCGAAATCCCGAGAATTCCGACCAAGGCAAGCAAGATGGTCACCAATCAAGATTACAGTTTCCCAGCGCATGGGCTTCATTCGAACTCGGAACGTGCCGGATCCGGCGAATACTTGGACAGATCAAGATATTCTTATGATGGAATACTTTTATCCGTGCCCGCACTCTCGAGCTATTTAGCGTCTTTTCTCCGCCAATAAGCTGCGATCAATGCGCCGGACAAGTTATGCCAAACAGAGAATACGGCACCTGGCAGAGCGGCTTCAGGCGAGAAGTATTGCTTCGCTAGCCCACCGGCGAGGCCTGAATTCTGCATGCCGACTTCGATGGCAATTGTGCGCCGGGAAGCTTCGGGAACGCGCAACAGGACACCCATGGCATACCCCAAAGCCAGGCCCAGGGCATTATGCAAAATGACCGCAACCAGGACCAGCAGGCCAGCAGTCAAAATCGTCTGTGCACTGCCCGCGACGATGACCGTCACCACGAAGGTGATGGCTAGCACCGACAGCCATGGCAGCACACCACCGATCTTCGCCACGAACCGGTTGAACAGCATGCGCAGGACGATGCCTAGGACCACAGGGATCAGTACGATCTTGATGACGCTGACGGCCATGGATCCAGCATCGACCGGCATGTACTGGCCAGCCAGCCACAAGGCCAGCGCCGGGGTCAGCAGCGGTGCGAGCAAGGTCGACACGGACGTCATGGCAACGGACAAGGCGACATTGCCTCGAGCCAGGTAGGAAACCACATTCGATGCCGTGCCACCTGGTGCGCAGCCAACCAGGATCAGGCCGGCGGCCAAGGCAGGTTCAAGCTGCAGCAGCGTGGCGACCAGCCAGCCCATGGATGGCATCACGATGAACTGCGCTGCGACACCGCCGAGCACCGGCAACGGGTTCTTGAACACCAAGGCGAAGTCTGGCAAGGTCAGCGTCAGCCCCATGCAGAACATGATCACCATCAGCAGGGGATTTATCCATCCGGAAAACCCCACGAACGCTTGGGGAACGAGCATTCCGCACAGTCCGCCCAGCAAAATCAGCACAGGGAATAGCAACACCGCGATGCGGGAGTCTTTTTCGTTCTTATTGGCATTTACCGCCACGGCGGAAGGGCTGGACTGTTCATAGGGCACCTAGGTATTTTGCCACTAAAGAGTTGCGGCCACAACGAGACAGCTGAAGTTAATCCACTACCCTTGTCATATTCACTTGCGTGTAATTGACGAAAAGCATGCTGAAGATGTGAAGGTAGCAATCGTCGCTGAATCGTTCCTTCCCCATTTCAATGGGGTCACCAACTCAATCCTCAAGACGCTGGATCACCTCAGGCAGACTGGCCAGGAGGCCGTGGTCATTACCCCTGCAGGCTCGCTGGCAGGGGAGCTGTCGGGCCATGGCGTGCCAAAGCTCTATCAGGGCTTCAAGATCCTCACAGTTCCGTCGATGCCTTTGGCAAGCTATCCCGAGGTTCGGGTCGCTACCACCAGTGTGGCGCGCCTGCGCAAGATGCTGGCTCGAGAGCGCGTCGACGTAGTTCATCTGGCTAGCCCGTTCATCCTTGGATGGCAGGCTCTGCGCGCTGCACAGGAACTCGAATTGCCCACCGTGGCGCTGTATCAGACCGAGGTTCCCAGCTACGCGGCACGCTACAAAATGCCGTGGCTGACGCAGAGGCTCTGGGAGCACGTCAGAGCGATCCACACGGGTGCGGACCTCACTCTGGTTCCAAGCACGTTTTCCTACCACCAGCTCGAATCTCTGGGCGTTCCGCGGCTTGCCATTTCAGGCAGGGGAGTAGATACAGCGCAGTTCACGCCAAGACGGCGAAGCGAGCAGTTCAGGCAGGCGGTTGCCCCGAATGACGAGGTAGTCATTGGCTACGTCGGCCGGCTGGCAGCAGAGAAGCAGGTCGCGGACCTGCAGGCCCTGGCGAGTCTTGAGAATACTCGGCTGGTGATCGTCGGTTCCGGCCCACTCGAGGACGAACTGCGCAGCCTTTTGCCCAACGCCCACTTCACCGGTTTCCTTTCCGGGGAACGCTTGGCCGAGGTCATGGCTTCGATGGACATCTTTGTGCATCCTGGCGCCTCAGAGACCTTTTGCCAGACCATTCAGGAAGCCATGGCCTGTGGTGTGCCTGTCGTGGCCGTAGGCCGTGGGGGACCGCTGGATCTGGTGGATTCCTCGCGCACGGGCTGGCTCTATCAGCCAGGAAACCTTAGTGAGCTGCGCAGTCGGGTCAGCGACTTGGCCTATGACGATGCGAAACGGCTGGCTTTTGCCAGCGCTGCGCTTAGCAGTGTCCAGGATCGGTCCTGGCACAGCATTGGCGAGCAGCTTATTGGACACTATGAGCATGTCCGGATGGCCCGGATCCCGCACTAGCGAAATAGAATTTTCTTCTGGATACGCAAAAGGCGGAAAGTTTTCACTTTCCGCCTTTTGGCAAATGTGGAGCCTAGGAGAATCGAACTCCTGACATTCTGCTTGCAAAGCAGACGCTCTACCAACTGAGCTAAGGCCCCGTATTCAATTTTGAAGTTTCCACTCCAAGACCAATCCAACCGGATCAATCAAAAAGAATTAGCGGAAAGTTTTCACTTTCCGCCACTTTCTTTTGTGGAGCCTAGGAGAATCGAACTCCTGACATTCTGCTTGCAAAGCAGACGCTCTACCAACTGAGCTAAGGCCCCAAAAGCTTTAGGAAACTTTATCGGCTACCTGATGCCAGGTTTCCTTCGTTTCCGACGAAGCCTTCGCTTTCTTGACCAAGACTACTGCAGCAGCCGCGATCGATGCGAGAACCAGGAACTTTTTCATTACTCCCTCTTTCTCTCCAGCAAGGTTTCCGTGGGCGTACCAAGACTTGAACTTGGGACCTCTTCGTTATCAGCGAAGCGCTCTAACCGCCTGAGCTATACGCCCTTGCTTTTGTTTTTGTTCCCTTCGGAACGAAATAAAACTTTACCGGTGTTCTCCCAAAGATACAAATCGAGCCCGGGTGTCATGCATCACAGCATGAATCCCGGGCTCGACTTGGGGTGTTCCTAGTCGTCGGTGAGGGTCACTCCGGCTCCGCCGACCAGTGAAGCAGCAATGTTGTACAGCACCGCGCCAAGCATGGAGACCACGGAAATTACCACTACGTTCACCACTGCGATGATCGTCGCGTAGGAAGCCACCTGGCCCAGCGACATGGTGTCGCGCAGGTCGAAGTTGCCGTCGGCGCCAATGGCCTCGCGCATCAGCTGGTTGAACGCATCAAAGGTTCCGGTCAGATCCAAGACAGCCCAGATGCCCACGGCGGCAACCACGGTGATCACACCGAAAGCTACCGAGAGCAGGAAGGCCAGCTTCAGAACCGAGAAGGGCTCCACCTTGGAAACCAGCAGGCGGGCCTTGCGGACCTTCGCCTTGGGCGCTGGACGAACCAGGCGATCCTGGCCATTGGCCGGACGCTGCTGGCTGGTTGGGCGCTGCGGCGCTCCTGTCGGGCGCTGGCCCGCTGGACGTGCCTGGCCTGCTGCTGGTCGTGCGCCGGCGCTAGCCGGACGGGCGCCAGTACCGGTCGGAGCTGGACGCTTTACCTGGGTAGGTCGCGGCGCTGCGCTCTTCGGGGCACCGCCGCTGGGGCGTGGCGTCGAGGGCGTGCTCATGCGTTACCTCCGTTAGTGTTGTCATCATTTTCCGCGCCGGATTCGTTTTCTGGCACAGCCGATGACTCATCGATCGTGTTTTCTGCGTCCAACGTTACGGCATCTTCCTCCAAGTTCTCTTCGAGCTCAGTCTCAGAGTTCTTGGCAACCGCAAGGATCCGGTCCTTCTTGTCCGGCTTGGCGAAGATGACGCCCATCGTGTCGCGGCCCTTGGAAGGAACCTGCGAAACGGCCGAGCGGACCACCTTGCCCGAGCCCATCACCACCAAGACCTCATCGGTCTCGTCGACGATCAGCGCGCCAACCAGCTCACCGCGTTCCTCGTTGAGCTTGGCCACCTTAATGCCCAAACCACCGCGGGATTGCACACGGTATTCCTCGACGGTGGTGCGCTTGGCGTAGCCCTCGTTGGTCACGGTGAAGACATAGGAGCCTTCGCGGACCACATCGGCTGCCAGCAGTTCATCGTCTTCGCGGAACTTCATACCGGTCACGCCCGAGGTTGCACGGCCCATGGGGCGCAGCGCGGTATCGGTGGCGGTGAAGCGGACCGACTGGCCCTTGCGTGAGACGAGCATCACGTCATCGGATTCGCTGACCAGCTGCGCGGAGACCAGTTCATCGTCCTCGCGCAGGTTGATCGCGATCACGCCGGCGGTGCGGTTGGTGTCGTAATCCTCCAGGCGGGTCTTCTTGACCAAGCCGTTGCGGGTAGCCAGCATCAGGTAGGCCGCATCCTGGTAGGTGCGCAGGTCCAGCACCTGGGCAATGTGCTCGTCCGGCTGGAAGGCCATCACGTTGGCTACGTGCTGGCCCTTGGCATCGCGGCCGGCCTCGGCCAGCTCGTAGCACTTGGTGCGGTAAACCCGGCCGTGGTTGGTGAAGAACAGCAGCCAGTTGTGGGTCGAGGTGACGAAGAAGTGCTCCACCACGTCGTCCCCGCGCAGGTTCGCGCCCTTGATGCCCTTGCCGCCACGTGCCTGCGAACGGTAGTTGTCGATGCGGGTGCGCTTGACGTAGCCGCCGCGGGTGATGGTGACGACCATTTCCTCTTCGGGAATCAGGTCTTCGACGCTCATGTCGCCGTCGTAGCCCATCAGCACCTTGGTACGGCGCTCGTCCCCGTGCTTGTCGACGATTTCCTGCAGTTCTTCGGAGACGATCTGGCGCTGGCGTGCCGGATCGGCGATGATCGCCTGGAATTCGGCGATCATGCGCTCGAGCTCGGCATGGCGATCCTGGATCTTCTGGCGCTCGAGGGCGGCCAGGCGGCGCAGCTGCATGTCGAGGATGGCGCGGGACTGCGCCTCGTCGATGTCCAGCAGCTCCATCAGCCCGTCGCGCGCCGCCTCGGTGGTAGCCGAGCGGCGAATCAGGGCGATGACCTCGTCCAGGGCATCCAGGGCCTTGAGCAGGCCGCGCAGGATGTGGGCTTCTTCCTCGGCCTTCTTCAGGCGGTATTCGGTACGGCGGACGATCACTTCGATCTGGTGGGTGACCCAGTGGCGGATGAATCCATCCAGCGGCAGGGTGCGCGGCACCCCGTCGACGATCGCGAGCATGTTGGCCGAGAAGTTGGACTGCAGCTCGGTGTGCTTGTACAGGTTGTTCAGCACTACCTTGGCCACGGCATCGCGCTTGAGCACGATGACCAGGCGCTGGCCGGTGCGGCCCGAGGTCTCGTCGCGCATGTCGGCGATGCCGGCGATCTTGCCGTCGCGGACCAGTTCGGCGATCTTCACCGCGAGGTTATCCGGGTTGGCCATGTACGGCAGTTCGGTGACCACCAGGCAGGTGCGTCCCTGGATTTCCTCCACGTTGACCACTGCGCGCATGGTGATCGAGCCGCGGCCGGTGCGGTAGGCATCGGCGATGCCCTTGGTGCCCAGGATCATGGCGCCGGATGGGAAGTCCGGGCCCTTCACGCGCAGCATCAGCTCGGCGAGCAGCTCCTCGCGCGAAACTTCCGGGTTCTTCAAGTACCACTGCACGCCCTCGGCGACTTCGCGCAGGTTGTGCGGCGGGATGTTGGTGGCCATGCCCACGGCGATGCCGGAGGAGCCGTTGACCAAAAGGTTGGGGAAACGCGCCGGAAGAACCGTTGGTTCCTGGTTCTTGCCGTCGTAGTTGTCCTGGAAATCAACGGTGTTCTCGTTGATGTCGCGGACCATTTCCATGGCCAGCGGGGCCATCTTGGTTTCGGTGTAACGCTGGGCGGCGGCGCCGTCGTTGCCCGGGGAGCCGAAGTTGCCCTGGCCCAGGGCCAGCGGGTAGCGCATGACCCAGTCCTGGATCAGGCGGACCAGCGCATCGTAGATCGCGGTGTCGCCGTGCGGGTGGTACTGGCCCATGACTTCGCCGACCACGCGGGCACACTTGTTGTACGAGCGCTCAGGGCGGTAGCCGCCGTCGTACATTGCGTACAGCACGCGGCGGTGCACCGGCTTCAGGCCATCGCGCACATCCGGCAGCGCGCGGCCGACAATAACGGCCATGGCGTAGTCGAGGTACGAACGCTGCATTTCGGTCTGCAGGTCGATCTGGTCGATGCGACCGCCTTCTGGGACCGGCTCGATGATCTCGCCGTCCATTGGTGCGTTCTCAGGGGTTTGCTCGTCGCTCAATTTCTTCCCTTACAAGTCAAAAAAGTCTTCGGTGGATATCTGTGGTGGCGGCGGCCGGCTAGATATCCAGGAAGCGCACGTCCTTGGCGTTCTGCTGGATGAAGTTACGG
This sequence comes from Glutamicibacter sp. NPDC087661, assembly GCF_044743275.1. Taxonomy (NCBI): domain Bacteria; kingdom Bacillati; phylum Actinomycetota; class Actinomycetes; order Micrococcales; family Micrococcaceae; genus Glutamicibacter; species Glutamicibacter sp. NPDC087661. The sequence goes on from NZ_JBIUWE010000004.1 coordinate 75,564, forward strand.
CGGGACTCGACGTCCTCGCCCATCAGCACGGAGAACACCTCGTCCGCGGCGGCCGCGTCATCCATGGTGACCTGGCGCAGCGTACGGTGCTCCGGATCCATGGTGGTGTCCCACAGTTCCGAGTAGTCCATCTCGCCCAGGCCCTTGTAGCGCTGGATGCCGTTGTCCTTGGGCAGGCGCTTGTTGGCGGCCTGGCCGGCAAGCAGCTCCTGGTCGCGTTCCTTGTCGGTGAACACGTAGTCATGCGGCGCATTGGACCACTTGATGCGGTACAGCGGCGGGGCTGCCAGGTAGACGTAGCCGTGCTCGATCAGCGGGCGCATGAAGCGGAAGATCAAGGTCAGCAGCAGCGTGGTGATGTGCTGGCCGTCCACGTCGGCATCGGCCATCAGCACGATCTTGTGGTAGCGCAGCTTGGCCATGTCGAACTCTTCGCCGATGCCGGTGCCGAAGGCGGTGATCATCGCCTGCACTTCGGCATTGCCCAGCGCGCGGTCCAGGCGGGCACGTTCCACGTTCAGGATCTTGCCGCGCAGCGGCAGGATGGCCTGGGTGTGCGGGTCGCGTCCGCGCTTGGCGGAGCCGCCTGCGGAGTCGCCCTCCACGATGAACACTTCGCACTCGGCAGGGTTCTTCGAGGAGCAGTCCGAGAGCTTGCCCGGCATGCCGAAGGATTCCATCGGCGACTTGCGGCGGGCGTTGTCGCGGGCCTTGCGGGCGGCCATGCGGGCCTGCGAAGCCAGTTGGGCCTTGCGGATGATGTCGCGGGCCACGTTCGGGTTGCGCTCGAACCAGTCGCCCAGTTCCTCGTTGACCACGCCCTGGACGAAGCCTCGGGCCATCGAGTTGCCCAGCTTGGTCTTGGTCTGGCCCTCGAACTGGGGCTCGGAGAGCTTGACCGAAATCACGGCGGTCAACCCTTCGCGGGCGTCCTCGCCGGTGAGGTTGTCGTCCTTTTCGCGCAGGATCTTGTTATCGCGTGCGTAGCGGTTGAGCAGGCCGGTCAGGGCCGCGCGGAAGCCCTCTTCGTGGGTGCCGCCTTCATGGGTGTTGATGGTGTTCGCGTAGGTGTGCACGGATTCGGCGTAGGCGCTGGTCCACTGCATCGCGATTTCCAGGCTGATGCCGCGGGCAGCATCTTCGGATTCGAAGGCGATGACCTCGTCGTGGACCAGTTCGATCTTCTTGGCGGCGTTCAGGTGCTTGACGTAGTCCAGCAGGCCGTCCTTGTACAGGTAGTCCACCGTGCGCGGCTTGACTACCTGGTTCTCGATTTCCTCCTCGACCTCGGCCTCGGGCTCTTCGTTGTCCTGCACTCGCTCATCGGTGAGGGTGATGCGCAGGCCCTTGTTCAGGAAGGCCATCTGCTGGAAACGGGCGCGAAGCGTCTCGAAATCGAATTCGGTGGTCTCGAAGATTTCCGGATCCGGGTAGAAGGTCTGGCTGGTGCCGGTCAGCTCGGTTTCTTCGCCCTTGGTCAGCTCCTGGACGGTGTGGCCGCCGTTGCCGAAGCCGATGCGCCACGCATGGCCCTGGCGGCGCACGATGGTGTCGACCTTCTCGGACAGGGCGTTCACCACGGAGATGCCCACACCGTGCAGGCCGCCGGAGACCGCGTAGCCGCCGCCGCCGAACTTGCCGCCTGCGTGCAGGATGGTCATGACAACCTCTACGGTTGGCTTGCCCTCGGTTGGGTGGATGTCTACTGGGATGCCGCGGCCGTTATCTTCACAGCGCACGCCGCCATCGGCCTGCAGCGTGACGTTGATGGTGTCGCAGTAGCCAGCCAGCGCCTCATCGACGGAGTTGTCGACGACTTCGTAGACCAAGTGGTGCAGGCCTCGAGGGCCGGTGGAACCGATGTACATGCCCGGGCGTTTGCGTACCGCTTCGAGTCCTTCGAGGACGGTAATATCCTGGGCGCCGTAAGTGTGTTCGACTTTGGAAGTCATCGATTCCGCGGGGGCTTGGCTTTCAGCCGGTTCCTGCGGTGAAGCATTTTCGGTAGACACGGGTGCTACGAACTCCTCGGATTTGGCGCGCGATTGCCCGCTGCGATGGATTCAGCGCGTCAGGCAATCATGGTCTGGAGGGACACCGCCGCCGGGCAAGCCCGCAGCGGAGTCATTTCACTACCTCTAATTCTACCGCGTAGACCAAAATAAACGGTGACTTTGAGGCCTAAATCGCCCACCAAAAGCTGCTAATTGACGTTCTGAGGCAGTTGGGGCGATCAAGTGTGGGGGGATCCACCCTCCGGGTCCGTGAGTGCGCCATATGCCGTGCCAGCAATTTCTACCCGTATGTGTCGCGTGGACCCCGGCCGGCCACCGAACGCATGCCATGGCGCCAGGAGGGAGCATTAGGCCCGAGCACCTTGATCACGGTGACGATCCCGGGACCCAACTCGGCATCGAATTTCTTCAGAATATCGTGGCTGAGCAGGCGCATTTGCGCAGCTCTCGCTGTTGTATCGCAGCGCATCACCACCACCGTGTCTTCAAAGGATTCCGGCTTGCAGTGCTTCGCGTTCTCCACGCCAATGATGTCGGGCCAGCGGCCGAGTACCGATCCGACCGCGACCTGGGTGTTCCAGCCGCGGGACTTGGACAAGCGGGAGACTACTTCGCCGATGGCGCGCGGATCGCGGATCGCCCCCTCGGCGGATTCCGGCTTTTCAGCGGCGAATCCGCGGCGGGAGGCTTTTCGCTTGCGCACTTTGTCCATGCGCGCCGCATCTATGCGCTTCTCGCCACGTTCTTCGGCGAGCTTCCGCATGCGGTTGAGCAGTGCTTTGGCCGCATCGATCTCTGGATCGAAGCGGTGTTCATCCCGTTCTGATGGCTCATGCATCGACAACCTGGCCAGGGGAGACCTGGAAGAAATGTCCCTTCAGTGCTTCTGGAACATCTTCGACAACGGCGGCGGTCACCAGAACCTGCTCGGCTCCGGCAACGATATGCGCCAAACGATCACGACGGGTGGTGTCCAGTTCGGCAAAGACATCATCAAGGATCAGGATGGGTCCGGAACCTGGGCGCGGATCGTCATCGCCGAAAACACGGTAGGCGGCAAGGCGCAGGGCCAGGGCAAAGGACCAGGTTTCCCCGTGCGAGGCATAGCCCTTGGCAGGGGTCGGTCCCAGGATCAGGGTCAGATCGTCCCGGTGCGGTCCAAAGAGCGAAATTCCGCGGTCGACTTCCCGACTGCGATTAACTTCAATGGCGTTCAGCAGCAGTTCCTGGATTTCTTCTTGGTCCAAGGATTCAAGGTCCTCTGCCGGAAGGCTGTTTTCATCGAGTTCGCCCTCGAGCGAGGACCGGTAGACGGCGCGCGCTTCCTTCGCGCCATCGGCCAAATCCGCGTAGGCGGCCTGCATGTACGGGCGAATCAAGGCCAGGACGTCAAGGCGTCCGCGGATCAATCGAGCGCCCGTCAAGGCCAACTGCAGATCCCAGGCCTTGAGGGTGTTTTCCTGCGAGGTGCTCAGCTTGGACTTGCCGCGGATGGATTTGAGCAGGGCATTGCGTTGCTTCACGATGCGGTCGTAGTCGTTCTTGGTGCCGGCTTCTACCGGGCGCAGGGCTACCAGGAGCTCGTCCAAGAACTTGCGGCGGTTGGACGGGTCGCCCTTGATCAGCGCCATGTCCTCCGGGGCGAAGAGCACGGTGCGCACCATGCCCAGGATCTCCCGAGCGCGAACCGGGTTGGCCCGGTTGATGCGGGCACGATTGATCTTGCCACTGGTGATTTCGACCTCGATCACTGTGGTTTGCGGGCCGCGATGCACGGTGCCGCGGATCAGCGCGCGCTCAGAACCGAAATGCAGCAAAGGGGCGTCATTGCTCACGCGATGCGAAGAGAGATTGGCCAAATAGCCAACGGACTCAACGATATTGGTTTTGCCGACGCCGTTGGGGCCGATCAGAACGTTGATCCCAGGGGCCAGGTGCACGTCGGCCTGCGCATACGAGCGGAAGCCCGTGAGTGAAAGCTGCGAGATATACACCGAGGTCCTGACAGAAAGAAGGTGGTGGATGGCTTTAGCCATCCACCACGAAATTGGCTTAGTTCGAGTTGGGCAACCGAACCGGCATCACGAGGTAGCGATACTGGTCCTGGTCATCCTCATCCAGCTTCTTCTGGCCGGTCAGCATGGCCGGCTTGGGCGCACTGGTGAAGGAGAAGCGCACGAAATCGGTATTGAAGGAGTTCAGGCCTTCGGACAAGAAGGTCGGGTTGAAGGCAACGACGATGTCTTCGCCGCGAAGAGACGCAACAATAGCTTCTTCAGCCTGCGCGTCTTCGCCGGTGCCAGCATCCAAGGTCAGCTGGCCATCGGTAAAAGCCATGCGAACTGGGGTATTGCGTTCGGCAACCACCGATACACGACGAACAGCTTCCATCAGCTCGCTGGTGCGAACGGTGGCATGGATTGGGGTGTCGCTTGGGAACAGCGAGCGGATCTTCGGGTATTCGCCATTGATCAGCAGCGAAGTGGTCCGGCGGTTGGAGCTTTCGAAGCCAACCATTTCTCCGTTCTCGCTCATTGCAAGCTTCAGCTCGCCAGAGCTCGAGAGAGTCTTGGCAACTTCGTTGAGGGTCTTGGCTTTGATCAGGAAGGAGGTCGAGATTTCTGCCTGGTTCGGAGTCCAATTGAGTTCACGCAGAGCCAGACGGTAGCGGTCCGTGGCCAAGAATGTGATCAGGTCATTTTCAATTTCAACCTTGATGCCGGTGAGAACTGGCAAGGTGTCGTCCTTGGACGCCGCAACGATAACCTGCGATACAGCTTCGGAGAATGCTTGGCCATCGATAGTGCCGGCGATAGCTGGAAGTTCAGGCAGGGTTGGGTATTCATCAACTGGCATGGTGGCCAGGTGGAATCGTGAACGGCCACAGGTCAGCGAGATCTTCGAGCCTTCGGTCTCCAAGGTGACCGTCGAGTTAGGCAGCGATCGGGTGATCTCAGCCAAGAGCTTGCCGGAAACCAAGATCGAACCCTGCTCAGAAATGTCCGCGGGAATCTCAATATGCGAGGAAATCTCATAGTCGAATCCCTCGAGCCGAACCAGGCCTTCATGGGTGGTGATGAGAATGCCAGCCAAAACAGGTGATGGTGGTCGCTGTGCCAGGGACCGGGCAGTCCAGGATACGGCGTCTGCCAATACATCCTTTTCAACGCTGAACTTCACGAAAAATCCGCCTTTCGGAACCCATAAGTCTTAAGTCAGGCCAAGAAGGTTGTTCCCTCGCCAAGTTCTTAAGCATAGAGCAGGTAATTGCACGTTTTATCCATCTAATCTTGCCACGCCCTGATAGCGCAACGTCTGCTCAATGAACGAAGTGTGGACGATGCAACAAAAAATTGTTCTGCACAGGATTTGGCTCGAGGGTGTGGAGTGGACTCGTTATTTGGATGATTAAGGGTTTAAAGGAGAAGTGTTAATAACCCTTGTGGATACTGTGGATAAGGCCTGCAACCCCAGACCCGCCCACGATTGTGCATGTGAACAATCTGTGGTTGAACATGAGACTCAGTTCCATCATCCTGTTGATACTCAGTTCCATGATTTTTAACGTCCACATGGTTTGCGCACTTATCCGCAGGTCGTCACCAAATCATCCACAGTCTTATCCACACCTGTGATTTCTCGCCGCTAGTGCTCCCGCTGGCTCTGCTTAATCCGGTTGGTTAGCTCGGTGACCTGATTAAAGATCGCTCGGCGCTCGGCCATGAGCTCACGGATCTTACGATCCGCGTGAATCACGGTGGTGTGGTCGCGGCCGCCAAGTTCTGCACCAATCTTCGGCAGCGACATGTCGGTAAGCTCACGCAGCAAGTACATGGCGATCTGGCGCGCGGTGACCAAAGTACGAGTTCGCGACTTGCTGTTCAGCTCATCAATACTCAGTCCGAAGTACTCTGCGGTCTGCTTGATGATGGTCGACGGCGTGATTTCCTGGGCCCCGTCTTCGCTGATCAAGTCCTTGAGCACGGTTTCGGCCAATGCAAGGTCCACGGGCTGGTTATTCAGCGACGCGAAAGCGGTGACACGGATCAAAGCACCTTCGAGTTCCCGGATATTCGTGGAAATACGCGAAGCAATGTACTCCATGACATCACTTGGAGCTGAAAGATTTTCAGCGTCGGCCTTCTTACGCAAAATCGCAATACGCGTCTCCAGCTCTGGTGGCTGAATATCGGTCAGCAGGCCCCACTCGAAGCGCGAACGCATGCGGTCTTCGAATCCCTGCAGCTGCTTGGGAGGCAGATCAGAGGTGATGACAACCTGCTTGTTGTGGTTGTGCAGCGCATTGAAGGTATGGAAGAACTCTTCCTGGGTAGCGTCCTTGTTGGCCAAGAACTGAATGTCGTCAATGAGCAGAATGTCGACATTGCGGTAAGTCTGCTTGAAACTTGCGCCCTCGTCGTCGCGGATCGAGTTGATGAAATCATTGGTGAACTCTTCGGAGTTCACGTAGCGCACGCGGATGCCCTTGTAGAGATGGCGTGCGTAGTGGCCAATGGCATGCAGCAAGTGAGTCTTGCCCAGACCTGAATCACCATAGATGAACAGCGGGTTGTAGGCCTTGGCCGGCGCTTCGGCAACAGCAACGGCTGCGGCGTGGGCAAAGCGGTTCGATGAGCCGATCACGAAGGTGTCGAAAATGTACTTCGGGTTCAGCCGGCCGAACTCCTGCGAATTCGATGGGGGAGTTGGCTGCGGTGCTGGCTGGGGGCGCGGACCAGGAGTCTCAACGACTGCTGGAGCTGACGGCGCGGCGGCTTTGGCTTCAGGCTCATCTTCTTCGAGCTCATCCGAGAGCGAGAGATCAACGCTGACGGCGCAACGGATCTCGTCCTGGAAGACTTCTCGCAGTGCTTCATCCAGCGGCTCGCGCAGCTGAGTCTGCAGAATATCGCGGGTGAGGTCATTGGGTACCGCAACTAAGAGCGTCGTACCGATTAGTCCCTGAGGTTTAGCCAGCGATACGAAGGCACGGTAACGCGCCTTGACGCGATCATCATCCTCGATCTTCCGGATGACTTGGCGCCAAGAGCTACCAATGCTATTGGTTTCGTCGCTGCTCACTAAGGGCGCCCCGCTTCCGTTTAAATGCAATCTTGGTCACAAGAATCCTGTTTCCAGGCTTCTGAAACGTCGTTTTCTGGACCACGTCTGCATTGATTCTATCCATCATCCACACAGTTATGCACAGCTCCGTGGAAAAACCGGGTGTTATTACTGTGGAAAACGGGTTTTCCCTTGAAATCAAGCGTTTTTCGCTGCGAGATGACTAGCTGTTTTGCGGAAAACTGTGAATTTTCTTTCGTTATGCACAGCCTTAATCCACAAGTCTGGGGTAGATTATTCACAGGCCGACTCTCGAAGTAGGGAGCATGGGCAGAACTCGTGCGCCAATTTGACCTTGCGCGCATAGTTTTCTATTGTTATTCAGTCCTATGCGCATCTTTTTGCGACTTGCTCATTTTTGGAAGAGCCCGCGAAAAAAGCGCATTTTATAAAAAGCACGAGCGTCATCCTGTTGTTATCCAGCTAGCTAGTAACGGGTAGTACGCATCATCTAAAACGTTTTGGAGTGTCACCGTGAGCAAGCGGACTTTTCAGCCTAACAACCGTCGTCGTTCGAAGAAGCATGGCTTCCGCCTTCGTATGCGTACCCGTGCAGGTCGTGCCATCCTTTCGGCACGTCGCGGCAAGGGTCGCACCGAGCTGTCCGCATAAATTTGCGAAACAGCTCTTGGCAGCATGACTTCAACGAGCTCAGCTAAAGAGCAACCCGAAGCCGATGTTGCCTAAGAATCAGCGACTGCGCCTAGCGCAAGACCTTACAGCCACTGTACGTTCCGGCGTCCGAAGCGGACGCCGGAACGTCGTGCTATATGCACGGCACCGAGAAACCGAAGAGTTCCTTGGTGACAGGTTTGGATTCATTGTTTCCAAGGCTGTAGGTATTGCCGTTAAAAGGAATCTCACCAAACGACGAATGCGGGAAATCGCCCACGAGCTGCGGCGCGTGGACGGCGACGTCGATTTCGTCTTCCGTGCACTTCCTGGCGCCGCCGAACTCTCTTGGGAAGAACTCAACTCCCAGGTCAATTCAGCCTTCTCCGCTGTTTTGCGCAAGATTGAGGCGCGCTGATGCGTAAGGACTTAGCTCCGCGTAGCGGTTTGCTGTGGTTCATCATCGATATCCCACGCAACATCGTTATCGGGCTGCTCAAGACTTACCGAAAACTCATCTCGCCACTATATGGCGATGTATGCCGATACTTTCCTAGCTGTTCTGCCTATGGGCTCGAAGCAGTGACTCAGCACGGCGTTGTCAAAGGCGCCGGATTGACCACTTGGCGGATTCTCCGATGCAATCCGTGGTCCCACGGAGGCGTCGACCACGTTCCTGAGGGACCGAGGATTTGGCCAGAAGGCAAACTGCCGAGGATCATAGTTCTGAATCATCCTGTGATTCCCGACGATGAAGACGCCGCGGAAAGCGGCCGCAAGGAGCTCGACCACTGATGAACAACTTCCTAGACACGATACTGACTCCGTTTACGTACGTAGTCTCGTGGGTTCTGTGGGCATTCCACGAACTGTTCACCGCGATTGGAATGAACGGGGATTCGGGTGTTACCTGGACCTTGTCGATCATCTTCCTCGTGCTGCTGATCCGTACTTTGCTGATCCCAGTGTTCGTCAAGCAGATCAAGTCCCAGCGCGCGATGCAGGCACTGCAGCCTGATCTGCGCAAGCTGCAGGCCAAGTACAAGGGCAAGACCGACCAGATGTCGCGCCAGGCTATGGTTCAGGAGCAGCAGGCGCTGTTCAAGAAGCATAAGACCAACCCGCTGTCTTCCTGCTTGCCCCTGCTCGTGCAGATGCCGTTCTTCTTCGCGCTGTTCCGCGTTCTGAACGAAGCCTCCCGCGCCAGCGATGATGGACGTTCGATCGGCGCTCTGTCCGCTGAGCACATCCGCAGCTTCGACAATTCCTCGATCCTGGGCGCTCCGCTGTCCGAGACCTTCTTGGGCACCATCAATTCCGGTGCCATCAACTGGGCAGTGATCATCGTTGCGGTGGTCATGATCCTTGCAATGACCGCATCGCAGTTCTTCACCCAGCGACAGCTGATGACCAAGAACATGAGCAAGGAGGCCCTCGAGGGCCCGTTCATGCAGCAGCAGAAGATGATGCTGTACATCCTGCCCCTGGTCTTCGGTATCGGTGGTATCAACTTCCCAATCGGTGTGCTGATTTACTGGACCGCTTCGAACCTGTGGACCCTGGGCCAGCAGTTCTGGGTTATCCGCAACAACCCGACCCCTGGTTCGGAAGCAGAGCGCGAACTTAACGCTCGCCGCGCCGCCAAGGGCCTGCCTCCAGTAGGCGTGAAGAAGGAAGACGCTGATGCCGCTGCCGCCGCCGCGGCAGAGCAGCAGGCCAAGGGCCAGCGTGAACAGCCGCAGCGCAAGAACCGTCGAAAGAAGAAGTAGCCATGACTGCAACTGAGAACATCGACGCACCAGAACTGGAAAACCAGATCGAAGACGACCAGGAAGTTCTGGACGAGGGCGACGTCGCCGCCGACTACCTCGAAGAGCTTCTGGACATTGCAGATCTGGACGGCGATATCGACATCGAGATCCGCGGTGGCCGCACCTACATCTCGATCCTTGCCGAGGACGCAGACGCCTCGTTGGAGAGCCTCGTAGGCAAGGATGGAGAAGTCCTCGATGCCCTCCAGGAACTCACCCGGCTGGCAGTGCTCACTGCTACCGGTGAACGTTCGCGCTTGATCCTGGATATTGCCGGCTACCGCGCAGAGCGCGCAGAACTGCTCCGCAAGATCGCTGAAGATGCTATTGCGTCGGTACGCGAAACCGGCGAGAAGACCCACTTGGATCCAATGAGCGCCTACGAGCGCAAGCTCGTGCACGACGTGATCGCCGATGCAGGACTGCACTCGGAATCCGAGGGTGAATCGACCCGACGCCATATCGTTATTTCGGTACTGGACAGCTAAGAACCATCACGCGAGAGCGTGCTGATCGACCTAAGGACCAACGACCATGACTGAGGACCTCAGCCTTACTGCAGAAGAGACCCTGGCTGCCGAGAAGATCTTCGGTGACCGCCTGGATCTTGCCAAGCGCTATGTGGAGCATCTGGCGACCTCGGGCATTGAGCGCGGGCTTCTTGGCCCACGGGAAGTACCCCGTCTGTGGTCCCGTCACGTGCTCAACTGCGCCGTGATCGAAGAGGTCATGGAGAAGGACGCCGAGGTAGCCGACGTAGGCTCCGGTGCTGGCCTTCCAGGGCTCTGCTTGGCAATTGCCCGCGCGGACCTCAAATTGACGCTTATTGAGCCTCTGGAGCGCCGCTGCATCTGGCTCTCCGAGGTTATCGATGATCTGGGTCTGGACAACGTCACCGTGATGCGTGGCCGTGCAGAGCAGATGGTCGACGTCGTCAACGCACGCTATGTCACGGCCCGTGCCGTATCTGCTCTGACCAACTTGGCTGGACTGACTATTCCATTGCTACACGGACAGGGCGAGCTCATCGCCATCAAGGGCCGCTCCGCTGTCGAAGAGATCGCTAAGGCTACCAAGGCGATCCGCAAGCTTGGCGGCAGGGAAACCGAAGTGCTCACTGTGGGCGAAAGCATCCTTGCAGAGCCAACCACGGTGGTTCGCATCAAGGTTGGCTAAGGTTGACGCGATAGTCTGTTAAATAGTTATAGAAGCGAAATGGCTTTCATCCTCATAGTTTTCGAGGATGAAGCCATTTCGCAATCTGAATGACTTGTTTTGAATGTTTCACGTGAAACATTATCGGTGCACGCCATGAGCATTAGGTGCATCAATTCACGAGGAGGAGTTTTACCTTTGTCTAAGACTAAGGATTCATCGGATAGCGCGTTTGATTTCAACGACTCGTCCTCGCCTTTGGCTACTCAGATAGCTAGTGAACATCGTCGTCGCGAAGCTTTGGAGGCCCGCAAGGTGCCAATGCCTGAGAAGACCCGCTATTTCACCATTTCCAACCAGAAGGGTGGCGTAGGCAAGACGACGACCACGGTCAACCTTGCCGCCGCCCTAGCCAAGGGCGGGCTAAACGTCCTGGTCATTGATATCGACCCGCAGGGCAACGCTTCTACCGCGCTGGGCATTGAACACCACGCTGAAGTAGACAGCATTTATGACGTGTTAATCAATGATCTTCCATTGGCTGACGTAGTAGCTACATGCCCAGAGTTGCCAACCCTGCAGGTCGCTCCTGCAACCATTCACCTGGCAGGCGCTGAAATCGAGTTGGTTTCATTAGTAGCCCGCGAACAGCGCCTGCAGCGCGCCCTGGATGACTACGCGCGTACCCGCCAGCGCAAGGGGCTGCCTCGCTTGGACTACGTCTTCATCGACTGCCCGCCAAGCCTAGGCCTGCTGACCGTTAACGCCTTCGTTGCCGCTCGTGAAGTTCTCATCCCAATCCAGTGCGAGTACTATGCGCTCGAGGGCCTGAGCCAGCTACTGAAGAACATTGAAATGATCCAGAAGCATTTGAACTCCAAGCTGACGGTTTCGACGATACTGCTGACCATGTACGACGGTCGCACGAATTTGGCCGCGCAGGTCGCCAACGAAGTCCGTGAGCACTTCCCAGAGCAGGTGCTCAAGGCCGTCATCCCTCGTTCGGTACGAATCTCTGAAGCGCCGAGCTACCAGCAGACCGTCATTACTTATGATCCAAATTCGACTGGTGCATTGTCGTACTCCGAAGCAGCCGTAGAGATGGCTGAACGAGGCGCGTAAGACCTTATAAATACGTTTCACGCTGGAAAAGATCATCCCCTTAGATTTTCGTTTGTTTTTCCAGATCTATCTGATGCGGATGCGAGATTCGTACGGTGAGAGCCACGGCTGACGCACTGTGCGCATCCCCGGTTCAAAGCCAAAAAACAGTAGACTAGTCTCGGGCTGAAATTTCGGATGAAAGGGCGTGCGAAGAACATGGCAGATAAGAAGCGGGGATTGGGCAGGGGACTGGGTGCCCTTATTTCCAGCTCACCGGCGACGGCGGCTCCTGAGGAAAACCAGAATGTTTCACGTGAAACAGCTCCTGTAGATCCGGCCGCGGAAGCGTCGAAGTCGCGCGCTACACGTCCTGTCGATATGTTCTTCGAACCGGGACGCAAGTCCTCGGCACCTAAGGCGCCAACCACTCCCGCAAAGCCGGCAAAGCGCGCTCGCGCAACTATGCCTGGCTTGAATACAACTCTTGGGGGAAAGAATACCTCTGCACCTCAGGAAGACGCATCAGCTGAGAAACCAGCACCTAAGAAGACCGAGCCGCAACCTGTAAAATCAGACTCTCCCGATCTTGTCGAAGTTCCTGGCGCACAGTTCGCTGAACTCGACGTCCAGCTGATTCACCCAAATCGCAAGCAGCCGCGTACCAACTTCGATCAGGAGCACATGGATGAACTCATCCATTCGATCCGCGAAATTGGATTGCTTCAACCTATCGTGGTCCGCCCTTCCCGCGAGAAAGATGACGCTCCGTATGAGCTGGTCATGGGTGAACGCCGTTGGCGCGCGACACAGGCGGCTGGCCTAGCGACTATCCCGGCCATTATTCGCGACACGCATGACACCGATCTGTTGCGCGACGCCTTGCTCGAGAACCTGCATCGCTCACAACTGAATCCACTGGAAGAGGCCGCTGCTTATCAGCAGCTTCTAGAAGAGTTCAATTGCACCCAGGAAGTGCTTTCAGAACGAATCGGACGATCCCGTTCGCAGATTTCCAATACGATTCGCTTGATGAAACTACCTCCACTCGTTCAGCGTCGTGTTGCGGCTGGCGTTCTTTCTGCCGGTCATGCGCGCGCGTTGCTAGGACTGTCGAACAACGAAGTCATCGAGCAGCTGGCTCAGCGAATCATCAATGAGGGCTTGTCCGTGCGCGCGACCGAAGAAGCAGTGGCACTGAGTGACGACAAGCCACGAAAGCCAGCAAAGAAGGCGCGAGAGACCCAGCGCAATGAACGCCTGGACTTCCTGGCAACTTCGCTCGCGGACCGCTTGGACACTAACGTCAAGATTCAGCTTGGCAGCCGCAAGGGCAAAGTCAGCATCGAGTTCGCTTCGGTGGATGATCTGAACCGCATCATGCAGGTTATTGATCCGACTATGAACTCGTAATTTCATGAACTGGCGCATGTTTCACGTGAAACATGCGCCTTTCTTGTATCTAGAGCCTGTGTTTCACGTGAAACAAATACTCCATGCGAGGTTACTGCCAACCAAGTATGAGGGCGGCACATGGAGACGAATCGTTGGTGGGTAGGAAACCGCTGCTGTCCATAAACGGATACTTATGTGTGCCCGCATAGCTTTCGCATCAAATGGATCATGAACCACAGCAAGCATAAAACTGATTGTTGGCATCCGCCGTTGGCTTATCAAAGAGGGAACGTACATGCCGATGGCATGAGCACGAAGTAGCCACGACGCTGTCCAGAAATGTAGAGAAAGCAGGACACACCGTACCAGGTTCGGGATTGGCACCGCATCGCTGAGCCGAGCCCTTCACCTCGCTTCGTAACCATTCTCCGATGCCTGCTCCTGAGGATCAGCGAGCCATTCAGTTTAGGTCACCGAAATGCCTCCACTTAATGAATTCTACGGAGAACGGGAAGAGGATAGAACGCATGATTCGACCCGCCTGGCTGCGGGAACTACCCCAGCTGATACGGATTTGGGCAGCCAGTATTCTGCTTGGTAGGACATCCGGGGCGATAGGTGCCGCATTTGGTGCACAGTATTCCGGCTACCTTCCAGTGCGAAGGAGAACACAAGGTGCGATCAGTAGAGACACTGATGGTTTTCGCGGTCTATCCCTGCCTGGCTCTACTCCATCTAATGCGCAGTGGCATGTGTCAGCCATGCTTCTTAGATTGTTCGAGGACTGATGTGCAAGGGAGCCAGGATGCTGTCCGCAACTGAGCACAACTCCGAAAACCTTGGACCGAGAAGCCGTATCGGGCGATTCCAAGGGTACGTTTCATCGTTCTTGCTTAGGGCAGATATGCAACGGCGTTGAGTAAGGACTGCATACAGCATGTTCTGGAACAGCAAGATCAGATAGTCAGGCATACCGTGATGACTCTCTGAGCAGCAAGGTGGGCGTATAGCGACGCCACGAGAGCCGGGAGTCGGGTAGGGGAGAGGAAGGCTCGCACGAAGGCCGAGAAGGGCCAAGGAAGGCCGCTATGGACTTATGGCAGGACCAACCGGGGGCAAGTTCGGAGGGGTGCCAACGCTAACTGAATGCTAACCATTGAACGACTTTTGAATATTCACCCCACCTGATCCATTCAACAGACATTCTGAGGGAAGGATCAATGTGGAACAGTACGCAGAGATCCGTCGACTGCATTGAGCAGAAGGCGTGCCAATAACGGCGATCTCGCGGCGACTTGGCATCGCACGTAACACCGTATGTTCAGCATTGGCAGTCACCGAGTCTGCAAATGACCTGCAGACGAAGCGTGGTTCCATCGCTGACGCTTTCGAACCAGAAACCCGCAGGCTGGTCTGCGAGTATCCGCGCATGCCGGCGACGGCCATCGACGAACGAATCGAATGAACGAATTCCATCTCCACGTTGAAGAACCGGGTCGCACTGATATGTCCGGAATACACGAACGTGGGCCCTGCGGACCGGATGTTCCACGAATCAGGGCAAGCCGCGCAAGTGGATCTGTGGTTCCCCAAGCCACGGACATCTGTCGGATCCGACCAGGCTCTGATGCTGCCGGAGCTGATGATGAGGCTGTCGCATTTGAGGGTGTTCAAAGCGCTGATGATTCCTAGCTGGCAATGCCCGGATCTGAGCGTTGGGATGTGGAGCTAGAACGACGATGATGACGCGGTCCTCAAGAGCAGAATCTGGGACCGTGAATCCGCGATTCGGAAGCAAAAGGAAAGACACGGAAGTCAATTCAGTGCTTGCCGAGCCGCTGGCTAGCAGGAGCATTCTGGCTCCACCGAGAGATTCTGAGTTCAAAGAGCAAACCGAATGCAACCAGTTGCTTGAATCCTCTTTCCTTCAGAATCTCAGCAAACAGCTCGACGGGTGTCTACCGAAAGCCAATGTACACCGTTCAGCCCGATCCAGGTCCGGAGCATCGACCGGTCGCCGTAGGCTCTAGGCACAATGATCATCTCGCCTTCGATGCCATCAGTACCGGGCTCAGCCATCGGGCACGATGGAGAAGGACCTATAGCATGAGTCTGGGCCGCAATAATTAATTGGTGCATCCTTCAGACATTGGCCGGATTGTTGATTCCACGGTGACCATGGATAGAGGGTCTGCGGCCAGCCGGTGGTGGCTGATCCTCCGCGGTGCTGGACAAGCTGAATATTGGACTTTTCGAGAGCCGCCAATATTGCGGTTCTGAGCCACCCAGTATTCTGTCCGCGCGCGCCGGTGGTTGCGTCTTGCTGATGGATGAGTGGCTTTTGGATCCTCCAGCCGGCGGGTTGCTGAGAATCATCTTCGAGCTCATAGGGCGGCGGTATGACGCTGCATCCACCATTTTCTGTACGCAGTACAAGCAATCGGATTGGCGTGCCCGGCTGGACGCTGGTGCGTTGGCCGACGCGATCATGGATCATGTCGTGCACGATACGATTTGGGTTGAGACCGGTGGGCGCAACATGTGTGAGGTGTACTCTCGGCCGGAGCATTAGCCACGGGGCGTTGATTCGATGGAATCCTCGTTCAGGACTGCCTGCCGGACTGATGATCCGGCAGGTGGTTCTAAGGGAGACTATTGGGTGGATCTGAACCACAATAACGACTGGCCCAGAAGCGCAATATTGGGTGGCTCTCAAACCACCGAATATTCACAAGCACCAGATGATTACCGATCCGGCACATGTGCAGATTACTGCGTTGTGCGTTGAGCAAGATTCGACGCACAACCGTTATTTGGCCACGACCACGGCTGCGTGGTCGCGTCACGCCAGGTATCGGCCGGCAATAGAATCCCTTGCCTGGACATCCACGACTTTCCTGATGACCAGTAATGCGTACTTCGGAAGAAACGATTGAGCAGTTGGCGAGAGCCATGAAAATGCCATCAATCTGTCGGACGTGCAAGTAGCATGTTGATCCAGCACATGATGAGGGATGGACTCGTGAACCTGCCGGGCCAGGACGGCGATCATCCCGACAGCTATGCTCGTGACCTGTAGAGGACCGCCATGGGCGGTGAATACTAACTCGCGTATTGCGCTGGGTGTCAAAGCCTGCCGGCAGTGGTATCCAATGCTCTTCGATGAACAGCTCTGGCTGCGCGTAAAGGTTGGTGGCGGCGCATCACGGAGGGAAATCGACTCATGAGTTGCTGCGTCTTATGCAATACAAACTGTTGATCATCGTCAAGGTGGATTACATTCCATTCGGTACTGCGGCCGTTGATGCAGCTGATCGTTATTAACAGAAGTCGGTGCTAACCAGGTCCAATCCGCCGATTGTCCGCTGGGGTGAGGCCAATGGTGACGAGGTTGATGCCTCGGCGAATACTGATTGCTTGGTTCACCCTGAGGAGAGGCTGTCTTCGCCTAACCATCCATATCGGGCGAAGAACCGTCGGGTTTGCTGACCAATGCCGAGCTGGCGTAGGGAGAATTGGACGGTACAGGTCCGATTCCGTTTGACGATAAGAAGGCGATTTTCAGTTGGTGTTGCGGGCATGACCGGAACTTCTTATGTCGAATGCGCCATGCCGTGCGATGGGGGAGTGGTACTAGCCCTTCCCGAAGCCATTACGCGCACCCTGAGCCAGGGCACGCTGATGAGAAGCAACGACTCCATTAAGATTCCTGACGCAGGTGTGGGATTAACATTGGTGCGCACCCTTGCCGAACCGACATCCAGATCTCTAGAAATCCGAGTTCGAGCTGTCATGAAATCGTGTCACCGTCTCTCGAATTTCTTGAATCGGCGACTGCGACTGGTGGGGGGGGCGGAACCGCAACATGAACACTGAGAGCAGCTGCCTTGAAGCAACGTTTCACGTGAAACATGATCCAGACCACCCTTCGAACCTGCTGACGTCTGCGAAGCGAAACGTGTTTCACGTGAAACATTAACCTGACCGCCCTTTGATTGTCCTGAATTCAACGATGCGCTTGGTGTTTCACGTGAAACAACCAGAACGACCTGAAAGCACATGCAGGGTTGACGTTGCACAGAATGGAGCGGCCACGCACGACCTGGGCACCCCGCCCCCGAGATGAATAGCTAATGATGCTATACCCACTACCCGCAGGCTGACAGCCTTTGCTGAGATGAGGCATAAGAAGCTTGCTGAATACATGCGTAGGCCTGTACGAGCGCCGGAGAGGACCTGTCTGGCCGGTGCCTACGTGAGAGGACAGTGATCAGCCTGCGGCTTGCGGCGCGGACATGAGGAAGTTCGTTCCAGCGCCAAAAACCCGGCGAGCACGCACGGCGTGCAGGAAAGTAAGAGCGTCGCGAGATGCCGAGGGATAACTTGACCCTTGGTCTCATACGCGCGGAAGGTGAAGCCTGGATACGATCGTCCAACCACTTCAACGCCAGCAGCTGACAGGAGGAAATGACGCCAAGGCCCTAGGGAGGGGTCGAGCAACAGATGGCCAGAAAGCCTTAGGAGTGACTTATGAGGCTGCAGAAGCGCGTCCTAGTCGGATGTATGGGTCTCCGGGAGCCCTGTCGGGCATGAGCGGCCCGGCAGCGCTCCAGATCCCGCTCATGAGCAAGGTGAGCGAAGGGAAATCCAGAAGGATCACAACCTTCAATCCAAGAGAGTAGGAGGATTAGCGGTGAAATAGGTTCACTAGAGTCTCCGCAAACCCGGCTCAACCCGCTCCTGCTTTTGTCCCGGTTCGAAGGAACTATTCACTAGAAAAAAGCCCCAAGGTAAATAGCGCGGGAATTCGGACCAAGCTGTCCATGCACCAGCCGCGCAATAGGTAGGCATGATGCCGTGGAGTGCGAAGCCCCAGGTGCCGAAGCCCGTAGTAGTGATCAACCTAAATTTCTCAGGGTTGGAGAACTGGGCGAAGACCTCCATTAATTGAAAGGCAAGAGAACCTGAAGGAGGGAAGCGTGTGAATGAAAGAACTTATATGTGGGGTTAGTACTGGCCCTCGGGGAAACCGACTTCCCGAAAGATAGGTAGCGCGCTGTTCAGAGTTAGTTGATTGCACTAGGACCTAGTGCAGAATTGCAATGACCTGATCAGAGAGAAACCCCTCCGATCACTAGCAGATTGGAGATTCAGGCCTTCTCTTCGCGAGTCGACAGTAGGGCAACGAGCATGAGTCTAAGGCCTTTGTCCCTGATGCAGGTTCTACCGGCAAGCTTCGCCCCGATGGGTATGAACAGCTATTCAGCGATGATGTGGCTCGTTCGCTCCACGGCAATCGACCTCAGATTCATTCAATCTTCGACAGGTCGCACCTCATCATTACCCAGCGGCCCATGTGACAGTTGCGCAGTGGGTGATGACGTATCGGCACGAAACATGGTTTGGGCCGCAGCAACTGACTTACGACAACAACTCACAAGCCGAAAGATTCTGTTCTGCTTACTGCGTGCCAGTTTAGCCAGAGAACGTCCTCAGGAACTCGTTGCTGAACCGTTCGGACTTTGGAGGAGATAGCATCATGGATTCTGACGATTGACGGCGAAACAGTAGGCTCAGTGAGCAACCAGTGGATACGCGGAAGGGGAGTGCTCCGCTAATTCCCTGGAACTCCGTTAGCCCTGGCAGTTCTCACTGCGCGTTGAACCCTCCCCAATAATCAAGACCAAGAGATGCTGTTCCAGCTAAAGACGCCCATGAAAACTGAGTGTCGCGGCGACACGGGGATGCGGCAGTCGGCATGGCCTGGATTATCCATGGACAGAATTTGACGCAATTTCGACCGGAAGCGGATAGTCCCATGAGGAATTGGTTTTGGCTGCCTCTCAGAAAGCACATCCAATCAGCTAGCATGTGCGGCGTATCCGGATGCGTTTCCGCGGCCCTTCACAGTGCAGTCTGGAATTGTGGGCCGAAGTTGAAGGGCTAGAAATACGGCGATCGCGGATCGCTGAATTTTGCATAGGACATCAAGATTCAGAATTCGGGAACCTGTCTAGGTGGCCAGAGAAACGATCAAATGCGAACCCGAACTTGCCGGGTCCATTGCTGAGCATGAAATGCGCATCTTGGCTGATGGGTGCCAAAGAACTGTGCAAAGCGTCATAGAACAGAGCCAGAATCATAAAAACAAATATTTTACCTTGGATATTCGCAACAGCATGTCAAAAGGGCCTTCAGATGAAGAACCGGCTCAACCTGAGCTGGGGTAAGGCTCGGAAACGGCCAGAAAACGAAAGCAAGTGAACTTCTCGCGGCGCCACGGTTAAATAAGAAGTGGGGACCAACCTTGCGGTTGATCCCCACTTCAATCATGTTCTTGGCTTACAGGTATTCTGCGAAGTCCTTTTCGATGACAGCCTTCGGCTTGGCACCGATGGAAGTAGCGACATGCTCGCCGCCCTTGAAGACGTATACGGCTGGGATGCTGGTGATGCCGTACTTCGCGGCAATTGCCTGGTTCTCATCGACGTTGACCTTCACGACGTCGACCTTCGCAGCGTGCTCTTCTGCGATCTGATCCAGGATTGGACCGAGCTGGCGGCAAGGGCCGCACCATTCAGCCCAGAAATCGACGATCACTGGCTTGTCGGCATCCAGGACATCGGCCTGGAAGGTTGCTTCAGTTACTGCTTTTGCGTTGCTCATGAGAGACAACCCCTTTCTGAGAAAACTATTAGGCGGTAGCGAGGGTTTCGGAAACGTTGGCCAGGTAGTGCTCCACGTCCTGGGCCGCGGCGCAGCCCGAGCCGGCCGCGGTAATGGCCTGGCGGTAGGTGGAATCGATGACGTCGCCGGCGGCGAAGACACCTGGCAGCGAGGTCTTGGATGTGCGGCCTTCAACGGCGATGGTGCCTTCGGAAGTCAGCTGCAGCTGGTCCTTGACCAGATCCACGCGTGGGTCGTTGCCGATGGCCACGAAGATACCGGTGACATCCACGGTGGATTCTTCGCCGCTGGTGCGGTTCTTCACAACCAAGCCTTCGACCTTATCGGCACCGTTGATGCCGATGACTTCGGAGTCCCAGATGAATTCGATCTTCTCGTGGGCCAGGGCGCGGTCGGCCATGATCTTCGAAGCGCGCAGCTCGTTGCGGCGGTGCACGACGATGACCTTGGAGGCGAACTTGGTCAGGAACAGCGCTTCTTCCATGGCGGAGTCGCCACCGCCGATCACGGCGATGGTCTGGTCGCGGAAGAAGAACCCGTCGCAAGTGGCGCACCAGGAGACGCCATGGCCAGAGAGGCGCTTTTCGTCCTGCAGGCCCAGCTCGCGGTAGGCGGAGCCGGTGGAGACGATGACAGCACGAGCACGGTAGATGGTGCCGTCAGCCAGGGACAGCGTCTTGATTTCGCCTTCGAGGTTCATTTCGGTGACGTCGTCGAAGAGGATCTCGGCGCCGAAGCGTTCGGCTTGCTTCTGCATGTTGTCCATCAGGTCTGGGCCCATGATGCCCTCGGGGAAGCCTGGGAAGTTCTCCACGTCGGTGGTGTTCATCAGTTCGCCGCCGGCAGTGACTGAGCCGGCGATGACTAGTGGGTTCAGATTCGCACGGGCGGTGTAAACCGCGGCGGTGTAACCGGCCGGACCGGAGCCGACAATGATGACGTCGCGGATTTCGTCGTTCTGTGCTGAAGTCACGGGGGTAGAACCCTTTCGTTCTAATAATGCGAGGTGGATAGCAAGGTCTAACCTCACTATCCACCTCAACGCATTGCTTTCGTAAAAAATTCCGCTTCTATTACTTGGCGGAGAATTCACCGATCTGGAGACCGAATGGACGTGAATCATTGCCGCCGGATGCCTTGCGAGGCAGGTCGGTGATGTCCAGGAACACGTGGGTTCCTTCCATGTAGTCCTTGTCGTCGTCCTTGGCAGTTACCGATACCGAAGGACCGGAGAATGAACCCTTGGCTACCGACTTGGCATCGCCCAGGTCTTCGGATTCGCCGACGAGGATTTCGTAGTTGCCGCCGGTGCCGTTCAGGCCCTCGAGATTGACCTCGGAGATCTTGGACTTCTCGTCCAGTTCCAGGATGAAGACCATGTTGGAAGCGAAGCCGCCAAAATCAGCGGTGGTGTACGAGTACGTTGAGTAGGTGCTCGAGGCGTTGCCGTCGATCATCTGGCCCAGCTTGCCATCGGTTTCGGAGTTCAGCTGCTGATTGCCGGGAACCAGGCGGGACACGTCGTCGATCTTCGGAGCCGGCAAGGAATCCTCGGCTGAGTCCTTTTCCTTCTCGGTCTCGGATGGCTTTTCCGGGGACTCCACGGCAGTTGGCTGCTCGCCATCGGCGGTGGTGTTCTTGTCCCCACCAAGGAAGTTGAAAGCGAACACGACTGCAACAATCAGCACGATGAGCAAGACGGCGCCAACCAGCAGGCGAGTTCCCTTGGAACCGCCTTCTTCCTCTTCCTCTTCGCCGACCTGGGGGTCCTGGGCAGGAGCATTCTTGGCAGCTGCGGGGAAGGTCGAGGCTTTCGGAGCAGCGGCAGCGGCGGCACCCGCAGCGGCGCCTGCGCCGGCTACGGCTCCAGCTGCTGCAGCCTTCTTCTTTGCCGGCTTCTCGTCTTCCTCGGCAGGCATCTGGGTAGGCTTGGCCGGCGTCTTGCCCTTGGACTGCGCAGCGGCAGCCAGGGCCGCGGTTGCGGTGACATTAGGCTCGTCTTCGTCTTCCAGGCGGGAGACCTTCGGCTTGTCTTCGGCCGCTGGCTTTTCAGCTGGCGCGACCGGGGTAGCCATGGTGGCGGGAACCTGCTCATTAGGCGCAGTCTGGTCGAACTGTTCTTCTTCAGGCTGTTCCTGGTTCTTCTTGCCGAACCGGTTCTTCAGTCCTGCGAAGCCACCAGCCAAGGCGGAACCGATCTTGCCCTGCTGCTCTGGTTCGTCTTCGTACTGCAGCTGGTCGTAGTACTCGTTGTCGTCCTCATAGGTCTCTGGGACGGCCTGGCGGGACTCGCCGAAGATCTCGGTGCCCAGGGTGTCGGTGAAGAACGGCTCAACATATGGAGCGTCGTCGGTTTCCAAAACCAGGTCCAGCAGGTCCGAGGAACGCGCGGTGTTGGCGACGAGGTAGGTCTGGTTGGCATCGGTGATGCCCAGATCCAGCACCTGAACGTTCGAAGCGCGCTCGCCCATGGCGATTTCGCGTGCGCTCGTTGCCAGCTGCGACGAATTCTCCACGGAAGCCACCATGATGCTGACCGAGCGGTTCAGTACCTGGTCTACGCCACCGAGTACCAAGTCTCCTTCAGCTGATGAAAGGATACTCTCGGTTACTTGGTAGCGACCGCTGAGGACAGAGCCGACATCGATTGGCTGCGACACGTGCATCTCCAAGGGGTTGATTTTGGTTCGGTGGCGGTCCACGGACCACCACCTGCCATGTTACCGGTCAGATCAAGCTATTTGGTGCCTATTTGCCCAGAATCACTAGCAAGTTTCAGCGGACCATCAGCGATTGAGTCCCGGGATTCTGCGAAGGATCGGACCGAGGAACGACTGGAGCTCCGGGACCTTGGTTTTGTACAGCAAGCCAATGAAGACGATGCCCATCACCAGCGCGACAATAGCCACCGAAACCAGGGCGCTGACTACGGAGTCGTAGGCGAATCCGAAGTTGAATCCCCCCAGCAGCCAGAGCGCTATGCATCCAATGATGGAGGAGAGCGTAGCCATCCAACCGACTCGAATGTAGGTGTCGATGACCGAGGAAACACCGTAGTTGCCGTAGCGGCGCTTGATCAGATAGTGGGTGCCGACGCAGGTCAGCACGTTGGTCAAGCCGTAGATGAAGGCAATGGCGGCGGCGATATGCAGCGGATCGACCACGGCGGCAGCGGCGAACGCCAAGATCAATCCGAGCCCGGCGGTGGCCGACTGGATCAGCATCGGGGTGCGGGTATCTTCCTCTGCGTAGAAGACACGCAGCATGAAGAACTGCAAGGACTTGAACGGCAGCCCAAGCGCGGTGAGCACCAGCAGCTGCCCGAGAGCGCCCGCGGCCTGCGCAGCATTCTCGGAGTTGCCGGCAAAGAGCCTGCCTAGCGGTCCGGCCAGCACGATGAAGACCAGCGTGCAGAACACGATAGGGATTGCGGTGGAGCGCATGCCCTGATTGAGCAGCTTGCCAACATCCTTGCGGCGGTTCTCGGTGAAAGCCCGGGCGAAGTCGTTGAACAGCACGGTGGCGACGGTCAGCGCGAACAGGGAGTGCGGCAGCACGGTGATCAACTGCGAGGTGTTCAACGCGTACTCGCCGGCTACCGAGGCGGCCTGTTCGGGAGGCAGCTGCGCTCGAGCCGCGGTAGCTCCGGACACGATCTTGGAGTACACCAGCGAGGAGAGATTGCCGATCACCATGGCCGCCAGGGTCCAGATCGCCAGCTTGCCCACGTGGCGCAGTCCCATGCCGCGCCATTGGAAGTCCAGTGTCAGTTTCAGCCCGGTCTTCTTCAGTGGCCAGAACAGCGCCACCGACTGCAATACGATACCCAAGGTGGCACCGCCAGCCAGCCACATGGTCTTGACCCCGCTCCAATCCTGCATCGGGTCGCCCGAAGAGTAGGCGCCGAAAGTCAGGATGAAAGCGCCAATGACGATCAGCTGGATGATGTTGTTGACCGCAGGAGCCCACATGAATGCGGCAAAGCGGCCATTCGCGTTCAGCACCTGGCCCAGTACTGCGTAGAGCCCATAGAAGAAGATCTGCGGCAGCGACCAGTAGGCAAAGGCCGTTCCCAACGCGATCATCGGCTCGGTCCAGTTATTGGTGAGCACTGTGATCAATGGCCTGGCGCAGAGCGTGAGGATCAGAGTCAAAATACCCATGCCCACGACGGTCAGCGTCACCAATTTCGACGTGTACGCGGCGCCGCGGTCCTTCGCCTTGGAGGCCTTGATCAGCTGCGGGATCAGCACGACGTTGAAAATGCCGCCGGCCAGCAGCATGTAGATGATAGTCGGGATGATATTGGCTTTTTCAAAGATGTCAGCCACCGAGGTGACCGAACCAATGGCCATCGCCAGCAAGGCCGTGCGCACGAAGCCCAGCAAGCGTGAGACCATCGTGCCGGAGGCCATCAGGGCATAGATCCTGGAGCGCGAGCCAACAGGCTGAGCTGCCTGCTGCGGGGGAGGTCCGGCGACTACGTCCATGGCTCCGGTGTGTAGCTGATCGGAGCCCGCAGATGGATTAGGAACCTGAGACATGCTTTGTAAGGACCTCGCGTGCCAGATCAGCGATCCGGCGCTCATTAGGGAAGGACAGGCGCTTGCCCAGGGAACCGATGGGGACCCAGGCAACATCGACGGCTTCATGATCGGGATCATTCTCGATCGTCAGATGCCCGCCGGTAGCTTCCAGCAGGAAATGGTGCACGGTCTTGTGCACACGGTAATTCGTCACGGTGAACCAGTAGTCGACCGAACCCAGCGGGGCGAGGATGCGTCCGGCAATGCCGGTCTCTTCCTCGATTTCGCGGATAGCCGCTTCCTCATTGGTTTCCACGCCCTCCGGGTGGCCCTTGGGCAGGCACCATTCCAGCCGTCCGCCACGGTTGTACCGGGCAATGATGGCCACTGGGAAGGTGGGGTCGTTGAAGTCGATCACGATGCCGCCGGAAGAGACTTCTTCCACGGTCGGCAGGCTCGTGTGACCGCCAGTTGCCTGCGCGCGAGCCATTGACGCAGTCAATGGGGTGCGCTTTGGGGCAGACGGGATCGGTCGGTTCATGGAACCACTCTATCGAGAAAGTACCGTTCGCCGCCTGATCGACGTGGACAAGTAAGTTATCTCGCAGGCAAATCCGTCGGAATTTCAAGCATTCTTCCGGGATTTCTGGCACGCTTAAGTAACTATGCATGCACTTCCCTCGCCTGACGCACTGCGTCAAATCCTGCCCTCGGTTATTTTCGACTTGGCCGACCGTTTTGTTCGGGCGGGCCATGAATTGTCGCTGGTAGGTGGGCCGGTTCGGGATCTGTACTTGGGACGCGTATCCCCGGACCTCGATTTCACCACCAGCGCTCGCCCGGAAGAAACCATCAAGGTGATTTCCGGCTGGGCCGATAACGTTTGGGATGTGGGACGCGAGTTTGGAACTATTGCCTTCAAGAAGGGCGAACACACGCTAGAGGTCACGACCTACCGCGCTGATGCCTATGACAAGGAGTCGCGCAAGCCGATCGTTGCCTTCGGTGATAACCTGCACGACGATCTCTTCCGTCGGGACTTCACCATGAACTCGATGGCTCTGCGCTTGCCGCAGCTCGAGCTGGTGGATCCTTTCGACGGCGTAAGCTCGCTGGAAGACGGGTCCATCCGCACCCCTGGTGCACCTGATATCTCCTTCTCTGACGATCCGCTGCGCATGATGCGTGCTGCCCGTTTTGCTTCGCAGCTGAAGATCGAAGTCAGTCCAGAGGTGCGCGAAGCCATGAGCGGAATGACCGATCGGATCGACATCATTTCCTCCGAGCGGGTTCGCGATGAACTGGTCAAGCTGATCAACGGTGCAGACCCGCGCGCGGGAATCGACCTTCTGGTGGAAACTGGCCTGGCCGATAAGGTGCTGCCCGAAGTCTCGGCACTGCGTCTGGAAATTGACGAGCACCACCGGCACAAGGATGTCTACCAGCATTCGCTGACCGTGCTGGAACAAGCCATGGCGTTGGAAACCGACGAAGAGGGACCTGTTCCCGGCCCGAACTTCGTGTTGCGCTTCGCGGCGCTGATGCACGATATCGGTAAGCCGGCGACCCGCAAATTTGAACCAAGCGGCGCGGTATCCTTCCGCCACCATGACATGGTGGGTTCGAAGCTCGTCAAGGCGCGTATGCGCGCCCTGCGTTTCGACAAGGACACCACCAAGTCCGTAGCCCGACTGGTCGAGTTGCACATGCGCTTCTATGGCTACGGCGAGGCCGGCTGGACCGACTCGGCGGTGCGCCGTTACGTCACCGATGCTGGAGACCTGCTCGAGCACCTGCACCGCCTGACCCGTTCGGATGTCACCACCCGCAATCGCAAGAAGGCCGACCGCCTAGCTTTTGCCTACGACGACCTCGAGGCGCGCATCGCGCAGATCGCCGAGCAAGAAGAGCTCCAGTCAATCCGCCCGGATCTTGACGGCGAGCAGATCATGCACCTGTTGGGAATCAAGCCGAGCAAGGTCGTTGGCCGCGCATACAAGTTCCTCTTGGAACTGCGTTTGGACGAAGGCCCGCTGGGCGCGGAAATCGCCACTGAGCGCTTGCGCGCCTGGTGGAAAGAACAGCCTGAAGCCCAGGAATCGGCTACCGAGGGGTAACCTCTGACCTGAGCACCAAGGGAAAAGCACCTGAAATCCGCATGGATTCGGGTGCTTTTGCCGTCCCCGGGAAAGTGCTTAAAGTTTCTGCGCAAATTTGTAGCGCATCGGGGATAATCCATGTATGCTGAATACTGTGATTGGGAAGTCTCAATGAGACTTGCGGATCGAGAAAACTTTTCAAAGAGGCCCCATGGCATCCATGGCCGGCCGAGAGCAGATTTTAGGAGGTGGCGAAATGATTAATACCAATTGGTACACAGAGACTCATCGCGGAGCGCGATTTATTGGCGGCTCTCCCATGTCTCGTCTGTGCAAGCTCATTTCCCCAACCTCCGGACAAGCGGATTCCTAACTCACGGTAAATCCCGCATAAGTTCCTGAGGTTGCAGGTCAGTAATCGACTCTCATCCTTAGGAACTTTTTTCATGCCTAGTCCACTGTTCTCCTCATCCGCTCAACGGGCAGTTCGCACCTCGGAATTAATCTTCGCAGGACCAGAAAGCCTGAAAGCTCGCGCCATTTCAACTACGCGCCAAGATCTTCCCTCCCCTTCTACTTTGACCGAAGGGAGGGACAGCAAATGAAAAAGCGTCAAGACAAGCGCAAGTTCACCAACCTTGATAGCACCGAGTTCAACCGCCGCATGCGTCAGCGTGAGCTGAAGAACCACGTGCCACCAGAAATGTACCTTCGAATTCGCTAAGGCCGGCAACGCCATTACCGTTGCCCGCTAACAAGAATCCGAGGTACCCATGATGAACTCGCAAGGCATCGCCAAGAGGCCCGCCGGCCTGCAAGCCGGCGGGCTTCTCCGCATCCAGAGCACCGTCGAATACAGCAATGGCCAGGACCGAACGGTCCTGGCCATTGCCTTTCCGCTAACGCGGAGGGCTAGCGCTCGATGTCGCCGCGAATGAAGGCTTCCACCTTGTTGCGCGCGGTCTCATCGTCGTACTGCTCTGGTGGCGACTTCATGAAGTAGCTCGAAGCCGACAGGATCGGACCGCCGATGCCACGGTCCAGGGCGATCTTCGCTGCGCGTACGGCATCGATGATCACGCCGGCCGAGTTTGGCGAGTCCCAAACTTCCAGCTTGTATTCCAGGTTGACCGGAGCATCGCCGAAGTTGCGGCCCTCGAGGCGGACGAAAGCCCACTTGCGGTCATCAAGCCATGCAACGTAGTCGCTTGGGCCGATGTGCACGTCGTCTTCGCCCAGGGCGGCGGAGGTGTTCGAGGTGACTGCCTGGGTCTTGGAGATCTTCTTGGATTCCAGGCGATCGCGCTCGAGCATGTTCTTGAAGTCCATGTTGCCGCCAACGTTCAGCTGGTAGGTGCGGTCCAGGACAACGCCGCGGTCTTCGAACAACTTGGCCATCACGCGGTGGGTGATGGTTGCGCCGATCTGGCTCTTGATGTCGTCGCCAACGATTGGCACACCGGCGTCAGTGAACTTCTGCGCCCACTCTGGGGTGCCGGCGATGAATACTGGCAGGGCATTGACGAATGCAACGCCTGCGTCGATGGCGCACTGTGCGTAGAACTTGGCGGCCTGCTCGGAACCAACTGGCAGGTAGCAAACCAGGACATCGACTTCGTTGCCCTTCAGGGACTGGACGATGTCAACTGGCTCGGCTGCAGACTCTTCGATGGTCTCGCGGTAGTACTTGCCCAGGCCATCCAAGGTGTGGCCGCGCTGAACGGTCACTCCGGTGGTTGGAACGTCGGCAATCTTGATGGTGTTGTTCTCGCTGGCCAAGATGGCTTCCGAGAGGTCGAGCCCGACCTTCTTGGCGTCGACATCGAAGGCGGCAACGAACTGAACGTCGCCCACGTGGTACTGGCCGAACTGCACATGCATGAGACCTGGAACCGTGGAATCAGCATCGGCGTTTCGGTAGTACTCAACACCTTGGATAAGGGAAGTGGCGCAGTTGCCTACGCCTACGATGGCAACGCGAATCGGGTTCGCCGACACATGAACTCCTTATTGAAATGTATAAAACCTTTGGGCAATAGGGCGCGCAAAAGCGCATTGCGCAAATTGACCCACAATGATCTTAAGTCTTAATGGAGTGCAAACATTCCCAATCGTGCCCGGTATCACCGAATAACTATCGGGGCGGCCTCTCTGGGCTAGCGAAACCGAGGTGATTACTGCACTGTCTCAGCGCAGCTGCACCAATAGCAGGTAAAGCACCTAAGGATTGGATACTACTGACAATGACGATCAATTCAGGCATTAAAGTGACTTCATGGGCTAAGGCCTAGTTGGTCATGACCATGAGTTGGCGCCATTTTTGCGTGCTAGCCCGAACTGGTGCCGCAACTTCACCAAAACCCTGACTAGCGGTGCAGGCAACGTTGTTCTGAGGCGGTGGCGCAATGGCTGGCGGCGAATATGCGCCAGCATTTCCGGATCAGTGTGCAGCTTTCCAGCTCGAGCTCGCTGCGCGAGAATCTCGAGGGACTGAACGAAACTGTGGTCCACCCTGTGGAAGTAGTTTTCCCGCAACCAGGCTTTGGTAGGTTCACCGAAGCTCAAGCCGGCGACGTCATCCAAGGTGCCGATGACGCCGGAGGCAACAAAGACCGTATTGATCATCTGCGCGCTGACGCCGAAGTCGGAAAGGACCAGCGTTGGCAACCCGCGATCAATGGATTCCAAGGCAGCAGTCGAAGACACTGTTACCAAGGCGCTGCCATCGGCCAATGCTTCACTCATCGATCCGGTATCGAAGCGAAGCCGCGACTCGGGCCCGATCCGCCGTTCGGACTGCAACTTCTCGAACAGCGAATCGTACGGGAACGCCTCGAGATGCGTTTGGGGCTCACCGGCCTTGGCGCGGAGCTTGACGATCACCTCAAGTTCGGGATTCATCTTGCTAGCCTGCTCGAGAGCCAGCAGGATCGACTCGCGTTCGCTCTCTTGGGCAGGTACCTTCGCTTGCGGCGCGAACACCAAGCGTTCGACCACCTGCTTTTGCGCTGGCGGGAATCCTGCCGAGTGCAAGAACGGGAGCTTGCTGACCATGATGGTCGGCTGGTGCCCTACCTGGCCTTCGATCATGAATGAGAAATCACGGGCTTCGGCATGCGAATGGCAAATGAACGCATCGCCGGCTCGACGATAGTTCCACCCCTTCTGCGTGGCGGGGAATGCCACGCCAGGCAGGGCGGAAATCAGTGCGGTGCACCGGCCATCAGTCGGCTCGGTGCGAAGCATGCGAGAGTAGATCTCGGCAACTACCGGCCCGGTGGCCGAAGCGAAAACAATGTCTTCATCTACGGTGTCGGCTTCTAATTGGGATACGGAAATCACCTGCAGGATATCCGGATCCAGATCCGTGCCTTCAAAGGCGGCTGCGATCTGGTCGGCGGTCGGCATCACCGGGGTCCGCGCCAAATACACCTTGCGATCCCATGCGGGACCTAGGCGGTTCAGGAAGCTCGTTGCCAGCTTCAGATAGGAATCCGAGTCGGCGATGGCAAGTATTGATGGCTTCATCGGCTGATTCACACCTTCAATGAACTGGATAGGTGCTCGCGCAACTCGGATGGGGTACCAGGGGTCCACCAGCTGTCAATCACGGCTTGCGGATAGAGGCAGCGGGCATCAGGACCCAGCAGCAGGCGCAGGGATGGAATCACCGTGGAAGGCAAGGCGCGGATCTCCTGGCCTGGTCGCAGGACACGCAAACGCATTTCAATGGGAACGGTGTGCTCCTTGAGCACCACCTGATCAATCCTCGAGATCTTCTCCAGCAATTCGGGAGTTTCACGGCGATGCGGGAAGTACGCAACCGGGCCTTCGGAAGCGATCTGCTCAATCCAGCGCAGATACGGCTGCTCAAAAATCAGCTCATCAGCCACCATCGCCGAACCGATCAGCAAGGTAGGTTCGGTGAACTGCTCGGCTACCGGCTGGGTAGCGAGCCATTCAAACTTGTGCTGCGCGAATTTGATCCCCAGATCAGCCATCTTCTGACGGGATGCCGGGTCGACATACAGCGCTGAAACGATCAGCAGGCGATCTTCACGGGCCAGCTGGCGCAAGCGATGCCAAGTCGCCAACCCCATGGCCACGCGTGCTGCGGAATTCCTGGTCCGGGCGCGCACCAACGGGGTGGGCTCATCGGAAATGAGCTGCTTGATCAGGGCCAGCGTAGCCATGCCGTCATCGATGATCACGATTTCCTTGGCCCGTACGCCTGCCAGCAGCGTGCGCTGGATCTTGCCCGAGTAGGCGTCGCCGGTGACATACCGATCGGCAGGGCCCTTGGGCTGCGGAGGCTTACGCGCGGCCGGTTCAAAATGAACCCCTGCAGGGGCATGCTTCAGCATTGCCTGCGTCGTGGCTTCCAGGGGCATTCCCTGACGGGGGATGATCCGGATGTCCGTGCCCAGCAGCCCCGCTGCATGCGTTTCTACCGCCGAAAGCAGCTGCAGTGGCGACTCCACCCAAACGTGCGCGGTGCCGAAACGCGGGCGTGGCACCTCGTGGGTGTCATGTTGAGTCAGTTTCATCATGGTGAGGGTCATTTTGCCAGTCGGCTCAGGGATTTGGAAAGCGTGTCCAGCTGCTTGGAACCATTGCGCAGCACACGGCGCGAGGCCCCGCGGACTCTGGAAGGCAGCGAGCGGCGCGAGCTGATGTGCGCCCAGCGTGGAGGCAGCTCCAGCCTGGTGATGCGCCGGCGCTTGAAATGAGCCGAGAACTCCGGGTAGTGCGCGGACAAGAAGGACTCGGCCTGCTCGCGCAGGTGAGGCAGCTGCGCGGCCTGCATGCAGTAGGCCACGGCAGCCAGCAGTTCGGTGAGGCGGTCGCCGCCGCCATCGTGCGCCGGAACCGCCACGTCCTGGACGAACAAGGCATGAATGATGGACAACGGGATGCGGTTGGAATTCTCGTATGGAGCCAGCGCCTGGAGCAGTCTGCCGGTGCCCACTGCGTAGACCTCGGTATCCAGGATGTACTTGGCGGTGGCCAAGCCTGTGGAGAAGCAGGAGATCACCACGGCTGGACGTACCGCCGCGATGACGGTTTCCGCCAGATGATCGGTGCCGACCAACCGGAAATCCAGCCCCATGTCCCTGGCGGCTGCAGACAAGCGTGCCGCTGAGGTGGCGCTGGCCGATGGGTGCGCCTTGAACAGGACGGTGGAAATTTCCCGGCGGGCCACCTCGTTGAGCATTTCCAGATGCAGCTCGAATTCTTCCTCGGCATCCATCAGGCCCAAGGAACCCAGGTACTGGCCGAGGATCAGCGCACTGCCGGTTGGCAGATCGAATTCTGCCCCCTGGGCCAGTTCGCCGAAGATTGCAGCCAGGCCGCCGGTGGCCAAGACCTCGCGCCGCGGCTCGAGCTCTGCGAGCAGGTGAGGCTGCAGTCCTGGAACCAAGTCCACATGGATGGTGCCCATGACGCGCTGGCGAAGCGGCATTGGCAATCGATTACGGGTTGGGCCATAGGACATCAAGCCGTCGGAGTGGATCCACAGCTGGGCATCAAAGAAAATACGCGCCAGCGCACGCGCCGGATTGACCTGGATGGATTCCAGAACCAAGGTCAAGGGTTCATTGCCCAGATCCCAAGCGCTGCGCAGGAGGCGTTCGAAAATATGCAGCTCGTCCTCACGCGGGTTGAACTGTGCCGGGCGACGCGGGGAGGTCAGCGCAGCGAAATCCACCACGCGGTCAAAGCGGGCGGCAAGCTGCTCGAAGCCCGGGACTTCATCCAACGCAGTAGTCAGTTCCGGAACCTGCGAGCCGTTAGCCAAGACGAGAATTCGTTCATCTGCCTCGGGGAGCAGTCCTGCATCGGCCATCGCGGCCAGAGAAGCAAGCTGGAAATAGCTGCTGGCTTCAATCAGTGCGATCACTTGGCGGCCCCGATCTGACCTGGCTGGAGGAAGGAGAGAATATGGCGGCGGCGGGCAACGTCCATCTCGAGGGCAACCTGGCGGGCCATCGGCGCATCAATAGTGGTGAATACCTGGCGCAGTTTCTGCTTCATTTCCAAGCGGACTTCCGGCGGGTAGTTCTTCGCGCGCTTCTCGTGGTGGCACACGATGGCGAAGAACTGCCGCATCGCCTTGGGCAGGTGGCGATCCGCGTCCGGGTGCAAGCGCACCTCGGTGAGGATCTGCGAGTAGGCCGGAATGAAGCCGAGCTGACGGTGGTCGAAGACCTGGGTCAGCGAGCCGGGCAGGCCGCGGCGGTAGAACACCCCGGGGGAGGAAACGACGGAATAGCGCTCGGTGTTCAGATGCAGCTTCCATAGCCAGAGGCGGTCTTCGGCGCTGTGCAACTGCGCGTCGAAGTACATCAGTTCGCGGGCGCGCATCAGGTCGGTGCGGTACATGCCCGCCCACACGAAGGCGTAGTCCACCATGGACGGCGAATCGATAGGTTCAATGTCATCGGCCGGGTTCAGCGGCATGCCGCGCAACGCCTGCGGGGCGCGGTGGATGACGCGATTGGTGCCGGTGACACGCACATGATCGCAACGCACGAAGTCCACGTGCAGTTCGGTCAATGATTCCGCCAGGGCTTCCAAATGCTCGGGGGAGTACCAGTCGTCGGGGTCGAGGAAGGTGAAGTATTCGCCGGTGACCTGTTCCAACCCGGCATTGCGGGCGGCAGAAACTCCGGCATTCTCAGGCAGCGAGATCAGGTTCAGGCCAGGCAATTGGTCTTGGTAGCTGCGAACCAGGGCAGCAGTCTGGTCATCGGAAGCGTCATCAACCACGAGCACTTCCAGCTCCCAGCGTCCCAGCTTCTGCCGGACCAGCGATGACAAGGCATCGCAAATATATGCTTCTTGGTTATAGGCGGGGATAACCACGGAAATGCGCCCGGGGATCAAACTCATCTGTGCTTCAAGGCCTTCCTCATGCAGACAAAAATAAACGGCGGTTGGACCCGTCGGTGAGTCCAACCGCCGGATACGTTGGCGTGCTTAGGCGTCGACGCGGCGCAGGCGCGAGAGCGGTGCCAGCTCGCCTGGGAAGACCTTCTTCACGCCGTCACCCATGGCCTGCTCCAGGATGCGGATGTCGCGGATCAGCGACTCGAAGCCCTTTGGCTCCAGCGACGAGGCCTGGTCCGAACCCCACATGGTGCGGTCCAAGGTGATGTGGCGCTCGACGGTCACTGCGCCCAGGGCAACAGCAGCCAGCGAGATCTGCAGGCCGCGCTCGTGGCCCGAGTAGCCCACTGGGACCTGGTAGCGGTCGCGCAGGGTCTCGATCATGCGCAGGTTGGCCTCTTCAGGAGGCAGCGGGTAGGTGGAGGTAGCGTGCATCATGACCAGGTTCGAGGTACCCAGGGTCTCGACGGCCTTGTCGATCTGCTCGATGGTGGACATGCCGGTGGACAGGATGATCGGCTTGCCGGTCTGCGCCAGGGCCTTGAGCAGCTCGATGTCGGTGACCGATGCGGAGGCGACCTTGTGGGTGACTGCACCCTGCTCTTCCATGAATTCGACCGATGGAACATCCCATGGCGAGGCGAAGGCGTGCAGGCCCTTGGAAGCTGCGTAGGAGATGAGTTCCTTGTACTGCGCCTGGTCGAACTCGACGCGGTAGCGGTAGTCCAGGTAGGTCATGTCGCCCCATGGGGTGGAGCGGATCTTGTCGCGCATGTCCATCGGGGTGGAAATGTCCGGGGTGCGCTTCTGGAACTTCACTGCGTTGGCACCGGCTTCAGCAGAGATATCGATCAGCTGCTTGGCGATCTCGATGTCGCCGTTGTGGTTGATGCCGATCTCGCCGATGACGTAGACCTGCTGGCCTGCGCCAACCTGGACGTCGCCGATAGCAACAGGCTTGATGTCAGTAGTCATGGAAGTCATGGGTATTGCCTTTCAGTGGGTGAAACTTGGAGAACTCTTGGTAGCGGTGCGTGCGGCGAGAACCAGTTCGGCTAGTTCCCGTACCGCTCCGTGCCCGCCCTTGCGGGTCAGTTTGTACCGTGCTGCCCGGTGCACATCTTCCTGGGCATCGGCCACGGTGATCGGCCAGCCGACCAATGCCATCGCGCCCAGATCGTTGATGTCGTTGCCCACGTAGGCAGCACGAGCCGGATTGATGGATTCGTCAGCCAGCCAGCGGGCCAGGTATTCGGCCTTGTTGTCGATTCCGTGGGCCACTTCGACGTTCAGCTTGGCGGCGCGGGCGGCGACAACAGGGTTGATTTCCTTGGAGAGAATAAGGAACTTCACTCCGGCAGCCCGCAACCGGGCCACTCCCATTCCATCGGAGCGGGAGACGCGCACGGTTTCGGTTCCGTGCTCATCGACATACGCGGTGTCCGGGGTATGCACCCCGTCGAAATCCGTGATGACCGCGTCGACTTCGATCGGTTCCCGGGTGGCCGGAACGGCCAGCCCAGCGAGCAGCAGGTCTGCCTCGGTATCGATGTCGATGCCGTGCTCTGCTGGAACTTCGTGAACCCGGACCTTTCCGAAGAAACGGTGCCCTGCCTCGCGGAATCCCCGGGTATCCATCACGTAGAAGGCCCCGGTTTCGCGGAAGCGCGGTTCGCGATCCTGGCGACGCGGACGGTGCAGCTTGTCGTGGCCTACGGCGACCGCTTCGCCCTGCGGATCCAGGCCCCAATGGAAACCGTGGTCCGCTACAGCTGCGAAGCTGACGTCGGCGCGTTTCGAAGAAACCGCCGCAATGGCTGCGTCCAGATCCTCCGGATCGATGAACGGGCTGGTGCACTGGATGAACACGGTGATCTCTGGCTGAGATTCCGCATTCGCTAGCGCGTGGAGCAGAACTGACTCGCTGCTGGCCGTGTCGCCGGCGATATCTGCCGGTCGATCGATGACTCGCGCCCCGTAGCGAAGCGCTTCGGCCTTGATCTGCTCATGGTCGGTACTGACCACGACGTCGCTGACTGCCGCCGCGGATCTGGCTGATTCGATTGCGCGGCCCAGCAGCGATTTGCCGCCGATCTCACGCAGGTTCTTAAGCCGGATGCCCTTGGATCCTCCCCTGGCGGGGATGATCGCCATGGCATTTGGCTGGTTGGTTTTGCTCACGAGTAAGACGCTATGGGCACAAGTTAACTAAGAGGGGGCATCTGGGTTAACGCACGGTGAAGTGCCGGTGTAATCACCTGTTTGTTTGCTGAATGCGAGGTCAGCAAGCGTTTTACGTACCAGTAGGCGAATCCGGAAGAGGGATTTCGAGCCCTCGGAACCGCATAAAAGATCAAAGCGACTAATGAAACATGAGTGTGCAAGGCGGAGCTTAGGCACAGAACATTTAGGCTGGAGGGTATGCACGAGCCAAACCAGTCACAGCCCACGCGTGGCCCCCTGCGGATTACCGTGCCATCACGCGCTGACGGGTTCCTTCGACAGTTCACCGCAATGATCGGTGGCCGCCTGGGACGACACAGCGATCCAGGCCGAGTCGATCCAGGATTCTTCAGCGTGGAACGAGTCATTATCCTGATGACCACCGTGGGCGCCTTGCTGATGCTCCTTGCCAAGAACCCCTGCCGGGTCAACGGGTGGACTGGCAACAACCCGTACGCCTATGCGTGCTACAGCGACTGGGTTCCGCTGTTCTCCGCCCGCGGCTTCGCCGAGAACCCCTGGGCGCCATTCAGCGCGACCGCCCAGTTCGAGTACCCGGTACTGATGAGCACGGTGGCCTCGGCCGTTGCCTCGATCATCCCCACGGGGATCGAAAACCGTTCGCTGCTGTACTTC
Source organism: Glutamicibacter sp. NPDC087661 (assembly GCF_044743275.1). Lineage (NCBI taxonomy): Bacteria > Bacillati > Actinomycetota > Actinomycetes > Micrococcales > Micrococcaceae > Glutamicibacter > Glutamicibacter sp. NPDC087661. The sequence goes on from NZ_JBIUWE010000004.1 coordinate 111,839, forward strand.
GACATCAACCTGCTGCTCGTTGCGATCCTGTGGATGGTCACCGTGATCGCCACCCTGCGGATGACCGGGCGCCGCCCGTGGGATGCCGCAATGGTGGCTATTGCCCCGGGCATCATCCTGGCCGGCAGCATCAACTGGGACATGTGGGCTGTGGCCTTGCTGGCCCTGGGCATGCTGGCATTCGCACGAAAGCACACCGTCCTTGCCGGGGTGCTGATCGGCTTAGGTGCCGCGATGAAGATCTATCCGTTCTTCATCCTCGGCGCGGTGCTGATATTGGCCATTCGCACCGGCAGGCTCAAGACCTTCTGGGTGACTGGCGGAACCGCCGCGGCGACATGGGCACTGGTGAACCTTCCCTATGCGCTGGCGTTCCCCGACTCGTTCATGCACTTCTTCAACTTCTCTTCTGAACGCGGGGCAGGCTTCTCCAGCTTCTGGCACGCATGGAATGTCATCGCCGATAACAGGGGAGGGGTCCCGCTCTTTGAAGCCGAACAGATTTCCCGTTACGGCCTGGTCCTCTTCTTCCTGTGCTGCGTGGGCGTCGCAGTGCTGGGCTTGACTGCTAAACGCACCCCGCGCCTGGCCTCCATGGCCTTCTTGATCATTGCTTCCTTTGTCATGGTCAATAAGGTGTATTCACCACAGTTCATCGTCTGGCTGATTCCGCTGTTCGCCCTCGCCTTGCCGCGCTGGCGCGAATTCGTTGTCTGGATGCTCGTGGAAATCGCGCACTTCTACGCTGTTTGGTTCTACCTTGATTCCCTCTCTGCGGAAGAAGCGCAGAAGGCCTTCCCTGAGACCGGTTATGCGGTGCTGGTGCTGGCGCATATGGTGATGCTGGGATACCTGATGTTCTTGGTGGCACGTTCAATTCTTGATCCACGCCACGACCCGATTCGTGCCGTGGGCCAGGATGATCCTTTGGCCGGCCCATTCGCCGGACTGGAGGACCGCTGGACCCTGCGCGGACTGCTGCCTCAATCCAAGAAAACGAATGAAGTGGCGGGAAATAAATCATGAGCGATGTTGCCGTTGTCGGTGCGGGACCCAATGGGCTAGCAGCCGCAGCAGTTGCTGCCCGTGCTGGATTAAGCGTCACGGTATATGAAGCCAACGACACCATCGGCGGGGCCGCCAGAACGCAGCCGCTGAATGGTTCTGCAGCGAAATTCGATTTGGGCAGCGCAGTGCATCCGATGGCCATGCAATCCCAAGCCATGCATGAACTGGGCGTCCACGACAAGGTGGAGTTCATCGTCCCCGAGCTGTCCTTCGCCCATGTGCTGGATCGCCGGACTGCCTACGCGTACAAGGATCTGGAACGCACCGGGCAGGAACTTGGAGGCGCGGACGGCGAGATGTACACCCGGCTCCTGGGCCCGCTGGTCAAGCAGATTGACGGGGTCAGCCAGACACTGCTCAATCCTCTGCTGAGGGTTCCCTCGAACCCCGCAGCGTTGGCGACCTTTGCCGTGAGCACGGTGGCGGGCATGGCCGTCAAGGAACTCTTTTCTGGAAAGTTTGAACGCGCCGCCGCGCTCTACGCAGGCTGTTCCGCCCACGTTGCGGGAGGCTCTCGCGGACCGGCCAATGCCGGGGCAGGACTGTTCCTTGCAGCAACAGCGCACGGCAAGGGATGGGCCATCCCGCGTGGAGGTTCCCAAGCCATCAGCGACGCCTTGGCCGAAGAAGCGATGGCTCATGGAGCAAAAATCCTTACCGGCACCCGCGTCAACCATGTTGATGAGCTTTCTGCGCAGAGCATCCTCTTCGATACCTCCGCCGAAAACGCTGCCAAGCTTTCAACAGGACACCTGCCTGAACGGCTCTCGCACGCGTTGAGCAGCATCCGGCGCTCGCCGGGAAGCTGCCTGGTGCACTACGTCCTTTCGGCACCGGTTCCATGGCGCGACGAGACTCTGGGCAAGGCCGGCACCGTGCACCTGGGCGGCACCGCGGCGCAGGTCGGGAAGGCCGAACGCGCCGCAGTGCGCGGGGGAGCGGCGAAGCCGTTCATGATTGTTGCCCAGCCCTCGCAATTTGATGATTCGCGGGCACCGCAGGGCCAGCACGTCATCTGGGCCTACTGCCACGTGCCACTGGATTCTCCGGTAGACATGAGCCGGGAACTGAAGGAAATGATTGAACAGGCAGCCCCTGGTTTCAGCGAGACAATCATTGAATCCCATGTTGTCACCGCCCAGGACTTGGAAGTGCAGAACTCGGCACTGGTCGGTGGCGATCTTTCCGGGGGAACCATGGACCTGCTGGGCAGCATCAAGCGGCCTCGGATCTCGGCCGACCCGTGGTACCTGGAGTCCAAAGGACTGTACTTGGTATCCTCGGCTGCGCCTCCGGGGCCGTCGGTGCATGGCATGGGCGGATTCCTCGGAGCGCAATCGATGCTCAAACGGGAATACGGAATCGCAAACTGGAAATCGGTGAACTGAGAGGCAATGGAATCAGTGCTCGCGCAGCTCGTTGGCTGGGTCTTCCTGGCAGCACTCTGGTGGCTGTTTATCCGGCAATACCGCAAGGACCCACGCCGCTTGGGTCTGGCTGCACTTCTCTTGCCGCTGGTGTTCTTCACCATTTCGGCGGTCGTCGACCTGTTGACCAGTGTGATCCCCGGGTTTGGGTTCCTCTTCTCCATAGTGCTGGTGCTGACCCCGCTGATGGTCGTTGTCTTCGGTGCCGCGCTGATCTACAACGGGATCCTGATGTGCCGGCGCGAAGGAGCCAAACCTGCGAATCTGCTGTCATTGGCAGCCGGGCTATCCGTCTTTGTCCTGCCAGTCATTGCGGTGCTGCTGATTCGCATCGAATCCTGGTGGACCTATTCGCTGGCTTTCGTCCTGTTCATGGCCTCCGTCTTCACGGCGAGCTTGTTCGCCATGCTGTTGCTGTACGCATGGGTGCACGCCAGATACCCATCCAAGGGCGAAGCCGCCGCCGTGGTGGTCCTTGGTGCCCGCACAATCAACGGCAAGGTCACCCCGTTGCTGCGTGGCCGCTTGGACAAGGGCATAGACCTGCATCAACTGCAGGCATCTGCTCGCCCCTTCATGGTTCCGACCGGGGGACAGGGCCATGATGAGGAAGAACCAGAGGGCGTAAGCATGGCCCGCTACCTGCGTGAGCAGGGCATTGGCGATGAACAGATTCTGGTTGAAGACCGGGCCAGGGACACCCTTGAGAACCTGGAGTTCTCCGACGCCTTGGTCCGTGCCCAGCGTCCGGATGGCCAGCTGTGGTTGGTCACCAGCGACTATCATGCGCTGCGTGCAGCGATGGCGTCACGCAAGCTCGGCTTGGATGCCCGTGCCTTCGGCGGGAAAACGGCGGCCTACTACCGTCCGAGTGCCTTCCTCAGGGAATGCGTTGCGATCGTGCGGGATCAAAAGAAGCTGATGGTTTTGCTGGCCCTGCCCTTCGCATTAGCCGTCGCAGGGATGATGTTCGTGCTCACGACGACCTTCTAACTTCCTTGGCACCCTGGGACCATGCACCATCTGGTGCATGGGCCCAGTTTTCGCTTCCCTGCCATCACCCTTTTGGTTGAGCCATAAATCAGCACTGGGGGCGGTGAGAGCTGGGCTCGAATTCCTTAGGCTGGAAATATGATCCAGGCAGAGCAGTTGACGAAGAAATACGGTGGAAAAACCGTGGTCGATAATGCGTCGTTCACGGTCCAAGAAGGCATGGTGACTGGGTTCCTCGGCCCCAATGGTGCCGGCAAGTCCACCACCATGCGCATGATCGTGGGATTGGCCAAACCTACCAGCGGTGAAGTGCTGGTCAACGGGCACGATTTCAAAAAATCACGTCACCCGTTGACCGAAGTCGGCACCCTGCTGGAAGCTAAGTCGGTGCACAAATCCCTGACTCCGCTGGCGCATTTGCGTGCCATGGCGGCTACCGCGGGGATCCCGAAGTCCCGAGTGCACGAAGTGCTCGATCTGACTGGCTTGTCTAGCGTGCAGCGCAAGAAGGTCGGCGGCTTTTCGCTGGGCATGGGGCAGCGGCTGGGCATTGCCACGGCCCTGCTTGGAGATCCGCAGGTGCTGATCCTCGATGAGCCGGTCAACGGCCTGGATCCCGAAGGCGTGGCTTGGGTCCGCAACCTGGCCCGCCAGCAGGCGGCCGATGGCAAAACCGTTTTCATCTCCTCCCACCTGATGAGTGAAATGGCCCAGACGGCGGATCACCTGATCGTGATTGGCCGTGGCCGCATCATGGCCGATGCGCCGATCACTGAATTCATCGACAACGGTCTTGACCAGACCATTGTGCGTTCAGCCGACATTGAGATCTTGATGAATGCGTTGAATGGTGAAGGTATTCAGCTACGCCGGATTGATGAGCATGGCCTGGAAGTTACCGGCCCCGATTCAGAAACCATTGGCCGCCGTGCCTTGGAATACGGGGTGGTGCTCAGCGAATTGCGTCCGCTGCAACGCACCTTGGAAGACGCCTACATGGAATTGACCCGCGATGCCGTCGAATACCACTCGAACACAGTTGCCGAGACTGGCGGCGGGAAGTAAGGACATGTCTAACCATCTAGCAACCGCACCGCATGGCAAGGTCACCCTCTTCGGCGTGCTGCGCAGTGAGTCCATCCGTTTCTTCTCCCTGAACTCCACCCGCATCCTGGTTCTCTTGGCCATCGTGTTCTATGTGGGCATTGCAGCCGTGGCCACTTGGGGCATTGGTTCGCTCAGTGCCAGCATGGGCGACACGGATCAGATGCCGGGCATGGAAGGCCTATCGGCCCCGGGATTCGCCGCTGAGCTCATCGGCTCGGGCCTGGTCTTCAGCCAGCTGATCCTTGGCGTGCTTGGTGTCCTGCTCTTCAGCGGTGAATTCACCACCGGTTCAGCGGTAAGCACGTTCCTGGCCAGCCCGCGGCGACTGCGTGTCCTGGCCGCCAAGGGCATCTTGATCATCCTGCTTACTGCCGTCGTCCAGATCATCAGCTCGCTCTTGGCCTTCGCGATCAGCAAGCCGATTGCCGAGAACTACCAGATGAATCTGGAATTCAGCAGCGACGCCTTCCAACGGGTGCTCTGGTACGGGACGCTGGCGGTGACCATGGCGGCGTTGATCGGTTTGGCGTTGGGGATGCTGCTGCGCAACTCGGCCGGCGGCATCACCAGCCTCGCTGCCCTGTTCTTCGTGCTGCCGATCATCCTTTCCATCCTGACCGCCTTGACCGACTGGGCGCAGGATATCGCGAAGTTCACCCCTGACCAGCTGGGCATGGGGTTGGCAACGCCCGCAAGTGTTGTCACCGACTTGGAGACCTGGCAGCAACTGCTGGGCGTGGCGGGTTGGGTCGTGCTTCCACTGGTATTGGGTGCAATCCTGCTGACCAAGCGGGACATCAAGTAGCGCAGGGATTGATCGAGAAAACTAGACTGGAAACATGAGCCAACCGACGCTGCAGGAAACTGTGGTTTCCTTCGATGAACTGGCCGCCAAGCGCATGGGCCGGATACGCCGTTATTTGCGTACCCACCCGCGTTTGGTGGTCATCGGTGCGGTAGTCATCTATCTGCTGCTCACACTGCCCGGTGTCCTGGTCATGGCAGCGATGCCAGAAGCCAACGCCACCGGCCTGCTGGTCGTCACCCTCGCCGTCAGCGCTGCCTTGTTGTACCGGCGCCGGGCACCGATGACGGTGATCATCCTGGTGTTCATTTTCGAATGCCTGGCCCTGGTGATTGCTGGTCCGCAAGGTGGACTGGGCGGGGTAGGCATGATTATCGCCCTGTACACGGTCGCCACCAGCTATTCGGCCAAACGCACCATCCCGCTGGCCATCCTGGCCGGCAGCTTCCAGACGGTCCTGATGGTGCTGATGGGCTTCCCCGACATGGCCGGAATGGAATTCGACCCGCAAGATGGAATCGACGAAACCATCTTCACGCGCGTCATCATCGCCGTCTCGGGCAGCTTCGTCATCGGTTTCTACATTGCCGCAGCCGCGGTGGGCATGAATGTGCGCAACGCGCGCATCCACGAAGCTGAACTGAACCACTGGGCCTCGCAGGTCTCCGGACTGGCCCAGGTGCAAGAGCGCAACCGCATCGCCCGCGAAATGCACGACGTTGTCGCCCATTCGCTTTCGGTGATGATTGCCCTGTCAGAGGGGGCACGAGTGGTGGCCAAGCGCGATCAGGTCCGTGCCGAAGAAGTGCTCAATGAGCTCTCTGGAACCGGTCGCGCCGCCCTGGCGGATATGCGCCGCATGCTGGGCGTGCTTCGCCAAGAAGAATCCGGAGAGCTGGCCCCGCAGCCTACCGGCGGGAACGTGGAGCAATTGCTCGAAGGATTCCGTACCGCAGGTCTGCCGGTCTCATTTACCCATACGGGCGATCCGCTGCCGGAGGACACCACCTTCCAGCTGACCGTCTTCCGTATCATTCAAGAGTCCCTGACTAATTCCTTGCGCTATGCCCGTAACGTAAGTGATGTGCAGGTTCGCCTGGAACGGCGCCGCGAAGAACTGCGCATGGAAATCATGGACAACGGAGATGCAACGAGAGTTCCGAGTATCGGCAGCGGACGCGGTCTGCGCGGCATGCGCGAACGAGCCGCGCTCTTTGGCGGAACGGTTGATGCCGGACCGGTAGCCAGTGGCGGATGGATTGTGAAAGCGGTCCTCAAGCTACCCGAATGCAGCTTGCAGAACGAAAACCAGAAGGCAGTGAAGGAATAAGCGTGGACGACAAAATCAAGGTACTGCTGGTCGATGACCAGCCCCTCTTACGCATGGGATTCCGCCTCATCCTCGAAGGTGAAGACGACATCGTCATCGCCGGCGAAGCTGTCGATGGACTCGATGCCCTTGCCCAGACGGCCGCACTGAAACCCGATGTGGTCCTGATGGATGTGCGCATGCCCAAGATGGACGGCTTGGAAGCGACCGAACGCATCGCCAAGGACCATCCGGAAACCAAGATCATTATCCTGACGACCTTTGACCTGGACGAGTACGCCTTCTCAGGGCTGCAGGCAGGAGCCAGTGCGTTCCTGCTCAAGGACGTGGCCCCGGAAGAACTGGTCCAAGCGGTGCGCCTGGTAGCTTCCGGCGACGCTGTGGTGGCACCCCGGGTGACTGCCCGCCTGCTGGAAACCTATGTGCGCAACGCTGGCGCCGGGAACCGGAACCAGCCGGCCGAAACTCCGCATGACCCGCTGCTCGATGATCTCACCCCGCGTGAGCAGGAAGTGCTGCGTGCGCTTTCCGAGGGACTATCCAACGCCGAGATTGCACACCGTTTCTTCCTTTCCGAAGCAACGGTGAAAACCCACGTGCGGCGCATCCTGACCAAATTGCATCTGCGCGACCGTGTTCAAGCGGTGGTGTACGCCTACGAGACCGGGCTGGTCATTCCATCCCAAGGCCTGGACTACTAGGCATCGCTGAGGCAGCAAAATGGCCGCCGGGTGAAACCCCATGGGGTTCCGCCCGGCGGCCATGGAGCTTTCTAGCGCTTATTGGCCTTGCGCTGCTTCTTCGCCGTAGAGCGCAGCTGTATCACGCGGGCCACCCCGGCGATCGCGACCACTAGGGCGCCACCAATAGCGGCAAAGAACAATGCCAGCCCGAGGTTGACCTGTCCCTGATACGCGAAGTAGTTCAGGGTCACCTGCTCCTGGTTCTGGGCAATGAAGATGATCAGCAGGATCAGCACGAGCAAGCCGAAGATCGTAGCGGTCCAGATACGACCCAACTTGGTCGCTGGGAGCTTATCTGCACCGGCAGGTTTGGCCCGTTGGACCTTGGAATCCATCGGTACGGTGGTCTCCACTTCGACCTCGCGTGATTCTGCTGGAATGTTCTCTTGCTCTGGTGTTCGATCAGCCGTAGCCATGATGAACTCGCTTTCCTTGTCTCCGGGACTGCTTTCAGCTTCGTCGAGAGCGAGGTGCCAAGTCAAGACCCGGATAGGGGTGTCTGCCAGGTTGCCAGGGCGGAGGCAGGCTCAGCAGGACATCAGCAAATGTGGTTCAGGCTACTAAGCTGGGAGGCAACTCGACTTTTCAGGCGGGAACCTAAACCTGAAGAACCGTCTGACAAACATCTCTTGACAGAAAGAAGTGAGTAACCAGCCATGGCACAAGCCGCAGCAATGGCCCACATTGCAGATCTGGCCGAATACGTCGCAACCTCGCCATCGAGCTACCACGCCGCGGCCTCGGCCGCGCAGCGCTTGGACGCTGTTGGATTCACCGGTCTGGACGAAAAGCAGGCTTGGAACCTGGTCCCGGGTTCCTACTACGTGGTCCGCGACGGTGCGATCATCGCTTGGGTGCAGCCAGAAGCTGCCACTGCGACCAGCGGATTCCATATCCTCGGCGCCCACACCGACTCGCCGGGCTTCAAGCTCAAGCCGAAGCCAACCACCGGTTCCAACGGCTGGTGGCAGGCAGGGGTCGAAGTCTACGGCGGACCGCTGCTGAACTCCTGGCTGGACCGCGAACTGGTGCTCGCCGGCCGATTGGTACTCAAGGACGGTTCCGAGCACCTGGCGAAGACCGAACCAATCCTGCGCATCCCGCAACTAGCGATCCATCTGGACCGCCAGGTCAATGAGGGCCTGACCCTGGACAAGCAGACCCACACCAATCCAATCTTTGGCGCCGGCGATCTGGCGGATGCCGACATCCTGGCGATCCTGGCGAAGTCTGCAGGTGTCGACCCGGCCCAGGTAGCCGGCTACGACATCCTGACCGCGCCCGCGCAGCGCGGCGAGGTCTTTGGCGAGGGCAAGAACTTCTTCGCCAGCGCCCGGCTGGATAACCTCACCTCGGTGCACGCAGGCCTGATTGCGCTGACGGGCCATTCCCGCAAGCCAGCAGGCAACCGCATTGCCATGCTTGCTGCCTTCGACCACGAAGAACTGGGTTCCTCCTCGCGCTCGGGCGCTTGCGGCCCATTCCTGGAAGAGCTGATCAACCGCATCCAGGCATCCATGGATGCTTCAGTTGAAGACACCGCTCGCGCCCTGTCGAATTCTGTATGCCTGTCTGCCGATGCTGGCCACGCGGTTCACCCGAACTACCCAGAGCGCCACGACCCAGCCAACCGTCCGCAGCTGAATGCCGGCCCGCTGCTGAAGATCAATGCGAACCAGCGTTATGCCACCGATGCGGTGGGTGCTGCCGCATTCGCCAACTGGTGCGAGTCGGCGGGAGTTCCCTACCAGGAGTTCGTGTCCAATAACCGCGTACCGTGCGGATCCACCATTGGACCATTGACCGCGACCCGACTGGGCATTCGCACCCTGGATGTGGGAGTCGCGCTGCTGTCCATGCACTCGGCCCGCGAGATGTGCGGCGTTGACGACCCTTGGTATCTGTCCAAGGTCTCTCGCGAGTTCTTCGGAGCCTAGCAAGTCCAACCTGAAAAGCCGGCCTGCGGGCTGGCTTTTCGCCTCCCCGGGGGATCTTCGCCCGATGTGCCTAATCGATGGCATAATCGGCACCATGACGATCCTCAACCAGAACACGTTGATCTTCCAGCAGACGAAGAACATCTCGAAGAACGACTTCGCGATTCTTGATTCTTCCGGGATGCAGATTGCCCACGTGGATACCGGCGGAAGCGCGCTGGGCCGCATGTTCGTTGGGGCTCGCGAACTCACGGTCTTCGATGGACCAGGCAATCCGGTTGTCATCGTCAAGGACACGATGACCATGGGCCGCGATCGTTTTGAAATCCTTGATGGCAACGCTGCCCCGCTGGCCAGCCTGGTCAAGAGGATCACCTTCTTCAAAACAAGGGTCTCCATCTCGATGCTGGGCGAAGAGCTCGAATTACTGGGCAGCATCTGGGACTTCGACTTCCAGATCACCGGTCCCGGCGGGGTTCTGGGAACCGTGACCCGAGAATGGTCCGGGATGGGCAACGCATTGCTCGGCAAGTCAACCTATGCCCTGCGCTTGGCGGAAAACCTCAACGCACAGCAACGCCAGGCAGTGATCGGCTCGGTGCTGGCACTGGATTTGATCCGTGAAAAGCAACAGCGCAATTCTTAACGGAGCTGAGGTAGTCGCCGCCAGGAATACTTCTTCGTCGCAGGCCAGCCTTGGTTCTTGGCCGCTGTCGTGTTGCAGTCGGGTAACTGTCACGTCGATGTCGTGGTGCTTTCGGGGCGCCATTGGCTAGCGTAAGTGGCATGAATGAATCACGGATTGCAGAGCTTCGCCGTGCCAAGGGCTGGACGCAAGAACGTCTAGCCGCCGAAAGCGGCATCACTGTCAGAACGGTCCAACGGCTCGAAGCCGGAAATGATGCGAGCTTGGAGACTATCTCACTGGTCGCCAAGGCCTTGGAGGTGCCGGTTGGAGACCTGTTCAAAAGCGTCCAGACTCCGAAGTTCTCCGAGGCCGTGGATGGGCTTGAAGCGCGGACCCAAGCAGATCAAGATCGTCGGGATTCGGCAACCAAGGGGATCCTGGCCGTGTTCCGCGGGCTGGGCATCCTGGTCACTTTCGGCACGGTCATCTTGGCTACCACCGGCGACTTTGGGTGGTACATCTGGTTGCTGATCCCGGTGTACTGGGGCGTCGGGCAGCTGCTGCTTGAGGCTGCTTTCCGTCTGAGCCTGGATGCCAAACTCGACGCCAAATACCCGCTGTCCACGGCAAATCGGAAACTGCTGGGCTAGGTCCATGCTGCGAAGCGCAAACCCAGGCACCGCCCATGAGGTTCCCACGGGTCGTTAGACCGACTGTTGCCCATTGATAACCTGCTGTTTACCCCCTGCTGGTCTGATCAATGACTATGAGTTCGAATTCCCTGCAGGTCAAGAATTTCCGCCCGGAGATCCAAGCGCTCCGCGCCTTGGCGGTTCTGCTGGTCGTCGCCTATCATCTTGAGCCATCCGCAGTTCCAGGCGGTTATATCGGGGTTGACATCTTCTTCGTCATCTCGGGCTTCCTGATTACCTCGCACCTGCTGCGTGAAGCCGAACGCACCGGCCGGGTCAGCCTCGCAGCCTTCTTTGCCGGCCGAGCGCGAAGAATCCTCCCGGCTGCCATGCTGGTGATCCTGGTAGTTGTCGTGGCAAGCCTGCTGATCTTTCCCAAAACCCAGTGGGGTGCCTTGGGCACCCAGGCCATCGCCTCTGCCTTCTCGGTGCAGAACTGGGTTCTCGCCGCCGACTCCGTCGACTACCTCGCTTCGGATCAAGCACCCGGGCCGTTGCAGCACTTCTGGTCCCTGGGCGTGGAGGAGCAGTTCTACCTTTTCTGGCCGTTGCTGGTTTTGGCCGTGTGCCTGTTGGCCAAACCGAATGCGGACGCTAGCAGTGGCGATGGATTTGCCCCGCGGCGCCGCATGCTCTGGATCATTTTCTCAGCCACCGCACTTTTGTCGCTGGGATACTCGGCCTATGCCGGTTACTCAGGCAATAGCGCCGGATACTTCATCACCACCACCCGCATTTGGGAACTGGCCGTCGGCGGACTGCTGGCCTTGGCAGTCCAGGCGCACGCCAACGGCGCCTTGAAGCTTCCACCGTGGGCAACCAGCTGGCAGTTCAGAAATCTTGCCGTACTCGTGGCTTTGGCGGCGATCTGCTTCGCGGCATTCAGCTACAACGCCACAACAGTCTTCCCGGGGATTGCGGCGGCCCTCCCGGTTCTTGGCTGCGCCGTGGTGATTGCCGCAGGCAGTACGCGAGGACCTGGTTCCCTGCACCCGCTGGTGAACTGGGCTCCCGTTCAATGGGTCGGCCTCGCCTCGTATTCGCTATATCTGTGGCACTGGCCGCTGATCGTATTCTTCATCGAACTGGCCGGGGGCAACCCGGACCCATTGCAGTCGCTGGCCTTGCTGGCCGGGTCCCTGCTCTTGGCTTGGGCCAGCTTGAAGTGGGTCGAAACTCCCATGCGCCACTTCCGCCCCATAGCCGGTTCTCCTGCCCGCTCCTTGATTGCAGGGGCGGCGATGGTCGGGCTGGCCGCGTCCATCGCGCTATTGCCAGGTGCCATGCAGCAGCATCTTGTGGGCCAGGAGCAGCGTGAGCTGGGCGCGATGATGCAAAACCCGCCAGCTGGTTTTGGCGCGGCCTCCGTGGGCCAGGGCGCACCTGCGTACCTTTCCGGCCATCGCCAGGTCGTCCCGCTTCCTGCGACGGCCGCCGAGGACCAGCCCGAACTGGGAGATTGCGTCCAGGAACCGAAATCCACGCAGATCAAGGAATGCGAATTCGGCAGCGAGGACGCCAGCTACACCGTGGCCCTGGTGGGTGATTCCCATGCAGCCCACTGGTTCGAGGCCGTCAGCCGATACGCCCAAAGCAAGGGCTGGAAAGTGGTGACCTATCTGAAGAATTCCTGCCCGTTCTCCGAGGCCCAGCGCAAGGCGGATCGGGATGGCAGCATCAACTGCGAAGAAGCCATCGACCAGACCATGGAAGCTCTGGCTGCGCGCGATGACATCAACGCGGTGATCACCTCGAGTTGGGGAGGAGCCACCTTTACCACTGACGCGGCACAGGGGCTGGCTTCGACGTGGTCCACCCTTGAAGACGCGGGCCTGCCGGTCTACGCCATTGTGGACACCCCGCGGCCGCCGCAGGATTCCTATGCGCGCGACTGCGTGGAAGAAAACGTGCAGAACCCGGATAAGTGCGCCTTCCCGGAAAAGGGAGCCTATGAAGTGGGCGATGCCACCAAGCAGGCCGCCGAACTGGAGCCGCGCGTCGAAGTGCTCGACTTCAGCGATTACTTCTGCATGGATGGAACCTGCCCGGCAGTGGTGGGGAATGTCTTGGTCTACCGGGACAAGCACCATATCAGCGATACCTACATGCGCACCTTGGCCCCGATCTTTGGCGAAAGGATCGAGGCTGCCTTGGATTCCGAGTAGCCCAGCATGATTTAGGACACCAAGGCTTATGCAAGTTCGGGTCTCTCGGGTAGGATTGGAAGGTCTGTGCCACTGCATGCCCGAAAGTTGGGCGTCTGGTGCACAGATAACGCAAGAACCTCCTGTTGCGGAAATACCGCGACCGTTTAGCCCAAAGGAGGTGGGTTCACATGCGTGCTTATGAACTTATGGTCCTCATTGATCCAGAGGTCGATGACCGCACCGTAGAGCCAACCATCGAGAAGTACCTCGAGGTTGTCCGCTCCAACGGTGGCACTATCGAAAAGGTTGATGTCTGGGGTCGTCGCAAGATGTCCTACGAGATCAAGAAGAAGGCAGAAGCCACTTACGTAGTGGTGAACTACACCGCAGAGCCAGCAGCTTCCGCTGAGCTTGAGCGCCAGCTCAAGATCAACGAACTGATCCTGCGCCACAAGGTCACCCGTCCGGAAGAGGCACGCGTTTAATTACGCGCAACCTTCCGTCGTAGGAATTAACGTTCAATCTTTTTAAGGAGAGTCAATGGCAGGCGAGACTGTTATTACCGTTATCGGAAACCTGACTGCCGATCCGGAGCTGCGTTTTACGCCGTCCGGTTCAGCCGTAGCGAACTTTACGATCGCTTCGACTCCTCGCACCTTTGACCGCCAGTCCAATGAGTGGAAGGACGGGGAAGCCCTGTTCTTGCGCGCATCGGTGTGGCGCGAAGCTGCAGAGAACGTTGCTGAAACGCTGACTAAGGGCATGCGTGTCATCGCCCAGGGTCGCCTGCGTTCACGTTCTTACGACACCAAGGAAGGCGAACGTCGCACCGTCATGGAGCTTGAAGTCGATGAAATCGGCCCATCGCTCCGTTTCGCGTCCGCCAAGGTCACCCGTACCCAGCGCTCCGGCGGTGGCAACGGTGGCTTCGGCAACGGTGGTGGAGGTTTCTCCAACGCACCGCAGCAAAGTGCACCAGCTCAGGCGCCGCGTCAGCAGCAGCCTCAGCAGGGTGGCGGATGGAATGCTCCAGCCGCAGACCCATGGAGCACCGGCGGAAACAACGGTGGCGGCTGGGGCAACCCGGGCGCAGACGAACCGCCTTTCTAAACAATATTTATTCACCATCCCGCAGATCACTCTGCGGGCTCCAAAGCTAAGGAGCTCCACGATGGCTAAGGCTGAAATCCGTAAGCCCAAACCAAAGTCCAACCCATTGAAGGCCGCTGACATCACTGTCATCGACTACAAGGACACCGCACTGCTGCGCAAGTTCATCTCCGACCGCGGTAAGATCCGCGCTCGTCGTGTAACTGGCGTTTCCGTTCAGGAACAGCGCAAGATCGCACAGGCAATCAAGAACGCACGTGAAGTAGCCCTGTTGCCTTACTCCGGCGCTGGCCGCGGCTAAGGAAGAGGGATAGCAAAATGGCAAAGATCATTCTGACTCACGAAGTATCCGGTCTCGGTGCTGCTGGCGATATTGTCGAGGTAAAGAACGGCTACGCCCGTAACTACCTGCTGCCACGCGGCTTCGCAATCGTCTGGACCCAGGGCGGTGAGAAGCAGGTGGAGTCGATCAAGGCTGCACGTGCTGCTCGCGCCGTTGCAAACCTTGAGGATGCTCAGGCACTTGCAGCTAAGCTGAAGTCCCAGCCGGTGAAGATCACCATGAAGGCTGGCTCGAACGGTCGCCTGTTCGGCACCGTTAAGACCACCGAAATTGCTGCTGCCGTAGAGGCTGCCGGTCTGGGTAAGATCGACAAGCGCAACATCGAGGTCAACGACCAGATCAAGTCGACTGGCAACTACACCGCAACCGTTCGCGTTCACGCTGACGTTCTTGCAAACCTGCGCCTGCAGGTTGTAGCTGCTGCCAAGAAGTAAGTCTTCTAGACTCAGCTTCTGTCCAAGAGGTGGCGTGCACTCCGCAAGGAGAGCACGCCACCTCTTGGCGTTAACCCGGTGTCCAGGCCGTCTAGTCAGCTAGCGCGTTGGGCCAGCCGTCGATTGAGGTGCGTCCGTTGGGCACCGGGGTTAACGGTGGTGGCCACGATGCATCGGCATCGCAGCCACCGATCGGAATTACAGTTTTTCAGTGTGCCATCCGGGAGCCGCCAGTTGCATGGCGCATCTGAATGGCAGGGGAAAGCGCGAGCAGGCCGGCCACGACGCCGACACCACCGCAGATCCACGACATCCAAGCGACGCCAGCGGAATCGGTAAACGATCCCATCCATGGCGAGGCGAATAGCAAGGCGCTGGCGATAACCAGTGCCCATTCCATTGAAACCAGGCGCGGCATCATGACGCTCCAGACACCGGTGATCACCATGAGCAGGCCGAAAGCCGCCATTAGCGTCATCGAGGTGCTGGTTCCGCCAAGCCACGTGGTTGAAACTGCGGCCGCAATACCTGCCGCAACGCCGACCCAGTCTTGCCACCGAGTCCATTTCTTCATTGCAGATACCTCCAACATTCATCGCAGAGGGCTCCTGAGCGGGAGTCGATTTAAAGGTAGGTTCGCCGTTGCTGATGCGCAATCCACTTTTGGGAGCATTTTGGTAAATCCTTGGCCCCTACGGTACTTCTGGCCGCCCGTATCGTGGAGCTACCGCGGGTTTGCGCATAATTCATCAGATCGTCTCGCGCTGGGCGCGTCTTAATCGTTGGCAGAGGAGCAGCGGACTCGTAGCCTCGAAGATGAGTACGTCCAAAGCCAGCACGATCGAGAGAAGCGGTGGAACAAATGGGTTTTGCGTGTGCGGATCCTGAAGTATTGACCGAGGCGCAACGCGAAGCTGTGGCAGAGCATCAGCGCCGTGTGCAAAGCGAGTCCCGGCGCCTGTCGTTGCGTGCGCTGCGCGAAGAAGCAGAACTGAGCCAAGTAGAACTTGCCACCGTGCTGAAGCTGAGCGTGGACCGCATCGCCCGCATGGAGACCGGGGACCTTGACCGAGTCCAGCTGGCCACCCTGCGCCGCTACGCAGAAGCCATGGGCGCCAGCCTGCAAGTGAAAGCGATCCGCGAGGGCACGCACGCCGAACTTGGCTAGTGATCGAGCTCCCGGCGGTCGCTGCCAAGCTGCCATTCCTGACCGACCGGTCAGCGCAAATAGAGCGCACCTCATCGATAAATATGCCACCCATCGCTCAGAAGCGCACAGCGAGGCCTGAATCACTGTGCTGACCAGCTAAAGTATTCCGGTGAGACGCGGGTTATAGACCTGTGTCACAAGGAAGTTCTGAAGGGGTTATTTTGCACGAACGTATTCACCACCGGGCCTTTGCTGATCGCTTGATGAGCGCCGAGCAAGCTGCAGAGTTCATTAAGCCAGGCATGACTGTCGCCATGAGCGGTTTTACCGGTGCAGGATACCCGAAGGCCGTGCCCGGGGCACTGGCAGCGCAGATGGAGCGCCAGCACGCTGCGGGCAAGGACTTCAAGATCAACGTGCTTACCGGCGCTTCCACCGCCCCTGAGCTTGATGGCGTGCTGGCCAAGGCCGAAGGCATGAACCTGCGCCTGCCATACATGTCGGACCCAGAACTGCGCCGCCGCATCAACGAGGGCAACATGGAATACATGGACATCCACCTGTCCCATGTCGCCCAGCACGCCTGGTTCGGCTTCTACGGCAAGATCGACTTGGCCATCGTCGAAGTTGTCGGCGTCACCGCCGAGGGCGACTTGATCCCTTCCAGCTCGGTGGGCAACAACAAGACCTGGCTGGAGATGGCCGACAAGATCATCATCGAGGTCAATTCCCAGCAATCTGCGGCCATGGAGGGCATGCACGATGTCTACTACGGCACCGCACTGCCTCCGCACCGCAAGCCGATCGACCTGAGAACCGTGCGTGACCGCATCGGCCAGCAGTACATGGACGTCGACGTCAACAAGATCGTCGCCGTCGTGGAAACCGACGCGCCAGACCGCCTGAGCCCCTTCGCCCCGGTGGACGAGACCAGCGAGAAGATCGCCGATCACCTGCTGACCTTCCTGGATTCCGAGATCCGTGCCGGACGCCTGTCCGAGAAGCTGCTCCCGCTGCAGTCGGGCGTGGGCAATATCGCCAACGCAGTGCTCGCTGGCCTAGCCCGTGGCGGCTACAAGGGCCTGACCGCCTATACCGAGGTCATCCAGGACGGAATGCTGGAGCTGATCAAGGACGGGACCATCGAGTTCGCCTCTGCCACCAGCTTCTCGCTGTCTTCGGAGGGCATCGAGGAATTCAACCGCAACGTCGACCACTACCGCGAGCGCATCCTGCTGCGCGCCCAGGAAATCTCGAACCATCCGGAGATCATCCGCCGGCTGGGCTGCATTGCGCTGAACGGCATGATCGAAGCCGACATCTACGGCAACGTGAATTCCACCAACGTGCTGGGATCGCACGTGATGAACGGCATCGGCGGCTCGGGCGACTTCGCCCGCAACGGCTACCTGTCGGTCTTCATGTCCCCATCGACCGCCAAGGGCGGCAAGATCTCGGGCATCGTTCCTTTTGCTTCGCATGTGGACCACACCGAGCACGACACCATGATCCTGATTACCGAACAGGGCCTGGCCGACCTGCGCGGCCACTCGCCAAAGCAGCGTGCGCAGCTGGTCATCGATAACTGCGCCCACCCGGAGTACCGCCCGATGCTGCAGGACTACTTCGACCGTGCGTGCAAGGAAAGCTACGGCAAGCACACCCCGCATCTGCTGGGCGAGGCCCTGTCCTGGCACCAGCGCTTCCAGGAGACCGGAGACATGCGCCCGGCCAGCTAGTCGCCGGCCAGACGGGGCGCGATGCGCAGGATGCGGTCATCGCCCGCCCCTGGCTGGCCGCGCCCGTCGGTATTGTTGGTCAGCACCATCAGTGCGCCGTCAGGATCCACTAGCACGTCGCGTAGCCGGCCGAGCCGGC
Organism: Glutamicibacter sp. NPDC087661; assembly: GCF_044743275.1. Classification (NCBI taxonomy): domain Bacteria; kingdom Bacillati; phylum Actinomycetota; class Actinomycetes; order Micrococcales; family Micrococcaceae; genus Glutamicibacter; species Glutamicibacter sp. NPDC087661. Next base: position 129,631 of record NZ_JBIUWE010000004.1, read on the forward strand.
CATCGAGCAGTTCATGCTCGGTGGCCGGCTCGTCCAGTTCCACCGCGCGCAGCACTTCTCCGCGCAGATTCGCCAGGTAGAGGGTGCCATCGAGGATCGCGATGCCGCTGGGGCTGGCTTCGGACGGGGACCACTGCGCAATCGGATCGGTGTACGACGGATTTCCGCCGCTTTTTCCCTCGGCTTCGGGCCAGCCGTAGTTTCCCCCGGCTTCGATGATGTTCAGCTCGTCGAAGGTGTTCTGCCCGAACTCGCTGGCGAACATGGTGCCATCAGCACCCCACGCCAAGCCCTGCACATTGCGGTGCCCGTAGCTGTAGACGAGGGAATTCTCGAACGGGTTGTCGTCCGGGACGCTGCCGTCAGGTGCCATGCGCAGGATCTTTCCGCCCAGCTGCTGCAGGTCCTGGGCTTGCTGGGGATTGCCCGCATCGCCCACGGTGGCATAGAGCATCCCGTCCTGACCGATGGCCAACCGCCCGCCGTTGTGGATGCTGGCCGAGGGCAACCCGTCAATCAAGGTGCGCGGGGCCGACAGTGAAAGATTCCCGGCGCTGCCTTGCAACGTGAACCGCTGGATGCGGTTGCCGAATTCCGCGGTGGAATACGCATAGAGCCGGTCCGGTGCGAGGAAGGCCAGGCCCAGCAATCCGCCTTCTCCCGTCGCTACCAGATCATCGAGCCGGGCTAATTCGCGCAGTTCTCCGGACTCCAAAACCTCCACGATCCGCCCGGAATCACGTTCGCTGACCAGCAACCTGCCCTGCGCGTAGACCATGGACCAGGGGGCTTCGAGTCCGGTGGCCAGTGGTGCTGGAACAGCTTGCGATTCGGTGGCTGGAGCTGAAGGCGGGGTTGGCGCGGAGCATCCGGCGAGGAACACTGCGCCGAGCACTAGGCAGGTACCCAGAATGCGCTTCATCGAGCTGCTATGCATGGGCTGGTTGATGGCGCGTCGGGCGATAAGTCAGTTCCTGGATCCGTCCGTCCAGCAGCTTGGACTCGACAAGTTCCAGATCGTAGTCATCGACCCCGCCAAGTACCGGGGCAGAACCGCTATGCCCGGTCAGTACCGGGAAGATGGTCACCTGGATGAAGTCCACAAGACCTGCCGCCAGCAGGGAATGGTTCATCGCTAAGCAGCCGTGGGAGCGCAGCGGCACATCTGAAGCTTCCTTGAGCTGTGCGACGACTTCCAGTGCATCAGCGCGCTCCAGCGTGGGGTTTGGCCAGGACAGCGGCTCTTCCAGGGTGGTGGAGATGACGGTGGCGGGCTTGTCGTGCAGGGCCACACCCCACGCGTCTTCAACCTCGGGATTCGCCTCGATTTCTGCCCAGAAGCGGCTGAAGAGACGGAAGGTGTTGGCCCCGAAAACCATGCGGCAAGCCGGAGTGTAGAGCTCGAGCCGGTGGGCCAGCAGCTGCGGCCCTTGCTTTCCCCAGTAACCGCCCCAATCGCCACCGGCGCTGCCGAAGCCATCGAGGCTGCTGAACACATCGAAGGTATAGGTCGCACTCATGGCGAATCTCCTGGAGCTTGAGCGTTAGATGCCACCTACCGTACGCCCGTGCTCGCGGTGTGAAAACCAGCTCGGCCGGATTCTCAGGCAAATCCATATTCTGGATACGCAACTGGCCGCTTCGTCCTTCTGAGGATGCGGTGTTTCGCGTGCTCGGTATGGTGCCTCTCGCGGGACTCGCAAGTTCGCTTAGAGTGCATCTAGGGTCCCTGCTCCGAGTTGTCTTGACACATGCCAAGATACTTGGAATCCGAAAATACCGAGGAGACCTCTATGGTCCTTGAACGAGGGTGACTCCGAGCGCTAATAGTTGCACGGCCAGTACGCCAAGAGCTACGGATATGAGTCCCCATCCATAGCTTTTCTTCACTGTGGCGATAATGCCACCAGCTAAGCCAAATCCACTAGGGAGGAAATACGTGCTCACTGAACTGGACCGCCAACAGCCCAAGGGTATCCCTGCCGCTGCCTTCACTATTTGCAAACCCAGCGCACTAGTAGCTGGTTTGGCACATGGAGTCTTGGCTTGCGCTGAGCTGAATTGATTTAACAACTTGCCCATTTCCAGAGCATGAGAATCCGTGCCGTCGGCACGGGCCTTCTTCATGTCGAAGTAGACCTGCCCATGTCGAGTTGCCGTGCAAGCCACGTAGTCGAATCCCATCCGGCATGAGGGTCTTATTTCTCAGGCAAATCCACATTCTGGGTGCGCAACTGGCCGCGGGATAGCTGCTTGCCGTTGGATTCATCGGTGATGATGACCTCCCAGAGCTGCTGGGTGCGCCCTTGGAATAGCGCGGTGGCGATCACCTGAACCCGTGCTCCGGTGGAAGGGCGCAGGAAGTCGGTGGCGTTGTGCACGCCCACGGCGAATTGCCCGCGTTCGGCCACCGCGTAGCTGGCGCCCACTGATCCTGCGCTCTCGATGATCGAGGTGTAAACGCCGCCATGCACCACGCCCCAAGGGGTGTGGTGGTTCTCGTCCAGCTGCGCGTGGCCGCGTACTTCCGTGGCCGTGATTTCGTCGAATTCCAGTCCGATGCTTTCGGTGAAGCGGCTGGTCTTATTGGGAATCCGCGGTGCAGTGTTTTCCAATTGGTGATCCTCAGGCTAGTTCGGTGTGCTGGCTTCGAGCGCTTGGGCGCGCAGGACATTCTTCTGCACCTTACCAGTGGAGGTGCGCGGCAGATCCTGCGGGAAGACGATGGTGCGCGGCACCTTGAAACCGGCAAGCTTTTCGCGGGCGAATTCAATCAGCGTTTGCGCGTCCAGGGAGGATCCGCTGGCGCGGATGACATATGCCACCGGACGCTCGCCCCATTTCTCGTCCGCGATGCCGATGACGGCCAGGTCCAGCACCTCTGGGTGCGAGGCGAGGGCTTGCTCCACCTCGATGGTGGAGATGTTCTCGCCGCCGGAAATGATGATGTCCTTGGCCCGGTCGCGCACCTGGATGTAGCCATCCGGGTGCATGACACCCAGATCGCCGGTGTGGAACCAGCCGCCATGGAAAGCTTGGGTAGTGGCCGCTTCATCGCGGTAGTAGCCGATCATGACGTTATTGCCGCGCAGCACGATTTCGCCCATGGTCTGTCCATCCGCCGGGACATCGTTCATGTTCTCGTCAACAATGCGTGCGGACTCGGCGGTAATCATGCCAACGCCTTGGCGGGCGAGCTTCGCGGCCCGGTCCGGGCCATCGAGGGCATCCCACTCATCCTGGTACTCGCACACCGTGTACGGTCCGTATACCTCGGTGAGGCCATATACATGGACTACCTCGATGCCCAGCTTCTGCAGCTTGGAGATGATTGCCGGGGACGGGGGAGCTCCTGCGGTGGTGATGCGCAGTGGCGCATCGAGCTGGTGGGCGCGGGTGGAGTCGGCGATGATGGAGCAGACGGTCGGAGCGCCGCACAAGTGGGTGGTTCCAAGATCCTCGATGGCATCCCAAACGGAATCTTCGCGCACGCCGCGCAGGCACAGGTGCGTTCCTCCCGCTGCGGTGACGGCCCATGGAGTGCACCAGCCGTTGCAGTGGAACATCGGCAGGGTCCACAAGTAGCGGGTCTTGGCGGTGAAGCCCTGGTGGTGCGCTTCGCCCAACGAGTTCAGGTAGCTGCCGCGGTGCGAGTAGAGCACGCCCTTCGGCTTGCCGGTGGTGCCCGACGTGTAATTGAGAGTGATCGGAGCCCGCTCATCGGCGATGGCGTAGGGAAGTCTTTCATCCGAGGCTTGTGCGATTAGCTCGTCCAAGGTGGCGTCCACGGGCACGTCCGGACGTTCTCCGGCGTACTGGTCATCGGTGATCTCGATGAGCGCCTCCAGCGTTGGGTTATCGCGGCGCAGGGTCTTCGTGTTTTCCAGCAGCTCTGTGTCGGCAAGCATCAGCTTGGCAGCAGAATGATCAATGATGTATTGCAGCTCGTGGGCCGAGAGTCGGGTGTTCAGGGCAACGAGGACTGCGCCTGCCAGCGGTACGGCGTAATGCGCCATGAGCATTTCGGGAGTATTCGGTGCCAGCACGGCCACGCGGTCGCCCGGCTCAATGCGAGCCTTCAGCGCCTGGGCAAAGCGGTGCACCCGTGCTTCGAATTCTTCATAGGAGAAGATGCGAGTTCCATGGATGACGGCGGTCTTCTTCGGATAGGCCTCGGCTGTGCGTTCCAAGAAACGCAGTGGGGTCAATTCTGAATGGTTGGCCTGAATCTCTACCATGGTGTGGCTATTCCTCAATCGTCATCGATGGTTACGGAGAACAATAAGCAGGAGTGTGACTCAATGCACTCCATGACCAATAGTGGCATGAACCTCAGCGTCATGCCGGGAAACCAAGTTTCATTACGGTGGGCGGTAGGGAATTCGCGCCAGGGCCCCGAGCCCAGGGGAGGCGTTAGTGTTCTGCCGAATCAAGGGCGGCGGAAGCCTGCTGCGATCATGGGGGCCGAGTGGTTCAAGAAGCGCGGCGCATGGCGAATAAAAGACTGCCCAAGGACTCCCCGTGGGGCCTTGGATCGAATATTGCGTCGAATATTGCGATTTGCGAAGTGAAATGTTTGACGGTTGTTCGTCATGAGCCATATCGTTTTAAACAGAATCAAGAGCATCAGCTATAAGCCCTGGCTTGCTGATCGGCAACCCTCTCAACGGTAGTGGGGTGCTCCAGGTGAGGATTCGGTTCCACGCAAAATGTGCTGGAACAAGTACCGCACACGGCGCGGAACTTCAGCCCAAGCGGCTTCGAGTAACGAGAAGCCAATGCTTGCAGGCTACTGCGCGGTGGGCAAGACCCAAAGGAATCGAGCCATGTCATTGAATCTTGAACTTGACCCGTTGACCCTGCGCAAGGTTTTCGCTCAGCATCCATCAGGGGTAGCCGCCCTCTGTGCAGAACTGGATGGCGTGAAGACGGGAATTGTCGCTTCATCGTTTACCGTGGGAGTTTCCCTCGAACCTGCACTGGTGATGTTCGCCGTGCAGAAGTCCTCGAACACTTGGCCAAAGCTGCGCGAAGCTGGCCGCATTGGCGTCTCAGTGCTGAGCGAACGCAATGATGGTGTCTGCGCTCAGATTGCCTCGAAAAATGGCGACCGGTTCCGCGGAATCGATACCTATTCCTCGGATCAGGGCGCGCTCTTCGTCAACGACTCAACGTTGTGGCTGGAGACTTCGATCTACAACGAGGTCGAAGCGGGGGATCACTGGGTAGTCCTGATGGAAGTCCACGGGCACCGCACCTCCGAGCACTCGCCACAGATCTTCCATGATTCGCGGTTCCATTCGCTGCCGATTCCTGAGCTCGTATAAGCGCTTCGCATCTTCCAAAGCTCCGGCCAGATCAAATCATCGATCTGGCCGGAGCTTTTTGAATTCCGGTTAGGCGGGTTGAGCCGTTCCCCGCAGCCCTCGACACCGGCAATGCCCGTTCTCTCTCGCCACCCTGAAGACGTGGCAAGATGGCTGGCAATCTCATGGCCTGCCATCTTGGGCCAGCTGCCCCAGGCATTTGGCGATAACCTCGTCATCAAAGTATCTGTCGCGAGAAACCTTGAACTCGCCATATCCGCCACCCGCCTGGGCTGTCGAACAGAACCGCGCAGGTAGCTCATGGATCCTCGCTGCACGCTGGACCAGAGTGGCAGCGAATTGCCGGCAACCCTCGGATGGGGTTTCCGAGCCATGCAAAGGCTGCGCATCACAAATGAAACCGGCGCTTTATGGGGTCTTCACTGGCGCGCGTCGCGGACGCGAAGTGGCGAGAGTGCGCCGGCAGCCCAGTCGCTGATCCAGGTTCGCCCGCCGAGTCGTTGCACACATTAAGTTATCCACCGCCCCCGAACGCAGAAACCCTGGCCGATTGTGGACTACTGGAAGATCCGGCCTTGCTGGCGAATTTAATCCACGGTGACTTAGGGTTTTGTAAATTCAGCAGTATCCACAAGGTTATCCACAAAACTGTGGACAAGACATGGGCAAATGTGTGCAAAGGGTGAAAAACCCCGGGAACTGGGCGATTAAGGGTGTTGATAACCTTGGGCCGGTTGGCGTGAGCTTCAATGAATTAATTTTCTGTCCACAGGTGTGCGAATACAAACAACCAAGTCAACAGATATTAATGATACGTAGAGTGGGGTAATCCACAGAGTTCTCCCCAGACTGTGAACAGGGAAGTCCACAGGTAGAGGAGTGTTATCCACATATTCTGTGGATAATGAGGTTTACGCCTGTTAATAACAGCCCTAGTGTTGGGTTCGGGAGAGAAATATCCACAGGCGCCTGACATCCAAATGTCCGTATCGACTGACACGATGAAGCGTTGCCATGAGGCAAGGATAATTTTTCCCAGCGGGTCAATAGGGGATGGAAGTGTCTGCAATGAGTGCTGAGCCGGTTTACGAAGGACGAGATTCCGACGCAGGGCGCAAGCCGCCACAGGATATCGAGGCCGAGATGTCGGTCCTCGGTGGCATGATGCTCTCCAAGGACGCCATTGCTGACGTCGTTGAATCCATTCGCGGCACCGACTTCTACCGTCCCTCCCACGAATCGATTTACGAGGCGATTGTCGACCTCTACGGTCGTGGCGAACCAGCCGATGCGGTCACCGTAGCCGACTTGCTGACCAAGCGCGGCGAAATCTCGCGCATTGGTGGCGCCGCCTACCTTCACAATCTCATCCAGCAGGTTCCAACTGCAGCCAACGCCGGGTACTACGCAGAAATTGTGCGCGAACGCGCCGTGCTGCGCCGATTGGTTGACGCTGGAACGCGTATTGTCCAGATGGGCTACTCGCCAGATGGTGAAGTTGACGCAATCGTCAACGAAGCCCAGGCAGAGGTCTACAAGGTGGCCGAGAACCGCAGCAGTGAAGACTACGTGCGACTTTCGGACATCATCGAAGACACCGTTGATGAAATCGAGAACGCGGCCAACGCGGGCGATGGCATTACCGGTGTGCCCACCGGATTCTATGAATTCGACGAGCTGACCCAGGGCCTGAAGGGCGGCCAGATGATCATCATCGCCGCCCGTCCTGCGGTGGGCAAGTCAACCTTCGCGCTGGACTTCGCCCGTTCTGCTGCCATCAAGCACAATATGGCCACCGTGTTCTTCTCCTTGGAAATGGGCCGCAATGAAATTGCGATGCGCCTGCTCTCGGCCGAAGCATCCATCCAGCTCCAGGATCTGCGCAAGGGCTCGGTGGAAGACGCACAGTGGACCAAGATCGCCACGACCATGGGCCGGCTGAACGAAGCCCCGTTGTTCATTGATGATTCGCCGAACATGTCCATGATGGAAATCCGTGCCAAGTGCCGTCGCCTCAAGCAGCGCAACGAGCTGCGCATGATCATCCTGGACTACCTGCAGCTGATGAGCTCGGGCAAGCGCGTGGAATCGCGCCAGCAGGAAGTTTCCGAGTTCTCGCGTAACCTCAAGCTGCTCGCCAAGGAACTCGACGTTCCGTTGATTGCGCTGTCGCAGCTGAACCGTGGTTCCGAGCAGCGTACCGACAAGAAGCCAATGGTTTCGGACCTGCGCGAATCGGGCTCGATTGAGCAGGACGCCGACATGGTGATTTTGCTGCACCGTGATGACGTCTACGACAAGGAAAACCGTCCGGGCGAAGCTGACGTGATTATCGCGAAGCACCGTGCCGGTCCGACCAAGACCATCACCGTGGCCTTCCAGGGCCACTACTCGCGCTTCAACAACATGTCCACCGAGGGTTAGTCCCAGTCAGAACTCATATGGCACCTACTAAGCCAGCGAATTGCTGGCTATAGTGGGTGCCATGTTCGCTTCGATGCAGGCTTTGCTGTGGGGCACTGTGGCCGGCTCGGCCCTGCTGCTGGGATCTGGCGCGGCCTGGTGGCTGAAGATCCCCAAGGTCTGGGTCAGCGCCATCATGGCCTTCGGTGCCGGGGTCCTGGTCAGCGCACTGGCCTTCGAGCTGGTGCTCGAAGCCTATGAAACCGGCGGCCTCGTTGCGACGCTGGGCGGCGTGATCGTGGGCGCTGCCTTGTATTTCGGCGCGAACCGGCTGCTGGCCTGGAGAACCTCAAAGCGGCAGGCGCAGCGCGCAGGAGAGCAGGAGTCATCGGGAACCGCGCTCGCGGTCGGTGCACTCATCGACGGCATTCCCGAGTCCGTGGCGCTTGGACTTTCCGTGGTCGCCACCGCGAGCATTAATCCGGCGATGCTCATCGCCATATTCATCTCCAATGTCCCCGAGGGACTGGCGAGTACCGCACAGATGAAAGCGTCCGGGCGCAAGGGGTCCTCGATCGTTTTGCTCTGGGGATCGATAGCCATTTCCTGCGGCATCGCTGCCTTCCTCGGAGCGCTGCTGCTGGAATCCATGCCCGGTGAAGTGCTGGCCTTCGCCACCGCGGTCGCTGCCGGAGGCATCTTGACGATGATCGCCGACACCATGATCCCGGAAGCCTACAAGGTGGAGCACGACTACACCGGGTTGCTGGTGACCTCGGGCTTCCTGGCGGCCTTCAGCCTGCACGTGATCGGCGGCTAGGGGAAACCTGAGATCATGGATGCATGCCCCTGAACCGCAGCAGCCAATCAGCCGAGCGCGCCGAGTCAACGATCTATGCTCCGCAGTATCTTGCCACCACCCTTGGCATGTTCGTGCTCGTCTTCCTGGTCGCTTTCGAATCCATGGCCGTGACCACGGTAATGCCACTGGTCAGCGAGCTGCTGGAGGGCGAACGCTACTTCGCCCTGGCCTTTGCCGCGCCAATCGCCAGCGGGATGCTGGGGATGGTTGCCGCCGGAGAAGTCACCGACCGGTGGGGGCCCAAGCACCCGCTGTCCATCGCCGTGGCCGTTTTCTGCATTGGGCTGCTGATCTGCGGTTCAGCCGAGAACATGCAGGTCCTGATTGCCGGGCGCATCTTGCAGGGAATTGGCGGTGGCGCGATCACCGTCGCCATCTACGTGCTCATTGCCCGCGCGTATCCTGCGCATCTGCATTCCAAGATCTTCGCCCTGTTCGCTACCGCCTGGGTGGTCCCGGCGATGATCGGCCCCTGGCTGGCCGGCTTGATGGCCGTGCACCTCGGTTGGCGCTGGGTGTTCTCCGGCGTGGCGGTGCTGGTGGTTCTCGCGTTCTGCGGGATCGTGCCGGCGTTGAAGTCGCTGAGCTCCCAGCGCAATCCGGACCTGGGGCCGATTTCCAAGAAGCGGCTGATGCTGGCCGGCCTGGCTGGACTGGCTGTCATCTGCATGAACTTGCTCGGCAATGCGCAGGGCAGCTGGTCCCTTCTGGGACTGGTCTTGGCATTGGCGGTAGCCCTTGCAGCAATTCGCCCGTTGCTGCCCAAGGGCACGTTCAGCTTGGCCAAGGGGCTGCCGTCCACCATCATGACCCGCATCTTCGTGGCCGGGGCCTTCTTCGGCGTGGAAGTCTATCTGCCGTACCTGCTGCGCGAGGATTACCAGCTGGGTCCCGACCGGGCGGGCCTGATCCTGACGGCCTCGGCATTGTGCTGGTCGGTGGGTTCATGGCTGCAAGGAAAGCTGGGGGATAAGGTGGAATCCTCCACCTGCATCACCGTGGGTGCGATCGCCGGCAGCGTAGCGATTTCAACCGCATTGGCCACCGCGATCTTCCATCCGCCGGTCCTCGTGCTGGTCTGCGGATGGGCCGTGGGCGGCTTCGGCATGGGGATGATCTTCCCGCGGCAAAACGTGAACATGCTGGCCCTGTCTGCCAAGGATGAACAGGGATTCAACTCATCGGCAATGACCGTGGCCGACTCCCTGGGCAACGCCGGAACCACCGCCATCGGTGGCGTCATCTTCGCGATGGCCGCCACCGGGATGGAGTTCATCTCGGTCTTCAGCTTCAGCCTCTTGCTGATTCTGGTCCTGATCGCGATCTCGCCGCGCACCAAACCTGTTGCGCAGCCAGCAGCCTGACTACGCTGGGATCATGGACACAGAGCTTCCCAAGACGAGCAACCCCGCCGCCAGGGCTTTCGAGCAGGCCGGCATCACCAGTCTCGAGCAGGCGGGGCAAGCCGGCACCGCGGCGCTGCTCGCGCTGCACGGCGTCGGCCCGAAAGCCATCCGCATCCTCCGCGACGAGCTGGCCGCACGCGGCCTCAAGATGAACCCCTGAGATCTCCGGTTTAGCCGCGCGGCAGGATGCCCAGGTGGTCCTTGTCCGGTTCCACGATATGCTGCGCATACTCGGTGTGCTTGGCAACGTAGGCCTTCACGTACGGGCAGACCGGAACGATCCTGGCACCGCTGGCGATGGTGTTCTCCAGCGCGAATTTCACCATGACGCTGGCTAGGCCCTGTCCGCCGTATTCCTCATCCACGGTGGTGTGGAAGAAGATCCGCTCGACGCCTTGGGCCCCATCAAAATCGCGGTAGTGCGCCGCTCCGATGATCTTGCCGTCATCGTCGAGGGCGAAGCGCTGGCGCTCGGGCAGGAATACTGGTTTGATGTCGCTCATTGGGAGTTCCTTACTGGTTAGGCGGGGTTCACGCGCGGGCGCAGGCGAACGGTGGGAAGTGCTGGAGCCGGCAAGGCTGCCGGAGTATTAGGCGGGAAAGGCCCGAAGCGATCCTCGGAGGCATCCCCGGGCTCGGCCCCGATCTCGGCCTGCCATTGCGCGCGGAACGCGAGGACTTCCTCATGGGTGCGGCCTACGAAGTTCCACCACATCAGGATGTCTTCCTTCAGCGGCTCTCCGCCGATGAGCAGCGCCAGAACCGGCTGGTCCCCGGACTTCAGGCGCAGGGTCGTGCATCCCGCACGCACGAACCCGAGATCGCGTGGAGCGAGTTCATGGCCGTTGACTTCAAGATTGCCGGAGTCCAGGAGGATCCCGTGCTCATGGTGCCCGGGGACAACCACTTCGATCTCGGTGTTCGGTTCAAGGCGCAGTTCGGCGCCACCGAGCTCGGTGTGCGTCTTCACCGGGGAGGTGGACGACTTGCCCGACACCCCGTAGGTGCCAAGGAAGACCGACAGCGACCAGCCGGGAGCGGTGAGCGCTTCCGGGCGGTAGTTCTCAAAAGTATGTTCCATATCCCGTGCATGATCCGGCAGCGCGGTCCATAGCTGGGCGCCGTGAAGGATGGTGGTGTCTTCGGTGAGGATCTCCGAATGGCTGATTCCGTGCCCGGCGGTCATCAGATTGACCTCGCCGGGTCGCACGGTCGCCTTGAACCCGGCCGAATCCATATGGTTGATCTCTCCGGTGAAGAGCCAAGAGACAGTCTGCAGTCCGGTGTGCGGGTGACGGGGCACGTTCATCCCGCCGGTGACTGCGACATCGTCAGGACCGTAATGGTCCAGGAAGCACCAAGCGCCGATCAGGCTGCGCTGCTTTTGCGGCAGTGTCCGGAAGACCGTCATTGCCCGCGGACCGCCCAAGGGCACTTCGCGTGGTTCCAGGATTTCAACCTCTGCCTGGGAACGCACTGCACTGCAGCCGATCTCCTCAGGCCGGTGCTCAAGATTGCTCATATGCCAAGGCTATTCACTGTGGCCCGCTTTGACTACTTGCGCCACCGGATTCGAACGCAACTGGAATTGGCGCTGCGACCCGGGACAGCTTTCGGCCCGGGCACGGTATTCTCGACCGCGGTACGATCAATGCAGTGGTATTAGGCATCTTTCAAGGAGCTTGCGACAACGTGGACAGTGCTATTCTTCGTGACGAAGATCTTCTCAAGCTGGAAAAGCAGGTGTGCTTCGGCCTGGCCGTAGCCTCGCGCTCGGTGATCTCGGCATACAAGCCCGTGCTGGATCCGCTGGGGCTGACGCATCCCCAGTACCTGGTGATGCTGGCCCTTTGGGACTTGGGGCCGATCAGCGCCCGTGCCCTCAGCGGGCATCTGCACCTGGATCCGGGAACGCTTTCCCCGTTGGTCAAGCGCCTCGAAACTGCCGGTTTGGTGGCAAAGACGAAGAACCCGGACGATGAGCGGGCCGTCATCATTCAGCCCACCGAGAAGGGTGCCGCGCTGCGTGCTGAAGCGGTGGAGGTGCCGCGCGAAATGATGGCCCGGCTTGCCCTGACCGACAAGGATGTGCTGGAGCTGCGCGGCATCCTGGACCGCATTATTGCTGCAGGTTCGAACGCTCCGAAAAGCTAGAACCCCATTTAGTTGGTGCACCAACTAATGACGTATGATTGAAGTGCCAGTACTCGCAAACCCAATGACCGAAGAGGACGACGATCATGGATGAATCACCCCTGCCGATCATTTCCGATACCACCGGACTAAGCGTCGGCTACCGCATGTTCTGGCGTCTGAAGTACTTGGGATTGTCCATCTTCGGTCCGGCCGAGCGCCGTGTCCTCGCCAGCCCTCGCGAACGCATCAAATGGGACCGCGCAATGAAGGTCATGCGCGCCCATGAAGCTGCCGGAACCTCGCCGGATGAGCAAACGCTGTACACCGCGAGCCGCATGGAGCCTCGCCGTCCGCAGGGGTAGTTGCCCCCGCAGGTGAACCTGATGGCGGGCCGCGATAATATTGACCTTATGGAATCGATGACTGAACTCGTAGTCGCCCGGCAATTTTCCGCACCGAAGAACGCCGTTTGGGCTGCCTTCGTCGAGCCGGAAATCATCGCCCAGTGGTGGGGTCCCGATGGCTGGCTTGTCGAGGAAGATTCCGTCGTATTCGAAGCCAAGGTCGGCGGCCGGCATGAGCTGAATATGGTGCAGGCTGATAACCCGGATGCCAAGGTGCCGCTCAAGGCGGTCCTGACGTCTTTCGACGAGTACGAATGCCTGGTCAGTGCCGACGGCCCGCACGAAATGACCTTGGACCTCGTGATCGAAACCCGTATCGAATTCAAGGAATTCGCCGGGCAGACGATGCTGACGCTGACCCAAACCCCATTGCCTTATGAGGTTCTCGAATCCAGCACCAAGGCATGGAATTCCGCTTTTGCGAAGCTCGAAGCGCTGCTGGCGGAATTCTTCTAGGCCTTTAGTACGGCAGGGGAAGAACCAGCACAGCAGCTGCGAACGCCTGCCAGTTTCGCGCTCTTGCCGGCGGAGTCAAAGCGCAGCACGTGGCTGAAAGGCGTTTCGCTGCGGCCACTGGCGCAGTTCTGGCAGGTTCTTGCCGTGCAGTGCAACCAGAAGCCCCATGAGGATCTGATGGCGCGGAGCATTGCCGCACGTAGCCGGAGAATCTACTTGCAAGCCAATGCCTCCCTCCCGTTGCCCGCGGCCTAGCCTCGCCCGATGTATGGCATGCCGCCAGCGGTGATGGTGAATTGGTTGATGGACGTACCGATCGGAACCCCGGCGATGTACGCAACGGCTTCAGCGGCTTGGGCCAGCGGGAATGTCGGCTCGACGAGCCGCTGGCCGCCCGGTTGCAAGGCACCCTGGGTGGCACCGAAATCATCGAGCAGGTCACTGGCGGTGTTGCCGATATCGAGCTGCGTGGCCCTGATCCGGTGCTCCCGTCCATCAAGTTCTAGGCATTTGGTCAGGCCGGCGATGCCGTGCTTGGTGACGGTATAGGCAACGGAGTTCACGCGCGGAACCTGCGCTGAAATCGATCCATTGTTGATAATGCGTCCCCCGCCGTTGGCCTTGAAATGGGCAAAGGCCGCGCGGGCCGCGTTGATGGCCCCGGTGAGGTTGACCCGGCAAACCTCATCCCACTGGGCCGGACTCAGCTCATCGATGGCTGCCGAGGGACCGAAAATTCCGGCATTATTAAACAGTGCATTGACCTTGCCGAAACGTTGTGCCGCTTCGGCAAACAGGTGTTCCACAGCCTGCGGATCACTAACATCCGTGGGGACCACCAAGGCGGAACCGTGGCCTTGCGCCGTCTCATGCAGGTTAGCCGCGGTGCGCCCGGCGAGCACCACATTCCATCCCTGCCCCAGCAGCAGGCGGGCGGTGGCGCGGCCTATGCCTGATCCTGCGCCGGTGATGGCAATCGTGCGCGGGGCATGCGGGATTCCAAGTGAGTGGGACATCAATTCTCCTTGCGGAAAGCTCAACAGTATTGGGACGAGGCGCGTGGTCTCATCCTAGGAATTTGCGCCGCCAAACCCCAGTTTTCGGCTGCATGTTGCGAAGCGCCCCCGAGCGCATTTCCCGGATCAGCCTGGAAAGCAACTAACCTTGAAGTGCTCGGTCCCCGCAACCCCGGCCGAACATCTCCTAAGGAGGCTTGTGTTCCTCGACGTGCTCTATGGTGTGCTGCCGCTGTTCTTCGTCATGCTCATCGGCTACGGCGCCAGCCATGCACCCAAATTCCCGGCCAGCGTGGAACCGGCACTGAATGTGTTCGTCTTCTATGTCGCCTTGCCGGCGCTGCTCTACAAGGTGGTAGCCCGCGCGGATATCAGCGAAGGCGTGCCGCTCGCATTCCTGTGGATCAGCATCGTCTCCGCGCTGCTTTTCGCCCTGCTCAGCTGGCTGGCTTTCCGCTATCTGCTGCGCGCAAACCGGGCGCGGGCGCTCGCCGGCATGCTGACCACCAGCTTCGGCAACGTGTCGTACTTGGGAATCCCGATTATCCTCGGCGTCATGGGCACCGAAGCCGGGTTCGCCGCGGGCATGGGGCAACTGGTCCACAACATCATCTTCATGGTCGGATTCCCCATCCTCGCCCAAATTCTCTTGCCCAACGGCAAAGGAGGCCAGCATCCGGCAAGCGCAGCGCGCATCGCCCGGACCATCCGCAATGCCTTGGTTTACAGCCCGGTCACCTGGGCCATGGTCCTTGGCGGCACGGTAGCAATCCTCGGTGTGCCCGTGCCGCGGCCGGTGGACGACACCGTCGACCTGATATCCGCCGCGGCCGCCCCGGGTGCACTCTTCGTCATCGGAATGTCGCTGAAGCGGACCATTGACCGTTCGCGTGCCAGGAAGCATGCACCGGTTGCTCCGGATGGCTCTGCGGCTGGCGGCAGCTGGGCGAGAACCTCCATCGCGGCCATGGTGCTGGGCAAACTCGTGGCAATGCCATTGCTGACGGTGGCCATGCTGCTTGTTTTCGCCCCGGATCTGGATCGCATCTGGTTCAATGCCGCGGTGCTCATGGCGGCCATGCCGGTCAGCGCAACCGCCTACATCATGGCCCAGAACGACACCGGGGATGGCGAGCCGACCGCGGTGGCCATCGTCATCACCTGCGTTCTGTCGGTCATTGCCTTGCCGGTGCTGGCTCAATTGGTACTGAAGTAGTCCCCGCGCTTTCCTTGACCTTTGCCCCGGTGCGGGGACAGTCTTGTAGCAGCACAGGCTAATCGGCCCGGAGTATCCAGCCCGAGAGATGAGATGCAGGGATTTGATGAAGAAGTTTTCGCTGGCCGCCATCGCCCGAACCCAGCTGAGGGAAGCCGCGGATGCAACCAATGGCCGAGCTGCCAGCACGGTTTTCGGCGGACATGAGCACACCCTGCGCCAAACCGTCATCGGTCTCACGGCCGGCACCGAGCTGCAAGAACATGTGAATCCCGGCGAAGCGACACTGCTGGTCCTCCAGGGCAGGGTCACCGTTTCATCCATGGGCAACCAGTGGGAGGGGCGCAGCCAGGATCTCATTGTGCTTCCCGAGGGGAGGCTGAAAATCAGCGCCACGCAGGATTCCAGCGTGCTGCTGACCGTAGCCAAGATCGATCGCTAGGGGACAGCAAAATGCGGGCCAGTTCACATCCATGAACCGGCCCGCATCTGCAGGGGAGAAGGACTGATTAGACGCTGACCGCGTCCTTCTCCCGGTCTCCAGTGCCGCTTTCGCCGGCCGCGGCTTCGGCGTCTGCCAAGTCCCCGGCTTCAGCGTCGATGGCGTCGGCGGATGCCGCGGCTTCGTTCGCCTTGGCTTCAAGCGCCCGGCCTTGCAGCGCGGCGAGCTCCTCGGCGGAAACCGGGTGGCTGGAGGTCTGCACCGGCTTGAGCTGGTCGATGACCATGGTCACGGCCAGGCTGGCCAAGGCCCAAATAGCCAGGACCACCAGGTGGGAGCCTAGCCCGACACCGTCGAAGTAGACGATCGCGCGGATGGCTTCAACGGCAGCCGGCATCGGCAGGATGTCGTGCAGGATGGTGAAGATGCGCGGTTCCATGTAGATGGACAGCCCGCCATTGGAGGCTGGGACGCCCAGGAACATCACGATCAGCATGGTCGGGACCAGGCAGACCATGCCCAGCAGGCGGTTGAATACCGTGGTGAGCATGGCCACCGCGAAAATCGCGAGCATGCCGACGCTGAACAGCTGCCCGAAGTGGCCCTCGACTGCCCCGGTGAACGGGACGGCGATCAGGCAGAGCACGGCGGACATGAAGGCCGAGTACACGGCCGCCAGCGGGACCAGTTTCTGCAGCGGGGCCATGTGCGGTGCCGCGGTGGCGCCGACCATGATGACCATGAAGCCTGCCATCACCCAGCCCATGCCCAGGTACATGGCCACGGTGCCCATATTGTCGTGCTCCGGAAGCGGGGCCAGCTCCTGGTGGTCCACGTCCATCTGCTGCGCTTGGCCGATCTGCGTGAACACCTGGACCACCAGCTGCGATGCGGCGTTGCCGGAAGCCTGGGCGGTATAGACGGCAGCTTCCGGGCTCTGCTCCGAAGGCAGCACGAAGGCCCCTGTCAGCTCCTGGGACTCGACCAGGTACCGGGCGTCAGCGGCAGTGTCCATGGCGGTTAACTCGAACATGCCCTCCATGGATTCGTTCAGCGAATCCACGGTCTGCTGGGCCTGCTCCACGGAGGAGCCCACGACGGCTACCGGCATGTCGCGTGGCACCGGGGTCTGCATGGCGCCGAGCATCGAGCTGAGCATGATGGCGATCATGCCGAAGGGCAGCGCGGCCAAGGTGATGTAGCGCCACGCCTTGTTCTTGGGGCGCGGGCCGCCATGCAGGGAAGCGACATTGATCTGGGTGGGGATATCGCTCTTGCCCTTGGCGATGCGCAGGGCATCGAGCAGGGCGACCAGCAGCAGCGCCGCGACGGCACCGCCGGCGAGAATCAGGATATGCCGGGCCGCTCCGTCGCCGTTGAAGTACAGCACCGAGCGCATGGCTTCGCCCAGGGCCGGCATCGGCAGGAACTGGTGCAGGAACGGGAAGATCTTCGGCAGGGTGTAGACCGACATGCCCATATTGGAGGCCGGCTGGCCCAGCACCATGAACAGGAACATTCCGGGGATGACGGCCATGGCGCCGAATATGCGGGTCAGCAGCAGCTGCCCGGCGCCCACGGCGAAGACGCCCAAGGCCAGGGTCGACCACGCGGGCAGGATGCTCGCGGCAGGAATGACGCCCAGGATCGGGCCGCCGACGAGGATGCCCAGCCCGGAGAGCAGGATCGACCATCCGCCCAGCAGCGGCAGCGCGCGGCGGCGCTTGAGCAGTTCCGGGGAGTTCGAGAAGGCCATCGACCAAGGCATGTAGCCGGCAGTGATCATCGCGGTGGCCAGCAGCATGGCGCCCATGCCCATGGAGTCGTTCTCCGGAAGCGGCACCAGATCCTGGGAAGCCAGTTCCAGCGACTGCTCCATGATGACCGGCGTGAGCACGGCCGTGATGGCCGAGGTGGCTGACATGCCGGCGCCGCTGGCGGTGTACAGCGTGGCCGTATCGCCATCGAGGTCCACCGCAGCGGTGACTTCGCGGTCGTAGACCAGCTCGCGGGCTTCGCGGGCCGAGTCCACGATGCGCAGGTCCACGGCCTCAGCATTGCTGTCCTCCAGCGCCCGGGCAAAGTCACCGGCCGCTGCGCTGCTGGTGGCCGAAATGGCCACCGGCATGTTCGCGGCTGACTGGTGGTGCATGGCTCCCAGGTAGCCCCAGATCATCATGCCCACGATCATCAATGGCATGATGAAGACTGCGACAGTCCTGCCGATCTTTTCGGCCTTGGCGCGTTTGGCGGCCGCTTCCTGCTCGGAAAGAGGCTGCTTCTCGTGCTTGGCCCTGCGGGAGGGCGGCGGGTTTTCAGTGACTGCGGCGTCGTTGCTCAACTGCGCATGCTCCTTGGATTCTCGGTCTGCAGCGGGGTGCGAGGCAACCCGCCAAGGTCTTTAGTTGAATACTGACAACTAATTTACGCCACGTGGCGTAAAATTGTCAGCAACTGTGCCGAGGTTCACTTCCTGGACGCCGGGACGAGATGATGCGAGGAAAGGCGGGAATGGTGAGCCGACACGGCGATAAGGCGCGGGAGGTCTTGCTCGATGCGGCAGAAGAGCTCTTCGCGAGCCACGGCATAGACGCCGTATCGAATCGGAAAATTGCCGAGCATGCCGGTACTGCCAACCATTCGGCGATCAAATACCATTTCGGGAGCCGCGAGGACCTGTTGCAGGCCATGCTCCAGCGGGCACTGGGCGACATGCGCAGCTGCCGCAACCGCCTGCCATCCCTTGCTGGCGGACCGGAGGCGAGCCTGCGCGAGGTGGTCACCGTGCGGACCCTTCCCTGGATCTATTCCTTTGACGCGCTGCCGCGGCCCTCCTGGCGGGCGCAATTCCTCTACCAGGCACGGCTGCATCCAGGACTGCCGGCGATTGTGGGCGACAGCCTGCGCAACGAGGTGCTGAGCGTGGCGGGCCCAGGACGTGCTCGCAAGGAATTCGAGGGCATTCCGGAGGTCGTGGTCAGGTCGCGTGCGCTGATTCTCGGTCCGATGTTCCTGGGGCTGTGCGCGCAGTACGAGCGCACGGTCAATGAAGGCAAGCAGCAGGGCAACTGGGAATCGCTGGGCTACTTCCTGGTCGATTCCATGGTCGGCATGCTGGCGGCGCCAAGCACCGCTGCGGCCGACTTCATGGGATTCGGCGAGGACTAGCCGGGCTGGCGCGAGGCGCTGCAGCTGGAACTAAAAAACGCAGAGGCCAGGTCCCGACGCCTCAGGGGTTGGCCTCTGCGTGGTCTTCAGGGGACGCTTAGCGTCCCGGGTGCTGGCCGAACAGGCGGCTCCACAGCGAGGGAGCCTCGCGGGTGATCCGCGGCTGGCGGGCAATATCCGGATCCAGGTTCTCGATGGGCTGGAACAGTCCGGTGCGTAAGGCGTCGGTGGTGGCAATGAGGCGCTGGCCCTCCGGTGTGCAGTTGATCTTGCTTGGGTTGATAGCGGTCATTGCGACCCTCCTTCACGATTTCGCATTTCCACAATATGGAAATTATCTTCTGTGTTGTGAAACCATTATGTGGGCTAGGTCGGAGCGTTTGCAATAGCTGGGCGCAAAATTATCTATCCATAATATGGAAACCGGCAAAAAGTCACACTTGTTAAAGTTTTTCCAGCTTTCGCTTGACTGCGACGCTGTGAGGTGGATTACAGTGGTCACACAAGGTTCCACGAAACCAGCATCGAGTCGAAGCCGAAGTCTCCTTCGGTGGTAAGGGTGTTCAGCCAAGGTCCGTGGAAAGAACGACCGTTTGAAAAGAGCTGATCACCCGATGCGTTTAGACGTATTCAACCAATTGCCCGCAGCCGAGGCCGCTGATTTCCTGCGCCCCTGCGTCGATGTCGACCGCTGGATCGATGCCCTTGTTTCCGCCCGTCCTTTCAGCAGCTTCGATGCGCTTTCCAGCTTTGCGCTCCAGGACGTCGCTCCCTTCAGCCGCGAGGAAATTGCCGCCGCCCTGGCCCACCATCCGCGCATCGGCGAACAGGCGCAGGGAAGCAGCAAGGAAGCGGACCTCTCCCGCGGCGAACAGGCAGGCCTGGACCTTGATGACGATGTCGCCGGCCGCCTGGCAGCAGCCAACCGGGCCTATGAGCAGCGCTTCAACAGGGTATTCCTCATCCGCGCCGCCGGCCGCAGCACCGAAGAAATCCTTGCCGAATGCGAACGCCGGCTGGCCAACGCAGAACAGGCCGAACTGCTTGAAGTAGCCGAGCAGCTGCGCCAGATTGCGCTGCTGCGGCTGGAGAACTCGGTGGACAACTAAGCCCATGCCCGGGGCGAACCCCTGCGCATTTATCGATACCAATCCCTCCGACAGCCAGGAGATGAACATGGCAGATGGAAATGGCGAACGCAGCCACATCACCACCCACATACTCGACACCGGGACCGGGAGGCCTGCCTCCGGTGTCAAGGCCACGCTGGAAGCCAAGACGGCATCCGGCTGGCAAGAAATCGGCTCGGGTTCCACGGATGCCGATGGCCGCATCAAGAACCTCGGACCGATACAGGTTGAAGCCGGCCGCTACCGGATTTCCTTTGAAACCGGGGGCTACTTCGGGAAGCAGGGAACGGAAAGCTTCTTCCCCGCGGTAAGCATCGATTTCTTCGTCAACGACGTCGACGAGCACTACCACGTACCTCTTCTTATCAGCCCGTTTGCATATTCCACGTACCGAGGGAGTTAGAACAATGACTACCGAAATCACCGCCCCAGCAGATACCAAGATCGTGCTGGGCTCCAACCAGTACGGCAAGGCCGAAGTCCGCCTGGTCAAGATCACCCGCGACACCGTGCGCCACCAGATCCAGGACCTGAACGTCACCAGCCAGCTGCACGGCGACTTCACCGCCGCGCACCAGGACGGCGACAACGGCCGCGTCGTCGCCACTGACACCCAGAAGAACACCGTCTATGGCCTGGCCCGCAACGGCGTGGGCGCCATCGAGGAGTTCCTGGTGCAGCTGGGAAACCACTTCACTGGCGAATTCGAGTGGATCACCGGCGGCCGCTGGGCAGCCCAGCAGTTCTTCTGGGACCGCATCAACGACCATGACCACGCCTTCTCGCAGAACAAGTCCGAAGTGCGCACCGCCGTGCTGGAAATCGACGCCGAAGGCAAGAAGTCCATCGTTGCCGGCCTGGAGGACCTCACCGTCCTGAAGTCCACGGGCAGCGAGTTCCACGGTTTCCCGGTGGACAAGTACACGACCCTGAAGGAAACCACCGACCGCATCCTGGCCACCGACGTGACTGCGCGCTGGCGCTACACCGGCCAGGCCATCGCCCAGGGCATCGACTTCGACGCGGTCTATACCTCGGTGCGCCACCTGCTGCTGACCCGCTTCGCCGACACCCACTCGTACGCGTTGCAGCAGACCATGTTCCAGATGGGGCAGGCAGTGCTCGAAGCGCATCCGGAAATCGCCGAAATCAAGATGTCCCTGCCGAACAAGCACCACTTCCTGGTTGACCTGGAAGTCTTCGGCCAAGACAACCCCAATGAGGTCTTCTTCGCCGCGGATCGCCCATACGGCCTGATCGAAGCGACGATCACCCGCGAAGGCACCGAGGCGAATCACCCCATCTGGGCCAATATTCCGGCATTTATCTAACTGAACGGCGTTGAAGGTGGGCCGGCGCTGGCACGCCGGCACACCTTTGGCAGCGACTGACGTAGGAGGTCAGCCTTGAGCGCTACACAAGATGAATCTATCAAAGGCAATCGTCCCGAGGACGCGAAGCTCCCTCTGGGGAAGTCCTTTGCCTATGGCCTGCAGCATGTCCTGACGATGTACGGCGGCATTATCGCCCCGCCGCTGATCATCGGAAACGCTGCCGGCTTGGCCCCGGACGAGGTGGGCCTGCTGGTCGCCTGCTGCCTGTTTGTCGGCGGGCTGGCCACCATCCTGCAAACCGTGGGCATCCCGTTCTTCGGGGCGCAGCTGCCGCTGGTCCAGGGCACGTCCTTCGCATCCGTGGCTACCATGGTGGCCATCGTCAACGGGGGAGGCGGAATCCAGGCGGTCTTCGGGGCCGTGCTCGTCGCAGCGCTGATCGGCTTCCTCATAGCGCCGTTCTTCGCCCGCATTGTCAGGTACTTCCCGCCGGTGGTCACCGGCGTGGTCATTACGATGATCGGCATCTCGCTGACCCCGGTCGCGGCCAACTGGGCCATGGGCGGGGACGCGAAGGCCGATGACTACGGGTCGCTGGCCAACATCGGCCTGGCCGCCGGAACACTGCTGGTGGTCCTGCTGCTGTCCAAGGTCGGCAATGCAGCGATTTCCCGCATGTCGATCCTGCTGGCCATCGTGCTGGGCACCGTCGCCGCAGCGCTGCTGGGCATGGCCGATTTCTCGCAGGTCGGGCACGGCGCGATCTTCGCCTTCCCGCAGCCGCTGGCCTTCGGCATGCCGGTCTTCGAAATCGGCGGCATCATCTCGATGACCATCGTGGTGCTGGTGATCCTCACCGAAACCACCGCAGACATCCTCGCTGTGGGCGAGATCGCCGGATCGAAGGTGGATTCCAAGCGCATTGCCGACGGCCTGCGTGCCGACATGGCCTCTTCCGCAGTGGCGCCGATTTTCAATACCTTCACCCAGTCGGCCTTTGCGCAGAATGTCGGCCTGGTGGCCATCACGGGCATCACCAGCCGCTTCGTTGTCGCGGCCGGTGGCGGCATCCTCGTCGTGCTCGGCTTGCTGCCGATCCTCGGACGAGTGGTCGCTGCCATCCCGACTCCGGTGCTCGGCGGCGCAGGCATCGTGCTCTTCGGCACCGTCGCCGCTTCCGGGATCCGGACCCTGTCCAAGGTGAAGTACGACGGCATGAACTTGGTGATCGTCGCGGCATCGATTGCCTTTGGCTGCATCCCGATTGTGAAGCCGGACTTCTACGCTGGATTCCCCACGTGGTTCGAGACGATCTTCCACTCCGGGATTTCCTCGGCGGCCGTGATGGCCGTGCTGCTGAACCTGCTGTTCAACGAACTCAAGTTCGGGAATACAAAGGATGCATCGGTCTTCTCGGCGGCTCCGCCGCGCATGGTCAAGACCGAGGAGATCTGCGGATTGCTCGATGGCGACCACTACGTGGGCGGCAAGCTCATCGACAAGGAAGGCTACGAAATTCCGGTGGTCACACCCGATGAATTCGAGCAGATCCAGACCGGAGCCATCCAGATGCCTGTACCCAGGCCTGCCGAGACATCAGGGCACTGAGGAATCGGCCCCATCCGAACCCGAGGCCGAGGAATTGCTCGATGACGAGAAGTAGCAGCTAGCGCGAAATGCTCGCAAACTCCGGTTTGCGGGCATTTTGCGCGAGCTCGAGCAGTTGCACTTCACAGCGCGAACAGCCAGGGAGCACCGCCGGACGAGTTTTCCGGGCACCTTGCGCAGGGCTGGCCCAAGTGCTGGACTGCGTTGGAAGTTCCGTGCAGGCACCGGACCAGTCAGGGGCTCCTGTGCGGCAGCGGGAGCATCGGCGTTTTGCGAGGGTCTAAGCTAGATGACTGTGAGTTCAGCAAATCTTTCCATCGGCGTTGACATCGGTGGCACCAAAATCCTTGCAGCCCTTGTGGATCAAGAGGGGAACGCCTTCGGGCAAATCCGCCGCGAGACACCTGACCATGACGTGGCGGGGACCGAACGTGCCCTGGCTGAGATGATCCGCGAGCTCTCGAAGGGCAACGAAGGTCTTCCGGTGGGCATTGGCGCCGCGGGATGGATGGACCGCAAGGGGCAGAACGTGCTGTTCAGCCCCCACCTGTCTTGGCGCAATGAACCGGTGCGCGACCGTCTGATGCAGCTGGTAGGACATGAAGTGACTCTGGTCAACGACGCTGATGCGGCCGGCTGGGCCGAGCATCGTTTTGGCGCGGGCCGGGGCGAAAGCGACATGGTGTGCCTGACCCTCGGAACGGGGATCGGCGGGGCGGTCATCCTCGGAGGGCAAATCCACCGTGGCAAGTCCGGGATTGCTGGCGAATTCGGGCACCAGGTGATCGTTCCCGGCGGCCATCGGTGCGCCTGCGGAAACCGCGGTTGCTGGGAGCAGTACGCCTCTGGCAATGCCCTGGGCCGGGAAGGAGCCGAACTCGTGCGCAGCAAATCACCGGTGGCCTTCCGCCTGCGCGAGGCCGTGGGCGATGATCCGGACGCCGTTACCGGGGCGGAGGTAACTCGACTTGCCGCAGAGGGCGACCCGGCGTGCGCCGACCTCATTGCGGATATGGGCGAATGGCTCGGGTTGGGCATTTCGAATCTGGTCTCGGTTCTGGATCCGGGGACCATCGTTATCGGCGGCGGCTTGGGCGCGGCGTCGAAGCAACTGGTGGCCACCGCGGAGGAGACCTACCGCCGCACCCTCTCCGGCAGGGGCTACCGTCCCTTTGCGAAGATCAGCCAAGCCGAATTGGGTCCGGTGGCAGGCCTGATCGGGGCTGCTGATTTGGCGAGGTTCAATCAACAGCAATAAACATTGACAGGACATTAGGTCTTATCTAGGCTCAGTTTGTTATTCAACACGAGAGCGAGGTTCCGGCATGGTCCTGCCAGAGAAGCCGCCGCAGACCCGTGGCTGGCCGCTAGCAGTCGTTTTGGGAACCTACGCGGTCGCCATGTGCGGTACCACCATGCCGACCGCGCTGTATCCAATGCTCCAGGATGAATACGGCCTGAGCACCGCCGCCTCGACCCAGCTTTTTGCGATATACGCCCTGGTGGTGCTCACGGTGCTGTGCATCTTCGGTTCCCTCTCCGACGCCATTGGCCGCAAGCCCGTCATGATTCTCGGGTTGCTCTCCTCGGCCGCCAGCGGGATGCTTTATGCCGTGGCCACCGACGTTCCCATGCTGTTCATTGCCCGGGCCCTGTCCGGGGTGTGCGCCGGGCTGGTCACCGGAACGGCCACAGCCTATTTGGCGGATGTGGTCTCCAGCTCCGGACGCGGTGCCGCCATTTCCAGCCTGGCGAATATGGCGGGACTAGGCAGCGGGCCGGCCTTGGCGGCATTTCTGACTTTCTTCTTCCCGGCTACCCCCATGATCGCTTTCAGCGTGCACGCGGTGCTTTCGGGTCTGTGCATCGTGCTGCTGGCCATGATCCCCGACAGTGTTGCGCACCGCCGGGGCGGGTGGAAACTCAGCCTTCCGCTGGTGCCGCGTTTGGCACGACGGGACTTCTGCGTGGGTGGACTGATGACCCTGGGCTTTGCGGTCATGGGCGGCTGTACAGCCATGACGTCCATCCTGGTGGTCCGCGCCTTTGGGATTACCGACCTGCGCCTGCTGGGGCTCATCGGTTCGCTGATTTTCGCCGCCACTGCCGTGGGCCAGAAAGCGGGCGGGAAGCTGGTCAGCGAAAAAGTGCAGCTGGGCTATGCCGGGCTGGCGGTGGGAGCAGTGCTGATAGCTATTGCCCCGAGGTTGGGCGGGGGCTTGGCGGTCACGGTGTACCTGGTTGGCCTAGTGGTTGCTGGACTGAGCCATGGTGCGCTGTTCCCGGTGGGACTGGGCATCGTACTGCGGCGCATCGAACTGCGGCATCGAGGCAGCGCCAGCTCCGCCTTCTGGGTACTGGGCTACGCCCTGACCGCACTTGGGGCGCTGGGGCTGGGCTGGGTAGGGCAGATCAGCGGCGAATCGATGGCAGTGACCTGCTTCGGCGCAATCATCGCACTGTGCGCAATCGGGTGCGCCAGGCTTCATCGCCGCTGGGACGATTCTGCAAACTCGCGAATCCCTGCCGGACCCTAGGTCTGCGTGCGGCGGGCATTGCTGGCAGGACAGCCGAGCTCCAGATGAGCCCCGGCCTGCGTGTGGCAGAGAACACGTGGCTTGCCGGAATGAGGTGCAGCCGATCCTCGTTGGGCATTGATAGAAGAAAACCGTATCCGGCAATGGCCCGAACCAGTGGCCTCGGACAGATCTGAAAGGCAATCAATGACAGTTGCATCCCAGGAAATCCAGGCCGACACAGCAACGCTCAACGCCATTTTTGGCGAGGCACGCACCGCTAACGCGTTCACCGGAGAGGTTACCGAGGAGCAGGCCCAGGAAATCTACGAACTGGCCAAGTTCGGTCCAACCGCGTTCAATTCCCAGCCGCTGCGCGTCACCTACGTGCGGTCGGACGAAGCCCGCGCCACCCTGGTCGACGCGCTCTCCAACGGCAACAAAGCCAAGACCGCCGCAGCTCCGCTGGTAGCGATCCTCAGCTATGACACCGCATGGCACGAACAGTGGGACAACTTCCTGCCCGGCTACAACGCACCCAAGGCCATGTACGATGCTGATGCGGACTTCACCGCATCCACCGGCAACAACAACGCACACCTGCAGGCGGGCTACTTCATGCTGGCCGCGCGCAGCTTGGGCTTCGCGGTAGGTCCAATGACCGGCGCAGACTTCTCCGCCATCGACGCATCGTTCTTCCCGGAAGGCGATCAGAAGAGTTTCCTGGTCGTGAATATCGGCCAGCCAGCCGAAAGCGAGATCGGCTCGCCAAAAGCACGCTTCGACTACGAAGCAGTTGTCCGCACCGTCTAGGTGCATCGAGTACTTCGAAAACGGCATGCGCCAGAAGCCCGGAATTCACACGGTGAATTCCGGGCTTCTGCACGCCAGCGGGAGGATCCTAGGAGGTTGCGGCCAATGAAGCTTGCAGGGCCGCGTCGGCCTCAATGAGTACCTTGGCGGCGACTTCCAGGCCCTCAACGGCACCTAGCTCGGTGTCCTCGTGTTCGATGTTCACCATCATTTCCGGATCCACCTCGTGCAATGCGCGCAAGAATTCGGTCCAGAATGCGGTGCCATGTCCCTTGCCCAAAGCCACGAAGTCCCAGGCTGAATTCTTCGGCCACTCGTTCGCCCATTCATCCCCGCCGAGGTTGGTGCGTGGTTCGTCTTCGCCCAGCTTGCGGAAGCTGTTATCCAATACGCCCTGGATGGCCGCATTCGGATTGACGCGCACATCCTTGGCTGCTGCGTGGAAGACCCATGGGCCCAGGTCGCGGACAACGGCTACTGGATCCATCTGCTGCCAGAAGAGGTGCGAAGCATCCAGTTCAACTCCGATGTTGCTGGTACCCGCCCGCTTCAACAGCTCTCGAAAGCTTGCAGGGTTGAAGACCAGGTTCTGCGGGTGCAGCTCCAGAGCGACCTTGACTCCGTGTTCGACAGCCAGCTCATCGATTTCTTTCCAGAATTCCGCGGCAATCCCGAATTGATAGTCCAGCTGGTCTAGGGCTGCCGAATTCCAGGCATTGACTACCCAATTCGGGGTCGAAGCATTGGGGTCTCCAGCGGGCAGTCCGGACATGGTGACCACGCGGGTCTGGCCTAGGCGCGCGGCCAGCTTGATGGAGCGGCGAATGTCCTCGGCGTGCTTCTGGCCGATTTCGCGATTGGGGTGCAACGGGTTGCCGTTGCAGTTCAGCCCATAGATTTCCACGCCGGTGCCTTCGAATTGGGCGAGGAAAGCATCGCGAGCGATGTCCGATTCCAGGATCTCGTCGATGTTCGGCACGTGCACTGGGGGCAAGAAGCCGCCGGTATTCAATTCGATGCCGGTCAGCCCCTGGGCGGCAATGATCTCCAGGGCTTCGGCCAGCGGGCGGTTGTGGAGGATTGCGTTGTAGACTCCGAGTTTCACAGTGAAACCTTCTTTCCGTCATTGGCAGCGGACTGCACGACCGCCTGGAGGACCTGCATATTGTGCACGCCCTCGTCGAATGTTGCGTTGATGGGAAGTGCATTGCCCAGGCCGCAGACCTCGTCGAGGAAGGCGCGCGCCTGGTAGCCGAAGGCATCATTCTGGCCGAAGCCGACACCTGGCGCATCCATGGGCAGTCCGCCACTGAGGTAGGCGTGTTCCGAGCCGAGATTTACCGTGCGGTAGCCGTTGGTTGCCGAAGGGCCCTCGGTGAGCATGATTTCGATTTCCGCTGGACGCAGCTGGCTGAAGCGTGCGGCGCCCTTCTCGCAAAAGACCTCGAAGGTCAGCGTATTGGGGTGGCCGGCTGCCACGCGGGAAACTTCCAGGCTGCCTGCGGCCCCGGCGAACTGTACGTTGAACGCCGCGTAGTCGTCGTTTTCTACCGGCTCGGACTTGTCGCTCAGTTCCACGAGATCGTGGCCGGTGACGGCGCCGGCTGGCAGGAAGCGTTCGGTGATGCTGGTGCTCAGCTGGCCGCCGCTGACCGAAAGAATCTCGCCGGCCAGGAATTCGGCAACGTAGGCCAGGTGGCTTCCCACATCGGCCAGTGCGCCCGAGCCTGGCTGGCCCTTGAAGCGCCAGCTCATCGGGGCCTGCGGGTTGTGGCCGTAGTCGGTCCAGTAGCGTCCGGAGAAATGCAGCACCTTGCCCAGGGTGCCATCGGCGATCAGGTTCTGGATCGTGGCGATGCCCGGGGTGCGGCGGAAGGTGAAGCCAACGCGGGCCACGGAGTCGGCGTTGCGGGCCGCGGTGGCCATCGCTTCAGCTTCTTGAAGGGTGTCAGCCAGCGGCTTTTCGCACAAAACGTGCTTGCCGGCAGCCAGCAGGCCCTCGACTGCTTCACGGTGGAAACGGTTGGCAATAACTACCGAGACCACGTCGATATCTGGATCTGCGGCCACCTCTTGCCAGGAACCGAGCGCCTTTTCGTAGCCGTAGCGCTTGGCGACCTTGGCTGCGAGCTCGGTGTTCACGTCAGCCACGGCAACGTAGCGAAGCGGTGGCAAGTCGGAGCTGTAGAGGGTGGGTGCTGTGCGGTACCCAGCGATGTGGGACAGCCCGGCCATGCCGGCGCCAATGACGGCAATGCCGATGGTTTTTGTCATGGAATTCTCCTGGGTGAAAGCTGTTCATGAAATATTTTGGAGCGCTCCAAAAGAGTCTAGAACCTATTTCAGATCGCGGTCAAGGGGTCTGCAGGAGAAGGTTTGGAACTGGAGGGAATCAGGGCCGGCGTGGTGCCGCGCAGGTGCCGCGCTCGATGAGCAGCGGCTCCATCAGCACGCGCTGGGCTTCGCGTTCGGGATTGGCGAGCCGGGAGAGCACCTGCTGGGCCACGTGCAATCCAAGCTCGTGGTTGCGGCTATCCACGGTTGTCAGGCGCAGCAGGTGGGTGCCGGAGAGCGGCGAGTTGTCGTAGCCGATGATTGACAAATCCCCAGGTGTCGACAGGCCGGCTTCCCGGGCGGCTGCCATGGCTCCCATGGCCATTGAGTCGTTGCCGGCCAAGATGGCCGTTGTTTCCGGGGCTTCGCCCAAAAGCTGCCGTGCGCACTGGTAGCCGGTGTCTTCGGTGGTCAGTTCGCTGACCGAAACGATGCGCTCTTCGAGTCCCGCGGCCTTCATTGCCTCCTGGTACCCGGCCAGGCGCAGCATCGAGGCTCCGCCGCCACCGGCGATGTGGCCAATATTCCGGTGGCCCAGCGAAACCAGGTACTCGATGGCTTGGCGTGCCCCGACCCTGTCGTCACTGGAAGAAATGTCCGCGCCGCGAACCTGGGTGGCGCGATTGCCGGCCACAATGACCGGAACCTGCGCTGAAAAGCGCATGGCAGGAGTCGGTTCGGTGGCCAGTACCAAAGCCTCTACCCGGGTGCTGAGGAATCCATCGAGCGGGTCCGACTCGACGTGGGTGTTGAGTGCCCGGTCGGAAACTGCGATGCGCAATCCTGCGCTTGCCAGTCCTTCTTGGAGCCCGCGAAGAAGTTCCACGAACCAGACGTTGGTGTAGTCGTCGATGACTACGCCGACTGTCTGGCTCGTGCCGCCGGCAAGTGCCGTGGCGGCCTGGCTGGGGCGGTAATCCAGTTCCTTGATGGCGGCCAGTACTGCCGCGCGACGTGCTTCCGAGACGCTGGGGGAGCCGCGCAGCACCAGGGACACCAGCGACTTGGAAACACCTGCGGCCTGGGCAACGTCGTAGATGGTCGCTCGACGGCGTGCTGCGGCCACAGTTCCTCCTGGGGGTGTCGGTTGTTCTCGTTAAGAGCCTAGCGTTTTGCTCGAGCGCACGGCCGTGCGGGACGGTTTCGACGCGTCGAACTTCGCGGGCCACGCCATGAAGCCAGGACATGGCATGCGGAAATTTTTTTATTTTCAACGTCCGAAACAGATGGAAAACCCCGGAATTCCGCGGATTTGTCCACATCATGTTACTCATGTTGTAAATATGTCAGTACAAACCTTTGACAGTGCCGAATTCATGGTGCAAAGTATTTCTTGTGGCACCGTTCACATCTTCGGCAGTTGGCCGATCCCTGAACTTCTGACTCGAAAGGACGTCGATCTGCGTGACTTACGACGTACTCACCCTCGGACGCATCAGCGTCGACGTGTATCCGAATGACATCGGCGTTTCCCTCGCGGATGTGAACACATTCAGCAAGTACCTCGGCGGCTCCGCCACCAACGTCGCCGTGGCGGCAGCCCGGCACGGCCGAGCAGCCGGTGTGATCACCAAAATCGGCGACGACGACTTCGGCACATTCCTGGAACGCGAATTGGACCGCTTCGGCGTGGACCGCACCCAGGTAGCCCGCGACGCCACGTTGCAGACGCCGGTCACCTTCTGCGCCATCATGCCGCCGGACGACTTCCCGCTGTACTTCTACGGACGCTTCCCGATGGCGCCGGACTGGAACATCGACAGCAGCGACATCGACCTCCAAGCCGTCAAGGACTCCAGGATCTTCTGGAGCACCGTCACCGGCTTGAGCCGCGAACCTTCGCGCACCGCGCAATTGGCGGCCTATGCCGCCCGCCCAGCAGATTCCCTGGCCCAGGGACAGTTCACCATTCTGGATTTGGACTACCGCCCGATGTTCTGGGACTCCGTGGAACAGGCCCGCGAACAGGTAGCGCGTGCCCTGCCATCGGCCACCGTGGCCATCGGCAACGACACCGAATGCTCGGTAGCCGTCGGCGAAGGCACCCCGGATGAGCAGGCCGACCGCCTGCTGGAGGCCGGAGTGCAGATTGCCGTGGTCAAGCTCGGCCCCGAAGGGGTCATGGCCAAAACCCGCACCGAGCGCGTGGTTTCCGCGCCGGTCCCGGTGCAGACCGCTAACGGACTGGGTGCCGGAGATTCCTTCGGCGGCGCCTTCTGCCACGGACTGCTCTCCGGCTGGCCGCTGGAACAGGTGCTTGACTACGCCAATGCCGCCGGAGCCATTGTGGCCTCGAAGGTTGCCTGCTCCGACGCCATGCCGGACCCGGAAGAAGTCAATGCCCTGCTGGCCGAGCGCGGCCGCACCGTCCCCGACTCCCAGAAAGACCTGGTCTAGAAATGAAACAGGCATCAGAGCTGCCAGTGGACCGGGAAGACCCGCGCCGCTACGAATCCATCACCCGCCAGCGGCTGGAAGACCCGGCCTCGGTGCAGCGCGCCGCTTCGCTGCGCCGGAAGCACGCCGGCCCGGTGCTGGGACGGCAGAACTTCATCATCGCCGCCGACCACCCGGCCCGCGGCGCCCTGTCCGTGGGCAAGCGCGCCACGGCCATGGCCGATCGCCGCCAGCTGCTGGACCGGCTGCAGATCGCCTTGCAGAACCCCGCCTGCGACGGGGTGCTGGCCTCACCCGATATCCTCGATGACCTGCTGCTGCTGGGCGCGCTGGAAGGCAAGCTGGTCTTCGGATCGATGAACCGCGGCGGGCTCACCGGCTTGGTCAACGAGATCGACGACCGCTTTACCGGGCACAGCGCGGCCGCCCTGGCTGCCCTGGGCGCCGACGGCGGCAAGATGCTCACCCGGATCAGCTACGAGGATCCGGACACCGTGAAAACCCTGGCCGCTACCGCCGACGCCGTGTCGGATCTGGCCCGGCACCAGCTGGTGGCCATGGTCGAGCCGTTCATCTCCAAGCGGGCCGAGGGCAAGGTAGTCAACGACCTGCGCCCGGAGGCAGTGATCAAGTCCATGGGCATCGCCTCGGGACTGGGCGAAACCAGCGCCTACACCTGGCTGAAGATTCCCGTGGTCCAGGAGATGGAACGGGTCATGGCCGCGACCACCCTGCCCACGGTCCTGCTCGGCGGGGATCCATCGGGCAGTCCCGACGAGGTCTTCGCCTCGTGGCAGGCGGCGCTGGCCCTGCCTTCGGTGCAGGGGCTGACCGTAGGCCGGACCCTGCTGTATCCCGAGGACGGGGATGTGGCCGCCGCCGTGGCAACCGCCGCATCGCTACTGGACACCACCGCAACCGTACGCAGCTGAGAAGGACGAAGCTCGATGACTACACGCACAATGACCGTTGCCCAGGCGGTCGTGGAATTCCTGGGCCGCCAGTACACGGTGGATTCCATCGGCGGCACGCACTACCGCGAACGGCTGATTCCGGGCATGTTCGGGATTTTCGGCCACGGGAATGTTGCCGGGGTGGGCCAGGCGCTGAAGCAGTGGCAGGCCAAGGACCCGAGCCTCATGCCGTACTACCAGGGCCGCAATGAGCAGGCCCAGTCGCACCAGGCCGTCGCCTACGCGCGGCACACCCGCCGGCGCGCCACCTACGCGGTCTCCACCTCCATCGGCCCCGGGTCCTCCAACTTGCTCACCGGTGCGGCACTGGCCACCGCCAACCGCCTGCCGGTGCTGCTGCTGCCTTCGGACACCTTCGCCACCCGCGCCGCGGACCCGGTGCTCCAGCAGCTGGAAATGCCGCACGGCTACGACATCACCGTCAACGACGCCTTCCGCCCGCTGTCCAAGTACTTCGACCGGGTCACGCGACCCGAGCAGCTGGCCAGTGCCTTGCACCACGGGATGCGGGTGCTCACCGACCCCGCCGAAACCGGAGCGGTGACCATCTCCTTGCCGCAGGACGTGCAGGCCGAGGCCTTCGACTTCCCGGAAGAGCTCTTTGCCGAGCGCGAGTGGAAGATCCGCCGCCCGGCACCGGAATCCGAGGACATCGCGGCCGCCGCGGCGATGATCCGCAAAGCCAAGCGCCCATTGATCGTCGCAGGCGGCGGCGTGCTGTACGCCTACGCCACCGAGGAGCTGGCCGCCTTCTGCGAAGCCACCGGCATTCCCGTGGGCAATACCCAGGCCGGGGTGGGCGTGCTGCCGTGGGATTCCGAGTACTCCCTGGGCGCCATTGGCTCCACCGGCACCACCGCGGCCAATGCGCTGGCCGAGCAGGCGGATCTGGTCATCGGCATCGGCACCCGCTATGAGGACTTCACCACCGCCAGCCGCACCGCATTCCAGAACCCGGACGTGAAGTTCGTGAACATCAACGTCGCCGCGCTGGACGCCTACAAGCACGGCACCGTGCTGCCGGTGGTCGCCGATGCCCGCAAGGCGCTGATCGCGCTGCGCGAGGCGCTGACCGGATACCGGGTCGAGGGAGCCCTGGAAGTCCAGGCCGCCACCGAGAAGCAGCGCTGGGACGCGACCGTTGATGCGGCCTTCGCCGAGCGGCTGAGCCCGCTGGTCAGCCAGAACGCCATCATCGGAGCGGTGAACCAGGCCATGGATCCGCGCGATGTGGTGGTCTGCGCCGCCGGCTCGCTGCCCGGGGACCTGCACAAGATGTGGCGGGTCTCCGACCCGTTCGGCTACCACGTGGAATACGGCTTCTCCTGCATGGGATACGAGATCGCCGGCGGGCTGGGCATCAAGCGCGCCGCCCTTGCTGAAACCGCGCGAGGCTCCGAAGAGCCCCGCGACGTCGTGGTGATGGTGGGTGACGGCTCCTACCTGATGATGCACACCGAGCTGGTCACCGCCGTGGCCGAAGGCCTGAAGCTGATCACCGTGCTGATACAGAACCATGGCTACGCCTCCATCGGAGCCCTGTCCGAATCACTGGGCTCCCAGCGTTTCGGCACCAAGTACCGCACGCTCGATGCCCAGCGCCACAGCTTCGATGATGGTGCGACCTTGCCAGTGGACCTGGCTGCCAACGCCGAGTCGCTGGGCGTGAAGGTCATCCGGATCGAGCCCGGGCCCCAAGCCATCGATGAGCTCTCGGCGGCCATCGCCCAGGCCAAGGCCGCGCCCGAGGGTTCGGGGCCGATCCTGATCCACATCGAATCCGACCTCTACGCCGATGCTCCCTCCAGCGAGTCCTGGTGGGATGTGCCGGTCAGCGAGGTCGCCGAGCTGGACTCCACCACCCAGGCCCGCAAGACCTACGCCGAGCACAAATCCCGCCAGAAGCCCCTGCTGGGCTAGGCGCACCGCACCAGACCAACTCGAATACCGAAAGACGTGAACCCATGACTGCTACCGCTACCGAAGTCACCGAAATCCTGCACTACATCAACGGCAAGCCCAGCGCCGGCACCGGCACCGCCACCCAGCCGGTCTACAACCCTGCGACCGGCGAAATCACCGGCCAGCTGCACCTGGCCAGCGACGAGGACCTGCAGCAGGCCGTGGCCGTGGCCAAGGCCGCCTCCGAAACCTGGGGCGAAGTATCGATCGCCAAGCGCAGCAAGATCCTCTTCCGCTTCCAGCAGCTGCTCACCGAGCACACCGGCGAGCTGGCCCGCATCGTCACCTCCGAGCACGGCAAGGTCCTCTCCGACGCCGCCGGCGAGATCAGCCGCGGCATCGAAGTGGTGGAGTATGCCTGCGGCATCTCCCAGTCGCTGAAGGGCGAATACTCCGACCAGGTCTCCACCGGCATCGACGTGTTCTCCTTCCGCCAGCCGCTGGGCGTGGTCGCCGGCATCACCCCGTTCAACTTCCCGGTGATGGTGCCGCTGTGGATGGCACCGGTGGCCATTGCCACCGGCAACGCCTTCATCCTCAAGCCTTCCGAGCGCGACCCTTCGGCCGCCTTGCTGATCGCCGAGCTGTTCAAGGAAGCCGGCCTGCCCGACGGCGTTTTCCAGGTGCTGCACGGCGGCAAGGAAACCGTGGACGGGCTGCTCACCCACCCGGATGTGGATGGCATCTCCTTTGTCGGTTCCACTCCGGTCGCCAAGTACGTGCACGAAACCGCCACCAAGCACGGCAAGCGCGTGCAGGCCCTGGGCGGAGCGAAGAACCACGCGGTGATCATGCCCGATGCCGATATGGACTTGGCCGCCGACCACATCAACGCCGCCGCTTTCGGCTCCGCGGGCCAGCGCTGCATGGCCATCTCCGTGGCCGTCGCCGTGGGCGATGCCGCCGACGGCCTGGTGGACAAGCTCGCCGAGCATGCCCGCAACGTCAACGTCTCGGACGGCTTCGATGAGACGGCGGATATGGGACCGGTGATCACCCCGGCCTCGAAGTCCCGCCTGCAGAAGATCGTTGGCGAGGCGCAGGAAGCTGGCGCCGCGCTGGTCATCGACGGACGCGACCTGGTGGTCAAGGACCACGAGAACGGGTTCTTTGTCGGCCCGACCATCATCGACAAGGTCAGCCGCGAGATGAGCGCCTACACCGAGGAGATCTTCGGCCCGGTACTGGTGGTGCTGCGCGTAGACAGCCTGGAAGAAGCCATCGAAGTGGTCAACGCGAACCCCTACGGCAACGGCACGGCCATCTTCACCTCCTCCGGCGCCCACGCCCGCACCTACACCCGCCGCATCCAGGTAGGCATGGTCGGGGTCAACGTGCCGCTGCCGGTGCCGGTTGCCTGGCACTCCTTCGGAGGCTGGAAGGACTCGCTGTTCGGCGAGCACCACATCTACGGCCCGGACGGCGTGCGCTTCTACACCCGGGGCAAGGCCATCACGCAGCGCTGGCCGGAGCCGGCCCAGGGCACGGCCGCCACCTTCAACTTCCCCTCCAACTAGGCACCTTGAACAGAAGATAAGGTACGCACCATGGCACAGAACATCACCATTGGGACTGCCCCCGACTCCTGGGGAGTCTGGTTTCCCGATGATCCCCAGCAGACACCCTGGCAGCGCTTCCTCGACGAAGTGGCTGAAGCCGGCTACAAGACCATCGAACTGGGTCCCTACGGGTACCTGCCCACCGACCCCGCGCAGCTGGCCGACGAGCTGACCGCCCGTGACCTGAACGTCTGCGCCGGCACCGTCTTCACCGCCTTCCACCGCGGCATCGACGGCAGCGCCAGCGCCTGGGAAGAAGCCTGGGAGCCAGCCCGCAAGGTGGCCGAGCTGACCGCCGCCATGGGAGGCGAGCATATTGTGGTGATCCCTGCCATGTGGCGCGACGACGTCACCGGCCAGGCGCTGGAACCAGGCGTTCTGGAAGCCGAGGGCTGGGACTCGCTGGCCAAGGGCCATGACCGCCTGGGCAAGATTCTGCAGGAGGAATTCGGCCTCAAGCAGCAGTTCCACTCCCACGCGGACTCCCACGTCTGCGGCCAGAGCGACATCGAGAAGTTCCTCGAAGTCACCGACCCGCAGTTCACCACCCTGTGCCTGGATACCGGCCACGCCGAATACGGCGGAGCCTCCAGCGTGGATTTGATCCGCCGCTTTCCGGAACGCATCGGCTACCTGCACCTGAAGCAGATCAACCCGGACATCCTGGCCACCGTGCGTGAAAAGGATATGACCTGGGCTGCCGCCAACCTGTCCGGGGTCATGTGCGAACCGCCATCGGGCCTGCCCGACCTCAACGAGGTCCTGCAGGAAGTAGAGAAGCTGGGCCGTCCGATCTTCGGCATTGTGGAGCAGGACATGTATCCGGTGGCCGACTTCTCGGTGCCGCTGCCGATTGCCACGCGCACGCGCAGCTATCTGCACAGCTGCGTCTCCCGCACGCACGTTTAAGCCAGACTGAACCTAGCCAAAAATTTCTTGAAAGGACATATCGTGCCAGATATCCTGCGCGTTGCCGTCGTTGGAGCCGGACGCATGGGCGCTGACCATATCCAGCGAATCCACCACCGTATTTCCGGTGCCGAAGTAGCTGCCGTGGTCGACATCGACCTGGACCGGGTCAACGCCGCCATTGTGGGCATTCCCGGCGCCAAGGGCTACACCGATCTGGACTCCGCGCTCGCCGGCGGAGACGTGAACGCGGTCCTGCTCGCCACCCCGGGCTTCCTGCACCACGATGCACTGCAGAAGGTGCTGGAAGCGGATATCCCGGTATTGTGCGAAAAGCCGCTGACCCCGGATGCCGCATCCTCATGGGAAATCGTCGAGGCCGAGGCGAAGCTGGGACGCCAGCGCATCCAGGTGGGCTTCATGCGCCGCTTCGACGCCGAGTACAAGCAGCTGCGCCAGCTGATCGAGGACGAGAGCCTGGGCGAACTGCTGGTGCTGCACCACCAGCACCGCAACCCCTCCACCCCGGAGGGCTTCACCAATGAGATGCTGATCAACGACTCGGTGGTCCACGAATTCGACGCCATCCGCTACTTCACCGGTGACGAGATCACCTCGGTGCAGGTGCGCTTGGGCAAAGCCACCCGCAATGCTCCCAACGGCCAGCACGACCCCCAGCACGTGCTGCTGGAAACCTCGACCGGAGTGCTCGCCGACGTGGAGATCTACGTCAACGCGAAGTTCGGCTATGAGGTGGCGACCCAGGCTTCCTTCGAGGAGGGCATCGTGTCCATCGGCAATGACGCTGGACCGTATGTGCGTACCGCCGGGCAGTGGGGCGGCAAGGTCACCCCCGGCTTCGAGGAGCGTTTCGGCGCCGCCTACGATACCGAAATCCAGTCCTGGGTGGACGCCGCGCTGCGAGGCGAATTGGGCGGGCCCAGCGCCTGGGACGGCTACGCCACTGCGGCCTGCTGCGAGGCTGGAGTCGAGGCCCAGCGCACCGGCGAAAAGGTGGCAGTCAAGCTGAACAGCAAGCCGGATCTATACAGCTAAGGGCATCATGAAATACGCACTGGACCCGACCCCGTTCCATTCCACCCATTCGCTGCTCCAGTTCCCGGAACTGGCAGCGGAGCTGGGCTATGACAGCATCCAGCTGACACCGCATGCGGACATGATTCCGTTCTTCACCCACCCCAAGGCCGACGATGACCTGGTCGCGCAGCTCGCGGCCCGTTGCCGGGCTTCCGGGGTGGAGATCGCTTCGGTGCTACCGGTACTGCGCTGGGCCTCGCCCGATGAGAATTTGCGCCAGGCCGCGGTGCGCTACTGGAAGCGCGCCATCCAGATTGCCGTGGATCTCGGCGTGAACCAGATGAACACTGAATTCTCCGGGCGGCCGGAACGCGCCGAGGAGTCCGAGGCGGCATTCTACCGCTCCATGGAAGAGCTCGTGCCAATCATTGAGCGCGAGGGCATCAATGTGGCCATTGACCCGCATCCGGATGATTTTGTCGAAGAAGGCCTGGCCGCTTGGCGGGTGATCCGCGGGGTGAACTCGCCGAATCTGTCCTTCGTCTACGTTGCTTCGCATTCCTTCCACATGAAGGACAAGCCGCTGGATATCATGCAGGCAGTGGGAGAGCGGCTGCGCGTGGTGCACGTGGCGGACACCATGAACCATCATGCCTCGCACGGGTTGCGCTACATCACCAACCCGCCGGGCAATGCGGTGCGCGTGCACCAGCATCTGAAGCTTGGCGATGGCGACGTGAACTGGGACGAATTCTTCTCCGGCCTCGTGGCCAACGGATTTGCCGACCGCCAGGACAGCGTGATGGTCTCCTGCGTTTTTGCCGAGAACGAGAACGCCGTAGCAGTCGCCAAGTACCAGTTGGAGCAGATGCGCAGCCGCGTTGACGCTGCCCGTGCCGTGCGCGCCTAGCCAAACCGGCTTCCCGAGCCGAATTGCAACATGACGAAAGCCGAATCCGCAAGGGTTCGGCTTTCGTCGTCCTGCCAGGGGCCATCCTGCGCAGAAGGCGGATCCAGCAAGAGCCGCAAAATGCCGTGATGATCTGTGGGCATGGTCCCGGGAAGTGGCGGACCGGGAGGCTGCGGCAGTCCAAAAAGCAGTATCCGCCAGGACAAAATGTCCAAGAATGCTTGCCCAGAAAACACTGATGACGTATTGTCCTTACATAAGGGCTGTGAAGCCCATCACTTTCAATTATCGACGGGGCCGGAATAATGCTCAATGGCCCCCGCCGCACCGAGTGGAGGAAGCCGGATCGCAGTTGATCCGATGGATGGCCGCAGGCCAGCCACGCTTCCACCCGGGCAATCCAAAGGAGTCCCCATGTCCAGTGCGCAGAGTGCTTCTGCAGAGTCGAGTCTGCCGCCCCTTAGTCCGGGCCCCCATGCAAAACGTCTCGGTTTAATCTCCATCGTTGCCTGTTTCGGCGGTCTGCTTTTCGGCTATGACACAGGTGTTGCCAACGGTGCTGAAGGCCCGATGGCCGCCGAGCTGGGCCTGAATCTCCTGCAGATTGGCGTGGTGATCAGCTCGCTGGTCTTCGCCGCCGCAATTGGCGCACTGGTCGGTGGGCAGATCGCTGACGTGTGGGGCCGGCGGAAAACCATCATCATGCTGGCAGTCCTCTTCTTCGCGGGAAGCCTGCTGGTTGTCTTTTCGCCTGCTGGACCGGAACTGGGAACGTTCTCGCCCTTTGGCTACAGCGTGCTGATTGCCGGACGCATCATGCTCGGATTGGCCGTCGGCGGCGCATCTACGGTCGTACCGGTATACCTGGCTGAACTGGCACCGTATGAAATTCGCGGCTCGATCACCGGCCGCAATGAGTTGGCCATCGTCTCGGGCCAGCTGGCCGCCTTCGTCATGAACGCGATCATTGGAACCGTTCTGGGCGGGACCGTGGATGGCATCTGGCGTATCATGTTCGCGATTTGCGCCTTGCCGGCATTGGCGTTGTTCTTCGGCATGCTGCGCATGCCTGAATCCCCTCGCTGGCTCGTGGAAAAGCGCCGCTATGCCGAGGCGTTGCGGGTGCTCAAGACCGTGCGCTCGCCTGAACGCGCACTGGCCGAAGTCCACGAGATCGAGATTGTCGCCGACGAGGAAAAGCTGGCTAACAAGCCGGTGGGCATCAAAGCGGTGCTGAAGAACAAATGGCTGATGCGCATCATCGCCATCGGCATCGGCGTTTCCATGACTCAGCAGCTCACGGGCATCAACTCGATCATGTACTACGGCACGCGCGTGCTGGAAGAATCCGGGATGTCAGAGCAGCAGGCAGTACTGGCGAATATCGCCTTTGGCGTGGTTGCTGTCATTGGCGGAATTATCGCCCTGCGCAACATGGACCGCATGGACCGCCGCAAGACGTTCCTGATTGGCCTGTCGCTGACCACCACCTGCCACTTGCTGGTGGCTATCGCGGGCATGCTGCTGCCAGTTGGCAGCCCGATCCGGCCAGTGGTGATCCTGATCCTGGTGGTTGCCTTCGTGATGTCCATGCAGACATTCCTGAACGTGGCCGTCTGGGTATGGCTGGCTGAAATCTTCCCGCTGCATATGCGCGGACTGGGCATTGGCATCTCGGTATTCTTCGGCTGGACGACCAACGGCGTGCTGGCACTGTTCTTCCCGTCGCTGGTCTCCGGGATCGGGATTACCGGATCCTTCTTCATCTTCGCTGGCATCGGTGTGCTGGCACTGTTCTTCGTAGCCACTCAGGTGCCTGAAACCCGTGGACGCTCGCTGGAAGCGCTGGAAGAGGATGTTTCCACCGGAGCGATCTACCACGTCAAGCCTGTGGTCAACGCCTGAATCCCGGCGCATCGCTGAGCTGGCAAGCCCAGCCCCCGCCGCATGGCAAGGGGCTGGCCTCGCTGCTATGCCCGGGGCCTTGCCGTGCTGCCTCGCACTACCAGCTGCGGGGCATGGGTGCTGGAAGCGCCCGGGGCGTTCAGGGCCGCGTGCATGGCGGCTTGGGCCAGTGCCGCGACATCTTGCCGAACGCTGGTCAGATCGGCGTGCGCCAGCCTGGCGAATTCACTGTCGTCATAGCCGACCAGGCAGATCTGCTCGGGAACATGCAGGCCGGCAAGGTCGATTGCTTGGCGGGCGCCGAGCGCCGCACGGTCATTGAAGGCCAGTACCGCTGTGGCGCGTTCGGCTGGGGTAGTCGCTTCCAGGTATTCGCGCAGGACCGTGAAAGCGGTGGCGTCATCGGGGCCAGCTGGGAGCACTTGGCCGTGCGCGTTGGCGCGGGCGGCGGATTCGGCAAAGGCATCGCGCCGCTGTTGCGCCGCGATGGCAGTTCCGCCATCCAGATGCAGCAGCCGTGTGTGGCCGAGCTGGGCCACGTGGCTGACGGCTTGTTCAACGCCGGCAGCTTCGTTGGTAATGACTGATGGGATGCCGTCAATCGTGCGCAGCAGGCTGATTATGGGAAGCTGCTTGGAGGCGTGGACCAGTTGAGCCGGCGGAAGTTCCGGGAACAGGCCAATCACCGCTTCGACTCCCGCATCGATCAGCGTATTGAGCACTCGGCGTTCATCGCGGTGCCTGCCGGTAGCGCCCAGGATGATCTCGAAGCCGTTCTGGTCTGCCTGCTCGTACAGGGCATCGGCCAATTCTGCATGCAACGGTTCTCCCAGCGCCAGGGCCAGACCGATGGTCCGGCTGCGGCTGCTGCGCAGCGACCGCGCGCGCGAATCCGGGCGGTAACCCAACTCCGCGGCCGCCTGCTTGACTCGGGACCGGGATTCTTCGCTGGCACCCTCGGCATCGCGCATGACAATCGAGGCCAGCGCTACCGAGACCCCAGAGGCGCGGGCGACGTCGGCCAGTGTGGGGCGTTTTGCAGGGGGTGTCGGCATGGGCGGAACTTTCTTCTAGAACGTTATAGACAGTTGCTATCCAGTGTGCCATGATTTTCCTGAACACTAAATCTAGAACGTTCTAGGAGAGACTTCATGGCTTACCAGACCCTGCCAGAAACTTCAGTAAAGCCGCTGCGCCTGGCCGTTATCGGTACCGGGTGGATCGGAGCATTCCACGCCCGCACTGTGGCGCAGCATCTGCGGGATGCGCAATTGCATGTCATAGCGGACCCCGCGCCGGGCCGGGCCGCTGAACTGGCCGCTGAGCTTGGTTGCCCGAACTACACCGAAGACATCGCCGACGTGCTGGCCGACGACAGCGTGGACGCCGTGGTTATCGGGGCGCCTTCGAGCTTCCATGCTAGCTTGATCGCCCAAGCCGCCGCAGCCGGAAAGCACATCTTCTGCGAAAAGCCGGCAGCGCACGCGTTGTCGGACTTGGACGCCGCGCTTGACGCCGTGGAGGCTTCCGGGGTGCTGCTGCAGATCGGTTTCAACCGGCGCTTCTCCCGGGACTTCGCCGTTGTGGCGGAACAGGTGCATTCCGGAGTTATTGGCACCCCGCAACTGCTGCGCTCGCTGACCCGGGATCCAGAAGTGGCCGGCGGGCTGCCCAACGCGGCAAAGATCCGTTCCCACGTCATTTTCACTGAAACCCTGATCCACGATTTTGACACCCTGAACTGGTTGAACCCGGGAGCCGAAGCAGTGGAAGTCCACGTCATGTCCGATGCGCTGGTGGCCCCTGAGCACCGGGGCTCCGGTTTGCTGGATACCGCCGTGGTGAGCCTGCGCTACTCCAATGGGGCAATCGCCGTGGCCGAGGCGAACTTCTCGGCCAGCTACGGCTATGACGTGCGCGGAGAAGTCTTCGGTTCAAAGGGCATGGTGCAGGCAGGCAATCCGGTGCAGCTGGCCGCGGCCAGCTTCGACAGCCAGGGAGCGCATGCGCCAACCGAACGGTTGAACATCGAGCTATTCGCCCAGGCCTACCGCGAGCAGCTCTCGGTCTTCGCCCGCAAGATCCGGGGCTTGCGCGAGGATACGGCTGATGCGGCCCTGGCGGTCCCCACCGGCGCCGACGCCCGCGCAGCCCTGCGCATCGCACTGGCGGCCTTGGAATCCGCAGAATCCGGGCTGCCGGTCAAGTTGGAATCCGCCACCCGCCTTGCGGTGAACCCATGAACGGGCAACTGGCGGTCTGTGCCGAAACGGTCTTCCTGGACCTTCCGCTGATCGACCGGGTGAAGCGCCTGGACGAGGCCGGCTTTGAAATAGAACTCTGGGATATCCGGGGCAAGGACGTG
Organism: Glutamicibacter sp. NPDC087661; assembly: GCF_044743275.1. Lineage (NCBI taxonomy): Bacteria > Bacillati > Actinomycetota > Actinomycetes > Micrococcales > Micrococcaceae > Glutamicibacter > Glutamicibacter sp. NPDC087661. The sequence continues at coordinate 172,221 of NZ_JBIUWE010000004.1, forward strand.
CCGGCATTGGCGGCCACCGGCGCCCGTTTCGGCTCCATGACAGGCTACAGCGCAGGCAGCCTCTGCGATCCGGACAGCGCGGCAGAAGTTGTTCGCACCGCCAAGGAATTGATCCCGGCAGCCCAGCAGCTGGGCATCCACCGGCTAGTTGTGCATCCGGCCCAGCTCGTTGACGGGCAGGCGGCCAGCCCGCAATTCCGGGCTACCGGAGAGATGTGGCTCACCGCAGCGCGAACGCTGGAAGCACTGGGCCGCATCGGCGAAGAGCACCAGGTCACCTTCATGCTGGAGAACCTGAACACGATCCTGGATCACCCTGGAATCCCGCTGGGACGCGCCAAGGACACGATGTCCCTGGTCAAGGCCGTCGGGCACCCGAACGTGAAGATGATGCTGGACCTGTACCACGCCCAAATTGGCGAGGGGAACCTCATCGAACTGGTGCGCTCGGCGCTTCCGCACATTGGGGAAATCCAGGTCGCAGACGTACCCGGACGGTGCGAGCCGGGCACCGGGGAGATCAACTATCTGGCCGTCGCCCGTGTGCTGGCCGAGCTGGGTTATTCTGGCCCGATCGGCATGGAGGCCTACGCCAGCGCAGATTCCGAAGGAGCCATCGCGGCCTTTGCCCAGGCGTTTTCACCGCTGTCCAAGCCCGTGGCGCGCTAGCCATCATGCACCGAGCATCGGAATGAGAGTCTAAAGCCCAGTGGCGGCAGCAGGAAAACCTGCTGCCGCCACTTGGCGTGCGTTCCGAGAAGCTACGCGCCAGCGCCGAAAGGCAAGCGCGAATCCATGCTCTGCGAATCCCAAGTCTGGCGGATCCAGCCGTGGTGGGGATCATCGCTGATCAGCCAATCGCGCACCCGCCCCGGGCCGGCCATGACGTTCAGGTAGTAGAGGTCGTATCCCGGCCCAGCCATGGCCGGGCCATGCCAGCCGTAGGGGACCAGGACAACGTCCCCGGTGCGGACTTCGGCATTAACGTCGATGGGGCGTTCATCCGAGGCATAAACGCGCGCGTAGCCGATGGGATCGCTTGCCGCCTCGGCGGGCATGCCCTGGGCTAGCTGCGTCTCGAAGTAGTAGATTTCCTCGAGGCTGGTTTCGCCTTCCTTCTCCTGATCATGCTTATGCGGAGGGTAGGAAGACCAGTTGCCCGCCGGAGTGATGACTTCGCAGACGATGAATCGGTCCGCTTCCAGGGCGGCCGGGGTGCCGAAGTTGTGGACCTGGCGGGAGCAGTTTCCTGCGCCGCGCAGCTCCACAGGGGTCTCTTCTGCCCTGATCAGCCGGGTCGGGTAGGACTGCTTGGCCGGGGCCAGTGCGACGGCGACCCGGCCCCCTTTGGCGGAGCTGATGGACAACGCCGTGTTGATGCCGGTGTAGAGGACATCAGCAGGTCCAGCAAAGACTGATTCGCGACCCCTGAGAACGTGTTCTGTTCCTGCCATGGCGACAGTGAATGATTCGCCGCTGAGCGGGACCACGATCCGCTCTTCGCCGCAGGCCTCCAGTTCAACTGTTTGGCCAGGGGCCAGCTCAGCTACCTTGAGACCGGTGTGTGCCCAGCCGTCTATGGAAACGGCTGAGTCATGGGCACCGAGCGAGATGCTCCATTCTCCGTTAGCGGCCGAACCTGCAGGGTAAATCCAATCGGTCATCAGTCGATCCTTTCGACGGCAGGGGACAGGTGCCTAGCGTTGCACCAAGGTCATTTCAAAACTGTAGGCGTCTGCTCGATAAACATGGGAGCCGGTTTCCACGTTGCGCCCAGTGTCATCCACCGCGGTGCGCTGCATGGTCACCAGGGCTGAACCGGCCGCTGCGTCCAAGGTCTTGGCCTGGGCTTCATCTGCAGTCGTGGCCCCGATGCGCTGCTGGGCCAGGCGGAAGTTCACCCCTGCTTCGCGCAGGAGCTCGTAGAGGCCATGGGCCTGCAAGGACTTTTCGTCCAGCTCGACAATGTCGTCGCGAACCCAGTTCTCCATGAGGGCCAGCGGGCTGCCTCCGGCAGAACGCAGCCGGGTGAAGTGGTAGACAGAGACGTCCTTGGGCAACGAAAGAAGATCCTGGATCTCCGGCGGAGCGGGAATGTGCTCGAAGCTGAGCAGGGTGGTAGAAGGCTTCTTCCCGGCGCGCTCAAGGTCGTCATTCAGGCTGGACAGCTCAAGATGCCGGCGGATCTGGCTGGAAACAACCTGCGTTCCCACACCGCGCTTGCGCACCAGCAGGCCGGACTGGACTAGGTCATCCATGGCCTTGCGAATGGTGGGCCGTGAAAGCCGCAGCCGCTGGGCCAGCTCGATTTCATTTTCCAGTCGAGTGCCCGAGGCCAGCGAACCGTCGCGGATCGCGCCTTCGATGCCTTGCGCTACCTGGTGGTAAAGGGGAATGGGCGAAGATCGGTCGATCTTGATGCTCAGTGGTGTGCTCACAGTTGCTCCTTGCCGGCGACTTTGTCATGATATGTCGCTTTGACAGGACAAACTATATATGAAAGTTCACGATTTGGGCATCCTTTGGCTGGAAATCCAATCATTCCAAAGCATTCTCCACGCAAGTTGGTGATCCCCGGCGGCGTTGCCAGCCGCGGGGTTCGAGTCAGACATGAGGTCCGACAAGGGGAATTGGACAACAGGTTGGATTGTCCAATTGTCCAGATAAGAAATTCGGCAGATTCCATTGCCCGAGGATTCCAGTGGCACATATGGTTTTTTGGAACGGTCCAAGACTTGAGGCGAGCCGCGGCGGCCACAGGGAATCACGGCGTTAAACGCCGCAGACAGGAGAACATCATGAATGAACAGCGCAGCATCGGCGTGGGGCTGATCTCGGTGGGATGGATGGGCAAGCTGCACGCTCGCGCCTACAGTTCGGTGCCCTATGCTTATCCAGAGCTGGGCATCAAGCCAAGACTGGTCATAGCCGCGGACACCGAGCAGTCGCGAGTCGACTTCGCGATCTCAACACTGGGCTTCGAGCGCGGAACACTGGACTACCACCAGGTGCTAGCCGATCCCGAGGTGGATGTCGTCTCGATTTGCGCTCCGAACTTCCTGCACGCCGACATGGCGATCGCCGCAGCGGAGGCCGGCAAGCACTTCTGGATCGAAAAGCCCGCCGGCCGAAGCCTGGCCGAAACGCAGGCTATCGAGCAAGCCGCCATCCGCAATGGCGTGGTCACCTCGGTCGGGTTCAACTACCGGCATGCGCCAGCTATCGCACGCGCCCGCCAGCTGGTGCAAGAAGGCCGGCTGGGATCCATCGCGAATGTCCGCGCCAGCTTCCTTGCCGGATATGCGGCAGACCCCCGGGCCGCTTTATCGTGGCGCTTCAACCGGGAGCTGGCCGGCAGCGGGGTGCTTGCTGACCTGTTCAGCCATGCAGCTGATCTATGCAGCCATGTTGTCGGCCCCATCCAGGGCATTTCCGCATCCACCAATGTCATGATCCCGTCCCGGCCGAAACTATCCATGGGCCAGGGCACGCATTTCGACCTGATCGAAGGCGGTGAGCAAGGTGAGGTCGAGAATGAGGACTACGCCGCAGCGTTGGTGCGTTTCAGCCCAGAAGGCGTGGCGGACCGCGCGATCGGAACTATCGAGGCATCCCGGGTGGCTGTGGGACCGCAGTGCGGTTACCGACTGGAAATCTACGGCACGGAAGGTTCGGTCAAGTGGGATTTTGAACGCATGAATGAACTGGAAGTCGTGCTCGGTCGAGACAATGAAGAGCAGGGATTCACGACGGTGATCGGCTCGCCAAAGCATGGCGAATACTCCCGGTTCCAGCCAGGCCCAGGGAACGCGATGGGCTTTGACGACCTCAAGACCATCGAGGCCAAGAAGTTCCTGCTGGCTGTCGCCGGTGGAGAGAAAACGAACTCCACCATCGCCGATGCGGTGGCCGCAGCCGCAGTGGTCGAAGCGGCCGAAGCATCTGCCGCAAGCGGCACGTGGCAGGCGCTGGATGAGCCTGTGCGCGCTGCGAGTGTGCAATACTGACCGCCATGCCTGACTCGTCGCGCCGCCGCCCCACGATCCGGGACGTCGCCAAGCATGCCGGGGTCTCAAAATCCTTGGTCTCCCTGGTGCTCTCGGATCCTAGCAAGGTCAGTTCGATGCGGCGTTCGCTGGTCGAGGACTCCATCCGCGAGTTGGGCTATCAGCCCAACCTGGCAGCGCGCTCGCTTTCGGCCGAGAACCGGCATGCCATTGGCGTTGTCCTGGGGGAACTGCATAATCCCTGGGTTCTGAGCGTCGCGGAAGTGGTGCGCGAACAGTTGCAAGCAGCAGGACTTGACGTGCTGTTCAGCGCGGCCGCGATCCACGACGGGCAGGGCGTTGGGCCTGCGGAATTGCAGACTTTGCGCGATTTGCGGGTCAGTGGAATTCTCATCGTCGGATCAGCCGATGACGCCGTCAGCTTCGAAGCCGCCTTGGGTGAGACTCCCGCGGTATTTGTTGGCGGCGGGCGCCAGGCCCAATCAGGCACTGGCGCGGTTTCGGTTGATGATGAGCAGGGCTTCGGTTTGGTGATTGACCACTTGGTCGATCGCGGAAATGCGCGGATTACCCATATAGCCGGTGGCGCTGGTCCGGTTTCTGCGATGCGCGAAGCTGCCTATCATCGGGCGATGCTGCGCCATGGCTTGCGCCAGCATGTACAGGTGGTGGAAGCCGGGCCAACGATTCAGGCCGGGCATGAAGCCGTAGCGCGGTTGCTGGCCTCGGGGGCACGGCCTGAATCGCTGGCTTGTTTCAATGATCTTTCCGCCATTGGGGCGCTGCAGGCTCTGGATGAGGCTGGCGTGTCTGCGGCGGTGACTGGCTACGACAATATTTCCCTATCGTCGCTGGGAAGAATTTCGCTGACCAGCATCGGCTCGGATTCGGAAGATCTCGGTCGCAGCAGCGTGCGGCTGCTGCTCCAATTGATGCGGAATCCGGAAGGAAAATTTGCACGTCAGTTGATGATTCCACCGCGGCTTATCGTGCGCTCCTCGTCGCAGCTGCACCGTTGAACCCTGTGAAAGCGGCGTTTCGCCGTGCTTGTCAAGGTCGGCAAATTACTCGTCTTCACATCCTTATGTCTTAACAAAGTCTTGACGGATCGCTTTTCGTCACGCACACTTTAGGCATCTTGTGATTCAAGTCACGGAACATCTTGTTAAGGCGGCCCGCCCCAGGGGACAATCGGGGTGCGCCGGGGATTCCTGAAGGGGAAACGAATATGGGAAAGCCAATTTGGCGCAAACTCGCAATCACGCTCGCCATCATTCCAGCATTGGGGCTGGCGGCTTGCTCGTCCACTGGCGGGCGTGCACCGGAACCGGAAAGCAATGCCGGTGGCGGTGCGGTGGCGGCTACTGACCGCATCAAAATCGCGGTCATCACCCACGCGGCTCCAGGAGATACCTTCTGGGACATTCTTAGAAAGGGCGCTGAAGAAGCTTCGGCCAAGGACAACGTAGAACTCCAGTACCTGAGTGATCCTGATGGCGGACGCCAGTCCCAGCTGATCGAGCAGGCTATTGACCAGGGCGTCGACGGCATCGCCGTGACCCTGGCCAAGCCCGACGCCATGGCTGGAGCGCTAGGCAAGGCTGCCGATGCCGGGATCCCCATTGTCAGCTTGAATGCCGGTGAAGCCCGATTCAAGGATCTCGGAGCATTTGCCCACTTCGGTTCCAATGAGCAGCTTGCAGGCCAGGCCGCTGGCGAAAAGCTGAAGGAGGCGGGAATCAAGAAGCCGATATGCGTCATCCAGGAACAGGGGCACGTTGGGCTTGAAGCACGTTGCGCCGGCGTGAAGAAAATCGTCCCAGACACCGAAATACTCTACGTGCAGGGCACTGACATGACCCAGGTTGAATCAACGGCAACCGCAAAGCTCCAAGCCGATAAGCAAGCCGACGCGATCATCGGCCTGGGCGCACCCATCACGATGACACTGCTCAAGGCTAAAGCCACGGCGAAGTCCGAGCTCGAGGTAGCTTCCTTCGACATGAACTCGCAGTTGGTTGAAGAAATCACCAAGGGCAATGTGATGTTCACCGTTGACCAGCAGCCTTGGTTGCAGGGCTACATGGCAGTTGATGCGCTGTGGCAGAACAACCGTGGCGGCTTCACCATCGGCGGTGGACAGGCGACGTTGACCGGCCCGGCTGTTGTAGACAAAGCCGTCGCTGAGCAAATTACCAGTTTCGCCCAAGAAGGCGTCCGCTAGCCACATCCCCTCGGCGCGCGCCTGATCTGCCGGTAGCGGCGATCCGGCGCGCAGCCTGGACACGGAGGAAATCCCATGTCATCTATAACAGCTTCACCCTCTCAAAAGAGAAAATCTCCGGCTCTGGACGAGCGCGTCGGCAAGAAAAGCGCATTGTCTATCCTTCTGGGCCGTCCGGAGATCGGTGCTCTCGTGGGCGCCATCGCCCTCTTCGTATTCTTCGCCGTCGTCGCTCCGGTCTTCCTGGCTCCCGCATCCTTGGCCACCGTCCTCTATGGGGCTTCGACCATCGGCATCATGGCCGTTGGCGTGTCACTGCTGATGATCGGTGGCGAGTTCGACCTATCCACCGGTGTGGCCGTCATTTCTTCGGCGCTCAGTGCATCGATGATCTCCTGGTACTTCGGTCTCAACGTCTGGGTCGGCATTGCCTTGGCCCTGGTCGTCTCGCTGCTGATCGGTTTCATCAACGGAATCATCCTGATCAAGACCAAGCTGCCATCCTTCATCGTGACGCTGGCCAGTTTCTTGATGCTCACCGGCCTGAATCTGGGCCTGACGCGAGCCATTGGCGGCTCGGTGTCCTCTCCATCTATTGCGGATATTGAAGGATTCCAGAGCGCAAAGGCGGTCTTTGCCTCTTCAGTCAATATCGCCGGGATCGACGTCAAGATCACCGTGTTCATCTGGATCGCCATGGTGATCATCGCTTCCTGAATCTTGCTCCGAACCAAGATCGGGAACTGGATCTTCGCCGTAGGCGGGGATGAGAAGGCCGCTCGCGCCGTCGGCGTTCCAGTGGTCCGCACCAAGATCGGACTCTTCATGGCCGTTGGATTCTGCGGCTGGGTGCTGGGCATGCACAACCTCTTCGCCTTTGACTCGGTGCAGTCCGGCGAAGGCATCGGCAATGAATTCCTCTACATCATTGCCGCGGTCATCGGCGGCTGCCTGCTCACCGGCGGTTACGGTTCAGCCATTGGCGGCGCTATAGGGGCGTTCATTTTCGGCATGGCGAACAAGGGCATCGTGTACGCGGAATGGAATCCGGACTGGTTCAAGTTCTTCCTTGGCCTGATGCTGCTCTTGGCTACGGTGGTCAACATCGTGGTGAAAAAGCGTGCGGAATCCAGCAAGTAGGAAGCCAAGGACAAAAATCATGAAGACTCGCAAGAATAAGAAGACCGAAGACCTGCTCGAGAAGCTCGAGCCCAAGATCAGCGACAACCTGCTGACCCTCAAGGGAGTTGGCAAGCACTACGGAAGCATCATCGCCCTGCGCGGTGTCGACATGGTGGTGGATCCGGGCAAGGTCACCTGCGTTCTCGGGGATAACGGCGCCGGCAAGTCCACGCTGATCAAGATCATCGCCGGCTTGCACCAGCACGATGAAGGAGAGTTCAGTTTGCATGGCTCGGCCATCAAGCTCAAGAGTCCCCGCGTCGCACTGGATGCCGGCATCGCCGCGGTGTACCAGGACCTGGCGGTCGTTCCTTTGATGCCGATCTGGCGCAACTTCTTCCTCGGCTCGGAACTGACCACCGGGGTTGGGCCGTTCAAGAAGCTTGACGTGCAGAAAATGAAGGACATCACCAAGCAGGAACTCTCCGACATGGGCATTGATCTGCGTGACGTCGAGCAGCCGATCGGCCAGCTGTCCGGCGGTGAACGCCAGTGCGTAGCCATCGCCCGCGCGGTATATTTCGGAGCCAAGGTCCTGATCCTCGATGAGCCCACCGCCGCCTTGGGCGTCAAGCAGTCCGGCGTGGTGCTGCGCTACATCCTCCAGGCGCGCGACCGCGGGTTGGGTGTCATCTTCATTACGCACAACCCGCATCACGCGTATCCGGTAGGGGACTCGTTCCTGTTGCTGAAACGCGGCCGCTCCATCGGGTACTACTCGAAGTCGGAAATCACCGTCGAAGAGCTGACCGCCCAGATGGCCGGTGGCGCTGAACTCGCTGAACTGGCTCATGAGCTTGAACAGCTTGGTGGACATGATGAAGAGCTGGCAGAGGCAGAGGCGGGCGCGAACTCTCAAGCAACAGCCTGACCCAACCGCAACTAAAGCCTGGGCTTCTTCGCGATGGTGAAGAAGCCCAGGCCTTAGCTGTCCCAGTGCTTAGAGCGAGTAGTCAATCATTTCACTATGGCCAGTAGCGATGGAACGCACCGCGGCCTGGGCGATGGCCTGGGATTTGAGCCCCTCACGCAACGTGACAGGTACTTCCCGGTCTTCGTCCAGTGCCTGAACGAAGGCTCCCAAGCTGGCGGCATAGGTTGGCTGGACCCTGTCGAACCAGTTGCCGTGCAGCCCGTGGGATTGCGCGTGCTGCCCCTGGAACAGGCTGACGTGCCCCGAGGGTTGCCGTTCAGATGCGGCCATGGCTTCAGACCCCAGCGCTTCGATGCGTTCGTCATAGCCGTAATTCGTATGGCGCACACAATCTATTTGGGCCATCGCTCCACTAGGGAACTGCAGCGAACTGATCGAAGTGTCCACATCGCCAAATTCCGCAATCTCCGGGGCGGCCAGGGCCGAGCCGAAGGCGTGCACCTGCAGGGGATCCTGGCCTGATATCCAGCGTGCCAAATCATAGAAGTGCACGGCTTGATCGCGGAACTGGCCGCCAGAATTTTTCAGGTAAGCCAGTGGTGGCAATGCCGGGCCACGCGAAGTCAACTGGAGCAAAGCCAGATCGCCGATTCGCCCGGAGTGCACGAGCTCCTTGAGCTCTGCGTGAGCGCGATCGAAGCGCCGGTTGAAATTGACCATGGCCTTGATTCCTGAACGTTCAACGTAGGCTACCGTCGCTTTTGCCGTTTCCAAGTCGAGGTCGATTGGCTTTTCGACGAGAGCCGCCAGGCGCGCATCGGCTGCAAGGCGGAGGTTCTGGGCGTGGGAATCCGTTGATGACGCGATGAACACTGCGTCCAGGCCGTCATTGCCGAAAATCTGGTCGAGCGTTGCTGCTGCCTTGGCGCCATGTCGCGAGGCCAGAGCAGCAGCTCGCTGAGGGTCAATGTCGTAGACCAGTTTAAAGTCGATCTCCGGGTGTGCGGCCAAGTTGTGTGCATGCACCGAGCCGATGAAGCCGGCGCCGATCAGGGCGAATCTTTGCATTGAAGGCACCTCGTGAAGTTGGTTGAAGTCAGGAGACCATGATGTCCAGAAGATTGCGCATGGTGCTGGCAACCTTGTGGAAGTCGTGCTCATTGGCGCGGTCAGAGAACATCTCGGAAACCCACCAGCCGTCATAGCCGGTGGACTTGATCGCGTCCACCCACTGCTGCAATGGGATGGCGCCACCGCCGATGACGACATTGCGGTGCACGTCCTGGGCCGGAACCTCATGGCGCCGATCCAGATCCAACCCGTCGGAAATATGGGCCGCCTTGATCAGTTCCTTGGGCAACGCGGCCACTTCTTCCAAGGTGTCCCCGACGGTCCAGAAATGCCAGGTGTCCAAGGCGATGCCGACGTTCTCGCGACCGCAACGCTCAATAATTTCCAGGGCTTGTCGACACCGATTGATATTCGACCAAGCCAGCGGTTCCACGTAGATCTCCAGCCCGTGCTCTGCGGCGATCCCGGCGGCAGCAGATACATTATCGGCGGCAATGGCCATGGCCTCCGGTTCCGAAAGACCGAGTGTCCCGCGGTAGCGATCATCAGATGCTGCGAGTTTTCCGGACTTGAAATCCTTGACCACATTCCAGTCCACTGGCCCGGTGCACATTTGCAGGATCGGTGCGCCGACCACTGTGGCGATTTCGGCCATCCGCCTGACTTCCCGGAGCATGTCATCACGTGCGGTGCCTTGGCGTTCAAGGTCAAGGACTGCGCCGATTCCTGTCACTTCAAGGCCCGTGAGCATTTCTGGAAGCGTGTGCACAGAAAAGCCGGCATCAAGATAGCGATAGAGTTTCGGGCTTTGCAACTCGATGCCGCCGAATCCGGCCGACCGTGCCGTTGCAATGTCGGTGGCAACATTCCCGTAAAAACTTGTTGTGACATTCATGGACAGTTTTGCCATTGGTCCTCCTTGGCGTGTGGAATGCATGCGTGGAAACGAAATGTACAGTTGTCAGTACAAAGGTGCTTCCAAGATCATATGCCCACTGCTCCCCGGAAAGTAATACGCCCGGGCATATTCTCCATGAGTTTTTTCCGAGCCGCCGCTAGGCTGGTCTGCGAGTGCAGGATACGTCTGTTCATCACCGGTTTTTCAATGGTTCAAGGCGAAAGTGCGTTATATACCTTCAAGGGAATACAGTAATCCGGCTCGCTGATTGACCGGATATTCGCCCGCGACAGTGGCTGTTTCGAAGGTGTTTGCAATAATGACCGTTGTGAACATTGCTCAGCCCGGTGAAGGGCGCCCAGGAAACCGGCCCCCGTCGATGGCGGATGTGGCGGCCTTGGCTGGGGTGTCCCATCAGACGGTTTCCCGCGTGCTCAACGACCATCCAAACGTCAGGGCGGGAACCCGCGACCAGGTGCTGGATGCCATCCGTCAGCTGGGTTATCGCCGCAACCGAGCCGCGCGGGCACTGGCCACATCGCACTCGAGCACTATCGGCATTCTGACCATCGGCAGCGAATTCTTCGGACCTCAATCCACCGTGCTGGCCATCGAGGCCGCTGCCCGTGCGCAGGGATATTTCGTGACCGTTACCGCACTGGATCGCTATGACGCGCACAGCGCGAGCGAAGCCCTCAGCCACCTGGTGGACCAGGGCGTTGATGGCGTGGTGATGGTTGCGCCCTTCGAAAAGGTGATCGATGCCCTGGATGATGCTGCGCTGACGATTCCAGTGGTGGTCGTGGCCGCTCGCACCGAGGTTCCCGACGCGGATCCGGCGCATTACGTGTACATCGACCAGCGTGAAGGCGCGCGCTTGGCCACTGGTCATCTTCTGGCCCTGGGGCACCGCAAGATCGTCCACGTGTCCGGGCCGACCGGCTGGTTCGACGCCACCGAACGGCAGATCGGCTGGCGGGAAAAAATGCTGGAAGCCAAGGCCCCGATTGTTGAGGTGCCAGCTGAATCCTGGCAGGCCCAGAGCGGCTATGAGGCAGGCCAGCGTCTGGTTGACCCGATACGCGCCGGCGAAGTTACGGCAGTATTCGCAGCGAATGATTACCTTGCCACCGGTGTTCTGCGTGCTTTCTGGGAAGCCGGGCTGGAAGTGCCCAATGACGTTTCGGTTATCGGTTTCGACGACCTGCAAATCTCCAATTTCCTGATCCCTTCGCTGACCACGGTTCGCCAGCCTTTCCGCGATGTCGGCCATGCTGCGCTGATGGAATTGCTGGAAGGCGCCACGGCTGACAGGGTCCCGAAAGTGATTGCGCCAACGCTGGTAATCCGGGCGAGTACCGCACCGCCCAACGCCCGCTAGCCAAGCGCTTCATTCCCCGAGTCCGGGATCCGGTATTGCGGATCACAAATTGTTAGCGCTAACATTGGATCGAGGTTTTGTTCTGCCAGCGCATTTTTCGCGAGTGGAGCAGGAAACGATGGCTATGGCGCTGCTCACCGAGCTGTGCGAACGGAGATTTCATGGCAACACAGCTCAACGGGCCAACCGCCCGCGAGATCATCAGCACCGGCGAAGCCGTGCTGGGCATCGAGTTCGGTTCAACGAATATCAAAGCCAGCCTGATCGGCCCCGGTCACCAGCAGCTTGCCAGCGGAAGCCACGCCTGGGAGAACCAGTACGAAAACAGGAATTGGACCTACTCCCGCGAAGCCATCGTCGCCGGCCTGCAGGACTGCATGGCCCAGGTGCTGGCAGATGCCCAAGAGCGCCACGGAGTACGCCCAACGCAGCTAGGAGCCGTTGGAATCTCCGCGATGATGCATGGCTACCTCGCCTTCGACGCCGACCGGGAACTGCTGGTTCCCTTCCGCACCTGGCGCAACACCTCCACGGCAAAAGCGGCGGCGATGCTAAGCGAGGAACTGGACTTCAATATCCCGCAGCGCTGGTCCGTAGCGCACTACTTCCAAGCGCTGCTCAACGGCGAAGAGCACGTGTCGAAAGTTTCCCGCCTGAACACGCTGGCCGGATTCGTGCATGAGCTTCTCACCGGAAATTTTGTGCTTGGCGTGGGCGATGCCGCGGGAATGTTCCCCATCGATTCAGCCACCGGCAGCTACGATGCACGGATGCTTTCCGCCTTTGACGCGGTGGCTGCCCGGCATGGCGCGACCGCAGGGCTTTCCTCAATGCTGCCCGCGGCACTGCCCGCCGGTGCAGATGCTGGCACGCTTAGCGAAGCCGGGGTCTTGCTCCTGGACCCCACCGGCCAGCTCCAGCCTGGCAGCCCGCTGTGCCCACCGGAAGGAGACGCCGGAACCGGCATGGTGGCCACCAATTCGGTAGCCCAGCGCACCGGCAACATCTCCGCCGGAACCTCCATTTTCGCGATGGTGGTCCTCGACGCGCCGCTCAAGGAAGTGCACCACGAAATCGACGTGGTCACCACGCCCGATGGGCATCCGGTAGCCATGGTCCACTGCAATAACGGCGCCAGCGAATTTGCCGCCTGGGCCCAGGTCTTCGGGCAGTTCGCCCGGGCGCTGGGCAGCGACGCCGACGACAACGCGGTCTTCGAAACCCTGCTGCGTTCGGCCCTTCAGGGTGCTGCCGATGGTGCGGGGCTCTTGGCCTACAACAATCTTTCCGGCGAACCGGTAGCGGGTCTTGCCGAAGGCCGTCCGGCCATCCTGCGCACCCCGGACTCCACGCTGAACCTGCCCAACTTCGTGCGTGTTCAGGTGTACGCCATGTTCGCCACGCTGAGCCTCGGACTGCGCGTGCTGGCCGCCGAAGGCGTCGAGGTCAAGCAGATGTTTGCCCATGGCGGCATCTTCCGCACCGCCGGGGTGGCCCAACGGCTGCTGGCCGCTGCGATCAACACTCCCGTCCTTGTCGGGGACAGCGCCGGACACGGAGGTGCATGGGGCATCGCCGTCCTGGCAGCGTACCGGCGCCGAGTCCTCGATGGCCTGCAGCAGTCCCTGCCTGAATTCCTGGATTCCGAAGTCTTCGCCGGTGCCGCTTTGAGCCTCGCGGAGCCGCAGGCCGATGACCGTGCCGGCTTCGAGGCCTACCTGGAAACCTATGAAGCCGGCCTGGCCATTCAGCGCACCGCCATTACCGCCATCTAGGCATCGCACACAGTTTCGGACGAAAAGAGAAACCGATGAATCAACCACGAATCCTGGCGGATTACCCGCAGTCAATGCAGGACGAGGTGGCCACGGTCCGCCAGATTGTTGCCGACCTGCACGCCGAATTGCCGCGCTATGAGCTGGTGGTCTGGACTGCCGGCAACGTGTCGCAGCGCGTGCGCCACCCGGAAATCGCCGACGGCTCCGCGGACCTGTTCGTGATCAAGCCATCGGGCGTCGCCTACGACGAGCTGACCGCGCAGTCCATGGTGGTCTGCACCTTGGACGGCAAGCTGCTCGATGGCACCCGCACCCCGTCCTCGGACACCGCGGCCCATGCCTACACCTACGAGCACATGCCGCAGGTGGGCGGCGTGGTGCATACCCACTCCACCTACGCCACCGCATGGGCGGCGCGCGGCGAGGAAATTCCCTGCGTGCTGACCATGATGGCCGACGAATTCGGCGGCCCGATCCCGGTAGGCCCCTTCGCCATCATTGGCGATGATTCGATTGGCCGCGGCATCGTGTCCACGCTGAGCGAGTCCCGCAGCCCGGCCGTGCTGATGCGCAACCACGGTCCTTTCACGATCGGAAAGGACGCCAAGGCCGCAGTCAAAGCCGCAGTGATGTGCGAGGAAGTGGCGCGAACCGTGCACATCTCGCGCCAGCTAGGCAACCCGGTCGCGATCGACCAGAAGCATATCGACTCGCTCTACGAGCGCTACCAGAACGTCTACGGACAGTAAGGACATCATGGCCAAGGCATATAACACCCAAGAAATCTGGTTCTTCACCGGCAGCCAGGACCTGTACGGCGAAGAGACGCTGCGCCAGGTGGCGCAGCAGTCCACCGAGGTCGCGCAGGCGCTGGATGCGTCCGCCGACGTTCCGGCAAGGATCGTGTGGAAGCCGGTCCTGAAGGACTCCGAATCGATCCGCCGCGCAATGCTGGAAGCAAACTCGGATGACAAAGTGCTGGGCGTCATCACCTGGATGCACACCTTCAGCCCGGCCAAGATGTGGATCAACGGCCTGAAGGCCCTGCAGAAGCCGCTGCTGCACCTTCACACCCAGGCCAATGTCGAACTGCCCTGGGATTCGATCGACTTCGACTTCATGAACCTGAACCAGGCCGCCCACGGCGACCGCGAGTACGCCTACCTGGCCACCCGCCTGGGCGCGGCCCGCACCACCGTGGTCGGCCATGTCTCCAACCCGGCCGTATCCCGCCGCGTGGGCACCTGGATCCGCGGCGCTGCCGGCTTCAACGCCGTGCAAAACCTGAACCTGGTCCGCTTCGGCGACAACATGCGCAACGTCGCGGTGACCGAGGGGGACAAGACCGAGGCGGAGATCCGCTTCGGCGTCTCGGTGAACACCTGGGCCGTCAACGACCTGGTCGAAGCGGTCCAGGCCGTGGCCGAGGCCGACATCGATGCGCTGGTCGCCGAGTACGAGCGCGAATACGACGTCGTGCCCGAACTGCGCGCCGGCGGTGCCCGCCACGAGTCGCTGCGCTATGCCGCATCCCAGGAAATTGCGCTGGAAGCCTTCCTGTCCAAGGCCGGCGCCATGGCGTTCACGACCAACTTCGAGGACCTGGGCGGGCTCAAGCAGCTGCCGGGCCTGGCTGTGCAGCGCCTGATGGGCAAGGGCTACGGCTTCGGCGCCGAAGGCGACTGGAAGACCGCGGTACTGGTGCGTGCCGCCAAGGTCATGGGCGAGGGCCTGCCGGGCGGCGCCTCGCTGATGGAGGACTACACCTACGACCTGACTCCCGGCAAGGAGCTGATCCTCGGCGCCCACATGCTCGAGGTCTGCCCGTCGCTGACCACCTCCAAGCCGCGGGTTGAAATCCACCCGCTGGGCATCGGCGGCCGCGAGGATCCGGTGCGCATGGTCTTCAACGCGGACGTTGCCGAAGGTGCGGTGGTCGTGTCCATGGCCGATATGCGCGAGCGCTTCCGCCTGACTGCCAATGTGGTGGATGTGGTCACCCCGCCGGCGGACCTGCCGAACCTGCCGGTGGCGCGCGCGGTGTGGAGCCCGCGGCCGGACTTCAATACTTCCGCCGAGTCCTGGCTGGCTGCCGGCGGTGCGCACCACACGGTGATGTCCACGGCCGCGGGGATCGAGGCTTTCGAGATCTTCGCTGAAATCGCAGGCACCGAGCTGCTGGTTATCGATGAGGAAACCACCCGCCGGAACTTCGCGCAGCAGATTCGCGTGAACCAGAGCTACTACCGCTTGGCGCAGGGTTTCTAGCGGTTCGAAGGACACCTGCCCAGGTAATGCGCGCCCCGTGGCGGGGCGTGCATTACCAATGAGTAAGGAATCTTAATTTATTTACATAGAGGGTGGCTGAAATCACTGTGTTAGCGCTAACATAGTGTGAGTCCAGTCTCACTCGCAGATATGGCAACCTTTCAAGGAGGAAAAGATGGCATGGAATAATTGGACCCGCAAGGCCGCGGCGACCATGGGATCGCTGGCACTGGTCGGCGCATTGGCAGCGTGCAGCGGCGGTGGCGCTGGCGGCGGAGCAGGAGCCGGCGAAGGCGAGTCGACTGCACCTGAGGACATCCAGGTGGGCGTGGCAATGCCAACCGAGACTTCCGAGCGCTGGATTGCCGACGGCGAAGCCGTCAAGTCCCAGCTGGAAGCCGCTGGCTTCGAAGTCGACCTGCAGTTCGCGAATGACGACATCCCCACCCAGCAGCAGCAGATCGACCAGATGATCACCAAGGGCAGCGACATCCTGGTAGTCGCCTCCATCGACGGCACCGCGCTGTCCACCCAGCTGCAGGCCGCAGCGGACCAGAACATCCCGATCATCTCCTACGACCGCTTGATCAACGGCACCGAGAACGTCGACTTCTACGTCACCTTCGACAACTACAACGTCGGCGTCCAGCAGGCAACCTCGCTGCTGACCGGCATGGGCCTGGCCGATGAGGAAGGCAAGCGCACCAGCAAGGAGGGCAAGTTCAACGTCGAGCTCTTCGCCGGTTCGATCGACGACAACAACGCGCACTTCTTCTGGAAGGGCGCCATGGATACCCTCAAGCCCTACCTGGATGACGGCACCCTGACGGTCAAGTCCGGGCAGACCAAGATCGAGCAGGCAGCTACCCTGCGCTGGAGCCAGGAAGAAGCCCAGTCGCGCATGGAAGACCTGATCACCGCCCACTACCAGGGCGGCAAGACCAAGATCGACGGCATCCTCTCGCCATTCGACGGCATCTCCCGCGGCATCATCACCGCACTGTCCAACGCCGGCTACGGCAAGACCATCGAGGCCGGCCTGCCGATCATCTCGGGCCAGGATGCAGAAATCGCTTCGGTGAAGCTGATCGACGATGGCGTGCAGTACGCAACCATCTTCAAGGACACCCGCAAGCTGGCTACCCAGGCTGTCGAGGCAGTGAAGTCCTACGCAGGCGGCGGCGAGCCGGAAGCCAATGACACCGAAACCTACGACAACGGCAAGAAGGTTGTTCCTTCCTACCTGCTGGATTCGGACATCGTCGTCAAGGACAACATCACCTCCCTGCTGGTCGACTCCGAGTACTACACGGCCGAGGAAGTCAAGGCCGGCCAGACCAAGTAGTCTCCCAGGCCGCAATCCGGTGGGCGGGAGGGCAAGCCGCCCTCCCGCCCACCGGATGCACCGCTCACAGCACACACCAAGGACGTCTGCACTATGGACACCACGATCCTGCACATGCAGGACATCACCAAGACTTTTCCCGGAGTCAAGGCGCTGGACGGCGTCAACCTTTCGGTTAGCAAGGGCGAAATCCACGCTATCTGCGGAGAGAACGGCGCCGGAAAATCCACCCTCATGAAGGTGCTCTCCGGGGTCTACCCGCACGGCAGCTACGAGGGCCAGATCATTTTCGAAGGCGAAGAGCTCAAGGCCTCGAACATCAAGGACTCCGAAGCCCAGGGCATCGTGATCATCCACCAGGAGCTGGCGCTGGTGCCGTACCTGTCGGTGGCCGAGAACATCTTCCTCGGCAACGAAACCGCGCGCGGCGGCTTCATCGACTGGAACGAGACCAACCACCGCGCCGCGGACCTGCTGGCCCGCGTGGGCCTGGACGAACTGCCGGTCACCCCGGTAGGCCAGCTGGGCGTGGGCAAGCAGCAGCTGGTGGAAATCGCCAAGGCGCTGAGCAAGAACGTCAAGCTGCTGATCCTGGACGAACCGACCGCCGCGCTGAATGACGACGACTCCGAGCACCTGCTGAACCTGCTGCGCGGACTGCGCGAACAGGGCATCACCTCGATCATCATTTCGCACAAGCTCGGCGAGATCGAGGACATTGCCAACACCACCACCATCATCCGCGATGGCCAGTCCATCGAGGCGCTGGACATGGCCGATCCCGAGTCCAACCAGAACCGCATCATCCGCGGCATGGTGGGCCGCGAACTGTCCTCCCGCTACCCGGAACGCGTACCGCAGATCGGCGACGTGGTCTTCGAGGTCCAGGACTGGTCGGTCCAGCACCCGGTCCAGCAGGACCGCACCGTGGTGGAAGACGCCAACCTGGAGGTCCGCGCCGGCGAAATCGTCGGCATTGCAGGACTGATGGGCGCCGGGCGCACCGAATTGGCGATGAGCATCTTCGGCCACAGCTATGGCCGGAACATCACCGGCACGGTCAAGATGGACGGCAAGCCGGTGGACACCTCCACCGTGGGCAAGGCCATCAAGGCCGGCATCGCCTACGTTTCCGAGGACCGCAAGAAGTTCGGGCTGAACCTGATCGAGGACATCCGCGTGAACACCACCGCGGCCGGCCTGGACAAGATCTCCTCCAAGGGCTTCGTGGACGGCAACAAGGAGATCCAGATTGCCGAGCACTACCGCAAGTCCATGCGCATCAAGACCCCGAACGTGATGGCGAAGGTCGGGAACCTCTCGGGCGGCAACCAGCAGAAGGTCGTGCTGGGCAAATGGCTGCACACCGCACCCGAGCTGCTGATCCTCGACGAGCCCACCCGCGGCATCGACGTCGGCGCCAAATACGAGATCTACACCATCATCAACGAGCTGGCGGCTGCCGGCAAGGCCGTGCTGGTGATCTCCTCCGAACTGCCAGAGCTCTTGGGCATCTGCGACCGCATCTACACCCTGGCCTACGGCCGAATGACCGGCCAGCTGCCCAGCAGCGAAGCCACCCAGGAACGCCTCATGGAACTCATGACCATCGAGAAGGAAAGCACCCGATGACCATCACAAGCGAGCTGAAGGATATCTTCACCAAGAACCTGCGCACCTCGGGCATTTACATTGCCTTCGTGCTCATCGTGGTGCTGTTCACCATCCTGACCAACGGGCTGCTGCTCAGCCCGATCAACATCACCAACATCATCTTGCAGTACTCCTACGTGCTGATCCTCGCCCTGGGCATGATCCTGGTGATCGTCGCCGGGCACATCGACCTGTCGGTCGGCTCCCTCGTGGCGCTGACCGGTGCGGTCTCCGCGGTCATCGTCATCAAGGGGGATCTGCCCTGGTGGGTCGGCATGCTCGCCGGCATCGCCGTGGGCGCCCTGTGCGGCCTGTGGCAGGGCTTCTGGGTGGCGTACGTGGGCATTCCCGCGTTCATCGTGACCCTGGCCGGCATGCTGCTCTTCCGCGGCCTGACCTACGAAGTGCTGAGCAATGTGTCGCTCTCGCCGTTCCCCGGCGAATACGGCCAGATCGCCGGCGGTTTCCTCAACGGGCTGCTGGGCGGCAACGGATTCGACCTGTTCACCGTGATCATCGGCGTGATCGCCGTGGCCGGACTGTTCGTTTCGCAGTGGCGCAACCGCGCTGGACGCGCCAAGTACGGCCAGAGCGTTGAATCCATGGCCATGTTCCTGGCCAAGAACATCATCTCGGGCATCATCATCCTCTGGTTCTTCTGGCAGATCGCCACCAGCCGCGGCATGCCGATCGTGCTGATCATCCTGGCTGCCCTGATCCTGGGCTACCACGTGCTGACCACCAAGACCGTTTTCGGCCGCCACGTCTACGCCATCGGCGGCAACCTGTCCGCCGCGAAGCTTTCGGGCGTGAACGTGAAGAAGATCAACATGTGGATCTTCATCAACATGGGCCTGCTTTCGGGCGTGGCCGGCGTGGTCTTCTCCTCGCGTTCCAACGGCGCCCAGCCGGGTGCCGGCAACATGTTCGAGCTGGACGCCATTGCGGCCTGCTTCATCGGCGGCGCTTCGACCACCGGCGGCGTGGGCCGGGTGACCGGCGCGATCGTCGGCGGCCTGGTGATGGCGGTGCTCTCCAACGGCATGCAGCTGATGGGCGTGGGCGCCTCCACCCAGCAGATCGTCAAGGGCGTTGTGCTGCTTCTGGCAGTCGCCTTCGACATCTACAACAAGCGCCGCGCGGGCGCCGGCAACTAGCCTGCCACTGGTGCCATGGGCCCTCCCGCACGCGATTGCGGGAGGGCCCATGCGTGCCCGACGTTTTCGATGGCCCAGCAAGAAGGATGAAGACATGGACCGCCTCGCACTGCCCCTGAAGGACACCGCCAATGGAACGGTGCTGACGCTGCAAGTCCATGGCTTCACCGCGCAAGTGGCCACGGTGGGCGCCACCCTGGTTTCCCTCCAGTACGGCTCCCGCCCGCTGGTGCGCGCTTTCGACCCGCACGGGCCGCGCCCGGTTTTCGCGGGCGCCATCCTGGCCCCGTGGCCCAACCGGGTGATCGACGGGGCCTACAGCTGGGAAGGCCAAGAGCTGCAGCTGCCGATCACCGAGCCGGAGCGCGGCCATGCGCTGCACGGCCTGGTGATCGATACCGGCTTCGAGATCATCGAGCACCGTGCCGACTTCGCCCAGCTGCGCACCGTCATCGCCCCGAGCGCCGGCTATCCGTACGAGGTGCAGCTGGTGATCGGCTACCGGCTGGAGGCCGGCGGGCTGCGCACCGTCGCTGCCGCCACCAACCTCGGGACGGGCACCGCGCCCTTCGGCTGGGGTTCGCACGCCTACCTGGTCGCCCCGGGCAAGAAGGCGGATGAATGGACCTTCACCCTGCCAGCTGGCAAGGTGCAGCTGACCGAAGGCCCGCGCCTGCTGCCGCGCGACACGGTTCAGGCCGCCGGCACCGAGCTGGATTTCCGCACCCCGAAGCCCATCGGGGATCTCTTCATCGACCATGCCTACACTGGCCTGGCTGCCCGCGCGGACGGTTCTTTCCGCGCGGAGATCACCGACGCCGGGGGCGTCGGATCGCACATCACCTGGGACGAAGCCTGCCCGTGGGTCCAGATACACACCGCCGACCGCGATGATCCGGCCCTGGACCGCACCGGCCTGGCCATCGAGCCGATGACCTGCCCGCCGGGCGGCTACAACTCCGGCCAGGACGTCATCGCCCTGGCACCGGGCGCCAGCCACGAAGCCAGCTGGCTGATCGGCCCGGTCCAGCCGCGCTAGCACCCCAGGCGCCACCCACCTTTGGAACCACCACGAGTCAACTGGAGAGATTGCAATGCCGCAGGGCTCCGCAGCACATGAACCGACCCACCGGGTCCATCACCTGGCCGATGGCCGCGAGGCGATCTTCTTCGCCGACGCCAATGCCGCCGTGCCCGAACCGGTGGCCGACACCCGGCCGCTGGATCCGCGCGGGGAGCCTGGCGAACTGCGCTACGACCGGCTGACCGGGGACTGGGTGGCCGTAGCGGCCCACCGCCAGTCGCGCACCTACCTCCCGCCCAAGGAAGAATGCCCGCTGTGCCCCAGCGTCCACGGGCGGCAGAGCGAAATCCCTGCCGAGGACTTCAACGTGGTGGTTTTCGAGAACCGCTTCCCGTCCCTGGGCCCGGCACTGGGCCGGATTCCAGCGGCCGCACCGGTGCAGCAGCCGGCCCCGGCCTACGGGCGCTGCGAGGTCGTGGTGTTCACCCCCGAGCACACCGGTTCCTTCGCATCGCTGGATGATGCCCGGGCGCGCACCGTCATCGAGGCCTGGGCGCAGCGCACCGCCGCCCTGTCCGCCATGGAGGGCATTGCGCAGGTGTTCGTCTTCGAGAACCGCGGCCAGGATATCGGCGTGACCCTGCACCACCCGCATGGGCAGATCTACGCCTACCCGTACCTGGCGCCAACCGCCGCCAAGATGGCCGGCCAGGGCATCGCGCACCTGGAGAAGACCGGGCGCACCCTGATGGGCGACATCCTGGACTTCGAGCGCAAGGAGGGCACGCGCATGGTCGCCGAGGGCGAGCACTTCTCCGTGTTCGTGCCCTACGCGGCCCGCTGGCCGCTGGAAGCGCACCTGGTGCCGCACCGCCACGTGCCGGACTTCGCCGCGCTCAATGCGGACGAAAAAGCCGAGCTGGCCGTGATGTACCGGGACCTGCTGCGCGGATTCGACGCGCTGTACCCGACGCCCACCCCGTACATCGCCGCCTGGCACCAGGCTCCGCTGGAGCCCGTGGCCCGCAAGGCCTCACGGCTGCACCTGCAGCTGACCAGCCCGCGCCGGGCCGCTGACAAATTGAAGTTCCTGGCCGGATCGGAAGCTGCCATGGGCGCTTTCATCAACGACGTCCCGGCCGAGCAGACTGCTGCACGGCTGCGCGAGGTCATGCCATGAGCCGCAGCGGAACGAAGGAAACCGCGGCGCGCGTCAACGCCCTGCGCGAGAAGTTCACCAAGGCCTACGGCCACCACCCGGAAGGCATCTGGCGGGCCCCGGGACGGGTGAACCTGATCGGCGAGCACACCGACTACAACATGGGCTATGTGCTGCCCTTCGCCATCGACAAGAACGCGCTGGTGGCCGTGCGCCGCAAGTCGCAGCTGGAGCCGGGCAGCCAGGTGCTGGATTTCGCCTCCACCTACGGGGCGGGCGACGAACCGCCGGTCACCTCCATTACCCTCGATGAGCTGGTGCCCCGCGCGGTGCCCGGCTGGGCCGCCTACCCGGCCGCCGTGCTGTGGGCGCTGAGCCAGCTCGATGGCGTGCACATTGGCGGGCTGGAGCTGATGGTGGACTCCGATGTCCCGGTGGGCTCGGGCTTGTCCTCTTCGCATGCCCTGGAAGTGGCGACCATCGTGGCGCTGGACGATCTCTACGGCCTGGGCCTGTCCAAGGTGCAGATGGCCCAGCTGACCCAGCGTGCCGAGAACGAATTCGTGGGTGCTCCGACCGGGATCATGGACCAGAGCGCCTCGCTGATGTCCCATGCCCAGCATGCGCTGTTCCTGGATTGCCGATCCATGGAATCCCAATCCGTGCCGCTGCCGCTGGCGCAGCATGACGCGGTGGTCCTGGTCATGGACACCCGCGTAGAGCATTCGCACGTGGATGGCGGCTACGCCGCCCGTCGCACCAGCTGCGAGCAGGCCGCCGCGGTGCTGGAGGTAGCATCGCTGCGCGAGGTGCACAGCATCGAAGAGCTGGAGGCCATTGGGGACCCGGTAGCCAAGCGCCGCGCCAAGCACATCGTGACCGAGAACCGCCGCGTCCTGGATACTGTCCTCGCGCTGCGCGAAGGCGACCTGCCCGCGGTGGGCAAGCTGCTTTGCCAGTCGCACGAATCCATGCGCGACGACTACGAGATTTCCAGCGAGGAACTGGACGCCGCCGTGGAAGCGGCCATGGCGGCCGGGGCGATCGGAGCCCGGATGACCGGTGGCGGTTTTGGCGGCAGCGCCATTGCCTTGGTCAAGCGCGAGCAGATCGAACCGGTCAGCCAGGCCGTCCGCGAAGCCTTTGACCAGGCCGGCTATGTCGAGCCGGCCATTTTCACCGTAATTGCAGACGAAGGAGCAGGCCGGGCATGAGTTGGCTAGTGACCGGCGGAGCCGGATATATCGGATCCCACGTGGTGCGTTCGCTGTCCGCGGCAGGCCTTGAGCCGGTCGTCGTGGACTCGATGTCCAGCGGGGTGCACGGCTTCGTTCCCGAACAGGTGCCGTTCTACCAGCTGAACATCCTGCAGACCGAAAAGCTCGTGGAAATCATGAAGCGCCACGAGGTCACCGGGGTCATCCACTTGGCCGGCTACAAGTATGCCGGCGAATCGGTGAAGCACCCGCTGCTGGCCTTCGAGCAGAATGTCACCGGCACCGCGCACCTGCTCGAAGCCATGGCGTCCTCCCGCGTGCACAACATGGTCTTCTCCTCCTCGGCAGCCGTCTACGGCACCCCGGACGAAGATGTGGTGACCGAATCCACCGGCACCTTCCCCGAATCCCCGTACGGACAGAGCAAGCTCGTGGGGGAATGGCTGATCCGCGACCAGGCGGTGGCTACCGGGCTGAAGCACACCTCGCTGCGCTACTTCAACGTGGTCGGCTCGGGCAGCGAAGAACTCTACGATGCCAGCCCGCACAACCTGTTCCCGCTGGTGTTCCAGGCGCTGAATGCCGGAAAGACGCCGAAGATCTTCGGCACCGACTACGACACCGAGGACGGCACCTGCGTGCGCGACTACGTGCACGTCGCCGACCTGGCGCTGGCGCACGTGGAGGCGGCCAGGAAACTGGAAGCCGGCGAGGTATTGGAGCCGGTCTACAATTTGGGCTCCGGCGATGGCGTCTCGGTGCGCCAGATCATGGATGCGGTAGCGAAGGCCACCGGCATCGGTTTCACCGCGGTGGAAGAAGCGCGCCGCCCGGGCGACCCGGCGCGCATTGTCGCCGACGGGAAGCTGGCCGCCCGCGACCTTGATTGGCAGATGCGCCATAGCCTGCAGCAGATGGTCCACAGCGCCTGGAAGGCTTCGGCCCAGCGCGGCTGATTGCGCCAAGCTGAAGCGCAGCGGCCTGGGAAACTAGCTGGTGCGCAGCGTGGCCGCGATCTGATCCATGGTCTGCGCAATCGCCAGCGATTCAGCCAGCGGCATGACCGGGGATTCGGCCAGGCCCAGGGCAATGCACTGGGCCACGTGGGCCGCTTCCCAGCCCAAACCGGCAGTAGGCGAGGTTTCCGTGAACTCGCGGCTGTCGGCGATCTTGCCGTCGGCGCTGCGCAGCACCAGCCCGGAACCGCAGCACATCGGGCGCTGGAGTTCCAAGGTGCCCTGCGTGCCGGCAATCCATGCGCCCTGCGGCGAATCGGTTTCGATGCTGCTGAAGACCGTTGCCGTGGAACCGTCTTCATTGGAGAGTACCGCGGTGAAGGTAGCGTCAACCCCGGTCTTGGCCATGCGTCCCGAAGCGTGCAGGAGCTGCTTGGCAGGGGAGACCATGGCGCTGAAGGCAATAGGGTAGACGCCGACATCCAGCAGGGCCCCGCCGCCGAGCGCCGGGTCGTAGATGCGCGAGTCGTAGTCGACCTCGAACTTGGCGCCGAAATCAGCCTGAACGGTGATGATCTGCCCCAGGATTCCGGACTTGACGACCTGTGAAACCACATTGCCGATGGGCAGGAATCGTGACCACATGGCTTCCATGGCGAAAACTCCGGCAGCCTTGGCCGCCTCGATGATCCGGGAAGTTTGCCCGGCGTCCAGGCTCATTGGCTTCTCCACCAGGACATGCTTGCCCGCGGCGATCGCCTCGAGCGCAAGTTCTGCGTGGCCGCTGTGCGGGACGGCGATGTAGACGACGTCCACCCCAGGGTCCCCGAGCACCTCGGCATAGGAGCCGAAGGCCCGGGTTCCGGCGTCTCCGTAGGTGCGTGCGAACTGCTCGGAGCGGGCCAAGGTGCGCGAGCCGACTGCTGCGAGCCGGCTGGCGGTCAAGTCGTTCAGCGATGCGGCAAACTGCGAGGCGATCCACCCCGGCCCGAGGATGCCCCAATTCAGCGCAGGAGCCGAGGAGGGATGGGGCAGCGTGGATTCGGGTAAGGCTAGTGGCACTGAAGGCTCCGATGGCAGGTAAAATTCATGGTGGATCCTAATCAGACTAGTGGAAGGCGCAAGGCGGGGGAAGAGCAGTATTCCAACGACTATTCACCGATCAGCAGCATCTGGGGTTAGCGGTATGCGGCCCCAGGGCATCCTCGGTTAATCAGTGTGCATCCTCGTGACCGCCAAGGGCAGCGTCCGGGCCACGGTTGGCAGGCCGGCAGGCGGGCCGCGAGTAGTGCTGGCGATTCATCTGGCGACCGCAACACCGCTACGCTTCTGCCTCGCTTTCGCTGAATTCGCGACTAGATCCAGCGGAATATCCCTGCTATCGCGCAGCGGGCGGGCGGTAGCCTCGCGGGCTTCTCGCACTTAGCGGTGGGCCATGGCATCGAAAAGCGCACGGGCGGAAACTCGGATTGGGCGAGCACATCCCCTCAAGGGTCCTGCTGGAAGCGCGCAGTAATATCCGGGATCCCATCCTCGCCGCCGGCGCCAGCGATGGGCTGGCTGGTAAGCCTCAATTGCTGAGCCAACCGCCTGGCTACAGGTCGACCGCGTTGGCCAGCACCGGCAGCTGCTTGCGAGCGGCCTGGACCTGACTGAGATCCAGATCGACTACCAGCAGCTCGGGTTCTGCACCGGCCCGGGCAATAATGCGTCCTAGCGGATCAACCACCACCGAATGCCCGACGCCCAAAGGCGCGGTACCGGTGATCTTGCGTCCAATGCTTTCAGGATCAGCCTGGTCCACTGCCACCACGAACGTCGTCGCGTCCAAGGCGCGGGCCTGCGCAAGGGTGGTCCACTGCTCGGCCTTGCCCTCGCCCTGGCCCCACGAAGCGCTGACGATATTGACCGCTGCACCAGCCTTCGCATGGCGGGTGAACAAGCGCGGGAACCGCAAGTCGTAGCAGGTGGCCAAACCGATCGTCGTTCCCTCATGCTCGAACTGCACCGGAGAAGTTCCGGGCGTCACCGAATCCGACTCGGCATAGCCGAAGGCATCGTAGAGGTGGATCTTGTCATAGTGGGTATCTACGCCTTCACCGGCGACCAGCAAGGTGTTGCGTACCCGGCCGCCTTCACCGGGGGTGAACATGCCCACGGCAATGGTGATGCCTATATCCCGCGCCTGCTGGCGGATCAGTGTAGCCCAGGGCCCATCCAGGGGTTGCGCGTACTTGGCGAGATCGTGGCCGAAGGAAACCTGCATGGCCTCGGGGAAGACCACCAGCGAGGCGCCTGCTTCCTTTGCCCGGCGCGCATGATCGCGCACTGTTACCAGATTGCGCTGCGGATCAGCGGTGCTCAGAACCTGCGCCAAAGCGATTCTCATGGGATAGTCCTTTCCTGCTGCCAGCTGCTGGCTATGCGCTACCTTCACGACTCTACGCAGTAGCGATCAGCGAAGCTACATCCGGGCCATCTGCACCTCTTCACGGCCCTTGGACACCGACATCACGTCCTTTTGGCGCTCACCGTCCACCTGGGCAGCCAAGGCATCCAGCTGCGACATTGATTCCAGGGATAAGCGGACATCCAGCGCCCCCAGATTATCCTCGAAGTGCGCGCTGAAGCGGGTCCCCGGAATCGGGGAGACGGCCACATTGAATGCGCGTGCTTTTTCATAAACCCACGCCAGTGACACCTGGGCGGTTGAAACACCTTCGCGCTGGGCCACCTCCGCGATGACTTGCCGCAATGGATGGTTGTGCTGCATGCGGGCCGCTTCGAAGCGCGGGAAGTTATGGCGGATGTCGTTGGCTTCAAGCTGCTGCAGGGAATCAACTTCTCCGGTGAAGTACCCGCGACCCAGCGACGCGTAGGTCACCAGGCCCACGCCGAGTTCACTGGCGGCTGGCAAGAGCCATCTTTCGATGTCCCGGCTGAAAATCGAGTACTCCATCTGGATCGCGGAAATTGGATGCACCTTGTGGGCTCGGCGCAGCTCCTCGGAAGTCACTTCGGACAAGCCGATGTGCCGGGCCTTCCCTGCTTCGACTAGCTCCTTGTAGGCTCCGACAGTCTCCTCGATTGGCACCCGGGAATCCACCCGGTGGTAGTAGTACAGGTCAACGTGGTCTACGCCCAGCCGCTGCAGGCTCGCATCCATGCATTTCTTGATGAAGTCCGGGTCGCCATTAGCGCGTGGGTCTCCCGGATTCTTCGGACGCACGATGCCCGCCTTGGTTGCCAGGGTGACTTCGCCGCGACGGGTTTTGAGCACCTGCGAGAGCAGGGTTTCGTTGTGCCCTTCGCCGTAGATGTTGGCGGTATCCAGGAACGTGACGCCGCGATCAAGAACATGGTTCAAGGTGCGCAGGGATTCGGCATCGTCGGCCGATCCGTAGGGCCCGCTCAGGGACATGCAACCAAAACCCTGCGAGGTGGCTTCCAACCCCTGGCCGAGGTCGATGCTGTTTGCGATCTGCTGTGCCATGGTGGTCCTTCGAGTAGTCAGTTTCTCTCTTCTTGAGCCTAGCGAAGCAGGATTCAGCGGTCATCATGTTCCGTGATTTATTGAGTTCCGTGAACTGCGGCCGAAACGACACACCGTAGCTAAAGTGGCAATGACCAGCATAAAGAGACTGTGTCTCACTTCTGCCCTTGAATCTCAGAGTAAAATTCTTGCCATGGGAAGCGTGGTTCGCGATCGAGTGCGCGAAAAGATGAAAGTCGAGTTGGCGGAACAGGTTTATGCCGTGTTCGCCGAACGCGGCATGGAGAACGTCACCGCCCAGCAGGCAGCCCAGGCAATCGGAATATCCCGTGCCACGTTCTTCCGGTACTTCTCGTCAAAAGAGGACGCGGTAGTTACTGCGTTGCGTTCCATGACCGCGCACTTCTCCGACATGGCCAGCTCCATGTCTTCGCATCCGGGCGAGAGCTTGTTGGAGCTTTTGCGCCGCAGCTTTGAATCGGCAGTAGTATTCGCTGAGCAGGATCCGGTGGCGATGCAGGGCCGCATTGAGCTGGTCAGGAGCACCCCTGCGCTCCGGGCCAGCTGGCAGGAATCCCGGCGAGAGCAGCAGGTAGCGCTGGCCCAGGCGCTGTCGCCGTTCTGCGCGAACCAGCGGCTGGCTGAAACCGCCGCGTTGCTGGGTCTGGCCCTTTACGACCATGCACTGACCCGTTGGGTTGGGACGGCGGGCAGTACACTTCGCGAGATCCTCGATGAAGCCTTCGACTTCGCGGCCATGATCGATGACAACTGGGCGGAGAAGCGCTAGCAACCGCTACAGGCTACGGCAAGCGAAGCACCTTGATCGCCTCGGCCAAGTACGGTTCCGGGCTGGGGTCAGCAGATTGCGCCCAGCTGATCCATGCTGCAAAAGTCACCGTGCCGAAGGCCAGCGCCAGATAGGGCGCCGTCTGCGCGCTGACCCCGCCTTCCGAGAAATGCCGCAGCACCCGCTCGTTGTCCTTGCCCATCCGCATCGAGGCCTGGGCCAGGAGCTCGGGCTGGTCAGCGATAAGCCGCAGGCGTCCTCGCGTGACCTCCGGATCCGGCAGCGAATCGAAAGCTGCCACCGCAGCAGCGTGCATGGCACCCACCAGGTCGTGGCCCTCCTGCTTCGCCGAGGCGAAGGCGCCGTCTGAAATGGCCGAAGCTTCCAGCAGGCCGCCCCACACCAAATCCGCCTTGGAAGCGAAATAGCGGTAGAGGCTCTTGCGTCCGATTCCCGCTTCTTCGGCAATTTGCGCCATCGAGACTTCGCCATAGCCATGCTTGGCGAAGAGCGCCAGGGCGGTGCGGGCCACGGAGTCGGGATCAATGGACTGCGGGCGCCCAGGCAGGTGCGTGGCAACGGAATCTCGGGTGTCAGGCATATCCCAATTATGGCCCATTGAGTTAAGACACAGTGTGTCATAACATGAAACTACCAATTCATCGGCAACCAGAAGGAACGGTTATGGGCATGGAAAACGCATGGCAGGAAAAGGTCACCGCAGAACGTTTTGCCGGCAAGACAGTGGTGGTCACTGGCGCCGGTTCGGGCATCGGCAAGGCCACCGCGCTGCGCGTGGCCAAGGAAGGCGGCAAGGTGATCGCCGCGGACATCAGCCGCGAACGGCTCGATGAGCTTGTTGCCGAGAACCCGGATCTGGACGTTGCCGTTGTGGCCGGCGACATCACCGACCAAGCGGTAGTGGACCAGGTAGTGGCAGCTGGCGAGGGGCGGATCGATGCGCTGGCCAACGTCGCCGGCATTATGGACAAGTTCGAGCCGATCCACGAGATCGAGGACTCGACCTGGGAACGGGTCATGAATGTGAACGTCAATTCCGTTCTGAAGCTGACCCGTTCGGTGGTCCCGCTGATGCTCGAGGCCGGCCAGGGCAACGTGGTCAATGTGGCTTCGGAAGCTGGCCTGCGCGGCTCGGCCGCCGGCGTCGCATACACGGCCTCGAAGCACGCGGTCATCGGCATGACCAAGAACTCGGCTGTCATGTACGGCAAGAAGGGGCTGCGTTTCAACGCAGTGGCTCCGGGTGCGGTGCAGACCAATATCGAGGCTCCAATGGCCTCCGAATTTGCCCAGCAGGTAATCCCTCCGCTGATGGGCATCATTCCGGGCATGGCTACCGCAAGCCAGCTCGCCGCCTCGATCACCTTCCTGCTCAGCGAGGACAGCACCAACATCAACGGCGTGGTCCTGGCTTCAGATACCGGCTGGAGCGCCATCTAGCAAGGCCTGCCTGGAGACGAGTTTCCCTGCCAGCAGGTGGAACGGCCATCGGCCGGGGTGCACTGGAAAGCTCCAGTGCACCCCGGCCGATTAGCTCTCAAGGTCCCCGCAGTTTTCCGTGCGGCAACCGCCTGACTCAGCTGCGCGCTTCTGCGCGTTCCTCATCGGGGTAGCTTTTTTGCGTGGCCGCAGCTGCTTCGGCTTCGGTTGCCGGGCTCATATCGAACTTGAGCAGGGCCTCCGGGGTGGGGCCACCGCCGAACTTCGGTGAAGGCTGGCCGCCGTTGGCTACGCGTTCGGCCTCCATGGCTTCCCATTCCTCATCGCGTCCGAGCATGCGGGCCGAGTCCTCATTGGTGATTTCCCCGGCGAAGGCGC
This sequence comes from Glutamicibacter sp. NPDC087661, assembly GCF_044743275.1. NCBI lineage: Bacteria > Bacillati > Actinomycetota > Actinomycetes > Micrococcales > Micrococcaceae > Glutamicibacter > Glutamicibacter sp. NPDC087661. Next base: position 202,537 of record NZ_JBIUWE010000004.1, read on the forward strand.
GCTTCATTGCCTCGCGGTCGAACTGCCCTTCCCATTTGGCGACCACGAAGGTGGCCACGCAGTTGCCCAGCAGGTTCACGGCAACGCGCATCGAATCCATGATGCGGTCCGCGCCCAGCAACAGGGCCACGCCGGCCACCGGGAAGATGCCCAGGGCGGCTGCCGTCGCCGATAGGGCCAAGAACGAGGATCCAGGGACGCCGGCCATGCCCTTGGAAGTCAGCAGCAGGATGCCCAGGGCGGCAAGCTGCTGGCCAAAGCTGAGATTGTGGCCGAACGCCTGGGCCAGGAACAGCAGCGAGATGGACAAGTAGATGGCCGCACCGTCGAGGTTGAAGGAATATCCGGTCGGGACCACCAAGCCGGTGGTGGCGCGGGAGCATCCGGCGTTGGTCAGCTTGGTCATGATGCGAGGCATCACCGACTCGGTTGATGCGGTGCCCAGGGCCAGCAGGAATTCCTCGCGGGTGTACTTGATGAATTGCCACAGCGGAACCCGCGCAAATCCCCAGGCGATCAGGAAGAGGATGCCGATGAACAGCAGGGCCGCGGCGTAGCAGGCGAGAATTAATTTCGCATAGGTGCCCAGTGTCTCGATGCCGTATTGGCCGATGATGAAGCCCATGGCGCCGAAGGCACCCACGGGTGCGACCCGCATGACCCAGCTCATGACCTTGAAGATCAGCTCCAGGACGTTCTCGAACACCGCGAGCAGTGGTGCGCAGCGTTCCTGGCCGACCACCACGATGGCTGCGCCGAAGAAGACCGAGAAGAACAACACCTGCAGCAAGTTATTATCCGCGAAGGCGCCGATGACGCTGACCGGGATGATTCCCAGGATGAAGTCGGCGGCCCCCTTGGCCTCTCCGGATTTCTCTTCGATGGCCCCGGCGTCGAGGGATGACGGGTCGATGTTCAACCCGGCGCCTGGCTGGAAGAGGTTGGCAATGATCAGGCCGAAGACCAGGGCGAAGAGTGTGGCGCAGGTGAAGTAGACCAATGCCTTGACGCCAACGCGTCCCACTGCCTTGACATCGCCCACCGCCGCAATGCCGGTGACAATCACCAGGAAGATCAGCGGGGCGATGATCATCTTGATCAGCATGATGAATCCGTCGCCCAGCGGGCGCAACTCGGATCCGACCTTCGGCAGGAAGTGGCCGATCAAGACGCCGGCGACGATTGCGACGCCAAGCTGGAAGAACAGGGAAGTGTAGAAAGGTTTCTTGGGGGTTGGCTCAGCGACCCGGAAGTCGTCTGCGGATTTGATTTTCATGGCTGCTCCTGAGGATGGACTCGCTCCGAGGTATGTGCCCGTGGCTTGGATGGTGTCAACTGTAAGGCACGTCACAATATTCCGCAATGAAAAAAGATAATTTCGTTATGCGGAATGGATTCCTTCTGGATTATGGAATTAATCCGTGTTTGATAGGCATTTATCTGGCTCCGAGTACCGCTGTGCCGATGGCGGCAGCGTTGGGCGTGTCACGCGCCATCGGGGGCTCGTGCTGTGCCGCGCGGGGCCGGCGAGGAATGAACCCGGGGGTACCGCTGTTCTTGATGCAGGGATCCCTCTTGATGCAGGGATCCCGGTTATTGCGCGTCGGGCAATCGGGCTGTGTCGCCCGGGCTGGCCGCCGTAAGCTGACCCTACCTGGAAGTCGCGGATGGCTTACTGGGATCATGGACAAAGGTGGAACCCACCGATTACTTCCAGCAGGATTGAGAGCACTCACTTATGAGCATGGAAAGCGCCGCCTGGCATTCGCTATGGAAGCTGTCAGGAGACAAGGGCAAGGCCTACGCTCCAACCACGCCTAAGCGAGTGCTGAAGTTCGCAGCCAGCTACAAGTCCCGGCTGCTGGTCTTCGTCGTCTTCTCCATCTTCGCCGCAGTCCTGGCCGTGATCACCCCGGTGCTCGCTGGACGGGTGGTCGACGAAGTCGTCGCGCAATCCGGGGTGCGGACGATCATCAACTTGGCTCTGGTCATGGCGGGGATCGCGATCCTGGATGCGGTGGTGTCCGTAGTGGTCCGCTGGTTCTCCTCGCGCTTGGGCGAGGGCATCATCTATGACCTGCGCACCGCAGTCTTCGACCATGTGCAGAAGATGCCGGTGGCATTCTTCTCGCGCACCAGGACCGGTGCGCTGGTCAGCCGCTTGAACAACGATGTCATCGGCGCGCAATCCGCCTTCGCCGGAACCCTTTCCGGGCTGGTCTCCAATACCGTGGCGCTGGTGCTCACCGCTGCGGTCATGTTCACCACCTCGTGGCAGGTCACGCTGATCGCTCTGGTGCTGCTGCCGATTTTCCTCTTGCCCGCCCGCCATTTCGGCAGGTCCGTGGCCCTGCTGCGCCGTGAATCCGCGGACCTGAACGCGACCATGGGCAACCAGATGACCGAGCGCTTCTCCGCCCCCGGCGCCACCTTGATCAAGCTTTTCGGCCGTCCCAAGGACGAGTCCGAGCAGTTCGCGCTGCGTGCCGGCAAGGTGCGGGATATCGGCGTCAAGATGGCCATGCGCCAGTTCTACTTCGTCGCCGCACTGACCCTGGTTGCGGCCCTGGCACTCGCCCTGGTCTACGGTCTGGGCGGCATGTACGCGGTACGTGGCGATCTGGCCGCCGGCGACGTGGTGGTCCTGGGCATGCTGCTCACCCGCCTCTACACGCCGCTGACCGCACTGGCCAACGCGCGCGTGGAAATCACCAGCGCGCTGGTCAGCTTCGACCGGGTCTTCGAGGTGCTGGACTTGGAGCCGCTGATTGCCGATGCCCCGAACGCCCGCCGCCTCGAGGCCGGGGCGGTGCCGGTGAGATTCAACCACGTGAGCTTCTCCTACCCGAGCGCCGACAAGGTCTCGCTGGCTTCGCTGGAAGAAGTCGCCATCCTGGACACCCGCGGCGGCGAAGAGGTCCTGCACGATATCGACTTCGAGATCCCCGCGGGCCAAACCTACGCGCTGGTCGGCTCCTCGGGTGCGGGCAAGTCCACCATCGCCTCGCTGCTGGCGCGCCTGTACGACGTGGATTCGGGCAGTGTTGAACTGGCCGGCGAGGATATCCGCCAGCTTGAGCTCGATTCGCTGCGTTCGACGGTGTCCATGGTGACCCAGGACGGGCACCTCTTCCACGAGAGCATCCGCTCCAACCTGACGCTGGCCCGGCCCGAAGCGACCGAAGAGCAGATCTGGGAGGCGCTGGAGCGTGCCCGGCTGAAGCCGGTGATCGCTTCCTTGCCCGATGGCCTGGATACCGTGGTGGGCGAGCGGGGCTACCGGCTTTCCGGTGGCGAACGCCAGCGCATGACCATTGCCCGTCTGCTGCTGGCAGCACCCCAGGTAGTCATCCTGGATGAGGCGACGGCGGCCCTGGACTCGTCGAATGAAGCGGCGGTGCAAGCGGCGCTGGGCGAGGCGCTGGCAGACCGCACGGCGCTGATCATTGCCCACCGCCTGTCGACCATCCGCTCGGCGGACCAGATCCTGGTCGTGGAGGGCGGGCGCATCGTCGAGCGCGGAACCCACAGCGAGCTGCTGGCCTTTGGCGGACGCTATAGCGAGCTGCACGAAACCCAGTTCGCGCAGTAGCACGCCTGTTCGCCGGCTCCATAGGTGTTCCGGCACCAGCGCGAACTGAGATGCCCGCCTGGGCGGTCGATGCCATCGACTGCCCAGGCGGGCATCTTTGCTTGCGTGCCGGAATCGCCAAGCGCGGCTAGTCCGCCGCGGCCACCAGCTGGCGTCCCAGCTCGCGGGCCGCCTCCTGCAATACCGGCACCGCGCTGTCGATGAAGGCCTCGTCAACGCGGGTCACCGGCCCGGAAACCGAGATGGCCATCGGCGTTGGCGCGCCCGGTACTGGCACGGCGATGCAGCGAACCCCTAGTTCCTGCTCTTCCTCGTCGATGGCGTAGCCGCGTTCGCGGGTGGCCTCGACATCGGTGAACAGCTTGCCCAGGGTGGTGATGGTGTTCGCGGTCTTCGGGGGCATGCCCGCCTGCGAGACCAAACGCTGCACGCGCTCGTCATCCAGCACCGAGAGCACGGCCTTGCCGACCCCGGAATTGTGCAGCATGGCGCGGCGTCCGACTTCGGTGATCATGCGCATCGAGTGGGCTGACTGCACCTGGGCGATGTAGGTGACCATGTCTCCGTCGAGCACCGCGATATTCGCCGATTCGCCCAGCTTCGCGACCAGATCCTTCAGCGCAGGGGAGGCCAAGGCGCCCAGCTGGCGGTTGGCTACCTCGCCCAGCCGGATCAGCCGCGGGCCCAGTGAATAGCGGCGGTTGGGCAGCTGGCGCACGTAGCCCACTCCGACCAGGGTGCGCAGCAGGCGGTGGATGGTCGGCAATGGCAGGGGAGTATCGGCGGCAAGCTCGCTGAGCGCGGCTTCTCCGCCGGCACGGGCGATGACTTCCAGGAGCTCGAAAGCACGTTCGACGGACTGGACGCCGCCGGTGGTGGACTTGCTGGAAGTCTGCGTCATCTTTGCTCCTAATAAAGGCACTGGTTTCGGAAGAGGGCTACGCATTACTTCTACGATGCGAAATCCTAGTCCCAAGAATAGCGCAGAATCAGGCTTTTCTTCCACGATCCGATATTAACTCGGCAAAAAATCGTGCCGGGCGCCACAAAACACTCTTGCATTTTCATTTTGAGGATAATAGTATCCACTATACGGAAACTTTTACAGGAGGATCAGATGGCAGCACCAAGCCCGGGATATTCACTCACGCTTCGCGTCCAGACACCTGCGTCGATTACCGCTACCAGCGAGCTGGCCGGCGCGGTCGGTTCGGCCGGCGCGCACATCACCGCCCTGGATGTCACCGAGTCCAACCACACCCACATGGTGGTGGACGTTTCCTGCAACACCACCGACGTGGCCCACGGCGAGACCGTGCGCGCGGCGCTGGATAACCTCGATGGCGTAAGCGTGCGCAACGTCTCGGACCGCACCTTCCTGATGCACCTTGGCGGCAAGCTCTCGGTGACCCCCAAGGTCGCCCTGCGCAACCGCGATGACCTCTCCCGCGCCTACACCCCGGGTGTCGCCCGCGTCTGCATGGCCATCGCCGAGAACCCTGCCGATGCGCGCAACCTGACGGTCAAGCGCAACACCATCGCCGTGGTCACCGACGGCTCGGCCGTGCTGGGGCTGGGCAATATCGGCCCGGCCGCAGCCCTGCCGGTCATGGAAGGCAAGGCGGCGCTGTTCAAGCAGTTCGCCGATGTCGATGCCTGGCCGGTCTGCCTGGACACCCAGGACACCGAGGAGATCATCATGATCGTCAAGGCGCTGGCACCGGTCTACGGCGGGGTGAACCTCGAAGACATCGCCGCCCCGCGCTGCTTCGAAATCGAGGCCCGGCTGCGCGAAGAACTGGACATCCCGGTCTTCCACGACGACCAGCACGGCACCGCAATTGTCACCCTGGCCGCGCTGCTCAACGCGGTGAAGGTCGTGGACAAGAAGATCGAGGACCTGCGCATCGTGGTCTCCGGGGTCGGCGCGGCCGGCAACGCGATCATCCAGCTGCTCATGGCCCGCGGCGCGCAGAACATCATCGCCTGCGGACGCAATGGCGCGATCACCCGCAACGAAGCCTACGCCGATGCGCACCGCACCTGGCTGGCGGAAAACACCAATCCGCAGAACTTCACCGGCACCCTGAAGGAAGCCATCGCCGGCGCGGACGTCTTCATCGGCGTCTCGGCCCCGAACGTGCTGGACGAAGCCGATATCGCCGCCATGAACGAGCGCGCCATCGTCTTCGCCATGGCCAACCCGGATCCCGAGGTGGACCCGGAACTGGCCGGTCGCCACGCGGCGGTGGTCGCCACCGGGCGCAGCGACTTCCCCAACCAGATCAACAACGTCCTGGCATTCCCAGGTTTCTTCCGCGGGCTGCTGGATGCAGGCGTCACCGAGATCACCGACGCCATGCTCCTGGCCGCCGCGGACGCCATTGCCGCGCGGGTCAGCGAATCAGAGCTGAACCCCGGATTCATCATCCCGTCGGTATTCGACCCACAGGTCGCCTCCGATGTGGCCATGGCAGTGCAGGACGCAGCCGCCGCCAAGTAGGCGCTGCGCAGCAAGACCTTAGGGTGCATGTCAACGCACCCTTCATTGGAACAGAGCACAAGAAGTTAAGGAACAACCCATGAGTATTGAAATCACCAGCATCCCCGACGTCGCCGATGCCCAGCAGATCCTCTCGGGCGAAGCGCTGGCCTTCATCGAGAAGCTGCACCAGAAGTTCGCTGGCACCCGCGATCAGCTGCTGGCCGCACGCGGCGTGCGCCGCCAGCAGTTCTCCGATGCCAAGTCCATCGACTTCGATCCGCAGACCGAATCCGTGCGCACTGGCGACTGGAAGGTCGCCGAAGCCCCAGAGGCGCTGCGCGACCGCCGCGTGGAGATCACCGGCCCGGCCTCCCCGGCCAAGATGGCCATCAACGCGCTGAACTCCGGCGCCAAGGTCTGGCTGGCCGACCTGGAAGATGCTTCCACTCCGAGCTGGTTCAATGTCATCGATGCGATCTCCAATCTCTCGGCCGCCGCCCGGGGCACCTTGGCCTTCACCGATGCGAAAACCGGCAAGTCCTACGCACTGCGCACCGACGCCCCGCGCGCGGTCGTGGTGGTCCGCCCCCGCGGCTGGCACCTGCCGGAGAACAATGTGCTCATCGACGGCAAGCCGGCGGTCGGTGCACTGGTCGACTTCGGCCTGCACTTCTTCCACAATGCCAAGGTGCTCGCCGAATCGGGACAGGGCCCGTTCTACTACCTGCCGAAGATGGAGCACTACCTGGAATCGCGCCTGTGGAACGAGGTCTTCACCTTCGCCCAGGCCGAGCTGGGCATCGCCCACGGAACCGTGCGCGCCACCATGCTCATCGAGACCATCCCGGCCGCCTTTCAGATGGAGGAATTCCTCTACGAGCTGCGCGAGCACGCCTCTGGCCTGAACGCGGGCCGCTGGGACTACCTGTTCTCCATCATCAAGACCTTCCGCGAAGCCGGCGAAGCGTTCATCATGCCCGACCGCTCGGCCGTGTCGATGACCGCGCCGATGATGCGCGCCTACACCGAGCTGCTGGTCAAGACCTGCCACAAGCGCGGGGCTTTCGCCATGGGCGGCATGGCGGCGTTCATCCCGAACCGCCGCGAACCAGAAGTTACCGCCGCCGCCTTCGACAAGGTCCGCGAGGACAAGTCCCGTGAGGCCAACGACGGATTCGACGGCTCCTGGGTCGCCCACCCTGACCTGGTTGAGCTGTGCAAGGAGATTTTCGACGCGAAGCTCGGTGAGAAGCCGAACCAGATCGACCGCCAGCGCCCGGAGGTCGAGGTCACCGCGGCCCAGCTGCTGGACGTGGCCAGCGCTCCTGGCGATGTCACCGAGGCCGGCGTGCGCGCCAACCTCTACGTGGCCGTGAACTACGTGGCCGTGTGGCTCTCGGGCAACGGCGCGGTCGCCATCCACAACCTGATGGAAGACGCCGCCACCGCGGAGATCTCGCGCTCGCAGATCTGGCAGCAGATCCGCAACCAGGTGGTCGCCGCCGACACCGGCAACACCATCACCGCCGAACTGGTTGCTGGCATTCTCGCCGAAGAGGTTGAACGCCTGCGCGCGGAGGTCGACAATGAAGAGCACTTCAACGCCTACTACCAGCCGGCAGCGGAACTGATCGCGAAACTGACCAGCGGCAAGGACGAGGATTTCGCGGACTTCCTCACCACCCCAGCCTACGAACTCTTGGAAAAGGAATACGTGACCAAGCCATGAGCAACACCTTCGATGAGTCCACGCTTGCCAGCGTAGAAGCAAAGCTGGCCGCCACCGACCGGCTGCTGGAAACCTCCTACCCGGGGGATACCGGAGCCCGCCAGCCGATCCATACCGTGTACGTCCCCGGGGACAAGTACACCGTGGACCTCCCAGAACGTTGGGGCCACAACGCAGTAGCCACTGCCGGAGGACTGATTGGCCTATCCGCCTTGGCGGCCAAGCTCAAGCTGGCCGAACCAGAGCGCTTGGCGGAACTGGTTGGCGCGAAGCTGGCAAGCGAACCCATCGAAGATCTGCGCCTCGATTTCGAGGACGGCTACGGCAACCGCACGGATGCCGAGGAGGACGCCGCAGTGCTTGCCGCGGCCGACTCGGTATCCGCCGCGGTGGCCGCCGGCAAAGCCCCGGCCTGCATCGGCATCCGCTTCAAATGCTTCGAAGCACCCACCCGGGCCCGCGGGATCCGCACCCTGGACCTGTTCATCACCCGGCTTCTGGCCAACGGTCCGCTGCCCGAGGGCCTGCGCCTGACCCTGCCCAAGGTGACCACCGTGGCCCAGGTCGAGTCCATGGTCTACCTGGCCGAGAAGCTGGAAGAAGCCCACGGGCTGGAAGCCGGACGCATCCGCTTCGAAGTGCAGGTGGAAACCCCGCAGGTCATCCTGGCCGCCAACGGAACCCATCCGGTGGCCCAGCTGATCGCCTCGGGCAAGGGCCGGGTATCCTCGCTGCACTACGGAACCTACGACTACTCCGCGTCGCTGGGCGTGGCCGCCGGATACCAGTCCATGGAGCACCCGGTAGCGGACTTCGCCAAGGACGTCATGCAGGTGGCCGTAGCCGGCACCGGGGTGGAACTGTCCGACGGCTCCACCAACATCATCCCGGCCGGCGACCCGGAGAACATTGCGGCCGCCTGGGAACTGCACGCCCGCCTGGTCTCCCGCCACCTGTCCCGCGGCATCTACCAGGGCTGGGACATGCACGAGAATCAGCTGGTCACCCGTTACCTGGCCACCTTCGCCTTCTTCCGCGAAGGCCTGCAGGCAGCCGGAACCCGGTTGCGCAACTACGTCCACCAGATCAACTCGGCCATCATGGACGAGCCGGCCACCGCACGGGCCCTGGCCCGCTACATCCACCGCGGGGTGGCCTGCGGTGCGGTCAGCGCCGACGAGGTCACCGAACTAGCCCAGATCACCCTGCCCGAACTCGAGGCGATCGCCTTGAACCGCTCCCACGCCTAAGGACAACACCATGACTGTTCCAGCCATCCAGAACTCCTCGTCGTACTACTCGGACTTCGGCGGCCACCCGCCGCAGAGCGATCTGCTCACCGACCGGGCCATCGTCACCGAGGCCTATACCGTGATCCCCAAGGGCGTGCTGCGCGACATCGTCACCAGCGTCTTCCCCGAGTGGACCAACACCCGTGCCTGGGTGCTCAACCGCCCGGTCGCCGGCGGGGCCACCACCTTCTCCCAAGCCATCGTGGAAGTTGCCCCGGGCGGCGGCGCCACCAAGCCGGAGCCGCAGGCCCAGGTGCAGGGATTCATCTTCGTGCTCACCGGGCAGCTGACCCTTCTCATCGAGGGCACCGAACATGTGCTGGTGGACGGCGGCTTCGCCTACCTGCCAGCCGGCGCTACGTGGTCCGCCCGCAATGACGGCACCGAGACCACCAGCTTCCACTGGCTGCGCAAGCGCTACGAAGTGCTTGAAGGCGTCGCCGCACCGGCTCCCGTGGTGGGCAATGAGCGCGACATCGAACCTGGCCCGATGCCGGGCACCGATGGCAAGTGGCGCACCACCCGCATGCTCGATCCCAACGACGTGGCCTTCGACTTCGGCGTGAATATCGTGACCTTCGAACCGGGCGCATCCATCCCGTTCGCCGAAACCCACGTCATGGAGCATGGCCTGTACGTGCTTGAAGGCAAGGGCGTGTACCGGATGAATGGCGACTGGGTCGAGGTCGAAGCCGGGGACTACATGTCACTGCGCGCCTTCTGCCCGCAGGCTTGCTACGCCGGCGGCCCGGAGAACTTCCGGTACCTGCTCTACAAGGACCAGAACCGCCAGATCGCGTTGTAAGCGTTCATTTCCAGAGACTGCCGGGGCCGCACCCCGCGCTGACCCGCCGGCCATCGGCGCACCGTGTCCATTTCATGTTCCAGTGATGTTTCTTTTGCTCGGACATGGTGGGCTGACGGCAGGGTCGCGCGGGATGCGGCCTTCGGTTTTGGCGACCCGGGGCTGTTTCGTGAAGATCCAAGGATCACTTGGAACCGCTCATCGAAACCATCGGCAATACCGGGCGTCATCCCGGCAATCGCGGGGAGCACGGAATCGTCCAACGTTGGACGGGTTGGAATTGGGACTCATCACTGGAGTCGCGGGCAGCACTTGAGTTATTTCCGAAGGCTTGGCCTGTTTGGGACGTGCCCCTATGCACCGGGCGCGAACTGGATGCGAACGCGGCTCGATGTTGCAGGTCGAGACGGGGCAGCGGATGCCCTCGTTGCCAACTCGCAGGCATCAGTGCCGCAGCAGCTAGAACTCTTCAGCGTCAACCTTGGCCGGAGCATCTGCTGCATCGCTGCTCAAAATCAACCGCCGTTCCAAACGGGTGAGATTTCCCGGCGAAGGATCAAGTCGTGCTGGTTCCAAGGCGGCCGCTAATGCCGCGCCAACCGCTTCCTCGTCCAAGTTCATTCCCACGGCGACCAGCGCGTCATTGGCCGGATCGCTGTGGGCCGTTGCTTTCGCGAAATGGATCTGCCGGCCCACCATATTGACCAGGAAACGCTGCGTGCCGCGATCGGTGCGCAGTTTTACATGCCCCTTGAGCCGGTAGGCCGCAACCGGCGGGTGCTCCAGCAGGTCCAAGAGGGCACCCGGATCCGCCGCTTCGGGGCAGCGCACCGTCACCGCGTTGGCGTGAGGAGCATGCTCGTGGTCGTGGTGCGGGCGGGAGGCAGCCGCCAACGGCAACTCGTCGATCGGGTCTTCGTTCAGGGCGATGTCGAAGACCAGCTCGGGGTCTATGGCGGCGTGCGACGCCGGGATGATGGCAACGTGCGGGTTGATTTCGCGGATCCGTCCGCTGATCCTGGCCAGGACCGCGTCGCGGTGTTCCGGGGCAATGCGGTCCAGCTTGTTGACCACCGCCATGCTGGTGGCGCTGAAGCGGGCCGGGGCCATCGCCGCGGTATCCACGGTGTGCTCATGCTCCACCGCGTCGATCACGTCGATGATGCCGCCGAAGCGTACCCCGTGGGCCTTGCCGAAACGCAGCAGCCGATCCACGTTCAGCGGGTCGGCCGCGCCGCTGGCCTCCACGATGATGGCATCCAGGCGCAGCTTCGGCTGGCCCAGCTTCTCCAGCAGCTCGTCCAGGCCGCTGCTATCGGACAGGCAGCAAACGCAGCCGCCGGCAATGGATTCGGCCGCATCGATCTGGCCGGTGATCAGCCCGGTATCCACGTTGACCTTGCCGATGTCGTTGATGATGACCCCGACGCGGGTACCCGGGCGGGTCAGCAAGCGGTTGAGCAGGCTGGTCTTGCCTGCACCCAGATATCCGGTGAGCACGATGACAGGGATCAATGCCGGCTCCTTTTCACTTCGACAAGCGGGCCGAATCCATTCTCCTTGCAGGGCCAACCGTTGCCGCGTGCTGACACGCCTGCCAGAAGATGGTTACCAGGAAGGCAAAACCGGAATCGGGCCATCGGCCTCGATATGCCGGGCCTGGCCGCGGGCCAGCCATTCGATCAAGCCTTCGCGGTCCGAGCGCACCTTCAGCGCGCCATCGCCGATGACCCATTCGTCGCCCTCTTCGGTCACCAGCGTCATGCCCGGAGCGTTCTTCACGCGCATAGTCCGCACGGCGGCCTCGACGGCGTTCTCCTGGGAATCCGGATCGGCTTCCTCGATGGTCCACGCGGTATCCAGATCATGGTGGTGGATGACCACCTCTGAGATGCGCAGGGCCACGATGGAGGTCGCCGGAATGATCTTGCCGTGAAGGTCCACCTCTTCCACGGCCAGTTCGCCGCTGAGCCGTTCGCACTGCTCGGCGAAGTATGCGGCGGCGTCCTGGAACTTCTTGACCAGTTCCTCGCGCGGCAGGGCCGCCAGCTCGTCGATCTCCGCGTCGCGGGCCTCGCGCGAGGCGTAGAGCTCCTGCGGTTCTCCGCTGGTGGCCCAGTCGATGAGCTTGACCAGGCTCCGGCCGTTGGAGGCCAAGTGCGCAATGACCTGCGCCCGGCTCCAGCCTTCGCACAGCGAGGCGGCGGCCATTTCTTCGGTGGACAGGGTTTCGATCGTGGCCGACATCATCGCGGTTTCGCGGTTGAGTCGTGACAGGTCCGAGTGCAAACGAGCAGTATTGATCATGAAGTCACCCTACCAACGCGGGCGCTCCAGCAGTACGGGTTACGCCATAGATATCGAAAGCGACTCGATTCATATCCGCGCCGTGCGGGCCCTGGCGGTGCCTGGCTGCGACGGCAGGAAGCTGTCCAGCAGAACACGTGCCAGGCATGCTTCTTCAGGAACCAGCAGCCACGTAGCCTAGGGGGAGAAGCAAACGACCAGGAAAGCAGTCCGATGGCGAAGAAAAAGAAGAAGCAGAAGCCCAAGCAGGGGCATCCGGCACGCCTGCAAGAGGGCGTCGTCTCCCTGGACCGGGTGAAGGTGGGGCGCGGCCTGGACGCGCTCACGCCGCAGTTCGTACGCTGGTTCTCCGAGAACCGCGATGACCCAGAACTGGCCCTGATGGTCCTTGCCGCAGTGCGCGAAACCCTGGGCATCTACGCCGAAGTCGTCGGCCTGGACAAGGTTACCGATTTTGATCCGCCCAAACTGCTGGCAGTGCTCAGCTCGATGATTGAATTCGAAGAGGCCGAGAATCCCGATGCCGCCGATAATGGGCTGGGAACCATGATCTATATGGCCTGGGCGGATTACGTCGAGTTCTTGCGCGATGCCGGTCTGTGGGAGCGCGAGGCCGAAAGCCTGGAGTGGTTCCGGAAGTCGCTGGAAGCCCAGGATCCATTCGCCGGTGATGACGGCATCGATGAAAACGATGAAATTGACGAGATCATGGCATCTGACGAGGCCTCTCAAGCGGCCCTGGCTGAAATCGCCGCCATGCCGATCAGCAAGCTGGGCCGTGCCTTCTTGGCTTGGACCCTCACCGAGGGCAAGAATCTGTGGGCCAGCTTGCCGGCGTCTGAATTCTTGGAAACGGCCGCAATAGCGCTCGCCGACCAGCTGCCTCCGGAAGTCCACGAATCGCGCAGGGGCCTGATGGTTGCGGTCGTGCTCTCGGCACTGGAATCGGTCAGCGCCATCAAGCTGCCCGAACAGGGCAAGCCGGAGCGCGGCGTGACGTACGAAGACATCATGCAGCATGAAGACGCCGACTCCTTCGAGCCGAACTTCTACTTCATCCAGGCCTGCCTGGACTCGTTGCTGGAAAAGCCGGAAGGCGGCGATGACGCCAGCCTTGAAGCCTGGGGGCTGGCAGCGTTCTGGATCGTCGAGGGGATCGAAGGCAACCCGCATCGCGTGGCTGACCCGCGAGATGATCAATGGTCGCCAAAGGTATGGGAAACCGCGCATGTGCGCATGCATGAACTGCGCGTACTTGGCCTTATCGAAGATGGCGAAGCGTACTCGGTGCCCACTATCGTCCGCCTGGCGATTACCGACGTTGAACAGGACCTGCTCGATGAGGATGAATTCGACGACACCGATCTCGACGCGATGTTCGGGCCGGACGATGACGAGCCGAAACGCCTGAAGCGCGAAACACCGTATACCGGCAAGGTGCTGCAGCTGAAGCTGACCCTCAAGGACGCCAAGCCGCCGATCTGGCGTCGCGTGCTGGTGCCCATGGACCTGAACCTTGGCGACCTGCACGACATCATCCAAGCGAGCTTCGACTGGTACGACGGGCACCTGCACAGCTTCTACGAGGGTGGCTTCGGCGGCACTTCATATGGTCCAGAGATTGACGACATGGACTACCAGAAGAACGAAGCGGAAACCCTGGTTTCCTCGTTGCTGCAGAAGGAAAAAGACCGCCTGGATTACCTGTACGACTTCGGGGACAACTGGGAAGTGCGCATCGACGTCGAGAAGATCCTGGATGCCGATGGCGGCCAGCTGCCGCGATGCACCGGCGGCCGGCGCATGGCTCCGATGGAGGACAGCGGCGGGATCGGTGGCTGGGAAGCCAAGCTGGATATTCTCGATGATCCGACGGACCCGGAGTACGAGGAAGTGCAAGACTGGCTTTCGAACTTCGGTTACGAAGAGGAATACGAGATCGATCCGGCGTATTTCAACAAGGACGAAGTCAATGCCCACCTGGAGTTCGAGTTCTAGGCGGCTGATTCAAGCCAGTGAAAATGCTCGTGGGTTGCCAAACTTTCAAACTTGGCAACCCACGGGCATTTTTGGTTTTCGGCTGGTTGGCCCTCTGGCCTAGTCGTCGTCTAGCGCGGCTCCATGCGGCGTCGCTCCGCCTTCATCGGTCCAGTCCTGGCCAACTTCATCATTCAAAGCAGGGTCGGAAATGGTATCGGGCTCTTCGGCCTCTGCCTTGTGCAGTCGGGCTTCAGGGTTGTTCTCGCTCATAAATCCATCCCTCTCGTTGCTTGGAATGCCAACCTAGCAAGAACCGCTGGGCATCAGAAGCTGCAGAACCCGCTTTTCAGGAACCCCTAAGGTAAACGTCAGCGCGCTTGGCTCGGGGCCACAGTCGATGCACGGATAACGAGCTTGGGAGTGAAAACGAATTGCTCGCGGACCGCTTGATCGCCCGCTTCTGCTTCGCGCAGCAAGACGTCGACAGCGGTTCGCCCGATTTCTTCTGCTGGCTGGCGCACGGTGGTAATCGGGATGACGGCCGACTCGGCGAAGTCGATATTGTCGTATCCCACCAGAGCAATATCCTCGGGAACACTGAGTTCGCCGGACATCACCAGGGCCTGCAGTATGCCCAACGCGAGCAGGTCGTTGGCCGCAAAGATCCCGTCGGGGCGCTGTGCAGGATCCATGGCAAGAATACGCTCTCCGGCTGCCCGTCCTTCCATCACAGTCAGGTTCTTGGTAGGCATGTGCTCCAGCACGGCATCCGGGGCTTGGGCCAATACCGATTGGGCTCCCGTTAATCGGTGCTGGACCTGTTCGATGCTCTGCGGTCCGCCGACGAAGGTGATCCGCTTTCTGCCAATGTCCAGCAGGTGCCGTACGGCAATTCTTCCGCCTTCCACATCGTCCACGGAGACCGATGAAAAGCTGCGGTCGCCACTTCCGCGGTCCACCAGCACCACTGGCGTGCCCGCTTCGCGGATCCGCCAGAGCCGGCTCAAGTCGCTGTGCAAGGGGGAGATGAGTACTCCGGCGACGCGTTGCTCTTCGAAGAGATCCAGCAGTTGCTGTTCGGTGCTCAGGGAATTGTCGCTGGCTCCCATCAGCACGGTGTAGCCGTTGTCCAGGGCACGATGCTGGGCGCCCTGGGTGACGTCCATGAAGAACGGGTTGCGTGCATCGAGGACGACGAGCCCGAAGCTCCGGCTGCGGCCGGCACGCAGTTGCCTGGCCGCATCGTTGCGGACAAAGCCGAGCTTCTCGATGGCTGCGGTGACCTTGGAAACGGTGTGTTCGGAAACAACCTGGGGCCGGTTGAGCACGTTGGAGACGGTGCCTACGGAAACGCCCGCCTCGGCGGCAACTTCCTTGACGCTGACGGCCACAGAGCTTTCCTGTTCTTCGGTGAGTTGTTCTTCTGCGAGTATAACTGGCGCACGGATGGGAACTGGAATCCCGACAGCTTTTTGAAAGGATTCAAAAGAATGCGGCATTCGATCGACCGACCGCTTGCAATTCAAGTGTGACCTGCTCTA
Organism: Glutamicibacter sp. NPDC087661; assembly: GCF_044743275.1. NCBI lineage: Bacteria > Bacillati > Actinomycetota > Actinomycetes > Micrococcales > Micrococcaceae > Glutamicibacter > Glutamicibacter sp. NPDC087661. The sequence continues at coordinate 218,268 of NZ_JBIUWE010000004.1, forward strand.
CACTCGAATTTCGAAGCGATTGAAACGATTCATTTTTGTGCAAAGCGAATCGGATCGCACAGTTTTGCCCACCCAGTTCCAGCGCTCCGGAAGAGTAGTACGATGCGAGTTTGCTTTCAATTGCAGGTCAATCCCGACCTGATCGACGAGTATGTGTCGCGCCACCGGGAAGTGTGGCCGCAGATGCTCCAAGCCATCGAAGAAGCCGGGCGTCGCAACTACTCACTCTTTCTGCGCGAGGACGGGTTGCTGATCGGCTATTACGAAACCGATGACGACAGCGCTGCCCAGGCCGCCTTGGACTCCGACCCGCGCACCGCAGCGTGGGAAGCGGAAATGAGCCGATTCTTCCTCAGCCTGGGCGGCCGGCCAGATCAGCAAGCGCCGCGTCTGCGCGAGGTCTTCAATCTCGAAAACCAGCTGGCCGCACTTGCCGCATCCCAGCAGTAGTAGCCCGCAGAATTACTAGAAATGGAGAGTTCCATGAGCTCGAAGCTGAGCCCTGAGCACCTGCAAATCCTTGACCGCCTTGCCATCGAAGTCCCTTCCTGGGCCTATGGAAATTCGGGCACTCGCTTCAAGGTCTATTCGACCCCCGGGACCCCGCGCGATCCCTTCGAAAAAATCGCCGATGCGGCTGAAGTCAACCGATTGACCGGACTGGCTCCCTCGGTGGCCCTGCACATTCCGTGGGACAAGGTCGAGGACTTCACCGTGCTGCGCGAGCATGCAGAAGGCCTGGGCGTCAGCCTCGGAACCATCAATTCGAATACCTTCCAGGATGACGATTACAAGTTCGGCGCCTTGACCCATGAGGATCCGAAGATCCGCCGCAAGGCAATCGACCACCACCTCGAATGCATCGACGTAATGGATGCCACCGGAAGCCAGGACCTGAAAATCTGGCTGGCAGAGGGCTCGAACTATCCAGGCCAAGCGGATATGCGCGGGCGCCAGGACCGGCTAGGCGATTCGCTGGCCGAAATATATGCGCGGCTTTCCGGAGACCAGCGCCTGGTGCTGGAGTACAAGTTCTTCGAACCGTCCTTTTACCACACCGACGTGCCCGACTGGGGAACGTCCTATGCCCAGGTTGCGGCCTTGGGGGATCGGGCCATGGTTTGCCTGGACACCGGGCACCATGCGCCAGGCACCAATATCGAGTTCATCGTGATGCAGCTGCTGCGGCTTGGCAAGCTCGGATCCTTCGACTTCAATTCCCGCTTCTACGCGGATGACGACTTGATCGTTGGCTCGGCAGACCCGTATCAGCTGTTCCGCATCATGGCCGAGGTGATCCGCGGTGGCGGACTGGACCAGGACACGCCTGTGGCCTTCATGCTCGATCAGTGCCACAACGTGGAGAACAAGATCCTGGGCCAGATCAGAAGCGTCCAGAACGTGCAGGAAATGACGGCCCGGGCGTTGCTGATCGACCGCGTAGCGCTGACTGAAGCACAGATTTCCGGTGATGTCCTGGCCGCCAACGAGATCTTCATGGATGCCTTCTACACCGACGTGCGGGCCGACCTGGAAGCATGGCGCGCAACGCGCGGCCTGCCAGCCGATCCGATGCAGGCCTTCCGCGCCTCCGATTACCAGAGCCGAATCGAAGCATCGCGCGCTGGTGGCGTGCAAGCAGGATGGGGAGCCTGATCATGAACACCGCAGCAAAGAAGCGCGGCATCTCCGGGTGGAAAGCCACCATTGCCGTAGCCATGAGCAATTACATAGAAGCCGGAGCCATCATTGCGCTGGCCACCAGCCTCAGCCTGTGGCAGGGCGCGTTCGGATTCGACGACGCGCTGGTCGGTGTCATCGCTGCCGTGTCGGCCAACGCGTTCGGCGCGGCCCTGGGTGCACTGATCGGCGGACCGCTCTGCGACCGTCTGGGCCGCAAGTTCATCTATACCTACGACCTGATCGTGTTCATGGTCGGCGCCCTGATGATCACCTTCTCCTCCGGTACGAGCCTGCTGATCATCGGCGTGGTCCTCATGGGCATTGCCGTGGGCGCAGGCGTTCCAGCCTCCTGGACCTACATTGCCGAGGAGGCTCCGCAGGAATCGCGTGCTGCGCACGTGGGCACCGCTCAGCTGGCGTGGTCGATTGGCCCAGCCATCGGTTTCGCGCTGGCGATCCTGGTTGAGCCTTGGGGCGTGAACGGCTCCCGGGCAATCTTCTTCCATCTTTTCCTGATCGCCGCTGTCACTTGGTGGGTCCGCCGCGGATTGCCCGAGTCCAGGAGGTGGAAGGAGCAACGTGCCGCGGAAACGGCTGCTGGCGTGAAAGCCTCGTTCTTCTCCGGCATGCGCGGGCTGCTGGCCGACCGCCGCAACTGGAGCGCGCTCTTCTTCCTGCTCGGCGTCTATGGGCTATGGAATACCGTGGCAGGGCAGGCTGGCATTTTCCAGCCTCGCGTCTATGCTGCCGCTGGCGTTGAATCCGCTACCCAGCAGAACCTGCTCCAGGTGCTGGTCTGGGTGCTGACCGCCGCCGCAACCTATTTCGGATTCATGAAATACGGAGACCAGGTCTCGCGGCGTTGGCTCTACTTCGGTGGCGCCCTGCTGGGTGTTGCGGCCTGGACCGTGCTGATCTTCGCTCCTCCAGGTGCCTTCTCCCTGCTGTTCTACGCAGTGGCCTGGGGCATCTCGGCGGGTATCGGCGCGCAGGCTTTCTACGGGCTATGGACCGCGGAGCTCTTCGCCACGCGCTACCGCGCCAGTGCACAGGGCGTGCTGTTCATGCTTGCCCGGGTGCTTGTCGGCCTGCTCTCGTTGGTGTTCCCGGTACTGCTCACCAACCTGGGCTTGGAAAAGCTTGGCCTCCTGATCATCGGCCTGCTGGTCGTCGCGTTGCTGATCGGCACCATTTGGGCGCCGGAAACGCGAGGCAAGTCGCTGGAAGAGATCGAACTGGAGCGCTATGGATATGAAACCAGGGCCACCAAAGTCGACGCCTGAGAACCACTGCCCCCATGCACATTAACGAGTCGGAAGACAAGAACACCATGAGCAACACCATCGCGACACGCACCACCGCACAGGAACTGATTCAACGATCCAACCGGTTGGGTGCAGACAAGAAGAACACCAACTACGCCGGTGGAAACACCTCGGCCAAGGGCACCGCGAAAGACCCGGTCACCGGTGAGCAAATTGAGCTGCTCTGGGTCAAGGGATCGGGCGGGGACCTCGGCACGTTGACCGAAAAGGGGCTGTCGACCCTGCGCCTGGACCGCATGCGCTCGCTGGTGGACGCCTACCCGGGCGTGGAGCGCGAAGACGAGATGGTCGAGGCCTTCGATTACTGCCTGCACGGCAAGGGAGGCGCCGCGCCATCCATTGATACCGCAATGCATGGGCTGGTCAACGCAAACCACGTCGACCACTTGCACCCGGACTCCGGCATTGCCATTGCCACTGCCAAGGACGGCCGGGAGCTGACCGCAAGGATCTTCGGCGACAAGGTGGCTTGGGTTGACTGGCGCCGCCCCGGATTCCAGCTGGGACTGGATATTGCCGCGATCAAGGACGCCAATCCGCAGGCCGTGGGCTGCATCCTCGGCGGCCATGGCATCACCGCCTGGGGAGATACCTCCCAGGAATCCGAGTCCAACTCGCTGTGGATCATCGACACCGCCGCTGCCTACCTTGACGAGCACGGCGCACCGGAGCCCTTCGGTCCTGTGGTTCCCGGATTCGAGCCGCTGGACGAGGAGGAGCGCCGGACCCGCGCCGCCGCATTGGCCCCGAGCATCCGCGGCCTGGCCAGCACCGACAAGCCCATGGTGGGGCACTTCAGCGATGACCAGCGAGTCCTGGATTTCCTCTCGCGCCAGAAGCTGGCGCAGCTGGCGGCCCTGGGCACCAGCTGCCCGGACCACTTCCTGCGCACCAAGATCAAGCCGATGGTGCTGGATCTTCCCGCTACCGCAGGCGTATCGGAGCAGATCGCTCGCCTGGAAGAACTGCATGCGCAGTACCGTGCTGACTACCAGGCCTACTACGAGGCCCACAAGGACCTGGACTCTCCGGCGATGCGCGGGGCCGACCCGCTGATCGTGCTGGTCCCGGGCGTCGGCATGTTCTCCTATGGGGCGAATAAGCAGACCGCACGGGTCGCTGGCGAGTTCTACCTCAATGCCATCAACGTCATGCGCGGCGCCGAAGCGGTCTCCAGCTATACGCCGATTTCCGATGCCGAGAAGTTCCGCATCGAATACTGGGCGCTGGAGGAAGCCAAGCTGCAGCGCATGCCCAAGCCCAAATCCCATGCCGGGCGCATCGCCCTGGTCACCGGTGCCGCGTCGGGCATCGGCAAGGCCGTGGCGCAGCGGCTGGCAGCCGAGGGAGCCTGCGTGGTCATCGCAGACCTGGACCTGGACAAGGCGCAGGCCGCCGCGGCGGAGCTGGGTACAGCAGATGTGGCCGTTGGCGTCGCCGCCAACGTGGCCGATGCGCACGCCGTGCAACGTGCCATCGATGAGGCGGTGCTGGCATTTGGCGGATTGGACCTGGTGGTGAACAACGCGGGCCTCTCGCTTTCAAAGCCCTTGCTGGAAACCACCGAGGCCGACTGGGACCTGCAGCATGATGTGATGGCCAAGGGATCGTTCCTGGTTTCCAAGGCCGCGGCCAAGGTGCTGATCGAGCAGAAGCTCGGCGGTGATATCATCTACATTTCCTCCAAGAACTCGGTCTTCGCAGGTCCGAACAATATTGCCTACTCGGCCACGAAGGCCGACCAGGCGCATCAGGTGCGCTTGCTGGCCGTAGAATTGGGCGAGCATGGCGTGCGCGTGAACGGCATCAACCCCGATGGCGTAGTGCGCGGCTCCGGGATCTTCGCCTCCGGCTGGGGTGCCCAGCGTGCGGCGACCTATGGCGTGGCAGAGGAGGATCTGGGGCAGTTCTACGCAAACCGCACGATCCTGAAGCGCGAGGTCATCCCGGAGAACATTGCCGATGCCGTGTTCGTGCTGACCGGGCCGGAACTGACCCGGACCACCGGATTGCACATTCCGGTGGATTCCGGAGTGGCGGCAGCCTTCCTGCGATGAGCAAGCAAGCAGAGAGCGCGCCGGTCGCAGCTATCGACCTCGGCGCCACCAGCGGACGTGTCATGATCGGCCAGATGGTGGACGGGAAGCTCCAGCTCACTGCCGTCCACCGTTTCGCCAACGGACCGGTTCCGCTGTCGAGCCTGGAACCAGGGGCGCGGCAAGAAGCGCTGGCCTGGGATATCGATGAGCTCTGGGCGCAAATTCGCCACGGCCTCTCGCTGGCTTTCGCGCAGCGCGGGGATATCGCCAGCATCGGGGTGGACTCCTGGGCGGTGGACTATGCGTTGCTCAAGGACGGCAAGCGCCTGGGAGAAGTGCGGCATTACCGGGATCCGCGCAATGAGCGCGCGGTTGCTGCGCTGGAACAGAAATTCAGCCGGCGCGAGTTGTTTGCACGCAATGGGCTGCAATTCCTTCCGTTCAACACCGTGTACCAGCTGCAAGCCGAGAAGTTGGAAAACCGGTTGGCGGACGCCGAGGCGCTGCTGCTGGTTCCCGACTATTTCAACTGGATGCTCACAGGGCAGCGGCGCAGCGAGTGGACGAACGCTTCCACCACCGGGTTGCTGAACCACAGCACCGGTACATGGGACGAGGATCTGGTTGCTGAACTGGGGCTTTCGGGAAAGCTCGCGCAGCTTGTGCACCCTGGCCAGCCGGTGGGCGCCCTGCTGCCCGAGCTGGCTGCGGAATTCGGTGCCAGCCACGAAGTCCAGGTAGTGGCGGTCGCTTCCCACGACACGGCCAGCGCAGTGGTTGCGACCCCGCTCTCCAGCGGGAAATCCGCCTATATCTCTTGCGGAACGTGGGGATTGGTTGGTGTGGAGCTGGACCGCCCGGTACTCACCGAGCAAGCGCATCAAGCGGGATTCACCAACGAGCTGGGGCTGGATTCCAGTGTCCGGTTCCTGAAGAACGTCGCCGGAACCTTTCTGCTCAGCGAGTCGATCCGCCAATGGAACGACGACGCGGAAGCCGCCGGAAGGGAAGAAACCAGCTTGGAGCAGCTCCTTGCCGAGGCCGCGGAATTGCCTGTTCCCCAGATGCTGATCGATCCTCAAAGCGAGCGGTTCCTGGCTCCTGGCCAGATGGCCCAGCGCATCTGCGATGCGGTGGAAGCCGCCGGCGGGCAGCGCCCGTGCTCACCTGCCGAAGTGATCAGGGTGGTCGTCGAGTCGCTGGCTCAGAGTTTCGCCCGCCAAGCTGCAGAAGCCGCGCGGTTGGGAGGATTCGAGCTGGAGAACATCCATATTGTCGGAGGCGGCTCGCAAGGCCAGCTGCTGTGCCAGCGCACTGCAGACCATGCGCGCGTGCCGGTCATTTCCGGACCCGTGGAATGCACCGCCCTGGGCAACGTGCTCGTGCAGTTGCAAGCGGCTATGCCTGCGGGTGGTGATGCATTGAACCTGCGCGACGTGGTGCGCGACTCGGTGCCGCTAGGCGCCTACGCCCCGTCGCAGGCCCTGAAGCTGGCCTAGATCCGTGTGGGATATCTAGGCCGTCGTCGACCCTTCAGCCCGATGGGGCTGGAGGGTCGAACTTTTTAAACCTTGCGCTGCACGAATACCACGGCATCCTCCAGGGTCGCCGGATTGCCATCGGGACCGATGATGGTGCGTTCGCGGACCTCGGCGCACAGCACCTCCCACTGCGCCGGATCCAGAGCCAAAGCTTCCAGTTCTTCTTCGGGGCTGGGGAACACTGGCATCTGGTGATCGGGCTTGCTGGCGAAGGACGGCATCGATGCATGGGACAGGGCCAGCAGGTGGCCGCCGGGTGCGACCAGGGTCGCTGCCTTGCGCAGGAAGCTGGCGCGAGGGAATTCAAAGGGTGCCTGGAAGAAGCTCAAGGTCACCAGGTCGAAGGTTTCCCCGGTATTCCACGCAGCCAGATCCGAGGCGATGAAGCGAGTCTGCCCCGCGTCCAGGCCGTGCTTGGCCGCTTCTTCCTGCGCGCGCTTCACCGCGGTGGGCGAGATGTCGACTCCGGTAGCCTTCCAGCCGTGGGTGGCCAGCCACAGCGCATCGCCTCCCTCCCCGCAGCCGATATCCAGCGACGTGCCGGGGGCCAGCGGGGCGACAAGGTTCTCGATGACCTGGTTGACCTTGCCTGACCAGACCCGCTCGGACTGGCCGTAGTGGTTCTCCCAGAAGGCGACATCATCATGTTCTTTGGTGTGGTGTTCGTGGTGGTGGCTCATTTTCGTTGTTCCCCATTCGTCAGTAAGGCCGTTGTTATCGACCCTACTGACGATCGGCCCCATGCGCGATCAGTTTTGCGCCAGAGGCAAGAATCGCTGCTCCTACCTTGCACTGACCTTGCCGAAGAGCCGGGCTATGGATGCGAGGATCATTGGCCGGCAGGCCAGCCAGGCGCCGGCGATTACGAGCAGCGAGAGCGCGAAGAAGAGCAGTCCGGTCCAGTTATCCGCGTACGCGGCTGGATCCGTGGAACCCTGGGCCGCGTACATGTGGTTCAGGTTGCGCAGCGCCCCGGTGGAGAACACCAGGATCACGTGCACGAGGATGAACACAGCGAAGTACAGCATGGTTGGGAAGTGCAGCGCGCGGGCAACCTCGATCGGGTACTTCGCGGTCAATGCTGGCATGTTCTTCGGCCAGAAGGCGCTGAGCCGGAAGCCGGTGATCGCCGCGACCGGGGCCGCGATGAACACGGTGGTGAAGTAGGCCAGCTGCTGCAGCGAGTTGTAATTCACCCAGCCGTTTTCGGTGGGCCAATCCAGCGTCAGGTACTGCAAGGCCGCCGAAATCGCGTTGGGGAAGACCTCCCACGACGTCGGGACGATGCGCATCCAGTGGCCTGTGGCGAACAGCAGCACGAGGAACACCAGGCCATTGATGATCCACAGCAGGTCAAGACCCTGATGCAGCCAGAGGTTGATGCTCACCTTCGGGCTGCGCTTCGACGACCAATAGGCAGGCGGCTTCTTCTGGTGCCTGACCAGCATGCCAGAACGGATGATCAGGACCATCAGGAAGAAGTTGAAGAAGTGGTTCCATGCCAGCCAGCCAGGGAACCCGAGAGGTGCCGAGTCCGGCAGGTGGTACTCACCCGGGTAGCGTTCCATGAATGACTCCACGGCATCGATGCCGGCAATGCCGCGGGCAACGAGCACCACGGCGGTGGCGATGCCCAAGGCGCAGAATGCGCCAAGGATTCCAGCCAGCACCCACTGCTTGGTCGTCATCGGGCCATGCTTGGCCGCTTCTTTCTTGCTCTTCGCCGCTGCCTGGGGTGCCGGCTTGCTCGCGCGCCCGGCGGCCGGCGCGTTACTTGCCGCGGCTGCTGGCGCGGCAGGTTCCTGCGCACCCATGCGGGTACGGGCAGGAGCAGCCTGCACCTCGGCGGCCGCAGGCTCCGAGGCCAGCGCGGCGCCGGATGCCTGGCCCACCGGATCCGCGGGTGCTGCCTCTGCCCTCGGCGGGATGGCCGGTGCGGCCTGGGCCTGGGCAGCTTCCGCAACCGGTGCCGGCGGGAGCGCAGGCGCTGGAGCCGCTGGAGCTGCGGCAACAACGGGAGCGGCCACGAATGAACTTGGCGGCCACGGTTCTGCACCGGCGGTGCGCGGCAGGCCACGGCGAACTGCTGGTGCCCCGGCACTGCAAACCGCTGTGGCCGGGGCGGTACCCGCGGTGGCAACTGGTTCGGGGGCCGCCGGCGCTGATTCAGCTACCGGTTCGGCAACCGGTTCGCCAACTAGCTCGGCAACCGGCTCGGGTGCTGGTGCAGCGCAAGCGTTCTGCGATGCGGCTGGAGCGTTCGCGGCGACCGGCGTTCCCGCAGGCGGCCACGGCCCGCCGCCGGCAACCCGTGGCAGGCCCTGGCGAAGAAGCCCGGCAACCGCGCCCTGATCTGCAACAGGTTCCGCGGCCGGTGCGCTGGCTGCGGAACTAGCAGATGCTTGGCCAGGCGTTGGTTCCGCAGGCACCGACGGGCCAACGGGCTGGTCGAGAACTGGTTCTGCAGCATCCTCGACCGCGCTAGGCCCTGCCGGGACCGCGGCGCCTGCAGCGGGAGCGAACAGCTCGGCTGGCGGCCAGGGATCGCCGCCGGCCACGCGCGGCAGCCCCTGGCGGATGGATTGGTTTGGTGCGTTCATGGCGATCAGGCCTTGCGTGCTTCCAAGGCGGAAATCAGCTGGGGCACGACCTTGAAGACATCCCCCACCACGCCGAAGTCGGCGATCTCGAAGATCGGCGCATCGGCATCCTTGTTGATGGCGATGATGGTCTTGGCGGTCTGCATGCCCGCCTTGTGCTGGATGGCTCCGGAAATGCCCAGTGCCACGTACAGCTGGGGAGAAACTGCCACGCCGGTCTGGCCCACCTGGGCGGCATGCTCGACGTATCCGGCATCCACCGCCGCACGCGACGCGCCCACGGCAGCGCCCAAGGCATCGGCCAGCTGGTGCACCAGGTCGAACTGCTCCGCGCTGCCCAACCCGCGGCCACCGGAGACCACGCGTGCCGCGGAACGCAGCTCGGGACGGGTGGATGCCGTTTCGGCCGTTCTCAGTTCCTTGACCTCGACCTCCGGCTTGCCGCTGGCGGCTGCTTCCAGCGGGATCGCGCTCGCCGGTTGGGCCTGGGCACGCTCTTCGATGCTGCCCACGCGCACGGTGATCACCGGCGCGCCGAAGGTCGGGGCGCTGTGGGTCGAATACGCGCCGCCGTAGATCGAGTGGGCTGCGATGATTCCCTGGTCATCACGCGAAACACCGAGCGCATCGACGCTCAGCGCCAAGCGGTGGCGCACCGCGAAGCGTGCGGCCACTTCGCGCGAAGCCAGGGTATGCCCCAGCAGTACGGCTTGTGGCTGGATTTGCGCGAAGGCCTGCTGCAGCGCGTCAGCCATCGGCGCGGTCAGCACCGGAGAATCGACGGCGGCGGTGAGTACCTGCGCGGCGCCAGACTCGCTGGCTTGCGCCGCCAGGGTATCAAGGGATCCGGCCGGAGCGGCGACAAGCGCTACCGGGGTGCCCACGGCAGAGGCGGCGCCGAGCAGTTCCTCGTGGTTCTTGGCCAGCGTTCCAGTGGCCGTGGTCTCGAGGAAAACAAGAATTGAATCAGAAGCAAAGGAAGTCATGGTTTTCTTTCCGCTCACACCAGGTTGTTCTTGACGAGGAATTCGGCCACTGCGTTACCGGCATCGCCGTCATCGGCAATGACAGTTCCAGCGGTGCGGGGCGGGCGCTGGGCCACCGAAACCATGATGGAACGCGCAGTATCCGCAGGCAGGGACTCGACGCCCAAATCGGCCAGGGACAGGGACTCGACCGGTTTCTTCTTCGCGGCCATGATGCCCTTGAAATTCGGGAAGCGGGCATCCGGCAATGCCTCGGTGATCGAAGCGACCGCTGGCAATGGAGCGCTGATCTGGGCGGCAGCGCCATCCAGCTCGCGCAATCCGCTGATCGCGCCGTCGGCAATTTCTACCGAGGACAACGAAGTCGCCGCCGGAAGATCAAGCAGCTCGGCCAGCATGACCGGGAGCATGCCCGCGGAGCCGTCGGTGGACATGTTGCCGGTGAGGACCAGATCGTAGCTGCCTCGGCGCAAAGCCGCCGCCAGGACCTGCGCGGTGAGGACCAGATCGGCGCCGAGAAGCTCCTCGTCGCTGATATGCACGGCGCTGGCAGCGCCCATGGCCAAGCCCTTGCGCAGGGTGGCCTGAGCTGAATCCGGGCCCATGGTCAGCACGGTGATTTCAGTTCCAGGGTTCGCATCAGCATGCTTCAGCGCAACTTCCAAGGTCCGCTCGCCGATTTCATCGAGCACCACTTCTGAAGCGGCACGGTCAGCCAGGCCGGTCTCCAGATCCAGCAGGCGGTCCTCTCCGGTATCTGGGACTTCTTTGATCAAAACCGCGATCTTCATTATTTTCTCCCTCTTATCGCAGTAGCATCTGCCAGGACAGCCGATGGCCGGAAATCACCAATGATCCGGGGCTTCGCGGACCACTGAAGCGGCCCCCGCCGAAACTACTAGGAAATCCAAGTTCATTAATAGGCCACGGCGCAGATTTTCTGCAGAGCTGAAAGCATTGTGTCGCAGGCTACGTCTGTCTTTGCTGTTCATCTTGTCGGATTCAGCGCCATTGGTCAATGAAAGTGGACAAGAAAACAGCAAGTGAGCACCTTGAACACCAAAGGTCCACGATCCGGCGGGGTCATCCGGGCATGCTTCCACGCAGGTGAGCCGCATCGCGCTATTCGCCCGGCTTCGGGCGGGCACCGTAGGCTTTAACCAGAGACCAATTTCGGAACCAAAGGACGGCTCATGGCCAGCAAAAAGCGTCAAGGCAAGAAGAACTCGGGCGCAGGAAATCCTGCCAAGGCGGCAGCGCGCGGCCGCAGCGTGTTCCTGATCCAGGCTGAACAGCAGATCAATGCGCTTCGCCAGGACTACACAACTTGGGTAGCGCAGCAGGTTCCTGCCTTTTCGCCTGAACAGGCGGCGCAGGCAGCGGGCATGCAGCTGGACGTCATCGGGCAGATCGCCGGCCAGTACGCCGAGAACGCCCGCAGCTCGAACCTGTTCGACCTGGACATCGATGTCTTCGGCGAGACTCTGGCCGAGCACCTGGGCAACCTGCCGGAATCCTTGGCTCCGGAGCCGATCTTCACCACATGGCTGGAATACTTCAGCTTCATCGAGCGGCGCATGCTCTGGCAGGGCCCTGCGGAGAACCTCGAAGCCCTGCGCGAGATGCTGGAAGATACGCTCAATGGTTTTGCCGAGGGCGACGCGGAGCTATGCGGATTGCTGCGCGAAACCAGGTTGTTCAGCCAGGTCAAGGCCTATGCCCAGGCAGTGGCCGAAGGCGTGGACATGGAGGACTTCAGTGCAGCAGCCGAAGCGCCGCGCGCCAAGGTATTGACTGCCGTTGGCCTGGATGCCGAAACCTTCGACCCGGAAGGCCCGGCGCCACTAGCCTTCAACTACATCTGGAGCGCCGGCCGGATGTCCGTCGTGGAGTCGGAAGGATCGGTGTTGCGCACGGATCCGGACGCCTACGAATTGCTGGTTGCCGGCGAGGAAGCGGGCAGCGCGCAGCTGCTCTTCGAGATGGCTGTCGGCTGCGTCCAGGCGCACCTGAACCCGACCTTCGATGTCACCTTGCGGGATGAAGCCCATTACCTGGTGCTGCGCAACCTGCTGGTCACCGCATCCACCGGCCGCGAAGGGGACTTGGAGGGCCTGCGCCGCAACTGCGGTCCGAAGATCTACGATGCCGTGCTTCCAGAAGCCCGCATCGCCATGGATTCCTTGGTCGGCTACGGTCTGATTTCCAAGGACGGCGAGCACTACAGCATCGACGAGCGCCTGGTTCCGGTCATCTCCGCCGGCATCTCAGAGGTCGAGGCCTTCTTCGAAGAAGCCGAATAAGGCAGGGGATGATACCCGCAGAGGCACCAGTCTGCGGGTATCATCCAACCTAGGAAGATATTCGCTAGTAGCAAGCAGGCAATCGCTAATGGGCAAGAAAATCAGTTGGCCAATGAGCTGGCTGGCTGCAGCCAGCGGGATCCTCTTTGCGGTGTTGCTGCTGATCGTGGATCCGCTGATCGCGGATGCCCCATGGTGGTCCGAACCCGACTTGTGGGTGCCCTTGGCGTTCCCGCTGCTTCCATGGCTGGCAGTTGCCGGCGTGATGGCATGGCTGGGAAGCGCAACCGAGCGCTGGCTGCACGCTCTGGTGTTCAGCTTCAGCGCCCTGGCCGCCGGGGTGATTCCCGGCCTTTTCTGGACGCTACTGCTCTTTGACGCTTTCCCGGATTCCGCCAGCCCGCAGCTTCCCATGGCCGTCTCGCTATTCTCGGGTGCGGTGGCAATTGTGCTGGGTGCAGTTGCAGGCGGGCGGGCAATTTTCAGGCGTTTCAGGAAGGCCCGGCTGGCCGCCGTGGCGAACTAGGCGGCGGAGCTAAGCCCCTGGAGGCTATCGAGCCTGGTCGTCCTGCCGCGAGGCAGCGATGGAGATCAGTTTCCGCAGCACCTCCAGGTCGATGTCCTCCAGCTTTTTCACGTACACGCAACCGGCTCCCTCGGTGTATTTGCCCAGCTGCGGCAAGAGCTGGGCGCCCTCGGGAAGGTCCTTCAGCCCGTAGAGCGAGAGCTGGGCCTTGCGCGGCGAGAAACCGGTCTTGGGCCAGATGCCCGTGGTGCGCGCATTGGCAGGGGAGATGTAGGTGTAGCTTCCGTAGCCCACCATGCTCGGTCCCCACATCACCGGCTGCTCGCCGGTGGCTTCGCGGAAGATGCGGTCCAGTTCGTGGCCGTCAACCCGGCGCTTGGCCGGGGTTGCCGCCTCAATGAATTCCTCCACGCTGGCCTCAGTTGGAAGGGTCTTCTGACTTGTTGGCAAGTGATGCCTCCTCGGGTGCTCCAGGTGATTCGGCCTGGAAAATTGTCGACAGCTTGCGGTACTGGCTGGTGCCCATGGCCAGCAGCGCCACCACAATCATGATCAGCCCGCCGGCCAGGAATATCAAGGCGATGCCGCGCGCCTGGCCTTGCCCCACCAGCCAGCCGAATCGGTCGTCGCCCGCTGGCGAGCGCATGAAGGGGATGACCAGGTACTGGGCAATCGGCGCGATCAGGAAAGCGGTAATCGGCGCCGCGGCGGCTTCCATCATCTGGGCGAAGCCGAACACCCGGCCCTGGCGGCGGAAGGTGACCACCTTCTGGATCACCGTTTGCTCCGAGGCTTCCACCGCCGGGATCAGCATCATGTAGAGCCAGATGCCCAGCACATAGAGCCACGTCCATTCGCGGATGGTGAAGATCGCGCCGAGGAATCCCATGACGGCAACCAGCAGGAGCATGGTGCGGATCGGGTTGGCCCCCAGACCGAACTTGGCGATGGCCAAGCCGCCGATGATGAAGCCGGTGGATGCCAGCCCGAAGGTGATGCCCCAGGCTTCGACCGGCATGATGGTCAGCCCGTAGGGATCCATCAGCGCCATGTAGGTGCCGCCGATGAAGTTGTTGAACATCGAGAAGATGATCAGCGCGAATAGGCCAGGGATGGCCATCACTGTAGTGAAGCCCAGGCGCAGGTCGCTGGTCTTGGTCCGCCCCTCCTCCTTTTCCGGTTCCTCCTCCGGGATGGAGATGCCCAAAAGGTGCAGCATCGTGACCACGACCATCACGATGGCAATGGCCAGCGTCCATCCCATCCCCAGCAGTCCGATGGACAGCCCGGAGAACACGCTGGTGATGATGAAGGCGATGCCCTGCACCGTGCCCACCAGCCCGTTGGCGTTGGCATGGCGCTCGACCGGGATCAGCAAGGTGACCGTCGTGGACAGCGCGATGCCTCGCATCTGCTCCACGATCGCGCCGAACAGGATGACCAGGCAGAAGATCCAGAACTGCCATCCGCCGATATCCAGGATGTCCTTCGTGGGCAGCCAGAGGTAGATCAGCCCAGCCAGGGAAAAGGCCACAGCGGTGATCATCGCGGAGAAGACGAAGACCGATTTCTTGCGGTGGTTGTCCACGATCGTCCCGAAAACCATGGAGAACACGGAGATCAGCAGCATGAATGCGCCGCCGATGATGCCGGTGGCCATGACGTTCTCGGTCTCCAGGTACACCCAGAAGGTCAGCGCGAACCACAGGTAGCTGGTGGTGAGGTTCGCGACGGCGGTGTTGACCAGGATGTGCATGAAAGAGCGCTGGCCCTGCGGCGGAACTTCGTGGTTCTGGCCGTGGGCCGGCGGGAGATCAGGGGGTCCTTCATCGCGCATGGGCAAGCCTGCTTCGAAAAAGTGGCTGGTGGTCGTAGCAAAAGAATACGCCGATGCATTGATAGGCAACAGGTGTGAATTCAGACGATCGAAAACATAGTAGTCAGATGCCTAGCCCAAGCCTAGGCATAACCCTAGTGTGACCGCCCGCACTTTCTGCCAAGGTTGAATCCATGCAAACCGGCTGCAGCGGTTTCCCCTTTAAACGAGCATTGAATGGACGGAGCACACCACGCCATGACCGAGACCCTGAACGAGGTATCCAGCCTGCTGGATAACGCGCTGGTTGACAGCCCGGAAACCGGAGAGTTCCGCGCCAACCGAAATATCTTCACCGACGAAGAGATTTTCGAGATGGAAATGAAGCACATCTGGGAAGGCAACTGGGTGTACCTGGCCCACGAGTCCCAGATCCCGAACATCGGCGACTACTACACCACCAACATCGGCCGCCAGCCCATCATCATCTCGCGCAACAAGCAGGGCGAACTCAATGCGCTGATCAACGCCTGCAGCCACCGCGGAGCCATGCTCTGCCGGCGCAAGACCGATAACCGCACCACCTTCACCTGCCCGTTCCATGGCTGGACCTTCAACAACTCCGGCAAGCTGCTCAAGGTCAAGGATTCGCGGGGAGCTGGCTACCCGGAGCAGTTCAACAAGGACGGCTCCCACGATTTGACCAAGGTTGCCCGTTTCGAGAACTACCGCGGTTTCCTCTTCGGCTCGCTGAACGCCGATGTCCTGCCGCTGGAAGAGCACCTGGGCGAGGCCACGAAGATCATCGACATGATGGTTGACCAGTCCGAAGAAGGCCTGGAAGTGCTGCGCGGCGCCTCGACCTACACCTATGACGGCAACTGGAAGCTGCAGGCGGAGAACGGCGCCGACGGCTACCACGTCTCGGCCACCCACTGGAACTACGCCGCCACCCAGGCCCGCCGCGCCAACGGCGAATCCTCCAACGACACCAAGACCATGGACGCCGGCGGCTGGGACAAGCAGAAGGGCGGCTACTACTCCTTCGAGCACGGCCACCTGCTGCTGTGGACCGAATGGCTGGACCCGGCCAACCGCCCGCTGGCCGAGAAGCGCGACGAGCTGGTTGCCAAGTTCGGCGAAGCCAAGGCCGACTGGATGATCGGCATTTCGCGCAACCTGTGCCTGTACCCGAACGTGTACCTGATGGACCAGTTCGGCTCGCAGATCCGCGTCTTCCGGCCGGTGGCAGTGGACAAGACCGAGGTGACCATCTACTGCTTCGCCCCGGTGGGCGAGTCGGACACCGCGCGCGCGGCCCGCATCCGCCAGTACGAGGACTTCTTCAACGCCTCGGGCATGGCCACCCCGGATGACCTGGAAGAATTCCGCTCCTGCCAGAAGACCTACCTGGCCACCTCGGCGCAGTGGAATGACCTCTCGCGCGGCCAGGCCCACCAGATCACCGGACCGGATGAGAACGCGGACAAGGTGGGCCTGAAGCCCATCTCCTCCGGGGCGCGCACCGAGGACGAGGGCCTGTACCCGATCCAGCACGGCTACTGGCTGCAGACCATGCGCCAAGCCGTGGACAACGAACGCGAAGCACAGAACTAAGGCCGAAGGGACAAGACAGATGAGCACCATCGCACTGACCGAGGCGCCGACTTCCAACGGCGCAGTCACCACCGCGGATATCGCGCAGTTCCTCTACCAGGAAGCCCGCTTCCTCGATGACCGCGACTTCGACCGTTGGCTGGACTGCTACCACCCGGAAGCCACCTTCTGGATGCCGGCCTGGGCCGACGACGAGCAGCTGACCGAAGATCCGCAGCGCGAAATCTCGCTGATCTACTACGCTAACCGCGGCGGCCTGGAAGACCGCGTCTTCCGCATCAAGACCGACCGCTCCTCGGCCACCTCGCTGCCCGAGCCGCGCACCGGGCACAACATCACCAACGTGGAGATCGTTGCAGTGGACGGCGACAAGGTGGACATCCGCTTCAACTGGTTCACCCTGTACTACCGCTACCAGAACGTGGACACCTACTTCGGCACCTCGTTCTACACGATCGACTACTCCGGCACCGCGCCGGTGATCACCGCGAAGAAGGTCGTCCTGAAGAACGACTACATCCACCACGTCGTGGACATCTACCACATTTAAGCGACACCCATTGGGCGGCGGGGCCAGTGCAGGCCCCGCCGAATCGCCCATCCCCGAATCCTGTGAAATGAGCATGCCATGTCCCACCAGGTAGCCCTCGCCTTTGAAGACGGAATCACCCGCTTCATCAAGGTCGGCGCGAACGAAACCGTCGCCGATGCCTCCTACAAAGCCCGCATCAACATCCCGCTGGACT
The DNA here is from genome assembly GCF_044743275.1 of Glutamicibacter sp. NPDC087661. NCBI lineage: Bacteria > Bacillati > Actinomycetota > Actinomycetes > Micrococcales > Micrococcaceae > Glutamicibacter > Glutamicibacter sp. NPDC087661. Next base: position 235,450 of record NZ_JBIUWE010000004.1, read on the forward strand.
GCCGCGACGGCGCCTGCGGCACCTGCAAGGCCTTCTGCGAGTCGGGCAAGTACGACGGCGGCGACTACATCGAAGAAGCCTTGACCGACGACGAGGCAGAGGCCGGATACTGCTTGCCCTGCCAGATGGTCCCCGAATCCGACCTCGTGCTGCAGATCCCGACCACGTCGGATGTCGCCAACACCTCGGCCGCCTCCTTCGAATCCACGCTGAGCGAGATCCGCCGCATCTCCGAAACCACCTGCGCCTTCAGCCTCGAGGTGGACAAGCGCGAAGACCTCTCCTTCCTGCCGGGCCAGTACGTGAACATCGAGGTCCCCGGCTCCGGTGGGCAAACCCGTTCCTACTCCTTCAGCTCGGGCCCGGAAGTGGACATCGTCTCCTTCCTGATCCGCATCACCGACGGCGGTCTGATGTCCACCTACATGCGCGATACCGCGCAGGTGGGCGACCGCATCACCTTCACCGGCCCGATGGGCAGCTTCTTCCTGCGCGAACCCAAGCGCCAATCGCTGCTGCTCGCCGGCGGCACCGGCCTGGCCCCGCTGCTGGCCATCCTGGAGAAGCTGGCCGGCATGGACAACCCGCACCCGGTGCACCTGATCTACGGCGTGAACACCGACATCGACCTGGTCGAACTCGATGTGCTGCAGGACTACACCCAGCGCATCGCGGGCTTCAGCTTCGACACCGTGGTGGGTGACCCGGACAGCGCTTCACAGAAGAAGGGCTACGTCACCAACCACTTCGAGCCGCAGCACCTGGCCGAGGGCGACGTGGATATCTACCTTTGCGGCCCGCCTCCGATGGTGGAGGGCGTGCGCCGCCACCTGGAAGCCGAAGGCCTCAAGCCGCAGAATTTCTACTACGAGAAGTTCGCGCTGGCCGTCGTTCCGGACGCCGAGCCTGCCGCCCCGGCTGCCGAGGCGCCCGCCGCGCAAGCCGCCGCCGACCAGGGCTACGAAATCGGCGAGGAGCACGCCAGCTTCGAGGCCCAGTTCGATGCGCGCATGGCCTTGGAACTGGCCGTCGTCGAGCTGACCATGGGCAAGCTGGCCGAGGGCCAGCTGGGCGAATTCAAGGTCCTGGCCGAACTGGCCGGCAAGACCCTGGACGGCGAGAAGTTCATCAACGCCGAGGAATTCACCGTCACCAATGACGCCTTCCACGAATTCCTGTTCAAGGCCGTGGGCAACGAGCACCTGCTGCAGGCCTACCGCCGCCTGGACGTGCCGGCGCTGATGGCCGCCGTGCTGCGCCAGGAGCACTGGATCGACGGGGCCGTGGACGCCGACCACCTGGGCATCGTCGCCGCTTTCGAGAAGCAGGACATCGCCGCTGCCCGCGCAGCGATCACCGCGCACAACCAGCACGCCAAGGCCACCATGGCCGCCGCTTCCAAGGCAGCGGCCCAGTGAGCGCCGGGCTGCCCGAGTCCTTCCATCCGGGACGCTTTGCCGGCAAGGTCGTCATGGTCACCGGCGCCGCCCAGGGCATCGGCTGGTCCGTGGCCCGGCGCATCGCCGCCGAGGGCGGGGAAATGGTGCTCGTGGACCGCGCGGCGCTGATCCACGAGGTGGCCGGGGCCCTGCGCGCCGACGGCGCCACCGCGCTGAGCGTGACCGCCGACCTGGAAACCTACGAGGGCGCGCTGGCTGCGGTCACCGCCGCGAAGGACCAGTTCGGACGCATCGATGTGCTGGTCAACAACGTGGGCGGAACCATTTGGGCCAAGCCCTACGAGCACTACGCGCCCGAGGAGATCGAAAAGGAAATCCGGCGATCGCTGTTCCCGACCTTGTGGATGTGCCGTGCGGTCTTCGAGGAAATGGTCCAGGCCCGATCCGGAACCATCGTGAACGTCTCCTCGGTCGCCACCCGCGGCATGAACCGCGTCCCGTACGCGGCGGCCAAGGGCGGGGTCAAGGCCATCACCTCGGCGCTGGCCATGGAGGGCGCCGAGTTGGGCATCCGCGTGGTCGCCACCGCGCCGGGCGGCACCGAAGCCCCTGAACGGGTAGTCAAGCGCGGGCCGGCGCCCACCGGCGAGCAGGAAAAAGCCTGGTACCAGGCCATCGTGGACCAGACCGTGGACTCAACCTTGCTCAAGCGCTACGGCACCTTGGACGAGCAGTCGGCGCCCATCGTGTTCCTGGCCTCGGATGAGGCCTCCTACATCACCGGTTCCACCCTCGCGGTGGCCGGAGGAGACCTCGGCTAGCGGCAGTCCCGGCACCGCAAACGCACCACCATGGAACAAACGGCTCGTGATCACGGGCCGTTTGTTCCATCCAGCACCAACCCGGCCGTGCTTCCAGCGCCGGGCACGTATTTTCCGGGGAACAACGAGGTTCCCCGGTCACCGCAAACGAACGGAAAAACACGTGAATACCAGCCCAATGACATCCAGCAATGCCGCCAATGGCGCCGTGCGCTGGGTGGTGGTGATCGCCGCCATCGCCCTGATCTTCGACGGCTACGACCTGGTGGTTTTCGGAACCATCGTCTCCACGCTGCTGGCGGACCCCAGCCAGCTCGGCCAGCTCGATGAAGCCGCCGCCGGATTGCTGGGCAGCTACGCGCTGCTCGGCGTGATGGTCGGTGCGCTGTCCACCGGCGCGATCGGCGACTACATCGGCCGGCGCAAGGCGATGATCACCGGCATCATCTGGTTCTCCGTCGGCATGGGCCTGACCGCGCTGGCCTCCGAGACCCTGTGGTTCGGCATCCTGCGCTTCCTCACCGGCATGGGCGTGGGCGCGATCGTGGCCACCGCTGGCGCGGTGGTGGCCGAGTTCGCCCCGAAGAACAGCCGCAACTACTACAACGCGATCGTCTACTCGGGCGTGCCGGCCGGAGGCGTGCTCGCCTCGCTGCTGGCCATGGTGCTCAGCGACGTGATCGGCTGGCGCGGGCTGTTCCTCATCGGCGCGCTGCCGCTGCTGTTCCTGCTGCCGATGGCCTGGTTCAAGCTGCCCGAATCCCCGCAGTGGCTGCTCTCCCGCGGCCGCGTGGCCGAAGCCCGCGAGGTGGCTGCGCGCACCGGAATGCTGCTGGAACTTCCCAGCGACGCCGATGCCGGGCAGCTGAAGGCCGAACGTGTCGGCTTCGCCGCGCTGGCCACCAGGCGCTACGCGCTGCCTACCGCACTGCTGGGCATGATGAGCTTCGCCGGACTGCTGCTGACCTATGGGCTGAACACCTGGATGCCGGAAATCATGCAGCAGGCAGGCTACGGCAAGTCCCATTCGCTGCTCTTCTTGCTGGTGCTGAACCTCGCCGCGGTCTTCGGCGGGCTGCTGGCTTCGGTGGCCGCCGACCGCGTCGGCCCCAAGCAGGTCGTGGCGCTGACCTTCTTCCTGGCCGCGCTGGCAATGGTGCTGCTGACCCTCAAGCTCCCGCTGGGCTTGCTGCTGTCCCTGGTGGCAGTGGCAGGTGTGGGAACCATCGGCACGCAGGTGCTGATCTACGGCTTTGTGTCGAACTACTACCACAGTGCCGCCCGCGGGGCCGGGGTGGCCTGGTGCGCCGGATTCGGCAGGCTGGGCGGGATCTTCGGCCCGCTGCTGGGCGGAGTGCTGCTTTCGGCGGGAGTTTCCCCGGGAACCGCATTCTATGTCTTCGCCGCAGTTGCTATCGTTGGAACGCTGGTCACCACCTGCGTCCCGATGACCCGTTCGGCCGCGCAGCGCAGCGCGCAAGAAGAGCTGGCTGCCGCGGGAGCAGGGAAGTAGCAGCACATCGAAACGCAACGCGGCGACGCAGGAAGGCTGGTGAACGCCATGCTCAGTGCCCAGCAGGGCCAGGATGCGCTCATCGGCCTTTCCCGCGAAGTCCAGCAAACTGGCAGTACCCTGGCCGTGCTGAAGGGCCCGCGCGGCAGCGGCAAGAGCACCATCATCAAGGCGCTGCTAACCCGGTTGGCCAGCCAATCGGTGCAGCTGGTGACCGCCTCGCGCTGGGAAACCGCGCAGCCCGGAGCCGCCTTGGGCCCGTTGCTGCAACGCAGCCACGCAGGCTCGGCCGGGGCGCTGGGCGAGGCCTTGCTGGAATACCTGCGCAGGGAGGCGCCGCAACCCCGTGCGCTGGTGCTGGAAAATGCGCAATGGGTCGATGACCTGAGCTTCCAGGCGCTGCACTACGCCTGGCGCCGCTTGCGCAATGAACCGGTACTCATCGTGCTGGTGATGCGCGACCAGAACCTGGCCAGGCTTTCACCGGAAACCCGGGAATTCCTGGCCGACAGCCAATTGAAGATCCTGCAGCTTCAAGTGCCCGATCCAACGCATGCGCGCGAGATCATCTGCGCCAGGACGGGGATCGACCTGCCGCCCATGGCCGTCGAGCAGCTGGTGGACTACACCGAGGGCAACCTGCAGGTGGTCATCGAGCTGGCCCAGGAGAATCCGGAGCACAGCTGGGAGCAGTTCGACCGCTGGCCGCCTGCCCCTCACGCCCTGTCGTTGCACGTCATCGAGCTATTGGAGGGGTTGGAACCGCGGGCGCGGGCGCTGCTGGAAGCGGCTGCGGTGCTCGGCGCGCAGGCCCGGATCGACAATATCGCCAAGCTGGTGGGCGAGGATGATCCGCTGCTGCCGATCCAGCAGATTCTCGACTCCTCGCTGGCGCAAACCCACGGCCATAGCGGGAAGGTGCGGCTCGGGTTCGAGAACGCATTGACCCAAATGGCTGTCTACCATCAGATCCCGCTGAGCACCCGCATCCGGTTGCATGCTTGCGCCGCGGACATCGTCGAGGACCAGGGGGCCAAGCTGGGCCATCGGGCCGATGCGAGCATCCTGCCCGATGGCCGCTTGTCGATGGAACTGCAAGACTACGCGCGGTCCCAAGGCAAGCGGGGCGAGTGGTCTTCGGCCGCTACCGCGTACTTCAGGGCCATGCACTTGTCCCCGGAACCGATGCGCCGCGACTCCCTGCTGCTCAACGCAGTGGATGCGATTGTCGCCGCCGGCGAGCTGCCGCGGGCGCAAACCTTCGCGCATCAGCTTTCGAGCTTGGAAAGCAGTCCGGAACGGGACGTGCTTTCCGGATACATCTCGATCCTGCAAGGCCGCGCCAACACCGCGCAGCGCTGGCTGTCCAGTGCCTGGCAGAACGCGGTCCAGCATCAGGACAACGATGTGATGGCCGCGATCGCCCAACGCCAAGTCCTCGATTCGCTGTGCCGTTTGAAGGGGCAGAAGATCATTGACTGGGCTGAGCAATCGCTGCGCCTTGCCCAGGTGGGCAGCCCGCTGGCCATTGAGAACGCAGCCATCCAAGGGCTCGGCCTGGCAATGATGGACCGGGCTGATGAGGGGGAACAGGTCTTGATGGACCTGCTGGCCACCCTTCCGGCGGGAGCACAGCGCCAGCGCGCGGAAATGTCACTGGGCTGGGTCTACCTCGCGACCGATCGCGTGGAGCTAGCCCGGCACGAGCTCTCCGCAGCCAGCTCCACGGACTTCAGCGATGGTTCCCTGCGCATCTCGCTGTGGGCCAAAGCCTGGTCGGCGCGCGCTGAATTCCTCATGGGCGACTGGGACCAAGCGCTGGAGACGGTTCGATCCGCGCAGTCCCTGCAGGAGCGTTCTGAAATCCAGATCCTGCGTCCGCTGATCCAGCTGACCGCGGTGCAGATTCACGCATTGCGCGGCAATTGGGAGCAGGCGGATCTGCACCTACGCAAGTCGTGGGCACGCACCGGCAGCTATGCCATTATGGAGATGCCTTACCGGATGGCGCGGGCCGAGATTGCCCGGGCGCAGGCAAACCATGAAGAGGTTGTGCGGACGCTGGAACCATTGCTTCGGCTGGACCGTACGCAGGGCATCGACCAAGCAGGTTTCTGGACCTGGCAGGATACATACGCCATGGCGCTAATCCGTTGCGAACGCCTGGATGAAGCAGAAAAATTCGTACAGCCGTTGCTGGAGAGTGCTCTCGCTTCAGGCCACCAGAGCGGAGCCGCTCGATTCCTGAGCGTGCAAGGCACCTTGCTGGCAGCCCGCGGTGATATCGACGCAGCCCGTTTGGCCTTTGAAGATGCCATCCGCCGTTTGGAAGGCATCGGGTCGGTCTACCACCGGGCAAAAATTGATTTCTACTACGGGCAATGCCTGCGCCGAGCCGGCAAGCGAGCCGAATGCGTTGCGCCGTTGACCCGCGCGCTGGCGATTTTCACGCACTTCGATGCATCCGTGTACATCGACCGCTGCACTCGTGAGCTCCAGGCAAGCGGAACCGGGATGCTGCGCAGGGAGAGTGCTGACTGGTCGACGCTGACGGTGCAGGAACAAGCCGTGGCCAAGCTGGTTTGCGAAGGTGCAAGCAATCGACGTGTCGCTGAAGAGCTGTATATAGGCACCAAGACAGTGCAGTACCACCTGACCAAGATCTACACGAAGCTGGCGGTCTCAAACCGTACTGAGCTTGCTGCGCTGGCGCGTTTCGACCTTGAGGGATAGTGCCTTCCGACTGAGAAAAATTTTCATTCCCGAGGGCAGCAAAACCATGCGGAGTTCGAGTTGACCTGCGCGCTGTGACTGTAGATTTTTTTCATTCAGCACGAATCGCTTGAATCGAACGCGGCCGGGATTCTTGATTCAGGCCGCGTCCAGCATTGCAACCAGACTCAAAGCCGTTGCTCCTGCGAAGTATGGGTGGTGTGGTGGTGCTAGTGACTGAAAAAATTTATCGCTCGAAATCCAAATCAGGTACTGGCTCTAGCTGGTTTCGGTTCCGGGCAGGCCCTCATCTTGGCCGAGCCCCAGTACTCGCCGCACTTCGGGGGTCAATTGCACCTCGCAGGCCGCAGCCTCCTGGGGACGTTGAGGACAACGATCGTTGACATGATCAAATTTCTCCACGTTGTCCACGCTCTCGGGAACCGTGATTGACCGCAGCCCGTGCGGAGATACCCACGTCTTGGAGCCATCCGGGCAAGCGAAGACCTTCCAGCCAAGCGCGTGCTTGTACATCTGATGCTGCTTGCACAAGAGATGAGTGTTCTGCCGGGTAGTGTGGCCGCCCTGCCCATACGCTTCGATGTGATCAATTTCCGAACGATCGGGCAGGCGGCGGCAACCAGGGAAACCGCAATGCTGGTCGCGGTAACGCAGCAAATCGCGCAACCCCTGGGAAGGCCGATATTTCTTGGGCTCCACATCAATTGCGGCTCCCGTCCACGGGTCGGTCAGAACGCGCTGGAACGACGGAGCATCCGCGGCGATTTCCAACGCTACGCCGATTGGGATCGGCCCGTAACCTTCCAAATCAGCGAGGGCGCGAGCGGGATTCGCGAGCATTTCAATGGCTGGGATCGTGATGGCAACCCGTGGCTTCAGCGGCATGCCTTCCATTCCGGGCCAGCCATGCAGATACACGTCCGCAAGCACATCGGCTTCAACCTGCGTTTGCGTGCGCAGATCCTTGGAATCAGTGATCTGGGCGGCTGCCTGCTTTATCGAGTTGCGAATCGAATGGATGACATCAGCGCGGTGATGCAGCTGCAAGGTAGCCATGCCATTCTCCTCATTCCACACCTTGAGATTACGGGCTGCGAATGCGTTCTTCTGCCGGTTCTCTGCCGAATTGGGATTCATCCGGTCGTGAAAGCGACGGGCCCGCTGGTAGACGGTCTCGTCGCAGGCTGTTCTTGCCAGAGGCAGCAAATTTTCCTCCATGCGGCCGACCTGCTCCGGGGAAAGGTCTTGCGAGTATTTGACGATGTCGTGGGCGGCCTTAACGGTAATCTCACCTGCAGCGAGCGCGGCAAGGGTGGCTTTGCAGGCGTGGCGCAAGCCCTTGGCATGGAACATCCGCTTGCTGGCTTTACGGACGGATTCGCGCAATGCGACAGCTGACTCAGCTACGAAATTGGAGTTGATGACCTGCTCGCTGCCACGGTCTATGCCATAGTATTCGGCACTCTTGCTGGCTTCGGCTTCCTCGTCTGGGGTGTGGGCATGCTCGGTGGCAATCAGGTCATTGAAGGACGCGCTGACCTGCTCGACTCCGTCTGCCAGTAAAACGCAGATAGCGGCTTCAGCGCTGCTCATCAGGCGTTGGAGTTTCTTCAGGCGTTCCAATGCGTCTCCGGGCCCATCCACGGGGCCCGCATTGAATAGTTCGTCGGCAACCTGCTTGATGGGTCCGAAGAACAACTGGTGCTCGCGATGGGCGTCGAGCGCTGACGCTCTGTGCGACTCCATGCGGGTGCCCGGCGGGCGCAGTGGAAGGCGATGTTCATCGTCGTGATCGTCTAGATATGCGGGAATAGTCATAGTTAACGTTCGCGCAGATTATCGACAGTATCTTCTGGTTCGAAACCAATTGTGGATAAGTTCTAGAAAGTTTATACGAATGCGATTAAGCGTGATTCCGGCGCGAAAATCGCTAGATCAGGGAAGGCAGTAATGGGTGCCGTGCTAGTTGCTAGTTGGATGCAGGGGGCGCGGCGGGCGGGTGAAGGCAGTTCGGATGCCAAAGGCTGCCATGGCTGCGAGTATGGCAAAGGCGAGGACGCTGGCCATGTACAGGGGTGCGGCTAGATCCGCGGCGGCATCGGCGTTCCAATCGGCAAAGGTGTCGCCCACCGAGTTCATATTGGCGAAGGAAGCGAAGAAATAAGCCGGTGCGCCTAAGGCAATGATCAGGCTCCAAGCTCCGATAGCCGCCCAGGCGGGCAGCTTGCGTCCGGCGGAAACTACCGGAACGAGCCAAGAAATGGCGAGGGCGGTTCCAGTGGCTGCGAAGACCCACCCTCCAAGCGAGTCGTAATTCTGGTCCATTGAGGCCATCTCGGAAATGGTTTCATCGAGGGAGAGTCCACTTGCTGCGGTCACGGCCCAATTGTTCATGAGCAGTGAGCCGTAAGCCGCGTAAGCCACGATCATGGCGAACCCGGAGATGGCTAGAAGTTTACGCATGTCAGTAGCCTAACAGTGCACTAGTCAACTCGGTGGGATAACCAATACGCGTATGAGTTGGGCGTCCATGCTACTTCCTTGCACGATCAAGCTGTCCTGAGGCCAGCTGCCTGTATTCCAGTGCAAGAATCCGTGAATCAGATGCCCTTAGTCGGTAAGGTGCATTATGTGCCGATCGGGAGCCCAAAGCGATCGCGCGAGCGATACCACCCAGCGCCGCAATGAGGCGCCAACCGTTAGAAGGAGACTAGGGATGATCTTCACCAAAAAAGGCGACGCCGCAGTTCTGGCCAAGCTCAGCACAGCTCCAGCACCCTATCGCGAGATCGCCGAACGGCTTCACACCATAATCATGCAGAGCGCACCATCGCTGGAGCCGATCGTCCGCTGGGGACTTCCGTTTTACGTCCGGGATGGCAAAGACGTCTGCTACATCAAGCCTGACAAGGACTTCGTAGCTTTCGGTTTTGGAGAAGTCGTGAATCCTGCCTACGAGGAAGGCTCCCACATGCATCCAGTTGCATGGACTATCACCTCGCTGGATTCTGCAACGGAAGACAGGATCCGGGACCTGGTGAAGAAGGCCGCGGGCTGATCCCGAGCAAGCTAGCTGGCCGCAAGATGAACAGTGCGCCCGCTGCAGGCAGCCGCATTGCCTGGAGTCCGTCCTCAAGTGCGCCGAAGGTCCCGGCAGCGTCATTGCTGTCGGGACCTTCCGCTTCGCGTCGGTAGTACTGAGGGCAAAAGCCTAGGCGGCAAGCATCGAGGTGCCGTGCTCCTCTTCTGGCATCCATCCGGTCCAGGCCCAGTGGTTCTGGGGTTCGCTGGCATCGGCAGCTCGGTGCGCGATGGATTGGGGTTGGAACTTCCCGGCTGGATCGTTCAGTGTTGAAGCATTCATGCTGCGCTCCCATTGGATTGGCGGGTGTTCGCCCGTTCGTCGAGGTTCCGGGTACGGCAACGGCGGGGGTCCGGCCAATGCTGCCGGGACCCCCGCCGTGTTGAGGCGCGCTGGGGCTTACTTCACAGGGTCGAGCACGAAGTCGTAGGTGACCTGCTTGCCGTTGCCCGATGCTGCTGGGTGCACGTCGAGCATCAGTTCCGGCTTCACCGCGGTGGCGATGTCGTCGTCGTTGTGCGCATCGCCCGGGAAGTACAGCTGGGCGGTGAGCAACTCGTGGCCCTCGGCGGAGACCTTCAGGTGCAGGTGCGCTGGGCGCCACGCGTGCCAGCCGGCGGCGGCGATCAGCTGGCCGCAGGCGCCGTCGGTCGGGATCTGGTACGGGGCTGGCTGCATGGTGTTGATCTGGAAGTTGCCTTCCTCGTCAGCAATGAAGGTGCCGCGCAGGTTCCACTCGGGGATGCCAGGGGCGAACTGCGAGTAGAAGCCCTCTTCGTCTGCGTGCCACAGCTCGATCTTGGCGTTCTTCAGCGCCGAGCCGTCGGTGGAGCGGACCTGGCCCTGGAAGAGCAGGTTGGTGCCCTTCTCGTCCTCGCGCATCGAGATGGTGGCAGGGGTGTTCTGCGAAGGCGCTTCGGGCACGTAGTAAGGGCCTTCGATCGAGCCCTTGTTGCCTTCGCGGTGGTCGGTGGCGACCTCTTCCACCGAGTGCTCCAGCCACACGTCCAGGAACAATGGCCATTCGCCGTCGTCGCCAACCTTGATCAACCATGCCTTCAGGGCATTGAACTCGTCGTAGCTCACGCGCTCTTCGAGGATGATGTCGTTGGCGGCCTTGACGAGCTTGGAAGCAAGCATGTTCACGCGCTCGGTGGAGGTCGCGATGCTGCCGAGCTTGCCGGAGTTGCGGAAGCTGTCGGTGGCGGCGTTGCCGGACTTGGCTGCAGTTGCGTCTGCTGGAGTTTCAGTGGTCATGGTGACTCCCCTAAATTATGTGGTGTGGCGGATGCGGATCCATACTGTGACCCCCATCATCCCGGGTGATTGATATTCAATGTAGTGCAGCGTCTATGCCAAGTGAAATACTCATTTGTCGGCCATTGGAACGTTTTGAATATCAATGCTTGTGGGCTGGGACACGGAGGGAATCCGCCGGTCCGGAAAAGTCCTAGGCCAGCGAATTCGGATGCTTGGCCAGCGCGGTGACCTTGATCTTCATGTACGGGTACATCGGGAAGCCGCTGAGGATTTCGTGCAGTTCGTCGTTGGATTCGACGTTGTACAGCGAGTGGTTCGCGTACTCGCCGACCACGCGCCAGATGCCCTGCATCTTGCCGCTGCGCTGCAGGCTTGCGGAGTACTCCTTTTCCCGGGCCTGGAAGTCAGCGACTTGCTCATTGGTCAGGTGGTCCGGGAAAACAACGTCCATACGGGCGAGGAACAACATGGGGATCTCCTTTAGTTCGAGGTGGAAAGCACGTGGTCCTGGCGGTAGCGCGCCAGCTTGGATTCGTCGATGGCGGCGCCCACGCCGGGCACGGTGCGTACCGGAATGCGGCCGTTGACGATCTGCAGCGGCTCGGCGAGCAGGTCATCGGCCATGTCCAGGAAATTGGACAATTCGCCGGCGCGGCGGCTGGTGGCTTCGAAGGCCGCGCCGAAGGTCACCGTGGCCAGCGAACCGACCTGGGTGTCGATCTGGTTGCCCATGGTGACATCCACGCCCAGCCCGGTGCACAGGCCCAGGATTTCGGTGGCTTCGGTGAAGCCCGAGCGGGCGGTCTTGATGCAGATCGCGTTCGCGCCGCCGGAGAGCAGCTCGCGCGAGGCATCGCCCGCGGTGGGCGCGGACTCGTCGGCGACGATCGGGATCGGGGAGCGTTCGACCAGGCGGCGTCGGCTCATCGCTTCCTTGGCATCGCACGGCTCTTCGAGCATGGTCAGACCCAGGCCCTCGGTCTGGCGCAGCACCTCCATGGACTCGTTCGCGCTCCAGCCGCGGTTGGCGTCCAGGTAGAGCTCCACGTCCTCGCCCAGCCCTTCGCGCAGCACGCGGCAGGCCTCGATGTCCAGGGCGAGCGGGCGGCGGCCGACCTTGAGCTTGAAGGTGGTGATGCCGTACTGCTCGCCGAAGCGCAGGGCCTCGTCGAGCAGCTCCTGGGCGGGCTTGAAGCCGAGCATGTGGCTCACGCGCATCGAGTCGGTGAAGCCGCCGAGCAGCTTGTGCACCGGCGTGCCCAGCGCCTGGCCGATGGCGTCCCAGACGGCGATGTCGATCGCGCCCTTGGCCACCTGGTTGTGGATGGTCCTATCCAGCACCTGGCGGATCTTGGCGCGGTCCATGATCTCCAGGCCGATCAGCTGCGGGGCGAAGACATCCTGCACGATCGCGACGATGGACTTCTGCGTCTCGCCGTAGGTGTACGGGCGCGGCGGGGCGTCGGCGGTGCCGATCACGCCTTCGTCGGTGTGCACGCGGATGAGCACGTGCTCGGCGGTGTGCACCTCGCCGCTGGCAAAGCGCAGCGGGTGGTTGTAGGGGATGGCGTAGGGGATTGTTTCAATCCGCTGGATTCGCATCGGGGTCCAGCCTTTCTAGGGGGTTGAGCAATGTGCAAAGTTCCAGGAAGTTGCGCACCAGCGCAGACTCGTTGCCGGCCTTCCAGGCGATCGCCAGGTCGACGGCCGGTGCGTTGCGCAGCGGCCGGAAGGTGATCCGGGTGCTGTGCGGCAGGTAGTGCGTGGTGGGCAGCAACCCGATGCCCAGGCCCGCGGCGACGAAGGTGAGCAGGGTGGAAGTCTCGCTGGCCACCTGCGCGATCTGCGGGGCGAAGCCCACGCGGCGGCAGGAGTCCATGATGATGTTGTTCACCGCGGAGGATGGCGGGTAGCAGATGAACTTCTCGCCAGCCAGCTGTTCCAGGTCCAGCTCATCGTGGGCGGCGAGCGGGTGGCCCAGCGGCAGCGCCACGGCCAGGTGGTCGCGGTCCAGCAGCATGTAGTCCACCTCGGTGCCGCGCACCGGCGGGCGCAGGATAGCCAGGTCCAGGCGTCCCTCGACCAGTCCCTCGACCATCTGCGGGGTGAGCATTTCGCCCTGCACGTTCAGCTGCAGGCCCGGCATCTGCTGGGAGCTGGCTTCGATGAGCTTGGGCATGATGCGCGAGGTGGCGCTGCCGGTGGAACCCAGTCGCAGCACGCCCAGCGCGCCTTGGCCCACGGTGCGCACATCGCGGGAGAGCTGGTCGAGCTCTGCAAGCAGGATGCGCCCGCGGCGCAGCAGCAGCTCACCGGCGTTGGTCAGTTCCACCTTGCGCGTGGTGCGGATCAGCAGCTGGGTATCCAGGGTCTCTTCGAGCTGCTTGATCTGCTGGGAGAGCGGGGGCTGCGCGATATGCAGGCGCGCCGCTGCGCGGCCGAAATGGCGTTCTTCGGCGACGGCGACAAAGTAGCGAAGTAGTCTCGTGTCCATGGTGCTCCGATCGTCGGACCGCGCGTCGAATGCGCAGAAGACGCTTGCTGGCAACTCTAACGCGGCGATCCAAGAGGGTGAAATACTTATTCTGGGTCGATTGAGAGTCTACAAGTATGAATTCTTGGGTCGCACTGTATTCAACGATTGATTTCCAGACCGGAATCACGCCGGGAGGCACTGGACTGCCATGGACCGCCACGGCCCCATGTCGCCACTTGGCCACCAGCACGGCTCCTTCCTGGTGCTTGGCAGCGGGACGGCTCGCGGCTAGGGTGTGAATGTGACGCTGGGCACATGTTTCGTGTCCGCGCAGATTCCGACGAGGCGATCCATGAAGGGGTACGCAGATGAAGGCTTATGCCCAGGGCGAGAGCGGACCGCAGCTGATCGAAGAGACGATCGGAGCCAGCTTCGAACGCACCGCAGCCCGCTTCGGCCCGGCAGAAGCACTGGTCGAAGCGGCCAGCGGACGGCGTTGGTCATGGAATGACCTGGATGCGCAGATCAACGCCCTGGCCAAGGGCCTGCTGGCCGCCGGCCTGGAGGCGGGAGACCGGGTGGGCATCTGGGCGCCTAACTGCGCGGAATGGGTATTCTCGCAATACGCCACCGCGAAGATCGGCGTCATCCTGGTCAACGTCAATCCTGCCTACCGCACCCACGAATACGCCTACGCGGTCAACCACTCCGGGGTGCGCCTGCTGCTGGCGGTCTCCGAATTCAAGACCAGCAACTACCGTTCGATGGTGGAGGCGACCCGCGCCGACACCCCGAGCCTCGAACGCGTGGTCTACGTGGACACCGGGGACTTCGCGCAATTGCTGGCCGAGGGCGAGCAGGTCAGCGACGAGGAGCTGGCCGGGCATCTGGCGGCCACCAAGCCCGGGGACCCGATCAACATCCAGTACACCTCGGGCACCACCGGCTACCCCAAGGGCGCGGTGCTCAGCCACCGCAACATCCTGAATAACGGCTACCAGGTCACCGGCATGATCGACCTGGACGAGCACGACCGGCTGTGCATCCCGGTGCCGTTCTACCACTGCTTCGGCATGGTGATGGGCAACCTGGGCTGCACCTCCCGGGGCGCGACCATCGTCATCCCGGCCCCGGGCTTCGATGCCGAAACCACGCTGAGGGTAGTGGCGGAGGAGAAGTGCACGGGCCTGTACGGGGTGCCCACGATGTTCATCGCCATGCAGAACCTGCCCAATTTCAAGGACTACGACCTCTCGTCGCTGCGCACCGGCATCATGGCCGGATCCATCTGCCCGGTCGAGGTGATGCGCCGCTGCATCGACGAGATGGGCATGGACGGGGTGTCCATTGCCTACGGCATGACCGAGACCTCGCCGGTCTCCTGCCAGACCCGCAGCGACGACGATATCGAGCGCCGCACCTCCACCATCGGCCGGGTGCACCCGCATGTGGAAATCAAGGTGGTGGACCCGGTGAGCGGCGAAACCCTGCAGCGCGGGGAAACCGGCGAATACTGCACCCGCGGCTACTCGGTGATGCTCGGCTACTGGAACGACGAAGACAAGACCCGGGCGGCCATCGACGACGAGGGTTGGATGCACACCGGCGACTTGGCGGTGATGCGCGAGGACGGGTACTGCACCATCGTGGGCCGCATCAAGGACATGGTGATCCGCGGCGGGGAGAACATCTACCCGGCGGAAATCGAGGAATTCCTCTACAAGCATCCGGATATCGAGGACGTGCAGGTGATCGGGGTGCCCGATGAGAAGTACGGCGAGGCGATCTGCGCCTGCATCCGCATGAGGGACGGCCGCGAACCCCTGGACGTCGCGGCCATCGGCGAATACTGCACCGGGCATCTGGCGCATTACAAGATCCCCGCCTACGTGCAGATCCTGCAGGATTTCCCGACCACCGTCACCGGGAAGATCCGCAAGAACCAGCTGCGCGAGGATGCGGCGAAAGTGCTCGAACTGTAGCCAAATGCCACCAGGCAGGGGCGCAAGGCACAGCGTTGCTTTGGGTGGAGGTGACCTTGGACATAAATACTGCGTCGATGATTTTTCCGACTGCTAGTTTTCCAAGTAGCTTGCCTTGGGCAAGCCTGGCATGATTCGCTGATCCAGATCAGGTCCAGGCCAGGGGTTGCCAAGGAATCCGAACGTGAATGGGGCGCGTACTTGCAGAAACATTTCAGCCGCTTAGTGGGCATCGCTGTCATTTTGATCGTCGTTCTCGCGGCCTCGCTCTTGGCCTGGGCGTTGAGCATGGGCGGGAAGCCTGCGCTGATGTGGAACCCGATCGAGGTCCATATCGGAAAACTCTGGACTACTTTCTACAGCACCGAGCTGCCGGATCTGTCCATCCTCGCTTTCGCCGTCGCCGCAGCAGTCTTCCTGGTGCTGCTGGTGGTCCTGGGCGAACGCTTTGTCACCTGGCGCTATCGCCGGACGCCGATCCAGAAATCGAGCCGGCCGCTGGCGCCCAAAGCGGTGATGGCCCGGACGCGGGGCATCTACGCCGGGCCGGTGACCGTGACCGTGCTGATCCCGGCGCACAATGAAGAAGCCTCCCTGCCGTACACCCTGAAAGCACTGGAAGAGCAGAGCTTTGCCCCCTCGAGCATCATCGTGGTTGCCGACAACTGCACCGACCGGACCGTGCAAGTTGCCCGCGAGCACGGGGTCGAGGTGTTCGAATCGGTGGAGAACAAGCACAAGAAGGGCGGCGCGCTGAACCAGGCGCTGCACTCCATCCTGCCCGGGATGGGCGATAACGACTGCGTCATGGTGATGGATGCCGACAGCCAGATCGGCGCGGACTTCCTGGCAACCGCCCGGGACCGCTTCACCTGGGACCGCGCGCTGATGTCCGTGGGCGGGCTGTTCCACGGAGAAGAGGGCCATGGGCTGATCGGCCAGTTCCAGCGCAATGAGTACACCCGCTACCAACGCGAAATCGGCCGTCGCGACGGCCGGGTCTTCGTGCTGACCGGAACGGCCTCGGTATTCCGCGCGACGGCCCTGCGCGAAGTGGCTGCGGCACGCGGGAGCATGCTGCCGGGCACCTGCGGCGAGGTCTACGACACGGAGGCTCTGACCGAAGACAACGAACTGACCATCGCGCTGAAAACCCTCGGCGCGCTGACCACATCGCCGCAGGACTGCACGGTGGTCACCGAGCTGATGCCCAACTGGAAGATGCTGTGGGCGCAGCGGCTGCGCTGGCAGCGCGGCGCCTTGGAGAACCTGGGCGCGTACGGAGTCACCCCGCAGACCACGCGGTACTGGGCCCAGCAGATCGGCATCGGCTACGGCGTGATCGCGCTGTTCAGCTATTTCGCGCTGATGATCATCATGCTGGTCTCCATGGACAACTGGGTGTGGTTCCCCTTCTGGATGCTGCTTGGAGCGCTCTTCGCTGTCGAGCGCGTGGTCACGGTCTGGCACGGCGGCTGGAAAGCCAGGATCATCGCCGCGCTGGTGATTCCGGAATTGGTCTATGACGCCTTCCTGGACCTTGCGTTCCTCAAGGGCGTAGGGGATATCGCGTTTGCCCGGAGCGCGGATTGGAAGCACGTCGACCACGCGGGCGCCGCACGTAAGGAAAGCACCTCATGATGAATCACCTCGTCCAGATTCCACATGGAATCATTCTTCACGAGAGCGTTCTGCTCAGTGATTGGTTCGCGGTGCTCGCTTCGTTCGTCGCGATCAACACCGTGCTCTATCTGGTCCTGGGACTGGCCAAGCTGCTGCCGGTGATCCGGATCCGCAGCTCGCGGGGACGGGAACGGCGCTCAGAAACCCGGAATATCGATCCCGAGGCGTCCGTGTAGCTCATGCATCGCAGCTGGCAACCCCGCAAGCTCTATGCCCGGGCTGAAATAGAAGCCCTGCGCATAGTCGAAGTCCAGCTTCCGGGCCAGATCCAGATGTTCACCGGTTTCGATCCCCTCGACCAGAGTTCTGGCACCGATCTCGCGGGCAGCGGCCAGCAGGATGTCAACGTGTTCGCGAGCCTGCGTCGATGCCAGGTAGCGGATGAAAAGCGAACGGTCCAGCTTCACAATGTGCGGCTTCAGCCGGAGGATGCGCCCCCGCGTTGCATAGCCGATGCCGGCATCGTCAACCAGCAGCAGGCAGCCGAGCTCATCTGCATGGATGCGGGCGGCATCGCAAACTTCCGGCGCGGACTGCTCGTGCAGTTCCAGGCCCCAGAGCAGCCGGGGATCGAGTGCCGGCTCTGAGTGCGCGAACGCCCTGATCGCTGGACCCGAAGCATTCATGGTGAGCAGCAGCCCGTCGGGCAGGCCTTGGCTGGATTCGACAATGCGCTCCAGAGCGCGAAGCTCAAGTTCTACCAGGTTGCCTTCGGTCCGGGCCGCGGAGAAATGCTCGTCAGGGCTGCGCCCGTCGCTGAAGCGCGCCAGTGCCTCGAAACCCAGCAGCGTTGTGGAACGCAGGTTGATCAATGGCTGGAATACGAACTTCATGGACTACCTAACCTGGCGGTATGGGCTGGCAACTTGATTGCTGATTAGGCTGTTGCTACGAATGAGATCTTACCGCGCCACTGGCCGGGATCACGCGGTTAAGATGAATTAAAGAGAAAGCGGGTGATGGCATGCCGAGGACAATGGATCGGCGGTCAAACGACGACGGAATTTGGTGGAGCCGGTTCCTGCCAGCCAGGCTCCGCCGCATCAAGCGATTGGAAGTGGCTGTCACAGGGATGGTGGCAGTTTTCCTGCTGCTTTTCTATGTGGTCAACCTGGGCAATGATTTCAGCTCTCCGCTCTTCCAGAAGCTGGCGGTAGCCAGGGTTGCCGGGGCGCTGGGGCTGGTGATCGCCGTGTGGTGGATGCTGGATCGTTTTCCGTTGTGGATCGCCTATCTCGGGGCCCTGGCCGAACTGTCGGCCTTCGTGGTCTTCGTGGGTTTTTCGCTAAACCATGAGCAGATCGTCTTCAGGCTCCAGGAATTTCCGCTCATCGCACTGTACATGTCGTGGCTCTTTCCCCCGGCCGTCACCCGGTGGACCATCTACCCGATCATGGCTTTCACGATTCCCTACTCGGTGTTCTTCGGCCCTGCTGTGGGCACCGAGCACCAAAGCGGGCTGTTGAACGTGCTGAGCTTGGTCTTCTTCACCGTCGCCGGGATGTTCGTCGGCCTCTACGTCAAGCGCCGGTTCCGCCAGCAAACCCAGATCGACGCATTGACCGGGGCCTTGAACCGCGTCGGGCTGGCCGTGCGCGGCGATGCCGCCTTGCTCTCCTCCCGGAAATACCGCAGGCCCCTGGCTGTGGCGCTGCTGGACCTGGACGGATTCAAGGAGATCAACGACCAAGGCGGCCACGAAGCCGGGGATCTTGCCTTGAAGCAACTGGTGCGGCATCTGCGCAGTGCCACGCGGGCCGGGGACCTGGTCAGCCGCTTGGGCGGCGATGAATTCGTGCTGGTTTTCCCTAATACGACCCGTGGCCAGGCTCAGGTGCTGATGGAGCGCATCGAGCTTACATCGCCGCTGGCGTGGAGCTTCGGAACGGCAGAAGCCCGCACGGATGACAACTTGAGCACGATGATTCTCCGTGCCGACCGGGACATGTACTCCTCCAAGCGCCTGCGGACGGCCGAACGCGGAAAGAGCGCGGAGGGAAGCTGAGCTCCGTGCCCTAGTTCAGCTTCCCGCCCAGGCGGTCCTGCATCTTCTGGCTGGCCTCGTTCAGGCCGCGGATTTCCACGGTTTTCCCGTAGTTCTGGTACTTGGTGCGGATCGAGTCCAGGGCGGCGATGGTCGAGGCGTCCCACAGGTGCGAATCGGACATGTCGATGATGACCTTCTCGGGGTCCTGCGCGTAGTCGAACTGGGTGTACAGGTCGTTCGAGGAGGCGAAGAACAGTTCGCCGTTGACCTTGTACACGGCGGCATCCGGGGTTGCGCTGCGATCCACGGTGACCATATGCGCCACGCGATTGGCGAAAAGCACCATCGCCGAGAGGATGCCCGCCCCCACGCCGATGGCCAGGTTGCTGGTGATCACGGTGAGCGCCACGGTGATGGCCATGACGAAGGTTTCGCTCTTGGGCATCATCTTCAGCGTGCTCGGTCGGATGGAATGCCAGTCGAAGGTGGTCGCCGAAACCACGATCATCACCGCCACCAGGGCCGCCATCGGAATCTGCGCGACAATGTCGCCGAGCAGCACCGCGAGCAGCAGCATGAAGATGCCGGCGAAGGCGGTGGAGATGCGGGTGCGCCCGCCGGAGACCTTCACGCCCACCATGGTCTGGCCGATCATCGCGCAGCCGCAGATGCCGCCGAAGAAGCCGGTGACGATATTCGCGGTGCCCTGTGCCCAGGACTCGCGGGTCTTGCTTGACGGGGTATCGGTGATGTCATCGACCAGCTTGGCGGTCAGCAGCGATTCGAGCAGCCCCACGAAGGCCACCGCGATCGCGTAGGGCGCGATGATCTGCAGGGTCTCCAGGTCCAGCGGCACCCCGGGCAGGTGGAAGATCGGCAGCGAATCAGGCAGTTCGCCCTTGCCGCCCACGGTCGGAACGGCGACCTTGGCAAAGATGGTGATCGCGGTGAGCACCACGATGGCGATCAGCGGAGCCGGAACCGCCTTGGTGATCTTCGGGAAGAAGCACACGATGGCCACGCCCAGGATCACCAGCGGGTAGACCATCCACGGGACATTGCGCAGCTCGGGCATCTGCGCCCAGAAAATCGAGATGGCCAGGCCGTTGACGAAGCCGATCATCACCTGGCGCGGGATGAAGCGCAGCAGCTTGGCCACGCCCAGCAGCGCCAGTGATACCTGGATGATGCCGGCCAGGACCACCGTGGCGAAGAGATACTCCACCCCGTGGGTGCGCACCAGCGGTGCGACCACCAGAGCCACCGCGCCGGCAGCTGCCGAAATCATCGCCGGGCGCCCGCCGGTGATCGCGATGACCACCGACATCGTGAAGGACGCGAAGATGCCCACGCGCGGGTCGACTCCGGCGATCACGGTGAAGGCGATGACCTCGGGGATCAGTGCCAGGGAGACTACCAGGCCGGCGAGCAGCTCTGTCTTGAGCAATCGCGGGGACTTCAGGGTGCGCAGCACCGACTGTCGTTGCAGGGGCGTCAGTTCAGCGGTCGCGGTACTCACCGGGGCTCCGTTTCGTCAGATGTCCCAGGGAAGGGAAATTGGGAACCCGTCTACGTTATCGCACCTATGCCCGATTGGGCTCAGGGCTGCAGATCGGACGCAGGCGCTGACCGTCATTCGGGAGGTACGCGCTCGCCGGTTGGGAGAATGAACAGATTGCTCAACAGTCAGAGCCCAGGCCTGGTACTCTCCACGAGGTCTTTACTGAGAAAGCACCGTTTCCTGCCAAATTACGCTGCGGAGCCAATCAATCCACGGTGGGTTGTGGTTACGACTACTGAATGTTCCTATCGACGAGATTTCCATTCCGCTGTCGAAGTTTCGTGGTGACGAGCGGTGCATGCTCGAATCCACATGGAGGAAGGTCGGTACTTTGTTCGCACGGATTTCATCAGTGCTGCGCGGTCCTGCGAATCGTTACTTTGGTGCCGGTGAGGGGTGAATATCAAAATTGCCGTCACAACCCTGCTGTGGGTCTAAGTCGGAGAAATTGAAGCGCACGGTAGGCACAGCCGACTTTTTTAACTGCTGAACCAGATCGTATGGCCTCCATCGGCATGCCACATGACCGGAGGCCAAATGCAGTGTCTGAATCACAATATTGAATTGTAGGCTCGATGGCTCGTCTGCTGGTCTGACAGTCGGTTGCATGAGCAATGCTGAAAATTTCAGCGATGTTCGGTACGGGTCAACCTGTCTCCTTTGGTGCGGCCATCATCACGCTGAGAAGCCACGCCTGGTTTGCCCCCTTTTCACGTTCGGCAACTTCACATACTGGCGTAAGGAACTGGATGCTTATCACAAAAGCTCGCCGACACCGCGAAGGTTTATTTCACCGAGGCTGACTCTGTGCAGATATTGACCCGGTGCTTCTTGCTCAGCGGTGTCCCGACTGCAATGTAGGCCTGTAGGCTGTGGGGACTCCATGATTCCGAAGATTGGATTCCCATCGCCATCCTCGTCGTACGGCAATAAAGTAGTATGCGTGAGATACAGAATGCCGCCCCCTGTCAGTTCCATGCCTTCAGTATTCTGGACCTTCCGAGCTTCCCAGCTGACTTGAGTTTCTGGGTACTTTTCCTGAATCTCATAGCATTCACGCTCACTGGCCACGATCGCAATTATTGGCTCTATGTGTTCTAGATCTGGAAACGGGCTGGGTTGTTTACCGTAGACAACGAAAACCATCAGTTCCTCTGAATATTTCGATCTAAGACGATTCTTGATTTTTGTCAGGATATTGCTTAGAGGCGGCATCGAACCCCCTTCTGCACAGGAGCATAAGCATCAGCATAGTAAGTCTTGCCATTGTAGACAATTGTTCCGAGGGTGCGACCTGACCAAGTGGTCGTTTTTGCAGATTTACATGTCAGCGCGTGATTTGTCTGCTGGAAGACAGTCGGGTAGTAGGTGCCATTATGTTTACCAGCTTTTATCTTTTGGGCTGGCTGGCCAATCGCGCGACCACCCTTGACCCACCACGCAAGCCGCTTAAAACGTGCCTGGGAAGAATGGTGGATCGCAGTGACTTTCTTGGTGCAATAGGTAGTGGATTTGAAGCCACCCGTCTCGTACTTCCCGGATTTTCTGGTGTGAAAACCTTCGGCCACGATCTTGCAAGGCCCATAGTTAACCTTTGCCATGGTCCCCACGTTGAATCCCGCTTGACGCAGTTCATCCATCATGTTCATTTTGGCTACTGCTTCGGCAGGTGATGCCGCTTCAATGTAGTTGGATTCTGCAGAGGTCTTTTCGGAGAAAAAAATCTTTCGTTGAAAGGGCGTATTCCGAGGACTGCTGCAACGTGTAGGTTTCGCCAACCGGAGTTTCAACAGCTTGCGCCGTCCCTGGCGATACAGTCACCAAAGACAATGCAAGGGGTAATGCGACAAAGGAAAGTTTCATCATTATGGCCTAAGTCGAATATTAAACATTTAGATATGAATGGGACGTTTTTATTATCGATAGTAGTGTAACCGATTTTCGAGAATCTACCATTGGTCCAAGTCCGCACATGGAATTTAGGTTCCACGGCCGCGGGGTGCGGTTATTAGGAACTTTGGCCATTCTGATACCCCTGGTAGCCCTGATCGCAACTCTCCTTCCATGCCGTAATCATGATGCCCAAATTCTCCTTCGCACGGTCGATGCCGTTGGTTACGAGATCTTGGGCCGCGCCTTCGTATTTCTCGATGGTTAGATATAACGTTCTGCTTACAAGGAGCCCATAACCGTCAGCCGGAGCTGCGATATAGGAGTCAAGCGAAATTAATAGTCACAATTCAGTCACTCCGGATGTTTTTAAGCCCGACGTTAATGCATATAGGACAGGCTCGACTTAGCCCCTCAGCCGACCGATTCACATCGGGGTCACTAAATCAGGTCGCAGATGGCACCTAGATCGTAAGACTTGTGGACGGACCAGGCTGTTGCCGAGGACCGCGGATAAAAGTATTGAGAAATTCAGGACATGATAGCCCCGGGGGGCGAATCGGGGTTAGATTCACGAACGACTTTCAATGCCAAAATGTATACCCTTTTCGATATGTCCATCCATGAAAGCGTGTGTGAGCGGAGCCAAAAGTTGCAGGTGAGCGAGCTGCGATCGACCGGAACAAGTGTTTGCCGAACGTGGGGTATCGTCATGGTAAGTAGTGCCTCCGAGGTGGAACAAGGGCAAGGCGCTATTGAGGCCAGAGGGCGGGTCGTTGATCCAATCTGTTCAATAAAGGGCGAGTAGCTCTGTAGGGCAACTCACTTAAAGTGGGCACCCAACTACCCGACTATCCGCCGGCCGGTTAAAATCGTAACCCCGGCGAATTGCTTTGCCGGGGTTACTCGATCATCACTCGCACCTTCATGAGGTATTTACCACTGTAGGGTGCAAAGCTATGCCGGCGCTGAGCGCCAACTGCAGGTTTGGGGAATTGCTTCAACTCCATGAGGGCGGGCCGCAGGGCCGGCGGACTGCTGGACACGAGCAAAAAGGTTTTGGATACAGAAACTGGCACTGTCGCAAGACCGACAGTGCCAGTTTCTACGTCATCACTCGCACCTTCATGAGGTACTTAATACTCTAAGTTGGCATTCTGTGGATGCGGTAAGCATGCACTGCGCGTAGGCCATGGATCCCTGGAGGTGAACTAGATCTTCTCCGGGGCGGGCTTGGCCAGTGCCGGGATGCACAGGGCGATCAACCCCGCCAGCAAGGAGATTCCCGCACCGAGCCACAGGGTCATGTGGAACCCGGCTTCGGAGGGCAGTACCGTGCCGTGGAAGTCGGTGGTCATCTGGGCCAAAACCAGGCCAATCACTGCCGCACCCGAGGTGGTACCCAGCGAACGCATCAGGGTGTTGAAGCCGTTGGCGGCACCGGTTTCGCTGCGTGGCACTGCGCCCATGATGATGGCTGGCATTGCGCCGTAGGCCAGGGCCACGCCAGAGTTGATGACCAGGCTGGTGATCAGCAGGCCCCAGAGGCTGCCCATGCCAATCTGGCCTACCGCGTAGCCAGCGGACATGATGAAAATACCCAGCACCAGGGTGAACTTTGGGCCCTTGGCGCTGGTCAGTCGACCGCCCACAGGGGAGAGGAAGAGCATCATCAGGCCGGCTGGAGCCATCCAGAGGCCGGCGGCCAGTACGCCCTGCCCCAGTCCGTAGCCTGCCTCGGTAGGCATCTGCAGGATCTGCGGCATCACCAGCGAGCTGGAATACATGCCGAAGCCCACGAAGATCGAGGCGATATTGGTCAACAGCACCCGGGGTATTGCGGCGGTGCGCAGGTCCACCAGCGGTGCACTGGTGCGTAGTTCCCATACTCCCCACAGCAGGAAGACGATGACCGCGCCGATCAGCAGGCTCAGTACCAGCGGGGAAGCCCAGCCCCAGGTGGAGCCCTTGGAAACGCCGAGCATCAGGGCGATCAAGCCGATGGCCAGGCCGATGGCACCAAGCCAATCGAAGCGGGTTTTCGCGCCGATGGTTGGAATTGCCGGAATGAACTTCAAGATCAGTGCGGCCACCACAACGGTAATCGCCGAACCGAAGAAGAACAGCACGCGCCAGGAAGAGAACTCGATCAGCGCTGCGGAGAGCGGCAGGCCGATCGCACCGCCCACACCAAGGGTGGCTGAAACCGTGGCGATGGCTGCCGGCAGATGCGCCTTATCCACGAGGTCGCGCAACATTGCGATACCCAGAGGGATCATGCCTGAACCAAAGCCTTGCAAGGCCCGGCCGATGATCATGACGGTGACATTTGGTGCCAGGGCACAGATGATTCCACCGAGGATCAGCGGGATGGCCAGGATCAGGATCATTCGGCGTTTGCCGAACATATCACCGAGACGACCGGAAATCGGCATCACTACGGCAGCTGCCAGCAGGGTCGCGGTGATGATCCATGCGGTGTTATCCGGTGAGGTGCTGAAGATTCCAGGCAGCTGGGGGATCAGTGGGGCAACCATCGTCTGGGTGAGCGATGAGGCGATGCCTGCCGTGGCGAGGATGCCGACGGCGAGTCCGGATTTCGGATGTCCGGTGGGGGTGGGGTTGGGCACAAGAGCCTTCCGGGATAAATGTGTAAGCTACATACTGTATGTATTTTACACATTGGAGAAGTTTGGAATGAAGCGCCATCTGGAACAGATCGAATACGAGCAGCTCATGCTCAGCCGCTACACCATCGCGCAGCAGCGCCAGTTCGGTGGTGTCGATCGCAGCGTGTACCTGCTGATGAGTCGCATTCAGGCCCAGGGTCCGCTGAGTATCGCGGAACTAAGCCACGGGCTGAGGCTGGACAACTCCACCCTGCAACGCCAGGTAACCCATGGAATCGACGATGGCTACCTAGAACGCATCGCAGATCCCGATGGCCATATTGCGCGTAAGATCACGCTGACCGACCTGGGGTTGGCGAAGCTGGAGCATGCCCGCGAAGTAACCCTCCATGCCCTGGATCGAATCCTGAATGAGTGGGAGGCTGAGGATGTTGAGCAGTTCGCCGGCTACCTGCAGCGCTTCAACGCTTCCATCGAGGAGTACCGCGACTCCCAGCGGGACTAATCACGAACTTGGTTAAAGAAAGATTCCCGCCGGGCAATATCCGACGGGAATCCTTACGATCATCACTCGCACCTTCAAGAGGTGTTTTAAACTCTAATGCCGCTTTCTGTGCCATTCCTTTGGCGGAGCTAGCTATTAGCGATGCACTTGAAAAGCATCTGCGAGCCAGACAAATGCACATAAGCAGGCCCCGAACTTCGCTCGAACTACAGTCAAAAGACCATAGGTGCAGGTCTCAAGAGTGCCTAGGCTGATGGGTATGACTTCAACCCAGCATTCGATGCCCTGCAAGGTGGCCATTGTGCCCGACTCCTTCAAGGGAAGTGCCCGCGCCAGCGGGGTAGCCGCGGCCTTGGCACGAGGCTTCAGCAAGGGTGCGGCTAGCCGGTCGCGGGCGGTCGAGATTACCGCGGTGCCCTTCGCCGACGGCGGCGAGGGAACCCTTGAAGCGTTGATCGACACCTGGGGGACCGAGGCGATCGCACTGGAGACCACCGACGCCTTGGGGCGCCCGGTCACCTCCCGGCTGGGGCTTTCGGCCGACGGGAAAATCGCGGTGGTGGAAGCGGCCGAAGCAGCCGGGTTGCCGCAGGTGAGCGACGTGCCACGGCAACCACTGGATGCCACTACCTATGGGTTGGGCACACTGGTATCTCACGCGCTGGACCTAGGGGTCGCCCGGATCATCCTGTGCCTAGGCGGTTCAGCAACCACCGATGGCGGAACGGGTTTGCTCAGCGCACTGGGCGCAAAATTCTTGGACGCCAACGGGGAGCAGCTTCCCGCAGGGGGCGGGGCACTGAACCAGCTGTCGCGGATCGACGTTTCGCAGCTGGATGCCCGGGCCGGGCAGGTTAACTGGCAAATCGCCTGCGATGTCACCAACCCGCTACTGGGCGCCAAGGGTGCGGCTGCGATCTTCGGTCCGCAAAAGGGCGCCAGTGAAAATGATGTCCAGATTCTGGATCAGGGGTTGGCGCAACTGGCCGATGTTTTGGAAGCCAATACCGGCCGGGCACTGCGTGAGCAGCCGGGCATGGGGGCTGCCGGCGGGATTGCGGTGAGCCTAGGGTCCTACTTCGAGGTGGAGCTGGTGCCGGGCTGGGATTTGGTGGCCAAGGTACTTGGTGCCCATGAAATTCTGGCCGACGCTGACCTGGTGATCACCGGTGAAGGCCGGCTGGATGCGCAATCCTTGGACGGCAAGGTAGTTTCCGGGGTGCTGCAGGCTGCCGGTGAACAGGCCGAGGTGATCGTGGTGGCCGGTTCGGTGCAGCTGTCCGATGAGCAGCTGGAGGCCTCGGGAATCCTGGCCGCGTACTCGATTGCGCCAGGTCCGGCCACGCTGGCAGAACTTTCAGCAAACACCATGGAGCTAGCCGAGCGCACAGCTTTCAGCGTGGCCCGAACCTTCCTGCGCTAGGCGCTAGAAAATATCCAGCTTGAGCAGGCCGGCATCCAGAATAATCTTGGCCGAAGCCTCATAGTGGGTTCGCAAGCGCGCAGCCAAGGCAGGTGCATCCCGATCAAGTGCCGCCTGCAGCATGGCCTCATGCTCGGCCTCAACATTTCGGTGCGTGGCACCCTGCGAAGCGGCCGCCCAACGCCGGTAGAGCAACGTGGAATTGGCCAGGTTGGCCGACAGCTCAAGGATCGGCGGGCAGGCGCATGGAGCCAGCAGCAGCTGATGGAAATCGCGGTGCGCCTTACCCCATTCAGGGGTGAACTGCTCCGGGTTATCTTGTTGCCGGCGCGGTGCCTTGGACAGCCTGTAATGCGTGGCAATCAGCGCGGACTCCCACTCCAGATCCCCGCGGGTGATGGCCAGATTGACCGCCAATTCCTCGGTGACACAGCGCAGCTCAGTCTGATCCTGCAACTGCTGCAGGTTCAGCTCCGGTACGAAAAATCCGCGGTTGGGGATCGCCGCCACCAAACCCTCACCGGAAAGCCGGGTGAGGGATTCGCGGATAACGGTGGTGCTGGTGGAAAAACGCTGGGCCAGATGCGGGGGAGCAAGGCGCTCGCCGGGCATCCACGCGCCATCAAGGATGGCTTCGCGGATGCCGGACAGGGCAGCTTCTGCTGGCCTAGCCACGAGTTCCTTGCTTGGCGGCACCGAAGGTGCGCAGCACGGTGGCCTTGGCGCTGAGCGCTTCCAGAAGTTGGTCGACCTCGCGTGCTGGTGCAATGCCTGCTACATAGTAGTCTGGACGCACCAGCAGTACGGTACCGGTGGCGGTATCGAAGACCCGGTTGATGTCCTTGGCCCTCACGCTATCGCCGTCCTGATTGGTGAAGACCAGCTGGGATCCGGCAGCCACCTCAATGGTGTTCCAGCCGGCCGACAGCAGCTCGTCGAGCATCACAGTGGCGCCATTGACCTCAAGGTTTGGCTGCGGAAGCATGCGACCGGCAAAGTTCTGGGCCAGGTGCGGAACCCCGGAAACCGGTGCGGCGACGGTGCCGGTGGTGTAGTGAGGCTGCTTGAGGAAGCGCATGCCGGTTAGCCAGCGGTTCAGCGGTGGGATGATGCGGGTGCTGGTGACCACGGCATCGCGCACGCGGGTGATCACGGGGTTGGTGTTCATCACTACCCAGCCGATGCGCTTGGAAAGCTTGACCATTTCCTCGGCATGCGGGCGACGCTCGGTTTCGTAGTCATTGATGAGCACTTCGCTTGCTTCACCCTTGATGACCGCGGCCAAGCGCCAGGCAGCACCCACGGCGTCGCGGATGCCGGCGTTCAGCCCCTGCCCGGCGAAGGGCGGCATCAGGTGCGCGGCGTCGCCGGCCAACAGGATGCGTCCCTTGCGGTAGGTGTCGGCGATGCGCTGGTGTGCGGTGTAGACCGCGGCGCGGCGTACGGAGACCACGTTGGTGTCCTGGAATGGTGCGACCAGGGCGGTGATGGATTCGGGGGTGATCATCGCGTCGCCATCTTCGTGATCGAAGAGCATGAATTCATAGCGGCGGCGGCCACCGACCCCGGGGACCACTACGGCCGGGCGCTGCCCGTTGCAGTGGAAGGACGCGAAAGGTTCGGGGTTGCCGGGCACATCCAGCAGATCCACCACGATCCAGCGTTCGGTTTGGGTGGAACCCTGCAGGCCGATGCCCAGTTCGCGGCGGGTGAAGGAGCGACCGCCGTCGCAGGCAAGTACCCATTTGGCTTTGAACTCGAGGGCGGTTTCTTCGCCTTCTGCTACTGCGTAGGGGTTCTGCCCGGTGTCTGCTGCCTTGGAGCCGTTGAATCCGGTGGTGGCTTCGCCGGTGCGGGTGGCGTGCACGATCACGTGGTCGGCATGCTGTTCGATCCTGGTGGCCGCGGTGGCGTAGTGCAGGCCCAGGTTCTGGCGCAGTGTGGCGGCCTCGTAGAGCAGGCCTTCCATGATTGGCTGGTCGAACTGGCTCTTGCCGGGCTGACCTAGGCGGGGTGTGCCGGGGCGAACGTCGGCAATGACCTTGCCGCCCAGGCCGAAGTAGCGGGCACCGGTGTCCATGAGCATCTGCGGTCCCAGCTCATCCATGATTCCCAGGTGCGCCATGACGCGCAGGGTTTCATCGGTGGCGCTGATGGCACGTGGCTCATCGCCACTGCCCGGGTTCTTCTCGATCAATGCAACCTGCAGGCCGGTATCTGCCAGCAGGTTGGCGGCGGTCAGGCCGGTGGGACCCGAGCCGATGACCAGGACGTCGATTTCATGAGACTGTGCCACTGCCCGCTACTTCCTTTGTGCTTCGTGTATTAACAGTGCGCGGCTGCGCGTCAGGCGGTGGCGCCGGCGGTGGCCTGTGCGCCGGCCAGCAGCGTAGCCTCGTCGGCCACGGTGTTGCGCAGGATGCCCAGGCCGGTGATCTCGACCTCGACGACGTCGCCGTGGTTGATCAGGCCCTCTGGGCCGTAGAACAGGCCCACTCCGCCCGGGGTGCCGGTGACGATCACGTCGCCCGGGTTCAGCTGGGTGAAGCCGGTGACGTAGTTGATCAGGGTCGGGATGTCGAAGACCAGGTTGGATACCGGGGCGTTCTGGCGCACTTCGCCGTTTACGCGGGTTTCCAGTACGGCGGTGGTGATGTCGCCCAGATCGGCTGCAGGAACCAGGTACGGTCCGAAGCCGCCGGTGCCCGGGAAGTTCTTGCCCGGGATCCACTGGCTGGCTGCCTTCTGCCAGTCGCGCACCGAGAAGTCGTTGTAGCAGGCGTAGCCGGCGATGTGGTCCCAGGCGTCTTCCTTCTCCACGTGGAAGGCTTCCTTGGAGATGACCAGGGCCATTTCGCCCTCGTAGTCGAACTTGGTGGTGGAAGTCGGCTTGACCGCAGGAGCCAGGTGGCCCATCTGCGAGTCGGCGAAGCGGGTGAAGACGGTCGGTGCGGTCTGCCCGGTCTTGCCCGACTCTTCCTGGTGGGCCAGGTAGTTCACGCCGATGCAGATGATCTTGCCCGGGTTGGTCACCGAGGGCAGGAAGTCGATCTCGGCCTCGGCAATGGTTGGCGCGCCGGACAGGTCCAGCTGGGTGCCGAAGATGCCCTTTTCGATCGCGTCGCGGGTGTTGGCGGCCAGGTTCTTGCCGGTGGGGCCCAGGTCGTAGACGGTGCCGTCGATGGACACGCCCCAGGTTTCGGTGCCGTCAGCTGCCTTGAAGGATACGTACTGCATGGTGGTGCCTTTCGGGTGTTCTAGATGAAGGTTTTCAGTTCGGTGACAGTGGGAATGCCGAAGGTGCGGAAGTCCTCGGTGCGGCGGTTGGACCACATGTTCCACCAGTTCTCGTCTTCGCCCCAGACAATGGGATCGCGCTCATCGTCGTAGATCTGCTCCAAATCGGTGTAGAGCTCCACGACCGCGCCGGAGGTTTCCACGTAGTAGGCGGCGATATTGTGGCCGGCGCCGTGGCGGACCGGGCCCCAGATCAGTTCGCGGCCGGCCGCGCCCAGACGGTCGCCGAGCTTGGCGAGGTCGCCGATCGACTGGACCTGCCAGGCGTGGTGGTGGAAGGTGCCCTGGCCCTTGATCAGCGCGATGCCGTGGTGATCCGGGTTGCAGCGCATGAAGTAGGCGAAGTCATCCCCGATGACATCCGAGAGGCGGAAGTCGAAGATCCGGCGCAAAAATTCCATCATGCCGCGCACGTCGCGCGGGTGGAAGTTGATGTGGCCGTAGCGGTCCGGGCCGAAGGAAAGCAGGCCGCGGTCGTTGTGCTGCATGCCGGTGTAGACCTCGAAGATCCAGCCTTCGGGGCCGATGAACGAGAAGCCGTCCTGCACGCCGGCGGAGACCGGGGTTTCGGAGACGATTCTGAAGTTCTCGTTGGCTACGCGCTTGCGGATCTCGCGCAGCGCGTCGCCGTTCTGCGCGATCAGGCCCAGGGAGTGGATGCCGTTGACTTCGGACTCGACGTAGGACAGCTCGTGGTGCACTGAGTTCGCTGCGAGGTAGGCCTCGTTGCCGGTGCGTTCGGTGACGCGCAGGCCGAGCAGCTGCGTGGCGTCGAAGATGGATCCTTCGATGTCATTGGTCTGGATGGACACGTGGCCCATTTCCCTGATTAATCCCCAAGCCATGGTGGATCCCTTCTGTAGCCGATAAAAATATTGTGATCTAAATAATTAGATTATTTGCATTAAGTTAGATTGTCTAGTGTTTTCGGAAAAAGACTCGCGCGCCTGCCCGAGCAGACCTGCTGGTCCGCAAGAATAGGCGCGCAAAGACTAGGCCAAAACCGGTCGCCTGGTGCTGAACGGACGCTGAATTTCTCGCTTGATCAGGCCTGTTTCATCCAGTGCTGTCAGCGATTGAGCACCCGTCTGGTGCACCGCAAGAGCGTTATTATCGCTGGTAGCTGCGGTTCCCAGGCGGATAAATGACCCTAGGGCATCACCCAGAACCTTCGCCGTTTGCTCGAAGAGCTCATCGGCCACGCCATCGAGCATCGGGGCATCCTGCCAGCGCTCACGGTTGCCAAAGAGGAACGGCAGCTCTAAGCAGTGGGCCGAACCAGCGTGAGGCAACGGGGAGCGAACTTCGAAGCCCAGGAGCTGCACCTGGATGCCGGCAGCGGCTGCCGCATCGGCCAATTCCACGGCATAGAGTTGAATCTGGTGCAGGCTCATCGCCCTAACCATGAGTGACTTGGCCGTTGCTTGCGGTTCTGCGGCAATCAGTGCGTCGAAGACTTCTTGCGGTTCATTGAAGTTCCCTGCAATAAACCCGCGCACACTATCGAGGGTGAATGCCTGCTCGGGGGCCATGCCAATGAAGGCACTTGCCTCATCGGCGGTGTAGGACAGCAATAGCTGCTTCACATGCAGGCGTTCGACTGCCCGCGCGGTATCAAAAAGATCCGCCGGAACGGACTCATCGGCACTCGGGTAGAGGCCCAAGCCGCGCCCGGCCCAAGCCTGGGCCAGTGCTGTGCCGGCAGCCAATAGCTGCTCGGTGCTTGCCTCGGCCAAGGCGGTGCCATTAAGCGCTTGGGCCATCACCGCATTGCGTTCCTGCGCCTGGGTTTCACCCATCGGCGGCTGCAAGGACAGCGAACCAACGTAGAGCCTGTTGAACAGTCCACGGGCTGCCTCAAGCTGGGCCAATGCGAAGGCCCAGAAGGCACCTGCGGACTGGCCTGCCAGGGTGACTTCCTGCGGGTTGCCACCGAGTTCAGCAATATTGCGCTGTACCCATTCGAGCGCCAAGAGCAGTTCTTCGGGCGGCGTATTCCCGCCGCCCACCTGCTGGTTGTGGGCCAGCAATCCGATGCGGTAGTTGACCACGGCAACAACGCAGTTCTGCTTCTCGGCAAAGTTCTGCGCGTCGTACCAGCGCACGGTGCCGGCGCCGGAAACGAATCCGCCGCCGGGAAGGAAAACCATCACCGGAAGCCCTTCGGCACCAGCGGGTGCGAACACCGCAACCTGGAAAGCATCCTCGGACTGGGGCAGTTCCTGCAGTGCAGGACCTAGCAACCAATCCAGGGAACCTGGGGTCTGCGGGAAAATTGCCGGCTGCGCTTGATGAAGCTCGATCACAGCTGAGAGCTTCTCGAAGCGCCCGGCGCTGCGCTGCGCGTAGCTGTAAACCCCCATGCCTAGCGGATTTCCGTGTACTGCGACCGGTCGACCGCGCGGGTGATGTTCCAGTACTCGACGATCGGGTAAGGCCAGATCTGCGAGACGCGGCCGAACTTGTTCTTGTACCAGGTGTGCACCTCGGGGTGGCCCCAGGCCTTCTGCGCGTTGGCGGCATCGAGATCCGCCACGAACGCGTCGAGCACCTCCTGCTTCAGGTCCAGTGCCTTGATCTCCTTGTCGAGCACGATGTTCAGTGCATCCAGGATGTAGGTCAGGCCGTACTCGATCATCGAGAACAGCGAGCCGTTGACCACATGCC
Source organism: Glutamicibacter sp. NPDC087661 (assembly GCF_044743275.1). Classification (NCBI taxonomy): domain Bacteria; kingdom Bacillati; phylum Actinomycetota; class Actinomycetes; order Micrococcales; family Micrococcaceae; genus Glutamicibacter; species Glutamicibacter sp. NPDC087661. The sequence goes on from NZ_JBIUWE010000004.1 coordinate 268,360, forward strand.
CGGTATTCGGCCCGGAAACGATGAACAGGTTCGGGAAGCCCGGCACGGTGGCCCCGGCGTAGGCGGTGGCGTTGCCGCCCCAGTATTCGTGGATGTCCTTGCCCTCGCGGCCGGTGATGCGCAGCGGCTCGAGGAATTCGGAAGCCTGGAAGCCGGTGGCGTAGATGATGACGTCCAGCTCGTGCAGGGTGCCGTCGCCATCGATGATCCCGGCCTCGGTCATTTCGCTCATGCTCGAGGTGACCAGGGTGGTCTGCGGCTTTTTCAGGCTCTTGGCCCACACGCCGTTATCGCGCAGCATGCGCTTGCCGCCCACGATGTAGTCCGGGGTGACCTTGGCCAGCAAGTCCGGGCGATCGGCGTACTGCTCCTTGAGCATCTCGGTCAGCTGTTGGCGCACGCGCTCGTTGACCGCGGACACTGAACCGTCCTTGGTCCAGTTAGGATCCGCGGCGGTGGTGTGCTGGCGGCCCTCGACGCCCAGCCAGTGCTGCCAGAAGCGCAGCCACTGGCCGTACTGCGGCAGGTGCTCGACCAGCCAGGTCACCGATTCGGGCATGTCCTCGTAGTAGAACGGGGTAGGCAGCATCCAAGGGGAGGAGCGCTGGAAGATCTTGAGCTCTTCGACCTCATCCACGATGGCTGGGACGATCTGGTAGGCGCTGGCGCCGGTGCCGATGACGGCAACCTTCTTGCCCTTCAAATCGATGCCCGGCTTCCATTCGGCCGAATGCACGTGGACGCCGGCGAACGTGTCGTGGCCCGGGGTATCGGGGAACTTCGGGCGGTCCAGCTGGCCGACGGCGGTCAGGACGGCATTGAAGCGGCGTTCCTGGACTTCGCCGCCGTCCACGATCATGGACAGCACCCAGCGTCCGTCTTCTTCATCCCAGGTAGCCGAAAGCACCTCGGTGCCCATCTGGATGTTCTGCGTGATGCCGCCGCGTTCCGCGACGTCGCGGGTGTATTTGTGGATCTCGGGGCCTTCGGAGAACTGCTGGGGCCAGTCATCGCGCTGCGCGAAGGAAAATGAATAGGCGTAGTTGGGGGTATCGAGGCGCACGCCCGGGTAGGTGTTCTTCCACCAGGTACCGCCGACTTCGTGGCCCTTCTCGAAGACGGTGTAGTCCAGGCCGGCCTGCTTCAGCCGGTAAGCGGCGGCCATGCCGGCCACGCCCGAGCCGATGACTGCCACGGTGAAGTCGCGGGTGGGAGCAACCTGTTCCTTGGTGAAGGCCGGTGCGCCGCTCACTTCGGGAACCAATGCCATGTCGTGCTTGAGCATCTGGTGGTAATCGGTGGTGGCCTGGTTGGTGATCCAGTCCAGGATCGTGGTGGCCTGCTCGTCGTCCAGGGTCTCCACCGAGGTGATTTTTTCATCGCGGATCCGGCGCAGTGCTTGGAAGGCCAATTCGCGGGCCGCTTCCTGAGCTGCGGCGTCCATGCCACCGTGCGGCTGGCCCACGGTGTCAACCGGCGGCTGCGGTGGACGCAGCTCATCACGAAGGATCGAGTAATCGCCGGTTGCCGCGGCCAGGGCCACCATCAGTGGCGGCAGGTCGGTGCTTGCAACGATCTTGCGCAGCTGCTCGTCGCTTTCGGTGATAGCAGAGTAGTTTGCGCGCCAGTACAGGTCATCTACCTGTTTGGTGGCGGCGGTCTCGATCAGTGATTCGCTCATTGGTTACTCCTAGCAAGTCTTTTCGGGCCGTGCGCGACAGGGTCTGGCAGGCGCGTGATGTAACCAGTGTCACCTCTTGGTTATGCATAAGTCAACTAAAAATGTATTCTTTGCCGACTTTGGTATGATTTGTGTCATGGCGAAACGCACCGATTCAGAGACGATGTCAAAGCACATCCGCGACACCCTGCGCACCGATATCCTGGATGGGCGCTGGGAACCAGGTGCCCGGCTGCAGCTCACGCATCTTTCTGAGCATTACGAAACCTCCAGTACGGTCATTCGCGAAGCGTTGACCCGGCTGGTGGGGGACAAGCTCGTCACCCTTCGCCCCAACAAGGGCTTCTTTGTCCCGGAACTGTCGTTGGCCGACTTGAGCGACATCGTGGAGATGCGCTGCGTCAACGAGCAGCTGGCAATTTCGCTGGGCTTCGAACGTGCGCCATTGGAGTGGGAGAGCGAGCTGATGGCAGCGCACCACACCCTGGAGCGCACGCCGCGCCGTTCGGACGAAGACCCGGATAACCACACCCCGGCATGGAATCACGCGCATCAGAACTTCCATGACAAGCTCGTTGAGGCCTGTGGTGTTCCGCTGCTGACCGAGGTGACTCGCACCCTGTCTGACCTGATCCAGCTCTATGGACGCTGGGCCGGCCCGGCCACCCGTGACGCCAAGCGGGACCTGGACAAGGAGCATCGCGATATCCTCAACGCCGCCCTGGACCGCAATGCGGAACTGGCTGGCCAGCTATTGCGCGCGCACTACGAAACCACGCTCAGTGCGGTGAAAAACGGTGGCGAGGTCGGGCTAGCCTGCTTGCCGCACGTGAAGCTGCTCAAGTAGCCAGAACCTTCGTGGGTATTCCCACGCCCAGACCCTGACCCGGATTGCTGCAGCGGGAACATTTCCGACTGGTTCCGGAGCCGGCGCAAGCGCAGTTTCCATCATGATGCTGCACGCATCCGGGCTCTATCCCGGCAGTGTTTTGGCAACGCGGATGGCCGGCAAGCCTGTTTTGCGGCGCTATCAAGGCAAGAGCTGGGTCGCCGCTTTTCGCAGCGACCCAGCTTAAGAAGCCAGAATGGGAGTTCAGTAGCGTGAATGCTTTCGTTCAAGGAACTGATTGCGCAAGGAATTGATAGCCTGGAGTGCCTGGCCCTCGCCGGTGTACACCGATGAATACGGGCCCAAGGGCATACGCATGAATAACGTGCTTCCCGGCTTCACCAAGGAAGACCCGAGCACGGTTCCTGAAGCATGGGTCCAGAAGATTCCATTGCGCCGTGCTGCCAGCACCACCGAGATTGCCAAGGCCGTGCGCTTCTTGGCCAGCGACGAGTCAAGCTACATGACCGGACAGAACGTTCGCGTTGACGGTGGCTTTGCGCGCGGTCTCTAGCAGCGGCGTGGATGCGGATGCTGGCGGGAACGAAACTAGTGCCAGCAGGAGATTATTTCTTTTTGCCCGATGCCAGAGCCCGCTTTTTCAGTTGGCGGCGTTCGCGTGCATCTTCGATGAATAGCTCGCATACAAGGAGAACTGCGCCAGCGCCGACCATGATGAAAAATACTCGGATGCCTTCTGCCGGTGAATCAAAGATACTGCTCAGAAGTCCTGACATCAGAGCGGTTGGCACTGCGATCAGAATCAGAACCACGATAGCGATGAGGATCGCAAATGCACGCTTGGACAGGGACTGGAAGAAGTCTTTCACTTAACTGCTCCTCTGGCGCTCATGCGGGATTCGTCGGTTTGCATATGCTCAATACCAGTGTGATCACGATTGCGCGTTGTGCCCGATCTTCTCCACTTTATATCAATGGTTCATTAAATCAACGCATGTAAAAAATGGAATGTGCTGTACTTTCCTAGCATCTTCCGAGCTGGCGGGGGCGTATGCCCAATTCTCTGCCGATGCTAATTCCGGGGAAGAGCCATATGAAAATCCCCCCACTGCCTATTGCGGTGAGGGGATCATGCGTGGCTCAAGGCACGGGCTTGGGGCTAGACGCTGGAGCGCTGATCGCGGAAGCGCGCAGGCCAGACGCCCTGTTTGCCAGGGGCCAGGATCCCCGCCGGATCCAGTGCATCCTTGATCTTCTCCTGCAGGCGGCGTGCTGCGTTGTCGTTGAAGTCGAAGCCGTCGGCAATGCGGTCCATGTAGTCCACGTGGCTGCGGTACGGTGCGTAGCCGCGGGCGCGGGCCGCATCGAGCAGCTCGGAGTACAGGGCGCGCGCACGGGCGAGCATCTCCTGGTTGCCGCGCTCGAAGAAGATCATGGTCACGTGAACCATATGCCGGGGGTACAGGTGGTACCCGATGTACAGGTCGAAGCCGTGCTTCGCGTAGAGCTTCTTGGCTTCCTGGTAGAACTCGGCCACGAGTTCGCCGCGGGCCGGGATGATCGGCGCCGCGTCGATGTGTCCGCCGTTTTCAGCGGCCCAGCCCACGGTGGACAGCGGCTTCAAGGTCGGGACGCCGGCCATCTGGGTGCGGTCCTGGGCGGCGATGTCCTCATGCTGCAAGGCCAAGCCTTCTTCTCCCGAGTAGAACCGGGCGTCAACGCGGGCACCGGGGATCACGCTGATCCTGTCCTTGACGATTTGCAGGCGGCGTTCGCACAGTTCGCGGTCGCCGTAGAAGGCGAACTTGCAGTTCCACTGGCCAATGCCGAATTCCTGGCGCATTTCTTCCAGGCGCCAGTCGGGAATGGAACCTTCGCCATCCCAGAAGTCGGCGCGCGATCCGCGCATGGTTGCCGCGCGCACCACATTGCCGCAGAGGGCATTGTTCTGGATGATTTCCTCGCGGCGCAAGGTGGTGAGGATGTCGATCAGTTGCGGCAGGTGCGCCTCGTCGTCGACGAAAATATCGCCATTGACGTAGGTGTGCGGTGCCGGCATCAGCCACAGTCCGACCTGGGTAACCACGCCGTAGTTGGACTGGGTGAACAGTCCGTCCAAGGTCGGGCCGAAGCCGCCCTGGAAGATCGGGCCCAGCTCGGTGCCGTCCATCGCGCCCATGCCGGTGCGGACCAGATCGCCGTCGGGCATGACCACTTCCATGCCGCACAAGGACTTCACGTGGTCGCCCAGCGGGGTCATGCCGTAGCCGCGGTCGAGCATATTGCCCATGACCGAGCCCCAGCCCAAGGCCGGAACCGACATCCAGACCTTCAGGCCGCGTTCCTTGATGTATTCGAAGAGATCGAAGAAGGTGACGCCGGGCTCCACCACGGCGTAGCACAGCCGGTCATCGACCGCGATGATGCGGTTCATGCGGCTCAAATCCAGCGCCACCATCCCGGTATCGCGTGGTTCGGGGCCGCCATAGCCCAGGTTCTTGCCGCAGGAGAAGGTCCACAACGGTACCTCGTGCTCGGTGGCCAGCTTGACGATGGCCTGCACTTCCTCGGTGCTGGCCGGGCGGATGCCGGGCCAAGGGGTACGGCCCGGGTTCAGCGGGTAGGGATCCAAGTAGCCCTCGGAATCTCCCAAGGAAACAACGTTTTCTGCGCCAACGATTTCCTTGGCTGCCTCAAGAAATTCTTCACGACGATCCATGATTCACCCTTCCACTGGCCATCGGCGAACGCCGCGGCCCCACTGTCTTAATCTAAAAAACTTGCTTTGTTTCGTGCCGTCATCAATATGCTTGATGACATGAATCTTGTGTCCCACCCGCAACTGACCTTGCGCCAGCTTTGGCACTTCGTTGTCGCGGCCGAGGCTGGAACCATGGCCGAAGCTGCCCGCCGGCTGCAACTGGCGCCTTCGGCAATTTCCATGTCCATCGCGGAACTCGAACGCATCGTCGGTGCCGAGCTGGCGATCAAGCGCCGGGCCAAGGGGCTGACGTTGACCGCGACCGGCAAGACCGTGCTGCTCCAGGCCCGGGAACTGCTGGAGCGGGCCCATGATCTGGAAACCATGGGCCAGGGAACCCGCGAAGAGCTTGCCGGCCCGTTAACCGTTGGCTGCTTCATGCCCCTGGGCCCGATCATCATTCCGCCTATGCTCAGTGCCTTTGCCCAGCAATGCCCGAAGGTGGAGGTCGATTTCCTGGAGGGGTTCCACCAGGAAATGCAGCATGCGCTGCTCGATGGTTCCATCGATGTCGCCTTCCTCTACGGATCGGAGATCTCACCAGCCTTGCGTTCGGCCACCGTGGCGATGGCCGAGGCCCAGATACTGCTGCCTTCCGGGCATCCGCTGGCCGCCAGCCCCTCGGTGTCATTGCGTGAAATCGCGAAGGAGCCGTTGGTCCTCTTCGAATCCGAGCCGATCACCCAGCGCATCCTCGGCCTGTACCAGGGCAGCGGGCTGGAACCGATGATCCGGCACCGCTCGCGTTCCTATGCGACCGTGCGCTCGCTGGTCAGTACCGGCCGCGGGGTGGCTGTGCTGTTCCAGCAGCCGGCCCTGGAAGCACCCTACGAAGAGCTGAACGTGGTGCTCAAGCCGCTGAAACTCGATGACGAAAATATCGCAGTGGTTCCGGTTTCGGTGGCTTGGCCCCGCAGTTCGCGGCTGAACTCCCGTGCCCAAGCCTGGGTGGAAGTCGCCGCGGAACTCTTCGAGAATGCGGGCCGGCGCAGCTAGCGGCTAGACGCGCGTGCGGATCGAGGACGGGTAGGACAATCCGAAGTTATCCCGCAGGGTGGTGCCCTCGTATTCGGTGCGGAAGTAGCCGCGATTCTGCAATTCAGGGATCAGCTTGTCGCAGATGAGCTTGAAGCCGCCTGGGTTGAACGGGGCGTTCAGGTTGAAGCCGTCGCAGGCCTTGGAATCGAACCAGTCGATCATGCGGTCTGCCACTGCCGAGGCGGTGCCGGCCATCCACTGGTGTCCGGTGGAGCGGGCCAAGTCAACGATCAGCTCGCGCAGGGTCATGCCCTGGTCCACCGACTTGCGGCGGTAGATCTGGTAGCGCGAACCCAGGGCGGGGTCATCGGAGAACCACTCGGCGGGAATCTTCTCGTTGAAGTCCAGCGAGGACAGATCCATCTTCAGATCGGCACCCACCTGCACGCGGCCGTTTTCCAAGTGGATGTGGTTGGCCAGTTCCTCGGCCAGCTCATCTGCTTCGGCCTGGGTGTCGCCGAGGATCGGCAGGATGCCCGGGATGATCTTGATGTCGTTGGGGTTGCGGCCCTTGGCAGCCGCCATCGCCTTGAACTTGGCGTAAAACTCCACCGATGGTTCCTTCAGCGGCTGCGCGGTGTAGATGCCATCGGCCACCGAGGAGCCCAGTTCCATGCCTGGTCCCGAGGAGCCTGCCTGCACCAGCACCGGGCGGCCTTGCGGGCTGCGCGGCATGTTGATCGGGCCCTGCACCTTGAAGAATTCGCCTTCGTGGTTGATCGGGTGGATCTTGTCGGTGTCCACGTACCATGCCGACTCCTTGTCGTTGGTGACGGCGTCGTCTTCCCACGAATCCCACAACTGGTTGGCTACCTCGACGAACTCGGTGGCGCGGCGGTAGCGGGTGGCCGGATCCGGCGCGCAGTCCATGCCGAAGTTCTGGAAACCATCGGAGCTGGTCACGATGTTCCACCCGGCGCGGCCACCTGACATGTGGTCCAGTCCGGCCATCTGGCGGGCCAGGTTGTAAGGCTCCGAGAAGGAAGTGGAAACGGTTCCGATCAGGCCAATGTTCTTGGTGCGTGCTGCCAGTGCGGAAAGTACCGAGATCGGCTCGTAGAAGCCGTTCATCTTGATATCGCCGCGCATCACGGTGTTGGCATGGACGATGTCGCCGAAGAAGATGGCGTCCAGCTTGGCGTCTTCAGCCATCTTGGTCAGGTCGTAGACGAATTCCAGGTTGGCCAGCTCCTCGGAGCGCGAGCCGTCCATGCGCCACGAGTCCTTGTGGTAGCCAGCGGGGAGCATGAAGGTCGTGAGCACCATGTGCTGGGGGTTCTTGGGAGTCATTGAAACTCATCCTTTCCTGCGGATGTGACGGGAAGCACTGAGTCCATGGTTTCAAGAGTCTCTAAAGTCGTAAATGGAGAACTTTTGCGCCATAGGGTTCAGAAAAATTGATGTTAGGTGTTAAAAGCTGGTCCGCGTATCAACTGATACGCGGACCAGTGCCGGGGTTCAGGCGTTCAGCTTTGCGTTGGACGGCGCTGATGCGGCTGCCTTGGGAGGCAGGGCGGCGCCTTCCGGGCTGATGCGGATGGCGACCAGCCCGACGATCAGGATTGCCACCCAGAAGATGCCTACGGCGGTGATGCCGAAGCTGACGGCCAGCGCGGTGCAGATCATCGGGGTGAAGCCGGCCCCAAGGGTCGAGGAGCCCTGGTAGGCCAGCGAAGCGCCGGTGTAGCGGACATCAGCTGGGAACAGCTCGGAGATGTAGGCGCCGATCGGTCCGGCCAGGATGCCCTGGATGACGCCGTTGCCGACGATGACTGCAACTGCGAAGCCCCAGCCGGTGCCGTTGCTCATCAGGAAGACTGCCGGGAAGGCCCAGAGGATGCCGGCGGTGCCGCCGATGGTCAGGATCATCTTCCGGCCGTACTTGTCCGAGAGCTTGGCGGCCAGCAGGCAGACCACGATGGTGACCATGGCCGCGTAGCCCTTGGTGTTCAGCACAAAGGAGCGGTCCACGCCCTGGGCCGCGGCTTCGGAAACGCCCCACGAAGTCAGCACGCCCTGGCAGGTGTAGAAGCCAAGGGAAGCGATCAGGGTGATGATGACGGTGCGCGAATGGTTCTTCAGCACCAGCGAGATAGGAGTCTTGCGCTCCTGCTTGCGCTCGGCGGCCTTGGCATCCAGCTCCTGGAAGACCGGAGTTTCTGCGACCTTCAGGCGGATCACCATGCCGATGATGATCAGGACTGCCGAGAAGATGAACGGAATGCGCCAGCCCCATTCCAGGAACGCATCACCGGTGGAGAAGGAGATGAAGGAAACCAGGAAGGTGGCCAGCAAGCCACCGGCCGGTGCGCCGGCGTTAGCGAAGGATGCTGCGAAACCGCGCTTGGAAGCGGGTGCATGTTCCAGGGCCATCAGGGTGGCGCCGCCCCATTCGCCGCCAACTGCGACTCCCTGGACCACGCGGAGCAAGACCAGGATGACCGGGGCAGCTGCGCCAATGGTTGCGGTAGTCGGCAATAGGCCAATGGCAACGGTGGCTACGCCCATCATCATCATGGAAAGCACCAGCATCTTCTTGCGGCCAAGGCGGTCGCCGAAGTGGCCGAAGACGATGCCGCCCAGCGGGCGGGCAATGTACCCGACGGCCAAGGTGCCGAAGGAGGCGAAGAGTGCCAAGCCCGGGCTCAGGTTGCCGAAGAAGACCTTGTCGAAAATCAGCGACGCCGCAGTGGCGTACAAGATGAAGTCGTAATACTCGATGACGCTGCCCAAGAAGCTGGATCCGAGAATGCGGCGCAAATCCCTGGTGTTGAGGGAGTCGCTTGGCTCCATTGCCGGCACTGGCTGGTTCTGTTGCGAGTCGGACACGACGAGAACCCTTCCTGATCGCTGATGTGACTTAAGCCATAGTGGCCCATTTCACTAACCTTGTCCACTTTTTACGCATTTTAAGACAGATAATATTTTCTTCAGCCCTTGAAAACCGCGTGATCCTGCGGGTTTGAAAAAATTCTTCGACTCAGAGCTTGATCTGGGTCACATGAGTTATATAAACTGATGCACAGAATATATTTTTCAACCCGCTCAGCGGGACGCCCGATAAGGAGCAGCGAAGATGAGTGCACGCACTGGAGAGCAGTACCTGGCAGGGCTCAAGGATTCCCGCGAGGTCTGGCTGGGCGATCAGCGCATTGACGTCACCGAGCACCCGGCATTTGCCGGCTCGATCAACGGCATGGCCGCCTACTTCGACTACCAGCACAAGTACGCCGATGACTGCCTGATGAACGACGAGCAGACCGGCGAACAGCACAACGTCTCCCTGCTGCGTCCCAAGAACGCAGAAGACATCGCCCGCCGCCACCGCGCGTTCGACCGCCTGGCCCGCTACTCCAATGGCATGCTCGGCCGCACCCCCGACTACGTCAACGTGGTGCTCGCCGGCCACGCCTCGCGCCCGGACATCTTCGCCAAATCCGGCGACCCGGTCTACTACGAGCGCCTGGAGAACTACTGGCGCCATGTGCAGGAAAACGACCTGGCGCTGACCCACACCATCGTGCACGCGGCCATCGACAAGTCGGTCGGCGAACTGCAGGGCATCAATGAAGAGCTGACCTTGCGCGTGGTGGACCGCACCGCTGAAGGCCTGATCGTGCGCGGCGCGAAGATGCTCGCCACCCTGGGCCCGATCGCCGACGAGCTCTATGTCTACCCGGCGGTGCCCATCCAGAAGGGCTACGAGGAATACGCGCTGTCCTTCGCGATCCCGGTCGCCACCAGCGGCGTGGTCTCGGTCTGCCGCGACCACTACGGCGTGGACCAGCCGGTAGTGGACAAGCCGTTCTCCTCGCGCTTCGACGAGCAGGATGCGGTCATCATCTTCGACGACGTGCTGGTCCCTTGGGATCGCGTGTTCATCGACGGCCAGCTCGATGTCTACAATTCCCTGAACGCCGGCACCGCCACCGGCAACACCCAGCAGCAGACCGCCATCCGCGCCTCGGTGAAGTTGGAGTTCGCCTACGACCTGTGCGTGCAGATGGCCAAGGTCACCGCCACCGACAACAAGCCGGACACCGCATCGATGCTCGGCGAGATCTATTCCTACCTGCGCATCGCCCGCGCCGTGATCCACTCGGCCGAGGTCAACGCGTCGGAATGGGGCGGCGGGGCGTTCTTCTGCCACGACGACATCTCCGCGCTGCGCACCATGATGCCCATCTGGATGGCCCGCGTGAACGACATCATCAAGTCCATGGGCAGCCACAACCTGCTGGCCACCCCGACCGCGGCCTCCTTCGAGGACCCGCGCCTGGGCCCACTGCTCAAGAAGTACCTGCCGGGAGCCAACGGCATCGCGCCAGAGGAACGCGCCAAGATCTTCCGCACCGCTTGGGACTTCGCCGGATCCGCCCTGGGCAGCCGCATCGAACTGTACGAGCGCTTCTACCTGGGGTCGGTCAGCCGTGCCCGCGGGCTGGATCACCGCAAGGCGCAGATGAAGGGCGAGACCGGTGCCTTCGAGGCGATGTTCGCCGAGGTGGGGATCAGTCCGGTCATCGCCGAGCAGGCCGCGCTGGACCTGGACGCCGCGGCAACGCGCGCCTAGGGAAGCAGGAAAATCATGGCTAACCCGACGCCCGATGTGCTCGATGCGCTGCTCGAGCACCTGCTGGAAACCCAGTACGGCCAGCTGCCGACGGCCACGATCCAGCGCGTGAACCAGCGCCTGCTGGATTCGGTTGGCGTTGGGCTGGCAGGGCACCGCGCCGACGACATTGCCGGACTCATCGAAGCGGCGCAGGCCTGGGGCCACGGCGATGAAGCAACCGTGCTGGGTACCGGAATCAAGCTTCCGGCCACCTCCGCGGCCTTCGTCAACGCGGCCCTGATCCGCTCCTTCGACTTCGAGCCGGTGGAAGCCGAAGGCCCGGCCGGCAAGCAGGTCGCCGCCCACATCTCCGGAACCACCGTGGCCGTCGTGCTGGCCCTGGCCGAAGCCACCGGCGCCACCGGAGAAGAAGCACTGGCCGCGCTGGCGCTGGGCGATGACCTGGCAGCCCGCCTGGCCATCGCCGGCGGCTTCGACGTGTACTCGGGGCAGGATAATACCGGCACCTTGAATGCCCTGGCCGCCGCTGGAATCGCCAGCCGGATGCTGGGCCTGGACAAGGCGCAGGCACGCCATGCCATCGGCATTGCGGTCAACCAGGCTTCGGGCAATGTGGCGGCGATCTTCGATGGGGCCAACGGCTTCAAGCTGCCCATGGCCTTCGCCGCCCGCTCCGGAATTTCCGCCGCGCAGCTGGCCAAAGCCGGCATGAAGGCGGCGGATGATCCGCTGACCGGCAAGCACGGCTACTTCCAGCTGTTCGGCATCGACGCGCAGCCGGAACTGGCGGTGGCGGATCTTGGCGTGAGCTTCCATGGGGACTGCACGATCAAGCCCTTTGCCAGTTGCCGGGCCGCGCAGCCTTCGCTGCAGGCCTGCGCTGAACTGGTGGCCGACGGCACGGTGGGCTACAAGGACATCGAATGCCTCACCGTCCACCTGAGCGAGCGGACCCTGAACGGATTCGTCGGGGCGCGCTTCGAAGCGGGGGACACCCGCACCGTGGCAGCCCTGTTCTCGGTGCACGCCACCGCGGCGATCGCCTTGATCCACGGAACGGTTCGCCCCGAGCACCTGACCGCCAGCGCGCTGGCGGACCCGGAGCTGGCGCAGATGCTCGGGCGCATCGAGCTAGCCGGCACCCTGCCCAACAGCCAGCGGCTGACGGCGGAGATCACTGCACGGCTGCGCAGCGGCGAGGTGCGCCACGTGCGCGTGGAGCACCCGGACGGAAACATCTTGCGCACACCCCTGGAGCATGACCAGGTAGTTGAGAAGTTCTCGAAGAATCTCGAGTTCTCGCATCCAGAACTGGCAGCACGCAAGGACGCGTTGCAGCACCAGCTCGAACACCTCGCCAGCGCACCGGATCTGACTGATCTGATGGCGGCGCTGGACCCCGCTAGAAACTTCACCCCGAATTACCAGGAGCAACTCCCATGAGCATCACCAACCTTGAATCGGTCACCCCAGTAGACATGAACACCTTCCGCAACGTCGTCGGCCACTTCGCCTCCGGCGTCACGGTGATCACCACGGCCGTGGACGGCCAGCTCTACGGCACCACCGCTTCGGCAGTGTCCTCCCTGTCGATGGAACCGCCAATGATGCTCGCTTGCCTGAACCGCTCCAGCTCCACCCATGACCGGGTAGTTGAAGCAGGCGTCTTCGGCATCAACATCCTGGCCGAGGACCAGGGCGCGCTGGCCTTCCACTTCGGCCGCAAGGGCGAGGACAAGTTCGCCACCGTGCCGCATACCCTCTCCGCGGAGGGCATCCCGCTGATTGACGGCGCATTGGCCACGATCGTATGCCATGTGGCCGAAACCCCGACCGGCGGTACCCACACCGTCTTCCTGGGACTGGTCAGCCACGCTGAAGCCCATGACCGCGAACCGCTGGCCTACTACCGCGGAACCATGGGCCGCCTCGAGCCCACCAAGGAGTTGGCTGCCTACCAGGCCACCCGCACCTGGGTGCTGCTGCGCACCAGTCCACTGGGCGAAGACCTCGACGTGGATGCCATCGCCGCGGCTTCCCGGGCCGACGCTGATCATGTAGCCAACGCGCTGGTGAAGCTGGAAAGCGAGCACCTGGTCTTCCGCACCGAAACCGGAAAATACCAGCCAAAGCCGATTACCGCAGAATTGACCGATTCGGCCTACGACTCGCGCGCCACCATCGAGTCCGGGGTGATCGCCTCGCACCTGGGCAAGATTTCCGAAGAGACCATTTCCAGCCTGCGCGAGATCACCGCGAAGCTGGCTGACCTGCGTGAGACTTCGGAATCCGACCTGGAAGAGTTCTTGGCCCTGAATGTCGCCTACCACGATGCTCTGGTTGGCGTTGCCGGCTCCAGCCAGCTGGTGGATTCCTTCCGCCGTTTGGGAATTGGCACCGTCTGGCGCCAAGCGCTGACCGCAGAGCAGTGGTCGCGCCAGCTGGACCACCGCCACGTTGCCGAATTGACTGAAGCGCTGGCTGCCGGTGACGCGCCAGCGGCCCAGGCAGCGCTTGCCGCGCACACCGAGTTCGGCAAGGCGCTGGCTCGTGAAGCAGTGGCCCGCCATGGCGGCCAGGTTTAGGCATTAAGGCGATAGCCACTGTGGAAAGGCGGCAGGTTGGAAGATCCAGCCTGCCGCCGTGGCTTTTAAAGCGTCGAAGTGCGGGCCTATTGCGCTGTGGCCCCGACAAAGAGGCGCAGCTTCCACTGGCCGCCGGTCTTGGCCCACACCGTGCGGTTGGCAGTTGCCAGATGCTTTTCGACGCCTCCGGAAATCAGATGCATTTTCATGCTGCCTTCGACGACCACCACGTTGCCCTCCTGGGTAACGGACTCGAAGTCGTGGCTGAGCGCCAAATATTCGACGGCTCCGGAACCGAGCAGTTCCAGCAATGAGTCGCGGTCATCGACACGACCGGTGGAGTGGGTGTACTGCAAATCCGGCTCAAGCAGGTTCCCCAAGGTTTCGAGGTCACGGGCGAGCATGGCCGAAAGGCGCCGTTCTTCTGCGATGCGCAGTTCCGATTCAAGTGCCGCAGGGTCAATAGTCGTCAACGGTGATGGCTCCTAAGTAGCGTTTGGTTCGTAGGCAATCTACCAATAAGCAGTGGCGATGTGCGGATATTAGCGAGTGCTTTTACTGGGTGAGATGGAGTTTCAGGGTTGATCCCAGAAGTGGAAACTATCAGCCGAGGGTATGAGCCGGGCACGGGATAGTTACCTCGCATCGCTGATTCCCCGGGCCGCGGAAATTTCTACGATGGAATCATGCTCAAGAAAAAGTACCTCGCCACTGGCGCGCTCGCCCTTCCCTTCGCTCTCCTGCTCACCGGCTGCAGCGGTTCTGATCTCTTCGTCGACAAGTACGATGAATCCACCACTCGAACTGCCAAAACTTCAGAGAAGGCCGTGGCCGATGGCGTGCTGCCCGACTGGGTTCCGTCCGGCGGCACCGACGTTCAGCTGGTCCAGCGCAATACCGGCGCTGAACGCATCTTCATGCTGAACTACGACGGCAAGCTGGACAGCGAACAGTGCAAGGCGCTGGAAACCGTTGGGAATCCGACCGAAGCCGAACTGGCCAAGGCCTACGCTTCTGACCCGCGCACCAAGAACCTCGAGCCTGACGAGATCTCAGCTACCCGCACCTTGGATGCCGACTGGTGGCCAGCCGATGGCCAAAGCGAGACGACTGATCTGTGCGGGCGCTTCTGGGTCCATCAGTCAGAGGGCAAGCTCTATGCCTTTGCTCCGGACATGGTTGCCCAGGTCCAAGCCATCGAGAAGGAGCGGGCCGCCAAGGAAGGCAAATAGAGGCTGGCCGCCACTAGCTGGGCTGCAGGCCGCGAACCAGGAAACTGGTTCGCGGCCTGCAGCTTGTTGCTCATGCGGATCAGAAGCGGATCACGCTGCGGGCGATGGACCCGGTTTCCTGCTTTGCATAGGCTTCGTTGATCTCGTCGAGCTGGATCTCCTGCGCCACCAGGTCATCGAGATTCAACCGGCCCTGCAGATAGAGCTCGGCGTAGTAGGGAATGTCATTGCGGACCGTGGAGGAGCCCATGTAGATGCCGTGGAGATTGCGCTGCGGGATCAGCAGGTCCAGCATGATATTCATTTCCAGCGGCTTGCCCTGGGGAATGCCGATGAAATACACGTGTCCGCCGGTTTTGGCGACTTCCAGGGCCTGGCGCTGCGTGGGGGCAATGCCGATGGCTTCGAAGGAATGGTGGACTCCGCGGCCGGTGATGGCGCGGATGGCGCTGACCACGTCTTCCGTGCCGCCGTTGATGACATGGGTGGCTCCGAATTTCTTGGCCAGCTCCAGCTTCTCTGGCTGCAGGTCAATGCCGATGATGGTCTTGGCGCCGGCCAGCTTGGCTCCCTGGATGACATTCAGGCCGATGCCGCCCAAGCCGATGACCGCGACGGTTTCCCCGGGGGAAACCTTGGCGGCGTTGAGCACCGCGCCCACGCCGGTGGCTGTCGCGCAGCCAAGCACAGCAGCCTGCGCGAATGGGATTTCCTTGGGCACCCTGACCAGCTTGTTCTGGTGCAGGACCGTGTACTCGGCGAAACCGGCCACGCCGAAGCCTTCTACGCGCTCGCCGTTGCGCGTCAAGCGTGCCGGGGTATCCGGTCCGCGCAGCGCATGCTGGGGATTCAAGCAGCGGTAGGTCGCTCCGTTGACGCATTCTTCGCAGCTCCCGCAGAAGCTGATTTCCGTGGCGATGACATGGTCTCCCACTTCGAAGTCGGTGGCTTCGGGGCCTAGCGCGATGACGGTGCCGGCCATTTCGTGGCCGACCACCATCGGCAAGGGGCGCCCGCGGTCTACGGTGGCAACTATGTGATCCGAGTGGCACAGGCCTGCGGCTTCGACCTTCACCAGAACTTCTTGCCCCCGCGGCTCGTCGACTTCGAGTTCCTCGATGCTGAAACCTTCGCCGATGGAGTTGATGACCGCTGCGCGCATTGCAGATCCTTCGTTAGATTCTTCTTCTAAAAATGCATTATTTCTAATAGTATATTTTTATTAGTGTTCTGCGTCACCCCCTTTGCGCGACTATTTTCCGGAGGAAGCATGAAAGCAGCAGTCGTTTCTGAAGTTGCCGGCTCTTTTGATGTCCTGGACATCAGCATTGACAACCCCGAAGCCCATGAAGTCCTCATTGACGTGAAGGCCAGCGGCCTGTGCCACTCGGATTTGCACGTGGCGACGTCGGACATCGGCTTCCCCATGCCAGCGGTGCTCGGCCACGAAGTCTCGGGTCTGGTCGTGGGCGTCGGTTCGGCTGTCACCTCGCTCTCGGTGGGGGACCGCGTGGTGACTTCTCCAGTGCACAGCTGCGGGGTCTGCAAGGGATGCCGCACCGGCAAACCCTACCAGTGCCGCGTGCCCTCGCACACCGACCGCACCGCGCAGCAGAATCCGCGATTGTCCCTGGGTGGGCAGCGGCTCACCCAGTTCATCGGTGTTGGCGGCTTCGCGGAACAGGTGCTGGTGCATGAGAACACCGTCGTAAGGGTTCCGGACGCTATCCCGTTCGACCGCGCGGCGCTGCTTGGCTGTGGAGTGGTCACGGGTGCTGGCGCGGCTATTAATACCGCGCGCATCCGTCCAGGCGATACCGTTGCCGTGATCGGCGCCGGTGGTGTCGGGCTGAACGTCATCCAGGGCGCGAAACTGGCTGGCGCGACCCGCATCATCGCTATCGACCTGCAGCCGGCCAAGCTGGAGCTGGCCAAGGTCTTCGGTGCCACCGACGTCATCAACGGCGGGGAGGGCGATGCGGTGGAAACCGTCAAGCGGATTGCTGGCGGGGGAGTGACGCATGCCTTCGAGGTCATCGGCCTGCAAGCCACCAGCGAGCAGGCGGTGGCCATGCTGGAAATCGGCGGCACCGCGTACCTGATTGGCGTTCACAAGCCCGGCGCGCAGATCAGCATCACCCCATTTGGAGACCTGATGGGACGCCAGAAGGGCATCCGTGGCGTGGCCATGGGGTCGAGCAACATCCAGGTGGACATCCCCATGTACGCCGAGTTGTATCTGCAGGGCCGTTTCAAGCTCGACGAACTGGTGTCAGCGCATATCAGCTTGGATGAAATCGACAAGGGATACGAGCAGCTGCGTGGCGGTGCGGTGGCCCGAAGCGTGATTACCTTCTAGATTTATCGACGCCGGTCGCTGAACGAAGCAAGGCCAGCAGTCCACTGATCTGCTGGCCTTGTTTCATGTTCTGGGGGTGCTGCTACTCTCCGGTCTGCGCGCGGCGCTGTATGCGCGTGGCGTACAAGACGCAGCCCAGCAACCCGATGAAGCTGAGCGCAACCGCCACGGACCCGGTGATGCCGGGCAGGTGCTGGTTCCAGGTCATGTTCAGGGTGACAAGCAGAGACACCAGAAATCCTCCGGTGAGGTAACTGATTGCCGAACTCATGGTGAACCTTCCGTGGGCAGAACGTGCTCCCGTGAGCCTAGCATCGCGCCAGTCCCTGTCCAAGGATTTGCCGGTGCTGGTTATTTGCGAGACGCGTGCTCCCAGAGCACTTCATCCACTGTTACGGGCTTGTCAATGAGCTCGAAGCGTGCCATTGCATCCAGGCCTGACTGGGAAGCCTCTGCATCGAACGCGGTGCCTGCCAAGGCGAACCGCGTTGGAGCTTTTTCCACCGGAATCTGGTTGACCTCGGCGTGTATCTTCTGCACTTCCTCGAGGTTTGCTGCATCGGAGTAGAACTCCACTGCCTCTTTCATGGCCGATACGAAGGCCTTGGCAGTATCTGGATTCGCACCGGCCCACTGGGAAGTGCTTAGCCACAAAGTGCCCGGCTGATTCCCCTGGTACTCGCGGACCGGGTTGCCCAAGGAGGGGAAGCCGGCCGCAATCATCTGGTGGTAGAAGACGTCGCTGGGGACGACCGCGTCAACGGTCCCGGTCTCCACCGCGGCCTGCATCCCGGCGTAGGGCATGCCCACTTCGCTGAACTCCTCGGCGCCCACCCCTGCGTCTTCCAGGGCTTGGAAGACCGGCAGATCGCTGCCGGTCTTCACGCCGATGACACCGATGGTCTTGCCCTTGAGATCGGCAAGCCTCGCAATCCCAGAGTCCTTGGCGACGAGCACTCCGGAGTTATCGACGTTCGGGTCGACCACGCCATTCGAAGCCAGCGCTTCGATCGGCAGGCCCTTTGACACGGAGGTGGCGACGTTGACCCAGGAACCGGTGGCGATGTCCACCTCGCCGGAGATAGCAGAAGCAATCTGGGCGGCGGGGTCTGCGCCATTGATGATTTCAACGTCCAAGCCATGGTCTTCGAAGAAGCCTTGGGATTCGGCGAGGTAAGCCGGCTCGAACTGGATGCCGGCCACCGAGACCTTCAGCGGGATCAAGCCGCCCGGTGTTTCGGCGCCTTGCCCAGCGTTGCCGCAAGAGGCCAAGGCCATGGTGGAAAAGAGCAGGACCGCGGACAGGGGCAGGGCCCGGCGCGCGGAAGATGGAGTTCTCAAGATGGCCTCGTCGTGCTTGAAGGGGATATGAAGTGGCAGGCAATCAGCTGAAATCTGTGATGACCGAACGGGCAACGCCCTGCCCGGCCTTCATCGCTGCGAAGCCCTCGTTGATCTGCGAGATATGAAGTTCCCGGGCAACGAGCGCGTCGAGCTTGAGGCGCCCGGCAAGATAGTGCTCGGTGTATTTGGGGACATCACGTTGCGGGCTGGAAGAGCCCATATAGATCCCGTGCAGGCTGCGCTGCGGCCCAATGATGTCGGACATGGCATCCAGCGGCAGTTGCGCGCCGGGCTTATGCAACCCGACCAGATAGGCATCCCCGCCTACACGGGTCATGCGCACCGCCTGCAAGCTGGTGGCCTGCAGGCCGATCATCTCGAAGGAATGATCCACCCCGCCGCCGGTGATTTCCTGGACCTTGGCGACAGCGTCTCCACTGCCGCCATTGATCGTGTGCGTTGCCCCGAATTCGCGGGCCAGTTCCAGCTTCTCATCGCTCAGATCCACTGCGATGATCTTCGAAGCGCCGGCGATCTGGGCGGCATTGATCGCGTTCAACCCGATGCCTCCAGCGCCAATGACTGCGACGGATTGCCCCTGGGCCACCTGGGCGGAGTTGAACACTGCCCCGGCACCGGTCAGCGTGGAGCAGGCCATCACCGCGGCTTGGGCGAAGGGCAGCTCCTCGGGAATCCTTACTGCCTGGTTGGCATGCACCAAGGTGTACTGGGAAAATCCGCCGGTGCCGAACATCTGCATCACCGGCTGATCCTTGCAGCTGGCGCGCGGTGCTTGGCCGGCCGTGCGCAGCGTGCTGGGGCGGTTGGCGCAACGGTATTCCTGGCCCGAAAGGCACAGGGCGCACTGCGCGCAGTATTGGATCAAGCTGGCCAGCACGTGGTCTCCCGCAGTGAAACCGCAGGCTTGGTTGCCGGTGCTGAGCACCACCCCGGCAACTTCATGGCCCAGCAGCAGCGGGGCAGGAAGGCCCAGATCCATGCCCGCCAGGTGGGCATCGGACTGGCACAGTCCAACTGCTTTGACTTCGATCAGCAATTCCGCGCCCAGCGGAGCATCAACGTGGATGTCCTCAATGCTGAAGCTGCCATCGCCGTGCCTTGCCAGTGCTGCCCGTGCGCTGAGTGCCATGGGGATCAGTCCTGGCGCAGGCGCACGAGGATCCGTGCGCGGGCCTCGGTGAAGCGCGGGTCAGCCTTGGTGGCCAGCTGGTCGCGGGTCTCGCCGAAACCGGTGACGATCTCGTCGACTACGGTGGCCGGCTTCTCCGCGATCACGACCACCTTGTCGGCCAGGTACAGCGCCTCGTCGATGTCGTGGGTGACCAGCAGGATCGTCACACCCAGCTTGTGCTGCAAGTCCAGCACGAGGTCTTCGAGGTCGAAGCGGGTCTGCGCATCAACCGAGGCGAAGGGCTCATCCATGAGCAGCACCTTCGCGTTGTAGGCCAAGGCGCGGGCAATGGCCACGCGTTGCTGCATGCCTCCTGACATTTCCCAGGGGAACTTGCCGCCTTGGCCTTCAAGGCCCACGGCAGCCAGATGCTCATCGGCCAGCTTGTTGCGCTCGGCCTTGCCGATGCCCTTGCCCTGCAGCGGGAAGGCCACGTTTTCGCGGGTGGTCATCCACGGCATCAGCGAACGCGAGTAGTCCTGGAAGACCACGGCGAGATCGGGGTGCGGGCCGTTGATCTTCGTGCCGGAAACCTCGATGGTTCCGGCTTTTGGCTTCAGCAAGCCGGAAAGGCATCGCAGCAAGGTGGTCTTGCCGACGCCCGACGGGCCGACTATCGAGATGAACTGGCCATACTCCACGTCCAGATCCAAATTCTCCAGGATCTTGTTTTCGGCCGGGCCGGCGCCATAGCTCATGGACATGCCGCGAACCTTCATGAGCAATGGTTTGGTTTCCATGGTCGTTTCAACGGGTGCTTGGGTGGTCATGGGATTCTCCTTGGTCAGAAGATGGAAGGTCGGACGGAAACGGAGGCTACTGGGCGCCGGAGGCGTGGTACCAGCGCAGGATCCGTTTTTCGACGAGCACGAAGAGGATCGAGATGATGTAGCCGATGACACCGACCAGCAGTGCGCCGGCCCATGTCTCCGGAACCTTGAAGGTGGCCGAGGAATTCAGGATGTAGAAGCCCAGGCCTTCAATGGAGGCGAACATTTCCGAAACCACCATCACGGTGATGCCGATCGGCAATGCGACGCGGATACCGGCCACGATCTGCGGGGTGGCACCGGGCAGGATCACGCGGCGGAAGTGCAGGCCCCGGGGAATGCGGTAGACCTTGGAGAACTTGCGCACCGTTGGCTCGATGCCCAAGATGCCGTCGATGGTGTTCAGCAGGATCGGCCACATGCAGGCGAAGGCGATGGTGCCCATCTTCGGGCCCTGCCCCATGCCGAAGACGCCGATGATCATCGGAACCAGTGCTGCCTGCGGGACAGCGCGGAAGAAGTGGATGATCGGGTCAACGATCTTCAGCAGCAACGGGACTTCGCCCAGCAGCAGTCCGCCGCAGATGCCGAAGAAGGCAGCCAGGGCCAAGCCGACAAAGAGATTGGACAGCGAGTACCAGGCGCCGGAAATAATCACGCCGTTGCCCAGGTCGCGGACCAAGGCTTCGAGGATGGACTCCAGCGAGGGGATGAAGAAGTTCGTGGAGTTTGCCGAGCCGAACCACCAAGCCGCAACCACGGCAACGATGAGCCATGAAGAAACCAGTATCTTGCGTCCGGCGGCCGCCGAGGAACTCGGAGCCTTGGCTTTCGAAGCGCGTGATGGCACTGCGGGGGCGTTCAAAGTTGCGTTAGTCATCGTTCTGCCTCTTCCACTTCAGCAAACGGTTTTCGGCCTGTTGCAAGAGCAGGGCGATGGCCCATCCGGTCAGGCCGGCGAAGAACAGGTAGGCGAAGGCCAGATCCCAACGCTGCGCCTGCTGCATCAGCGTGATCTGGCGTCCAATGCCTGGTGCCTGGGAGATCACTTCAACGCCCACCGCCACCAGGATGGCGATGGCCGAGGAAATGCGCACACCGGTCGCGATCAGCGGCAGGGCAGAAGGCAGCAGGACCTTGGTGAAGCGCAGCATCGGCGGGATGCGGAAGACGGCGACGGTGTCGGCAACCGCGGCTTCCTGGCGGCGTGCACCGTAGATGGTCTGGATCAGCACTGGCCACAGGCAGGACAGCGCGACGACGACGATTTCCATCATGGTGTTCGAGCCGAGCAGCATGATCACTACCGGCATCAGGGCCAGTACCGGGAACGAACGGCCGAAATCGATCAGAATCGAGGTGGAGTTGTCGAGGAAGCGAACTGATCCAATGACCAGGCCCAGGACGACACCCACGACCGAAGCAATGAGCCAGCCGGTGAGGGCTGCGAGCAGGGTCTTGCCTAGCCCGCCCCAGAAGGCCGCTTGGCCCAGGGCTTCGGAGATGGCAGAGAAGATCTTTTCCACGCCGGGGAGCATGGAGGGCATGGTTCCTGAGGCGATCACCAGTTGCCAGATGCCCAGCGGGGCGGCGATGGCCACGATGCGCAGGGTCCAGAGCAGACCCGGTGAAATCGTTGACTCTTTCATGGGAATCCTTGAGTAAGCAGTTGCAAGCTAGGGGTGCTGGTGGCGCCAGCGCAGGGGATGGCGCCACCGGTGGGGCGAAGAGGACGTGGGCTACTTGGCGTCTGCCGAAGCCCGGGTAGGGGCTTCGTCCCAGAGCACATCTTCGACGATGACCTTGTTCTCGACCAGGCCGAAGTGGACCATGGCATCGATGCCGGATTGGGCTTCAGCCACGTTGAAGGTGACGTCCGCCGGGACGAAGGTCTTGGGCGCATCGGCTACATCGATCTGGTTGGCTTCGGCGTGGACCTTGCGGACTTCCTCCAGATTGGCCGGGTCCGAGTAGAACTTCACGGCATCCTGCATAGCTGCGTCGAACTTCTTGGCGGTCTCGCCATTCTGCTCCAGCCACTGCTTCTGCACGGTCCAAACGGTTACCGGCATGCTGGACTGGAATTCCTGTACCGGGTTGGAGATGGTCTGGTAGCCCTTCTCCAGCATCTGGTGGTAGAAGGAGTCGGCAGGCACTACTGCATCCAC
Source organism: Glutamicibacter sp. NPDC087661 (assembly GCF_044743275.1). Lineage (NCBI taxonomy): Bacteria > Bacillati > Actinomycetota > Actinomycetes > Micrococcales > Micrococcaceae > Glutamicibacter > Glutamicibacter sp. NPDC087661. Next base: position 290,916 of record NZ_JBIUWE010000004.1, read on the forward strand.
GGTGCCTTGTTCCAAGGCCGCTTCCATGCCCGCGTAGGGAACAGCAACTTCAGTGACTTCCTTTTCCTTCACGCCGGCCGCTTCCAATGCCTGGAGCACGGGGATGTCGCCACCGGACTTCACGCCAACTACGCCAATGGTCTTGCCCTTCAGGTCTGCCAGTTCCTTGACCCCGGACTCCTTGGCCACCATGACGCCGGAGTTGTCGGCTTCCGGGTCGACCATGCCGTTGCCGCCAATGACCTGGATCGGAACACCTTGGGAGAAAGAGGTGGCGACGTTGATCCACGAGCCGATGGCAACGTTCACGTCACCGGAGACCACCTGGGCCAGCAGGGCGGCGGGGTCGGCGCCATTGACCAATTCAACGTCCAGGCCCTGGTCCTCGAAGTAGCCCTTCTCTTCAGCGATGCGGGCGGTTTCGAACTGGATCGGAGCAATGGCGACGCGCAGCTTCACCGGGCCGTCGGCGCTGGCCTCCTCGCTGGATCCGCACGCGGCCAGGGTGCCGATTGCGAGGGCAGAGACTGCGAGGCCGGAGAAGGCCTTCCGTGCAAAACGTCGTTTCGTGACCATGGGGATCTCCTTGAAAGCTTGGTGCCTAGGCGAAGGCTGCGAGTTGTCGACCGGGGTCGGCTCCCGGAAGAAGAAGTACATTGAGCATCAAAATGTATTCCTTGAATCACAATATATCTTTAGTATGATTGTGTGGCAAGACTCACATTCAAAATGATGCCAACGACGAAGCGCGCCGGGCAGACCAGGAGATACATTCCATGACAGCAACAGATCTTTCCGCCGTTCCGCTGGCTCAGCAGCTTCGCGCCGCTTTGGCGGCCACGCCCCTTCCGCTGGTGATCAATGGCCAGGAGGTCGCTGGCTCGGGGGAAAAGCTGCCGGTAACCGATCCCTCCACTGGCCAGCTGCTGACCGAGACGACGGCTGCCACCGCAGCGGACATCGACCGCGCAGTAGCTGCCGCCCGTGCAGCGTTCGAGTCCGGGCCCTGGGCAGAAATGACCCCGGCAGCACGCCAGCGGGCGCTGCACCGCTTGGCTGACGCATTGGAAGCGAACCTCGATGAATTGGCTACCCTGGAGTCCCTGAACTGCGGGAAGCCCTTCAACGTCGCCCGCTTTGGCGAGCTGCCCGCGGGCATCGAAACCTTGCGCTACTTCGCCGGCTGGGCCACCAAGCTCAACGGCGAAACCCGCGAGATTTCCCTGCCAGGAACCTGGCACGCCTATACCCAGCGCCAAGCCTTGGGCGTGGCCGCACTGATCGTGCCATGGAATGTCCCCTTCACCATTGCGCTGTCCAAGGTGGCTCCGGCGCTGGCGTCCGGTTGCACCGTCGTGCTCAAGCCCGCGGAGCTGACCCCGCTGACCGCCGTGCGCATGGCGCAGATTGCGCTTGAAGCAGGCATCCCGGCCGGTGTGCTGAACGTTGTCCAGGGTTTGGGGCCGGTGGCCGGCCAAGCGCTCGCCGACCATCCGGATGTCGACAAGCTCTCCTTCACCGGATCCACCGCGGTAGGCAAGAAGCTGCTGGCGTCGGCAGCGGGCAATCTCAAGCGGCTGAGCCTTGAGCTGGGCGGCAAATCCCCGGTGGTGATCTATCCCGACGCGGATCTGGACAAGGCCATTCCGGCCGCGGCCATGAGCATCTTCGGCAACTCCGGCCAGGTCTGCGCGGCAGGGTCGCGACTGTATGTCCACGAAGACATCGCAGACCAGGTCATCGAAGGCATCGCCGGATTCGCGAAGAGCCTCAAGCTGGGCGCTGGCCTGGCAGACGGAACCCAGCTGGGCCCGCTGATCTCCCAGGTGCAGCGCGAGCGCGTGCTGGGGTACATCGAGGCGGGCATCGCTGATGGCGCGGAACTCGTTGCCGGTGGCTTGGCCGAAGGCGGAGAAGGATTCTTCGTGCAGCCGACCGTGCTGAAAAATGTCAGTCCGGACATGTCCATCGCCAAGGATGAGATCTTCGGGCCGGTGCTCTCGGTCAGCACCTTCGGCGACGAGGATTCGCTGGCTGAGGTGCTGCGCCGGGCCAACGACACCGACTACGGCCTCAATTCGGTGATCTTCACCCAGGACATTTCCCGCGCGTTGACCTTCGCCAAGAAAATCCAGGCCGGCAACGTCAGGGTGAATACCGGTGCCGGCATGGATGCGAACATGCCGTTCGGCGGATTCAAGCAGTCGGGGTGGGGCGCCGAAAATGGCCGTGAAGGCATCGAGGCCTACACCTCGCTGAAGTCGGTCACCGTCAAGCTCGACTAGCGGCAATGTTCTATTCCGGGACTGCTTTGCGCAGTCCCGGGCCGTTAGGATGAGCTCATGAGCGAAAAGGAGCAACCCCGGCTGGCTAGCGCGTTGGCGCAGAAAGTCGTCGACACGATTGCGCCGACCATCAACCGCAATGTGAACATCATGAATGCTCACGGAGTCATCATTGCTTCTACGGATGCTGCGCGTATCGGTACCCACCACGACGGCAGCGCAGAGGCGATCCGACGCAACGGCATCATCCGTGTCAACCAGGCCGACGGCTCGGCCGGAACCCAGCCAGGGGTCAATGTGCCGCTGGTGCTGAACGACCAGCTCTGCGGCGTTGTGGGCGTGACCGGAGCTCCCCACGAGGTGGAACCGCTGGCCGGCCTGATTGCATTGACCGTTCAATTGCTCTTTGCCCAGGAACGCGAGCACTCTCGCAGCGCGCGGCGCGAGACCGAAGCCCGCGACATTATTTCTGCGTTGATCGCCGGTCGCGTTGCACCTGAAGTGATCGACCGCTCGCTCGCAGCGCATGGTTTGCGCGGGCCGAAATGCATTGAAGCTTGGCTGCCCCGAAGCGTAGGGGATCCGTCGCTCGAAGAGCCGGCGAAGGATCATCACCGCACGTCATGGATTAGCCTTTCCGGCGCGTACTGGAGGCTTTGCGCTGCCAGCGAGACAGCTTTCGCTCCCGAGCGCATGGACCAGGAACGTTTCCTGGTCTCCGCGCCTGTCGAGAAGGCCGAGGATCTCATGGCCGAAACCGAAGTGCTGCGCGTATTGGTGGGCTATCCGGCACTCGTGCCATCCCACGCGCGGCGCCGCATGTGGAGCCGGGAAATTGCTGTGGCTATCGCCCGCACCCCAGCCCGCAGCCTGGACCATGCAGCTGCCCCAGCGATGCAGCTCAATGAGGAACAAGCCAGAACCCTGCTGGTCGTTGCGACAGCTGCTTCGATGAGCCAAGCGGCCACGGATCTGCATATTCACCGCAATACCTTGGTGCAAAGACTTGAGCGGATAAGCCAGGTTAGCGGCGTCGATATTCGGCGGTCCAGCGAATCCCTGAAACTCCAGCATGCCATCTACGCGAGAGTGGCCTTGGGCCAGCTGCATGTTTTCTAGGCCCTGGAAACTAGGGGAGCTGGCGCCGGGGCTGGGAAGGGTGGGATGTTTGCACACATTGGCTCTTTCGAACCCAGGCAAATATGGTCGTGTGCCCATAGGTATTCGGGGTCACTTTTCCTAGTATTGGCAGGATGATCGATCTTTGCGCCCGAAACCGGGGTGGCACGGTGGCATCTAGCCCAACGGGCAAAGCCTTGAGCGGCTTTGCCGACAGGGCTGGTCCACCCGTTGAGCCATTGCGGGCTGGACGCAGAGAACTACCGATATTGGCAAAGGAGCCAACCCGCCGTGTACGAACTGCTAGTTCTGCTGATCCTTGTTGTGGCCATCGTGATGGTCACAGCACGCTTGAAGATCAGCCCATTCCTCGCCCTCGTTGGCGCCGCTATCCTGGCGGCCTTCGCCTACCGGATTCCGCTGGCCGACGTGGCTTCGACGGTCACCACGGCTTTCGGCAGCACCATGGGAAATATCGGACTGGTGATCCTGTTCGGAACAATGATCGGTGTCATCCTGGAGAAATCCGGCGCCGCGATCTCCATGGCAGATGCGCTGATCAAGGTCCTGGGTACCCGGTTCCCCAACCTCACGTTATCGATTATCGGCTACATCGTTTCCATTCCGGTCTTCTGCGACTCGGGATACGTGGTGCTCAACTCGCTGCGCAAAGCCATCACCCTGCGTACCGGGGTCTCTGGGCTGGCAACTTCCATCGCCCTGATGACCGGCCTGTACGCGACCCACACCATGGTGCCTCCAACTCCGGGCCCGCTGGCCGCAGCCGAAAGCATCGGCATTGCCGATAACCTGGGCTTGATCATCGCTGTCGGATTGCCCGTTGCGGCCATCTCGGCACTTGCCGGCTTGGCCTACGCCAGCCGCTTCAACAAGTCCCAATGGACCCCGTTGCCAAGCGACGACCACAATGACATCTCCGAACTCGACTATGAGCAGCTGCGTGCAAGCTTCGGAAAATTGCCCAGCCCGGCGCTGGCCTTCATGCCGATCCTGGTTCCGCTGGTGCTGATCTGTGCCGCATCCATTGCGAAGCTGCCCTCGCACCCGATGGGCGAAGGCGCTGCCCTGGAAATCCTTTCCTTCCTGGGGACGCCAGTTATTGCGCTGATCTTCGGCTTGATCTCATCGACTTTTCTTTTGAGCGGTGGCAGCAAGCTGGCGGTCTTCAATGAGCAGATGAACGAAGCTGTACGCACCGCTGCTCCGATCTTGCTGATCACCGGTGCCGGCGCCGGCTTCGGGGCGGTCCTGGCCGCGTCGGATCTGACCACGATTCTTTCGGATTCACTCAGCGGACTGGGCTTGGGCCTGGCTGTGCCATTCCTGATCGCCGCTGCACTGAAGTCCGCCCAGGGCTCGTCCACCGTCTCAATGGTGACCACTTCCGCGCTGGTCGCTCCGATGCTCGGCTCCCTGGGCTTGAGTTCGGAGTTGGGCATGGTGCTATCCGTATTGGCAGTAGGCGCCGGTGCGATGGTTGTCTCGCACGCCAACGACTCCTACTTCTGGGTCGTCTCGCAGCTCAGCCGCATTCCGGTGATCACCGCCTACAAGACCCTGAGCGTGGCTACCGCCATCCAGGGCACCGCGGGGTTCCTGACTGTACTGGTCCTGGGAGCCGTACTGCTTTAGCAGCACGCCTTCCAAGAAAGCAACGGATCGCGCCATCGGCAGATGGCGCGATCCGTTGCTTTAAGCAGTGCTGGATTAGCCCAGGCCTGCCGCCGGGAAGCTCCGCGCGGCCTTATTCGCTGTGGCAGTCGAGATCACCAGCAACGCGATGGCGGCCAGGTAGCCGGTTCCGGTCGCGGCGAAGGCGAAACCGAATTGGCCCAGCAGGCAGAGAACTGCTGCGCTGGCCAATGCCGCCCAACCGGCCCAGGAAGCCGCGGCAAGCAGGGGCGCAGCCTGCTGATGCCCGGCGAACCAGGCGTCATCGCTGGCCAAGGTGTGGCGCGTCTTGATGCCGATCGCCGCATTGCGAGCGAGCTTCCGGTCCCGTGCCATCGGGGCGAGGAACGCTGCGACCAGCGTTATGCTCAGCAACCCGAACATGAAGGCAATCACGCCTGCTGGATCCACTTGCCGCCTCTTCTGCCGATTGATCTTGAATGGCCATTCTATGCGGTCGCATGGAAGTGCCCTGATCCACGCTGTGTTCCCAATCGATGCCTGCGGGAACGTTCTTGAGATCCAGTTCCGGCATGCCAATTGCGTCATGCGAAGGTCATATGACGTCTTATCTGCCCGTTTTCCGGCAGGGCGAAGGCGCGAAGATGACGTATTTTGTCCTGCTGTTCCTCCGCATGACAGCGCCCTTCCCGAGGACCTGCCAGTAATGCTTGACTCGGAGCACAACCCATCCAGAGCGGCTGAGAGACCTGGCTCCGAGACGCCGCAGCAAGCCTGCACCAGCAGGTAGTGCTAACGCCAGGTTCGATGGAACTCCCGGGTCTAGAAGCATGAACTTCTGTTCGGGATCCCTCGTTCAATTTGTCTAAGAGAGGGACGACATGACTCGTACTCGTCCGAACGCCTTGAAAGTTCTGGCTTCAGCGATGGCGGCAGCAACACTGCTGACTGGCTGCTCGCTGAAAGAACCACGGCCGGAAATAGCGCCGGTTGTGGCGCAAAGCAGTAATCCGCAAGCCGAGCATAAGCTCGACAACGTTCCTTCACTCAAAGGCAAAAAGGTCGGCATCGCGGCCAAGGATATCCTGCACGACTACTCGCGCGTGGTCTACCAGCAGATCCAAGAGCGCATCAAAGAGCTCGGCGGCGAGGTCATCGCTACCCAAGCCGAAGCCAAAGACGAGAAGCACGTCTCTGACGTAGAAAACCTGATCACCCAGTCGCCCGATGCCATCGTGGTGATCCTGGGCGATGCCCAAACGCTCACTCCTGCCTTGGCCAAGGTGGACGCCGCCGGGATCCCGCTGTTCACCATCGATTTCCAAAGCGAATACTCGAAGAACAACGTCACCAGCGACAACTGGAACGTCGGCACCACGCTGGCTCGCACCATGGCTGAAGACCTCCACGGCAAGGGGAAGATTCTGGTCTTCAACGGCTTCCCCGGTGTGACTCCCTGCCGGATCCGCTACAACAGCCTGAACCTGGTGCTGGAAGACTACCCAAATATCGAGAAGATCACCCCGGAACTCCAGGACAAATACGAAGGCACCATCGAGGATGCCAAAAACCAGATCCAGGACCAACTGCGCAGGCTGCCCGAGGGCGAAGTTGACGCGATTTGGTCCTGCTGGGACATGCCGCTGATCGGTGCCGCGCAGGCCATCGATCCCACTGGTGGCGACATCAAGCTGTATGGAGTGGACGCAGAGCCCGGGGCCCTGGATTTGATAGCGAACCCGGACAGTTCATACCAGTTCACCGTCGCTCAGCCCACCAAGCAGATTGCCGCTGCCTCGGCCACTAATATCGCCCTGTTCCTCGATGGGCAAACCGATCTGGTTCCGAGCACCAGCTATGCCGAGCCAATTTTTGTCGACAAGGACAACGTGAATCAGGTGCGCCATGACAACGGAATCTAAGGAACTGCTGAGCATGGCCGCCATCAACAAGTCCTTTGGCACGGTCGCCGTGCTCGACCATGTGCACCTGCAGCTTCGGGCCGGAGAGGTTCTGGGCCTAGTGGGCGAAAACGGAGCTGGAAAATCCACCCTGATCAAGATACTCACCGGGCTGTACACCCTGGACTCGGGGCAGATCGAACTTGCCGGCCAGCCGGTGCAAATTCGCCGGCCTGCCGATGCCGAAGCGCTAGGCATTGAAGTGATTCACCAGGACCGCCATCTGGCCGGCCGCTTGACCGTCGCCGAACAGCTGTACCTGGGCACCGCGAAGAGTCGTGGGCTCTGGCGCCACGAGCGCACCGCGCAGGCAGCAGCCCGGGCGGATATTTTGCGAACCACCGGCCAGGAGCTGGACACCGGTGCCTTCGTTGATGAGCTCAGCGTTGCCCAGCAGCAGCTGATCCAGATTGCCCGTGCCGTACTGGCCGAACCCAAGGTGCTGATTCTCGATGAGCCGACGGCACCGTTGGCCAATGATGAAGTTGAACAGCTCTTCGGCACGATCCGGCATCTGCGGGACCGCGGGGTAGGGATCATTTTCATCTCGCATTATCTCCAGGAACTGCGGCAGATCACCGACCGGATTACGGTGCTGCGCAACGGCAGAAATGCCGGTGACGCCAGTTTCGCGGACGGTGACAGTATCGAAGATGTCATCGGCTTGATGCTGGGCAACCAGGTTAACGAGTTCTCGCACCAGAGGCGCGAGCCGCCCGCCGTTCAGGGCGAGCCTGCCCTTGAACTGGTGGACCTCTCGGTGGCCGGAACATTGAGCGGCATCAATATCTCGGTGGCGCCCGGAGAAATCGTGGCCGTCACCGGATTGGTGGGATCGGGGATTGAGGTGCTCGCCGACGCGGCCACCGGCAATCGTGCGCATACCGGCTCGGCGCTGCTGCACGGCCGGCCGGTGGCATCTGCGGCGGACTTTGCCGCCCGGGCAGGCGCCTACGTCCCGTCGAACCGGCATTCAGATGGCATCTTCCTGCGCAACACCGTGCGCGAAAATATTGCAGCGGCCAGCCTGCGAAAGCTTGGCCGCCGCCTGGGCTTGTTGAATGCGCGCAAAGAGCGGGACACAGCCAGCGAACTGGTGCAGCGCCTGGATATCCGTCCGGCGAATCCAGGAGCCGTGGCTTCGGGTTTGTCCGGCGGCAACCAGCAGAAAGCGGTATTGGCCCGCTGGTTGGCCAAGGGATCGGACGCGCTCGTCTTTGACCAACCCACCTCGGGCGTCGACGTGGGAAGCCGTGCGCATATCTACGCGCAGATTTCCCAGTTGGTCCAGCAGGGAGCCGCCGCGCTGTTGGTCAGCGTTGACCTGGAAGAAGTAGTGGGACTGGCCGATCGAGTGCTGGTGCTCTATCGCGGTCGGATCATCGCCGAACTGCCGTCGAGCGAGGCGAGTACGGAAAGAATTCTTCACTTGGCATCCAGCGGCCAAACCGCCGGAACATCACGCGAAGAGGTCAAAGCATGAGCGCCACCCTTGTTCCGGTCGACGAAGCACCTGCGCCTGGCGCGTCCCGCACGAAGCCGAGATTGGCGGCCTGGATCGGCTACGCCGGCATCACCGCGGTGCTGCTGCTCTTTGCCTTCGGTTCCCCATTTTTCTTGACGGCTTCGAATATCGCCACCATCCTGACCCAAGCGTCGGTCTTCGGCATTGCCGGGGTGGGGCTGGCCATTGTGATCATCGCTGGCGGCGACGACGTGCTCAACGGAGGCATCGACCTGTCCACCGGCGCGGTGGCAGGACTAGCCGGAACGGTGACCGCGCTGGCCGCGGCTGCCGGAACCCCGGGCATGGTCGCGGTGCTCTACGGGGTCCTCGTTGCCACCGCGATCGGCGTCGTCAATGGCCTCTCGGTCACCTTGGGCCTGCGTCCGCTGCTGGCCACCTTGGCCACCATGGGGGTGGCCGCTTCGCTGGAACTGGTCTTCAGCCAGAACTTGAAGATCGCCGTTACCGGTGGCTTCTTCGAAGCGGCGCGGGGCAGCGTGCTCTTCGGCATCCCATTGGTGGCCTGGCTTATGGCGCTCATCGGGGCAGCGGTGTGGTGGGTATATGGCAAAACCAGCTGGGGAGTGAATTCCTATGCGGTTGGCCAGAATCCGACCGCCGCGCAGGTGGCGGGACTTGACCCGCGCCGATACCGGCTAGCTAGCTATGTGCTCAGCTCGGCGTTGGCTGGCCTGGCCGGAACGCTGCTGGTGGCAAGGCTTTCGGCCGCCGTTCCAGGCATCGGAACCCAAATTCTCCTGGACATCATCCTGGTGGCCTACATGTCCATGATCTTTTCGCGCAGGCGGCTGGTCAGTGTGGTCGGCACCGTTCTGGCCGCGGTATTTGTGGCCGCCCTGGATAACGGATTGACGCTGCTGGGCGTGGCCAGCCAGTGGGTGGGTGCTGCCAAGGGCCTGCTGATCCTGCTGGTCTTGGCCAGCGTGACCCTGCGCGGAAGGAAGAACCGATGAGCACCATTGAAACCCTGGCCGCACCCGTGGAGCCGAGCCCCGGACCGGTCGCAGCCTACAGCGGAAAGAAACGCGGCACGCTTCAAGCATCGAGGCTGGTGGCTCCGGGTACGTTGGCCCTGATCCTCATCGTGTTCTCGGTGCTCAGCCCGGTGTTTTTCACCGTGGGAAACCTCTTCGGAATCCTGGGGCAGGTGGCTTTGCTCGCCTTGGCCGCCATCGGGTTGACCCTGGTGGTGCGCGCCGGAGGCATCGACCTGTCGATTGGCGTGGCCCTGGATCTGGGAGCCTTGGCCAGCGCTTGGCTGATCCATGACGGCTACCGTGCGTGGGTGGCCGTGGCCGGCGGGCTGCTTTGCGCCTTGGCGGTGGGAGCGGTGAATGCGCTGCTGATCGTGATCCTGCGAATCCCGGCTTTCCTGGCTACGCTGAGCGTGTGGTTTGCCGGCACCAGCGTGCAGCAGCTGCTCACCGGCGGCGGCGCACCGATCTACCTGTCGGCGCCCCTGGTGCCGGACGGTTTTGCCGTGATCGGGCGCGGATACTTCCTGGGCATTGACGCCGCCATCGTCAACGCGGTCTCCATCTCCCTGGTGGTGGCCCTGCTGCTTGGCATCACCCGCTACGGGCGGAAGCTGACCATGGCAGGCGAACAGCCGAGCGCCGCAAGAATATCTGGCCTGCGGACCAATGCGCTGATCGCCAGCGCCTACCTGTTGTGCGCGGTGATCGCCGGATTCGCCGGAGTGGTGCTGGCGGCACGCTCCAACGGATATGTCCCGGGCAGCGGACAGGCCTATCTGATGGATGCCATTGGCGCGGTCTTCATCGGGGCAACCATCAGCCGCTACGGGCGAGTGTCCGTGGGCGGAACGCTGATCGGCGTGGTGATTTTTGGCCTGCTGGATAACGGGCTGAACCTGATTGGCCTGTCCTTCTTCTGGCAAGACCTGGCCCGAGGGCTGGTTCTCCTGTCCATCCTGCTCGCCGCCGTGGTGCTCGGGAGGGCCAAGAGTCGGCCGGCCACCGGCATCTTCGCGCTATTGCGCACGACCAAGCATCAGGCACTGACGAACACCGCGAAGGGAAACAGAAAATAATGGGCAAGCGCATCCACCTTAACGCCTTTGACATGACCTGCGTCAGCCACCAGAGCCCTGGGCTGTGGCGGCACCCGCAGAATCGAGCCGACGAATACAACACCCTTGAATACTGGGTGGATCTGGCCAAGACCCTGGAGCGCGGTGGCTTTGATGCCCTGTTCCTCGCCGATGTACTTGGCATCTATGACGTGTACCAGAATTCCAGCGGTCCAGCCTTGCTCGATGCCGACCAGGTGCCACTGAACGATCCCTTCATGCAGGTTTCCGCCATGGCCGTGGCCACGAAGAATCTCGGTTTCGCGGTGACCAGCGCGCTGACCTATGAGCAACCCTACGCGCTGGCCCGGAAGTTCTCCTCGCTGGACCACCTCACCCGCGGGCGCATCGGTTGGAACGTGGTGACTAGCTACTTGGAGTCGGCGGCCCGCAATCTGGGCATGGCCAGGCAGCTGGATCACGACGCCCGCTACGACATTGCCGATGAATTCATGGACGTGGTCTACAAGCTCTGGGAGGGATCATGGGAGGAAGACGCGGTTCTCAAGGACCGCGAACGTGGCGTCTACACCGACCCTTCCAAGGTGCATCCGATTAACCATCACGGCCAGTACTTCAACGTGCCGGGCATCCATCTTTCCGAGCCTTCCATCCAGCGCACCCCGGCGATCTTCCAAGCGGGCGCTTCTTCGCGCGGCCGGCGCTTTGGCGCGCAGCATGCCGAGGGCATCTTCCTGAATTCGATCAATACCGCGGTCACCCGCCGCCAGACCGATGCGATCCGCGATGAGTTCGAACTGGTGGGTCGGCCCCGGGACGCCGCCAAAATCTATGCGCTGATGACCACTGTGGTGGCTGATTCAGACGCGCAGGCGCAGAAGCTCTACCGCGAATACCAGTCCTATGCCTCGCGCGAAGGTGCCATGGCATTCTATGGCGGGTGGTCGGGCTTGGACCTGAGCCAGTACGCGCCGGATGAGGAGCTGCAATATCTGGAAACCAACGCGGCGCGATCGGCGGTATCGATTTTCACTACAGCGAATCCGCAGCAGAAGTGGACCCCGAATGCCATCGCCGACTACCTCGGAGTTGGCGGCATCGGACCGGTGCTCGTCGGTTCGCCGGAAACCGTGGCGGACGAAATCGAGCGTTGGGTGGATGAATCAGGATTGGACGGGATCAACTTGGCCTATGCCATCACCCCAGGTTCCTTCGAGCAGTTCACCGATCTGGTGGTTCCCGAGTTGCGGAAGCGCGGAAGAACTTGGGCAGGATACGAAGGCAACACCCTGCGCGAATATCTGGCGGGTCCCGGCACGACGCGAGTGGCTGACGATCACCCTGCAGCCGCCTATCGCGGGGCTTATGCGGGAAAGGCCTCGGCAGCGGAATCCGAAGCGAGCCAAACACCTGAAGCTGTACTAGGCGCCCGGTGACACATGAGGAAATATGACGGCCACTGAGGCCCCTGTGAAGGCCTCGAAAATGTCGATTCATGACGATGTTCCGTCCTATGACATCTTCCCTGCCAAGCGGAGGCCGTCGGTGCTTCACTGATGGAGAACAACCCATCCAGAGCGGCTAAGAGACCTGGCTCCGAGACGCCGCAGCAAGCCTGCACTCCGCAGGTAGTGCTAACGCCAGGTTCGATGGATCCGCAGATTTTCTGCATCCTTCGGAATCCATAGCCCAAGAGGAGAACGAAGATGACTGTACTGGATACCCAATTGCCGCGCGTGCCCTACACCGGCACTGCTGATGAAGCTGAACTGGCTGATTGGCGCGACGTCGCCCAGCAAGTAGCTGACAAGCTGGCGGCTGACGCGCTCGAACGCGACCGAAAGAACGCCCAGCCTTTCGCCGAAGTGCAGCTGCTGCGCGAAGCCGGGTTGCTCAATCTCTTGGTGCCTGCAGAATTCGGCGGAGCCGGAGCCCATTGGGAAACGGCCTTCGAAGTGGTCCGCATACTGGCCGCAGCTGATGGATCCATCTCGCAGTTGCTGGCTTACCACTACATCAACCAGTCCGGCATTCCGTTCTACGCCCCAGCAGAAGCGCAAGGGGCATGGTGGCAGCGCACCGTGGAAGGTGGCTGGCTCTGGGGCGATTCGGTGAATCCAGTTGATCCGGATTTGACGCTGAGCGCCGAAGGGGACGGCTACCGACTGAATGGAGCCAAGCGATTCTCCACGGGTTCCGGTGTTGGCGAGGTCATCGTCATCAACGCGCTGGTCCAGGGCGGAGAATACGACGGGCAGATTCTCGCGTTGGTTCTGCCACGCGATATCGATGGCTTGGAAATCGTTGACGACTGGGACTACCTGGGACAGCGGCTGAGCGCGTCGAATTCCTTGAAGTTCCACAACGTGCGGCTCGAAGCAGGGGACTTGCTGGGATTCGTCACCGATGAACCGGTCTCCACCCTGCTTACCCCCGGTATCCAGCTGGCCTTCGCCAACTTCTATCTGGGCATCGCCCAGGGAGCACTGGAGCGCGGCAAGCAGATCTTGCTGGGCCGCAAGAACGCCTGGCTGTTCTCGCAGGCAGAGACCTACTCGCAGGACCCGATCTTCCAGCGCACCGTCGGAGAGCTCAAAGCCCGCACCGCAGCAGTGGCGGCGCTGACCGAGAAGCTGGGCCGGAAATTCGACGCCCTGCTCTCAAAGGCCGGGGAAGTCACCCAGCCCGAACGAGCGGCGTTGGCCGTGGAAATTGCTGAAGCCAAGGTGGTCTCCACTGAGGTGGGAGTGGATGTGGCGAACCGGATCTTCGAGGTGACCGGTTCATCTTCGACTGCGAACTCGGTGGGCCTGGACCTGTACTGGCGCAATGTGCGCACCCATTCGCTGCACGACCCAGTGGACTACAAGAAGATCGAGGTCGGCGCCTACTTCCTGCGCGGAGAGTCCCAGCCGCTCTCGCTGTACACCTAAGAAAACTTCTCCCGGATTGGACTGAACGATGACTGTACTTGCAACTGGCAATCGACTCGCAGGCCTCAAAAACCGCTTCGCACCGCTCTTCGCGCGCATTGCGCAGGGTGCAGCTGAACGCGACCGCACCGGCGAATTGCCCTACCAGCAGGTCGCGGACCTGGCCGCTGCCGGCTTTGGCGCGGTTCGGGTCCCGGAATCGCACGGGGGTGCCGGTGCTACGCTGCCCGAACTCTTCGAGCTCTTCGTGGATCTCGCGGCGGCGGATTCCAATATTGCCCAAGCGCTGCGCGCGCACTTCGCCTTCGTCGAGGACCGTCTGGTTGCGGCCCCCGGTCCGGGGCGCGACAAATGGCTGGCCCGCTTCGTGGCGGGAGAATTGGTGGGCAACTCCTGGACCGAGGTCGGCACCGTCAAGGTCGGGGACGTGATCACCAAGGTCACCCCGGACGGCGAGGGAAGATTCAAGCTCAACGGCACCAAGTACTACTCCACCGGCTCGATCTTCGCCGACTGGCTCGATACCTACGCAGAGCGCACCGACACCGGAAAGCGCGTGATCGCCGCAGTCAACCGCCACCAGCCCGGCGTCGAGCTGGCCGATGACTGGGATGGCTTCGGCCAGCGCACCACGGGTACCGGCACCTCCACCTTCACCGATGCGATTGTCGCTGAAGAAGACCTCATCGACTTCGATACGCGTTTCAAGTACCAGACAGCTTTCTACCAGCAGGTGCTGCTCGCTGTTCTGGCCGGCTCCGCCAAAGCAGCCGAGCGCGACTTCGCCGCCGAGCTGAAGGCGCGCAAGCGGACCTTCAGCCATGCCGCGGCCAATCTGGCGGCCGAAGACCCGCAGCTGCTGCAGGTGATCGGCGAGGTCTCCGCGGCGGCCTTCGCTGCCGCGGCAACGGTGGAACGAGTGTCGACGGCATTGCAGGGAGCCTATGAAACTGCGCAGGCGCTGCACACCGGCGAGGTGACCGGGGAAGAGGACGAAGCAGCCAACGATGCGGCAGAGCTGGCCAGCGCCCAGGCGCAGGTGGTGCTCACGCCATTGGTCCTCAACGCGATCACCCACGCTTTTGATGCGCTGGCCGCCAGCGCCACGAGCGTTACCAAGAACCTGGACCGGCACTGGCGCAATGCCCGTACCGCCGGCAACCACAACCCCTGGGTGTTCAAGGCGCGGTTGATTGGCGACCTGGCGGTTAATGGCACCGAGCTTCCGCGCGTGTGGGCGATTGGTGCATCAAAGACGATTCCTTGATTTTGCGGGTCCAGCATTCTTTGCCGATGCTGGGCCCGTGGTCGTCGGCCCGGGGGCAATTGATCGACCATGGTTCCAGCCGCCTGACGGATAGCTGCCGGCCTTGGCCTTAGCGCACCTGGGTAACCGTGCCACTTGCGATATGGAAGATATCCAAGTCGCGGGGCACGAAGAGGCTGCCAGAGAACTGTTTCGAAGCCCGCTGCCAAACTTCCATTCCAGATCCAGCGGGAACCAAATGATGCAGCGCCAAGTTCCGTGCTCCAGCCCGCTGGGCGATTCGTCCTGCATCTTCTGCGGTGGTGTGCGCGCGCCGATGATGTCCCATGCTCGCTTCCAGCTCGGAGGATGAAGCATGCGGGTAGCTACGAGCGATGGCCTCCAGATCAATAGCTTCATGGAACAGCAAGTCGCAGCCTTGGGACAGGCGCGCAAGATTTGCGCTTGGCGCTGTATCGCCGGAAATCACGACCGATCCATATCTCGAATCAAAGCGGAATGCGAATGCCGGAGCGATAGGTTGGTGCTGGACCAGGATAGCGCTAATTTTTACATGTCGATCAGCGTATATTTCAAAAGGCTCCATGTCCGGGTGATTATTGTGGTTGGGGTGGAAGCCTGTGCCGGCAGGAATCTCGATATCTACGCCATGGAAAATATCCGAAATATCAGGTGTCGCCGAATCCCGTCGGCGATCGTTGAGATCTGTCGCATGGGCGCGCAGCAGCAAGTTGACCATGGCGTTGGTCCCGGGTGTGGGCGACTGCGGAAATATGGCTTCCGGCTCCTCGGCCGCTGTCTGCATCGAGGGCAGCACTCCTCGATCACCCGGTCCGAAAACAGGAACCTGCCGACCCTCGGTGCCGCGGAACGCAAGGCCGCCCAGGACCATGACAGAATTCAGGTCAATGACGTGGTCTGAATGCTGATGGGTAATGAAAATTCCGCGCAGGGCAGTGGGGTGAATCCCGATCTCAGCCAGGCCCAAACCGACGCCTTGGCCGCAATCCACCAAGTAAGCGTGGCCGTCCACAACGATTGCGGTAGAAATTCCGCGACGGTGACCGGTTCCTGGATCCGGCCTCAATAGCGGGCCGCCAGCAGTTCCAAGCGCCACTGCATGCATTCCGGTCTTCATCACTGGCTTCATCTGTCTCCTGTAGACGGGTTACTTCATCGGCAAGCTGATGCCATCATCCGCGGAGGCAATGAAGTAGTCAAGAAATAATAGATTATTCGCCTCATAACATTTTCTAGTTGGCAGCGGTCCGCTGCCCGCTGGCTAGACTGGGCGGGTGATCAACTACACCCTGCGCCAGCTGCAGTACTTCGTCGCCGTCGCTGAACTCGGCTCCATCTCCGCCGCAGCGAAGCAGTGCCATATTTCCCAGGCAGCCATGTCCCAGTCCATGGACGAGCTGGAACGCGCCGTCGGCTCGCAGCTGCTGGTGCGCAGACGTGCCCGCGGCGTGGTGCTCACGGCTGTCGGCACCGACTTCCTGCTGGACTCGCGGGCCCTGGTGCGCCATGCCGAAGAAGTGCAGGACCAGATTGTCGAACGCCAGACCAAGCTCTCCGGCCCTTTGGTGATCGGCTGCTATTCCTCGCTGGCCGCTTTCTGGATCCCGGTGATCTGCGAACGCTTCACCAATGTGCACCCGGACTTGCAGGTCACCCTCGTGGAGGGGGACGGGGCCGACCTGCAGGAGCGCATGCTCAAGGGCCACCTGGATGCGGTGCTCACCCATACCCGCCACCTGCTGCCGCAGGTCTCTTCGCGTACGGTGATGTCGGGCCGGCCCTATGTGCTGGTGGGAGGCAATCACCGGCTGGCCGATCGCACCTCCGTCGCCTTGAGCGAACTGGCCGACGACGACTTCGTCTCCCTGGACATCCCCACGGTGCGCGATAACCAGCTGGTGAATCTTCGCATGTCGGGCTTGGACCCCAAGGTGCGGTGGAGTTCGCAGAGCTTCGAGGCGGTGCGCGGGATGGTGGCTCGGGGTTTGGGCTATACCGTTCTGGTGCAGCGCCCGCCGGTCAACCTGAGCTACGACGGCTTGCCGCTGTCGGTATTGGAGATCGAGGGCGAGGTTGGCGTGAGCGATATCTGCGTGGCCTACACCGCTTCGGACCGCCCTAGCTTGCGGCTGCGCGCGTTCTTGGATTTCTGCGAGGAAGCCGGAGCCGAGAAAGAGCGCAAGGCCGGTTAGAACCCGTAGGTTCCAACCGGCCTGCGCTCCAGCCAGTCGGGAGGCTAGTGGCTCATTTCCTCGGCCTCGAGGTCGGCGTCGCGGCCTTCCTTGATGCCGCGCATGGCCAGGGCGGCGACGATGAATGCGGCGGCCCAAACGGCTCCGGCGATCCACAGCGATCCGCCGCCCAGCAGCACCAGGCCTGCAACGATCATCGGGGTGAAACCCGCGCCCACGGTGGAGGAGAGCTGGTAGACCAGCGAAGCGCCGGTGTAGCGGATGCGGGTTGGGAACAGCTCCGCGGTGAACGCGCCGAACGGCCCGAAGATGAAGGCCTGGATGATGCCGTTGGCCACGAACAGCGCGATGGCGAACAGCCACAGCTGGCCCAGTTCCAGCATCCACATGATCGGCAGGGCGGCCACGGCGCCGGCGAGGATGCCGACCATCATGACCGGGCGGCGGCCCAGCTTGTCTGAATAGCGCGATGAAACCCAGATGCCCACCACGGTCAACGCGGCGCCAATGGCCTTGATGTTCAGCACCGCAGTGCGGTCCATGCCGACTTCCTCGACCACGTAGGAGATGGCCCAGACGGTCATCAGGCCCTGCACCGTGTAGGAGCTCATGCCCACCAGGGTTCCGCGGATGACGGACTTCGGGTACTTGGTGATGACCTCCATGAAGGGGGTCTTGCGCTCTTCTGCCTTGTTTTCCAACGCGAGGAACAGCGGGGACTCGGTGACCTTCAGCCGGATGACCAGCCCGATGCCCACCAGCGCGATGCTGATCAGGAACGGAATGCGCCAGCCCCAGGCCAGGAACTGCTCATTGGGCATGAGCGAGACGGCCGAGACTGCCAACGTGGCCATCACGGCGCCGGCCGGGCCGCCCATGTTCGCGAAGCTCGCCGCGAAGCCGCGGCGCTCCTTCGGCGCGTGCTCCAGTGCCATCAGCATGGCCCCGCCCCATTCGCCGCCCACGGCCAGGCCCTGGACGATGCGCAAGATGATCAGCGCGATCGGGGCCAGCATGCCGATCTGCGCGGTGGGAGGAAGCAGGCCGATCAGTGTCGAGGCACCGCCCATCATCGCCATCGAGGTGATCAGCACGCCCTTGCGGCCGATCTTGTCGCCGAAGTGGCCGAACACGATGCCGCCCAGCGGTCGGGCCAGATATCCCACGGCCAAGGTGGCAAAGGAAGCGAAGATGGCTACGCCCGGGGTCAGGCCAACGAAGAAGACCTTGTTGAAGACCAGCGAGGCCGCGGTGGCGTAGAGGATGAAATCGTAGAATTCGATTGCGCTGCCGATGAAGCTGGAAGCCAGGATCCGGCGCATCTGCGGGGATTTCAGCGAGGGAACCAACGCTTGTGCCTCCACGCCGTTGCCATTATTCAGGGTGCTGCTCATCGTACTGCCGCCATTTCACTGTTGACGCGGGAAAAGGATATCGTGTCCAGATCGTTGGGCACTAGGTAGTTGCCGGAGAATTTCGCGGCGTGGGCTTCCCAGACCTGCAAAGGCGTAGTTCCGGGGACCAGATGGTGCAGGGCCAGAGTGCGCGCCCCGGCCTCGTGCGCGATCTCGATCGCCTGCTCCGGCGAGGTGTGCGAGGCGCGGTGGTGGTCCATCGAAGCCTGGGCTTCCAAAGTGCCAACCGAACCGTAGGCGCGTTGCACCCAGTCGAAGTCGATGGCCTCATGAAGCAGCAGGTCGGTATCCTTCGCCAGGGCCACCAGGTTCTGGCAGGGCGCGGTGTCTCCGGAAATGGTCACCGAGCCTTCTGCGGTATCGAAGCGGAAGGCGAAGGCCGGAGCGATCGGCGGGTGCTTGACCAGTGTTGCGGTCACCGTGACCAGCTCGTCGCGGTAGATCTCGAACGGCGCGAAGCCCTTCGGTGTCGGGTTCTCGTTGGGGTGGTACCCGGTGCCGGCCGGAATCTCGATGTCCGAGGCGATGAAGTGGTCCAGCGGGGAGGGGCGCAGGGCGTCGATCACGCGGTCATTCAGGTCCGTGGCGTAGGCCTGCATCAGGTGGTCGAACATCGAGGCAGTGCCCGGGGTCGGGTTCTGCGCGAAGACCGGCTGCGGGGCGGTCACTGCGCGCGGGGAGGCAGGTGGCAGGGCGCCGCGGTCGCCGGGGCCGATGATGGAAATCGGAGCCTTGCCCGCTGGCAGGGTGAACATTCCGAAGATGGCCAGCGAAGCCAGGTCGATGGTGTGATCGGAGTGCAAGTGCGTGAGGAAGATGCCGCGAAGGTTCGCAGGGGTGAAGCCGGCTTTCATCAGCTGGTTGCCCACGCCGGTTCCGGCATCCACCAGGTAGACGCTTTCGCCCACGACTACGGCGGTGGAAATTCCCGCCCGCTTGCCGGCGTTCTCGCCGGTCCACCAGCGGGGTCCGCCGGCGGTGCCCAGCGTAACGACGTGGGGATTGAGATTGGTGGAGGCCATGGAATGCGCCCTTTCTTTGGTTCAAGTGCTGCATTCAATTCTTATGCGCTGGATCACATTCGTAAAACTGTTTTTATCAACCAACTAAATAGGTTTAGCCGATAATAGGTTGGGTATGCTCATAGCATCGACGCAAACCAAGGAGGGTCATGTCCGAGCAAGATCGCAGCCGGCTTTCACGCTGGATATTGCCACGGGGCAGTGAGCCTGACCCGCGCTTCACGCTGGCCAACGAGCGCACCTTCTTGGCCTGGATTCGAACTTCGCTAGCCTTCCTCGCGGGCGGCACAGCGCTGGAGGCCTTCGCCGCAGAGGCCTTCCCGTCGCCAGTTCGCACCTGGCTGGCGGTGCTGGTGATCGGCGTCGGCATCCTGATTGCTGCCGGTGCAGCCGTGCGCTGGGTCCGCGTGGAACGCAGCATGCGCACCGGCAGGCCGTTGCCGATTCCCGCCATTGTCCCGCTGCTGGCATTCGGTGCCGTGGTGGCCTCACTGGCGGCGATCGCCATGATTTTCTGGTCCCTCAGCTCGTGATGAAAGAGCCCATCGAGATCAGCGACCCGGGGTTGCAGCCAGAGCGCACCGTCTTCGCGTGGAACCGGACAATGGTTTCATTTCTCGTGGTTTCCGCGGTCTTCCTGCGCTGGCTTCCGCACTATGGCCTGGCCGTGATCCTGCTGATTGCGATATCTTCCTCGATGGCATTCGGGATTCTGCTCTCGCAGCGTGCCCGGTACCGGAAAATGGCGCAAGGCGTGAAGGCTGAACGCGTCAGCGCGGATGTTCTCGCCGTGCTGCTGACAACAGCGGTGCTGCTGGCTCTAGGCGCTTGCGCGATCATCCTTGTGCTCGGCGCCTAGTTCCGGGTGCTCGCCAGGCGCAGGTTTATCGAGGCTGCGGCAGTAGCGGCCAGAGGAGTTGCAGGCGCGGCGCGAGTGCTGTTCCGGCCCTATTGCGAATGCCCGGGCCGGTGCAGCCAGTCCAGGCGCTCTAGCTGTACCGGTGCTGGGACCCGGATTTACCGAAGGGTCAGGGCCCATGGAGCTCGAGAATCTCCGCGGAGCTGAATGCTACCGATTCCGCGAGCTTTTGCACCGCTGCATAACGCTGTGACTCCGCATCGATATCCTTGTGGAACCGGGAATTTCTTTCGTCCCTATCAGCCTCGAACTTCTTTCCGGCGAGAGCCAGCTCCCGGGCAATTAATGCTGCCAATCCGTCACGCAGTTGTTCCAGGGAGGTGTTGGAAATTTCCAATCTTCGGTTAGCTGCGCTCAGAACGGCATCAGGGTAGCCGGCGGCATCGAGTTGGCCGCGCATGAAATCGCTGGTCAAGAACTCTGTTTCCTCGGCTGCGGGCTGGCGGTTGAAAACGGCGGCAACCCGGTACGCGCCGGGCGCCTTGTCGCTGAGCAAAGTTCCCGGCAGAGAGTTCATGAGCACCGGGCCTATCTTCAGCGGCTGGTGCTTCTTGCCAAGAGTGCGGGAGAAGTCCATCATGGCTTTTCCTTTCCATGTCCGTTCCATGCCGGCGACCAGGGTGCTCTGCCGTGGGCAGCAGCGCCTGGCGCCAGCTCAGCTAGGCTTGCCGTAGGGTTGCTTGGCCCGTAGCAGGCAAGATGTCCACGCGGCGCTCTGGTCCCTGTAGTGGTTCTTGCGAACTGTAGGCAACCTTGCGCCATCCGCATGAGGTGCAGGTCCAGAGCACTTCACGCATCGTTACCAGCATGTCCTGGCGCTGGCCAGCTTCGTGGCCGCCTTCGTTGTCCCATCTCTTGAGCTGGTTTTGATCATCGACGAATCGACGGGTTTCTGTTTCAACCAAGGTATTTCTGTAGCACCTCGGACAGCTGTTCGGCTTGTCCATGACATTCCCTCCGTTGCTGCATAGTCGTTTTTATTGCCGTGCTCTGCCCTCGGTGCTGCAGTTCAAGGCCGGTTCCACGGGAAACGCCGTACCATTTCTTGAGTTGGGCATCGCGGGGACCGCGGCAGTTGTGCGCGTACTGCCGTTTTGCACTGTCGGCTTCAAAGGTATTGTCCGGCTGTGCTGGTTGCATGATTCGCCACTAGCGGACCGAACCGGTCTGTGGGCTGCTGGAGCAAAACTGTGATTCGTTCCTGGCGGGCAACCCTTATCGGGCAAATGGGAGAAACGCAAGGAAGCGGGCAGTTAATTCGAGCCGCCTCGATAAAGATCCCGGTTCAACACTGCTGCGTTAATCTGAACGCCGTCCTCGGCAATGAGGAGGGCACAAAAGCTCTACGCCGGTAGGAAGTGCTTCCGATGACGGCATTTCTACGGAAGTTAGATCCAATTCCAGTCTACTCCGGTTTCCCGGTTGTGGACCGGAAAATGGCCAAGTGAAGCGACGAAGGGTGCCCGCGGCTGCAACGGCTTGTGTTGCCGAGGGGCGTCACCCTGTCGCGGTCCGGGCCATGGCGCGGGAGGCCAGCGGAAACCGCCATCGGCTAATGCGGGGCCCGATCTTGAATGTTCCGGAGTTCGGGGTCCAACGGGCGGGAATGCGCGTACAGTGAAAATACCGGTCCAGCTCGAATTCGCTGTAAAAGGGGATGATTCGCGATGCAGGCTGACGCTAGATTCAAGATGCCGTTCAATTTCGCCCAGGTGGTTATTGCGGCTTTCGGAGCCATGGGGCTTAGCACCTTGGCCTATTTTGTTGCCAGGGTTATCGGCGCATCCATGGAGTACTCCGGCGGCTTATTCCGGAACCTGGATTTCATCCACATCGTGCGATTCACTGCCCTGCCCATTCTCATTCTCGGCTTCCTGACCTTCTTGATCGGCCGGGCCAAGCCGGGCTTCTGCCGCATCGCCCAGTGGGTCGGGGTTGCCGCCGTCTTGACCTCAGCGGTGGTGCAGTGGTTCTTCGCCGAGGACTGGGGGACCGCGCTGACCCTGGCGATTATGCACCTGGTTGTTGCAGCGTCTTGGTATATCGCGGTGAACTACTCGAATAGGAAGTTCAACGAGATCGCGGCCCTGGAAAACCTATAGCCCTGCTAAGTGTCGCGGTTCTCACGGGCTTCTGAGAGCCGTGGCACAGGCACTCGGGAATAGAATAGTTGCGAACTATCAACAATTCTAGGAGTGCCATGACGTCTCAGGGACAACCCAATAGCCCATTCAATTTCATTCAGGTGATTATCGGTGCGCTGGGTACCAGCTACCTGAATGTCATCATTTTCTTCCTGTCTGGCGCCGCTGGGGCATCCCGCCGGATTGGTCCTAATTCAACTGATGTTGTCGCCTTTGACCACCTGTTGCAGTTCACGTTGATCCCGATTCTGTTCTTCGGCCTGGTGGTCTTCCTGATCGGACGGGCAAACAAGGGCATTTGCAAGATCGCGCAGTGGGCTGGCTTGCTCATCGCGGTAGTCTCGATCGTTTTCCCGATCATGAACGCAGCAGATGCCGCTACCGCTGTGGGCCTGTCCCTGATCCATATCGTGACCGGTATCGGCTGGTTCTTCTCGGTGCACTACGGCAACAAGGAGCTCCACGTTCCTTCCAAGGACGTAGCGCTCGTCTAAGCACGAAAAGCAAAACCTCGCAGAGCGATCAGCAATGATCTGTTCTGCGAGGTTTTCCGTTAAGCCGTGAGAGCTGCTGG
This sequence comes from Glutamicibacter sp. NPDC087661, assembly GCF_044743275.1. Lineage (NCBI taxonomy): Bacteria > Bacillati > Actinomycetota > Actinomycetes > Micrococcales > Micrococcaceae > Glutamicibacter > Glutamicibacter sp. NPDC087661. The sequence continues at coordinate 314,002 of NZ_JBIUWE010000004.1, forward strand.
TGCTGATTCGGGCTACACCCCAACTTTCTCTAGCTGAGGATGCTCGTAGGCTTTGCGCATGCGCGGCAAGAACAGCAGGCTGACGGCTGCCGCAAGGCACAGCACCGCAGCGGTAATCCACGCGGCCAGGTAGCTGCCGGTGGTTTCCCGCGACAGCCCTGCGGTCAGCGAGCCGGCGCCGGCGCCGATCATGTGGAAGGCGAAGACCCAGCCGAAGACCACGGTGGCTCTAACCGGACCGAAGTACTGGCGGCAGAGCACCACGGTAGGAGGCACGGTGGCCACCCAGTCCAAACCGTAGAAGACAATGAAGATCCACATCAGCGGCTCGACGGTTGGACCCATCAGCGAGTGCAGGAACATCAGGGACAGTCCGCGCAACGCGTAGTACACCGCAAGCAGCAGCCACGGGCGTACACGGTCGGTCAGCCACCCGGAGAGCACCGTGCCGAGGATATCGAAAATGCCAACCAGCGCCAGCAACCCGGAAGCGGTCGTTGCCGGCATGCCATGGTCGTGCGCCGCAGGGATGAAGTGCGTCTGCACCAGCCCGTTGGTAGACCATCCGCAGATCCAGAAGGTCATCGCCAAGACCCAGAATGCCGGGTAGCGTGAGGCCGCGAACAGGGCCTTGAGAGTCGCGGCAGCCATCGAACCCTGCTGCGTTCCGGATGCCGGCGCGGCTGCAGCTCCGGCCCCGCCGTAAGGCAGTACACCGGCTTCGGCAGGGGAATTGGCGAAGGGCCAGCGCAGCAACGGGATGATCAGCACCGCGAAGACCGCAACAACCAGAGCCGCGGCCCTCCATGAGTACTGCTCGATGATCAGCACAATGCTTGGCAGGAACACCAGCTGGCCGGCGGCATTCGCGCCAGAGAAGATGCCCATCACCAGGCCGCGCCGTTCGCAGAACCAGCGGTTGGCAACCACAGAACCGAAAACCAACGCCATCGCCCCGGTGCCCAGTCCAACCAGCACACCCCAGAGCGCCCACAACTGCCAGATCTGGCTGATGAACACGGACAATCCGGCTCCGGAGGCCACCAATGCCAGAGCGATGGCAGCCACCTTGCGCATGGAATACCGTTCCAGCAAAGTCGCGGCGAAAGGAGCTGCCAGGCCGTAGACCACCAGGTTGATGGTCACCGCGGTCGATAACTGGGAGCGGAGCCAGCCGAATTCGGATTCAAGTGGTTCAAAGAACGCGCCGGTGGTCGAGCGGAACGCCGCCGTGGCGACTAGCGCCAGCGTGGTCACGATGGCGACCAGCCAGGCTCGATGGATCCGCAATGGCTTCGGGGAGTTCAATCGCATGCTCCTTCTGGGTGTTGCTTTAAGCATTGCACCGGCGCTAACAGGCGTTGGAGTTCGTGACGTGCGAAGAACAAATATTGATGTCCGAAACAGGTGGAGCGCCTTGCCTCGCCGGGATTAGCTGTGCATGGCGAAGCGCGGCAGACTCAGTTTTTGCGCCTGATCGGCTCTGCTTATTCGCTATGCGGGGTCGTTGCCGTTGCTGGGGTTCTGGCGCCGGCTGCGAGGGTGCCGGTCCTGCGGCTGCACTGCACCCAGCGCCTGCCGCGGAAAGGTTTTTAGCTTGGCCCCGGAAGGCGGTTCGTCCTGGTCCAGCGGATCGGCCATGGACGATGGGGCAGCGGAGGCTTGGCCTGTTGCGGCTGCCTCGGCGGTTTGGGCCGTCACCGGGGCATCGCGGATCACCGGCATCCTGCGTGGCGGCAGCGGACGACGTTGGTGCACGAGATAAATCAGCATGGCCAGGGCCTTGTGCATGACCACGATGGTGAAGATGGCCGATCCGGCATAGCAGCCCCAGGCGACCAGGTGAAGCGTGGTCACTTCAAGGACGTTCAGCTCCAGCGAGCCGTTGAACATCATGACGGCGCCGATTTGCTGGATGACCATGCCGAGCACGGCCAACCCCACCGCAAACCAGAAATACACCAGGGTATCGGCTCCGGGTTTCTTCACGACAGGCATTTGAACCTCCGTTGGCCAGCTGTCGGCGGTCATTGCTACACACTGTAGCCCATGGCGGGAAACAGCTTATCTGCCCAAGGTGGCCCGGGCCTGGCGCAGCAGCGGCTCATCGACCATCTGCCCTTCGAAAGCGAAAACTCCGGGATTCGCCTCCGCGGCGTCGAGGATCCGCCGGGCACGTTCCCGTTCTGCTTCGGTCGGTGCGAACGCCTCGCGAATGACCGGCATCTGGTTCGGGTGGATCGAGGCTTTCGCGGCGAATCCCGAGGCCTTGGCATCGCGGGACTCCTCGCCCAGGCCTTTGAGATCTGGAATATCGAGGTACACGGAATCAATTGCGGCCTTGCCTTGGGCCACCGCATGCAGCAGCACCTGCGACCGCGCGAACCGTGCCACCTCGCGGTAGCTGCCATCCTCGCCCCGCGAAGAAGTGCCGCCGAGCGAGGCGATCAGGTCTTCGGCGCCCCACATCAGCGCGACGACATTCTGCGCCCCGGCAATGTCCGAGGCATTGGTGATGCCCTTGGCGGTTTCGCACAGCGCCAGGACCTCGTAGCCCGCCAGCACCGCCGGCTGCGCCGCCGATTCGCACTTGGGCAGCATCACGGTGCGGTAGGCCGTTTGCCCCAGCGCTGCCAGGTCCTTGGCGAAGTGCTCGCTATCGACCGGGTTCACGCGCACGATGACCCGCGCGGGATCCAGCGGCGTATCCAGCAAGGCGCGGCGGGCCGCTTCCTTGTTCCCGGCAGCCACAGCGTCTTCCAGATCGATGATGACCGCATCGGCACGCTGCGCCGCCTTGGCGTAGCGCTCGGGCCGGTCGGCCGGGCAGAACAGCAGGGAAGGACCCATCAGGAAGCTAGCCATTGGAGCTTTCCCCCTTGGGTTCCAGCGAATCCAAGTGCGCCTGCTGGGTCCACATCAGGCAGGTGCGGGTGGCGGTGGCAACGATGTCGCCGTGCTGGTTGCGGCCGGTGTGAGTCATGGACGCCAGGCCCTGCCCGGGGCGGGACTTGGATTCGCGCAGTGCGGTGATCTCGGTTTCGGTGTAGAGGGTATCGCCGTGGAACATCGGGTGCGGGAAGCGCACGTCATTGATGCCCAGCTGCCCCACGATGGTGCCCTCGGTCAGCTGGCCCACCGACTGACCAATCATGGTGCTCAGGGTGAGCAGGGAGTTGACCAGCGGCTTGCCGAAAGGCTGGGTGGATGCCCATGCCGCGTCCAGGTGCAGTCCCTGGTTGTTCATGGTCATCGTCGTGAACGCGACGTTATCCGCTTCGGTCAGGGTGCGCCCGGGCTTGTGCACGTAGGTGGCCCCCAGCTGCAGCTCATCGAAGTAGAGGCCGCGCTGTTCGACGCATTTGGGGGTTTGCTCGCTCATGCGTCCTGCTCCTGATGCTGTGCTTCGGTTGGCTGCGCTGCTTCCACGGTGGCCACGACCTGCTTGGCCTTGACCAGATCCCCGGTCTTCAACCCGGTCATGCGCACGATGCCGTCCGCGGGGGAGAAGAGCTGGTGCTCCATCTTCATCGCTTCGATGCTCAGCAGCAGCTGGCCTTCGGCGACCGCATCGCCATCGGCCGCCTGCACGTTGATCACGGTGCCGGGCATGGGCGAGAGGACATGCGGGGAGAAGGTCCCGGATTGCTTGGCGATGGTGGCCAGCTGGCGTTCGAGGACTTCTTCGCGGGGCAGCTTGCGCACCGCCGCGGTCCAGCCTTCCTCGCACAGCCACAGCGTGCCATCGGCGGCGAAGGCATGCTGTAGTGCTGTGCGCTGGCCGTTGACGGACAGGGTTCCATCCGGTTCCTGCCGCACGGTGAATTCTTCGGCGCCCACGCGCACCCGGCTCGAATCGGGGTCCCTGAGCAACGCGGTCCTGCCCTCGGCGGCCTCGACGTCGAAGTGCCCGATGCTGGCCCGGCGATGCTGGGCCCGCCATCCGTCGCGCAGGCCCCACGGGGTATTCGCGGCTGGAATGCGCCGATCCTCTAGATGCGCTGCCAGTGCCAGTTCGCGGGCCCCGACCTGGCGGAAGGCGAACTGGTCCATCTTCCGCTCGATCAGGTTGGTGTCCAGGGCCCCGGCGGCCACATCCTCGTCGGCCAGCAGCAGCCGCAGGTATTCGCTGTTGGTCAGCACGCCCAGCACCACGGTGCCGGCTAGTGCCTTATCCAAGCGGGCCAGCGCCTCGGTGCGATCCGGGCCCCAGGCGATGAGCTTGGAAAGCATCGGATCGTAGTGGGCGCTGATCTCCAGGCCGTCGCGCAGCGAGGAATCCACCCGGACATTCTCCGGCTCGCGCACGTGCAGCACGGTGCCCACCGAGGGCAGGAAGCCGGAGGACGGGTCTTCGGCGTAGAGCCGGGCCTCGATGGCATGGCCTTCCAATGCCACCTGGTCCTGGGTGAAGTCCAGTGGCTGTCCGGCCGCGATGCGCACCTGCCACTGGACCAGATCCAGCTTTGCGCCGTTCACCCGCACGACTTCCTCGGTGACCGGGTGCTCCACCTGCAAGCGGGTATTCATTTCCATGAAGAAGAATTCGTCGGGGTTCTGGTCGCTCACCAGGAACTCGACAGTTCCGGCGCCGACGTAGCCCACCGATTGCGCAGCGGCCACCGCGGCGGCGCCAATGCGCTCGCGGATCGCCGCGCCGTGCTCCAGATTCTCGAACAGCGGAGCCGGGGCTTCCTCGATGACCTTCTGGTGGCGGCGCTGCAAGGAACATTCGCGTTCGCCCAGGTGCACGGTGTTCCCATGCGCATCGGCCAGGATCTGCACCTCGATATGCCGCGGATTGCGCACCAGCCGCTCGAGGAACAGGGTGTCATCGCCGAAAGCATTGCGTGCGGTGCGCCGGGCGATGGCCAGCGCTTCGGACAGTTCTGCGGCGGAATCCACGGCGAACATGCCCTTGCCGCCGCCGCCGGCCGAAGGCTTGATCAGCAGCGGGAAGCCGACGTCCGTGGCAGCGGCGAGCAGCTGCTGATCGCCCAGGCCGGGTTCGGCGATGCCGGGAACCACCGGCACCTGGTGGGAGAGGACATGGTTCTTGGAACGGATCTTGTCGCCCATGAGATTGATGGAGTTCACCGGCGGGCCGATGAAGGTGATGCCGGCAGCCTCCAGCGCACGGGCGAAGTCCACGTTCTCGGAGAGGAACCCGTAGCCCGGGTGCACCGCCGGGGCACCGGTGTGCCGGCAAGCGGCGATCACCGCGTCGATATCCAGGTAGCTTTCATTGGCCGCAGCCGCACCGATGCGCACCGCGCGATCGGCTTCGGACACATGCAGCGCCCCGGCATCGGCATCGGAGTAGACGGCGACCGATTCGATGCCCAGCGCCCGCAGGGTACGGATGATGCGCACCGCGATTTCTCCGCGGTTGGCGATCAGGACAGTGTCAAAGAGCTTCGTAGTCATGGTGTTTTCCTCGTACTACATCCGGAAGAGGCCGAAGCTGGTCTCCGGCAGCGGCTGGCGGGCGCAGACATCCAGGGCCATGCCGAGCACCCGGCGGGTATCTGCCGGGTCGATGACCCCGTCGTCCCATAATCTGGCCGTGGAATAGTAGGGGTTTCCCTGGGTTTCGTACTGCTCGCGGATCGGGGCCCTGAACGATTCCTCCTCCTCGGCGCTCCAGCTGCCGCCGCCCGACTCGATTCCGTCGCGCTTGACCGTGGAGAGCACCGAGGCGGCCTGGGCCCCGCCCATCACCGAGATGCGCGCGGCCGGCCACATCCACAAGAAGCGCGGGGAGTAGGCCCGGCCGCACATCGAGTAGTTGCCGGCGCCGAAGGAGCCGCCGATGACCACCGTCAGCTTGGGCACCCGGGCGGTGGCCACGGCGGTGACCATCTTGGCCCCGTGCTTGGCGATGCCGTCCGCCTCGTAGTCGCGGCCCACCATGAATCCGGCGAGGTTCTGCAAGAAGAGCAGCGGGATGCCGCGCTGGTCGCACAGCTCGATGAAGTGCGCGCCCTTCATCGCGGACTCGGAGAACAGCACGCCGTTGTTGGCGATGATGCCTACCCGGTGCCCGTGGATCTGCGCGAAGCCGGTGACCAGGGTGGTGCCGTAGTCGGCCTTGAATTCGTGGAACTCGCTGGCATCGATGATGCGGGCGATGATCTCGTGCACGTCGTAGGGCGCGTTGACATCCACCGGCACCACCCCGGCCAGTTCACTGCCCGGGTAGAGCGGCTCGACCACTTGGTTTTCGATACTCCAGGCGGGGGCCGGGTTGGCCGGCAGGGTGGAGACGATATCGCGGATGATCATCAGCGCGTGCTCGTCGTTCTCGGCCAGGTGGTCCACCACGCCCGAGGTCTTGGCGTGCAGGTCGCCGCCGCCCAGCTCCTCGGCGGTGACGATCTCCCCGATGGCGGCCTTCACCAGCGGCGGGCCGCCCAGGAAGATGGTGCCCTGGTTGCGCACGATGACCGTCTCGTCGCTCATTGCCGGAACGTAGGCGCCGCCGGCGGTGCAGGAACCGAGCACCGCAGCCAGCTGCGGGATCTTCTTCGCGGAGAGCTGCGCCTGGTTGTAGAAGATGCGCCCGAAGTGCTCGCGGTCCGGGAAGACCTCGTCCTGCATGGGCAGGAACGCCCCGCCCGAATCCACCAGGTAGATGCAGGGCAGGCTGTTCTCCAGCGCGATTTCCTGGGCGCGCAGGTGCTTCTTGACCGTCATCGGGAAGTAGGTGCCGCCCTTGACGGTGGCGTCGTTGGCGATGACCAGCACGTGGCGGCCGTGCACCAGGCCGATGCCGGCGATCATTCCGGCGCCGGGGCTGGCGCCGTCATACATGTCCTCGGCGGCCAGCGGTGCGATTTCCAGGAAGGGCGAGCCGTCGTCCAGCAGCGCGTCTACGCGTTCGCGGGGCAGCAGCTTGCCGCGATCCACATGGCGCTGCCGGGACTTCTCGGAGCCGCCGCGCGCAGCGCGTTCGAGCCGTTCGTGCAGTTCGGCCAGCAGTGGTGCCTGGTCGGCGGCGTTGCGCTCGAACTGCTCGGGGTTCAAGTGGGAGGAGAGGGTCTTCACGAAGTCAGTCCTTGCTGGTCGGTTCGCTGGCGATCACCCGGGGTACGGGCAGCTGCTGCGCAGGCAACGGGAATTCGTCGGGCACGGCCAGGATGCGCATGGCCAGGGAAATGAAGTTCAACTGCACTTGGGCCAGTGTGAGCCGGCCGTCCTTGCGGTACCAGTGCGAGACACCGGTCCCCATTTCCATCAGTGCCAAGCGGGCGATGCCCAGGTCCACGGTGCTGAAACTGCCTTGGCGCTCGCCGGCCTGAAGCGCGTCGGCGAAGAGCTGCTCGTAGGCGTCGCGCAGTTCCTGCATCTGCTCGCGGGCCTTGGCCGATAGCGCGCGCATCTCGTATTCGGTGACACGTGCGGTGCTGGGATTGGTGGCGGTGAACCCCACGTGGAAGGCCACGAGCAACGCGAGCTGGCGTACCGGGTCCTTGCTGCCGGCCAGCGCCTGCTCGGCACCGGAGATCATGGCGGCCAGGCAGTCGTTCATGATGCCCACTAGCAGGTCTTCCTTGCCGCCGACGTAATGGTAGAGGGTCGCCGAGTTCAGTCCTACGGCACTGCCTAGTTCGCGGATGCCGGTGGCGGCGAAACCTCGCTGGGCAAAGCAGGCTACGGCTGCTTGCTGGACCTTTCCCAGTTCCATGGACACCACCCTGTGACTCAAGAGCCAATCAATCGATTGACTGCTTCCATCCAACCGAAGAAAAAGTGTGGTGTCAATCACCATCTTCCGCGGACGGGGACACCGAGTGGCGCTGCCATCCGCACCTCATGCAACGCTCATGCTAAAAGGGGCCGAAATATGACGTTTGCTATTTATGAATCAAATGCAAAACACTAGACTGCTTGATGTTATTTACTGTCAAGCTCTAGTTAATTCTGCTGGGCAGCTGATCAGACGCCACTGGAAGGCATGATGCCGCAACCTGAACCACGTTTCCTCAACCGCCAAAACCCAACCCCAGCCGGACCGTCGCGCCGCGGCCTGCTCGCCGGTGCCTCCGGGCTCATTGCCCTGGCCGGACTGGCAGCCTGCGCATCACCGCAGGCCACGGACGCGGACAGGGCAAACCTCGCCGGACCCCCGCAGACCCCCGATGAAGTGCTGCAGGTACTGCGCGCCGGGAACCAGCGCTACGCCGACGGCATGCCAGAACGCCCCAACCAAGCAACTGAACGGCGCAGCGAGCAGGCCGAGCACCAGAACCCCTTCGCCCTGATCCACGGCTGCGTGGATTCCCGCGTGACCCCCGAGCTCCTGTTCGACCAGGGGATCGGAGACCTGTTCGTCACCCGGACCGCCGGCGGAGTGCTCGATGACACCTTGGTTGGCAGCATGGAATTCGCTGTTTCCAGTCCCTATTCGGTCCCGTTGCTGGTGATCCTCGGCCATACGGCCTGTGGTGCGGTGGCGGGCACCTTGAAGGCAATGGAAGAAGATGCCAAGAATCCGCAATTGCCCGGCGAGATGGTCGACTTCGCTGAACAGATTGCTCCTGTAGCACGCAAGGCAAAAGTTGAAGGTTCGGGTAGCGAAGAGGTGGACCAAGTGGTGCAGGCCAATGCCCGTGCCGTCACCGAGCAGCTACTGGAGCGATCTGCCATCATTCGCGAGGCAGTGCAAGAAAAGCGGACCCGGGTGGTGGCAGCTGTCTACGACCTGGACAGCGGAGAAGTGCGCTGGCTCGATGGCTAGCTCCGATTTTCCGGTTGCGAATTAACCAGAAGTTCCCGCCGGTGGAACCGGCGGGAACTTCTGCGATCATCACTCGCACCCTCGCTGAGGTTGTTTCTACGATATTGACAATGCCTATGGCCACGCTGAGCGCAGGCTCCACGGCGGCAGGGCATCTGGCGAACGGGGCGATCCAGCTGCTGGACCAGCTGGGCTTCCAAGGTTGCAGCCGAAACGCGAATACCGGCGGATGGCCAGCTCGCCGCTATCCTGATGCAGCTGGTCAGACGCAAAACACCCATTCCCGGGCCTTTCGGCACGGTTTCGGGATTTGCCAGCAGGTGCACTGGTACTCTCGACGCTGGATGCTAGTGAAGCATTCCCCGTGAAGAATCCGCATGCACGTGCAGTGAAAGGCCCCATGGCAGCCAGCGAATCCAGCGTCAACTCCCGCGCCCGCGCTGCAGTCGCGGCCCTGTTCCTCACAAACGGAGCACTCTTTGCCAATATGGCGCCGCGCCTTCCCGAGCTGAAGCGGGAACTGGAATTGGACACCGCCGGCTACGGCTTGCTGGTCACCGCATGGCCTGTTGGGGCAATCCTTGCAGGGTTGGCTGCAGGTGCGCTGGTGCGCCGTTTTGGTTCCGCACAGGTTGCCGTCGTGGGCACGATAGTTACCGGTGCTGCCTTGCTGGCCGCCGGCAGCGCGCCGGGCGTGGTCTTGGTCGTGCTGGCTTTTGCCCTGGGCGGCGCCATGGATTCGATTACGGATGTCGGGCAGAACGCGCACGGGCTGGTGGTGCAACGGCGCTATGGGCGTTCGATACTGAATTCCTTCCACGCATTGTGGTCTGTCGGAGCGGTGATCGGCGGTTTGATGGCCGCCGGAGCGATCCAGATGAACTTGGCATTGCCAGTGCATTTGGGCATATCGATGGTGCTCTTCGCCGCGGTGGCACTGACTGCCCTGAAATTCTGCCTGCCTCGATCCGCCGAACTGGCGGTCATAGAACCTGTTGCACCACCTGCACCCGGAACTGCCCGGGCCGCGGCCCCCGCAGGATCCCGCGGACGGCTGCTGCTGATGATGAGCGCCCTGGTCTTGATCTCCGTAGCCGGAGTAATGGTTGAAGACGCCGGGAATTCATGGTCCACGCTGTATCTTGGCCAGCTGGGGGCGCCAGCGGCGCTGGCGGCCAGCGGGTTCATCGCTCTGGTCGGGGCCCAGTTCATTGGCCGAATTCTCGGCGATGGCATGGTCAACCGCTTTGGCCAGCGCGGCATGGCCCAGTTCGGGGGAGCGCTAATAGCAATCGGTATGGGTCTGGCGTTGTTCTTCCCCACGGTTCCGGGCACGCTGCTGGGATTTGCCGCGGCTGGATTCGGCTCGGCAACCCTGGTCCCGGCGGTGATGGACCAGGCCGACAAGCTGCCCGGCCTGCCTCCGGGAACTGGGCTGAGCATCGTCTCCTGGCTCATGCGATTGGGCTTCTTGTTCTCGCCACCGCTAGTTGGTTTCCTTGCCGAGAACTTCGGGTTGAGCATGGCCCTGATGGTGTTCCCCATTGCGGGACTTGTGGTGCTTGCTTGCTCGCCAGTGCTGCGTGGAAAAAGCCCGCGGAGCGATGGAACAGGGGAGCAAGGAAGCCGTAGCTAGTTTTCGCCCCGAAGCGTGATGGACTCGATGGCTTCTCCGTGCAGGTCTTCAATGACCAGATTAACTACCAGTTCCCTCCAGCTGATCAACGGGCTGATGGCACAGCGAACATAGTCAAGGACTTGCTGCTCGATAACCTGGACCGAACTATCCCCAGCCATGCTGACATGGCATTGCACCCTCCAGTTAAGGTGGGGAATCTGCGTGTCAGTCGCCTTGATCTCCGTGTAGTTCAATTGCGCTGTCGGCGACTCGGAAAATGCCGCTCGAATCGCCTTGATTAATTCCAGGGACGATACGCGTTTGGCCAGTCCCGTGCCCGCATCTTGCACATCCCACATCCGCTGGAACGGCGAGTGCTCGGCTATTTTGCCCAATATTCGCTGCGAGAATGCTTCAGGCTGGTGCTCCGGGGTCGAGCTGTGCAGCAGTTGGGTGATGAATCCGTTCTGGTCCTTGAGCCGCTGCCGTTCGGCGTGGCACCACCGGCACTGCAATTCGTGCAGATCTGCAGGTTCATCCAGGTTCAGCAAAACGTCTTCGGTAGTACGTCCGCAGGGAAGGGTTTTCATGACACCGCCTCGCTGATTGCATTGCGTGCCCGTGCGAGTCGCCCTCGCACAGTTGATTCTGAAACGTTGGTCACCAGGGCCGCTTCCTTATAGCTCATGCCTTGGAGCGCGACCAGTACGAACGCCTGGCGAAGCGCCGAAGGCAATCCGTTGATGATCTGCCAGGCATCGGCAATCTCGCCGCGTTGCACGGCGACGTTTTCTGGCAATTCACGGTCAGGGACTGGGGTTTGCTCTAGCACTTCATCATCCACGGTTTGCTGGTCATTGGCACGCTGGCGGATGCGATCAAGACAAATATTTCGTGCCATGCGGTAGAGCCAAGTCTTGAACGCGGCACGTTCGCGCAGCGAGCCCAATGACTGCCACGCGCGGATCCAGGCATCCTGGGTGGCATCCTCCGCATCGTGCCAGCTGCTGAAAAAAGTCTTGCAGTATTGGCGCAGGCCGGGTGTCAGCGCGGTGACGAGTTCGCCGAAGGCCTCGGGGTCCCCCTCCATTGAACGACCAACAAGCACGGTCAACCGGGTCGGTTCCAAACACCCCTCCTTAAGTGATATATATCACACTCATAATGTGTGAGGATTAATCTGTAGCTCTCGTCTGTATGAGTGTAAGGCACAAAAATATCCGTTCAATGAATGAGGAGACCATCATGGTGCAACGCGATTCACAAGGGCCAATCATCAAGCCAACCGGCGAAGAGCTGGAACGCCAGGCCAAGGCAAAGGCCGCAAATGACACGCCGGTCCACGAAGAGCTGCGCGGTCCGCTGCACACCGAACTGGGCAAGACGACCATCGAAGACCGTGTTGTCCAGAAGATCGCCAGCATCGCCACCCGCGAAGTTTCCGGCGTCTACGCCATGGGCAACGCCGCCCGCCGGACCTTCAACTCGCTGGCCGAACGCATCCCCGGTGCCCAAGCCAACGCGGCTGGAGGCGTGAGCGTCGAAAAGGGCGAGCAGCAGACCGCCATCGACGTGTCGATCGTAGTTTCCTACGGGTTCTCGATCGTTGAGGTCTCCAACGAGATCCGTTCGAACATCATCGCCCAGGTTGAACGCGCCACCGGCTTGGAAGTTATCGAGGTAAACATCGAAGTCACCGACGTGCACCTGCCAGAAGACGATGACGATGACGCCGAGCCCCGCGATGGCCTGAAATAACTGTCCTCATCTAAGGAGCAGAACATGTTACACGTCAAGTGGGGTTTGGCCATCGGCTGCCTAGCCGGATTGCTGATTGCCTTCGGATCATTCACCCAGTTCGTGGTGGTGGCATTCTTCGCCATCATCGGCGCTGGAGTCGGATGGCTTTTGCAGGACAGGGTTGACCTCAGTCAAGTGTTCAGCAAACGTCGGCGGTGAAGCAGATGGCAGAGCTGTCCTCTAGCCGTGGAAGCACCACGGTGAACACGGCCGTCTATTCAAAAATCGCTGCCCAAGCAGCCTATAAGGTGCCAGTTGTCGGCTCTGCCGCGGGTGGGATCCTGGGGCTGGGCAAGTACAAGGATTTTGACAGCCGGCCCAAGGCCAAGGCCGAGGTGCTTGGAAGTGCAGTGGTGGTCGATTTGGACCTTGGATTGAGCTATCCGAGCAATGTCCAGCAAGCCTGCGAAGACGTGCGGAACATGGTTGCGGCTGATCTGCGCAAGTATCTGGGCGTTGAGCAGGTGCAAACCGATATACGGGTGAGCTGGATGTCAACGCCGGATGAAGGAACTAGCAACAGGAGGCTGCGATGAGCAGGTTCTGGCACGTTCGCAGTGCCCGCACCATGGCCTTGATGATCAGCTTCATCGTCGTGTTGGCCACGAGCATTCTCCTGGCGCTATCCTGCCTGCTGCGTTTGACCAGCGGACAATGGCCCGGTTTTGCCCAGCAGGGCATTAACGCGGTCAGCAACTTGCGCTTCAATGACAACCTGGCAGTGATCGCCATGGTGGTTCTTGCGGTGCTCGGTCTGCTGCTGTTGCTCAGCGCGCTCATTCCAGGGCCCCGGCAGAGCATCCTGCTGACTACCGATGATCCTTCAGCGGGGTCGGAACAGGCAATCTCATGCCGTGGAATATCAACCTTGGTGGGGCATGAGGTCGAGCGAACCGATTCGGTGACCCGCGCGAGCGTGAAAACCAGCCCGGCCCTGGTCCAGGTTACCGTGCAGACTCCAGCGCACTCGGTTCAGCGCGTGCGGGAAAACGCGCAGGCGCGGGCGCAGCGCGTGATCGACGGGTTGCCATTGCAACGCGCTCCCAAGGTCAAGGTCTCAGTGCAACGCCGAGGGGGAAACTAGAAATGTTCAGAACGCATGTGGTGCGCCAACGACTTATTCTGGCGATCTTCGGTTTGGTCCTGCTGGCGGCCGGTGCCTCGGGCCTCGCAGCAGTCTGGTGGGGGCTTGGCCAAGGCGCTGGCCTCGGCCAAGCCCGGATTGCCAGCAGCCTGCCGATCGATCAGCAGTACCTGCTGCCACTGGGACTCGCGCTCGGAATTGCCGGCATCGTGCTCTCGCTGGCGGTGCTGATCACTGCCATTCCGCGCCGCCCATCGGCGCATGAATTCAGATACGAATCGAGCAGCGAAGGAGTCAGCGAGATCGAGACTTCGGTAATAGCCAAAGCCGCGGAAACGGCCGCTCGAACGCAACCGGAAATCGTGGATGCGAACGTTCGAATTGGCGGCAATGCAGCTGAACCCGTGCTTTATGCGCGATTCACCCTGCGCGCCGACGCTCCGGCGAATCGAGGGATCGAGCTGGTCAATGGCCGCGTGGTACCTGACCTTGAAATGGTGCTGGGGGTGCCTTTCTCCCGCAAGCACATCTCGTTCAGCTTCCAGAAGCCGGAAAAGCAGGATTCGAATAAGGCCGTGCTCATCTGAGCCGGCCCAGGAAAACAAAAAATAGCCATTAACGGCACGGGCATCGTGCCGCATCTCTTGGGGAAGTAGGAATGCATGGGAATAATCGGTTGGATCATCCTTGGCCTCGTTGCCGGTGCGATCGCGAAGGCAATCAAGCCCGGAAAGCAGGGAGGCGGCTGGCTTGCCACGCTGCTGCTCGGCGTGGTCGGGGCGGTGCTGGGAGGCTGGATTGGCTCGGCAGTTTTCGGTGTCGGAGTGAGCGAGTTCTGGTCATTGTCCACCTGGCTGCTGGCCATCGGCGGCTCGCTGCTGGTCCTGGTCATTTGGGGTTTTGTCAGCAGCAAACGCGACTAGGGGCATGCGCTGAACTGCCTGCAGCCTGATGGCGCTGGCTAATGGGAACGGGCGGGATCCTTATGGATCCCGCCCGTTTCCTTCTGCCGCAACGCCTGCATGATGCCGGTGAGAACCTGCAGTGCCCAGGACAGCGCGGGGCCAGGTGCAGCGCGAATCATCCAGCTTGGCATGCAAGGCGCCCTCCGCTACGAAGGCCATCATCGACAAGACCAGGCAGATCCCAGTCGAGCGAACGTGGCGGCCAGGACCGCCTGGAAACCGTAGGGCTAGGCTTGGGGAATGGAAGATGCGCTGAAAAAGATCAGCTGGCCGGTACGCACTGAACGCCTGTCCCTGCGTCGCGTGAATTCGGCTGATGTGGAAGACCTCTGGTGCTACCGGCAGCTTGCCGATGTCACCCAGTGGATTACCGCTGGCCCAGCAACCGTGGAAGAATTCCGTTCGCTGTTCTTCGCGAAGGACTATCCGCTGAGGAACCTGGCTGTGGAACTGGACACCGGGCAGGGGACCCAGCTGATTGGCACGGTCATGCTGGATATCGTGGATGGCTGGGGGCAAAGCGAAATTGAGCAGCGCGCCAAGGGCGTTGAGGGCAACCTCGGCTGGAGCTTCGATCCCTCCTTCGGTGGCAAGGGCTACGCCACTGAAGCCGTTGCCGCTGCCATGGGCCTGTGCTTCGGCCCTCTTGGCCTGCGCAGGGTTACTGCCGAATGCTTTGCCGCCAATGAGCCATCATGGAGACTGATGGAGCGTTTGGGGATGCGCAAGGAATTCCATGGCCGCAAGGACAGCCTGCATCGCAGCGGTGAATGGATGGATTCCGTGGGCTACGCGCTGTTGGCTGAGGAATGGACGGCCCAGGCCTCCTGCTAAAGGATGAGGGATGGATCCTTGATCACCGGTGTGTTCTTTGAAAGGCTGGAAGGGAACAGCACCACCCCAGCGAGCTAGGCGGTCCCATGGGCAAATCAACGCGCACCAGTGTTCTTTTGGCGCTGGCAACCGCCGCTATTCTGCTCATGGCGCTGTCGGAGGAACCTACCTGGGGGTTGCTCGTAGGCAGCTGGACCTTGATGCTTTGGGGTTGGACTGGCAGTCCGAAGCCCCAGGAAATCACCGTCGATGCACAGGGGCTCTCACCCCGGGATGTGAAGGAATACCGCCGTCAGCATCCGGGCGTGACGATGGTTGACGCGATCAATGCGCTGGGGAAGTCCAAGCAATAGCCAAAACTGTCCGTGCAAGGTAGGCATGCACGAAGGTGCGTGCTCGCGAAGCGAGCTGGATCGCCTTGCCGAACAGAAACAAAACACCCCAAACTGAGCCACCGCCCACAGATCGGCGATCGTGAACTGTCCTGCACTTGAGGTGCGAGCCGGAGTGCATTGATGCTCGGGGATGGTCTTTCGTGTCGACAGTTCATTTTCGGCGATAGCTAGTCCGGGACGGCTTCATTGGCGTAGAGAATACTTGAGGGAGCCGGAAAATTCTGTTGGGCGAGCACGGTATGAACGACGCTGCTGGCTGGAGCCAAAAGCCATGAAAATGCGTGTTGCGGGGTCTTTCGCGTCATTGTTTCATGGATCGGGCGCATCGTTGCCTCCCTACCGGGTTGGGGGAGCTGGGTCTATGGCTTCGGCAATCGACCCCAATATCGGTTGGCCTGCCGCTGGCCTTGCCTGGTTGGTTCCGTTGCCGTGCAGGATTAGTTTTCGCGTCGGGTCCTTGCCGGCCTAGTGCGGGCCAGCAGCCGGAGCTTCGCGGCTATTCGACCGAGAGCAATCGCGTAATTTGGGCTGCGGCGCCTTGGACACTTTCAATGAGCAGATCCAGGTCGGTTTCCGGCAGACGCACCTGAGCGATGGTTGCTGTAACAGACCCCGCAATGACGCGATCTTGGAAGATCGGGGCGCTGATTCCAAACGCATCTGGCAAGCGTTCTCCATGGCCGATTGCCCAGCCGCGTTCGCGAATCTCCGCAAGATCCTTGGCTAGGTCCTTGCGGTTAACCGGTGTCTTCTCGGTCAGTGGATCTAGCGGAACGGAAGCCAGGACGCGCTCGTCGCAGAATGCCAGAATCGATTTTCCAGCGGAGCCCGCATGGAGCGGGATGGGAACGTTGGAGGCGAGACGGTAATGAAGCGGCTTGACGCCATTGATGACCAGCGTCATTTCGGCGTTCGCCGATTCACGACTGTATTCTGACAAGCCAATGGTTTCACCAGTTTCCCGGGAAAGATTCTCCAGAATTGGCCGCGCCATGGAAGAGAAGTCCAACTGCGGACCAAGCAATGCGGCCCAGTGCAGCAAGCGAGGTCCGGCTTGCAGCACCCCTGCGTCTTCGGTGGCGAGGCCTACAGCGACGAGGCTGGACACCAGACGGTTGGTCGTTGCGGGATTTCCATTGATTCTGCTCGCCAGGGACTTCCCGCTCGAAACGCTGAGGGGTGAGGTGCACAATGCTGTCAAAAGACGAACGACGCGTTCGAGTGCCGTTGCCCCTGCAGGATTGGTGATTCTGTCCGTGCTCTGCAGGGATACATCCGTGGCGTGGGAACTGGAGATCTGATCTGAGGCTTGGCGGACCATATGGCCGAATACGGTTAGGTCTTCGTCACTAGTCGAGTAGGTTGGGCGGGTTATCGAAACGGAACCGATGAGATTGCCAAAGGCAAAGGGCGCAGCTGCACCGGCAGCCAAGGGGAATTGGTGCCCGACGCTGATGGTATAGCCGACTTTTCGATCATGTCGCAGGAGCTTGCCCAGTTCCTCGTAGTCGGTCACTGTCTCCGCAGTTCTCGGCTCAAGGGGCAGCTGGCCGAGCGCTTCAATTCCGGTACGCGTGAGAATGGCTCTGCCAGTAGCGCCGGCATGGAGTGGAAGTTCGGTGCCTGGATCGAGGGAGTAGGCCACGGGACCAGGCTGGGAGTGCGATGTGAGCACGACGGCCTGCCGGTGCATCGCATCGTGGACAGCCATTAAAGCAGTGGCTCCGGTTTTGACCGAGAGGTCCTCGGTCAGCGTTCTTCCCAACGCAAAAAGCGGGTGGCGGTCCTGGAGAGCGCATGCTAGGACACTGATCCTTGGACCGCAGGTATAGGTTCCTTGTGGCGAAGCGACAGCCAGCCCATGCTCGGTAAGCCCGAGGAGGATGCGGTTGATGGTGCTTCGGCTCGATTCGAGGGCTGAAGCGAGTTCGCGCACGCCGATGGCTTCGGTCCTCGTGATGAGAGCATGGAGAACCGCAAGAATACGCTCGTTATTGGCCACAATTTCAGTCATGACATTCCCGCCGAGACAATCGTGATAACACGTTCCCGGGCGATCCGTAATTCCTTTCCACCTAAGCACTATTTCCCAGAAAGCAACTCTGCCGTACCGGGAAACCTGAAGATGAGACTTCTCAATTCTCGCACGTCGTAGCTGTTCCACCATTGCCAGCATCGTTTATTGGCTCGCGGGTTTACCCGAGAATTCGATCGGCTTGGCTATCTGCTGCTGGGCTCTACCCCGGGGCAAGCGATCGGTAAATCGAGTTCATGCACTTGACACGACCATGTGCGTGCCCTCACACTCTAATTACATAATAGGACACTGTCCCAGTTTTTAAACTCATTCTGATTGGAGGCGACCATGACTTCGGTATCGGTCAAAGATGACTTGTACAAAAAGAAGGCAAAGAAAGCCACAGGAGTAGCCGTTCTCGGTACGTTTATCGAGTACTACGATTTCAGTGTTTTCGGCTACGTCGCGGCAACGATCGCAGTCGTATTCTTCCCGAGCGGCGACTCGATGGCAGGCATCATGAACACCTTCCTGGTGTTCGGGTCGGCATTTGTCGTCCGCCCGGCCGGTGCGCTCGTTTTCGGGCACATTGGCGATAAGTACGGTCGCAAGGCAAGCCTCATTGGCTCCGTGATCCTTATGAGCGTGGCAGCTGCCTTGATTGCGGTGCTTCCGACGTATGCGCAAATCGGACTATGGGCGCCACTGCTTCTGTGCATTTGCCGCATGCTGCAAGGATTCTCAGCAGGCGGGGAAATCGGTGGTGCTGCCAGCTACATCCGGGAGTGGGCCCCGGCGCAACGGCGCAACTTCTACATTTCGCTGATTCCCAGCGTTGCCGTGATGGGCAAAGCCCTTGCGGCTGGACTGGCCGCGCTGGCTGCCACACTCGTGCCGGCGGCCGCAATGCTGGAATGGGGCTGGCGACTGCCTTTCCTGCTAGCTATCCCGTTGGGTATTGCCTGCCTGATCATGCGGCTCAAGATCGAAGACAGCCCCGAGTTCAGCCAGAAAGCCGCTTCGGAAACCCGCGAGCATACTCCACTTAAGGAGATGTTCCGGGACCATCGTCCGGCACTTGCCAAAGTGTTCTCCATTGCGCTGGTCCAGAATGTCGGCACGTACATTGGCACTGTCTTCGTTGCTACCTATTTCAGTTCGATTCTTGGATTCAGCAAGGCGCAATCATCAACAATCGTACTCATTGCGGTAATTGCAGCTGCCTTCTTCATTCCGGTCGCCGGACAGTGGGGCACCAAGATCGGGAGTAAGAAAATCCTTGTTATCTCCTACCTTGCATACATTGTCATCACCATTCCTTCCTTCTCGATGATGAACGCGGGAAGCATGAAATTGGCGATCCTGGGATTGCTGCTCGGGATGATCCCTTATGCGCTATGCCAAGCCGGCACCTATGCCTCGATGCCGGAATTCTTCCCTGTTGAGGTTCGCCAGACGGGAGTTTCCTTTGGCCACTCGGTTGGAGCGGTGCTTGGAGGCGCCGGCGCACCGTACGTTGCAACCTGGCTCATCGGGAACACAGGAGACACTTTGGTCCCCGCCTACATGCTTGTGCTTTTCGGGCTCATCGGGCTTGCAGTAGTCCTGGGCACTGTCCGCACCAACGGCAAATCACTCTCCCATATTTACCGATAGGAAAACCCAATGCCAGCAATTTATGTTTCGGATGCCATCCATGCCGAAGCTTTGAAGAAACTCAGCGCTTTGGGAACTGTGTACCAGGGGTACGGAGAGCATGCAGTTGCATATGAATCCGTCAGCGAGCAGATCGATGCAGTCATGCTTCGTGCTGAAATCTTCGATGCAGAAAAAATCGAAGCGTCTCCGAAACTCAAGGTCATCGCTCGTCATGGCGTTGGCACGGACAACGTCGACATCGAGGCGGCGACGCGTGCCGGTATCTGGGTCACCAGTACACCGGGAAGCAATAGCCGCGCAGTGGCCGAGCATGTTTTTGCGCTGCTGCTGTCGCTAGCGCGCAGAACGCCTTACGGCGTGCAAGCAGTCAGCCAAGGGAGCTGGTCTGAAGCCAAACCCCACATGCTCGGATTCGAATTGCATGGAAAGTCCTTGGGATTGCTGGGCTACGGGAGCATATCCAGGATGGTTCACGCGATTGCAACAGGTTTCGGCATGAAAGTTCTAGTGCACGATCCGTTTGTCTCTGATAGCGACATACGTGCCGCCGGTGCCGGCCCCGCGGATTTCGACACGCTCATCGCGCAGTCAGATGTGCTGAGCCTGCATCTGCCGCTGACCGATTCGACAGCAGAAATTATTAGTACCCAGGCGCTGGCGCATATGAAGCAGGGCGCCATTCTGGTCAATACTTCCCGCGGCGGGCTGGTGAACGAGCAGGCTTTGCTTGAGGCCCTGGAAAACGGCCACCTGCATGGAGCAGCTTTAGACGTCTTGCAGAGCGAAAGCGTTGATATGAAGAACCCGCTGCCACATTCTGTCCTAGCGGCCGCCGGGCTGCCCAACCTCATCCTGACTCCGCACGTTGCTGGTCAAAGCGCCGAAGCATTCCTGGCTGCCGGCATCCAGGCATTCGAATCCATCGACAGCGCGTTGCGGGGCAAGGCGCCCTCAGCAGCACTCAACCTCGTGTCTTTGGTCTGAAAAGCAAGAAAAAAGGAAGAATAATGATCATCTCAGCCCCAACAGATGCCCTGCAGATAAACGCTGCGTGGGAGCGTCCAAACCCGGAAACCATCGCCAAGCTGTCACATTTTCCCGTGGCGCTCATAGCGGACGCGCAAGGGCGCATGGGAGTCATGAATTCAGCATTGAGCTCAATCACCACGGGCTTGGCGCTTTCTGGTTCCGTGCTTCCGATCCTGACGAGGGAAGGCGACAATCTGGCGATCCACCGTGCTTTGGATGATGCTCGTGAGGGTGACGTTCTAGTCATCAATGCAAATAGCGAAACCAACAGGGCTTGCTTCGGAGATATCTTGGGCGAACTGTGCGTGAGCAAGGGCATCGCTGGTGTCGTCATCGATGGCGCGACTAGAGACGTTGCCGACCTATCAGAACTTGGTCTGCCAGTTTTCGCCAGGGGTGTTAACCCTGCGGGACCGTTTAAATACGGGCCAGGAACCATCGGGCGTGCGGTGGCCTGCGGCAATGTCGTATGCAACCCCGGTGACGGCATCTTCGGTGATCAGGATGGGCTCGTCGTTGTCCCGTCGGCCAACCTTGAAATGGTGCTCGAGCTGACTATGGCGCAGGACGCCGCAGAAAATAACCTGCGCGCGCTGATTCCGTCGGAGGACTCCAGAATCAAGGCGTGATCGCGACTCGGCAAGTTCGCTAGGAATCTTGGCAGTATAAGAGAAGCCGCCGTCATCACCTGACGGCGGCTTCTGCGCTGATCGCTGACGGGAATGATTCCGGTCAACTGCCAGCGCATGCCGGCTGCGCATTGGACCAAGACGCCCGGAAACAAGCGGACTGCTGCAGCGGGGAATGAGCCTAGTAGTAAACCGCCAGCGGGCCATTGGGGCCCGGGATGACCTTTACCGGGGTTTCGAAGACCTTGGTCAACACCTCATCGCACATGATTTCATTAGGGGTGCCGAACTCGACGACCTTGCCCTGCTTCATTGCGCAGATGTAGTCGGCGTAGTGGCCGGCGAAGTTGATGTCGTGCAGCACGATCACGATGGTGCGGTTCAGCTCGCGGGCAGCGCGCTGCAGGTGCTGCATCATCACTACCGAGTGCTTCATGTCCAGGTTGTTCAGCGGCTCATCGAGCAGCACCGTGTCGGTGTCCTGGGCCAGGACCATGGCCACGTAGGCGCGCTGGCGCTGGCCTCCGGAGAGCTCATCGAGGTAGCGGCTTTCCAATTCGCCCAGGTCCAGGAAGTCGATGGAGCGCGAGATGATCTCTTCATCGGCCTGGGTCAACCGGCCCTTGGAGTGCGGGTAGCGGCCGAAGCCCACCAGCTGGCGCACGGTCAGGCGGGTCACGAAGTGGTTTTCCTGGCGCAGGATCGAGACGATCTTGGCCAGATCCTTCGAGTTGGTCTTGGATACGTCGTAGCCGGAGACCTCGATGGAACCCTGGTCGATGCCCAGCAGGCGCCCGACCATGGTGAGCATGGTGGACTTGCCGGCGCCGTTCGGGCCTACCAGGGCGGTGATGCCGCCGGTGGGGATTTCCAAGCTGACCGGGCCGATGGAGACCGTGGAGCTGTACTTCTTGCTGACGGAATTGAGGGTAATCACAGCCGGCCCTTTCGCAGGATGAAGATCAGGAATGTAATGCCGCCGACGGCTTCGATGATGATGCCGACCACGCCTTCTGCGTAGAAGATGTTCTTCATGACGAAGTAGGCGCCGGCCAGGACCACGAAGCCGATGAGGAAGGACATCGGGTAGATGTAGCGGTGGTCGTAGGTGTCCGCCAGCTGGTAGGCCAAGGTGGCCACCAGGAAGCCGAGGAAGGTCAGCGGGCCCACCAGTGCGGTGGTGACCGCCATGAGAATCGATACGAAGAACAAGGTCTTCATGACCTCGCGGCGGTGGTTGATCCCCAGGTTGATGGTGGTTTCCTTGCCCAGGGCCAGGATGTTCATCTTCTTCGAGGACAGCACCAGGTAGCCGCCGGCAATGGCCACCAGCGGGATGGCCACGGGCATGTAGCTCATGTCGGCGTTGGCCATCGAGCCGAACAGGCGTGCGGTGAGGACATCGAATTCGCTCGGGGTCAGCAGGCGCTGCATGAAGGTCGAGATCGAGCCCAGCCCGGTGCCGATGATGATGCCCACCAGCAGCATGATCTGGATGTTGCCCAGCTTGCCCGAAAGCAGCCAGCCGTACAGCGCCACCGAGAGGCCCACCATGATCGCCACTTGCAGGACGAACTGGCTGACACCGGTGAAGAAGGTCACCCCGGCAACGCCCAGCACGAAGATCGCACCGGTCTGCACCACCCGGTACAAGGCTTCGAAGCCCATGATCGACGGGGTGATGATGCGGTTGTTGGTCACCGTTTGGAAAGCCACCGTGGCGATGGACTGGCAGGCGGCCACGATCACCATGGTCAGGATGTTGCTGGCGCGCAGCTTGGCGATGATCCAGAATCCGTCGGAGCCAAATGGCATGGGGTTATCCCAGGCGAGCAAGCCGATCCCGAAGAACAGGGCCAGCCCGATCATGATGGACAGGGTGATCCAGTAGCGTTTGCGGACCTTCTTGGTGGGCAGCGGCCCGGCAGAACGGCCGGAGTGGTGGATGCCCAAAGCGGGGTGAGTCATGAGATTAGCCAACTTTACGCTGCCTCAGAAGCAGGAAGATGAAGACGGCCGCGCCGAGCACGCCCAGGATCAGGGAGACCGGGACCTCGAACGGCATGATGATGGTGCGGCCGATCAGGTCGCACACCGTGGTGATCGCGATGCCCAGCAGGCAGACCCAGGGCAGGTTGCTGCGCAGGTCGTCACCGCGGACCATCGAGACGATATTCGGCACGATCAGGCCGAGGAATGGCAGGTTGCCGATGACCACGGTGACCACGCCGGTAGCGACCGCGATCAGCGCGGTGCCCAGCAGCATCACCTGGCGGTAATTCAGCCCGACGTTGGTGGCGATTTCCTCGCCGAGCCCTGCTACGGTGAAGCGGTCGGCCACGATGTAGATGGCAATGGCGACGATGGCCACGATCCACAGCACCTCGTACTGCCCGCGGATCACAGAGGTGAAGGAACCCGCCAGCCAGATGCCCATGGACTGCAGCTTGTCGGTGGACAGCGCGAAGAAGGTGGAGAAGGCGCCGACCACGGAACCGAGCATGATGCCCACGATCGGCACGGTCAGCGAGGCCTTGAGCGAAATGCGCTGCAAGAACAGGAAGAAGATCATGGTGCCGATGAAGGCGAAGACAATCGCGACGCTCATCTTGGCCAGCAGCGACGCGCTGGGGAAGAGCACCAGCATGGTCAGTAGGCCCAGGCCCGCCCATTCGGTGGTGCCGGTGGTGGTCGGCTCCACGAAACGGTTCTGGGTCAGCAGCTGCATCACCAATCCGCTCATGGCCATGGCCGCTCCGGCCAGTACCAGCGCAAGGGTGCGCGGAATGCGGGTGACGGCGAACATCATGGCGCCGTCGTCCATGCCGAAGATGTCGTAGACGCCGGTGAACAGGGAGAACGCCAGCAGCACCAGTACTGCGAGGATGCCCAATGCGAGTTTTCCGGAAAGGGCCTTGCTCTTGGTCCGGGCTGGGGAGGTCGTGCTTGTCATTATGCCGCCGTGGAAATAAGTGGTGGGAAAACAGCTCTAGTGGCGAAGCCGGAATTCGGCTTCGCCACTAGCTGGCTGGGGTGTCCGGAATGCTACTTGGCAGCTTCCAGCGCGTCAGCGAAAGTATTCAGGAACTCGGTGTAGGTCTGGATGCTCTCGTTGGTGTAGGTGTCAGCAGGCATGACGACAACCTGGGATTCCTTCGAGGCGGTGACATTCTGCAGCGCCTCGGACTTCTCCAGCAGGTCCTTTGCCGGCTGGTAGTCCGCACCGTCGGCTTCAACCGCTGCGTCGCGGTCCATGACGATGATCCAGTCCGGGTTGGACTTGGCGATGGCTTCGACCGAAACGTCGTCGCCCTCGTGGTCGGTGGAGGATTCGTCGAGCTTCAGCGCCGGGGTCAGGCCCAGGAAGTCGAACATCGGGCCGACGGTGCGGCCGGTGGTAGGAGCCGAGTAGCCAAGCTCGCCGCCCGAGGCGATCAGGCCCATGACGGTCTGGTCCTTGTCGTAGGCATCGGTGACGCGCTTCTCGGCGGCTTCGAAGTCCTCAACGAGCTTTTTGGCCTCGGCCTGCTTGCCGAAGATCTCGCCCAGGGTGGTGACCTGGCGTTCCAGCTCAGCGTCAAATGGCTCGCCTTCGCGTGGGTCCAGCGAAATGATGGCGGCTTCCGGAGCCAGTTCCTTGAACTTCGCGGCGTGCTGGGTGTAGCGCTGGCCGTTGATGATCAGGTCAGGGTCGACGGTGACAACTGATTCCAGGTTCGGTTCCTTGTGGCTGCCCAAGTCCAGGATGTTCTCGTCCTTGGTGTAGGAGATGGTATCCGGCATCAGCGAGACAGCGCCTGCGGTGAGCTTGATGCCCCAGGAATCCAGGGTCTCGAAGGTGCGGTTATCCGTGGCAACGACCGACTGCGCAGGGGACTTGACGGTCTTCTCGCCTTCGTTGTCCGTAACGGTGACAGTCTTGGTGTCGCCGGCCTTGGCCTCAGCAGCCGTATCGGTTGCGGAACCGCAAGCGGTCAGGGACAGTGCGGCGATGCTCAGCAGAGCAGCGGCGCGAAGCTTAATCGAGGCCATGTTTTCCTTCTTCGGACAGCAACCGGCGTTGGTTGCGCTATTGAGTGATCTGATAATTAGCTTAGCCTTATCTGAGCGAATTAAGCCAAACGTCTCTTGTGTTAGCTAAGTCACCCAAATGCGCGAATTTAAGGCCGGAACCGTCCGCAAATGCGGCTCTTGCTGAGGCTTGCCCCAGCTGACTGGGCTATTTCAGGGAGAAATAACGATCATCGGCCTTGTTTAATTAGTGTCCGGAGGCATGGAGGAAGCTGCGTCAGACAGCGTAATGAATTGCACCTCCAGCTCATTGCATGAGCCGAGCCATGGCGCAGATGCTGCCATTGATGCCCGTTTTGCGCGCCGGTATCAGGCTGCCGGGTAGGTGATCCGCGACTGCTGGTCGATCACCGCGCCCGGGCTCAGCTCGGCAGGTTTGGCCGGATGCCCATCGATGATGTGGAATACCTCGGCACCGCGGGCCAGCAGATGATCAGCAATGATCCTGCGATGGCAACGCCACCATACAGCTTCGGCGCACATGATCGCCGTCTTCTGGCCGGCGGCCCGCGCCTGCAACCGCTGGAGCGCCTGCAGGAAATCGTCCCCGAGGGCATGGTCGGCGTAATTATGGAAGCTGCGGTTCGTCCACCATGCGTTGACTGCGAAATCGACGCTTCGGCTCACAGGACGCCTGCCGGTCAGCGCTTCTTCGTGGTGCAGGCTGATTCCTGCTGTGCTCAAGGAGGCTTCCAAGGCATCCGCATTGAACTGCGGGAATTTGCGGGAGCCGGCCAGTTTGCGGACATCCACAACATTCGTGACTCCGTACTGCGTTAGCAGTGCGAGGAAATCCTCGATGGATCGTGCCGAATGTCCAATGGTGAAAATTCCAGCGGGCAAAATGCTGGCTCCTTGGGTGGGGAAGGGGCGGGGCTAATGCTGATCGTGCTTGGCGGAGCTGAGGACTAGTTGGAGCAGCTCTTCGACTTCGGCAGCACGGGACTGCCAGTAGCCGGTGTCGAGCCCGAAGCCGAGTGTTGCTTCATCGGCGCGTTTCTTGAAATAGTCCCGGTGGTCCTCCAGCGCATTGGCCAGGTCCGCGAATTGGTCATTGCTCAGTTCCAAGTTCAAGGTTCTCTGCTTCATGAGCTTCATCCTGGGTCGAGTGCGAATTCTATGAACCCGAGCGTACGCCCATTGCCAGCCGAAATGACCGCTATCAAGCTGGCACTCAGAAAGTCGTCGCCAAAGCTCGCCGGGAATAGGCTCGTGGCAGGCCTTGTTGTGCCGAATACGAGCATCGATCAGAAGGAGCAGTTCATGGCTGAAGAAAATCGAGTAGTTCTCATTGGCGGACATGGGAAGGTTGCCCTGCTGGCAGCGCCCAAGCTGGTTGGGCGCGGCTACGCGGTCAACTCGCTGATCCGCAACCCGGAGCATGCAGCCGACATCAGCGCCACGGGCGCCACCCCAGTAGTCATCGACATCGAAAGCGCTGGCGTGGATCAGTTGGCCCAGGCCTTTTCCGGTGCAAGCGCCATCGTCTTCTCCGCAGGTGCCGGTGGCGGCAACGAGCATCGCACCCGCGCCGTGGACTATGATGCCGCGGTGCGTTCCATGCAGGCCGCCAAGCAGGCCGGCGTGGACCGCTTCGTGATGGTCTCCTACAGCCGCGCCCTGGTGGATGTGGACAGCCTGGATCCGGCCAACTCGTTCTACACCTATGCCAAGGCCAAGCACGACGCCGACGCGTACTTGCGCGGCACGGAGCTGGACTACACGATCCTGGGCCCGGGGGCGCTGACCCTGGAACCGGCCAGCCAGCGCGTGGTGCTGGCTGACAAGGCAGGCAAGGTGAACGGAGCAGACGTTGAAGGCGAGGCATCGCAGACCTCGCGCGAGAACGTCGCCGAAGTGATCACCCATGTGGTGGCCAATAATGCAGCACGCCGCTCCACCGTGAACTTCTACAACGGGAACATGCCGATCGTGGAAGCGATCGTCTAGGAATGCGCAGCCGCAGCCCTGCCTCCGCAACGGGGGCAGGGCTGTTCTGCGTCTGCGGATGAAAGTTCTGCGGCTTCCACTGAGTGGATGCGGAGCCTTCTGCCCGCGGGCAAGCGGTGGGAGGACGCCAAGGAGCTTCTCGCGTTCCGGAGCAATTATGCGCACACCCTGTATTCGGTGTCCATGGCCCATCAGCTGCTGGGCCATCACCCGGAAGCCGGTGCCAATATCGTGCTGCTGGCCATGCTGCTGCACGATATCGGCTGGTCTGCCGTGGATCCGGCCCTCGTGCTGGGCGCTATCGCACCGGGTGCGGGCAATGCCGAAGGTGGGCCAGGTCCAGATCACCGACTGGGAGAAGGTCTATGCCGCGATCCCGCATCAGGATATCTTCACGGAGCGCAAGATCGACCGGCCCGGAGCCCTGGTTGTCGTCCGCCCGGACACGTATGTCGCCCAGGTCTTGCCGTTGACTGCCCGCGCGGAACTGGCCGAGTTCTTCTCGAAGAACATGGCATTGCCGAAGGTGCCTGAATTCTCCTAGGCCAATCCGGTCCTCGATGGAGAGCAGGGCAAGAAGAAAACCCCGGTGCCGAAGCACCGGGGTTTCCTTTTGTCATCACTCGCACCTTCATGAGGTACTTATAACTCTAGGACGGCTGACTGTGAGCGCGCTGGGCTGAGCCTGCCATTTGGCTTGGCATTCAGAGACCCGCCGGAACGACGGCCGCCGGAGTCATGGGAAAGCCGTTCACGGTCTTGGGCCGCGGGGGAGCGTAGGTGCGCACCTTGGAGGTGCTCAGCCCCATGCGGACCAGCGACTCCGCGATGGTCACCGCTGCGCGCACGCCATCAACAATTGGCACGCCGGTGGCCAGCCGCACCTGTTCCTCCAGCTCGGCCATGCCGCCGCAGCCCAGGCAGATCACTTCGGCCTTGTCGTGCTCCACTGCCTGGCGGGATTGCTCGACGATGGCCGCTACCGCGCGCTGCGGATCGGATTCCAGTTCCAGCACGCCCAGCCCGCTGGCGCGCACCGAGGCGAGCCGGTCGGTCAGGCCGGCCAGTTTCAGCCGGTCCTCGATCAGCGGCACCGTGCGGTCCAGCGTGGTGACCACCGAATACTTGTGGCCGAGGAATTGCGCCGTGGAGGCGGCGGCTTCGGTAATGTCCACGACCGGGACATCCAGCAGTTCCTGCAGGCCCTCGCGGCCGTGCTCGCCGTAGCCTGCTTGGATGACCGCGTCGAATGGCTCGGTGTAGCGGACCACCTTGTCCATCACGGCGATGGCCGCCAGGTAGCTCTCGAAATTTCCTTCGCAGGAGTCAGCCCCGAAATCCGGGGTCAGCTCGATGATCTCGGTACCGGGCGAGGCGACCTGCCGGGCGGAATCCCCGATGGCGCGGGTCATGGATTGCGTGGTGTTGACGTTCAGGATCAGAATGCGCATGAGTTTTCCTAGTGGGTTGGTGCCACGGCGATCGGCTCGCCATCGATGTCTGCCAGATCGTGCTGGCGCTTGGCCAAGGCCAGGTAGGCCAGGGCACCGGCGCTCGAACCCAGGAACCAGGCAAACGGACCGACAATGTGCAGGGCAGGGACGAAGGCCAGCACCAGTGCGATCACCGAGCTGATCACCAGTGCGCCGACAGCCCGGTAGTTCACGCCGCGGGTGAAGTAGTAGGTGCCTTCGGCATCCGAGCGGTACAGGTCCATGACGTTGATCCGGGCTTTGCGGATCAGCCAGTAGTCGGCCATGATGATGCCGAACAGCGGGCCAAGCAGCGCGCCCAGGCCGCCCAGGAAGTAGTTGATGATCTCGGGGGAGTTGTACAAGTTCCAGGGCAGGATGACCAGGCCGATGACTCCGGAGATCAGTGCGGCGGTGCGGAAGTTCAGCTTCTTCGGGAGCAGGTTGGTCAATGCGTAGGTCGGTGCCACGAAATTGGCCATCAGGTTCACCGCGATGGTCAGCACCAGCAGGGCGGCGGAGGCCAGCAGCAGCAGCAAGGTGTTCGGGATCGCGCCGACAATATCCGACGGCGAGGTGATGACCTGGCCGTTGATGGAGAACTGCGTACCGGTCAGGACCACCACGATGGCGCCGAAGAACATCATGTTCAGCGGGATGCCGAAGAAGTTGCCCTTGACGATCGCCTTCTTGGAAGATGCGCCACGGGTGAAGTCGCAGAAGTTCAGGACGAAGGTGCCGTAGATCGAGACCCACAGCGCGGCCGCGCCGAACATCGCGGTCCACATCTCGATGCCGGTCTTCGATTCGCCGGTGCTCATCGAGACGTTGAAACCCGATTCGAAGAGCATCCAGATGGCCAGGCCCAGGAAGGTGGCCAGGATGACCGGGCCGGCGAACGCCTCGTACTTGCGGATCATCTCCATGCCGTAGCTGACGATGACCAGCTGCACCGCCCAGAGGGCGACGAAGCAGATCCAGCCCAGGGCGTTCAGTCCCAGGAAGCTGGTCTGCTCCAGGGCTGCGGACCCCGGGGCCACGGCAATCACCATGACGGCGAGGACCTGGGCGGCGAGGTAGGTCTGGATGCCGAACCAGGCAATGGCCACGGCCCCGCGCAGCAGCGCGGGAATCTGGGCGCCGTTGATGCCGAAGGCGATGCGGCTCATCACCGGGAAAGGGACACCGGTTTTCTCGCCCATGAACCCCGAGAAGTTCAGCAGCGCGAAGAGCAGGACCGCTCCGATGCCCAGCGCGCCGAGGATCTGCCAGCCACTCATGCCCAGCGCGAAGAGCCCGATGGCGAAGGTGTAGTTGCCCAGCGAGTGCACGTCGTTGGCCCACAGGGTGAAGATGCTGTAAGAGCTCCAGGTGCGTCCGGAGCGGGTGGTTGGTGCCAGGTCCTGGTTGTAGAGCGACGCGCTCAACTCGAAGGGATTGGCCCGGTCGATAGCGGGCCGGTTTTCCTGCGGTGCGGCCTCGGGCACCATTTCAGGGGTCTTTTGCGACATGATGGACATCCTTGTCAAAGGGTCATGCATCCGGGCAGGCGCATTCGGGCGCACTGCGGCAGGGGAAGATGACAGATCTGGGGAAGCGGAGCGTTCAGGGGAACGGCCCGTGCCTGCCTGCGGGGACGCAGGACAGGTAGGCGGGCCCGCTTACGGGTAGATCGGCTGTCCGAAATTAACGTAGAACTCGGCCGGCGAGCCGAGAAGCGGCATGGCCGGGCGCGGCGCAACGGCAAGCCGCTGTGCGCTGTGCGTGATGCACGGTGGAAAAAGCATGGCTGCTCCTGAGCTAGGAAGTCACTCCGAGATATGTGCCAGGTGAGTAACCACCACTGTATGCACTGGATCACATTCCCGCAATAGAAAATGATAATTTCACCAGATGGTATTTTGTCCGGATTCCGGAGCCTTTTATTCCGTTCCCGGAATCCACTGATGAGCCAGCTTTTATCAGGAGCGCACCGGGCGCCATTCCTGTCCTGATGCCACTGCAGCGCTCTTCTGCGCGGCTCTGCACGCATCGGCACTTCGTCCCAAAACCTTCTTGACAGTGATTGGCGTCTCGTCCTAGAGTTTTCATAAAGCAAAAGCTAACTTCCATAAAGCGGAATCTTTGGAAGGTGTTCTTGAAGGGAAATCCAGTGTCCTACACTCTGAACTGCTCGATCCTCCTCACCGAGTTGCCGCTGCTGCAGCGCGCGGATGCCGCCAAGCAGGCGGGTTTCGACAGCGTCGAATTCTGGTGGCCATTTGGCGAAGCCGCCCCCTCCGGCAAGCAGGTCGACGAATTTCTCGCCTCGCTGGCCAACGCCGGCGTCCAGCTGGACGGGCTGAACTTCTTCGCCGGAGATATGCCGGCAGGCGACCGCGGACTGGTTTCATGGCTGGGGCGCGAGTCCGAATTCAAGGACAACATCGACGCGGTAGTAGCGATCGCCGAAGCTACCAGCTGCAAGGCCTTCAACGCCCTGTATGGCAACCGCATCGAGGGCGCCGACCCGGCGGCCCAGGATGCGCTGGCCTTGGAGAACCTGGTGGCCGCGGCCCAGGGCGTGGCCAAGGTCGGCGGCACTGTGCTGATCGAGCCGGTCTCCGGCACGGAAGCCTACCCGCTGAAAACTGCGGCCCAGGCGCTTGCGGTCGTCGAGGCTGTCAAGGCCCAGGGCGAAGGGAACATCGCGCTGCTGGCCGACTTCTACCACCTGTCAGTCAACGGCGATGACGTCGCCGCCGTCATTGAAGCGCATGCCAAGGACTTCGGCCATATCCAGATCGCCGATGCGCCGGGCCGCGGAGCTCCGGGCACCGGGGACCTGCCGCTGCAGGACTGGATCAAGCGCTCGCGCGAGTTGGGCTACACCGGCAACGTCGCCCTGGAGTACAAGCAGGAAGCGGCCACCGCCTTCGACTGGCTCCAGAGCGCCAGCAGCAGCGCCGCAGTCTAGAGAACACCTTTTCGCACAAGAATTTTTGGAGAATCACATGTCGCAGAACATCGCCTTCATCGGACTGGGCATCATGGGCCTGCCGATGGCCAAGAACCTGGTCAACGCCGGCTATCACGTCACCGGCTACAACCGCAGCGACAAGGCCGGCAATGAGCTGGCCGCCGCTGGCGGAACCAAGGCCGCTTCCATCGCGCAAGCCGTGGCCAATGCGGACGTGGTCATCACCATGGTCCCGGATTCCCCGGATGTCCAGGCCGTCACCCTCGGCGCAGAGGGCGTCCTCGCCAACGCGAAGGCCGGAGCGCTGTGGATCGACAACTCCTCGATCCGTCCCGACGTGGCCGTCGAGCTTGCGGCCGCGGCCCGCGACGCCGGACTGCGCCCGCTCGATGCCCCGGTCTCCGGCGGCGAGGCCGGCGCCATCGAGGGCGTGCTGTCCATTATGGCCGGCGGCGAGCCAGCTGACTTCGAGGCGGCCAAGCCGGTGCTCGAAGCCGTGGGCAAGACCATCGTGCTGGTGGGTCCTTCGGGCTCCGGGCAGACCGTCAAGGCGGCCAACCAGCTGATCGTCGCGGCCAATATCCAGGCCCTGTCCGAAGCGGTACTCTTCCTCGAAGCCTATGGCGTGGACACCGACGCGGCCATCAAGGTCCTCGGCGGCGGCCTGGCCGGCTCCAAGGTGCTTGACCAGAAGGCCCAGAAGATCCTGGACCGCGAATTCGCCCCGGGCTTCCGCTTGGCCCTGCACAACAAGGACATGGGCATCGTGACCTCCGCAGCCCGCGAAGCCGGTGTCGTGCTGCCACTGGGCGCACTGGTCGCCCAGCTGGTCACCTCCACCGTGGCTTCCGGCGACGGGGCGCTGGATCATTCGGGCCTCTTCCGCGGGGTGCAGCGCCTGGCCGGCAAAATCGAGGCCCCGGTCCCGGCCTAGCGCCGCTAAATCTTCCTACGGCGGGGACAACTAGGTAACCCGCTTCTTCAGCTAGCGGCCGCGCAATACCGGCTACGCTCCGGTGCCGCCGGGCCCCTGGTACACGGCAGGGGCCCGACGCACCGTATCCGCTGCGCAATGGGCTTTGTTCCAGTTCATCGCCGCTAGCTGGTGCTCAAGGAAGCGGCGTTGTGGTGACTCATGCACCTTGGCTTCCCGCCGTAGGTATCCTTCTTTTCTTCTTCTCGTTCCAAAGGACGTATTCCCATGCCTAAGATGCGCGCAATCGACGCCGTCGTCCAGATCCTGGCCAAGGAGGGCGCCACCGAGGCGTTCGGCCTGCCAGGAGCCGCGATCAACCCGCTGTACTCGGCCATGAAGGCCCACGGCGGCATCCGCCACACCCTGCACCGCCACGTCGAGGGTGCCAGCCACGCCGCCGACGGCTACTCGCGGGCCACCGGCAAGATCGGCCTGTGCCTGGGCACCTCCGGCCCTGCCGGCACCGACATGATCACCGGCCTGTACGCCGCGATCGCCGACTCCATCCCGATGCTGTGCATCACCGGGCAGGCCCCGACCAATGTGCTGCACAAGGAGGACTTCCAGGCCGTGGACATCGAGTCCATCGCCAAGCCGGTGACCAAGTACGCCTCGACCGTGCTGGAGCCGGGACTGGTTCCGGGCACCTTCGCCAAGGCCTTCCAGATCATGCGCTCGGGCCGCCCGGGCCCGGCCCTGATCGACCTGCCGATCAACGTGCAGATGGCCGAAATCGACTTCGACATCGATGCCTACGAGCCGTTGCCGGTCCAGAAGCCGAAGGCCACGCGCGGCCAGGCCGAGAAGATCGTGGACCTGCTGCTCTCCGGAAGCAAGCCGATCATCATCGCCGGCGGCGGCGTGATCAACGCCAACGCCAGCGCGCAGCTGGTCGAACTCGCCGAGGAACTGGACATCCCGGTCTCCCCGACCCTGATGGGCTGGGGCGCCATCCCGGATGACCACCGCCTGCAGTCGGGCATGGTCGGCATCCAGACGCACACCAAGTACGGCAACCAGACCTTCCTGGAATCGGATATGGTGCTGGGCCTGGGCAACCGCTGGGCCAACCGCCACACCGGGGATCTGGCCACCTACCGCGCCGGACGCAAATTCATCCACGTGGATATCGAAGGCACGCAGATCGGCCGGGTGTTCTCCCCGGACCTGGGAATCACCTCGGATGCCGGCGCCGCCATCGAGGCCATCCTGGAAGTCGTGCGCGAGCGTAAGGCCGCCGGCACCCTGCCGGACTACTCGGCCTGGGCCAACGAGGCCACCGCCCGCAAGTCCACCGGGCACCGCAAGACCAACTTCGAGAACGTGCCGATCAAGCCGCAGCGCGTCTACCAGGAAATGAACGCCGCCTTCGGCCAGGACACTACCTACGTGTCCACCATCGGGCTCAGCCAGATCGCCGGCGCGCAGATGCTGCATGTCTACAAGCCGCGCAACTGGATCAACGCCGGACAGGCCGGCCCGCTGGGCTGGACCGGACCGGCCGCCCTGGGCGTCGTGCGCGGCAAGCCGGGGGAAAAGGTCGTGGCCCTCTCCGGAGACTACGATTTCCAGTTCATGATCGAGGAGCTGGCCGTCGGCGCCCAGTTCAAGCTGCCGTACGTGCACGTGGTGGTCAACAACTCCTACCTCGGACTGATCCGCCAATCGCAGCGCGCCTTCGAGATGGATTACCACGTGTCCCTGGGCTTCGATAACATCAACTCCCCGGAAACCAACGGCTACGGCGTGGACCATGTGAAGGTCGCCGAGGGCCTGGGCTGCAAGGCCGTGCGCGTCGAGGATCCGAGCCAGCTGGCTGCCGGATTCGCGCAGGCCAATGCGCTGGCCGAAGAGCACCAGGTGCCGGTTGTGGTGGAAGTGATCCTGGAAAAGGTCACCAACATCGCCATGGGCGCGCAGCTGGATGCAGTCAATGAATTCGAAGACCTGGCTTTGGACGCCGCCGATGCACCAACCGCGTTGGTGCCGATGGCTGCCTCGGCCACCGTGGGTGCGTGAAAGGGCAGTCGTCGCTGACCTGCAACCCGCAAAGTTTGGCGCGGGGCACCGGTTCACCAATACGGGTGTGCCCCGCGCCACAACAACCTAGACTTGGCATAGAGCTGCCGAGCCCCAAGAACACCTAGCAATTAACGAGTAGGAACACCTCATGAGCATCAACGAAGCTGTTGGCCGCACATCGTCCCCCACCGCCACCGGAACCACCTATGACCTGGTGCTGCGCGGCCAGCAAGTGCTGACCGCGCAGGGCATTGGCCCGCGCGAGATCGGCGTGCGCGACGGAAAGATCGTCGCCGTGCAGGAATTGGGTGCCGGACTGGCCGCAGAGCGCGTCATCGAGGTGGCCTCCGACGAGGTCCTGCTGCCCGGACTCGTTGATACCCATGTGCACGTGAACGAGCCAGGACGCACCGAATGGGAAGGGTTCGAGTCGGCGACCAAGGCCGCCGCTGCCGGCGGGGTGACCACCATCGTGGACATGCCGCTGAACTCCATCCCGCCCACGGTGAACCTCGAAGCGCTGGAAATCAAGCGCGCGGCCGCTTCCAAGAACGCCTATGTCAACGTCGGATTCTGGGGCGGTGCCATCCCGGGCAACAAGAAGGATCTGCGCGAGCTGCACGAAGCTGGAGTCTTCGGCTTCAAATGCTTCCTGCTGCATTCTGGAGTCGACGAGTTCCCGTCCCTGAGTGTAGGCGAGATGGAAGAGGACATGGCCGAACTGGCCTCCTTCGACTCGCTGATGATCGTGCACGCCGAGGACTCCGATATCATCGGCAACTCCCCGCAGCCGGTGGGCGGCAAGTACGCCGGCTTCCTGGACTCGCGCCCGCGCGATGCCGAGAACACCGCCATCGCGCAGGTGATCGAGCGTGCCCGCACCACCGGAGTGCGCGCCCACGTGCTGCACCTGTCCAGCTCGGATGCGCTCCAGATGATCCGCGAAGCGAAGGCCGAGGGCGTGCTGCTCACCGTGGAAACCTGCCCGCACTACCTGACCTTGCTGGCCGAGGAAATCCCCGACGGCGCCACAGCCTTCAAATGCTGCCCTCCGATCCGCGAGAATGACAACCGCGAGCTGCTGTGGAAGGGCCTGGAGGAAGGCATCATCGACTGCGTCGTTTCGGACCATTCCCCATCCACCATTGACCTCAAGGATGTGGAGAACGGCGACTTCGGCGTGGCTTGGGGCGGGGTGGCGTCGCTGCAGCTGGGGCTGCCGCTGATCTGGAGCGAGGCGAAGAAGCGCGGACTGAAGCTGGAACAGGTCGTGCAGTGGATGGGCCTGAATCCCGCGAAGCTTGCCGGACTGGGCGCCAAGGGCAGCATCGAGGTAGGCAAGGACGCGGACTTCGCGGTCTTCGCTCCGGAGGACACCTTCGAGGTGGATGTCCAGAAGCTGCACCACAAGAACCCGATTTCCCCGTACCAGGGCAAGACCCTGAACGGCGTAGTCCGCCGGTCCATCATTGCCGGGACCGACGTGGACTTCCAGAATCCAACGGGTCAGCTGATCCGCCGCGAGAGCTAGGAACCGGTACCTCGCAGAGCCCCTGTCCGCAGGACGGGGGCTCTGCCGCGCCGTGGGCAATGATAGCCCCGGCGTGCTTTGGCTACCGCAGATTCGCAGCGTATTCACCGGTGGTACGCAGGCTATTTCCCTGGCGCATAACAAACAGGTATCGATTGGATGTGGCGTTAAAGGATTGGGCTGCCCAGCTCATAGACTGTCAGCACTATGGGGATAGAGCAGCCGTCACTCTGAATACAGGAAATGGGTATGAACGCGATTACTGCTGCTTCGATTATGAGCAAAGAAGTCGACGATCTGGCGTTGGGCGAAGTGGTCCAGGTGTCGCTGGTCTTCGGCGCAATCCTCATGGCTGTGCTCCTTGCCTTCGGGCTCAAGACCTATGCCCATTGGCGCCGGCATGCCAACGGTTCTCCAGCTGATCAGCGTCCGGCCGAGCGTGATGAGGCTCCGAGTCCAGCAAGCGGTACCCGTCAACTCCCAGCACCGCGGATTGAAGTGCTTTCGGCGCTCGGGGACCTGCGCCGGACCGGGGCCTTGAACCGCGGTTTAGAGGACAGCAGATGAGGTAGCCTTCGGAACCGACTGTTGACCCGACTGAGCCAGTTGACCCGACTGAGCCGACTGTGGATCCTACGGAACTTACTGAATCCGATGAAGCCGAGGAAGATCTCGTTCAGAAGGCAGCTCCGGCTGAAGGCTCAGCCGAAGCTCCGCCGCCATCTGAAAAGGATGACAAGCTTGCGGACACAGGTTTCACTGCGATGTACGTGTTGATCGCTGGACTCCTTTTGGCAGCTGCTGGTGTGCTGATTTCTCGGCGCAGCAACCGCCGACATGGCTAAAGCCTAGGATTCGAATGAGGCTGTGAACTGTTCGCGGAGCAGGCTCTTGCGATCGTCGTAGGACCGATCGTCTAGGCTCTTGCAGATAGTTCGCGCATACGCCCGACTGGAATTAATTTTCCGGTCGGGCGTTTTGCGTATCTGGACGATGTGCAAAAAACGGGCAGCTGTTTCAGACCGTCCTGAGCTTGACTCAACCGGCCGGATTATTTGGTGCGTTGCTGATGGCCTCTCCGCCCGGTGTTCTCATCTGAACTTCGCCGGTCTGGTTCCCTCCGCACTGTGAACCTGCAGCGATGAGTCACCAGAATCTAGGACCTCGGTTGAAACCATTAGTGAGCTAACAGTTGTAGCTCTCACTGCCATCGGTATTGCTTGCTCGCCGACACGCAGTTTCGGATTTCCTGCGAAAGTGCCGTCACGAAGTGAACCCAGGCGCCCTCTAACTCTATGGATCCATCGAATGGACACTCGTTGATGGCATGAAAGCATGCGCTTTAGGAATCTCCCAGCAATCCGGGCGCAGCATGGGGATGCGGCTTTCTTCGCTATCAGGAGGACCAGAGCCAAGAACGCAAAGGATCCGCTTCTGAACGCTCCATAGAAAGAGAACGTCATGAGTATGTCACTCGCAATCTTCGGCATTGTGGCCTCTATAACCGCGATCTTCAGTGCATTGAGCCGGCGGGGACGACGATGGCTGGTGCGTGACTTTACGCACTACAAGACCATCCTTGTTGCTTGGATTGCTGGCAACTTGGTGTTCGTAGCCGCGGCCTGCTGGCATCTTCTCTTCCAAGGGCAGTCGGACATCGGGGCAGTCGTGGCCATAATGATGGCCATCTCATTGTTGATTTTCTGCCTGTCCATGTTGACGCTGCAACGAAGGCCTCAGAACAACACCCGTCCGAGACGCTTCCTGGCAGTCGGAGCACATCCTGATGATGTCGAGCTGGCTTGCGGTGCGACCATCGCGAAATTGGTGGATGCCGGCCATGATGTTCGTATCGTGGTCATGTCGCAGGGTGAAAGTGGCGGACATGCTCCTCGCAGGATTCAAGAAGCCCGACGCGGAGCCGGTTACCTGGGTGCCCAGTCCCATACGGTGCGGTCCTTTTGCGATACGCGGCTGTCGGAGAATTCCAACCTGATGGTTGCAGCGATCGAGGAGGAAATCGCTGCTTTCGGACCGGATGTCGTGCTGACTCATTCTGCTACTGATATCCACCAAGACCATGAGGCGGTGCACCGTGCAGTAATGCGCGCCGGGAGGCGACTGCCCTCCATACTCTGCTTCGAGAGCCCCTCGGTGGGCAATGATTTCTCTCCAAGCTTCTTCGTTGACGTCGAGAACTACACCGACGTCAAGGTCGAAGCCATCAAGCTACATGCCGATCAGCGGAACAAGCCCTATATGACCCGTGCGCGGATCGAGTCCATGGCTACTTTCCGTGGCAACCAGGTCAAGCAGCAGCGGGCCGAAGGATTTGAAGTAATGCGCCTCGTATCAACCACAGTGGGAGATTTCTAATGAAGATCCTAGTCACCGGGGTCGGAGGTCCAGCAGGAAGCTCGCTTGCGCGCCAGCTGCACGCGCGAGGACATAGCGTCATCGGCGCTGACATGGTGCCAATAACTGATCCGCTGCTCGACGCCTTCCACCAGGTGCCAGCAGCCGGTCACCAGCAGTACCCCACTCGGCTTCAAGAGATTGTTCTCCAGCACTCAGCTGAACTGGTTATCCCGACCGTCAGCGAAGAACTCCCGGTGCTTTCGGCAGAGAGTATCCGAGAGCTGCTGGAATCGGCCGGAGCCCGATTATTGATTTCCTCGAAAGAATCCGTGCTGATCAGCGACGACAAGTACTACACGATGCTGACTTTGCGAGGGGATAACGTGCCCGTCCCCGATTTTGCCCGGATCAACGCTGGCAGTGGCGAAGCCTTGGCGCAGTTCAGCCCGGAAGAGCAGATCATCATCAAGCCACGCGTATCGCGCGGAGGACGGGGCGTCCGCTTGGCTACGGCAGGAGACCTCGGGGCAGGCCGCGTACCGGCTGGTACGCGGGATCTTGTGCAGCGCTTTGCCCCCGGACGCGAATTCGCGCCGATGATCTTCAGGAACCCTGATTCCGGGGAGATCGAGGTCTGCGTGGTGGTGGAGAAGACCGAGCTGCGCGAGGGGCTCGTGGGCAACGCAGTATCGGTGCGCCGCTGCGAGTCGAATGATCCAATAGCCGCTCATGTTGCGTGGGTGGCCAAGAATGCAGTGCAGTCGCTGGAGCTGGTCGGGCCGGTAGACATGGACGTGCGCCTGGGTGGCGATGGGCAACCGGTGGTGCTCGAGGTCAATGCCCGTTTCGGAGCCAATAGCCAGTCCGCGCCGGAACTGCTGGATGCTGCATTGCGCTTGCTCGGGGTGGCGTCCACAGCGCAAGTTGGCTGTGCATGAGTTCGGCAC
The DNA here is from genome assembly GCF_044743275.1 of Glutamicibacter sp. NPDC087661. Lineage (NCBI taxonomy): Bacteria > Bacillati > Actinomycetota > Actinomycetes > Micrococcales > Micrococcaceae > Glutamicibacter > Glutamicibacter sp. NPDC087661. The sequence continues at coordinate 353,058 of NZ_JBIUWE010000004.1, forward strand.
TCGTTCTTGGCTATTACACACTGACCGCAGTCATCCTTTCCGTCGGTGTGCTCAAGCTGGGGTTGATCCCCTTGGCGTTGCTTTTCGAATGCCGCCGGGGTCTGCTTTTCACCCGCTACGGGAAGCTGTCGTCATTGCCTCCTGGCAGCCCGGCAAACACTATTCTGCGGCCCCGCCGTCGAACCCGGGCGTCGAGGCATTTCGGGCAGATCCCGGACTACAGGGTATCGGTAATCATCCCGGCCTATAACGAGGAAGTGGTATTGCGCGCCTGCGTTGAATCAATTGTCCGAAGCAAGGGAAACCTCGCTGAAGTGGTGATTGTCGATGACGGATCCACCGATGGCACCGCACGGCTGATGCGTGAGCTGGCTCAAGAGCATCGCCTGGTGCAGGCCATCAGCCAGGAGAATGCCGGCAAAGGCGCGGCACTTAATCGTGGAATTGCCCTCGCGACTGGAGAGATACTGGTTTTTGTCGATGCCGACGGAATTTTTTCGCCGGTGACTATTCCGTGGTTGCTCACTGGATTCCGCGATGTGAAGGTGGGGGCGGTTTGCGGTGACGACCGGCCTGTAAACCTGGATAGGGTGCTGACCAAGATGCTTTCGGTCCTTTCGCATCTGGGAACGGGGGTTGTTCGGCGGGCGTTGTCCCTGATTCATTGCTTGCCGGTAGTTTCCGGGAATATAGGTGCATTCCGTGCTGATCTGGTCAGGGATCTTGGCGGGTTCCGCACCGATACGGTTGGAGAGGACTTGGAATTGACCTGGCGCTTCTATGGTGCCGGGTATCGTGTGGCTTTTGAACCACGCGCGATTGTCTTGGCGGAGTCACCTTCTACGCTGCAGGCGCTGTGGAAGCAACGAGTCCGCTGGGCACGGGGCCTGCTGCAATCGATCAAGATACATTGGCGGATGCACGGCAACCCCCGGTTCGGGCCGTTCGGAGTGTTCCTGCTGTTCAATTTTCTCACGATGGTGGTGGTGCCACTGGCTCAGATCCTGGTGCTTGCCGGATTGCTCTATTTCATCCCGGCCGGGCTGATTACCTTCGGCGGCGAAGAAGAAGCAACCTTAATTGGTCGCACCGCGATGGTGGTCGGTTGGATTGGCATCGGAATCACGCTGGCTTCGGTGGTTCTTGGCATTGCGCTGAACACTGCATGGAGGGATTTGGCGAACCTGTGGACCCTACCGCTATGGCCGTTCTATGCCACGGGGATGGGGCTCACCATGCTCGCAGCGGTAGCGTTTGAGATCCGCGGGAGGCCCGCCAAATGGAACAAGCTGCAAAGAACCGGTGTCATTTCCAGCGGTGAGTTCTCTGCCATTCTTGGAAGCGGATCATGAGCGCGGCCAAGATGCAGCGTCAACGCCGGAAACTGGCAATGGCAGCCATAGCGGGCTTGGTGACTTTTCTTTTGCTGGCGGCTGCTTGCTACATGACCAGATTCCCCACTTCTGCAGCGCATCAACCGACCCCGACGCCGGACCCCACGGTGGTCGAGCCGATGCCTCCGCAGCATGCCTGCCAAGATTCCCCTCGCGCAGAGGGCACCAGTTCCCCAGGAGACAACCTCGGCATGCGCCACTCCAAGACAGACACCCAACTTCCCCGATTTTCCAGAGTTGTGAACGTCGGCTTTGAAGATATTACCGCCGAAGATCCTGCCCGTATCCCGGAAATTGCCCGTCGATTAAATTCGGTCAGTGCGACAGGAGTATCGCTCTCCATTGGACGTCTCGACTGGGTGGCTTTCCCCTGGCCAGCCCAACGCGATGTCGAATCCAGCGAAGTCGCGCAAACCGGACGGGACTATGTTGCTGAAGCGATTAGTGCCTTCCGCTGCGATGAGCAGGGTAGACCTCGAACAATCTACTTGAATATCGATACGTTGCTGGGCAGAGAGCTGGAGCGCCGTCCATCGCTAGCAGGAATCAACTCCGAGGGGCATCCTTCCAAGAACTGGGCAAGTATCTCGGCGTGGAAAGAGGATGGACTTGATACCAGGCTTGTCGAGCTGGTTAGTGAAGCCGTTCGGCGCTATGCACCCGATGGCATCAACGTCACGGAGCTGATGTTTCCCAGCTACACGTTCGGCGAGGATGACTTGGAGAATTTTGCGAAGTCCAGCGAGCTCCCTGATTGGCCGAGGTCTGCTGACGGAACGATTGATTCCACGTCAGAGCAAATCTACCTATGGCGGTCAAACGCAGTCACCTCGATCATGAAGAAAGTGGCTGGAAGTCTGGACGAAACCGGTCCGGTGCTCACCATGGATGTGCGATCACCTGCCAACGGAGATCCAAGGGGACGCCCTGATTCCGGCCAAGACTACGGGCAGCTTCTGAACGTGGTTGACCGCCTGAACATCTGGAATTTTCGGGGCATCGCATCGTCCAATCGGGTTTCGACGGACGAATTGGTACAGCGGTACATGAAGCAGGAACCTGAAAAGTATTCCTTGGAAATCGGGCTTTGGGAAGGCGCAGGCTCCATGGACAGCAGTTCCGTGAGCAAGGAACTGCTGAATGCCGAGGACCATTCATTGCTGCATGTCTCCGTTACCCCCACTTCGTTAATGGACGACAGCATATGGTCCGCATTGGAGGGTGCTTGGAGCCAGGTTCCTGCTACTCGCCCGGATGCGGACTAATCGCGGAATCTATGCGAATTCCGGCTCGAAGAAAAAATTTCAGATTAATCTGGATTCTTGCGTCATGATTCCCTTTTCCGCGTATCTAAGTGATGTACGCGCTGAACTGGGCAACAAGGAATTATGAGGTTTCGAGACGTCCAGTTGTCTTATGGGGAAGATGCTGACGGGTGGGCGAGTTGCAAGCTTGGGGGATGGAGCTCGCCCACCTTTCAGGATTTTCGAACCCATTTCATAGAGATATTGGAAAAATCCTGATAGGTTCTAAAGGATGAAAATGCCGTCCCAAGTCGGGCGGCATCGTCGACGGGGCATTGGTTGCCGTTTGCCGTTCCGGGGATTGGGGAATCCTTGGGGCGATCGGCGGCGGGTACCGGCGCTGTCGCGTGAAACGTTATGGGGACGTAATGACAATAGATTCTGGGGCACGCTTTGCTGACGTCAGCGATGCGGATTTAATTCGTGGCGTTAGGAACGGAAGCAGCGAGGCCCAGGACCACCTGTATCGACGGCACAGGCAAGTGGCGCTGAACGTAGCGTTTAGGCATACGGACTCTCCTTCCGATGCCGAGGATGTCGTCTCCGAAGCTTTCCTGCGGGTCTTCCGTATCATCGAACGTGGGGCAGGACCTGATGAGTTCTTCCGCGCCTATTTACTGACTGCGGTATCGCGCGAAGCCTTTTCCAGGAACAAATCAGCCTCAAAGCAGATTACCGTCGAAGACGTCCAGGACTTCCTGCCAGGCGATGCGCACGCGGACGAGGCGATGGAACGCCATGAATCCACCTTTGCCATCCTCGCGTTCAAGGCCTTGACCGAGCGCTGGAAGACGGTCCTGTGGCTCACCGAAGTAGAGGAACTGCCGCCGAGAGACGTTGCGCCAATGCTCGGCATGACACCCAATGCGGTTTCCGCATTGGCGGTACGCGCGCGAGAGGGACTGCGCGAAGCCTACTTGGCTGCGCATATGAATGGCCAGTCAGGGTTGCCCGCAAGTTGTTCCGATATTCGTGAACATCTGCCGGCCTTTATCCGCGGAACGCTGGGGAGCCGGAACGAGCGTGGAGTCAAGGCGCACTTGAAGTCGTGCGCGAATTGCGCAGTAGTGTTCGGGGAATTGGACGAAATCGGTGCTACTTTGCGTGCTTTCGTCCTTCCTCTGGTCGTTGGAGGGATTACTGCGCTGGGGATTCCTGCCTCGGGAGGTATTGCAGGAATGGGAGCTTCGGCAGCCACGGCAACGGCTGCTGGTGGAGCTACTGCCGGGACAGCAGCTTCTGTTGCTTCGGGGGCCGATGTGAGTATTGCAGGAGGTAGTAGCCTGGCCGTTACTTTAGGCGTTGGCTTGGTGGGTGTCGCCGTAACAGCGTCCGCCATCGGTCTGATACCGATACTGATCGTGCATGATGAAAGAGAAAGGGCCGCACCCGAAAGCGCAGTCCAGCCCCAGCTGGAAGGAGTCGAAGCCCCGATGGTTGGGGCCGAGCCATCTGCCGTCATGAGCCGTGCCATGTTCTTGCGGGACCTGACTGGGCGAACCGTTCCTGATGCGAAAGACGAATTAGAATTCACAAACCAAGTGGAATCGCCATTCACGAGGCCGTTTTACCCGCTGTCACATGTGCCAGCGGCAAGACCGTCGCCTGAAGCGACCTCTGAATCTACTTTTGAGCCGACTGCGGAGCCAACGGTGGAGCCTTCAGTCGAGCCGACTCCGGAACCGACTCCGGAACCAACTGCGGAACCGACTCCGGAACCAACGGTGGAGCCTTCAGTCGAGCCGGCTCCGGAACCAACCTCGGAACCGACTCCGGAACCAACCCCGGAACCAACGGTGGAGCCTTCAGTCGAGCCGACTCCGGAACCGACTCCGGAACCAACGGTGGAGCCTTCAGTCGAGCCGACTCCGGAACCAACCTCGGAACCGACTCCGGAACCAACCCCGGAACCAACGGTGGAGCCTTCAGTCGAGCCGACTCCAGAACCGACTCCGGAACCAACGGTGGAGCCTTCAGTCGAGCCGACTCCGGAACCGACTCCGGAACCAACGGTGGAGCCTTCGGTCGAGCCGACTCCGGAACCGACTCCGGAACCAACAGTGGAGCCTTCAGTCGAGCCGACTCCTGAATCAACCCCGGAACCAACCCCGGAGCCGACTCCGGAACCAACAGTGGAGCCTTCAGTCGAGCCGACTCCTGAATCAACCCCGGAACCAACCCCGGAGCCGATTCCGGAACCAACCCCGGAGCCGACTCCGGAACCAACGGTGGAGCCTTCAGTCGAGCCGACTCCTGAATCAACCCCGGAACCAACCCCGGAGCCGACTCCGGAACCAACGGTGGAGCCTTCAGTCGAGCCGACTCCTGAACCGACTCCGGAACCAACGGTGGAGCCTTCAGTCGAGCCGACTCCTGAACCGACTCCGGAACCAACCCCGGAGCCGACTCCTGAACCAACCCCGGAACCAACGGTGGATCCTACGGTGAAGCCTTCAGTCGAGCCGACTGCAGAACCGACCCCGGAGCCAACGGTTGAGCCGGAAGACGACCAAGACGGATCTGGATTCCAGGTCATCATGGCACAAGAGGAAGGTGGATTCTTTGCGAATTACACCTTCGATATCAGCGGAGCTTCTGAAAGCGATCCAATAAGTTTCGAGGTGCGGCTCAACTGGCTTTGGGTGGATTACATGACGTACAAGGGGAACTGCGTTCCCTCGAACATGAGAGCTAATTCGTTCAGGCTTAGCTGCGAAGGCCCAGTGACTATAAAGCTGAAACAGTTCTACCTCCTTGGGGGCCGGACTATTGCATTTGAAAGCCAAGGGAACTCGAAGGAGAAGTTCGAATTCAAGATTCCAGGACTCTAGACGCAGTCCAACCGTCCTCCCATAGCCATTCCAGGGCCATGCGGAATCTTCGTGGCGGCTAGGATCGTTCCATGACTGAAAAATCTCTTCCAGTGTTGCCGCCTATCAATGCAGAAGCTGCTGAACAGATGTGGTCTGCGTACCTGGAGAGTAAAGGGATTCCGCGGACCGAGGCACCGCACTATGTCGCCGAATCGTTCGGTGATCATCCTGCGCTTGCCGATGAGCTTCTGGATGAAATGCTGCACGGAACCAAGCGAGCGACTTCATCTCTGGCTAGCGATTATGCCTATTACAACGAACGTGTCCCGCAACCGGAAGACCACTGCATTGTCTGCGATGGGCAAGGGCAGCCGCGAGCAATTTTGCGAGTACTTTCCGTCGAGCGCTCCTCGTTCTTCGAGGTAGACGCGCAGTTTGCCGCGGCCGAGGGCGAAGGGGATCTGTCGCTGGAATACTGGCGCGCAGAACATGAAAAATTCTGGCGCCGTACCCAGAAGTCCATAGGAATCGACTGGATCCCTGAAGACACCGCCAACGCCGGGGGAGAGCTGGTCTTGGAACGCTTTGAAATTTGCTGGCCACAGGAGTATGCCGACTAGCCGGTCGAACTTCGTCACGCTGGCCTGCGGTCGAGAACGCGCGGGCGTAGGGTGGAGACAGAGGGTTTCCCGTGAAAGAAGCCCGGAAAAGAAAGGTTGAACATGTCGATTGTCGTCATCAATGCCCTATCGGTTCCCGGCGAAGCTGGACCGGAACTGGAGAAGCGTTTTGCTGCTCGCAAGCATTCGGTGGATTCTTCACCGGGGTTCGAAGGGTTCAAGTTGCTGCGTCCGGTCAATGGTGGAGACAAGTACTTCGTGTACACCCAGTGGGCAACCCGCGAGGACTTCGAGAACTGGCGTACCCAGCGCGCTGATGCGGCCCATGCTGGCAGTGATGCCAAGAAGCCAGTGGCCAGCGGCGCTGAACTTCTGGAATTCGAGATCGTGGAATTCTAGGCGCTGCAGCCTGCTGGCAACGTCCCGATGCCTTCGTGGTATCGGGGCGTTATCTGCATCCAGGACCTTTTTGCCTACCTGCGTCCCTTGAACTTGCGCCGTGCCGAATCGGCCAGCAACGCAGCACCCAAGGCGATGCAAAGCAGTGCGCCGATCAAGAAGGTCATGTCGATGCCTTCCGGACTGGCCTCGCCATTGAGTCCGGGGTGGGTGGCGATAATGGCCGCGGAAATCGCCGTGCCGAAGGAAGAACCTACAGTACGCAGCACCTGGTTGAAACTTACCGAGCTGCCTAGCTCCTTGGTCGCTACGCTGCGGGCGATCAATGCCGGCATGGCCGCATAGCTTGCGCCCATGCCGATGCCGAAGACCAGCATGCTCAACAGGATCTCCCAGAGCGCCGAGTGGAGCAGCCAGAGCATGGTGCCCGCAGCGGCCATGATGATCGCTCCAAGGGGGAGCATGACCTGGATGCCAACACGTTTTGCCAGTATGCGAACTGTGCGGTTGGCGGCCAAGCTGCCTACCGAGAGCGGGAAGATGACAAATCCTGCCCAGAAGACCGGCAGGCTCAGCCCGTAGCCAGTTGCCGCATCTGCCTGGGCTACCAGTGATGATACGGACATGCCGATATACAGCGCGGCGCCCAGGGCGATGGCCGAGATATTGGCCAAGAGGACTTCGCCCTGCTTGAGCGTGCGCAGATTAATCAGCGGGTGGCCAAGGCTGTTTTCCACCCTCACCCAGATGATCAGCACGATGACCGAGAAAGCGCCCAAAGCAAGCGTTGCAGGTGAAGCCCAGCCCCACTTGGGTCCCTCGGATATGGCCAGCAGCAGGGAAGCGAGGCCCAGCGCCAGCAATCCGGAGCCGATGTAGTCGAAGGGGCGTTGCTCGGCGTGGGTATCGGGGCCTGCAGGAACTACCTTCCACACCACGCAGATGGTGGCCAGCACGAATGCCGCACCAAACCAGAAAGCGTAGGAGTAGTCGAAAATGCCGGCGATGATTCCGGTCAACGGATAGCCGATGCCGATGCCTGAGGCAACTGTCACCGACAAGGTGGAGATGGTGTTCTGCAGGTGCTCGGCCGCTACATAGCGCCTGGCGATGGCGATGGTGACCGGAACAATGCCGTAGGACAATCCCTGGAGCACGCGTCCGGCAAGGAACACGCCAAAGCTCGGTGCGGACGCTGCCATGACAGAGCCTACGAACATGGCCGCCAGCGAGACGAGCAGCAGCCGCTTCTTATGCGGTCCATCGCTGAGGCGTCCCATGATGGGTGTTGCCACGGCGCCGGCCAGCAGATTCACGGTGAGCATCCACTGGGCGGCGGCAATATCGACATTGAACCGCAAGGAAATCGAGGGGACCAGCAGCATGCCCAGCGAGGAGACGATTGCCGTGGCAAGCGCGGCGAAGACCAGCGTGGGCACCAGCGGGCTCTGGTTGGATGCGTTGCGGCTCATGGGCGGACCGCGGTATTGATTTTCTTGAGCGCGGGCAAGGCGGAGCGGATCAGGGAACGGTCCTCCTCGCTCAGGTTCTCGCCCATGGCTTGGAGCAGCGCGGTCCGGCCGAGCAGGATTTCCTGGTCCAGCTTTTGGCGGCCGTCATCGGTGAGCTGGAACCAGAGCTTGCGGCGGTCGGCCTCGTCCCGGTGCCGCTCGATCAGTCCGAGGCCTTCCAATTCCTTGGTCGTCAGCGAGATGGCCTGCTGGCTGACCCCGATGGCCTGGCTCATCCGGGCGGCACTGGCCCGGCCTTCGGTGGCCAAGGTGTGCAGGATTCCCAGTTTGCCCGGGGAGATGGATCGTGCCGTGCGTATCAGGCTCAGCAATGGCGAAAGCACCTCGAGCATTTGCTGGGGAAGGTCTGCGGGCTCGGGATCAATTTCCATAGCTATAGAATACAATTAACTTGTACAAGCTTCTTGTGGAATGCTCGTGAGGCTGCACACTGCCCCGATCCATCGGGCGCGAGAAGGCGGTACTCGCTCGCTTGGCCCCGTGGCTCGCAGGCATGTCGCCGTAGTAAGTGGTTGTCGTTTTGGTGCGCTCCTGATGGATTCCGGCTCGTGCCGCGCACTCCTGGCCCTGCGCCGGGACCGCGTGTGCGCCGCAGGGAAAATGCCTTCCGGGCCCTGTTGGCCGGCATGTGCAAGACCTGGATGGGCTAGCGGGGGATCCGGTCGCGTGGCGCTTGGATGCCGGGGGTGTTCCGGGCGGCAGAAAACCCTTGACCGGCGTTCGGTAGGTGCTCTAGGCTTCAAGATAACCTGATATACCAGTCGGATACTAAGGGGTTCCGGCGGCCTGGACCGTGGTCCTGCGCGCCGGAAATCCCGCCGAACGGTGCAGGGATCAACTTCCATGCGTCCCGAACGAGGGGAAACCCCATTGATCTCCAATGAAACTGTCAGCAGCTACCTTGAGCGGCTTGCCTCGGGCGCCCCGACGCCAGGAGGGGGCGCGGCCGCGGGCCTGCATGCGGCGCAGGGCGCGGCATTGGTGTCCATGGTTGCCGAATTCACTTCCGGACCGCGGTACGCGGACGTCCAGGAGCAGGCCCAGCAGATTTCCGAGCATGCCCGGCTGCTGATGCGCCAGGGGCTCTTCGCCGCTCAGGAAGACGAAAGGCTGTTCGGCGCCCTGGGTGCCGCGTACAAGCTGCCCAAGGAAAGCAGCGAGCAGAAGTCGGAGCGCAGCGCGGCAATTCAAAACGCCACCATCGCCGCCGCCGCACCGCTGGTCTCTACCGTCGAGGCCTCCATTGAGGTCATCAAGCTGGGCCAGCGCCTGCTGCCCATTGGCAACCGATCGGTTCTCAGCGACGTGGCCGCCGCGGCCGAAGCTGCCCGGGCGGCCTTGGCTACCGCGCTGGCCACCCTGGAAATGAACATCAGCTCAATCAAGGACATCGCCCAGCGCGACCGGCTGGTCCAGGCGGCCAGCCAGGCCAGTGAGGCGATCGCCCACGCCGAAGAGCTCAGCGCGCACGCCCGTGCGGTGGTGGCAGCATGACGGCACGCAATCTAGCCGGGCAGCCGGTGGCTGAAGCGATCCGCGCCCGCACCGCAGAACTGGTGGTGCGCATGGCCAGCGAGGGCACCAGTGTCCGGATCGCGGTCGTGCTGGCCACCGATAACGAGGCCACCGCCTGGTATGTGCGCTCGATCGAACGGGCCGCCGCGCAGCTCGGGGTGGACTGCCAGGTCGTGGACCTGACCGGGTCCGGCCAGGAGCAGCTGTCCGAAGCGATCACCGCCTTGAACGAGGACAGTTCGGTGCACGGAATCATCTTGCAGACCCCGTTGCCGCCAGGGGTGGATGCCGCGGCGCTGGTGGCGCTGATCGACCCGGCCAAGGACATTGACGGGGCCAATCCGCTGAGCCTGGGACGGCTCAGTGTCGGCCAGCCGGCCTTCGCCCCGGCTACCGCACGCTCGGTCATCGAGATCCTGGAGCACTACCGGATCCCGCTGCCCGGGCAGCATGTCGCGGTGGTCGGACGCTCTGCGGTGGTGGGCAAGCCGTTGGCCCAGCTGCTGCTGCAGCGCGATGCCACGGTGAGCATCTGCCATTCGAGGACCGTCGATCTGGCCCAGTTAACGAAGTCCGCCGCGGTGGTCGTCATGGCCGTGGGCAAGGCGAACCTGCTTACCGGCAGTGAGGTGGATGAAACCTCCGTGGTGATCGATGTCGGAACCAATATCAACGCTGAAGGCAAGCTGGTGGGGGACGTCCATGCGGCATCGGTGCGCCCGCTGGTGCGGGCCCTGAGCCCGGTTCCGGGGGGCGTGGGCACGGTAACCACGGCGTTGCTGGTCCTTCATGCCGCGCAAGCCGCGGAGGCAAGCCTGCAGGCGGCCCCGGCGAAGGGAGCGCGCATGGCCGGACGCCGGTAGCTGGCTGGCCGGTGTTCCGGGTTCCGCTGCGGGCAAGCCAGCGTGCAGCGGAACCCGGAATGCCGGAACCGCAATTGCCATGGCGAAGCGAATTACGTGCACAGTGCACGCCGGAGGGGAACATGAACTGGGATCTGCCGCCGGCCAGATGCACCACGTGCCGCCGCCGCATCATCGATTGGGAGGTTGATGATGCGGCGGCTTTCTGCTGCCCGCCCGGCAACTTCCCCGGCGGCTCCCTTGCATCTTCCCGCGCTCGAAACCGGTTGCCGGGGCTTCGAGCAAGGACCTGGGTCAGGGCTGTCGACTTCGCAGTTCCGCGGGGTTTCCGACCATCGCGGGGCGGTCAATTCGCAGTGCGCCACAAAGGCCTCGGCGATGTGCTGGTCCGGCCTTGTTGAATCGAGAGTTCATGAAAACAACTGCACCCGTTCGGGTGAATGCTCGGTCCAGGGATCGGTTCTGCGCGCTAGGCTCCGATGCAGTTCAATACAGTTCAACACAGTGCAGCAGTGCTGGAAGCAGGCAGCGCTACGGCATCAGGGATGAAGCGCGCACGTCATGCAGAATCGTGGTGCCCGCGGAAACGGAGTAAGTTCTCTAGGGACTGCTTGCTTTCAGCGTTTGGCAACCTAGGAGAACAACTTGGCACTGTATTCAGCCCGCGGACTTTGGCATTTTCTTGATTCACCGGAAATTCTTGCAACGACATCGAAGTTGGGTTTTGGCTGGCATGGGCTGGACATGCAGCATGGATTGTGGAGCGAGGCCCGGATAATTTCTGTTCTTGCTACTGCGCCAGGTGGAAACATCGCAGTTCGGCTCCGCAGCGGAAGCTACGCGGACATCGGGTTTGCCCTCGACGCGGGTGCTGCTCACATTATAGTTCCCATGGTGAACACGGCCGAGGAGGCCCGGGAAGCAGCCGACGCGGCAAGGTACGCGCCACATGGTGCCAGAAGCTGGGGGCCGATGAACGCACTGTTCGGTGAACCGGTGCTGACCCCGCAGGAAGCGAACGACCGGCTTCATCTGTCGGCGATGATTGAATCCGCTGAAGGATTGGAAAACCTTGAGGCAATCCTTGGAGTCGCCGGTATCAACTCCGTATTCGTTGGGCCGGTCGACTTGGCGATGAGTCTTGGAACCGACGTGGATTCACTGCTTGCTGCCAAGGACTCGCCCCTGGCATTCATAGCAAAAACCTGCCATGACCGCCGAATTGAAGTGGGCGCCTTCGCCGGTTCATCATCAAGAGCCAGTGCTTTCGAAGCCCTGGGCTACGACTGGGTAGCCACCGCCACGGATATGGGCCTGCTGAAAGCCGGTGCCGCGCAAGTACTGGAGAGCTGAGCGGTCACTGAAGTTCCTGCTTCGAAGCGTCTTCGCCTGAGGGCACGCAGGGTGTTTTGGTGCCGGGCGGTTCCTGCCAATGCCACCGGTTGCCGGTCCGGCACCTGCTTTCCGCGAGGCGCACGAAGACCAGCATGGTGCGTAGGGAATTTTGGTGCCCGGAAGGCAGTTCAACCAAAGGGGATAGCTGCTGCGAAGAGCGGCAGGCACCCGCAATGCCGGACTTTGCTGAAGGGAAATGGAATGCCAACGCTGGGAATCATCGGAAGCGGGAATATCGGATCTGCAATCGCCCGATTGGCCGTTGCCGCGAATGTGAACGTGGTGATTGCGAATTCCCGCGGAGTCCAATCGCTGCAGGAACTCGTGGCCGAGCTGGGGCCGCTGGCCGCAGCCGGCACGGTTCAAGAGGTGGCCGAAGCGGGCGAAGCCGTGGTGCTGTCCATTCCGCTCGCTGCGGTACGTGAGCTGCCAGCCGGGTTGCTGCGCGGCAAGACAGTGCTGGACACCAGCAACTACTATCCATCCAGGGATGCACGCATTGCCGAACTCGACAGCGGGACGATGACGACCAGCGAACTGGTGGCGAGCTGGCTCGATGGTGCTCGCTATGTCAAAGCCTTCGGCAACATCCTGGCCCACCACATTCCGCTGCTGGCCCGTCCCGCCGAGGCTGCTGGCCGCTCTGCGCTTCCCATTGCCTCCGATGATTCCCAAGCGAAGGAGCAAGCAGCAGCAATCATCGAACGCCTCGGCTTCGATACGCTGGACGCGGGCGCGCTCGCGGAAACGTGGAAATTCGAGCCCGAATCCGCCGGATATACGCGCATCTACCTGGCGGATTCCACGACCCCGGATGACCAGCTGCTTTCCTCGATTCCAGCGCCAACACCAGCGGACCAGGTCAAGGCAGCACTGGATTCCGCGGCTCGCGTGAATGTTGCCGAACGCGCCTTCTGAGCGGCCCGTTGCCCTCCAGCGGAAGGCCATCCGCGGCCGCTATCGGCAGGGCACCCCTATTAAGAGGCATGAATGCATGGCGTACCGCCTCGGCGTGCAGGCAGCCACGCAGGTTAACGACGACAGGCCGGGCACCGCTCGCATGAGCGGTGCCCGGCCCCGGGTACGTGCGTCTAGCCGCTAGCTGGCCGAAGTGGCCAGCGAAACTCCGCGCAAGCGGTCCATCTGCGGATCGTACAGCGGATCATCGACCACGGTGGCGGCAATCTGCTTGCCGAAGTACTCGATCGCCACCGGGTCTCCGGTTTCCACCGAGATCGGCAGCCACGCGTAGGCGATCGGCTTGCGGACCGTGTATCCGTAGGCGGCGCTGGTGACGTAGCCGGAAGGCTTGCCATCCACGTAGACCGGTTCCTTGCCCAGGACCATGGACACGCCATCATCCACGGTCAGGCAGCGCAGGCGCTTGGTGGCCGCCGCGGCACGTTCGGCCAGCGCCGACTTGCCCACGAAGTCCGCGGTCTTGGCGGCCTTCACCGCGAAGCCCAAACCGGCCTGTTCCGGTTCGTGCTCGCTGGTCATATCGGTGCCGAAGGAACGGAAGCCCTTCTCCAGCCGCATGGAGTTGAACGCCTCGCGCCCGCCGGCAATGATGCCGTGCTCCTGCCCGGCTTCGAAGATCGCATCCCAGAGCTTGGCGCTGACATCCGCCGAGGCGTAGAGCTCCCAGCCGAATTCGCCCACGTAGGACAGGCGCATCGCGGTGACCGGGATGCCGGCGATGGAGATCTGCTTGGTGCGGAAGTACTTCAGCCCCTCGTTGCCCATATCGTCGTCGCTGATCTTGGCCATGACCTGTGGGGCCAGCGGGCCCCACAGGCCGATGCAGGAAGTCCCGGCGGTGATATCGCGAACTGCCACCCACTGGCCCGGGTTGGCCTCATTGAACTTGCGCGCTTCGCGGTCCAGGTAGGCGACATCCACGTTGGAGTTGATGCCGGCCTGGTAGACCTGTTCGGAGAGCCGGGCCACGGTGATGTCGCTGGTGATGCCGCCGGCATGGTCCAGCAGCAGGGTGTAGCTGACCATGCCCGGGGCACGCAGCATATTCGCCGTGGTCAAGCCCTGGAGCATCGGCCCGGCACCGGGGCCGGTGACTTCCACGCGCTTGAGCGGGGTCATGTCGAACATGGCCACCGCGGTGCGGGTCTTCCAGGCTTCCACCGCGGCAATCGGCGAGTGGAACTTGCTTGACCAGCTGTCGCGCTCCGGGGCCGCCCACTCCGCCGGCAATTCATCGAGCAGCGCGGCGTTGGCCTCGTACCAGTGCGGGCGCTCCCAGCCGGTGCCCTCCAGGAAGAAGGCGCCCAGCTTCTGCTGGCGGGAGTAGAACGGGCTGGTGCGCACGGCGCGGGGCTTGGTGCGCGGTTCCAGCGGGTGGCGGACATCGTAGATTTCCACGAAGTTCTGCTGCGAGGTCTCGCTGACGTACTCCTTGGTGGTTTGCACGTCCTCGAAGCGGTTCAGGTCGCAGTCGCTCAGGTCCGTCGTGGAGGTGCCGGTGGTGATCAGCTCGGCCACGGCCTTGGCGATGCCCGGCGCGTGGGTGACCCACACGGCCTCGGCCGCGAAGAAGCCGTCCACTTCCCTGGACTGGCCTACCAGCGAGCCGCCGTCCGGGGTGAAGGAGAAGATGCCGTTGAAGCCGCGCTGGATCCGGGTGTTGCGCAGATCCGGCAGCAGCTCCTGGCTGGCTTCCCATTCGGCGGCGAAGTCCTGCGGGGTGAATTCCAGTGAGGAAGGCATCCGCTCGTGGGTGATCTCTTCCGGGCGGTAGGCCTGCAAGGTGTCCAGGTCCACCGGCATCGGGCGGTGGGCGTAGGAGCCGATGCCGATGCGATCTCCCCACTCGCGGTAGTAGAGGTCGCGGTCCTGGTAGCGCAGGATCGGGCGGCTGGCACCGGCCGGCAGCTCGTTCACTCCGGCCAGCGAGGGCGCCGGGGTGCTCCAGGCGAACTGGTGGCCCAGCGGCAGCAGCGGGATCGAGGTGCCCACCATCTTGCCGATATTCGGTCCCCAGAAGCCCGCGCAGGAGACCACGATGTCCGCCGCGAAGCGCTCCTCGCCGCAGATCACCGCGGCGACCTTGCCGCCGGAGACCTCGATATCGGTGACGATGGTGCGGTCGCGGAACTCGACTCCCGCGGCCTTGGCGCGTTCCATGACCAGCGCGGTGCCCTTGGCGGCCAGGGCCAGCCCGTCGCCCGGGGTGAACAGCCCGCCCAGGACCTTCTCCGGGTTGAGCATCGGGAACTTCGCCAGGCAGGCGGCGGCGTCGATGACTTCGGCGTCGACCCCGTAGGAGCGGTTCCAGCCGGCACGGCGATGCAGGTCGGCCAGGCGCTCATCGGTGGTGGCGATTTCCAGCCCGCCCACCGGAAGGAAGGAACCGCGCCCGTCGGCGCCCACCAGGCCGGTGAGCTTCTCGATGGTGTACTGCGCGAATTCGGTCATGGACTTGGACGGGTTGGACGAGAAGACCAGGCCCGGGGCGTGCGAGGTGGAGCCGCCGGGAAGATCCAGCGGACCCTGCTCGATGACCAGGGTATTGGTGTGGCCCAGCGCGGCCAGTTCGTCTGCGAGGTTGGCGCCGACGATGCCGGCGCCGATGATGAGGATCCGAGGGGAAAGACGGGACATGGGGACTCCTTGAAAGCTGATGGTGTGGTGGTGGCCGGCGCGGCTAGGCGTCGATGACCAGATCCGATTGGGCGGTGGAGCAGCAGGGCAGGAACTTCCCGGCCGCGATTTCACGGGCGCGGATGCCGCCCTGGTGGTTCATCGCCACCTCGCCTTCGAGCTTGACGACCTTGCACGAGCCGCACATGCCCTCCTGGCAGTTGGCGCCGATGCGCACCCCGGCCCGCTGGGCGACACCCAGGATGTGCTCCTGGGAACTGATCCGGACATTCACCGCGGTGCGCAGGAAGGTCATGGTCAGCTCGCCTTCGCCCACGGTGGGGAAGGAAGCGGTATCCGGCGGGTCCTGCGCGGGAACCAGCGGCGCGGCTGGCGGCAGCGGGGCATTGGAATCGACCGCCACCAGCTTCTGGCCGCTGGCCTCGATGGTGCCGCTCTGGTCGTACTCGGGTTCGTACATCCCCAGCTCCGGCGGCTGGCTCTCGTAGAACTCCTCCACGGATTCGGCCACCTCCTCGGCGATGGACCCGGCCAGAGCGATTTCCTCCTGGTATTCGAGCAGCGTCTTGCGGTCCCCGGAGAAGAACTCCATGAACACCGAGGTGTCATCCACCCCGGCCTCGCGCAGCAGCTGGGTGGCCGAATTCAGGTACCCTTCCGGCCCGCAGGCGAACACCTTGCGGCCATTGGCATCCGGGGCCACCGCGTCGATCATCGCCGTGGTCAGCCGCCCGGCAAAGCCCTTCCAGCTCTTGGGCTTGGCCCGGTCGCCCAGCGAGTAGAACACCTTGATCCGCGAATCGACCTGCGCGATGTATTCCAGCTCTGGCCAGAAGGCGAAGTCCCCGGGCACGGTGCCGTGGCAGAGCACCACCACATCGGCCTGGCCGGGCAGCGAGTGGATGGTGCGCACCATCGACATGATCGGGGTGATCCCGGCTCCGGCCGCAAGGAACAGGTAGCGGGCGCGCCGGTCGGAATCGCCCAGGTGGAAGGCGCCCACCGGGCCGAGCATCTCCAGCACCATGCCGGGGCGCAGGTTCTCATGCGCCCAGGAGGAGACCAGGCCCTTGGGATCGCGCTTGATGCTGACATTGAAGGTCCAGGGCACGGTGGGCGCGCTGGAAATCGAGTAGCTGCGGTCCACCGGGTCCTGGTCTTCGCCATGCACCGGGAAGGCGACGTTCAGGTACTGCCCGGCGCGGAAGGCCAGCGGGGCGCCGTCGGCGCGGCGGAAGACGAAGGTCATCAGCCCGCCGGCTTCCTCGATGGTCTGCACGCATTCGGCCAGGAACTCCTGGGGGTGCCATGGTCCCAGCGCGCGGGCCGCGCTCGCCGGGCCTTCCTGGGAACTGAGGACCCGGTTCCACGGCATTTCCAGCCCGCGGATGCGCTGGGCCGCTACGCTCGATGCCAGCTGGGCGCCTGCGCTCATGCCAGGTGCTCCAGCACGCGCTGGGTGTACCAGTTGATGAAGGCCTCGACCTGGTATTCGCTCTTCATGTACGGGCCCGGCTGGTAGGCGGGGCTGGCTGCGCCCTTCTGGCACAGCTCGACGAAGGCCTTGTCCTGCAGGTTGGTCTGCTTCCAGGTGTGGGTGAGCTTCTCCAGATCGTAGTCGTCTCCTTCGACCGCGTCATCGGCCACCAGCCAGGTGGTGCGCACCAGGGTCTGGTGCTCGTTGATCGGGAAGGCGGCGAAGGTGATCACGTGGTCGGACTGGAAATGGAACCAGCTGTTGGGCTGCAGGTGCATGGAGCAGCGGCCCAGCCGGAAGTCGCGCAGCTCGCCGAGCAGCTTCTTGGACAGGCGGTGCCCGTCGGCGGAGAAGGATTCCCCGTCGCCGTCCAGGGATTCGCGGGAGATGCGGATGCCGGCGATGCGGGTGTCCAGCTGCTCCACGACCTCGTAGGGCAATCCGTAGCGGAGGCAGCGTTCCTCCAGGGCCGCCTGGGCTTGCTGGTTGCGTTCCCATACCTCTTCCAGGTGCGGCGGAACGGTGTCGTCGCTCAGCCCCCAGGTGGGGAACAGCGAGCAGGCCAGCTCGGGGTGCCCGTCGCAGTGGTAGCACTCGCGGTTGTTCTCCATCACCAGCTTCCAGTTGCCCTCCTCGATGATGTCCTGCTGGTAGGCGACCTTGGCGCGGGCGATATCGTGCGGGGCCAGGTAGGGCTCGAAGATGCCGGCGACCTCGCCGAAGTCCGCCGGCGGGTCCTGGGCCAGGGAAACGAAGACCAGCCCGGCATGGACCCGGCCGTGGGCGCGCTTGAGCGCGAAGCAGCTCTTGTCGAACTTGCCTTCGCCCGGGGCGGAGGCGTGGATCAGGTCCCCTTCGGGGGAGTAGGTCCACGAGTGGTAGCCGCAGACCAGGTTCCCGGTGCTGCCCGAAGCTTCGGTGAGCACGCGGGCGCCGCGGTGCCGGCAGACGTTGTGCAGCACGTTGACCCCGCCCTCCTCGGTGCGCAGCACGATCAGCGAATGCGGACCGTAGTCCACGGTCACGTAGTCCCCGGGCTCGGGGATCTCGGCAATGCTCGCGGCGAACAGCCAGTGGGTCCCGAAGATGGCCTGCATTTCGACATCGAATACTGAGGGGTCGGTGTACAGCGGGGCTTCGAGCGAGTAGCCCTTGCGCCGGTTGCGGAAGAGTTCGGTGATCTCGGCGAGCTGTTCTTGGTTCACCGACGTAGCGAGCTTCCCACGCGTAGTGCGCGGTGCGCTTACCGAAGCGGTCATCTGTTACTCCTTGGAACACGACGCGGCTGGCGTCCTCGGGCTGTGGTTGCGCGGGCCGATGTGAGGCCGGTCACCGCATGAATCGAGACTAGGAAGAAATAGTCGGCAAGAAAAGCGCAAGAAATTGAACGGAACCGTGCACAATTGGTGCATGATCGATCCACGCTTCGCCACCCTGCGGGTCTTCTCCTCCACGGGCTCGGTAGCGCGCACCGCAGAACTGACCGGCTACTCGGCCTCGGCGGTCTCCGCGCAGCTGCGCGAACTGCAGCGCACCCTGGGCATCAAGCTGATCACCAAGGAGGGCCGCGGGGTGCGGCTGACCTCCGCGGGCCGGCATTTCGTTGCGGGCCTGGACGGGATTGTGACGCAATGGGAGCTGCTCGCGGCGTCCGCGCGCAACGCCTCCGGGCAGGTGCAGGGGCAGTTCGGCCTGGGCGGTTTCTCCACCGCTGCCGCGCAGCTGCTTGCCCCGCTGGCCGCGAACCTGCGAGCCACTCGGCCCGATACCGAAGTGCAGCTGATCGAAGCGCAGCCGCAGCGCTGCCTGGACTTGCTGCTCGCGGAGCGGATCGACCTGGCCGTGATCGTGGCCAGCCAGACGTCCGCGGGTTCTGCCGCCAGGGACCGGTTCGAGCAGACCGTGCTGCTCGATGACCCGCTGGATGTGGTGCTGCCCGCCACGCACCGGCTGGCGCAGCACAAGTCCGTGGCCCTGGAGGACCTGGCCGATGACCCGTGGATCTCGGAATCCGGGCAGTCGGTCTACCGGGCGCTGTTCGTTGCCGCCTTCACTTCGCTGGGGGTCACCCCGCATATCGCCCACGAGGCGGTGGAGTGGGAAACCATGATCGCGTTCATCGGGGCGGGCCTGGGCGTGGGGCTGCTGCCCCGGCTGGCCACCCTGGGCGATGCGCAGAACGTGGTGCGCCGCCGGATTTCCGGGGCGGCCAAGCCCTCGCGGCGCATCGTGGCGGTGACCCGCAAGGGCAGCCGCGGCTCGCCGCTGATCGAGGAATCCCTGGAAATCCTGCAGCGCACAGCCAAGGACATCATTTCCCTGCGCTCGGCCGAGGAACTGGACGGGTAGCCGGCCGCTGGCGGGCTGCCGGACCCGGCGGATTTCTCGCCGGGCTATTGACATGGATCACATCCAGTGGTCAGACTTGGGCACATCCGATTTGGTATCCAACTGATATTTCAAGGAAGTGGTCCGCTATGGGCAACTTGGCAGTAAGCTACGCCGGGGCAGGCAAGGTCGAGCTGATCGACACCCCGTACCCCGAATTCGAATTGAAGGACGGACCCGGGGTCCACCCGGCAAACGTCGGGCGGCAGGTGCACCACGGGGTCATCCTGCGCACCATCGCCACCAATATCTGCGGTTCGGACCAGCACATGGTCCGCGGCCGCACCACCGCCCCCGTCGGGTTGGTGCTGGGCCACGAGATCACCGGCGAAGTGGTGGAAGTAGGCCGCGATGTGGAATTCCTCAAGGTCGGCGACGTCGTCTCGGTGCCCTTCAACATCTCCTGCGGCCGCTGCCGCAACTGCAAGGTCGGGCAAACCGGCATCTGCCTGAACGTCAATCCCGACCGCCCCGGCTCCGCCTACGGCTACGTGGACATGGGCGGCTGGGTGGGCGGCCAGGCCGAATACGTGCTGGTGCCCTACGCGGACTGGAACGCCCTGAAATTCCCCGACCGCGACCAGGCCATGGAGAAGATCCTGGACCTGGCCATGCTCTCGGACATCTTCCCGACCGGCTACCACGGAGCCATCGGCGCCGGGGTCACCGTCGGCTCCACCGTCTATGTCGCCGGCGCCGGCCCGGTGGGCCTGGCCGCGGCCACCTCCGCGCAGCTGCTGGGTGCGGCCACCGTGATTGTCGGGGACCTGAACGCCGACCGGCTGGCCCAGGCGCGCAGCTTCGGCTGCGAAACCGTGGACGTCTCGCAGGGCGACCCGGCCGAGCAGATCGCCCAGATCCTGGGCGTGCCCGAGGTCGACTGCGGCATCGACGCGGTGGGCTTCGAAGCGCGCGGGCACGGGCACGACGCTGGCAAGGAGCAGCCTGCCACGGTGCTCAATTCGCTGATGGAAATCACCCGTGCCGGCGGCAGCCTGGGCATCCCGGGACTCTATGTCACCGGGGATCCGGGCGCCGAGGACGAAGCGGCCAAGGTCGGTTCGCTGTCCATGCGCTTCGGCCTGGGCTTCGCCAAGTCCCACACCTTCGTCACGGGCCAGTGCCCGGTGATGAAGTACCACCGCGGGCTGATGCAGGCGATCCTCTCGGACAAGGTCTCGATTGCCAAGAACGTCAACGCCACGGCCATTGGCTTGGACCGGGCCCCGCAGGGCTACGCGGCCTTCGACGAAGGCGCCGCGCAGAAGTTCGTGCTCGACCCGCACGGGCTGATCAGCGCCTGATCCGCGCTTGACGCGCATTTAACCGCTGCCCGCCGTGCCGGCCGGGAACAATTCCCGGCCTGCACGGCGCACTTCCGGCCGGCTCTTGAGCCCGGCCGATTTGCCGGCCCCGGCCACCACTCACGAGCAACCCCGGGACCCCGGCTGATTCGGCGCGCCCGCATTCCCCTGCCGGCCCGCCACCTATTGCCTTTATTGAAGGAAACCGAAATGAAACGCACTGAGCAACCCGTGAACGACCTGGTCAGCGAGCTGCACTCGGCTCGCCGGCGCCGGCCCAGAAGATACCTGTCCTCCGGCACCGACTACTGGGTCTTCGGCATTGCCGGACTCCTCGCCCTGGCGTTCATCGCCTGGGGCTTCGCTTCGCCCGAAGGGCTGGGCTCCGCGGCCGGGAAGGCCCTCGACTGGGTGATTACGAACACCGGCTGGGTCTTCGTGATCGCCGCGACCGTTTTCACCCTGTTCGTGCTGGTGGTCGCGGCCAAGAGCTTCGGGCGCATCCCGCTGGGCAAGGACGGGGAGAAGCCGCAGTTCAGCACGGTTTCCTGGATCTCGATGATGTTCGCCACCGGCATGGGCATCGGGCTGGTCTTCTACGGGGTGGGCGAACCGCTGTACTTCTACATGTCTCCGCCGCCGGAAACCGTGGGCGGGCAGACCTCGGCCGCGGTGGGCACGGCCATGGGCACCACCATGTTCCACTGGACGCTGTTCCCCTGGGCCATGTACGCGATTGTCGGGCTGGGCATGGCCTACGGCAGCTTCCGGCTGGGCCGCCCGCAGCTGTTCTCCTCGATGTTCACCTCGATCTTCGGAGAAAGGGTCGTCCACGGCTGGGGCGGGAAGACGATCAACATCCTGGCTATCCTGGCCACGCTTTTCGGCTCGGCCTGCTCGCTGGGGCTCGGCGCGCTGCAGATCGGCGGCGGCATCCAGTCCGCCGGGCTGCTGTCCTCGGTGGGTTCGGGGGTCCTGGTACTGATCATTGCGGTGCTCACCGCCTTGTTCGTGGCCTCGGCCGTCTCCGGAATCGAGCGCGGCATCCAGTGGCTGTCCAATATCAACATGGTGCTGGCGGTGATCCTGGCGCTGATCGTGTTCATCGGCGGGCCCACGCTGTTCATCCTGAACGTGATTCCCAATGCGGTGGGCTCCTTCATCGCTGACTTGCCGGAAATGGCATCGCGGACCGCGGCTTCCGGGGACGGCGACATGGCCGCCTGGCTTTCCTCCTGGACCATCTTCTACTGGGCCTGGTGGGTTTCCTGGACCCCGTTCGTGGGCCTGTTCATCGCGCGGATCTCGCGCGGGCGCAGCATCCGCCAGTTCGTCACCGGGGTGCTGCTGGTACCTTCCACCGTCACGCTGTTCTGGTTCGCCATCTTCGGCGGCGGCGCCATCGGCCTGCAGGAGCGGGCCGAGCGCAACGGGGACATGGGCCAGGCGCTGGCCCAGATGGTGGACGGGGCCCCGGACATCGACTTCAACTCGGTGCTCTTCGAGCTGCTGGGCGCACTGCCATTCCCCGAATGGTTCTCCATTGCGCTGATGGCTCTGGCCGTGGTGCTGATTGCCATCTTCTTCGTCACCGGGGCGGACTCCGCCTCGATCGTGATGGGCGCGCTGAGCGAACGCGGCGCGCAGGAGCCCTCGAAGAAGTCGGTGGTCTTCTGGGGCGTCTCGGTGGGAGCGGTGGCCGCGGTCATGCTGCTGGCCGGCGGGGACCATCCGGCGGCGGCCCTGAACGGGCTGAAGAACATCACCATCGTCTCGGCGCTGCCCTTCGTGCTGGTGATGCTGCTGCTGTGCGTGGCGCTGTGGAAGGACCTGTGCCGTGATCCGCTGGTGCTGCGCGGCAAGGTGGCGATGGAGGTGCTGGAGCAGGCGGTGGATGACGGAATCGACCGCCACGAAGGCGAGCAGTTCAGCCTGATGACCAGGGAGAACTCCATTGTGGCCGCGTCGGGCCTGCCGGCTGGAGACCGGCCGGAGCCGGTGGCCCAGGAGCTGGAAGCCCCGGTGCGCGAACCGCAGCCGCGGCCCGAAACTGATCTGGAACCCGAGGGCGCCGGCCGCTAGCGGCCGGTTCGCGTCCCCGGCATCCAGCTAGGGTGCGCGGCGCAGGGCCTGCTCGAAGTGGGCCACATGCTCGGAGACCAGCCGCGCTGCCAGCTGCGCGTCGCCGTCGAGGATGGCGCGCAGCAGGGCCGAATGCTCGGAAATGTGCTCTGCGATCGGAGGCATCTGGTCGATGACCAGGCACCAGATCCGGGTCACCAGATTATCCAGGCGCACCAGGGTTTCCTCCAGGTACTTGTTGGCCGCCGCATTGTAGATGAGCCGGTGGATGCGCACATCCAGCAGCAGCAGCGAACGCTGGTCCAGGGCGGGATCCAGGGCATCGATCTGCTGCAGGTAACTGGCCAGCTGCTCGCGGATCTGCGGGTCCTTGTTCGCGGCCGCGTTGCGCGCGGCCAGCGGCTCGAGCACCTGGCGCATTTCGGAGATGTAGTTCAGCTCATGGAAATCCACGGCCGTGGCGAAGGTGCCGCGGCGCGGATAGGACACCACCAGATGGTCGGTTTCCAGCCGCTTGAGAGCCTCGCGCATCGGGGTGCGCCCAATGCCCAGTTCTTCGGCCAGCTGCGGCTCGTGGATCGGGTGCGTCGGAGCGATTTCGAGCAGCACCAGCCGGTCGCGCAATGCGTTGTAGGCTCGATCAGCCATCGAGCCTTGCTCGGTGGCGGCGCTGGTCAGTTCGGTGGGCCTTGGCATATCGCTCTCTATCACTGTTCAAAAATCAATTGCCGACACACAAAGAGTATCGCCCCGGCTTCGATTTGGGCGCTTTTCCTGTGCCGATGCGCTCAACAGCCCTTGGCTTGCCGGCCAGCGGCAGAGCGGAAAACCGTACTGGGGGCGCTGGGAAAGGCGCCAGGAAGAACCGCCGGAAAAGTTGTTGACGCTGTGCTGAAGCACACATAGTATTGTGATCATCAATTGATATATCAGTATCCGGCCAGAGATTGGCGGGTCTGCCCGCAGCTGCTTCCGAAGGCAGGGGCGGCGCGCAGTTCCGCTGGGAAAACTCAGACCGGACGGCTTTGAATCCGTGGCGCAGAGCACTGCGCGGAAGCCAGGTGCAACCGCATGAAAATCCCCCGAAAAACCACTACGAGCCATGGCGAAGCTAATGCCATCTCGGCGAAACCAAGGAGCGGCACGATGACCGAACCGAACAACAAGTATGTCCTGACCCTCACCTGCGCCGAGCGCCCGGGCATCGTGCATGCGGTCACCGGGTTGCTGCTCAAGCACCATGGCGACATCCGGGAGCTCAAGCAGCATGACGACCAGCTTTCCGGGACGCTCTTCATGCGCATCGAATTCGAGGTCGCCGCGGCGGAGGATATCCCTGCCGAGATCGCCGAACTCGAGTCGGGCCTCGGCCAGCTCGCCGATGAGCACCAGGCGACCTGGGGTTTGCGCCCGGCCGGCAACAAGAAGCGCGTGGTGGTGATGGTCTCCAAGTTCGGCCATTGCCTGCATGACCTGCTGTTCCGCGCCCGGATGGGGGAGCTGCCGGTGGAGATCGCGGCAGTAGTCTCCAACCACCCGGACCACCGGCAGCAGGTCGAGTGGAACGGGATTCCGTTCTTCCATATTCCTGTCACCCCTGAGACCAAGCCCGAAGCCGAGTCCAAGCTGATGGACCTGGTGGAGCGCTTCGAGGTGGATCTGGTGGTGCTGGCCCGCTACATGCAGGTGCTCTCCGATGACCTCACCCGCAAGCTCACCGGCCGGGCCATCAACATCCACCATTCGTTCCTGCCCTCTTTCAAGGGGGCCAAGCCCTACCACCAGGCCTTCGAACGCGGGGTGAAGACCGTGGGCGCCACGGCGCACTACGTGAATTCGGAGTTGGACGAGGGGCCGATCATCACCCAGCGCGTCCAGGAAGTGGACCACAGCTACGCGCCCGAGCACCTGGTGGCCGCCGGACGCGATACCGAGTGCAAAGCCCTGTCCGATGCGGTGCGCTGGCACTGCGAAGACCGGGTCTTCCTCAGCGGCTCGCGCACTGTGGTGCTGCGCTAGCACCCTCCGGGCCAAAGGCCCCGGCGGGGATTCGATGGACATCATATGACGATGCCCGCCGAACCCGGCCGGGGCCTTTGCTGTTGCCCGCCGTTTGGGCCCGGAGGCGCTCGACCGGGGGCGCAAAGGCCGGGAAGACAGTGCGGTCGAATGCAGGGGCACGGAAGTTTTCCCAAGTTAACCTAGGAATTACACTTGTCTTGGCCACGGGGGCTATGCAAGGCTATGGATCAAGCGGGTGCTTGTGACCCAGCTCATGAAATAAGAACCAGCGGCTCCCAGAAGGAATGTGTCGATGTTTGGACTACCGGCGTTCACGACCATGGTCATCATCGGGGTTCCGGCCCTCTGGGTGATCTATACAGGTGTTTTCCTGTGGCTCAGCCGCGGCTGGAAGCGCGAGGATGCGAAGGAGCAGCAGTGAGCATCGAAATCCTGTTCCTGGTCATCTATTTCATCGCCATGGCCGCCATTGGCTTCTGGGCGATGAAGCGCGGCAAGCAAGATGCCGAAGGGTTCCTGCTCGGCGGACGCAGCCTCGGCCCCGGCGTCACCGCGCTGCGGCTGCAGAGTTCTTCCATGTCCGGCTACATGTTCATGGGTGCCGGATCGATGGGCTACACCCAAGGCTATTTCAGCATGTGGTACGCGCTGGGCGACCTGGGCGGCGGCATCCTGAACCTCTCGGTCCTGGGCCGGCGCATGCGCAAGCTATCCCAGATCCTGGGGTCCATCACCTCCATCGAGTACCTGGAGCACCGCTATCCCTCGAAGTGGATCCGGCTCATCGCCGCTCCCGTGGCGCTGTTCTGCATGTTCTTCTACGTCCTGGCCCAGTTCATCGCCGGCGGCCGCGGATTGGAAATGGTCTCCGGGGTTTCCTTCCCGGTGGCCTTGGCGATCGCCATCGGCGTGATTGTCCTCTATACCTTCCTTGGCGGCTACCTGGCTGTGGCCTACACCGACTTCGTGCAGGCCATCATCATGGTGGTCGGCATGGTCTGGATCCTGGTTGCCACGCTGATGGCCGTGGGCGGTTTCACCAAGGGCAATGAGACTGTGGGCGGGATCAACCCCAACCTGCTGACCATGTGGGGAGCGGATCTGGGCTACCAGGGACAGTGGGGAGTCATTCTCGGTGCGCTGCTGGTCTTCTCCATCGGCTACATGGGCTGGCCGCACGTGGTGGTCAGCCACATGGCCATGAAGAAGCCTTCGGTGGCACGTACCGCAGGGGTCTACTCATTGGTATTCAACCTGCTGTTCATCCCCGGCCCCTACCTGGTGGGCCTGTTCGCGCTGATCCTGCTGCCCAACCTGGCCAACCCGGAAACCGCGATCTTCGAGGTCGCCGACGCGGTGCTGCCGACCTTCGCCGTGGGCATCGTCATGGCAGCGATCATGGCAGCCATCATGTCCACCGCCGATGCCCTGCTGCTGCAGGCCGGCACCATCGCCAGCCAGGACATCTACGCCCGGTTCATTAACAAGAAGATGAGCGATGCGCAGATGGTCTGGGTCTCGCGGATCACCGTGCTGGCCCTGGCCATCATCGGCTATGGCATTGCCGCTTTTGATCCTCCCGCGGTGGCCGCCGTGGTGATCTTCTCAACGACCGTGCTGGGCAGCGCCTTTGTCCCTTCCTATATCTGCGCGGTGTGGTGGAAGAAGGCCAATACGGTTGGCGCGATCTCATCGATGGCCGCCGGCACCCTGGTCTCGGTGCTCTGGCAGGTGTCCGGCGCGCCGGATGCCACCGGCATTGATCCGATGGTCACCGGCATCCTGGCCTCCACCGCGGCCATGGTCATCGGCAGCCTGGCCAGCCAGAAGTCGCATCCCGTGCCGGAGCATATTGGCCGTGCCCTGGATGAGACTGCGAAGATCGGCCCGATCCCGAAGAAGATGCTCATGGGCCAGGATGCACTGCTGGCCAGCCAGGCGGAAATGGCGGCCCGCGGTGAATGAACTGGTGCTGAAAACCTTGGTCGATGACCAGGACGCGCAACGCATCCTTGCCGCCAAGGCGCCAGGGCTGAGAGTCGAGTCGGCCAAGCTGCGCCATCATCCCTTTGCGGGGTTCATCTTCGAGGTGCCGCAGCTGGCCGGGCGGTCAGGGCAGGCGCACGCCTTGGTGGACTACTACTCGGGCAAGGCCTTCGTCTGCGATCCGTGGCAAGCCGAAGATGCGGAAACCGGCCAAGTGCTGGACCGGGTGGCTGATCCGCAGTGGAACACCATCGATTTCGACACTGCACGCCGGCGGGCCAAGGCCCTGCTATCCACCGCGGCACTGCGCCGGGCCCGGCTGGCCTGGCGCGGCGGGGTCCGGGAAAAGAGCAGTGTCGCAAAGGTCTGGAAACCCAACTGGATGGTCGAAGCGAGCCTGGAGAAAAAGTCCTACCGCGTCATGGTGGACGGACTGAACGGCGGCTACTTCATCATCGGCAGCTGAGACTGGAAACGCCGGAGGACGGCGCAATGACCAAGATCCATCCCATCACAGGAAGACATCGGAGATTCAATGAAGAATATGCCAAAGCAGTTCCCCGCTCAGTTGCTGAAGAAGGGCTCCTGCATCGTTGCCGGCTCGGCACTGTTCCTCGGCTTGGGGCTTGTCCCGGCCAATGCCGTAGGCAACGGGCCGGACTACGCCGGAAATGAAACCATCAACACCTCGATCTTGCATACGCACGAGTCGATGGCCGCCGAACTGCGCAAGCAGGATGCCAAGCAATCGGCGATGGAACTGGAAGTCATCGGCCAATCCGCCAAGGGACGCGATCTGTTCCTGGCCAAGTACCTTTCTAACCCGGAAAATCCCACGATCATGTTCCTCACCCAGCAGCACGGCAACGAGCAGCTGACCACCGAGGGGACCCTGGAAGTGATCAAGCACCTGGGCTCGGGGCGGATGAAGGAGGTGCTCAAGGACGTCAACATCCTGGTGGTGCCGATGCTGAACCCGGATGGCGCCATGGGCGATGTGGACTTCCCGCTCGATGACTACATCGCCTCGGGGGACCGGCACCTGACCCGCTACAACGCCAACAACGTGGACATCAACCGGGACCACGTGGCCAAGACGCAACCGGAAATCCAGGCGCTGCACAACAATGTGCTCTCCGCCTACGGCATCGACTACATGATCGACCTGCACCATCAGGGCACCCGCTCGGCGGTGGACGGCAAGCTGGTGTCCGGCTCGATCCTCTACCCGACGACCCCGGACGTGCCTGAGGAAGTCCGCGAGGGTTCCAAGCGCCTGGGCGCAGTGGTCTACCAGAATGTCGACCGGACCGGCTGGGGCCACTTGGGCAAGTACGTGGGCGGGACCGCCAACACCATTGCGCGCAATGGCATCGCGGCCGAATACGGCATTTCCACCTTGCTCTTCGAAATGCGCGGCATGAGCGATCACAGCAACCCGGATTATGTCCTGGGACAGAAATCCAATGGCTACTTGCGCCAGCAGACCATCCTGACCCTGGAGAGCACCATCAAGGCGGTAGCCGATGGCTCCGTGGAAACCATGGATACCTCCTTCTGGGACAGCCTGCCGGAGCAGTCGACGTTGCCCGGAGAAGAGGCTGACGAATAGCCGATCCAGTTGATGGCGGGCCCGCAAGGGCCCGCCATTGTCCTGCCTGGAGCAGGAGAACCGCGCTCGGCCCGAAGCGCTGCTGGCCCTAGGGGCGCATGCGGTACGTTTCTACTAGCACTGTCCATACCGGCAAGGAAGCTGAACCATGCTCATCCGCAATGCCCGCCCCTGGGGCGGTCCGCCCAGCGACATCCTGATTGGCGACGGCAAGATTTCAGCGATCTCCGTGCACGACCCGCAGCAGGTGCGCAACCTGGCGGACGTCGATGGCCGCGGGCGCATCCTTCTCCCCTCCTTCTCCGACGTGCATGTGCATCTGGATTCCACGCGCATCGGACTGCCTTTCCGCGAGCACACCGGACGCCCGGGGGTGTGGGGCATGATGAGCAATGACCGGGAGAACTGGCGGGATGCCGAAATCAGCTTGCCCGAGCGCGTGGCCGGAACCCTGGAACGGATGATTGCCCGCGGCACCACGCGGGTGCGTTCCTTCGCCCAGGTGGATGTGGATTCCAAGCTGGAGAAATACGAGGCCGTGGTGGCCGCGAAAAAGAAGTTCGCCAACGAGGCCGAGGTGCAGATCATGGTCTTCCCGCAGGCAGGGATCCTGCGCGAGCCGGGTACCGTCAAGCATCTCGAGGATGCGCTGGAAGCCGGCGCCGATGCCATGGGCGGCATCGACCCCTGCGCACTGGACCGCGACCCGGTCCGCCACCTCGACGTGGTGTTCGGGCTGGCCGATAAATACCAGGTGGACATCGACGTGCACCTGCACGAGCCCGGTGCGCTCGCCGTCTTCTCGGCAGAGCTGATTGCCGAACGCACCCGGGCGCTGGGCATGCAGGGCCGGGTCAACCTGTCCCATGCCTACGAGCTGGGCAGCGTCAGCGAGGCTGCCAGCCGCCGGCTGATCGACACCTTCGCCGAGCTGGACATCTCGCTGACTTCCGTTGCGCCCAGCACCTCCAATCATCTGCCGCTGGTGGACCTGGTTGGAGCCGGGGTGCGCTTCGGCCTGGGCGAGGACGGGCAGCGCGACTACTGGAGCCCCTACGGGAACTGCGATCTGCTGGACCGGACCTGGCAGCTGGCTTTCGTCAACGGGTTCCGCCAGGACGAACTGATCGGGCATGCGCTGGCCGTGGCCACCATGGGCGGTGCCTCGATCATGGACCGCTCGGTGCCGCGCCTGGCTTCGGTGGCCGACCGCCCAGGGGTGGCCGTGGGGGACCGGGCCGACCTGGTGCTGGTGGATGGCGAGAGCATTGCCTCCACCGTGATGGACCGGGGCACCGACCGCACCGTCATCCACGACGGGCGGGTGGTGGCCGAAGGGTTGAAAGTGCTCTCGGTAAGCGAGCCCTACTGAAATCGAGCAGGTGTTCGCGTGGAACTTGTCGGCGCAACTCAACAGCGTAGTTGCATTCCAACAGTGCACCAGTGCATTCAATATTGCGGAACGCACCAGAGAGTCCACGGCGGGCTTCGATAGGACGCGGAACTGGCTGCGCTGCAGCCTGGCCGGGATCTCGAGCCGCTCCCAATTCTCCTCCGAACTTTGGTCCCGGTGAGCTCGTCGGCGGCGAATTCGCCCTGAGGCCTCCAGCATGGATCTGGACAGGGAGAACCCAGCGATGCAGGGCTACCTTGCCAATGTCCACCGCCGATTGACGCATGCAGCGGGGAGCGGCGTGGGCATTCCTCAGCGCCATGGCGCTGCGCGGATCTTGCTTTCCGGTGCGCAGATTGGGCCCGCTATCCATTTACCCAGTGGAAAGCACCATGAAACCCGAGGCGATCCACGTAACCGCCCGGCATTGAATGGCCAAACGATCCCGCCTTCAGTTTTACACGTTGTCGAAATACAGTCACCGATCTGTAATACTGGTGGTGTGCAAAAGACCTCCCGCTCATCACGTGCTCTCAGAGGCACCGCCGCCGCGTTCTTCGCGACGTTTGTTTCTCTGGCTTCCCACGTGCTTGCGGGCGGAGCCATACCGGACATCCTGAACGTCGCTCTCCCGCTGTCTCTGTCGCTCATGGTCTGCATCTTGCTCAGCAGCAAGCGGTTCACCTTCTGGCGGTTGTCCATCATGGTGGGGTTCAGCCAGGTGCTTTTCCATCTCCTGTTCTCCATGGGAGCCGGGCATTCCGCTCTTTCATCCGCAGGGCAAGGCATCCACGCACATCATGGGATGTCCCTGGCGGTCGATGCGACCGGCTCGGCAAGTACCGCCATGGCAATTCACGGCGATGGCACCATGCTGCTTGCTCACTTCCTTGCTGGGTTCGCAACAGTTCTGGTGCTTCACCGTAGCGAGCAGCTACTCATCGCCGCTTCAGACATCATTAGCCTGTTCACCTGGAAACTCTTCTGGCGACTGGTCAACTTCGCCGTTCAACCAGTGCGACCGCAACCAGTTCCTGCCGCACCGCGCGATATCCCTGGCTGCACAGTGGCTGTGTATGCAACGTCTGTCGTTCGCAGAGGCCCACCCGCACTGGCAAAGGTGTAAGGCAACAGTTGCAGTCCATTTGGCCTGCTGCTTTTCCGCTCTTGCTTTCAAAGGCCCCGGAATCGGGCCCTGACATGCCCCATCCCGGGACAAGTTTCCATGCTCGTGCGCACTGGCTTGCTTGAAAGCATGCCGGTGAACCTATCCTTCTGAGTTCGTTTATCGGCATTGCCTGTCCGGACTCCATTGCGCGCTCCGGCTAGAACTTCAGCGGCCAACCGACCCAGCTTCGCACCTCACCTTCGCAAGCCCTATCCGATCAGGGCTATTTTCTCCTCTGCTGTGCCCAGCACCATGCGTCCTGCCCACCGGCACCATGCCTCGGTGGTTGCAGGCACCACAGCAGCAATAATTCAGAGCGCGCTATTCGTGCTTCCCTCATTTTCCTAGGATTAACAGTGAAAACCTCTTTTGCCCTGCGCACCACCGCCCTATCCGCAGCCGCATTGATCGCCTTAGCAGGTTGTGCCGGCACCCCTGCTGCCAACAGCAACCCGGCTCCGGCTGGCGCCACTGTCACCATGAAAGATCCTTGGGTGAAGGCTATCGATGAGGGGATGTCGGCGGGATTCGGCACGATTCGAAACACCGGAGGCCAGGACATCACCATCACCTCGGTCACGAGCCCGGCCTCCAGTGATCTGGAACTGCATGAAACGGTAGCCAACGAATCCGGGGCCATGGTGATGCGTGAAAAAACTGGCGGATTCACCATCCCCGCCCACGGCGAACTGCATCTTGAACCAGGGGGAAGCCACATTATGCTCATGGACCTCGCCGAACCGCTCAAGCCCGGCAGCACCGTGAACATGAGCCTGGAATTCTCCGATGGCACCAGCTCCGAGACCATCGCCCCGGTGAAGGATTTCGCCGGCGCGAATGAAAACTATGACGGCTCCGAGCACGAGGGCATGGATCACGGCGAGATGGACAAGGACGACTCCGAATCCGAAAGCGCCCACGATCACTAATGCCACACGTAGACGCACCCGCCAAACAAGGACCAAGCAGGCGAGGAATTCTGTTCGGCGGCGCCGCAGCCGGACTGGGAGCGATCGTAGCTCTGGGGATCGACTCCCTGTCCAGTGCCGCAGCGCCGGCCGGCGGCTCGGAGCCGCTGCACGGACAAGCCGTGATTCCGTTCTACGGCTCACACCAGGCAGGAATCACCACGGAGCCACAAGCCCACGCCAGCTACGTCGCGTTGAACTTGCGTGATGGCCTTGACCACGAGTCCCTGCAACGCCTGCTCCGTCTGCTCAGCGATGACGCGGCAAGGCTCACCCAAGGCCAGGCGGCCTTGGCAGACACCGAACCGGAACTGGGCACTGTTCCCGCACGGCTCACGGTGACCTTCGGATTCGGTCCGAAGCTCATGGAACTCGCCGGCTCCTCGGCCGGCGAAAGCCAGCCGCTGCCGGAGTTCAAGATCGACGAGCTCGAAGAGCGCTGGAACGATGGGGATCTGCTGCTGCATATCGCCTCGGATGATCCATTATCCGTTGCGCATGCCCAGCGGATGATGCTCAAGGATGCCCGCCGGTTCGCCTCCGTGAAATGGGTGCAATCCGGGTTCCGCCGGTCCCGGGGATCCGAAGCCAGCGGCACCACGATGCGGAATTTGTTCGGACAAGTCGACGGAACCGTGAACCCCGTTCCAGGTTCGGAGGATTTCAACTCCGTGGTGTGGAACGCGGATGGGAGCACCACGATGGTCATCCGGCGCATCCGAATGAATGTTGATACCTGGGATGAGCTGGACCGTTCTGGCCGGGAATTCAGTGTCGGGCGGACCCTGGGCAACGGGGCGCCGACCACTGGAAGCAAGGAACACGATGAGCCGGATTTCGAAGCGACCAATGCCCTGGGATTCACGGTCATCGCCGCGCACGCGCACATCCGCAGAGCCCGTTCCAAGAACACGAACGAGCGGATCTTCCGGCGCGGATATAACTACGACGAGCCGCCTACCGGGAGCGAGATCTCCAACTCCGGGCTGATCTTCGTGTCCTACCAAAAGAGCGTGGCCGAACAATACACCCCGATGCAGCAACGGCTATCGGACCTCGATGCGCTGAACCAGTGGACGACTCCCATCGGCTCGGCCGTCTTCCTGATTCCGCAGGGCTGCGCGGAAGGAGGGTTCATCGGTGAAACTCTCTTCGCAGCTTAGCCGCCGATACTCGTCCTGCTTTGCCACCAAGGATCCCTCATGACTCTTCTGGAAACCACGACCCCCGAATCCCAGCCGCCGACCGGGATTTCGAAGCCCAACAGAAAAGGATGGTTCGGCCAGCTGCTGCTACGGCTGCACTTCTATGCGGGAATCTTCATCGGCCCGTTTATCCTTGTCGCCGCCGTGAGCGGCGCCTTATATGCAATTACTCCGCAAATCGAACAGGCTGTCTATGCAGATCAGTTGCGCGCGCCGCTAGCCGACGCCTATTTGCCGCTGGCCGATCAAGTAGAGGTGGCTAACACCTACATGGGCAGCGGTGATGCGCTGGTGGCGGTTCGACCGGCACCACACCCCGGTGATACCACTCGGGTGATGTATGCGGATGAGAACCTGGGAGCCAGCGAAACCAGGGCTATTTTCATCGACCCGGCCACCGCTGAAATCCGCGGTGACTTGACCGCCTACGGAACCAGCGGAGTGCTGCCCCTGCGAACGTGGATCGACCACTTGCACCGCAACCTGCAGCTCGGCGAGCCAGGGCGCATGTATAGCGAACTGGCAGCCTCCTGGCTGGGAGTGATCGCCCTGGCAGGATTTGCCTTGTGGATTCTGCGCATCAGGAAAACCAAGCGCAAAAAAGACCTCATCCGCCCCGCTGCCAAGGCAACGGGCTACCGGCGCCTGGCCAGCTGGCATGGATCGCTTGGGATCTGGGTCTTGCTCGGCGCATTCTTCCTCTCCGCCACCGGCATCACCTGGTCGACCTACGGTGGCGCCAACGTCAGTGAGCTCCGCGCCGCGCTGAACTGGGGAACCCCCTCGGTGGACACTGAACTGTCTGCCGCGGAGAGCAGCGCAGGTGATGAACACGCCCACCACCACGGGGCAGCGCCCGCGCCAACCGGCGAATCGGTGAACCCGGCGGCATTCGACACCATGCTCTCGATCGCCAAGGAAGTCAATGTCAATACTGGACTGGTTGAGATCAAGCCGCCAGCCGCTGACGGCAAGGCGTGGGTGGTCCAAGAGATCCAGCGGTCCTACCCGACCGAAGTTGACGCTGTCTCCATCAATGGGCAAACACTGGACGTCGTTGACCGCGTTGATTTCAGCGAATTCAACCTCGCAGCGAAACTCTCGCGATGGGGAATCGACATCCATATGGGCTCCATGTTCGGACTGTCCAACCAGATCCTGCTGTTCCTGGTGGCCTCTGCCATCGCCTCCATGGTGGTGCTGGGCTATGCGATGTGGTGGAAGCGCCGCCCAACGAAGAACCTGGGACAACGCGTGGGCAAAGCACCTGCACGTGGCGGCCTAGCCCGCGCCCCGTGGTGGGGCAACCTGCTGGTCTTGCTGGCTGCAGCTGCCGTCGGCGTCTTCCTGCCCCTGATGGGGATCAGCCTGGCCCTGTTCCTGCTCGCAGACTTGGTCATTGGCTGGACTCATGGAGCTAGGAGCCAACGCCCGGCCACAGAGTAGCAAGCTGGCCTCAGTGGTGTTTGTGCAGTGTTCTGTGTGCGTTGCACGCGGATCACTGCCCCTCCTTGACTGAGCGATCTTGATGCACTGTAAAGTGCGCGCCCAGGGAGGCCATTTGCGATGCCGGATCACGAAGCTGGCTTCGTGCCAGCGGCGAGTTCGGAAGGGACGACGAAGGTCCGGCCGGAATTCGGCAGATCAAGCACATCATGGGCCTCGGCTTGAGGGGCGCCAAGGATCTGGCCACCGGGACAGGCATGCCAGGAGCAGTGGAATTGTCTTGTGGGGAGAGGAAAAGCGAGCAGTCGCGCTACGGTTTTGTCCGAAATCGCGAATGAAAATTACGATGTCCACTATGGATTGCAATTTTTCCATCACTGCGCAGGCAACACA
Organism: Glutamicibacter sp. NPDC087661; assembly: GCF_044743275.1. NCBI lineage: Bacteria > Bacillati > Actinomycetota > Actinomycetes > Micrococcales > Micrococcaceae > Glutamicibacter > Glutamicibacter sp. NPDC087661. The sequence continues at coordinate 387,955 of NZ_JBIUWE010000004.1, forward strand.
TTCCAAGTGAATGCTGCAAAAGCGCTCGGTGACAGACGAAGGGGCTGCCTCGGCATATTTGTTCGGGGGAACTCACATGATTGCGAGTTAGCGCTAACGCGGGTGCAGCGAAGCTGCCCAGAGCTCGCCGAGGATCAGCTCACTTCAACAGTGTGCCATCTGTGGCCGAGGCGGCCGCTTGTCGATGATCTGGGTCTGCAGCTCGCTGCTGTTGGCGACAATGATATCGACCAGGTAGTCCTGGCTGACGCTGATATTATGCAGGGCAAGCGATCCGGGCAAGGCCAGTGCCTTCTGCGCGAGGTTCGTGACGGCACTTCCGCCGCCGGATAAGCCGAAGGCCGCGGTGCCGGAACCTGAAAGTCCCTGCGCCGCGGCCTTCGAAGGCAGCAAGCTATGTGGCGCGCAGCGCGACGAACGTCGCCGAAACGACCTCGGTGACCGCGCGCTCCCAGTCGCCGAGCAAGCCCAGCACGTTCTGACCATCGGAACGGCGGCCTTCCAGCTGCCCAGCCAGTGCGGCCAGCGTCGCGGTGCGCAGCTCGGTGTTCAAATTGACCTTGCCCACCCCGAAGGAAATGGACCGCGAGAGGTCCGCAGGCGCAATGCCCGAAGCCCCGTGCAGCACCAGCGGCACCGTTGATTCGGCGTGGATGGCTTCAAGCACATCCCAGTGGATTTTCGGTTCGCCCTTGTACCGGCCATGGACATTGCCGATGGCCACGGCCAGCAGCTGCGCGCCGCTGTCCTGGACGAATCGGGCCACCTGCGCCGGATCGGTCAGCTGGGAGGCGCTCTGCTCAAAGGCCTTGTCCTCGTTGCCCGGCAGGGCACCCAGCTCGGCTTCCAGCACCACCTCAGGGCCGATCAGCGAACGAACCTGCTGGACGAAGGCGGTATTCTCCTCCAGCGTCCCGGCCGAGCCGTCGGCCAGCACCGCGGTGGCGCCGGCTTGCACCGCCCGCACGATCAGCTGCGCGTCGCTGGCGTGGTCCAGCTGGATGGCTACCGGAACGGCGGCCTGCTCGCCCAGGGTGCGCAGGGCGGAGATCAGCCGCAGCCCCGCGGTGGAGCTGGCGGCCTTCGGCGCGACATTCAGGATGACCGCGCGGTCCTGGGCTTCGGCCTCGGCGACCACGGCCAGCGCGGTGGTGAAGTCGTAGCAGGTGAAGGCGGGGACGGCGTGCCCTGCGGCAATGGCCTGGGCGGCCATCTGGTTCATGGGGGTGAGCATCGGGATGATTACACTCCTGCAGCGGTGATGATGGCGTAGGTAATGGCGGTGAGCGCGAACCCGGCCACGCCCAGCACCGTGGTCAGCACGGTCCAGGTGCGCAGGCCCTCGGCCACGGACAGGCCCAGGAAGCGGGTGACAATCCAGAAGCCCGAGTCGTTCACGTGGCTCAGGCCGAAGGCGCCGAAGCCCACAGCGACCAGGATCAGCACCGTCTGCACGGTGGAGAAATCGCCGGCTTCCACGGCTGCGGCCAGCAGGCCGGTGGTGGTGATAATTGCGACCGTTGCAGAGCCCTGCGAGGCGCGAAGGATGGCGGCCAGGATGAAGGCCATCACGATGATCGGCAGGCCGGCCGCAGCCAGGGACTGCGCCAGCACGGTGCCGATGCCCGATTCGGTGAGCACCTTGCCGAACACGCCGCCGGCGCCGGTCACCAGGATCACGATGGCCGCCGGGGCCAGAGCGGAGTCCATGACCTTGCCGGTCTGCTCGCTGGTCCAGCCGCTGCGCACGCCCAGCAGGTAGTAGGAAACCAGCACAGTGACCAGCAGCGCGACAGCAGGGGATCCGACAAAGCCCAGGATGTTGGCCGCAGTGGATTCAGCGGCCACCAGGGAACCGCCCACGGTGCCGAGCATGATCATCACGATCGGCAGCAGGATCATGGAAATGACCATGGACGAGGTCGGGGCCTTGGTCTTGGCCAGGGTGGTGCCGGTTCCGGAAGCGCCGAAGGATTCGAACTGCTCGGCGGTTTCGGGAAGCATCGGGATCTCGCGGCGGTTGATGCGCTTGGCCACGAAGTAGCTCAAGACGCCCAGCGGGGCGCAGAACGCCAGTCCCAGGATGGTGGCCCAGCCGATATCGGCGCCGAGGATCTCTGCGCCGCCGACCACACCCGGATGCGGCGGAACCACAACGTGGATGGCCAGCATGATTGCGCCCACCGGCAGGCCGATCTTCACCGGCGGGACCCCCAGGGCCTTGGCGAAGCCGTAGATGATCGGCACCAGGACGATGAAGCCCACGTCGAAGAACACCGGAATGGCCAGCAGGAAGGCCGCGGTGGTCAGCGCGGCGATCACCCGGCGCGGGCCGAAGAGTGCGGTGAAGCGGGTGGAAAGCACTTGGGCTCCGCCGGAGATCTCGATGACCTTGCCGAGCATGGCGCCCAGGCCCACCAGCACGGCGACGCTGCCCAGCGTGCCGCCCATGCCCTCGGTGACCAGGCCGGCCACCTCCTGGATGGGGATGCCCGCGGCCAGGGCCACGAGCATGCTGACCAGCAGCAGGACAATGAAGGCGGGCATCTTGAACTTGATGACGCCGAGCAGCAGCAGGGCCACTCCGGCCACTGCGATCAGTAGCAGCATTAGCGGGCTCATGGGTTGTGTCGTCTCCTTTGACGCGGTGCGCGGGTGTCGAACTCGCGCGCTGATGACTTTACTGGGCAGCCTTCGGGGCTACGACCTTGATGACAGCGGAATCGTCGGCCGCGGCCAGCTCGTGGGCTTCGCCCAGCAGGTAGAGCTGTTCGGCCGCCGAGGCCACCGGGGTGGACAGGTGCAGGGAGCGGGCCGCGGAGGTTACGATGCCCATGTCCTTGACGAAGATGTCCAGGCGCGAGAGCACTTCGGCACCATCCTCGGAGTAGGCCTCGAGCATGCGCGGGCCGCGGTTGCCGAGCATGAAGGAGTTCGCGGCGCCGGCCTGCAGCGCTTCCAGGGTGGTGGCCTGGTCCAGGCCGAGCTTGTCCGCCAGGGCCAGGGCCTCCGCGGCCGCGGCGATGTGCACGCCGCACAGCAGCTGGTTCACCGTCTTCAGGGCCTGGCCATCGCCGGGCTTGTCGCCCACGATGCTCAGGGTGGAGGCCAGCAGCTCCAGCACCGGGCGGACCTTCTCCAGCTGAGCCGGCTCGGCTCCGACCACGATCAGCAGGTCGCCTTCGCCTGCGCGCACCGGGCCGCCGGAGAGCGGCGCGTCCACCAGGCCCAAGCCCAGTTCGGCCAGGCGCTTGGCGGTGGCGGGCACTGCTTCCAGGCCAACGGTGGAGGTCAGGATGACCACTGCGCCGGCTTTGAGCTGCCCGGCCACGCCCTGCTCGCCGAAGAGCACGGCATCCAGCTGCTCGCCGTTGCGTACTGCCAGCAGCAGTGCATCAGCGCCGGTGACCGCTTCGCGGGCGGAAGCGTAGGTAGTGATGCCCGACTGGCTGGCCAGGGCCATGCGTTCGGCCGAGATGTCGAATCCGTTGACTTCCAGCTTGGTGGCCAGGCGGGTTGCCATGGGCAGGCCCATGGCGCCCAGGCCGAGGACTGCAACTTTGGTAGTGCTCATTGGGATCTCCAGGAAATTGTAAAGATGGTTAGAAAGTGGCGCTCAGCTTGGCGGTGACGGCGGTCAGCGAGCTGTCGTCGCCCACGTTGCCGGCGAAGACGATGTAGGGGATGCCGGCGGCAGGTCCGTCCACCGATTCCCAGAGCGAGACAATGCCCGGGAGCATCGGCCCGCGCACGATGGCATGGCGGATTTCCAGGCCATGGGCGGCGACATCCGAGGAGGTGATCCCGCCCTTGGCGATCACGAAGCGCGGGGGAGTAGCGTGCAGGATCAGGTTGACGACCGAAACCACCGCAGCGCTCACGGTGCGGGCGATCTCCAGCGACTGCGCCGCGTCATCGGTTTTCACCAGCTTGCGCGAGGTGTGCACGATGACATCCTGGGTGGCCAGGGCGGCGCTGATCTGCGCGGCCTTGCCCTTCAGGTAGGCCTCGGAGCCGTCGGCGAGGATTTCCGGGACGTCCAGCTCGATCACCGTGGCATTCGAGTGCCGGCTGGTCAGGTCGGCCAGCTGGCGGGTGGTCACGCCCACATGGGAGCCCACCACGATCAGCCCGCCGGCGGTGCGCCGCTCGGCGCCGTTGCCCGCGTAGATCTCCTCGGCGGACAATGGCTGCCGTTGCTGCTGGCCGATTCGGGCACGCACGAAGGGCGGGCCCACGCGGCACAGCACGCGGGTTCCGGCCGCTTCGGCCTGCTGCAGGCCCTCGGACAAGGCCAACAGGTCGTTTTCCGTGACGATATCCGCGGTGGCGACCTGTGCGTTGGAAGCTTCGGCCAGGCGGGTGGCGATGGAGGAAGCGCCGGAACGGATGGTGTCCAAGTCCAGGACCATCACGTCGTTGGCCGCGATGCGCCCGGCGGTCTTCTCGGCGACGTAGTCCGGCAGATAGCTGGTGCTGAATCCGAAGGTGGCGTCTTTGGCAAACTCAGTCTCGCTGACCTTGGCGACCTGGCCATCGATGGTGCGCATGTAGTGCTCGCCGGCCACGGTGATCCGCCCGGCTTCGCCGAAAGCAGGAACCATCAGCACGGCATCCACCGAGGAATCCGGATCCACGGCGGCCACGGTGGCGGCCAAGGTGTCGGTTTCCAGCGGGAAATGCCCGCGCAGGGTGGAGTCGCTACGGCTGACAAAGGACACCGACAGGCCGGTTTCCGCCGCTGCCTGCAAGGCGGCCCGGGCTACCTGCTCATTGCGCAGTGCGGCGTCGTCGGCGTCCAGGGAGCGGGTGTTGGTGAGCACGTAGACGGCCAGCGGGCGTTCGCCATCCAGCTGCAGGGCGAAGGCCCAGCGGAAGTCCTCGACTTCCCAGCTGGTGAGCACCGGAAGGTTGCTGACCGATTGGGTTCCGGTCGGGTCGTCATCCAGGACCACCAGCACGCTGCCGGTGGAGCGCGCGGCCTCGGCGATATTCGCGGGCGCGATCTCGCGCTCCGGGAGGTATCCGGCGAGCAACTCGGACTCAAGCATGGTCAAGGACTCCTTTGTCATTGGGCAATGCCTCGGCATCATAGGTAAGATGTCAGACATCTGTCATGACGATTAGTGTTACATGGATCGCGGTCAGCCGCAACTGCCTGCGGGACATAGACTGGACAGGTCTTTGGCGGGATGAATTGTCCCGGGGATGGAGGAAGCATGGCCCGGAAGTCATTGGTCGTAGAGGTCGCCGACAGCGTCTTGGACCGCATAGTCAGCGGTGAACTGTCGGTTGACGAGTTGATTCCTGGCGAGCTGGAACTCTGCGAGACCCTGGAAGTCAGCCGGATGACGGTGCGAGAAGCGATCAAGACACTCGCGGCGCAGAACATCATCCGCGTCGAACGGGGCCGCGGGACCTATGTGAATCCGGTCAACATGTGGAACTCGCTGGAGGCGGTAGTACGCGCCACAACCGCCGGCGTGGGGGCAGCCGCGGCCGCCGTGCAGCTGATCGAGTTGCGCCGCATGCTGGAGACCGGCGCCTGCGAGTTGGCCGCCTCGCGGATCACCGAGGAGCAGCTGGCAGCAATGGGCGAACTGCTAGAAGCCATGCGCGCAGCACACGCGGCCGCCGATCTGGACCGCTTTGTCGAAGCGGACCTGGAATTCCACGACGTGATCCTGCGGGCCTCGGGCAATGTTTTCGTTTCGGCGCTCTACGAGCCGCTGGGCCGAGTGCTCTCCTCACGGCGGCGTGAGACCAGCGCCTTCGCGCAGATCCAGCAGCACGCCATCGCCGAGCATGAGCACATCCTGGTTGCGCTTCAGCGGCACGACAGCTCCCAAGCCCGCCAGGCAATGGACAACCACATGCAGCAGACCCTCGATGACCTGAACACTTTCGTGCTCAATCGATAGCAACCCAGCCAGTTTTCGTTTGGCGCCGCGGAACGGGCAAGCGAGTTGAAGGTGGAGCTGTCCGTGTCGCCGAGCCGGCCAATTAGGAGAATCCTCTGTTCAAGGCGCTAGGCGAAGCAGGCAGAGGCTCGGCACCCTGGCAGGAACGCGGGATCCCGGGATACGGGGTGCATCCCTGCGTGCTGGGCCATGAACAGCTGACCGGGATGCACAGCAATGACGCAGAATCCGAGATCAGGCGTTGAAACTCTCGGCGAGCAGGCGATAGGCATCCAACCTGTCTGCCGGGTCGCAGACCAAGGTATTGAGCATCAGCTCATCGGCGCTGTGCTCTTCTGCCAAGGCCAGCAGCCGGTCGCGGACCTGGTCCGGGGTGCCTACGATCAGCGCTTGGCTGCGCTCCTTGGCACGGGCCCGTTCCTGCGCATTCCACGGGTGGCTCGTCGCTGTTGCCGTCGAGGGGATCGGTCCATCGTGGCCGAGGTCCTTGCGCACGCGCCAGAGCAAGAGCGCATTGGCCAGGGCCTGCGCCTTCTCTTCGGTTGAGGCGGTGGCAAAGCGAACGGCCAGCACGGTGTGGGCGGCGTGCCCCGCATTGGCCGAGGCCTCGCGGTAGGCCCGGGTGGCAGGCTCGCCGCCAGCAGGGCGCAGGAAGTGCCCATGGACGTAGCCCGCCCCGAGCATTCCAGGCAAGGGCGCGGTGGAACCGCCAGCGCCCAGTACCCAGACGCGGCCTGCCGGTTCGGTATCCGAGGGCTCGTGGACGGCGTCCGAATCATGCACCAGGGCGGCAATCTTCTGCGCGTAATGCGGGTCCGAGAGTGCAGCGCGGCCCACGCCGATGTCCACCCGGTCCGGGTGCACGGCGGCCAGCAGGCCCATGGCTTCGGAGACCTTCTGCGCCTGGTAGTACGGCAGCAAGATGGCACCGGTGCCGACCCGAATGGTCTCCGTGCGTTCCAAAGCCAGCGCGGTCATCATTTCCGGGGCGGCACTGGCGAAGGATTTCGAGTGGTGGTGCTCGGCAAACCAGATGCGGTGGTAGCCCAGCGCTTCCGCATCCTGAGCCAATTGCAGGCCGCTGGACAAGGCCTGGCCTGCGGTGGGGGCATGCTCGGTGAGCGGGACCTGGTCAAGTATGGAAAGCCTCATGCAGGCAGGCCTGCTTTGCGATTCTCCGGGGCAAGCTGCAGCTGCATGATCATGTCCTTTCAACGGCGAGGGTCCAGTCAGTGAGCTTACCGCGTTGCGCAGGGCAGCGGGGCATCCAAGACGCGGCAAGCAGGGGAGCGCTGGCGATCCTTGCCTCCACCCTGAGGGGGGAGGCGGGGCAACGGATATCATTCCCGGTCGGGAGGACATCGCCGGCGCGCGGAACTAGTGTTGACACGTAGAGAAAGCAGCAGCTGCGTCCACCTGAGAAAAGGAATCCCATGCACGGCACTTCGCGTTCAGCATCCAACCGCACTTCGACCTGGCTAGCGGCCAGTTCCGCAGCGCTTGTCCTCGGCATGGGCCTGACTGGATGCGGCGCCATTGAAAGCTTCGACAAATCGACTGCGGATGCCTGGGCGGTGACCTACGAGATCACCGTGAGCGGGGAAGCCGCCGATGAGCTGAGTGATGTGTCCTACCTGGACTCGCCCAGCCGCGGCGAAGACTCGGCCGAAGTGACCGAGCAAGCGGTGGCCACGACCAGCGGTGCTGGCAAGAACAGCGAATCAATCTGGACTGCGCAGAGCGTCATCACGGCCGAAAAGGATGCAGCCATCGCGGCTACGCCTGCCGCAGGCAGCACCGCCACCTGCCGGATCCTGCTCGACGGGGTAAAGGAGATCGCGGCGCAAACCGGCAAGCCCGGCGAACGCGTGGAATGCGCCGTAACGACCCCTGCCTTCGGGGAAAAATTGAACCCGGCATCAGCCAAACCATGATCGGAGCGGGTATCGGAAGCATTTGATGAGTAGTTGGCGTGCTCCGAAACCAAGTGAGCATCCCCAGAGATCGGGGGAGTGCCAGCGCCTATCTGGCACTAGCCACGAAGATAAAATGCCGAAGCCCTGCAGCTATCAAACAGCTGTAACCCTGCGGCAGTCCGCGAATGCAATTGCCCTTCATCAAGTTAATTTTCGACGATTTATAGAAAGCAAATTCTCTAGTAGTTGACTCATTCGCCATAGGATGCGATCAGCGCAACGGTGCGCTTCGGGAGTCGGACTTTGAATGGAGATGGGGTATAGGATGGCACCTTCAGAGAAGCCAGTACAAACCACCACCGACGGGCGCTACCTGATAATCAAGGGGCGGCGGTGGAGAGCCAGTGATCCCTCGATCCCTGCGAAATTACGACAAGAGCTGGTCAACGAGCTGATGTCAGCCCGCCGGGCAGTCAAGCAAGGCGAAATCGGCGCTAGCAAGCGTGTGAATAATGCCAAGCTCGCACTGGGCGAACGTGGACAGCCGTGGTGGGAGGAGCCGGAATCGGATTCAATGGGAGAGCGAATCCGCGCGACCATTCGCAGCTTGCTGAGCCATAGGGCAAACACGTCAATCTGCCCGAGTGATGTTGCACGCATAGTGGGCGGGCCGGACGAAGGGTGGCGTAAGTGCATGGGCCAAGTGCGCCAGATTGCCGCGGCATTGGCCGTGCAAGGTGAAGTCGTTGCAACTCAAAATGGCGAGCCCGTGGAAGCTGACGGTGTCAAAGGGCCAATTCGGATTAGACGCCGACACCCAGGCGAATAAAATTGCCCGATCTCTAGGGGAAGAACCGAGAATATGCTGGCACCGAGGTCTTCATGCCCGGTGAAGAGGGAGTGCTTCGGGCAAGGAGTCGACCCTCTAGACGCCGTGCTCGGTGACCATGAGCCGGCTGTGGTCGCTAAGCTATCGACCGTAATGCTGGAGCGCTTTAAAGAGGCAGTAGCTGTCGTCTTCGCGGTCAATATCGAGCATAACTCGGTAGGGGATGAACTTTTTCGCTGAGCTCCTGGAATCCGTCCTTAAATGTTTAACTGCCGAAGTTCCAACGAAAGGAGGCAGTTGACTGAAGTGGACGCTGCGTCCTAGGTAACTTTACGTGCTGATGGTGAGCATTTCTTAATGATTTTCACGAGAAGGCGTCATTGAAAGGGAACTGGCAGGCAGAAGATCCCGGTTCGAAGGCTACGAAAAGGAAGCATCATCGCTTCATGGGTAATGCCATCACGCTTTGTGCACTTTGTTGTGGCTTAGTGGCTGTTCTGGATCCTGGTATCCGCAACCCTGGATAGAGGACCGAGGCCAACAACTAGCCCCCAGAAGAAGCCCGGTTCTGGCCCATTAGCGGTCCAACCCAACATGGGTATTGACCAGCCATGAGAATGAGCCAGGACCGCTGGGCTGAAGGGCTTACTGGCTGGCGCCCGCCGCGACGGGCGCTTCTGCGTGGCAGCGTTCCGGGAGAGGATATCGAGCCGGTGAGGTGGTTCGCGACTGCATAGCGGGGCAGGCTGGGATCTTGTGGGCGACGGCAGTATTCTTCCAGAATTTCACACGGAACTCGGCAATGAGCTCGGTCGCCAGGCGTTCGAAGAACTCTTCCATGGTGAGTCGATCAGCGCAGGCCCTGGTGACTTTCAGTGCTGCTTGGGGGACGGTGACATGCATCATGTGCAGTTCTTCGGTTTGCGGATCGAGCATGGCCACCAGCACTGCACGGCCATGGATTGATGCCATGCCCATGGCATCGTTGAGCGATTCGGCAGGCTGCGTCATGACGATCGGCATTCCCTGCGCCCAGCCGTAGTCGGACAGGTGGGACTTGCCTTCACGGGTGGCGAGAAAATCAGCGACTCTGACTGCGGTTCGGGTTCGTGCGATTCGACCTGGCATTTTAGATACTTCCCTTTCGTGCACTGCTCATGAAAAATATCGATGTGGACGTAATTCTCCGCAGTGAGATGCGCTTCGGAAAGGTCCCGTCGTTTTGGTGGTGCCGCTCTTGGTGTGCGGCGGGTGCTGCAGATCCTAGGCCATGCTCAAATCTGCATGGGATCCATCTGATTCACTTCCCAAACTGGTAGGTTCGAACCCTAAACCAGTGGTGGGGGCCAGCGAAGGTGCGGCGGAAGGCTGATCGAGCCAATGTGCTGGGAGTCCAGCTTCGGGCGCGTGCTCTGGTGCTGCGAGCAGGCTCTCCTTGCCGGCGACGGCGAACTGCAGATTCTTCACCTCGAATCGGACACCGAGCGCTGTCTCCATCTGCGGCATGAGGGTGTCGTTGACATATTGCATCAGCGAGGATACGTCCCGTTCACTCTTCGCGGTGCAGGCCAAATTCACGACCAGCTGCTCCGGGGACCCGGTAATGGTGCATATTGCTGAATGCACCGCGTCCCGGCTCCGACACTCTTCAGAGGCGAAGGCGGCGATCTTGTGGATTCGCGTGGTCCACGAATTGGTGTCATGCATCGTTGTTTCTACGGGAACTGCTAAGGATTCTTTCATCTTTCACTCCGGTACTGATAGCTGTTTCGTAGTAGAATATCTTTAGACAAGCTAACTATTAGATAGGTTACATGATTTTTTCTGTGTTGAGCAAGCTGGACCTCGCGAAGAAGGGTATTGGAACCCCAGGGGTTGCGGGCATGGCGTTCGCATCCGGCGGAAGGAGTTTTCATGAGTAGGTATCAAGCCAGTGGGTATTGGTACGGCGAGGGCCGTTCGGTGCCCGAAGCGGTGGATTTGCTGAATCTGATGCGCAAGTACCGTGAGGCGGAGCGCAAGATGCGAGCTGCGACCCGCGGTTCGATGGGAATGAATGAGACCGATATGTCGGCGCTGCGCTTCCTGCTCGCTGCGCACCGTAAGGGGTTGGTTCCCCGCCAGCGGGATTTTGCTGAGGAACTGGGGATCTCCAATGCCTCGGTGTCGGTATTGATCGACCGGTTATGCCGCGATGGGTATGCCGAGCGTATTGTGCATCCTGCAGATCGGCGGTCTGTGGGAATTGTGCCCACTGACTACAGTGATACGGACGTTCGAGGAACGCTGCATCGGATGCATGAGCAGATGATGGATGCCGTATGCACGCTCTCCGAGGCCGAGAGGGTTGCGGTTGCCAAGTTCCTGAAGGCCATGATCCGCAGCGTCGAGATCGAGGACGAGCCAAGCCAGCCTTCCAGGGGGAAATCTCAGATGGCGGAGAGCACCGCGTCTTCCCGGTAGGTGCAGAGCGCATAGCACCGCTTTATCCACGCTGGAAGATCTGACCGATACCTTAGTTAGCAGACCGACCAAGGGATAGTAGCCCGTTTAGTTTCCTTCAGTGATTTTGATTCTCCACGTGCTCTAGTTGAGTGATCGTCTGACGCGCGAGGGGCCTAGTTCCTGTGTTTCTGAAGACAGGTTTCTGAGGAAAACCTTGTGGTAGCTGTCGCAGGCAACTTGGACGCGTAAGTTAGACGAAACCAGAAAGTATTTAGCCTTTCTAACAAGTTAGGATGATGCAAATGCCACGAAAGCACGTTGATGTAAGTGTCAGTCATGCTGAGTTCGAGGATCTGAATAACGCTCTGGAGGACCATCGAGATGGTTTCAAGAAGATGGCCGAAGAAGCGACTAATGGCTTCGGCTTAGAGCCGGCCTACTGGGAAGGACGGGCCCAGGAAGTCGAGGGTCTACGCGAGACGATTCACGAGCACAGTACTGACGAGCTCGAACAGAGCGAGTCTTCCACCAAGGAAGCGGACACTGGCCCCGAGGTTGATTCGGCTCGGGATCGGGACTTTGAATCCGATTCTCGCCAGTGAGCATCCGGCGCAGGCATGCGAGAGGCACTTCCTCATACGGCAACGGTCCACCACTATTCCGTGGTGGACCGTTGCTTTTCAGGTGCAGTTAGGCACGCTTGCGCGTGAACAATCCCCAAATCCCCAATACGATCAGCGACCCGCCGATGGCCAGGAGCCAGCTGGACAGGGACCAGAACTGGTCCACGCCTTCGCCGAAGACTGCTGAGCCGATCCGGCCACCTACGATTGCGCCGACGATGCCCAGCAGCAAAGTAGCGAGCCATCCGCCGCCCTGCTCTCCGGGTTTGATGGCCTTGGCAATAGCACCGGCGATCAGTCCCAAAACGATCCAACTTGAAATATCCATGGGTTCTTCTCGACTAGTTCGTATTGGGTCTTGCCCGTTGGCGGTGACACTCGCCCCTTGTCCAGCAAGCTACCCGCAGCTGCCATCCAGCAGGCGCACAGCGAACGGCACGTGGCGGCGATAGAATTGCAAGGAGCCGCCGAGGTGTACCCGGCGGGCGGGAAGGCAAAGCAAAGCAGTGGACCCAAGGATTTCATCGCGCAAGGACAGGCAGAACTTTCCTGCCGCTGCGCTGCCCTCGGGCCGCGGCCTGCCTGCCCTGAGGCAGATCCTCGGTTTCCTGCTGCGCGTGCTGAAGCTTGGGCACGTGCGCGTTTTCCGCTACCTGGCGGTGATCACCACCTTGCAGGCAGCTAATGGCTTGCTGGTCATCCCTGCGATCAAGTACCTCTTCGGCTTGGCGCTGGAAATCAGCAAGCTGAACAACGTCACCGACCGGACCTACACCGTGCTGCTGGCCCATCCGGTCTCGGTGCTGCTCCTGCTGGCCATCGCGGTGCTGGCACTGGGCGCGGTGAGCGTGCAGTTCGTAGCACTGATCGTGATGGTCAACCGCCAGCAATCCGGGAAGCCTCCCAACCTGCGGGCCGAGTGCCGCGAGACCGCCGACTGCCTTGGCCGGATGCTGTCCTACCCCTCGCCGCTGATGATGGTGTACTTTTTCCTCGCCCTGCCGCTGGGCGGCTTGGGCCTGTCTTCGGTGCTGATCCAGGGTGTGGGGATCCCGCCCTTCGTGACCCGCGAGTACCTCAAGGCGCCGCTGAGCACGGGGATCTACCTGCTGATGATCGGGGCGATCATCTACGCCAACCTCCGCCTGGTGCTCACCTTGCCGCTGCTGGCTGTCGGGCCGAAGCGGCCGCTGGCTGCCTTGGGCACCAGCCTGAAGGCCACGCACCGCAACAGCCTGCGCTACCTGCTGCTGATCGGGATCCCGCTGGGAGTCTGCGCCCTGTGCGCCTCGCTGCTGGTCGAGGCGCTGGTATGGACCTCGGATCTGGCCGCCAGCCTGCTCGGCGTGCAGAACTCCGCGCTGGTGGCGACCCTGTGCATCGGCGTGGGACACACGCTCGGTTTCCTGCTGATCGGAGCCGCGACCGTGGTGGCGATTCAGATTGTGGTGGCCCTGAGCCGCGAGCACCTGGCACTGCCCGTCACCCTGCAGGAGCGCTCGCAGCGGCATCGCAGCGCGCAGTCGCGCGCACTGAAGGCCACCGCCGGGACCGCGGCCGCGGCCTTGGTGCTTTCAGCGAGCTTTGCCGCATCCCCTGCCTTGGGGCAGACCGCAACGGGAGCCGGGGACGCGCAGATCCTGGCCCACCGCGGCTACTCGGCGGGCGGGGTGGAAAACACCTTGGGAGCCCTGGAAGCCGCGGCAACGCATCAGGCCGACATCGTCGAGGCCGATTTCCAGGAAACCGCGGACGGGCATTTCGTAGCCAGCCACGATACCAACCTGCTGGTGGTCGCCGGGGTGAACCGGAACATCCACGAGATGACCCTGGCCGAAGTCCGGAAGGTCACCGTGCGCGAAGGCGGCTTCGCCGACCGCATCCCCACCATGCAGGAGTACCTGGAGCACGCCGATGAGCTGGGCATCCCGGTGCTCGTGGAGCTGAAGGTCACCGGCCACGAATCCAAGGGCTACCTGGAGCGCTTCCTGGCGCAGCTGGACGCTACCGGGACCACCACGCAGAACATCTACCATTCGCTCAGCCCCCGGGCAGTCAAGGAAATCAAGGCGCAGCGCCCCGAGCTGCGGGTCGGGCTGACCGTGGCCATGAGCGTGGGCGGGCTGCCGAAGGCGAACGCCGATTTCTACACCCTGGAGCAGGCCTCCTTCACCCGCGAATTCCTGGAGCAGGCCCACGCGCTGGACCGGGAGGTGTATGCCTGGACCGTTAATGACGAGTCCACCATCCGCGAGCTGCTGGGCCTCGGCGTGGACGGCATCGTCACCGACAACGTGGAACTGGCCATCCGGGACCGCTACCTGGTGGCCAACAACCCCGCCGCGGAGTACCGGGTGGGTTCCGCGCTGGCGTACCTGGACATCTTCCGCTAGATTCCGGCGCTCAGGGCGTCTCCGGATAGGTGCCATCGCCCAAATCCGGATTTGCCAGCGACTGCAACGGATCATGCAAGAACACCCGACGCCCTTCATTGCGCAGCCGGCGCAGCCCTTCCAAGGTCATTCGCCGGGCCACATCGGTGAAGGAGAAGACCCGGGAAATATCCACATGCACGTCTCCGTCGAAACGCGACTCGGACATGATATCGAGCAGTTCGGCAGCAGCGGTGAACTGCACGTTGCCCTGCAGCGAGAAGGTCTCGCGCGTGCCGCCGCGCTGCACGTCGATGACATCGAGCCGGCCATGGCTCGGGGCCAGCAGGTGCATGCCCATGTCCGTGGACAGCCGCTCGAAGGCCCGCCGCGCCCGCTGGCTGTTGCCGTGCGAATCCAGCCGCGGCGAGAACGCGCCGATGCCCACCTGGTCCGGCAGCACGCCCACCAGCCCGCCGGCCACCCCGCTCTTGGCGGGGATCCCGACGCGGGTCAGCCAGTCGCCGGCCCCGTCGTACATTCCGGCCACCGCCATCACCGACATCACCTGGCGGGCCGTGGCCTCGTCCATGATCCGCTCGTGCGTGCACGGCTGCACCCCGCCATTGGCCAAGGTGGCGGCCATCGCCGACAGATCCGCCACGGTGACCAGGATGGAGCACTGGCGGGTGTAGCCGGTGACCACCTCATGCGGGTCATCGCCGATGATCCCGTGCTTGCGCAGCATGTGGGCCATGGACAGGTTGTGGTCCGCGGTGCCCAGCTCCGAGTTGAAGACCGCTTCGTCGATGCGCAGCCGGCGCCCGGCCAGTGCGGAGAACAAATCCAGTGCCCGGTCAACGCGCTGCTCGCCGGTGGCGTCGGCGCCGACCATCAGGCCGTGGGCGGCGATCGCCCCGGCATTGATCATCGGGTTCTTCGGCCGATTGGTGCCATCCTCCAGCGACAGCTCGTTGAAGGCCTCGCCCGAAGGCTCCACCCCGATATGTTCCAGCACATGCTCCAGCCCGCGGTCCATGATGGCCGCCGCGTAGGCGAAGGGCTTGGAGATGGACTGGATGGTGAACTCGATCCCGGCATCCCCGGCGCTGTAGGTGCTGCCCATAGCGGTGGTCACGGCCAGGGCGAAGAAATCCGGATTGGCGTCGGCCAGTTCGGGAATGTAGCCGGCGCGCTGCCCGGAGGTGTCGTCGCGCAGCGCATCGAGCACTTCGTGGAGGTAATCGGGAATCGGATTCTTCATGGTGCCATTTCCTCTTGGATCTCGGGTGGATTCTGCCATTGTTCCGGTTATGGCCCACCCTATCGGCAAGAGCGCCCTATGCCGTGTACCCATGCTTACGGCCGGTCAGAAAGTGCCTGCAGAAGTTGCTGGAATTCTGGGACGTTCAGCCGCGCAGGGCTTTGCCGTGCGGCGACTTCTATGGGGACAGAAAGCTGGCCCCGATCATAAGGAGAGAGATCATGAAATGCAGGCTGATCATGCGTGCAATTTCGGATTCATCCAGCCTTCTGGCGGATTTGCCGATGCCTTCGCGCATTGCAGTGCAATTCAGAGCTTCGGATTCATGAGCGTCGAAGAAGGCCAATCAGTCGAATACAAGATTGAAGCGGGACCGCCGAAGGATGCCGTGATGGGCGATGAGGATCTGGCCGGCAACCACTCGCTGCTGAGGCTGCTCTGATTTGGATTTCACTGCCACTATCGCGCCTGGAGTCTCGGACAGGATGGCTGCTGCAGGACACTGTTGTCCTCTTGGGATTGCCGCATTCTCGCCTGTCGATAATGCGTATAGGCCCAGCCGCGTGGCACCGGGGAAACTGGCAGTAGTCCCTGTTTCTGCAGGGATGTGCTGCTTACCGAAAGGACGTCATCGTGTACTTTATTGTCGTTAAATTCAAAGTCAAGCCGGATTGCTCAGACCGCTGGCCGGATCTGGTGCGCAGTTTCACCGAGTCAACCCGTGCGGAACCAGGCAACCTTTGGTTTGATTGGTCGCGCAGCCTTGAAGACCCCAACGAATTCGTTCTGGTTGAAGCCTTCCAGGACGACGCAGCTGGAGACCACGTGGGCAGCGACCACTTCAAGCAGGCCATGATCGACATGGCGCCGGCCCTGGTTGAAACTCCGCGCATTGTCAGCCGGCAGATCGAAGGCGATACCTGGGACCGCATGGGCGAATTGGAAATCAGCTAGCAACTTTTGCGATGAACCCTGAAATTGCTGGGGCAAGGCCAGCGGCAGCTGCGACTCATATTGAAGTTCCCAGCTCACCTCGACAAGATGGGGTTATGGGATATAACGATTCACTAGCTGGCCTTGCTTCAGTTCAAAAAGCATTCGCCTTGCTGGACGTGGTGGCCGCGCATAACCGGGGTATGGCTGCCAAGGAGATCGCTGCAGAACTGCAGATGCCCTTGCCTACCGTTTATCGCCTGCTCAAGACCTTGACCCTGTCGGGCCACCTGGTCCACCTGCGCGATGAAGGGCTCTATGCCCTGGGCTACAAGCTTCACGCCCTGGATAACTCGCTGCGCCGGCAGGTAGGCACCCCGCCTTCGGTGGCGCGCTTGATCCGCGAATTGCATGTGCGGGCCGATGCCGCCGCCTACTACGCAGTGCACCGCGGAGAAGATATCGTGGTGGCCCACGTCGTTGAGTCGCCACTGCGCCCGCGCATCACCCCCATGGGCTTCGGGTTCAACAATGGTGCCCATGCGACCGCCTTCGGCAAAGTGCTGTTGGCGGCCATGGATGCCGAACGCTGCCACGCCTACCTGGACAAGCACGGCATGCCCGGGATGACCTCCGCGACCATCTGCGATCCGCAGGTCTTTGCCGCAGAACTGGACGCCGTACGCGAGACCGGCATTGCCATCGAACGCGAAGAATTCATCCGAGGCGCCTCCTGCATGGCCGCCCCGGTAACCACGGGCGCCGGGCAAGTCATCGGATCGGTGGCAGTTTCCATGGACCCGGCCGAATTCCAGACCCGCCACCGAGACGTCTCCGTCCTGCTGCGCGATGTGGCTTCGCGGGTGAGCCGCGCGCTGCGGGGCACCTCGATGCTAGGCGCAGCTTGCGCCGACTAACGAGGTGCCCGGACAGCCTACAACTTGGCCTGGGCCATTTGCTCGACGATGTACTCGGCCTGGCGGATGGCCAGCGCCACGATGGTCAAGGTCGGATTGGCCGCGGCTCCAGTGGTGAATTGCGAGCCATCGGAGATGAACAGATTCGCAACATCATGGGCCTGGCCGAAAGCGTTGACCACCCCGTCTTCAGGACGCTGGCTCATTCGCGCCGTACCGAGATTATGCGTCGACGGGTACGGGGGAGTGTGGTGCGTGGACCGCGCGCCCACTGCCTCGAAGAGCAGCGAACCCTGCTGGTAGCCGTGCGTTCGCATGGCGAGGTCATTGGAGTGGTCGTCAAAATGGACATTCGGCACCGGCAGGCCCAAGCGGTCGCTCACCGTGTTGTTCAGCGTGATTCGATTGCTTTCCTGCGGCATATCCTCACCGGTAATCCACATGCCCGCAGTGTTCAAGTAGTCGTCCAGCAGCGTAGTGAATTCCGGTCCCCAGCCGCCGGGCTCCACGAAGCTGGCGAGGAACGCCGGCCCCAAGGCGATGGTTTCCATGTAATAGCCACCGCAGAATCCGCGATCCGGATCATGGCGGGATTCGTCGGCAATCAGCCCGGCCATCGTCTCGCCCCGGTGCATGTTCACCGGCTGGTCGAACTTGGCATAGACGCTGCCGGTGGTGTGGCGCATGTAGTTGCGGCCCAGCTGGCCCGAGGAGTTCGCCAATCCATCGGGGAACAGCGGCGAAGCTGACAGCATCAGCAAGCGAGGGGTTTCAATGGCGTTGCCGGCCACCGCCACGATGCGGGCTTTTTGGCGCTGCGGGTTCCCTTCGGAATCTATGTAGATGACTCCGTCCACCTTGCCGGCAGCAGTATGGGTAACTTGAACAGCATGCGATTCGGGACGCAAATCCAGCAGGCCGGTGCGCAGCGACTTCGGGATTTCCGAGACCATTGTGGACCATTTGGATTTGTTCTTGTCGCCCTGGAAGTTGAACCCATCCTGGATGGATGCTGGGCGGCCGTCGTAGGGTTCGGCATTGGTTGCGTAGGGCCCTGTGGCATACTGGCGGTAGCCCAGGCGCTGGGCTCCATTGGCAAAAACCTTGTAGTTGTTGTTGGCCGGCAGCGCGGGACGCCCGTGGCGGTGGGTGCTGCCCATCTTCTGCTCGGCACGGTCGTAGTACGGTGCCAAATCGTCCAGGGTGATGGGCCAGTCCAGCAGGTTGGCCCCGTCGACCCGGCCGTAGGTGCTGCGCGCCTTGAACTCATGTGCCTTGAATCGCGGGGTGGCCCCGGACCAGTGGGTGGTGGTGCCTCCGACCGCCTTGACGATCCAGGCCGGCAGATTGGGGAAGTCGCGGGCCACGCGCCATGACCCCGAGGTGGTCCGCGGATCCAGCCAAGCCATCTGGTTGAAGGCGGCCCATTCGTCCTGGTGGTAGTCCTCATTCTTCAGATACGGGCCGGCCTCCAGCATGACCACCTTGACGCCCTTGGAAACCAGCTCATGGGCCAAAGTTCCGCCGCCGGCGCCGGAGCCGATGACGACAACTACCGAGTCGTCGTCATGGTCGTGCACTGCCGATTGCTCTTCGGTGCTCATCGGGTTGTCCCTTCCTCGAGGATTCCTGAATCACCCAGGACGTTGTCCACGGGTTTGCTGCTGGTTTCCGGTGCGTAGGCTTTCACGGCGTAGGGAAGCGGGCCCTGGTCTTGTACGGGCTCTCCGCTTTCCTCGATGCGCGGTTCGGGCAACCAATTCAGATCATTGAAACCGCGGTTCACGTAGCCGCCCTTGGAGAAGGATTCGCCTTCGTAGCCCAGGGCCTGATGCACTTCGGGGTCATCGTAGAAATTGAGGACTACGGTGCGGCGGATGAAGGCGAAGAACTCCAGATCCACGATGCGCTTGAGCACCGCCAGTGCACGGTCATCGGGAAGATCCAGGAAATGCTCTTCGCTGAGCGTATCCAGGGTCATCAAGCCCTGGGCCAAAGCCATGCGGAACCAGCTGGATTCGGCTGAAGCCTCGATGATTTTCTCTGTCATGCGCTCGTAGGGCCCATCCGGGAACTGCGGGTGCGGAAACGAAACCCGAATGATCCGGGTCAAGATCCGCCGAGCCTCATCCGAGAGCTCCAGGGCGTTGAGAGATGAATATTTTGCTGGGAACACCATTGTTGTCACCTCGATTATTAGACGGTTAGGTCAGTTCCTGCGCTGATTCTGCAGGGAAACCGGCAGTGAAGCCTTACTTGGATTATGTAGTGCACGTCACAGTGCTGCCAGCGTCGTTATCGGCTGGTGAGAATGGCCCGGCAACTCGCTCGGCGCCACGTTGCGGGCATTATCGCTCTGCGAGAACGAAGCTATCCCCGGAGCGAGCGCGGGCCCCAAGCTGGGCAGACTCGACGGGCCAAGGGGCCGCTTCAAAGTCCGAGCAGCATCTAACAGGAGGAATCACCATGGCAGGATCCACCGCAGGGGTCGCACTCATCACCGGAGCAGGACGAGGGATTGGAAGGGCCATCGCCGAGCGCCTGGCTGATGATGGGCAGGACATCATCGTTGCCGATGTCCCAGGAGCCCAGGAGAACGTGGATGAGGTCATCGCCGCCGTCCAGCAGCGCGGGCGCCGTGCGGTCGGGGTAGCCGGAGACGTGTCGAACCCCGAAGACGTGGAACGGATGATCAAGGAGGGTACCGAAGCCTTGGGCGACCTGACGGTGTTCGTGGCCAACGCCGGCATTGCGCAGGTTGAGGAGATCCTGGACGTGAAACCCGAGGCGTTGGACCGCATGCTCGACGTGAACATCAAAGGCGTCTTCTATTCCTACCAGCTGGCGGCCAAGCGCTTCATTGAGCAGGGCAGCGGCGGGAAAATCATTGGCGCGGCATCCATCGTTGCTTTCCGTCCGTTTCCCATCCTCGCCTCGTATTCGGCCACCAAATGGGCGGTGCGAGGACTGACCCAAGCGGCCGCCATGGAGTTCGCCAAACACAACATCACCGTCAATTCCTATGCGCCGGGCGTGGTGGGAACCGCGATGTGGGATTTGATTGACGAGCGGCTCACGGCGCGTGAAGGAACCCCGAGGGGCAGTGCCCTGCAGGCGCAGGTGGACAACATTCTGGCTGGCCGTGTTTCCGAGCCGGAGGACGTCGCCAAGCTGGTGAGTTATTTGGCAGGCCCGGACTCGGACCACATGACTGGCCAGACCGTCTTGATCGATGGCGGCATCAACTTCTCCTGACGCATGGGCATTGACGAGGTTCGCCATGGAGCACTGTAGCTCCGCGGCGAACCTCTTCGCTGTTGGGTGAGCCGGCAAGCGGCCGGCTCAGTGCCCACCGCCCAGGCATTTGCGCATCTTCAAGCAAGCGGTAGTCAGCCCTTCGACGTCCGCATTCTTGGGAGCCGTGCCTGACGATGACGAAATTCTGCGGGTCTTCGGCCTAGTTGAACTGCGTGTCCAGGTCGTTGGAAGAAGCTAAGAGCAATACGCCAGTGAGCCACGCCCGTCAGGAACCGCCGAAGACGGTAGCGCCCGGAAATAGAGCTTCTCCTTCTTGGGCGCCATGCGCCGGACCAGCGTATTTCGCGGACTTAAAAGAAGCCAATGGATCTGAACCGAAGATACAGGTTTGTTGAATCTCCGGCATAGCCGATCAGCTCGGCTGCCGGTAATCTTGTGAAATCTCTATGCAAGAGCAGGGGATTGGGCAAACAATTGTACGGTTCAACCAATTTGGCGCGCAGCATGCCGGATAATTGATGGAACATAGCAGGCCGGAGGAAGATACTCCGGTCGGAAGGGAATGATGGACGCTTCAGGCGACAGTAGATCTCATAGTTCCAACCCTCTGCCCGGAAGGCATGCCGGCCAGGCTCCGCAGGTCAGGGGGTGCATGTAATTGGAATGGATCTCGCTACTCATAGCGCTTCTCCTCATTCTCGGTTGCGGATTATTCGTTGCCGCTGAATTCGCGCTGATCACGGTTAACCGGAATCAGGTCAAGCAGGCCGCCGCGAACGGCGACCGCCGTGCCTCCGGTGTTCTCAAGGGCATGGAAACATTGTCCACCCAGCTTTCGGGCGCCCAGCTGGGCATCACGCTGACCAACCTCGGCATCGGCTTCCTCGCCGAGCCGGCCATCGCGGCCCTGGTCGTCGGGCCGCTGCAGGACTTCGGCCTCGACGAAACCCTGGCCCGCTCGGTCTCCATTGCCATTGCGCTGATCCTGGCCACCATCTTGACCATGGTCTTCGGCGAATTGGTTCCCAAGAACCTGGCCATTGCCAAGCCTTTCGAAACAGCCAAGGCCGTGGTGGGGTTCCAGCGCGGCTTCAGCGTCGTGACCAAGCCCTTCCTTTCATTCTTCAACGGCAACGCCAACTGGATTGTCCGCCGCTTCGGCATCGAGCCGCAAGAAGAGCTGGCCTCGACCCGTTCGGCCGAGGAACTGGTGGCCTTGGTGGGGCACTCGGCCCGCGAGGGACTGCTTCCCTCGGAAACTGCCGAAATGCTGCGCCGGACCGTGGCCTTCGGCAACCGCCGGGCCCATGATGTGATGACCGCCCGATCGCGGATGATCACCGTGACCGCCCAGGAGACGGTGCACGAAGTGCTGGAGCTTGCCGCGCGGACCGGGCATTCCCGCTTCCCGCTGGTGGACGAGGGCGGGCACCGCGTGCTGGGCATGGTGCACATCCGCGCCTTGCTCGCCATCCCCTACGCGCAGCGGCAGCAGTCCGCGGCCGGGGACAGCGCCGAAGAGGCCTTCCTGGTCCCGGATACCATCGAGCTCGATGAGCTGATGGACCAGATGCGCAACGGCGGGCTGCAACTGGCGGTACTGATCGACGAGACCGGCGACGTCGCCGGGATGCTCACGCTGGAAGACCTCGTGGAGGAAATCGTCGGCGAAGTGCGCGACGAGCACGACCCGGAGGATTCCACCATCCAGGTGCTCTCCGGGAACTCCTGGCGGCTGGATGCGGCACTGCGGCCGGATGAGGCCAATGAGCTGCTGGGCTGCCAGATCCCCGAGGACTCGGACTACGAGACCTTGGCAGGACTGCTGACCGTGCAGCTGGGCAAGTTCGGCGAGGTGGGCGATGTCGTGCGCCTCGTGGTCCCGGGCGAGCCCGGTGGACCGCATAAGGAACTTGAATTCACCATCCACGCCACCGATGGGCAGCGGATCGCCAGTGTCGATGTGACGGTGTCCGAGCAGGCAGAAGGGGAGGACGCGCGATGAGCGACCTTATGGGAATTCTGGTGACGGTTGCGCTGCTGGCAGCGAACTTCTACTTTGTCGGCGCCGAATTCGCGCTGATCTCCGCACGCCGGAGCATCATCGAGCCCAAGGCCATGGAAGGCAGCCGCAGCGCCAAGATGACGCTGTGGGCCATCGAGAACGTTTCGCTGGTCATGGCCGGTGCCCAGCTGGGCATCACCGTCTGCTCGCTGGCGCTGGGCTATGTCACCAAGCCGCTGGTGAAGTACGCGGTGGCCGGGCCCTTCGAAGCCATCGGCGTTCCGGCAGGCATGATCGACGCGCTGTCCTACGCGATTGCGCTGATCGCGGTGACCTACCTGCACGTGGTGCTTGCCGAGATGGTGCCCAAGAACATGGCGTTGGCCGGACCCGAGCGCATGGCGCTGATCCTGGGCCCGAGCATGGTCATCCTGGTCAAGGTGCTGCGCCCGGTGCTGTGGCTGATGAATGCCATGGGCAACCTGGTGCTGCGGATCTTCGGCGTCGTTCCGAAGAACGAAGTGGCCAGCACCTTTACCCGCGACGAGGTCTCTTCCATGGTGGCCGAATCCCGGGAGGGAGGCCTGCTCGATGCGCATGACGAGCAGCTGCTGCTGGGCGCCTTGCACTTCGATGCCCGGAGCATCGAGTCCGTGGCGATCAGCTTCGAGAAGGTGCAGACCTTGCCGGTGGATGCCACGATAGAGCAGATCGAGGCGGCGGCCGCGCATGGCTTCTCGCGCTTCCCGCTGGTGGACGCCGGCGGCACCCCGGTGGGCTATGTCCACGTCAAGGACGTGCTGGGCGCCGACGCGCAAGCCCGGACGCGGCCGCTGCAGCCCAGCGGCATCCGCGAGTTGCCGTCCTTCGGGCAGCAGCAGAGCGTGCGCACCGCGCTGCAGGAAATGCAGCTCTCCGGAGCCCATTTGGCCCTGGTGCGTGATGGCGAATCGGGCAAGGTCACCGGCATGGTGACCTTGGAAGACATGCTCGCAGAGCTGGTCGGCCAGATCAGGGACGAGCACCGCAGCGCAAGCTAGCCGCGCAAGCCGGACAATAAAGCACCGGGCAGGGGCTGGAGGCAGGATGGGACATCTCGGGCCTCCAGCTCTGCTCGTCCAGGGCATCACGGCGCCTTGGCACAGGGGGAATCCTGCGCGAGAGCACCAGCGCCGCCCCGAGCGGTGCGAAGCCCGTAGCCAGCAGCTATTCGACGTCGGACTGAACATGGCTGCCAGGAGAACGTGAACTATCCTTCCCACGCGGCCCAGAGCTGGGCATAGCGCCCACCGGCTGCCAGCAATTCCTCATGGCTGCCATCCTCGATAATCTGACCGTGCTCCATCACAATGATCCGGTGGGCCAAACGCGCTTGGGAGAGACGGTGGGCAATCACCAAGGCGGTGCGCCCGGCAGCCAGCGCGGCGGCGGCCATGTCCAGGGTCCGCGAGTTGCTGGAACCGGACTCGGCCGTGGCCTCATCCATCACAATGATGCGCGGGTTGAGCAGCTCAATGCGGACCAACGCCAGGTGCTGTTGTTCGTGGGCCGTCAATTGATGCCCATCGGAGCCGAGCAGGGTATCAAGGCCTTCGGGCAGTGCATTAATCCAGCCAGCGTGACAGGTTTCCAACGCCTGCTGAATCCGGGCATCGGTGCACGGCGCCGTGGATCCCAGCAGCAAGTTCTCCCGGACAGTTCCCGCAAAGACATGGGTCTCCTGCGAAATTAATGCGATGTTGCGGCGCAGGGTCGCGGTGTCCAGGGCGGCCAGCGCGGTTCCATCCAACGCGGCGGTGCCTGAGCTCGGCTCGATGACGCCGGACAAGATCTTGGCTGCTGTGGATTTCCCGGCGCCGGTCGAACCGACCAAGGCGACGCACTGGCCATCGCGCAGATGCAGGTCGAGATTGCCCAGGACCTGCGGGCCGGTCTCAAAACGGTGGCTGACACCACTTAGAGTCAGTCCCTCGGCAGGGGAAGAAGCTGAGGGAACCGCGGATCTGGCCAGCGGGGTGCGCCGAGCGGCCAGCAACACTCCGGTCACCCGGCGCAACGCGATCCCTGCTTCCTGGAGCATGTCGAACAAGGTGACCACCTCGGAGATCGGGTCGAACAGCCGATGGTAGAGCAGGGCCGCGGTGGTGACAGCGCCAACCGTCGCTGCATTGGCCTGGACCAGGAAGAACCCCGAGGTCAGCAGCGCGGCCATGGTGATGAATTCGGCCCGGTTGTTGCGTGCGAAGTAGCGGGTCAGCATGCGGAAAACCCGGTCCGCGACGTGGCGTGAATCGTCGCTTGCGTGTTCAAGGGCATCGATTTGCGTTTGCGCCCAGCCTTGGGAATGCAGCATAGCCCGGCCATGGAATGCGTTCAAGAAGGTATTGGTGCGTCGAGCGAGGATCTCGCGTTCTTCGCGGTAGAGCGGTGCGCTGCGTGGCAGGTACCAGCGCAGCGAGAGCAGGTACATCGGGACAGCGATCAGCCCGGTGAGCCCCAGCACCCAGTGCAGGGTGAACAGCCCTGGAACCGACAGCACCAGCAGCGTGCCGGCGGACAACAACGCGGGCAGCAGCCAGGCTACTGCCTGGGAGATCAGGCGCGAGTCATCCGAGACACGCGAGACAAGCTCGCCATCACCGGCGCGCTCCAGGATTCCCGACTCCAGGTGGAGCGCGTGCTCTACCGCGTCCTCGCGCAGCGTGGCCACCGTCGGCTCAGCAATGCGCGCGTACAGCACCCGGGCGTACCAGGTCAGCAGCGCGCCGCCGAGCAAGGAGGCGGCAATGGAGGCCAGGCACCACACCAGGGCGGAGGCCGGTGCGCCGGTGCCCAGCGCATCCACCAGGATGCCAATGGCAAACGGCGGGACCATGGCCGTTGCGGAGGCAGCCAGGGTGATCACGGATGCCCAGGTGATCAGCAGGCGGTGCGGGCGAAGCGTTCGCCGCAGTGCCCGCCAGGCCGCAGCGGCGCTGGCGGTCGGCAGGGCGGGAGCGGAGGGTTCTGCCCGGTCGTGAACAGCGCTCATCGGCCGACCACCTTTTCATAGGTCGTATTTTCTGCAAGTGCGCGGTGGGTGGAACGCGTGATGCTTCCATCGGCCGCGAGGAAAAGCACCTCATCTGCGGCATGCAGCAGGGTGGGGGATGTGCTCAGCACCAGCAAGGTGCCTGCCCCGGCTCCGTTGCTGGCGGCATGCGCGCGCAGCTGGACCAGGCCCTGGGCGATGTTCGCCTCGGTGACCGAATCCACTGCGCTGGTTGGATCGTGCAGCACGCGCGCCAACGGTCCGCCGGATAATGCGCGGGCCAGTGCGATGCGTTGACGCTGGCCGCCGGAAAGGTTATGTCCACGGCCCTGGACCTGGTGTTCGAGCCCATCGGTTAGCGTGCCCAGCAGCTCGTCGACGCCGCTGGCGCGCAGCAGCAGCTGCAGGGTCTGCGGGTCGGGCAGCGCTGCGTCGCCCACAATGTTTTCCTTCACGCTGCCCTCGATGAGGTGCGCCTGATGCGGGGCCATGCGCAGCAGCTGCGGCAGGTAGGCGGGATCGATCTGCGCGGCGTCGATTCCATCAACCAGCAGCCGCGCGGCCGCCGCCGCTGTACCTTCGCGGACTGCCGCGGTGCCAGGATTTTCCGAGCCTTCGCTGAGCAGCTTGGCCAGCCGGTGGCGCATGCTGTCGTTGGCGCAGACCAGCACGGTGAACCTGCCGGGCACGAAAACCAGCGGGCGTTCGCCAAGCCCGGGCACATCCAAGGCAAGTGCTGCATCCGGCTCGGCTGCCGGACGCCGGGTTCCGGGTTGCCGCCCGCCGTCGGCCAGTAATGCGGCAACGCGATCCGCCGCGGCGATGGACCGGGTGCCGGCTTCCACCGTTGAGACCAGGGTGCCCAGCGGCGTGGACAAGAACTGGGCCACGCCCAGCACACCCAGCAAGGTGCCGATGCCCATGGCTCCTTCAGCAACCTGCCAGGCGCCCAGGCTGGCGGCGGACAGCAGGACCAGCCCCGAGATCAATACCTGGGCGCCCTCGATCCGTCCGGTGGCCGAAGCGGAGGCCACCCCCGCGGTGGCGGCGCTGCGGCTGGCGGCACGGTAGCGCTCGGATGCCTGGTCCTGGCCGCCGATGCCACGCAGTACCTGGACTCCTGCCATGAGATCGGCGGCCGCCGCGCCGGATGCGGCGATATCGGACTGCAACCGGTCGCTGGCCCGGCTCAATCTGGGGGTCAGCCAGCGCAGGGCGGCCATGCCCAGTGGCGTGATGGCCAGCACCGCCAGGCCAACCCAGAGGTTGGCCCAGAGCAGGTATCCGGCGCAGACCAGCAGGCCCGCCAAGGCGCTGAAGCCCAGGGAAGCCTGGCGGATGATCGTCGCGGTGACGGTGGTGTCCACCGAGGTGATGGCAGCAATTTCCCCGGGCATCCGTGCGGTGGCAGGCCGATAGCCGGGGTCCAAGACATGCTCGGCGATCCGGGTTCGCATCAGGTGCACCTGGCGGTTCATTCCGGAGTTGCCCAGCCGTGCACCCAAGCGGTAGCCGGAGGACAGCATGAGGAAGCACAGGCCGAGGGCGGCGAGCCACACCACCAGCAGCGGCAAGCTCTGCCCGGCGATGGCGTGGTCGATGGTGGCACCGACCAGCGCGGGGACAAGCGCTTCGCCCGCTGTCCAGCAGGAAAGGAGGGCGATGGCGCCGATGATGCGGCCGCGTTCGGCTCGCAGCATGCCGCGCAGCAGAGTGCGCCCGGTGAGCATAGATGAGGACATGCTACCCATAATATGCTATTAATTATTTTCGTAACTCACATAGGTTAGCCTATGCTCAGTGCCGATTTGTGGTGCGCTCCGTGGGACCTCGCAGTCCACGCACCCGGCGGCCGACCGTTTAAGGATCACCCGCATGACCCGCAAGATCACTCGCACTTTGTTGGCCCCAGCCGCGCTGCTTGCCGCCACGGCCTTGGCCCTGACCGGCTGCGGCCAGTCCTCCGAGGCCTCCCAGGCGCCATCGTCCCCGGCGGCCGAAGGAACCCCGCTGAAGACCGTGGACCCGCAAGGCCACGAAGTTTCGCTGGAGCAGCAACCCGCCGCAGCCCTGGGTTTCTACACCACCGACGTGGATATCCTGACCATCCTGGAGGTGCCGCTGGCCGCTGAACAGCCGATTCGCGGCGACTCCGGCTTCACTACCTTCCCGGACTACTTCGACCAAGAAGCCTTGGAGGGGGTCACCCCGTTCGCCAACTACCCGGAATTCAACTACGAGCGCGTCCTCGGCGCCGCCCCGGACTTCATCCTCAACGGCCTAGGGTATGACGCCGAGGTGCATGAGAAGCTCGCGGCCATTGCCCCGACCTACACGACCAACGCCTTTGACGGCGAAACGTGGCAGTCGCACTTCGAGCGGACCGCCAAGGACCTCGACCGGCAGGCCCAGTACGACCGGTGGCTGCAGGACTACCAGCAGGCGGGTGCCGAAGCCAAAGCCGCTATCGACGAAGCCGGAAACGGCGACCTGACCGTCGCCACCCTGGGGTACTGGGATGGCAAGGTCAACGTCGACTGCTACGCCTACCTCGAATGCGGAGTCTTTGACACCATTGGCCTGGAGACCACCGAGTTGAGCCGCGAAAAAGGCCTGTCGCTGAGCTTGGAGGAACTGGACCGGCTCAAGGACGTGGACGCGGTGTGGATGTCCACCGGCGTTGGCGAGGATGCGAAGGCCGAGCTGGACAAGTCCATCGCCTCCATGGCCAAGTCGCCCTACTGGAAGGATCTGCCCTTTGTGAAGAATGAGCGGATCTACACCTACAACATGGAAATGGCCTACGGTTCGCCGTCGGGCGCCACAGCGTTCCTGCAGCAGGTCCGCAGCGACCTCGCCGGATAATTCAGCCATTGCCGACCTCCGGACCGGCACCGCCAAGTGTCGGGGCCGGACGGACACGGCCATCCCCTGCGCCTGAGCGCACCTCAACTACTCCTCTCGCGTTCGCCCTCCAAGCAGCCGACGCCTCCAGATTCAGGACTCGACCATGGAAATTTTTGAAGCAACCGTGCAATCCACCCGCCTGCTCTCGCCTACGCTGAAGCGGCTGCGCTTCGCGGTGCAGGGCTTCACCAGCACGGGGGTCGGCGACGAATATGTTCGCCTGTTTTTCCCGCATACCGAGGACCGCAGCCTGCTGTGCCTTCCGGTAGCCGATGGGGAAACCTGGCGCACGCCTCCGGGGCAGCCGGACGCGCCAATGCGCACCTACACCATCCGCGACTGCGGCGAGGGGTGGATCGATATCGATTTCGTGGTCCATGACGGAGGCATTGCCGCCGCGTGGGCACTGGCCGCCGAACCAGGAGACCGGATCGGCTTGAACTCACCGACCGGGCTGTACGATTGCCCGCCGGAAGCAACCTCGCAGGTGCTGATCTGCGACCTGACCGGGCTGCCGGCCGCGGTACGGCTGGTGGAACTGACCGGTGAACAGGTGTGCACCGAGCTGGTGGTGGAGATCCCGGATGAGGCCTCGCGCCTGGACCTGTCGGGTTTGCCGAACCTGGGCGTGCAGTGGATTGTGGCCGGAAACGGCGTGGCCCCCAGCGTGTTGCCCAAGGTGGCACGCAAGGCGGTTGAGGCGGCGGCCGGATCGGAAACCCGCCCGTACGTCTGGGTGGCCGGGCAATCCGCTGCGCTGCGTGAGATCCGCAAGATGCTGCACCGGGAACTGCGGTGGCCAAGCACCCAATACAAGGTGATTGGCTACTGGGTCGAGCAAGCCGAGAAGTGGCGTGCCCAGTGGGATGCCTTGGATGCCGGTATAAAGGAGGCCCTTGATGCCCTCTGGGACAGCTTCGAAGACCACGACGAGGCATTGATCGCATACGAGTCCGAACTTGCACGCCTGGGGCTCTGAGCACGGTGGCAACCACACGGGATCCCGGGCTGTTGCTGGCCCCACCCGGCGCAGCACCACCGGGCAGCGCGGCCGGTACCGATGCGGACCAACGGCACCGGGTGCTGGTGGGTTCACCGGGAGCCAAGCTGGTATGGCTTGCCGTCCTGATTGCCCTGTTGGCGTTCACGGTGCTGTGCTCGCTGGCCTTCGGCAGCCGCCAGATCGACCTGTCCGTGGCCTGGCAGACCATCACCAATCCCTCCTTCAATACCGATGAGGCGCAGGTCATCCGGCAGTTGCGGGTTCCACGTACGGTCCTGGGCGTTCTGGCCGGGGTCGCGTTGGGCGTAGCCGGGGCCCTGATCCAGGCGCTGACCCGCAACCCGCTGGCGGATCCAGGCATCCTGGGCGTCAACGCCGGAGCCCAATTCTCCTTGGTGATGGCAAGTTTTGCTTTCGGTTCGCTGAGTGTGCTCGGTGCCATCTGGTGGGCCTTGGGCGGTGCGCTCGCCGCAACCTTGGCGGTATACGGATTAACCCTCTCCAAGGGAGGACGCGCCGCCGACCCGTCGACCTTGGTGCTGGCTGGTGTGGCCTTCGGCGCGGTGCTGTCGGGGATCACCACCGCGCTGGTGCTGCTGCGTCCGCAGATTTTCGACATGATGCGGGTATACACCGCAGGAAATCTCAACGGCCACGAGCTTCCAGCAGTGCTGCTGATTGTCCCCTTCGTGGCAGTGGGCCTTGCCATCGCGCTGTGCTGCGCCGGGTCGCTGAATGCGATTGCCCTGGGGGATGCTCCGGCCAAGGCGCTGGGCGTGCGCATCGCCCCGGTGCGGATCGCGGTCATCGCCGCGGTGACATTGCTCTGCGGCGCGGCAACCGCGCTGGCAGGCCCGATTGGTTTCGTCGGACTCATGATTCCGCACGTGGTGCGCTGGCTGTTTGGCGTGCAACAGGGCTGGATCCTGATTTTCACCATCGTCCTGGCCCCTGTGCTGCTGCTTGGTTCCGACATCCTGGGCCGGGTGATCCTGCCCAATGCGGAGGTCTCGGCGGGAATCATCACCGCCTTTGCCGGTGCACCTGTGCTCTTGGCCTTGGCCCGGCGCAAGAACGCGAGTACCCTATGAACCTCAAGCCCCTGATCCCAGCACCGGCTGAGGCAGCCGGTGGGCGTGTGCAAGGGTGCCAGGTGCCAACCGGACGACGGGAAGTGCGGATCGGTCGTGGCCGTTGGAGTTGGCGGCTTGATCGCACCTCGCTGCTGGTGGGTACGGCCCTGGCCCTGTGCGGGCTGCTGGTTGGGCTCATATCCCTGGCCCTCGGGGATGTGCGTGTGCCGATGGACCAGGTGATTCCCGCGCTGCTGGGAAACTCCGAGCACCGTTATGAAGTGGTGGTCCGCGACTGGCGGCTGACCCGGGTGGTCCTGGCACTGGCATTCGGATTCGCCCTCGGAATCTCTGGTGCACTCTTCCAATCGTTGACCCGGAACCCCCTGGGCAGCCCGGACGTGATTGGCTTCAGTTCGGGGGCTTACACCGCGGCGCTGGCGCTGATGCTTTTCACCACCGCGAGTGCCGCACAGATTGCCGTGGGTTCCATTGCCGGAGGCCTGGCGGCCGCGGCATTGGTTTTCATGATCGCCAGCCGCAACGGGACCACAGGGTTCCGGCTCATTGTGGTCGGTATTGGCGTTGGCGCCATGCTGGCCTCGGCCAACACGTTCATGCTGTTGGCAGCTCAACGCCAGGTAGCCATGTCTGCAGCGGTATGGGGTGCTGGTTCGCTGAACTCGGTCGGCAATGCCGTAGTGGGTCCTTCGCTGCTGGGCATTGGCATTTTCGCGCTTGCCGCGGTTCTGCTGCAACGCCATGCCCGGATCCTGGAATGCGGAGATCCGCTGGCCATTTCGCTGGGCGTGAATGCCAAGCTGGTGCGCGCGTCGATGGTGGTTGTAGGAGTTGGCCTGGTGGCGGTGGCCACCGCGGCGGCTGGGCCGATCGCCTTCGTGGCCCTGGTGGCCCCGCAGATCTCGGCCCGGCTCAGCGGCCGTGCCGAGCTGGACCTCGTTCCGGCTGGATGCTTCGGAGCGTTGCTGCTGGTGTCGGCGGACACCGTGGCACGCATAGCTTTCATGCCGATCCAGCTGCCGGTCGG
This sequence comes from Glutamicibacter sp. NPDC087661, assembly GCF_044743275.1. Taxonomy (NCBI): domain Bacteria; kingdom Bacillati; phylum Actinomycetota; class Actinomycetes; order Micrococcales; family Micrococcaceae; genus Glutamicibacter; species Glutamicibacter sp. NPDC087661. The sequence continues at coordinate 419,500 of NZ_JBIUWE010000004.1, forward strand.
CATTGTGACCGTCTGCCTTGGCGGAGTGTATTTGATTTGGCTATTGATAAGGGAGAGTCGCGCATGAGCGCATTGGGAACCGAACCCGCTCAGCAGGCAGCCGACGCGGTAAGAGCGGGCATGGTGGCGCGGAAGCCAGCGCCTCGGCTTGAGGTGCAGGGGGTGCAGCTGGGATATGGCCGTGAGCCAGTCATCGATTGCCTCGATGCGTCCTTCGAAGCGGGCAAATTCACCGCGATCATCGGGCCCAACGGCTGCGGCAAGTCCACGCTGCTCAGCGCGCTGGCCAGGTTGCTGAAGCCCATGGCCGGCCGGGTGCTGCTGGATGGCAACCCCATCGCATCCTACAAGCCCAAGGCCTATGCACGGGAAGTGTCGCTGTTGAGCCAGCAAGCCATCGCTCCCTCGGGGATCACCGTTGCCCAGCTGGTAGCCCGCGGCCGCTTCCCGCATCAGAAGCTGCTGGCCCAGCATAGCGAGCAGGATGAAGCGGCGGTCCACGCTGCACTGGCCGCGACCGGAACCCTTCCCTTGGCCACCCGCCGGCTGGCCGAGCTTTCCGGCGGCCAGCGCCAGAGGGTCTGGGCGGCCACCACCTTGGCCCAGCAGGCACCCATTCTGCTGCTGGATGAGCCGACAACCTATCTGGATGTCGCCCATCAGGTGGAGCTGCTGGACCTGTTCGCCCGGCAACGCGATGCGGGAAAAACCGTGGTCGCGGTGCTGCACGACATCAATCAGGCAGTGCGATACGCCGACACCGTGGTGATGATGCGTGGCGGAAAGATACTGGCTTCCGGCGCACCAGAAGATGTCATTACGGCGCAGAGCCTTGGCGAGGCATTTGGCGTGCACTGCGAGATTCACCCCGATCCGGTGACATCCGGTCCGATGATGGTCGCCGTCCCCGGCAGGCTGCGTCACGAGTCCGCGCCGAAATCAGTCGATTGATAGCTCGGATCCGGGGTGGCCCACGGCGCAAGATGCTGCCATGGGCAAGAACCCGGTCGCTTGGTTGAGCCTTGGTGGGGGAGTTTAGAGACCATCCCATGAACCGGGCTGGATACGAGCCTCCTGACTGCTTGGGAACCGGTCCGGATAGCCGGGGCTCTTGGTGCGCAAGTTTGGCTGACGGGGTAGTTCCCGCAGCCTTTTGTGCAGTGGTCAAGCGCCGCGGGCTGGCATCAGCTACCGGGATCGCCGAGCGGACTCGAAGGGCGAGTTCTTGCGCGAAAGCAGCAAGGTCAGCATTGCCCCGAGCAGCGCGAAGCCTGTGGTCAGCAACCAGGTGGCATTCCAGCCGCCGGTGATTGTGGCCATGGATGCCAGCAGCATCGGGCCGGTGAAGTTGCCGATGTTGAAGATCTGCTGGGTCAAGCCCATCGAGGCAGGGGCCGAACCGCCGGGCGGAGCCAGATCGACCACCACGCGGGTCATGGTGGTCGGGATGGCCGCTCCGGCCAGCGAGAAGAAGCCAACGCAGATCATCTGGATCCACAGCAACCCAGGCGGGTAGTCGAAGGCGAAGGTGCAAAACGATGCCAGGGACATCAGCGCAAAGCCGGCTAGCAGCAGCGTGCGCCCATTGGCGCCACGCTGGAGCAGCCCTCCGCAGAGGATCGCGCCCACCGCGTTCAGCCCGCCCACCACGGCGGAAGCCAAACCACCGGCCACCGGATCCAGGCCGAATTCCTCGTAGATGGTGGGCAGGAACCCCACTACTGCCATCCATTGCACCGTGTAGCAGCCGAAAATCAGGCCGCTGATCCACACGCGCGATGCCCGGGCGGTGATGGCGATGCGCCGGGCGGCCTCACGCAGGGCCGCCGATCCGGCGGGTTCATCCGCACCCACGAACTTGAGGATCAGCGGAATCGGCAGCAGGGTGATGAACGCGAGGATGCCCCACCACAGGTGCCATGACAGGTGCTGGAGCACCAGCGCCGTGGAGAAGACCCCGATGAAGGTGGCCATGCCCATGTAGGCGGCCCACCACCCCACGGCCATGTTCAGGTTCCGGATGGGGGCATGGAGGCGCACCAGCCCCGGCCCCATGACGGTAGCCATGATCACGCCCGCCCCTTCCAGGACGCGGGTGGCCAGCAGCAGCGGAGCGCTGGGGGACAAGGCGCCCAGCGCGCTGCCCAGCATCAGCAGCAGCAAGCCGAGGACCAGCGTTCGGCGCTGGGAGATGACTTCCGACAGCAGGGAAACGGCTAGGCCCCCGGCCATGCCGGCTACCTGCACCACGCCCAGCAGCACGCCGGAGAAAATCAGCGAGAAGCCCAATTCGTCCTGGATCACGGTCAGCGCGGGGGCGAGCTTCCAGATGTGCAGGCCGGCCACCACGCCGGAGGCCACGATGATGATCCAGGCCGCGTTGGTCCGCTGCTGGACCTGTTCCATTTTGGCTTGCACTGCCGCCGATGCCTCCTTGCATAGGACGCGCCAACTGGTGCTCGGCGCTACTGTCCACTTCGGATTGTGGCACGGGCCGGGCAGCGATCCGGCATTCGTGTCATTGAACGGGAATCCCTGCCGGCGGCACTCCGGGCTGGATCCACTAGCCCAGGGTGAATTCTCCTTCGGCAGGTTGCAGGTGCGAGCTGAGAGTTCGCCGATATTTCCCGGGCGTTGCATTGCAGCACGAGTCCTCGGAGTAGTTTGGAGGCCAACCCGGCCGATCAAGCTCAGGAGGAATGATGTTCCGGCACAGTTCGTCCCGCACCCGGCAAGTGAAGGCAGCAGCGGCTCTTGGATGCGTCTTCATGGCGACAGCCTGCTTCCCAGCGGTGCCGGTGGACCCCGAAGGAACCCTGGACACGGTTCGTTCCGGGACACTTCGGGCCGGAGTATCTCCTGCATCGGATTTCGTGGAAATACGGGATGGAGCACCCCAGGGCGCCGAACCAGCGCTCATAGAAGACTTTGCCCAGCATGCAGGTGCCGAAATTCAATGGACCATTGGTGGCGAAGAGCAGCTAGTGAAGCAGCTGGAAGCAGGCCAGCTGGATCTGGTGGCGGGAGGCATCACCTCCAAGACGCCGTGGACGGAAAAGGCTGGAGTCACTCGTCCCTACACGACCGCCATTGACGCCAAGGGCAAGGAAAGGAAAATCGTCCTGCTCGTGCCTCCGGGCGAAAACGCATTCCTGTCCGAGCTGGAGTACTTCCTGGACCAGACGCAGGAGATGCCATGAAAAACGCTGCCGGAACGCACTTGCCTCCCGAGCAACGCGAACTCATGGCGCGCGCTGCGAAGCTCGAGTGGATCAGCATCGGATACACGGCGCTCACCATTACCCTTGTGGCACTAGTGGTGGGAAATTCGCAGGCCATGCGCACAGCGTGGATCGAAGACATGCTCTCAGTCCTGCCGCAGCTGGCCTTTTTGGCATCACTGCAGTTCACCCGGAGGGCTCGTCGGCGCTCGCACCCCTACGGCTACCACCGGTCCATGGGAGCCGGGCATCTGGTCGCAGGAGTGGCGTTGCTCGTCGTCGGAGCGATGCTCGCGTACGAATCGGTATCGGCTCTGGTTAAACTGGAGCACCCGACCATCGGAACCATGAACCTGTTTGGCCATACGGTATGGCAAGGATGGATCATGATGGCGGTCATGGCGCTGATCGCGGCACCGGCCGTGGTGCTGGGACGGTTGAAAATCAAGATTGCCCAACCGCTGCACAATAAGCTGCTCTACGCCGACTCCAAGATGGCCAAGGCCGACTGGCAGACCAATGCTGCTTCGATCGTCGGTGTCGCCGGAATCGGCGTTGGGTTGTGGTGGCTGGATTCCACCGCGGCGCTGGTGATCGCTGCAGGCATTCTCAAGGACGGCTGGGACAGCACGAAGTCCGCAACCTCGGATTTGCTGGATCGCCGTTCCAAAGGTGTCGACGGCACGGATCCGCACCCGCTGATCCCGGCCATGGAGGAACAGCTCCATGCCCTGGATTGGGTTCGCACTGCGGGATTGAGGGTCCGCGAACTCGGCCAGGTCCAGCACACGGAAGCGTTCATCGTTCCGGAATCCGATACCGTGACGCTGGCCCAATCCGAGGAAGCGCGGAAAGTGCTAGAGGGAACCGACTGGAAAGCGTATGACGTGGTGGTGACGATAGTTCCCGAGCTGCCTGAGTTCCTCAAGCAGGGCTGAAATTCGAGGTCTAGGCCCCCGCCTGGAGCGCAGTGGAAGCACGGCGATCCGGCGAGGAAAACCGGCGAGGCAGGGTGCTGGCGCTGGAGCTAGCAGCCCGCCTCGGCTGCCCCGCCGGACTAGCCGATATCGGTGGGTGACGTGGCTACTTGGCCAGGCCAGTCGTTGCGCACAAAGCAGGGAATCTCATGGATTGCCGCGCTATGGGACCAGAAAGCGACGCGAAAGGGCATCATTTTCTCCGTGTGCTGCCGGGAGCAGAGTTCGCTGATGGTGGTTCCAGCTGGCAAATGGGGAACTTTGGGAAACAGCGGGCTGGGTACCGTGATGTGCCATAGCTGCAGGTCATCGGTTTGGTCATCGTCAAGAACCATGAGTACAGCCCGGCCATGGACCGATACGAAGCCCATTACTTCATCTACTGGATCAGTGCGTTGCGCGAATACCACGGGCATGCCCTCCATCCAGCCGTACGCAGTGAGATGGGTTCTGGCCTCGGGGCAATGCAAAAGTTTTTCGACGCGGTGCATGGCGCGCATATTTAGTTCAGGCATGTTCATTTAATCCTCCGCTGATGGCAGCTCTCCGAAAGGTGACCGCCCACGAAGTTCTGCGGCATAAAGCCGCGGAATCCCCCGGGTTTCGCCTTTGGCGCTCGGTGTTCATCGTGGAGTGTTCTTCTGATAATACATCTTGTTTCCAACCGCCGAGCGGCGCCTTATGTGGACACATGCCCAATGTGGTGCAATTCGCAGGTTTTCAAGTGGGATGTCCCTGCGCAAGCAGTGGAGCAGAGATCCATTTAGCAGAACGAGATTGCCGGGTTAACTAGAGTCGAAGAATTGAATGAATAGCGAATGGGCACTTTCCTGTTTCGCCTCTTAAAGCTGTGGATCGAAGTAATTCTGCACTCAATACCCAGAGCGTTTTGGACCGCGCAGGTCCCGGAAAAGCTTCAGATGCCTGAAGCGGCGCGTATCAACGAGCCGGTCAAGTGCTTGGAAGGAATATAACTGTAGGCTATATAACCCTCGTTGGTCTCGCTTGGCTTGAAATCTTTCGTTAGTCCGGCTCATGATCGAAGCGTTGCGTCTAGCCCGGTGTTGGTCTTGCTCTTCAGGACCGTGTCGGGTTGCTGGGTGCTGATCTTTGGCGTAAAAAGGTACGGTCGTTGCAACGCCTGATTGTTCAGGATGTTGCAACGACCGTTAGAACCCGTCGACCGCCTGCCCCGCTTTTGGGGTGATCGGCCTAAACGCGCTTAGCGTGCCTGGATGTCCGCAGCCTGAGGTCCCTTTGGACCGGATTCAAGCTTGTATTCGACCGATTGTCCTTCTTCAAGATTCTTGAATCCGAAACTCTGAATTGCGCTGTAATGCGCGAAAACGTCAGCGGATCCATCAGAAGGCTCAATGAAACCGAAGCCCTTTTCGGAGTTGAACCACTTTACAGTGCCAGTAGCCATGTGTATTCCTAAATCGTAATTCGCGATATGTCGCGATTTGAGCTTGTGCCACCGTAGCAGCACTGAAGCCATTATTTTTGTTGCATCCCGTGAAACTTAATCAAGCATGAATAGCTTGGAGAGCCAGAACATCGAATTCTGAGTTCTGGAGTAAGAATTCACTGGAGACGCATGTAATAGCGGTCGAAGAGGTTCTATAGAAACGCAGTTTCAAACCGACTGCCCCACCACGGAAGTGGGGACGAATATTTCAAGTGACGCGATTCGCTCTCATGGGAAAAGATACCGAGGAAACGCTTATTAAAAATCCAAGGGAGGAACAATAGGAATTTTCAATTTTCCTTATTGGCTCTAATATCTAGACTACCATGAGGAGCTCACTTAATCTCGCCGGTTTGCTGTGAGGGGAAGTCGAAGTCCTGCCCGGGACGCCGATTTCGTTGTTCTGTGCCTGCAGCAAGACCGTTATGGGATTCGGTATCCGGAGATCATTGGGCACTCGAAAGGATCCCGGGCCGATAGCCCGACCTTGTTCAGGTAGGTGATCACCTGTGCGTAGGATTCGCGGACACTGGCCACGGTGTATGG
>NZ_JBIUWE010000005.1:0-380429 GCF_044743275.1 Glutamicibacter sp. NPDC087661
ACCTACGACTCCGACGGAACCTACGACTCCGACGGAACCGACGGAACCTACGACTCCGACGGAACCTACGACTCCGACGGAACCTACGACTCCGACGGAACCGACGGAACCTACGACTCCGACGGAACCGACGGAACCTACGACTCCGACGGAACCTACGACTCCGACGGAACCGACGGAACCTACGACTCCGACGGAACCGACGGAACCTACGACTCCGACGGAACCTACGACTCCGACGGAACCGACGGAACCTACGACTCCGACGGAACCGACGGAACCTACGACTCCGACGGAACCTATCGTGGAGCCGACTGAGCCGACTGAGGAACCTTCGGTTTCCTTGGGCGATTATGTATGGGTCGATAAGAACCGCGACGGAATTCAGGATAAGGACGAAGACCCAATTGAGGGTGTCGTGCTGAAACTGATCGGCCCGGACGGCAAGGAAGTTGTTGATGTCAACGGGAACCCAGTCGGTCCGGTAACCACTGACGAGAATGGCTACTACAACTTCAAGGATCTTCCGGTCTTGAAGGATGGAGAGTCTTACACGGTGGTCATTGATCGGGAGGAATCCGCTGATGCTTTGGATGGCTACCTGCCAACCAAGGAAAATGGTACCGACCGGGATAAGGACTCTTCGACTTGGGAAGCTAAGTCTGAAGGTCTGACCGAAGATGGGGATCACGACGGGACTCTCGACTTCGGCTTCTATCTAGACGAAGATCCTGAACCGACTCCGACGGATCCAACTGAGCCGAGCCCGACGGATCCAACTGAGCCGAGCCCGACGGATCCAACTGAGCCGAGCCCGACGGATCCAACTGAGCCGAGCCCGACGGATCCAACCGAGGAACCTGCAGAAGATTCAACCGAGTCGCCAGAGAAGAGCAAGGATCCTTCACAGGATCCAACCTCTGCTGAGAAGTCTGATCAGCCTTCAGGCTCGGACTCTGTGGATGGTTCCGAGGAACCGCAGCAGACGCAGAAGCCAAAAGACGATGGACTGGCTAGCACCGGTTTCACTGCCTTGTGGCTACTGGCGCTTGGTTTGGTCTTGACGGCGGCTGGTTTAGTTTTGGCTCGACGCACTCGCGGACGTCACAGCTAGTCAGCTCTTGAAGTAATACAAAAAGCAATGCCCGGATTTCCCATTTAGGAGATCCGGGCATTGCCCTATTCCTAGCAATATTTCTCGACCGTGTGAGCTAAAGTCCGGCGGTGCCCCTGTGTCAAAAAACTACCCGGAACTCCTTCCGAAAGATCCCAAGTCAAAAGATATAATTTGGGCATGGACCCCCAAACGCAGTCAAGGCCTCCCGCTGAAGAACTTGTTGCCGAGATTTTATGGGACCGGATAGCCCCAAGCCTCGATCCGGAGATACGCTTGTTGTTGATCTATGCGCCGCAAGAATCGAATCGGCACCGGGTGGCTCTACGATGGCTCGATGGCCAAGGCGAGCTGATCAACGTGGGTATTCCGCCCGAGGAGATCTTCGATAAAATTGCCGAACAGCAGATGCGTGCACCCAACACACGCATAGCGGTCATTCTTCCTGCTGATTTTCCCGCCGCCAAGATGCTGCGCCATTTCAATGCTCACGTTGTTGATTTCAAGGATCTTTTCTTAACCGCTTCAGATATATCCACGTTGACCGGAGAAGATTTCCCTGATGCAGAAAGATTATGGCAACTGACCGGTGGTTGGCCTGGTTGTGTGCGTAGTCTCTTGGCGGATTCCTCTAATCAAAATGCTGCAGTCAATGCGCTGCGTCGTGCAGCCTTGCCATGGATTGATGCTCTTGATCCTGAAGGCATATTGAGGGAGTGCGCGTTCCTTCCTGAACTTACTGAAGATCTCATGGTAGCTTTCTATGGCGATCGTTATCCAAACCCTCCAAGTATCTCGGCCCTTAGCCGCGCGGCCATGGCACAACGCTCCCTGTCCGGGGACTGGGCTATGCCCCAATTGCTTCGGCAGGTGATTATTGACGACTTGGAGTGGCGGGAGCCCCAGCGTGCACAGTGGCTCCACGAGCACGCCATCGAATCCATGCATGCGGCTGGAAGAACCGGCGAGGCCGTACGTTCAGCACTAGGCAGACATTCGTGGCGGGCTCTTTCCACCGTCCTCGTCGATGGGTGGGTGGACCTTTTTACCACTGAGCCACGTCTCCTATTCGAGGCAGGCACCCGGTTGCCTCGATGGGCTACTCGACGATCGCAAATCTATGGTCCTGCGATGAAGATCGCTGCCGCGGCCGTTAAAGACCGGATGGTTATTCCTTTTCCGACAACGGAGCCTGACTATTTGACGGATCAGACTGCCCAATTGCTACGCGAGCACACCATCGAGCTCTATAGGCAACCGAAATCTGAGGCTATCTTCGCGGGCTTGGTTGAGTTGGGAATACTGAGGTTCCACGGCCACTACGGTTCCGAAGGGGCAGATGCCGCACGCCGTCTACGTCGTGCGGTCCGGCAGGCAACAGCTGCTGGCAATGTCAGACCATCGTTGGCAGCCATGGCTGAATTACATGCCGGAATGTCGATGGATATCGCCAACGAACGCCCTGCGGCGGCAGCCGCTTACGAATCTGCGTGGTCCTTGGCCGAGGTTACGGAAAACCATTTTATTGCCGCGGATGCAGCATCCAAATTGTCGCTGGTTCATGCTCAGGAAGGCAACACCCGTGCTGCTCGTCGCTGGCTCGTAAGCTTCCGCCATCATCATTCCAAGGTTCGTTGGGGTTCGGCAATGGTCGGTCGAGCTGCAGAACTTGCCGAAGCATTCGTGGCTTTCGCCGAGTTGGATATCGGAAAATTGGGTTCAGTACTTGGTCAACTGCCAGATGAGCCTGATAACGATGAGTTTTGGGCGGTGCACGCGCTGCTACTTGCCATCCATGCGGCATCGACTGATCGAGCAGAGGCAGCGCACCGGATTCTGGGGGCACTTGTGCTCTCCCGCCCCTATGCAGCCAATTCACCCATGGCCGGTAGAGCCTTGCATCATGCCGCAGCATTTCTGGGTGTTGAGGGTGGTTTCAATGCGTTGAACCATCAAGGCGCGTCCACAATACCCGCTTCTTCACCTGAACTCATTGCAACCCGTGCGCTGTATCGACTGTATCGGGGGGACCGCAACGGGGCTCTTGCTGTTCTGGCGGCAACGCCGAGCTTAGTGACTGGAGCCCGGCACGATAATCTGATCCGAAATACGCGGCTAGCAGCACGTTACATTGGGGTGCTGCCGGAAGGCGTCCTGGAGGACATTGCAAAACGACATGCATTGGATGGTGAGCTGATTGATTTGGCCCCGTTTTGGATGAGCGGGAGCATGTTGGAATTGGAAGAGTTGCTGCAACTTACTTCCGATCAGCTGGGCAGATTGAAGATTTTTATGCCACCCACCAGTGTCGAAGTCAGGCCTGTTTTGACTGATCGTGAACTCAGTGTGCTCGCAGGCCTGCGTGCGGACCGTTCACGCGGTCAGATCGCAGATGAGCTTTTTGTCTCGCCTAATACTGTTAAATCCCAGATTAGTTCTCTATACCGCAAGTTGGATGTGAATTCAAAAGCAGAAGCACTAAAAATTGCCACACGTTGGGGGTACTAATCAGCGCCTGGTAAGCCCCAAGAGATATCCAATGAGCCTAGATGTATCAATACTCGTGGGAAGAGTGCTTTACGGATAGGCGGTTTATGGAACTGGGTTTAACTACGAAATGACTTGGAAAATCTGTTGATTTTTCAACTGTCGAAAATATCGTCAAGGGAAGTTGATTGATGTGTCGTAAACGACGATTTTGACACGCACCGCCGATGCTTTAGTTTTCAATTGAAACTGTCCATTATGTATATTGTGTACACAAATGATATCGTAGAAGAATGAACTCCATCACCTCCTCTGTCACGATTCGCGCACTTCGCGATGGTCTTGCTGATGCTGTTAGCCGTGCTAGCTATGGGCATGAGCGTGTGCAGATTACGAAGAATGGAAAGCCTGCTGCGGTCCTCATTGGACCTGAAGATTTTGAGCTTTTGGAGCAACTGGAGATGTTCCGGGATGTCGCCGATTATCGAGCCGCCAAGCTGGTCGATGATGGCGAGCGCATTAGCCTCAGCGAACTGCGCGCTGAGCTCGACGCGTGACCTCTTGCCGCGTCGAATTTACCACTTCGGCTGCTAAAGAACTGAAGAAGCTAGACCCTGGTATACGGCGTCGCGTTTTGTTAGGTATTGCTCATCTGGAGAGGGATCCTCGTCCTAGCGGGTGTAAGAAACTAGTAGGTGAAACTAACGCGTGGCGGATTCGTATTGGTGACTACCGGGTACTTTATGAAGCGATGGACGAGGTTCTTGTCGTCACGGTCGCCCGAGTGGCGCATCGTCGCTAGGTTTATAGGTAGTCGTCGCCTGAATTGTCAGCTAGCCGCGTCTGGGGCTCCGTTATCAATGATTTCTAGTCGTTGAGCGATTCATTCGCTTTGGCCTTATTTAGGCGGATCGCGCATGGTTCATGCAGGCATTGCGAGATATCAATGCCGTTGCTCGACCTTCGCCCGCTGCGGGGTGAATGATCCTGAGACTTTCAGCTGTGTGTAATCACTCCACATAACCGGCGTACGAACACAATTCCCCGTGGCGCGCTCAGCGCCACGGGGCAGTTGCCAGTATTCAGCTCAGGTCGTCGCGTGCCCTGAAACCGACATCAGCGCCCGTGCCGTCAAGCCCATGGTCAGGCGCCACTTGAGGGAACCAGGCCAAGGGTTCTTGATCCATTCCCCCTGTGCTTCGACTGAAACGATGGGCAGATTCACCTTGGAACCGGTTACGCCGGACAAGATGTCGTTGTGCGAGACGACCATGTCATCTTCGGTGCACGTATTCAGGTCGATGAAGCTGCCTGGGTTGCGTTCGTAGGTGGGGAACTTGCCGCCCGAGATGGCAATTTCAATCCTTTCTCCGGGTTGGACTTGGACCGAGGTCGGGCGCATCTCGATGGTGTAGGTGACTTCTTCGCCTGGCACCACGGCCTCGGGCTTGTCCCGGCCATTCCGGTACCGTGCGCGGGTGATGCCTTCGCTGTAAAGCCGCGAGGTTCCATATGCTGAAACGACATTCAGCTCAACCAGCCAGTCGACGTCTGTGGAGGAGGTTCGAGCTTTGAGCTCGACGCTTGGCCATCCGGTAATCTCGACCGGGACAGTAAGCACGTCCGATTGGTAGACCAGGACCCCAGGGTGGTCGTGATGTGCTCCGACATCGGGCAGGCCACCAACGACGGACTTGGCATCGTATGGGTTGCGCGGATCGTAGTCGAATGAGCGTTCACCTTCTGGGCCTGGATCTACGCTGAGCCTGTTGTCGGCGCGAAGGTAGTGGGAGGTGACCTTGGTTCCAGCGATGGGCCACTGTTGCTCAGCGCGCCACTTGTTGGCACCCAAAACGTAGATGTACGCCGATGGGCTCGACTCATCTCGCTTGCTGTCTCGATTGCGCGATGCGATCCAATCGAACACGATCTGGTTGGTATCCACCGTGCTGCCAGGAAGTTTGACGCCAGACAATTTTTCGCTGACGAAGTTTCCGTGCTGCCACGGGCCGACGACCAGGAGCTGATCGGTCGATGCCATCTCGCTGGCCAGCTCGAACTGCCGCACCGTATTGCGGGTAAAGAGGTCGAACCAACCGCCAATGTGGGCGATTGGAACTTCGATGCGTGCCGCTTCCTCGCGCTCGACGCAGCTCTCGGAAAAGAACTGCGGATCATCTCGGTGGTTCAGGCGGTCTTCCAGCAACGTCGGGAAATGACGGAAGAATGGGAAATCGGACATTGGAAGCCTACGGTATTTTGCCGCTGGATTTGCATTCAAGGCGTCGAGTTCGTCCTTGATCGCAGCACGCTCCGGCTCGGGCTTGGTCGCGATCATGGCTGGCCCGACGATTGGGTTGGTGGCCCATCCCAAGACGTCCTTGATCGACATCACTCCATTTTGGAAAGTGCGGGTGGTGTATTCATTGTTTGCAGTATATTTTTTTCCAGTCGAAACGTCAGCGCACGATCTTTGGCCCGACGTCTTCGTCTCTATTTCGTCGGTGGTAGCTTCTCTTGCTCGGCCACTGGCCGTCATTTTTCTACTTATGAAGTTCCGCACTGGATTAGAAAGTCTCTTGGAAGCGATAAAAGACCGTTTGCCCAGCATGGAAAGCCTGAAAAGTCCTTGGCTTGAGGCTTCGTGGAGCACCGCTGCAGTCAAAGTCCTGTCCGAAGGAATCAAGAGTTTAGGTCAAGAGCAGACTGTTGGCTCTGAGCCATCGGACGAGCTCTCATCGCAACTCGCGAAGGTGAAACCATCGGCCGGGGTTATTAACGCATTTCTCGAGGTTGAGCGGCAAGTCGGAAAGTATCTTAAGGCTGTTGGTTCCTAGCCCTCACGTGCTGGATCGTCCATCACCGCCTTTCGAAGAGATTCCTCCGCCCCCAGTAATCTGAAAAAATGCTGTGACCGAACTAGCTTCGCTTCGAAATGCCGCCGCTCATGGGGTGGGAGATATAAGCCTTGAATCAGCTCTGGAATACATCCGTGTGGCGTCGCAAGTAGCTGGAGAGCTGGATTCCCTCACCAATGAATCGTCGACGGGACTGTCGCAGGGACCCTTCTAAAGGCGCACGGCAGTGATATTTTAGGAACCGTACACAGCCAGTAACGTGGCAAGCCAGTACCAAATAAACTAACAGTAGCGTCGCCTTAACTCGTCTGCGTGTGTCTCAACAATGACCGTTTCCGGATCCTCCAGCTCAGTCACAGTACGCAGACGCTATCCGAGCAGCTCGGACAGTTCCAGCCACCGTTCTTCCAATTCGTCGATCTGCGCTTGATACTCGTTGATCTCAGCGGTGAACTTGCCCAGCCCTTCATAGTCGCTCTGGTCATGATCGGCCATCTTGGCGTGGACCTTGGCGATCTTTTCCTCTAGCTGGCCGACCTTGCGTTCATTGGCATTCAGTTCCTTCTGCGCGGCACGCAGCTCTGCGCCCGAAGGGCCAGCAGGCTTGGCGGCAGTTTCGGAAGAAGCCTGCGAAGGATTGGACCCGCCAGTGGAACCTTCGGCAGCTCGCAGCAACAGGTACTCGTCCACGCCGCCGGGCACGTGGCGGAAGTTGCCGTTCAGGATCGCGTACTGCTGGTCGGTGACGCGTTCGAGCAGGTAGCGGTCGTGGGAGACCACGATCAAGGTGCCGGGCCAGGAATCCAGCAGGTCTTCCAGGGCCGCCAGCATGTCGGTATCGACATCATTGGTGGGCTCATCGAGGATCATCACGTTGGGCTCATCCATCAGGATCATCAGCAGCTGCAAGCGGCGGCGCTGGCCGCCGGAGAGTTCAGCAACCTTGGTCGACAGGTGTGCCGAGGAGAAGCCCAGGCGCTCCAGCAGCTGGGCCGGGGTCAGGTCCTTGCCATCCACATTGAACGTGGTGCGGTAGCGGGCGAGGATTTCGCGGACCTTGTCCTGGCCGATCTGCTCCAGTTCGCGGAACTGCTGGTCCAGCACGGCCAGCTTCACGGTCTGGCCGCGCTTGATCTTGCCGCCAGTTGGCTCCACGGTCCCGGCGATCAGGCCCAGCAAGGTGGATTTGCCGGCACCGTTGGCACCGAGCAGGCCGGTGCGTTCGCCCGGGCCGATGCGCCAGGTGAAGGGCTTGAGTACTTGCTTGGCGCCGAAGGAGACCTCCGTGTCCAGCAGGTCGATGACGTCCTTGCCCAGCCGGCTGGTGGCCATCTTCTGCAACTCCAGCGGGTTGCGTGCCGGCGGGACATCGGCGATCAGCTGGTTGGCTGCCTCAATGCGGAACTTCGGCTTGGAGGTACGGGCCGGGGCGCCGCGGCGCAGCCAGGCCAGTTCCTTCTTCATCATGTTCTGGCGCTTGTTTTCGGTGACCGCGGCGATGCGGTCGCGTTCCACGCGCTGCAGCACGTAGGCGGCGTAACCGCCCTCGAAGGGCTCGACCAGGCGGTCGTGCACTTCCCAGGTGGTGGTGCAGACCGCGTCGAGGAACCAGCGGTCGTGGGTGACGACCATCAGGCCGCCGGCGTTCTTGGACCAGCGGTTATTGATGTGCTCGGCGAGCCAGGAGATGCCTTCGACATCCAGGTGGTTGGTCGGTTCGTCCAGGATGACGACGTCCCAGTCCTGCACCAGCAGCGCGGCCAGAGCCACGCGGCGGCGCTGGCCGCCGGAGAGGGTGCTGACCTTCGCTTCCCAGTCCAGGTCGGCGACCAGCCCGGAGATGATGTCGCGGATGCGCGCTTCGCCGGCCCACTCGTGGTCGTCCATCTCGCCCACCACGCAGAAGTGCACGGTCGCTTCGGGATCCAGGGTGTCTGACTGGTCCAGCACGCCCACGCGCAGGCCGTTGCGCTTGGTAACACGCCCGGAGTTGGGCTCGATCCTGTCGGAGAGCATGCCGAGCAGCGAGGACTTGCCTTCGCCGTTGCGACCCACCAGGCCGATGCGGTCGCCATCGGAAATGCCGATGGTTACCGAGTCGAAAACGACATGGGTGGGATATTCCAGATGTAGGGCTTCGCCCCCGAGTAAATGAGCCACAATTTCCATTTTACGTTCCGGGAGCAAATCGAGGCCCTGGCAGGACCATCTGAGCGTGTGCCGTGCCAGAGGACTTGGGCAGTTTAAAGCAGAGAATAAAAGTGAGTTTAGCTACGGTGTTTTGCGATTTCGCACATTGGGCTGATCATGGCAGAATAATTAGCGTGCTTGTCGGGCATGACCTGCGCAAGCCATTTTCCGCCCTGGTGTAATGGCAACACGCCAGCCTTTGGAGCTGTGCATTCTAGGTTCGAATCCTAGGGGCGGAACCAATGATGAAGCGTCACGCAAGTGGCGCTTTTATTTTTTAAACAGTTTCAGCGCACCCCGAAGCTCGCGATAGACTTGCTTTGAGGTTTTACTTCTCTGCCCAAAACCTTGAATCCAATTTGCAGGAGAATGCACTTGAGTGATCAGGTCAACGCACCAGTAGCTGTCATCGTCCTAGCCGCCGGCGCTGGCACTCGCATGAAATCGGCGAAGCCGAAGATCATGCATGAAATCGCAGGTCGGTCCATGATTGGCCACGCACTCTACGCGGCTTCCGCGTTGGAGCCGCAGAACCTGGTAGCGGTGGTCCGCCACCAGCGTGATCTGGTCGCAGAGCACATTCTGGGACAGTTCCCTTCCATCACCATTGCCGACCAGGATGAAATCCCGGGTACCGGCCGCGCCGTGCAGTTGGGCTTGGAAGCCGTGGACCCATCGCTTGAAGGCACCGTTGTGGTGACCTATGGCGATGTGCCGTTGCTCACCAGCGAGGTGCTCCAGGAACTGGTTGCTACGCACGAGTCGAACCGCAACTCCGTGACCGTGCTGACCACCGAATTGGATGACCCTAACGGCTACGGCCGCATCCTGCGCGATGAACAGGGCGAGGTTGCAGGAATCCGCGAGCAGAAGGACGCTTCGGCAGAAGAACTGCTGATCAAGGAAATCAACTCCGGCATCTACGCTTTCGATGCCCAGATCCTGCGTTCGGCGCTGACCGAGGTCACCACCGAAAATGCGCAGGGCGAAATGTACCTGACCGATGTGCTCGCCATCGCCCGCGGCCGCGGTGGCCGCGTCGCCTCCTCGCAGATCGCTGACCGCTGGCAGATCGAGGGCGCCAACGACCGCGTCCAGGTTTCCAATCTGGCCCGCATCTACAACGAGCGCAAGACCGAATTCTGGATGCGCCAGGGCGTGACCATCGTTGATCCGGCGACCACGTGGATCGACGCTGACGTCATGATCGGCCAGGACGCCACCCTCAAGCCAGGCACCCAGCTGCACGGCGAGACCATCATCGGCGCCAATGCCACCGTTGGCCCGGACAGCACCCTGACCAACGTGGTTGTTGGCCAGCGCGCTACCGTGAAGCGCACCGACGCCACCGACTCGCGCATCGCTGATGGCGCCTCGGTTGGCCCGTTCGCCTACCTGCGTCCCGGCACCGACCTCGGTGCGGATGGCAAGATCGGCGCCTTCTACGAAACCAAGAACGTCACGATTGGCCGTGGCTCCAAGCTCTCGCACCTCGGCTACGCCGGAGATGCTGAAATCGGTGAATTCACCAATATCGGCTGCGGCAACATCACCGCAAACTACGATGGCGAAAAGAAGCACCGCACCAAGATCGGTTCGCATGTGCGCACCAGCTCCAACACCGTATTCGTTGCCCCGGTTGAAATCGGGGACGGCGCCTACACCGGAGCCGGAGCCATCGTCCGCAAGAACGTCCCGGCCGGTGCCTTGGCACTGTCTGTGGCACCGCAGCGCAACTCCGAGGGGTGGACGCTGGAAAAGCGCCCAGGCACCTCCTCGGCTGACGCAGCGTTCAAGTCCTCGCTGAACTCTTCGGCTTCCGAGTAATTCAGCTACAGACTTCATTTCCTCGACAACAACCTCATACGTGATAGCGAAGCGAGCGAGAAAGCAAACCCCATGAGTGAAATCAGCCATAACGTCGACAAGAAGCTGGTGCTGGCCACCGGTCGTGCGCACCCTGAGCTGGCTGCAGAAGTAGCCAAGGAACTCGACACCGAACTGCTGCCGTTGAACGCCTACGACTTCGCCAATGGCGAGATCTACGTGCGTTCGGATGAGTCGGTTCGCGGCAAGGACGTTTTCCTGCTGCAGTCCTACCCAGCACCAACGAACAACTGGCTGATGGAACAGCTGATCATGATTGACTCGATGAAGCGTGCTTCGGCCCGCCGCATCACTGTCGTGGCGCCGTTCTACCCTTACGCGCGCCAGGACAAGAAGGGCCGCGGCCGCGAGCCGATCTCGGCCCGCCTGGTTGCCGACCTGTTCAAGACCGCCGGTGCTGACCGCGTGATTTCCTGCGATCTGCACACCGCACAGATCCAGGGCTTCTTCGACGGTCCGGTGGACCACCTGTTCGGCTTCCCGCTGCTGGCTGACTACATCAAGTCCAAGGTCGATGTAAATGAAGTCACCGTGGTTTCCCCTGACACCGGCCGCGTGCGCGTTGCCGAGCAGTGGGCAGATCGACTGGGCGGCACCCCGCTGGCCTTCGTCCACAAGTCCCGCGATCTGACGGTGCCTAACCAGGCCGAGTCCAAGACCGTGGTTGGCCAGGTGGAGGGCCGCATCGCGATCCTGATCGACGACATGATCGACACCGGCGGAACCATCGCAGGCGCTGTGCGCGTGCTGAAGGAAGCCGGCGCCAAGGACGTCATCATCGCGGCTACCCACGCGGTCTTCTCGGATCCGGCCGCCCAGCGTTTGGCTGATTGCGGTGCCCGCGAGGTTGTTGTCACCAACACCCTGCCAATCCCTGAAGAGAAGCGTTTCGAGAACCTCACCGTGCTCTCGATTGCCCCGACGATCGCCCGCGCGATCTCGGAAGTATTCCACGACGGTTCGGTCACGAACCTGTTTGACGGCCGCGCCTAGCAGCCCTCGTTTCGCAAAGCCTCTGGCCGGCACCTTAGGGTGCCGGCCAGAGGCGGTTAACCGATCATTGACAGTGCCCGTAAGAGGAACGCTGAGCGGGTCAGGGGAATCGGAATCCTGCCCGTCAACGGCAGAATCAGCCATCGAGGGCTAGTGCGGCACCTGCCTTAAGGAGTCCCATATCCGTATCGGTGGCCACCCAGTCGTAGCCGAGTCCTTCGAAGGCGCTGGCCCTGACCGACGAGCCTGCGAAAGCACCTACTTCAATATGGTGGTCATGGCACGCTTTTGCTATGTATCCAAGCGGAGAGTCCTTGGCGGCGAGCAACGAATCCACGTCCGTTCCAAGGCTCATTGCCAAGTCGACCGGGCCCACGAATATGGAGTCGATGCCCGGTGTGCCAAGGATTGCGTCCAGGTTTTCCAGTCCTTCGGCGGATTCGATCATCAACGACAGGTGAATTCGAGAGTTCGCTTCTTGGGGGTTAAGCACGGGTGCCCCGAACAGCGCACTCATCGGTCCCCAGCTTCTCCCGCCCTGCGGAGCGTACCTTGCCGCGTGGGCTACGTCTTGGGCTTCTTCGGCCGTATTGACCATGGGAACCATGATGTGGGTGGCACCGGCATCGAGGGCAAACCCAATATCTGCGTAGCTTCCGCTGCGAACCCGCACGGCGATGTTTCCACCTGGTGCCTCAGCAAGAGCGGAAATTATTTGGGGTTCACTCCACAGGCCATGCTGCATGTCCAACCCGTGCCAACCGAAACCCATCCTTGAGGTCGTTGCCAGAATTGCCGGTGAATCAAGAAAATGCCACAGCCCACGACCTGAATACATTGCCAAGTTGTCCTCCTAGAATACTGCCAACGAACAGCAGGCAGTCCATAGAAAATTTACAGCTATTCCGTGGGCAAGACGATTCAGTATGTGTTTTGTGCTTCATCCTTTCGTCATGTACGTTGGGCATTTTCAAGAATCCTGCATTGAGTTGAAGTTCAAAGATGTATCGCAGGGAAGTGTTCCGTAAGCCGGTCGTCATACGGGATATACGTGTTCTTGACTCGGCTAATTTTTGAAACACCGAGTTTTCAAACACTTCGGATTCCCATATACCCCGCCCGAGAAAATGCCCGGTGAAGGTGCCTTATACAGACACGGAAAACTATTATTTATGGTGGATCAAGGACCAAGAGGGGCAGCATGGAACTTGGCATACGCCAGGTCGCTGTGGGAGGGCTGGAACGCGCTGAGCTACTGCAACGCATGGTCCAAACAGGGGTTCAGCTTAACGACTACGCCAAAATGCTGTTAGCCCACCGGATTTTCGATGAGGTTGTGTCGGCCCCAAAAGGTGACCGTGGTAAGTCGTAATCTGCGACAGCTTGGTCTGGAGGTCGGAGCAACGTTGACTCAGGTCCTTGAACGCGCAGTCAGCGTCGGATTGAAGTTGTGCCCCGCCATGACCGGCCCGTATATGCGACTGGATTTCCTAGACCAAGCGTCTTCCAACAATTCAGTGCTCAGTGATGGGAAGAAGCCGGCTGATTCGTTGACCGTCGCTTCCGCGGCACCCGGCGATCAGGAATTCCCGCGCGGATTCTATCTGCGGATGGTGGATGGAGTGCCGTGGCTGCGCGGTTATCGCTGCGATGACGCCCACGGCTTTACGCTGGACGATACTTTTATTTTCCAAAGCCGTTGAGCGGAATCCAGGAATAGTGGCGTTCGCTACAGGTTTTCCCGTTGGCGATGGCAGCTGGTAGAATTGTTGACTGTGCCCAGGCGAGGGAAACACCAGCAATGGTGGGACCGTTATCGACAAGGCCGGAAAAGCTCTTTCATCTCCTAGATGTTGGATGCTTCCCGAGTCCACGCAAGGGCCTTAACGAAGCATTCATTTCCTAAGGAGAATTATCATGGCATCTGTCAACCTTGACGCCGTTGTACGTAGCGATTTCGGCAAGGGCGCTGCCCGCCAGGCTCGCCGCGATGGCCAGATCCCAGCAGTTGTCTACGGTGCAGGCTCCGAGCCACAGCACGTACTGCTTCCAGGCCGCGAAACCACCCTGGCCGTTCGCGACCGCGGTGTTGAGCTGGTTCTGAACATCGAAGGCAAGACCGTGAAGACCACCATCAAGGACATCCAGATCCACGCGCTGAACCGCACCGTTGATCACATGGACCTGATCATCGCTGCCTAATTACAGCGACCTAGGTTTTAGCTGAGCATCATGAGTGATGGAACTTGGCTCGTAGCCGGACTCGGGAACCCCGGGTCCGGCTACGCTGGCAATAGACACAATATCGGGCAGATGGTGCTCGATGAACTGGCTCATCGAGTCGGCTCGAAATTCAAGACCCACTCCTCGCGTTCCCAGGTTGTCGAAGGACGCATGGGGGTTGGCGGTCCACGCATCGTGCTGGCCAAGCCCATGGTTTTCATGAATCTTTCGGGCGGGCCGGTAGCTAACGCGGCGAAGTTCTTCGGCATCGATGCCGCCCGGCTGATTGTCGTGCACGACGAGATTGACATTCCCTTCGATACCATCAAGCTCAAGCGCGGTGGCGGTGAAGGCGGGCATAACGGCCTGCGGGATATCTCAAAGGCCATGGGCTCCAAGGACTACCTGCGCGTGCGCGCAGGCGTTGGGCGCCCTCCGGGCCGCATGGATACTGCCAAATGGGTTTTGCAGGACTTCTCCAAGACCGAAAAGGCCGATCTTCCGTTTCTGATCGACAATTGCGCTGACGCAGTGGAATTGCTGATGAACTCGGGATTGGAAGCTGCCCAGGCAAAATTCCATATCAGCTGACCGCTGATCCCTATGGGGCGCGGTGAAGCCAAGCGGGGACCGCTGGGGACTTGAACGGTCCGCAGCGGTCCTCGACTTCATTAAATTAGGAAAGCTATGGACCGAGGCGTTCCTTACTAAGGCCTAACTTAGATGTGCTTCGAGGCCCGGAGTGGAATAATTACCCAATGTACCCCTTGCCTAATAGGCCTGTGACGATTCTTTGCCACGGCCTGTCCGGCATCCATGACAATTATTCGGAGGACCACGTGCACACGATGACCGGTCAGCCAGAAGCCCTTGAGGCGTTGACAGCTGGAGAAGTTGAGCGCATCAAGGCCGACTTTGAAATTCTGGAGCACCAAGTCAACGGCGTTGACGTTGTGTACCTGGACTCCGGCGCCACCAGCCAGAAGCCGCGTTGCGTCTATGAAGCCGAGCAGCACTACTACGAGAACGCCAACGCAGCAGTACACCGCGGTGCGCATTCCTTGGCAGTTGAAGCTACCGAGATCTATGAGGAAGCACGCGAGAAGGTCGCCAAGTTCATCGGTGCACGCACCAACGAACTGGTGTGGACTGCCAATGCCACCGAAGCGCTGAACCTGATCAGCTACTCGATGTCCAATGCCTCCTTGGGGCGCGGGGGAGAGGCCGCGGCCCGATTCCGCTTGGGCCCGGGCGATGAAATCCTCACCACCGAACTTGAACACCACGCGAACCTGATCCCGTGGCAGGAACTGGCTTTCCGCACCGGTGCTACGCTGCGCTATGTGCCCGTCACCGAAGATGGTGCACTGCGCTACGAATTGCTTGATGAGCTGGTTACCGAGAAAACCAAGCTCGTTGCCTTCACCCACGTTTCGAATGTGCTGGGTACCATCACCGATACCCAGAAGTTCGTTGACGCTGCCCGCAAGGTCGGGGCCCTGACCGTGCTGGACGGATGCCAGTCCGTGCCGCACCTGCCGGTCGACGTGAAAGCCCTGGACGTTGACTTCATGGCCTTCTCCGGCCACAAGATGCTCGGCCCAACCGGAATCGGCGCACTCTACGGCCGTGAAGAACTGCTCAACGCAATGCCACCGTTCCTCACGGGTGGATCGATGATCACCGTGGTGGACATGGAGCACGCAGAATACATGCCATCGCCGCAGCGTTTCGAGGCCGGAACCCAGCGCATCGCCCAGACCCACGGCTTGGCTACCGCAGTCAGCTACCTGGATGAAATCGGCATGGGCCGTATCGCGGCCTGGGAAGAGCACCTCGGAGCAATGCTCTATGAGGGCATCTCGAAAATCGAAGGCGTGCGCGTCTTCGGTCCGGCCGACGCGCAGCGTATCGGTACTGTCCCGTTTGAAGTGATCGGGGTGCACCCGCATGATGTCGGCCAATACCTCGACTCGCGCGGCATTGCGGTACGCGTGGGCCACCACTGTGCGCAGCCGCTGCACCGCGCCCTGGGCGTGAATTCCACGACCCGCGCCAGCACCTATCTGTACAACACGGAAGAAGACATCAAGGCCCTGCTTGAGGCCTTGAGCTCCGTGCGCGAATACTTTGGAGTTTAAATGAACGAATTGGATCAGCTATACCAACAGGTCATCTTGGACCACTCGAAGCGCCGCATCGGTTCGCCGCTGGTTGAGACCACCGAAGGATTGCTGCACGGCGAGTCCCACCAGCACAACCCGATCTGCGGCGACCAGATCCGTGTCCGCGTAGAGCTTGATGACCAGGAGCATTTCACGTCGATGAGCTGGGAAGGCGATGGGTGCTCCATCTCCATGGCCTCTGCCTCGGTGCTGGCCGAGATGCTGCCTGAGCTGACCAAGGAAGAATTTCTTGGGAAGAGGGACTATTTCCGCGAGATGATGCGCTCCAAGGGAAACTTCCAGCCGGATGAAGAGGTGCTGGAAGACGCCGCTGCCTTCGTCGGCGTCTCGAAGTTCCCCGCACGCGTCAAGTGCGCAATGCTCGCTTGGGTAGCCGCTGAGGTCGCCATGCACGAGGCCCGCAAATAGTAGCAAAACCAAATAGCTCGGGCGCCGGCTTCCACATGTGGAAGCCGGCGCCCGAGCTATTTCTTCAGGATTCCAGAAGGCTACTTTCCTTCGTCGTCCTGCTGGTACACATCAGGGATGCCATCCTTATCGGCATCGCGGGTCTCGCGCGCGTGGATGACCTTGTATCGGCGGTTACGGGGAATCAGCCACAGGGCACCGAGGATCGCGGCAACGAATGAACCAGCCAGGATTGCTACCTTGGCATGCTCATAGTGCGCCGACTCCAACCCGAAGGACAATTCGGAGACCAGCAGGGATACGGTGAAACCGATACCTGCCAGCAACGTGACACCCAGCAGGTCGCCCCAGCGGGCATCCTTGTCCAGCGAGGCCTTGGTGAACCGGGTCAGCACCCAGGTCGAGCCCATAATGCCGATCGGCTTGCCGAGCACCAGACCCAGCACGATGCCCCAGAACACCGGATCGGTGAGCAGGCCGCCGCTGCCATTGTCAGGGGAAATCACGGTCACGCCGGCGGCGAAGAAGGCGAAGATGGGAATGCATATGCCGGAGGACAGCGGGCGGAAACGGTGCTCGAATCGTTCAGCCAGGCCGATGCCGTCACGGCCATCGGTGCGCTTGACCGGGACACAGAAGCCCAAGACCACACCGGCGATGGTGGCGTGGATGCCGGAGCCGAAGACGAAGATCCAGGTAATGACACCCAGCGGCAGCAGGATTGCCCACGCGGCCCACGCACGCTTGGCGAAGAACTTGCCAAGGAAACGGGCAAGGACCGTGAAGAGAATGATGGGGATCAGCGACAGGCCCAGGTAGGACAGCTTCAGGTCATCGGTGAATACGACGGCGATAATGACAATAGCGATCAGGTCATCGACTACAGCCAGAGTCAGCAGGAAGATGCGCAGCGCTGCGGGAAGCGCCGAACCAATCACCGCGAGCACAGCCACGGCGAACGCAATGTCTGTTGCGGTTGGAATGGCCCAGCCACGCAACAACTCACCGCCACCGGACATGGAAGCGATAGCGACAAAGATCAATGCCGGCACCAGCACGCCGCCAAAAGCGGCCGCTACC
This sequence comes from Glutamicibacter sp. NPDC087661, assembly GCF_044743275.1. Classification (NCBI taxonomy): domain Bacteria; kingdom Bacillati; phylum Actinomycetota; class Actinomycetes; order Micrococcales; family Micrococcaceae; genus Glutamicibacter; species Glutamicibacter sp. NPDC087661. The sequence continues at coordinate 17,427 of NZ_JBIUWE010000005.1, forward strand.
GGTACGGCTGCCGTTTTCGCATTGCGCAGATCGCCAATGACGAATTCTTTTTTCAGCTCCAAGCCGGTCAGGAAGAAGAACACCGCCAGCAGAGCATCGGCAGCCCAGTGGCCGATGGACAGATTCAGATCCACACCGAAAAGGGTAGGTCCGAAGTGGAAGTCACGCAGTGCGAAGTAGGACTCGCGCAGCGGGGTGTTAGCCCAGATCAATGCCAGCAAAGCGCCGGCGATGAGTACCATGCCGCCGACGGTTTCCTTGCGCAGGATGTCGCCGATACGGATAGATTCTTTATAGCTGGGGCGCGAAAACAGGTTCTTGCTGGAACCCGAAGACGGAGTTTGGGTCATGCTTTTAACTCGCTTACTTCGTTAAATGAATATTTCTCGCCGACCAGACTTCCCGGCACACCTGTCACCAACCCTAGCGCGAACAGTGCTTCAGAGCACAAATCCCCGGACGCTTTGCGAGAAATCGCACGTCCGGGGACTGAATGTGAAACGTAACTATTCGGAGTGGCTTATTTCGAAAGCCAGGCATTGACCTGAGCAGCCTGCAAATTCAGTGCCTTGCCCAGGTAAGGCTCCGCAGCCGAAGCCAACTTGCCGCCGATGAATGGAATCGACGAGGAAACCTTGGCGTCGATGGAGAATTCGGAAGTTTCGCCCTGGGCCTTGAGCTGTTCGGTGCCGCTGACGGTCACCGGAACACCGGCAACGGAGATCTTTACCGTAGCCGAGCGGTTGCCGGCAGCATCTGGTGCTGTCCACTGGTCTACCTGGGTGATCTCGATGGTCGCGCCAACGAACTTGCGGGCGATATCCGGAACGCGATCGGTGGGGACCGAACGAACGGTGGTCACGGTGAAGGCGCCTGCGGTATCGCCGTTCACGGAGAAATCGGTCAAGGAACCGTTGGCGACCTTGGTCAGGTGCTCGGCAAAGCCACGATCGCTAAGCGTAGCGATGACCTGGTCTGCAGGGTGGGCGATCTGAGTGCTTGCGTTCAATGCCATGAAAGCTAATCCCAATCTGGAAATCTAAGTGGCCGGGCAACGAAATCGCAGGCCCGGCAACGGACAGTATTAACACTATCTGCAAAGCCGCATTGGGTAGGCTAGGACTGCACCCAAAACAGCATATTGACGTTTCCGGCCGTGGAAAAACATTTACGGTCGGCGTTCGTGGTGTCGTTTCGACGTAATACAGTATGAATGCACCCGGCCAAGCGTCTGCATGAGAGGACCCGAACCCCCATGAGCCTAAGCGGACTTCATGATTTCCTGCGCGAGGAACCTTCCTTCAGGCGTATTGGGCAACGCGCAGCTCATGACTACCCGACGCGCAGCGAAGAGCTGGAAATCGCGGCCCCGCAGGGCATGCGACCGATCCTCTCGGCGCATATCAGCCAGGCGCTGCGTGAAAGCAAGCATTCGGGGGTGACGCTCATCGTCACCGCGACCGGCCGTGAAGCCGAAGAAGTCTCCAGCTCACTGGGTGCCTACCTCCCGGCAGGCCAGATCGCCGAGTTCCCTTCTTGGGAAACCTTGCCCCATGAGCGCTTGTCGCCGCGAAGCGATACCGTGGGACGCCGCCTGGAAGTGCTGCGCCGGCTGCACGACCGGGATGAGAGCCTAAACATCATCATTGCTCCAATTCGTGCCGTGCTGCAGCCGTTGGTCGCCGGCCTTGGCGAATTGCGCCCGGTCATCCTGGAACTGGATGCCGAGCCGGGCTTCGATAAAGTCATCAAGGACTTGGCTGCTGCGGCTTATGCCCGAGTGGACATGGTGACGCACCGCGGCGAGTTTGCGGTGCGTGGTGGCATCATCGATGTTTTCCCGCCGACATTGGACCATCCGGTCCGCATTGATTTCTTCGGGGACCAGATCGACTCGATGCGATTCTTCGCCATCGCAGATCAGCGGTCCACTGATGATCCCGGTCCCACCCGGATCATTGCCACGCCCTGCCGTGAAATGCTCATCACCCCGCAGGTGATGAGCCGGGCAGCGAATCTGAAGAACCATTTCCCGGCGGCCCAGGAAATGCTCACCAAGATTGCCGGCGGCATCGCTGTTGAAGGCATGGAATCCTTGGCTCCGCTGCTGGTGGACAAGATGGTTCCGCTGCTGTCCTTGTTGCCGGAATCGTCCATTGCGCTGGTGATGGAGCCAGAGCGCGTGCGCGCCCGCGCGCATGACCTGAACGCCACCAATGCCGAATTCCTGGCTGCCGCGTGGGCTTCGGCTTCGGATGGAGCCAGCGCTCCGTTGGATCTGACCACCGCGGATTCCGAGCGAAAGCTGGCTACCGGTGATTTTGCCTCGCTGGCAGAAACCGTAGAACACGCACAAGCCGCCAAGGTTTCCTGGTGGGCTATTACCTCCCTGGGCGCCGATGACGAGCTGGATTTGGGCGCGGCCACCATCCGTGTCCCGGCCCGTGAACCGCACGGCTACCAGGGCGACATCGAGGCGATGATGGAATTCATCGCCGGACGCGTCAAGGACCAATGGCGTTTCGTCGTGGCTACCGAGGGTCCCGGCCCGGCAGCCCGCCTCTCGGAGCTTTTCGCCGAGTTCAAGATCCCGGCACACAGGGTGGATGACCTGTCCGCGGAACCCACCGCTGGACTGATCGAGATCACCCAGGCCACCGCCGGCCGCGGGTTTGTCTTCGAGGAACTGAAGCTGGGACTGCTCACCGAAGCAGACTTGCTGGGCCGCTCCAGCGCGTACCCGAACCGCAAGGGCCGCAAGCTGACGGTCAAGCGCAAGCGCAATGCCGTTGATCCGCTGAGCCTGCAGGCCGGGGACTACATCGTCCACGAACAGCACGGCATCGGCAAGTTCGTCGAGCTGGTGGCCCGCAAGGTCAATGGCTCGGGCAAGGATGCCAAGCGCGAGTACCTGGTGGCGGAGTACGCCTCTTCCAAGCGCGGAGCCCCGGGGGACCGTCTGTTCGTCCCGATGGACCAGCTGCATATGGTCACCCGGTATGTCGGCGGCGAAGCGCCGACCTTGTCCAAAATGGGCGGTTCGGACTGGGCCAGCACCAAGTCCAAGGCGCGCAAGGCCGTCAAGGAAATTGCTGGCGACCTGATTAAGCTCTACTCGGCACGCATGGCCAGCCGTGGCCACGCCTTCGCATCAGACACCCCGTGGCAGAACGAGCTGGAGGAAGCCTTCGCGTTCATCGAGACTCCGGATCAGCTCACCGCCATCAACGAGGTGAAATCCGATATGGAGAAGGAAATCCCGATGGACCGGTTGATTTCCGGTGACGTGGGCTTTGGCAAAACCGAAATCGCGGTTCGCGCCGCCTTCAAGGCCGTCCAGGACTCCAAGCAGGTTGCCGTGCTGGTTCCTACCACCCTGCTGGCTTCCCAGCACCACCAGACCTTCACCGAACGCTATTCGGGCTTCCCAGTCCGCGTGAAGACCCTCTCGCGTTTCCAGAGCGCCAAGGAATCGAAGGAAATCCTGGCCGGCCTCAAGGACGGCAGCGTGGACATTGTCATCGGCACCCACCGCCTGCTCTCCAAGAACGTGGAGTTCAAGAACCTGGGCCTGGTCATCATTGACGAGGAACAGCGCTTCGGAGTGGAGCACAAGGAAGAGCTCAAGAAGATGCGCACCAACGTGGATGTGCTGGCGATGAGCGCCACCCCGATCCCGCGTACCTTGGAGATGTCGCTGACCGGCATCCGCGAAACCTCCACCTTGGCGACCCCGCCCGAAGAACGCCATCCGGTGCTGACCTACGTGGGTCCACGCAGCGACAAGCAGATTTCCGCGGCCATCAAGCGTGAGCTGATGCGCGATGGCCAGGTGTTCTTCGTGCACAACCGGGTCAGCTCCATTGAGCGGGTAGCTGCCGAATTGCGCGAGCTGGCCCCCGAAGCGCGCGTGGAGGTAGCGCACGGCAAGATGAGCGAATCCCGGCTGGAGCGGATCATCCAGGACTTCTGGGAGAAGAAATTCGACGTGCTGGTCTCCACCACCATCATCGAAACCGGCCTGGATATTTCCAATGCGAACACGCTGATTGTGGACCGCGCGAACAACTACGGCCTGTCCCAGCTGCACCAGCTGCGCGGGCGCGTAGGGCGCGGCCGTGAGCGTGCCTACGCCTACTTCCTGTGGGATGTAGAGAAACCGCTGGGGGAGGTCGCCCTGGAGCGCCTGAAAGCCGTTGCCGCGCACAACGAGCTTGGCTCCGGCTACCAGCTGGCCATGAAGGACCTGGAACTGCGTGGAGCCGGTAATCTGCTGGGTGGCGAGCAGTCCGGGCATATCGCCGGTGTGGGCTTCGACTTGTACCTGCGCCTGGTAGGCGAGGCCGTGGCCGATTACAAGGGCGAAGGCGAGGAAGAAGCCGCCGAGATGAAGATTGACCTGCCGGTCAATGCCCACCTGCCACACGACTATGTACCTGGTGAACGACTGCGTTTGGAAGCCTATCGCAACATTGCCCAGGCCGAGACCGACGAGGCGCTGGGTGAAGTCCGCGATGAGCTGGTGGATCGCTATGGCAAGCTTCCAACTCCGGTGGAGAACCTCATGCGCGTGGCGGCCCTGCGTATTCGCGCGCGTGCTGCGGGGCTGCACGATATCCAGCAGGTCGGCAACCACATCAAGCTGGCTCCGGCCAGAATTGAAGACCTGCCAGCTTCGCGCCAGGTGCGCTTGGAACGCCTGTACCCGGGGGCTGCGAACAAGCCGGCGCTGAATTCGATCTTCATCCCGAAGCCCAAGACCTCGCCCATTGGCGGACGGGACTTGGCCGACGGGGAGATCCTGGAGTGGGCGGAGAAGCTGCTCTACGCTATTTTCGAGCCAACACCTGCACCGGCAGCAAAGGACTGATTCGGTTGAACTCGCGGGCCAGTAGGATGCCTTTTCCGGCAGGCTGCTGGCCGGCGTTTGCTACCGCTGGCCCGAGGCAGCAGGCGAGGCCAGTTCTCCGGCGTAGCCCTTGATCGCCCGGGCGTAGAGCGAGGCATGGCGCGCTAATGCGCTGACCGCCAGCTGGACCGCTTCGGTGGATTGCCCGGCATCGTGCAGGGCCAGAACCAGGAAGGCCTGGGCGTCGGTAAAGATCGGTGAATCGGCAGTGATCTGCTGCAACAGTTCGATGGACTGGGTGTACTGCCCGAGATTGCGCAGCGTGCTGGCTAGCTGGAGCAGCGCTTCATCGTGCCTTGGCGCTTCCAGCCCAGCTTCCAGTGCCGCCCGGTAGGGGCCGACCGCTTGTTCTTCTTCCCCTAGGTAGTCGTGCAGGGACGCGACCTCGAAGAGCACCCGCGGATCCTGCGGAACCTTGCCCTGCACCAGGAGTGCCAGTTCGGTGCGCAACTGTTCAGGGCGTTTGCCATTGGCTGAGTTCCAGAACTCTTCGATGCGCTGATCCCATGATTCCATGGGGCCAGTCTAAGCGAGGCAAGGCAGCTTAAACGCAAGAGAGGGAAACCCGGACACGGGTTTCCCTCTCTTGAAAAGTTCTAATTAATTCTGGTGGGCGTTAGCTGCCGCAACCAGATCCTCAGCCTTTTCCGCGCGACCCATCAGGTGCATCGGGATAGCGAAAGCCAAGAACATCAGAGCGAAGCTGACCAGGGTCGGCCACCAAGCAACCTCAAGGGTCCAGTAGCCCAAGGTGTAGACGCCAGCCGAGAACATCACGAAGAAGATCACGAGGTTGACGATATTGCCGACAAGGCGGCCTTCACCGGAATGGGCAGTGTTCTTGCCGTTCGAGTACACTTTTTCTCCTTGGGAAAACGGATTGGTGCGATTTCCTAGTAGCTGGAACCGCTTTGCTCTCCCTCTAGGATAGCAACTCCTGAGCTAGAACCTAGCCGGGTCGCACCGGCCGCAATCATGGCCCGCGCGGTTTCAACACTGCGAACGCCGCCCGAGGCCTTGACACCCATTTCCGGGCCGACGGTCTTGCGCATCAGCTCGACGTCTTCGACGGTCGCGCCGCCGGTGGAGAAACCGGTGGAAGTCTTGACGAAATCAGCGCCAGCGGCCTTTGCGGCCTCGCAGGCCAGGACCTTGGCTTCCTCGGTGAGCAAGCAGGTTTCGATGATGACCTTCAAGATGGCTCCACCTTCATGCGCGGCCTGCGCAATGGCGAAGATCTCGTTGACCAAGGCATCCCGATCGCCACGCAGGGCGGCAGCAACGTCGATCACCATGTCGATTTCGTTGGCACCGTCTGCAACTGCGTGCTTGGTTTCGAATACCTTGGTATCGGTGGCCGAGGCACCCAGCGGGAAACCGATGACCGAGCAGGTCAGTACGTCCGAGCCTTCCAGCTCGCGCGAAACGGTGGAAACCCACAACGGGTTGACGCAGACCGACTTGAAGCCGTACTTCTTGGCTTCGTCGCAGATCTGCACAACTTGTTCGCGGGAAGCATTCTGAGCCAACAGGGTGTGATCGATGTAGCTTGCGATCTCGCGGGCGCTTAGTTCAGTCATCATTTCCTCTAACAATAAAGATTTCAATCATTTCAAATGAAGGTCTCGAAGGGGTAAGCCTAGTTGGCATTCAGGTAAGCTGCCAATTCATCCTTGATTGCCAAGACCTGCGCGGTAGCGCGTTTGCGGGCTTCAGGGACCTCGGCCAGATCATCGACCGGCTCAATAGTTTCCAAGTAGCACTTGAGTTTCGGTTCCGTTCCCGAGGGCCGAACGATCACTCGGGCACCGGAAAATGTATGCAAGACCATGGCGTTGGTCGCAGGGAGCTTCTCGGTGCCCCTGGACAGGTCGGTCACCTCGGAAACCTCGGAGCCGCCCAGCGAGGCCGGAGCGTTCTTGCGGATCCTTTCCATGAGCACCGGGATCTGCGCCAAGTCGGTGAAGCGCAGGGACAGCTGGTCGGTGACGTGCACGCCATGCTTGGCGGCCAGTTCATCCAGGCGGTCCGGGATGGAGCTGCCCGAGGCCTTCAACTGCGCAGCCAGATCGGCCAGGACGATCCCGGCAGAAATCCCGTCTTTGTCGCGCACCAGTTCCGGGGCTACGCAATAGCCCAGGGCTTCTTCGTAGCCGTAGCCCAGGTCCTCAACGCGTGAGATCCACTTGAATCCGGTCAAGGTTTCTTCGTGCTCGCGTCCGGCGTCCTTGGCGATGGCTGCCAGCATGCGCGAAGACACGATGGAATTGGCCAATTTCTTGCCCTCTGGCAAGGTCTTGGAGACCTGGTCCCCGAGCAGCCAACCTACCTCATCGCCGCGCAGCATCCGCCAGCTGCCGCCGTCGAGGATGGCTGCCGCGCAACGGTCGGCATCGGGGTCATTGGCAATGACCAGATCAGCACCGACCGTGCGGGCCAGTTCCAGCGACAGGTCGATGGCCCCTGGCTCCTCGGGGTTAGGGAACTTCACGGTAGGGAAGAGCGGATCGGGGTGTTCCTGCTCAACGACCATGTGCACGTCGTCGAAACCAGCGTTCAGCAGGGCTTGGCGCATGGTGTGGCCACCCACGCCGTGCATTGCCGAAACCACAATTCGCAGATTCTTGCGCACCAGGCCCTGCGGCTGGTTAGCTTCGATGATCGGGTGGATGGAAGCGAGATAGGCTGCCTCGATATCGCCTTCTTCGCCTGGGGCCGGGAGCACTTCCCAACCGGACTGTGCCAGCGGGATCTGCGCCACTGGCTGGTCATGGTCAATCAAGGAAGCGATCTGCGCATCGATGGGGGAGACGATCTGAGCCCCGCGGCCCGGCGCATCGGTGATCCTGCCGCCCACGTATACCTTGTAGCCGTTGTCCCGCGGAGGGTTGTGGCTGGCCGTGACCATGACGCCGGCTTCCGCGCTGAATTCACGAACGGCCCAAGCCAGCACCGGGGTCGGCAAGGCCGAGGGCATCAGCAGCACCTCAAAACCGGCAGCGGCGAAGACGGCTGCTGAATCCTTGGCGAAGGCATCCGAGTTGAAACGGGCATCGAATCCGATGACGACCTTCGGGACATATCCGCCGTTGGCCTTTTCGCCCAGGAAACGGGCGATGCCCGCAGCGGTGCGCAGGACTACCACACGGTTCATGCGCATCGGGCCGGCGCCCAATTCGGCACGCAGGCCTGCGGTGCCGAATTCCAGGACGCCGCTGAAGCGGTCGGCGATGTCCTCGAAGGCCAGCGCGTCGCCGTCGGTGACGCGCTGGATCAGTAATTGCAGTTCTTCCTGCGTTTGCGGATCGGGATCCTGGGCTGCCCATTGGCCCGCCGCATCAAGCAACTGGATTTTCTGCGTGTGATTCACTGATTTCCCTTCGAAGGACACTGACTGCTTCTTTGCGCCGATAATGCGAGGCTTAGAGCTTCGCGATGATCTGTGCCAGCAACTTGGAGATGCGCGGACCGGCGGCCTGGCCGGCCTCGATGACTTCCTCGTGGCTCAGCGGCACCGGGCTGATGCCGGCGGCCAGGTTGGTCACCAGGGAAATACCGAAGATCTCCATGCCTGCATGGCGGGCGGCTATTGCTTCCAATGCGGTGGACATGCCGACCAGATCAGCACCGATCACCTTGGCGTACTGGACTTCGGCCGGGGTTTCGTAGTGCGGTCCGGTGAACTGCGCGTACACGCCCTGATCCAGGGTCGGATCAACTGCGAGGGCAATCTCGCGCAGGCGCGAGGAGTACAGGTCGGTCAGGTCAACGAAGGTCGCGCCCTCCAAAGGGGAGGCGGCAGTCAAGTTGATGTGGTCCGAGATCATTACCGGGGTGCCTGGGGTCCAGTTCGGATTCAGGCCGCCGCAACCGTTGGTGAGCACCAGCTGCTCGCAGCCGGCAGCTGCCGCGGTGCGGATGGGGTGGACTACCGCGCGCACGCCGCGCCCTTCGTAGTAATGGGTGCGGGCACCCAGAACCAGGACCCGCTTTCCAGTGGACGTCAGGATCGAGGAGATACTGCCCTTGTGCCCGGGTACGGCCGGGGCATGGAAGCCTGGAATGGAGGCGGCATCCAGGGTGTGGGTGGTTTCGCCGATGAGTTCGGCGGCCTGGCCCCAACCGGAGCCCAGGACCACCGCGATGTCGTGTTTTTCGACGCCGGTCTGTTCGGCGATTGCCTGGGCAGCTTGTGCCGCCAGGACCTGTGGGTCATTTTGCATATCAGTCACGGGAAATACGCTACCGGTAGCGGGGCGCTTTGTCAGGTGAAACTAGTGCTTCAGATTCAAAATCACGTTCCGGGATCGTGCTTCGATGTGCGCAATCACCGTGCATGGTGAACAATAGTGAATGTGAGCGCAGATCGTAGGAATGAAGCAACCCGTTTAGTTATTCTCGGCGGAGGACCTGGCGGCTACGAAGCTGCCATGGGTGCAGCCCAGCTGGGCGCCAATGTCACCGTCGTGGAGCGTGCAGGCATGGGCGGTTCAGCGGTGCTGACCGACGTCGTGCCCTCCAAGACCCTGATCGCTACGGCGGACGCAGTGCGCCGGGTGAAGCACGCAGAGACCTTTGGAGTCCACGTTGACGGCCTCGACTCGGCCGTCACCGACTTCTCGGTGGTGAACCACCGCCTGCTGGATCTTGCCAAGGAGCAGTCCTCGGATATCCGCACCACCCTCGAACGCGCTGGCGTGCGCATCGTGATCGGCGAGGGCCGCTTGCTGGACGACCACACGGTTGCCGTATCGCACCCGGATGGTTCCGAGCAGGAAATCGAAGCGGACGCCATGCTGATTGCCGTGGGAGCCCACCCGCGCGAACTGCCTACCGCCAAGCCTGATGGCGAGCGAATCTTCAACTGGACCCAGATCTACAACATGAACGAGGTGCCTGAACACCTGATCGTTGTAGGCTCCGGCGTTACCGGTGCAGAATTCGCTTCGGCGTACAACTTGCTCGGTGCCAAGGTCACGCTGGTTTCCTCGCGCGACCGCGTGCTGCCCGGCGAGGATGCAGACGCAGCTGGCGTGCTGGAAGATGCTTTCAAGGACAACGGCGTTAACGTTGTTTCCCAGGCTCGCGCCGAGGGCGTGGAGCGCCAGGGCGACAGGGTGCTGGTCACCTTGGCGGACGGTCGCGTGCTCGAAGGCAGCCACTGCCTGGTTGCAGTGGGCGGCATCCCCAATACCGCCAACATGGGTCTGGAAGAAGCCGGTGTGCAGCTGACCGACTCGGGCCACATCAAGGTCGATGGCGTTTCGCGCACTACCGCAACCAACATCTACGCTACCGGCGACTGCACGGGCGTCTTCGCCCTGGCTTCGGTAGCAGCCATGCAGGGCCGCATTGCCGTGGCCCACCTGCTCGGCGACTCGGTAAAGCCATTGAACCTGGATCTAGTGGCATCCAACGTCTTCACCTCCCCGGAAATCGCTACCGTGGGTGTGACCCAGCGTGCGGTTGCCGAGGGCAAGTACCAGGCCAACATCATCAAGGTTGACCTGAACACCAACGCTCGTGCCAAGATGATGAACGTGGACCAGGGCTTCGTGAAGATCGTTTCCCGCAAGGGCTCGGGCACTGTTATCGGCGGTGTTGTGGTTGCTCCGCGTGCCAGTGAATTGATCTTCTCGCTGGCACTGGCGGTCCAGAACAGCCTTCATGTTGATGACGTGGCTGAAACCTTCACCGTTTACCCGTCATTGTCCGGTTCGCTGGCCGAAGCGGCACGTCGCCTGCACCGTCATCGGTAGGTTCTGAAGAACTTTTCCAGGGCGGCATTTCCCTTGCATTCAGGGAGATGCCGTCCTTTTGCCATTAATGCCGTAATACAAGCTCTTGTGACGCCATTCACTTTGCCGACCGACTCTGATATAAGTGTAAAAACCGTCTTCTCAGGTCACGTCTCAATATGTGGAAGCGCATATTCCTGCTAGTAGGCCCGTGGATTGCCGTTTGCTGTTCATTTTCATTTCATCTGGTGTCCAAATGCTGGACATCAATATCCGAATACTGGTCACCGAGGTTTACGATTATGGCAACGTAAATGAACATCTGACTCGTACTTTCACTCTAAGGAGCAGCCTCCATGTCGCAGGCTAACCAAGCAGTGGCGCCGAAGGAAAACACCCGCGGTCGCGTGCTGTTTGCCAGCATGATTGGCACCACTGTCGAATTCTTCGACTTCTACGCCTACGCCACCGCGTCGGTTCTCGTTTTCCCGGCGTTGTTCTTCCCTAACGCCTCCACCATCAACGCGATCCTTTCATCGTTCGCGATCTTCGGCGTGGCTTTCGTGGCTCGTCCACTGGGTTCGATCATCTTCGGCCACTACGGCGACAAGCTCGGCCGCAAGGGCACCCTGGTGGCGTCACTGCTGCTGATGGGCATTGCCACCTTCCTAATCGGCTTCCTGCCGCCGGCCGCGGGCAACTGGACCGTTTTGGCTCCGACCGCACTGGTGCTGCTGCGCTTCGCACAGGGCCTGGCGCTGGGCGGCGAATGGTCCGGCGCTGCGCTGCTGGCCACCGAGAATGCGCCGAAGAACAAGCGCGCCATCTACGGCACGTTCCCCCAGCTGGGCGCACCCATCGGCTTCATCATCGCGAACCTGATGTTCGTGGCCCTGCAGACCTTCTGCACTGCAGAGCAGTTCATGGCATGGGGCTGGCGCGTTCCGTTCTACTTCTCGGCAGTCATGGTGATCATCGGCCTGTGGGTACGCCTGAAGCTGGTTGAATCCGCGTCCTTCAAGAAGGTCCTGGACCAGAAGAAGGTAGTGAAGTCGCCGTTTGCGGTGACCATGAAGAAGCACTGGCGCCCAACCCTGGCCGGTACCTTCATCATGCTGGCAACCTATGTGCTGTTCTACCTGATGACCTCCTTCACCCTGACCTACGGCACCCAGCCAGCTACCGTCGAGCAGGCGACTGCTGCAGCTGAAGCCAAGGGCAAGACCTTTGACGCCGCAGGCTTCGTTCCGGGCTTGGGCATTGAACGCCCGACCTTCTTGACAATGCTGATCATCGGTGTCGTCTTCTTCGGTATCTTCACCGTGGTTTCCGGCCCGTTGGCTGAGAAGTTCGGCCGCCGCAAGTTCCTGATCTGGGTTACCGCGGGCATCTTCGTCTTCGGACTGTCGTGGACCCTGTTCTTCGGTCCAGGCCAGGGCGCTGCCATGGCCGGGCTGATCATCGGGTTCACCCTGATGGGTCTGACTTTCGGCCCAATGGCTGCGTATCTGCCTGAGTTGTTCCCGTCCAATGTCCGCTACACCGGCTCGGCTGTTGCCTACAACATGTCCTCGGTGATCGGTGCGGCTCCTGCTTCCTTCGTGGCTGTAGCCCTGTGGAAGGCCGGTGCGGGCAACACCACCGGCGTTGGCCTGTACTTGGCACTTGGCGCGGTACTGACCTTGGTCGCGCTGTTCATGACGCGCGATACCTCTGACATGGACATGGAAGAGTGGGTCGAGTAGTTCGACAGTCTTGCCGAGGGAACGGCTCGGCGAATCATCAAGCCATGATGATTCGCCGGGCCGTTTCCCGTTTCCGTGCAGCCTGGATGAATACGAGCTGAAAAGGGCCATCAACCCCTGACAACTTGATGCGCGGCATGGAAGCATGGGACGCGGAATATCCAATACCGAAGGGGAATGCTCATGCGTATTGCAGTTGCGGGAGGCACCGGCGCTATCGGCACGCTGGTGGTCGAAAAACTCAAGAGTGCTGGCCACGAACCAGTGGTGCTCGCACGGTCCGTGGGATGCGACCTGGTGAACCGCAACGCGGTAAAGCAGTGGCTGGTTGACTGCCAATCGGTCATCGATGTTTCCGGAGTTTCCACCACCAGCTCTGCTGCATCCATGCGGTATTTCACCCACTCGACGGCCAACCTCGTCAGTGTGGGGCGCGAGTCCGGGGTGCAGAACCACGTGGCGCTCTCGATCATCGGAGCGGCCGAAGTGGATTCCAGCTATTACGCGGGCAAAGCCGTGCAAGAGCGGATGCTGCACATGCTTCCCGGTGGCTATACGCTGCTGCGCTCGACCCAGTTCCACGAATTCATTGGCCAGAATATCAAGCGTCTGGGCGCGGGTCCGGTGCAGATGGCGCCGAAAATGCGGATGCAGCCCATCGCGGGCATCGAAGTGGCTGCAGCACTAGTGGATCTTGCCGAGGGGTCGGCGCAGGGCGTGGTGCAAGACCTTGCTGGGCCGCAAGAAGAATACGCTCCCGACCTGTTTGCCAAGTACCTGCAGGCCCAAGGCAGGTCTCCAAAGATGGTTGAAGTGCCTGTTCCTGGCCCCATGGGCAAGGCCATGCGTGATGGGGGACTGCTGCCAGGCGGTTCCGCCCGGTTGGGCCACGAAACCTTCGATGCCTGGCTAGCGCGGCAGTAGCCCGAACCAGCCTCCTTATTCAGTATCCATTGGCTGGCGTGCGGGAACTTCCAGCATCCGAATAGCCGTGACAAAACAAGTGGATTCTGGAAGCATCACGTCATGGACGAAAAAGAACCGCATGTTCCCTACAATCCCACGCCTCGGGACTTTCCCGGCTTTGCGATGCCAGCTTCAGTGCCGCAAGGCATGCGTCTGGAGCTGAGCCGTTCAAGGATCAAGGATGGGCAGGATGAGAACTTTGGCGCCTGGATCGACATGCTCAATGCGCGCTACGAGGAATGCGAAGCATCCTTATCGGCACAACGGGCAGCGCTGGAAGCAACATTCAGGCATGTGGAAGCCGATGGTTCAATATGGATCTACCACCTGAGCCTGGTAGGCGAGAACGGCGGCGGGCTCGATACGCAGCAGGATATCGATGCGGCGCACGAAGCAGCTAGCCGCCAGGCGAAAATGCCTGGCTGGGAAGAACTTGAACCGAAGTTCCTGCTCATGCCCGATCACCTGAAGGCATCCATGGCGCACTGGGCAGAACATGGACAGGTGCCAGAGTAGAAGATTCCAGTTGCAGAACGACGCAGGGCCTGGACATATCTGTCCAGGCCCTGCGTCGTTGCAAACGAGTGCTACTTGGCTTCTTCGATCGAAGCGATGACCGCGCCCGAGGACAGGGTCTCGCCCGGGGCAACTTCCAAGCCGCTGACCACGCCATCACGGTGCGCAGTAATCGGCTGCTCCATCTTCATCGCTTCAAGCACGACAATCAGATCGCCCTGGGCCACGGCCTCGCCATTCTCAACGGCAACCTTCACGATGGTGCCCTGCATCGGCGAACGCAGTTCTGCGCTGTTCGCGCCAGCGGAGCTGGCTGCCTTGCGGCCCGGCTTGCGCTTCTTCTTGCCTGCGGCCTTCTCGGCACCGTTGGAGGATACCGAGCCCAGCGACGAAGGAAGGGTGACTTCCAGGCGTTTGCCGCCCACCTCAACGGTCACGCTGGTGCGCTCGTCCTCGGCTGCGTCCTCGCCGTCCATTGGCATCGGGTGGGGCTCGATGGCGGTATCGAATTCGGTTTCGATCCAGCGGGTGTGGACCTTGAATGGCCCCTGGGTCGGAACGAACGATGGATCGCTCATCACTGCGCGGTGGAATGGCAGTACGGTAGCCATGCCCTCGATCTGGAATTCTTCCAGCGCACGGCGGGCACGAGCCGCAGCCACTTCACGGGTGCTGCCGGTGACGATCAGCTTGGAGATCATCGAGTCGAAGTTCCCTGAAACGCTTTCGCCCTGCTCGATGCCCGAGTCAACGCGAACGCCGGGCCCCGATGGCAGGTTCATCTTGGAGATGGTGCCTGGGGTCGGCATGAAGTTGCGGCCGGCATCTTCGCCGTTGATGCGGAACTCGAAGGAGTGGCCGCGGATCTCCGGGTCGGTGTAGCCCAGTTCTTCGCCGCGGGCGATGCGGAACTGCTCGCGAACCAAGTCCAGGCCGGTGACTTCCTCGGAGACCGGGTGCTCAACCTGCAGACGGGTATTAACCTCGAGGAAGGAAATGACGCCATCCTGGCCTACCAGGAATTCGCAGGTGCCCGCGCCGTTGTACTTTGCTTCGCGCAAGATGGCCTTGGAAGCTTCGTACAGCCGGGTGGTCTGCTCTTCGCTCAGGAACGGGGCCGGCGCTTCTTCAACCAGCTTCTGGTTGCGGCGCTGCAGCGAGCAGTCGCGGGTGGAGACGACAACCACGTTGCCGTGGATATCGGCCAAGCACTGGGTCTCCACGTGGCGCGGTGCGTCCAGGAAGCGTTCGATGAAGCATTCGCCGCGGCCGAAAGCCGCGACAGCTTCACGCACTGCCGAGTCGTACATCTCGCCGATTTCTTCGCGGTTGCGGACCACCTTGATGCCGCGTCCGCCGCCACCGTAGGCAGCCTTGATGGCCAGTGGAAGTCCGTGCTCGTCGGCGAAGGCGTATACCTCGTCGGCCGAGGCCACCGGATCCTTGGTGCCGGGAACCAGCGGAGCGCCCACCTTTTCAGCAATGTGGCGGGCCTTGACCTTGTCGCCGAGCTGGTCGATGGACTCTGGCGAAGGGCCAATCCAGGTCAAGCCCGCGTCAATAACAGCCTGGGCGAACTCGGCGTTCTCCGAGAGGAAGCCATAGCCCGGGTGGATCGCGTCGGCGCCGGAGCGTTCAGCTGCGTCCAGGATCTTCTCAATGCGAAGGTACGATTCAGCGGCGGTGGTACCGCCCAGCGCGTAGGCTTCATCAGCCAGACGCACATGCAGAGCATCGCGATCCGAGTCGGCATAGACCGCAACGGACTCGATTCCTTCATCGCGTGCGGCACGGATAATACGCACTGCAATCTCGCCGCGGTTGGCGATAAGCACCTTCGTCAATGGATTCATCATGAACCTTGTCTTTTAAAAATAGGGTTTCTCAGCTACGAGCCTATCGTTTTTGTGGGAACTATATGTAGTTATCGCCTAGAACGAGGGTGTTAGGGCGAATTTTTTGGAGGAATCCTACAAAGGAGCTTCGTGCTGGCTCTTCGCGGAACCTGCCCCGCGAGGCTTGCAGACCCTGTCGCCCGCGAGGCCTGGAAAGGGGCGCGGCTCTCCGCTGGTGCGCTGGCAGCGCTGGCATCTGCCCTAGTCTTCGCGCACCCGGCGAACTAGGCTATCGCCAAGATGGAAAACAAGGAGGCAGTCGTGGGAAATCAAGGCAAGGCGCTCTGTGCGCTGCTGGCTGCTGGAACGCTCGCCTTGGCCGGTTGCTCCAGTGGGAGCGGCATCCCGGCGCTTGACCGCGATCCGGCTGGAACCGACCAGTGGCCGGGGGATAGGAGCCAGTTGGAGAACCTTGGCATGCAATCCGTGCGTTTTCTGGTCACGCACGGCAACGCCGACTACTTCGCCACCGCATCGGCAGATGCGCAAACGGCTTGCCTGTTCAAATTCGCCCAAGGAGAGGCCTCGGCAGCTGGCGGATGCGGCGGGGCCGGGGACGCGGATGCCATCGTCGAAGTGAGCGCCCCTGGAACGAGGATGATGCTGGTCCGGGCCGGAGCCGACTTCTCGGACTTGGAAGAGGCGGGCTGGACCAGGATCCACGAGAACATTCTAGTGTTCTAGCTGGCCGGGAGCCAAGGGATTCCTGAAGGGCCGCTTGACGCCTGCAGGATTGGGCTATCCAAGGTTGGCGCCCATGGTGTACACCACAGGTCCCTCTGCTATCGCGGTGCGATGCAATACCTCGAAACCGTGCCGCTCGTATAGGCGGACGTTTCTCTCGTTGGATGTTTCCAGCGACACCTCGGGATAGTCCGACGCGGCAATATGGTTCAGGCACCGGCTGATGAGTGCCGAACCAAGACCCCGTCCAACGCTGGATCCAGCAACCCCAAGCGTGGCAAAGTCCCACGCGTTCTCAGGCCGCTGTGGCAGGTCGGCTCCGTAGGTGATCTCCAAGCGATCGCCCATCAGCTGCGAAATCTCTTCCTGCATGCCCAAGCCAGGCTCTGGACAACTTGGTGGCAGGAGCGCAGCGACACCGTCGAGGTCCTCGCTGACCAGGACGACTCCATGCTCCAGAGCGTGGGAAAGGTAGACGGCTTGAAGGCGTTCCAAGCGCTCCAGGTAGCGATCGGCTGGAATGCTCCACCGTGTCCAGGGGTAGAACGCAAACGCCTCGGCCAAAGTAGAGGACGCACTGGGAATATCCGCGCGGCGCGCGGAACGGATAGCTGAAGTCACATCCATATCCTAGCCAAGCCAACCCGGCCTCCCGCCGTGCGCCGCCACGCCATGGTTCCGGCCTGGCATGAATCAGCCCCGGCAGCTACGCCTGCCGTTCGCGGTGCCGCCTGACGGCCGCGCGATTGGCGCAACGCACCGAGCAGAAACGCTGGCGCCCGTTGCGTGTCACGTCCACAACCACGTGGCCGC
Organism: Glutamicibacter sp. NPDC087661; assembly: GCF_044743275.1. Taxonomy (NCBI): domain Bacteria; kingdom Bacillati; phylum Actinomycetota; class Actinomycetes; order Micrococcales; family Micrococcaceae; genus Glutamicibacter; species Glutamicibacter sp. NPDC087661. The sequence continues at coordinate 34,693 of NZ_JBIUWE010000005.1, forward strand.
AGGGTGCGGCCTCGCAGCGCCGCAGCCGGTGCATGCCCCTGGTGGTCAGGTGCAATGCCGTGCCCACGCAGAAGACCGAGCGCAGCACCTGGGGCATGCTTTGGCCGTCATCGCGATAGTGCAGGTGCCAACCCTCCCCATCGTGGTCCACCAGGCGCGGATAGGCCGAAGCTCGAGCCGCCTGCAAATTCAGCAGCAGCGCCCGCTCGGGATCGGACGGCGCGTCAACGATGTCCAGCCAGTCATCCACTACCGCGCGCGTTTGGGCATAGTCCGAGGCGAGCCGCGGAAAAGGCATGGTCATGCCGCTCTGCCGGGTGCGTTGTTCGATGCCGTCGCGGTCCGATGGCCAGTCATTGGCCAGCGACGCAGCGAGGAGCACCGCATATTCTCCGTAAGGGTTGAGTTGCATAAGAGCATTACATCATGCTGGAGCCATGACTATTGCACAGCACAGCCAAGCCGTTGATTCCCGGCAGGAAACCGATGTCCATGAGCACTGCTGGGAGATCGGATCCAGGCATCGGACTTCCGCCGGGATTGTTGAATACTTCCATTGCCGCCGCTGCCGGCGCCACATCATGCTCCAGCGCGGGTTCGGGCACGAACAGATGCTGCTGAGCAGGGAACTGCAGGCATGAAAAAGGTGCCTTCCGCTGTGGGGCGGAAGACACCATTTGCCGGCCGGAACCGGATTATTTCCAGAGATCCACGATGCTGATCCCGGCTTGGGCCAGCAGGCCGCGCAGCACGAAGACATCCAATCCGACGACGTTCTGGAAGTTGCCTTCGATGGACTCGATGAAGGCTGCAGCCAGCCCGTCAATGGTGAATGCCCCGGCGCAGGGCAGCGGTTCCCCGCTGGCGACGTAGGCCTCGATCTCGGCATCATCCACGGTGGAGAAATGCACCACGGTGGAAGATACCTGGCCGCGAGCCTGTTCCGGATTGGCGGGATCAATCAGCCAATGGCCCGAGTGCAGGATTCCGGTAGAACCGCTCAGCTGCAGCCATCGTTCGCGGGCTACCTCTTTGGTGTGCGGCTTGCCGTAGGCCACGCCATCAAGTTCGAAGACCGAATCGCAGCCCAGCACCACGGTGCCTGCCGGATGATCTGCCTGGGTCACGTTCTCGGCCTTGGCACGAGCCAGCAGCAATGCGGTCTGCGCTGGACTCTGCTCGCCGTTGCGGGCCACGGCAGCTGCCAGCACCGCATCTTCATCCACCTCGGAAACCTGGGTGGTGAATTTGATGCCCGCATCGGCCAGGACCTTCTTGCGTCCCCACGAAGCCGAAGCCAGCAGCAACCGGGGTCCTGTCTTCATCTGTTCGCTCATACGGCGGCGTTCTCCTTGGCCTGGTCCTGGCTGGAATTATCAGCGGAAGTGCTTTCCCCGGAATCCAGCATATCGTTGAGTTTCGATCCTTCGACATCAACATCCGGCAGGATCTTGTCCAGCCATTTAGGCAGGTACCAGGCCTTGTCGCCCAGCAGGTGCATCACTGCCGGAATGAAGGTCATGCGGATGATGAACGCATCGAAGAGCACACCGAAAGCCAGCGCGAAACCGAGCGGGCGGATCATTGCCAGGTGCGAGAACACGAAGCCGGCGAAGACCGAGATCATGATCAGCGCAGCGGCGGTGACGACCGGTGCTGCCATCGAGAAGCCGGAACGGACCGCGTCCTTGGCCGGCTCGCCGTGAGCGTAGCGTTCACGCATCGCCGAGACCAGGAAGACCTGGTAGTCCATGGCCAGCCCGAACAGGATGCCGGTGAGCAGGATCGGCAGGAAGCTGAGCAGCGGACCGGGAACGTTCACATCGAAGAGGCCGGAGAACCAGCCGAACTGGTAAACCATGACGCTGGCGCCGAAGGCCGCGGCCAGCGAGAGCAGGAAGCCACCGGTGGCCAGCAATGGAACCACGACCGAACGGAAGACCAGCAGCAGCAGGATCAGCGACAGGCCAACCACGATGCTCAGGTACGGTACCAGGGCGGCGGTGACCTTTTCGGAGACGTCAATCTGCGCGGCAACCTGGCCGGTCACGGCAATGTCAGCACCCGTGGCCTCGGAGAACTCCGAGTAGTCCGCACGCAGCTGGTGCACCAGCGCTTCGGTGGCTTCCGAGGAAGGGCCATCGGTAGGGATCACCTGAATGGCTGCCAAGGTACGGTCTTCGGTCATGGTGACTGGAATTGCGGCCACCACGCCGTTGTATTCGCGCAGTTTCTCGGCCACATCGAGGCTAGTTTCCTCAGCTTCGCGCTCGCTGAGCCCTGCAGGCAGATCAGCTAAGACCAGCAGCGGGCCGTTGTAGCCGGAACCGAACTTGTCGCTGGTTTGCTCGTAGGCCTGGAAGGCCTGCGAATCGGCAGGTTCTGCACTGCCATCAGGCAAAGCGGTTCGCATCTGCGTGGCCGGCAGGGCGATGGCACCCAGGACGACTATCACCAGCAGGGTCACCGGAACAGCGATCTTGGTGACCATGCGCACCCAGCGAATGGAGAATGATTCCTTGATCTGGGGATTCTCGGCATCCGCAGCTGCCTTCTTGCGGGCCCGCTTGGAAACCAGTTTGGTGCCGGCCAGGGACAGCAGTGCTGGCAGCAAAGTGATGTTCAGCAGCACCGAGCAGAACACGGTGAACGCGGCCGACAGGCCCAAGACGGTCAGGAACGGAAGCCCTGGAACAGCCAGTGCGGCCAGTGCGATGATCACGGTCAGACCGGCGAAGACCACCGCGTTGCCGCTGGTTCCGACGGCGCGTGCAATCGACTCTCCGACCTCCATGCCGGACAGCAGCTGCGAACGGTGGCGGTGGATGATGAACAGCGCATAGTCGATGCCCACCGCAAGGCCCAGCATGAGAGCCAGGGCAGGGGTAATCGAGGCCATGTCAATCAGCGAGGAGAACGCCATCGTAGTGCCCACGCCAGCGCCCACACCGAGGATCGCCAGCAACAGCGGCAGGCCGGCGGCGACCAAGGTGCCGAGCATGGCAATCAGGACAATGGCAGCGATGACCACACCAATGATTTCCGAGGCTCCGAAGACCTGGGACATGTCCTGCATGATCTCCTTGGAGAACAGCACCTCCACGCCGTTAGCCTGTGGACCTGCGGCGATAGCCTTGATCTGCTCGCGGTCATCGGGAGTCAAAGCGTCGGTCTGGACCTTGAAGGTCACCTGCGAAACTGCAGTACTGCCGTCTTCGGAAACGAAACGCATATCGGAGCTTGCGCCCACCTGGCGCGAAGCGAATTCCAGTTCAGCGCGGCCGGATTCCAGATCCTTCAGGCCTTGCTCTATGTCCTTCTCGCCCTGCTCAAGCTCGGCGGTCTTTTCCTTGATAGTTTTTTCGCCGTCTTCAAGCTGGTTCTTGGCTTCTGTCAGCTCGGCCTTGCCTGCAAGGAACTGGGCCTTCTTGGCATCGAATTCACGTTGCCCGGCCTCCAGCTTGGCCCTGCCGGCATCGAGCTCGGCCTGGCCTTCGCTCAGCTTCACCTTGTTGCTGGCGATCTCAGTTTTCGCTGCATCCAGCTGCGCCTTGGCGTCGTCCAGCTGGGTTTTGGCGGCGCTAAGCTGGCTGCGGTTCGCGTCCAGTTCCTGATGGCCGGCCTTGGCCTGGGCCTGTCCAGCGTCGAGTTCCTTGCGGGCAGCGTCAAGCTGCTGCAAGCCGGCTTCGGCCTTGGCGATCTGCTCCAGTGCCTCGGTGGCCTGCTGCTTGCCGGCGGTCGCTTGGGCGATAGCTTTCTCGGCTTCGGGTTTCGCGGCTTTCGCCGCAGCCAAGGCGCCTTCGCTGTCCGCTAGTTGCTTAGTGTACGCATCAATGTCGTCTTGGTTTCCGGCCGCCTCTGCCTCCGCCAAGAGCTGCTTGGTACTCTCGATCTGGGCCGGTAGTTCCTCGATGCCCTTTTCAGCCTCGGCCAGTCCTGCCTGTGCGGCGGCCAGGCCATCTTCAGCTGACTTCAGACCCGTGGTGGCTTCTTCCTTGCCGGCCGACAGAGTTGCGTCGAATTCTTCGCGGGAAGAGTCGCCCAGCAGCTGGTCCATGCCAGCCTGGTACTCCTTCTCGCCCGCGGCGAGCTTGGCATCAGCGGCATCGAGCTTCTGCTCGCCAGCGTCGAACTTTGCGCGGCCAGCGTTGTATTCGGCCGTTCCGTCCTTGTACTGGGCTAATCCGGCGTTGTACTTCGCTTCGCCAGCTTCCAGCTGGGCACGACCCGAAGTCAGCTCGCGCTGGCCGGCTTCCAGCTGCGCGCGGCTATCGGCGAGCTGCTTTTCAGCGGCGGCAATTTGCGGCTCGGCAGCCTGGATTTCCTTCTGGCCGTCAAAGTACTGTGCCCAGCCATCGGTGAGTTCCTCGCGGCCTTCCTTGAGCTGCACCTTGCCATCGGCAATCTGCACCTTGGCATCGTCAAGCTTTTCCTGGCCGTCAACGAGTTCCTGCTGCGCTTTCTCCAGCTCTGGCTGCGCCTTATCGAGCTGTTCCTGCAGTTGGAAGGGGCTCATGGCTTCGACTACCTGGGACTGCATGGCCAGCTGTTCCAGGGACTCGGCGACGGCCTGCTTCTGGGTTTCGTTCAGCGGCCGGTTCGAGCTTTCACGGAACACAATCGAGCCAGAGCCGCCGGCGAGATCCGGGAGCTCTTCCTTCATTCGGTCGAGGGTGCGCTGGGTTTCAGTTCCGGGCAGGGTGAAGGTATTCGATAGCTGGCCCATGAACAAGCTGGCGCACAGGCCGATGAAGATGAAGGCCGCCAGCCACATTGAAATGACGCGGTAGCGGTGCAGGTGTGCCCATCGAGCGAGGCGGTAGAGGAGGGAAGCCATGAGCTTAGATGTCCTTCAAGGTGCTAGTGCTGGTCAGCGGCAAGGCGGTAAAACCCTGGTCAAGGGTTTTCATGGCCTGGGTAATCAAGGAATGGAAGACGGAGATGAGCTCGGGGGAAATATCCAGACCGTGAGTTTCGGTAGCTGGCAGACGCTCGATCCACTCATCAAATGCTGCTTGGCCTGCGCCGAGCAGAGCATGGGTAAAGACTCTGATGGAAAAACTGTCGGCCTGCGGATAACGGCGGGCGACTTTTTCGATGACTTCCGTGGTGGCTGTCCGCCATTCGTTCATCGTGGCGGGGAAGCCGCAGTTGGCTTCTTCCGTTCGCAAGAATGCACCAAACTGGGCCACTTGCCCGAGCATCTGCGACACGTCATCAGACTTGAGCGATTCGATGATCGCTTCGACCAGAGGCATGGAGTCGGTTAGGTCGCTAATGGAATCCACCATGGTTCCCAGAACCTGGTGCAGGGGATAGGAGAAGACCGCATCTACTGATGGAAAATAGTTGAAGAGTGTACGGCGCGAAACACCGGCCGCTTCAGCGATCTGCGTAGCGGTAAGCGCCGTGGCAGAGCCTTTGCGAAGCAGGTCCGCGACGGCTTCAACGATGGCTTGTTTCGTTGCTCGTTTGTTTAGTTCGCGGCGGGTGCCGGTACTCGGGGAAGTCACATAACTTACACTACGTGCAAAGTTGCACCCTGTGCAAAGTGAATCCGTGTGACCTTTAACCGGAAATCGGCGCACGAGCAATAGTGCTCGTGCGCCGATTTCCTTCAGCAATGCCTACTTGGTTGCAGTTGCCTCAGCATCTGCCGCTGAGATGCTTTCATCAGCGAAGGGGTTGCCATTGCGTGGTGCGTTGTACATGTCAATGTCCAAGATGCCCTCGCGCTTGGCGACGATGGTTGGAATCAGTGCTTGGCCGGCGACATTTACCGCGGTGCGGCCCATATCAATGATCGGGTCAACGGCCATCAGCAGGCCAACGCCTGCCAGCGGCAGGCCCAGGGTGGAAAGGGTCAGCGTCAGCATGACGATGGCGCCGGTAGTGCCTGCGGTTGCTGCCGAGCCCAATACGGAAACCAGCGCAATCAAGAAGTAATCGGTGAGGGACAGCTCAATACCGAAGAACTGGGCAACGAAGATTGCTGCGATCGCCGGATAGATGGCAGCGCAGCCGTCCATCTTGGTAGTCGCGCCCAGTGGCACTGCGAAGGAAGCGTAGCCCGAAGGCACCCCGAGGTTGCGTTCGGTCACGCGCTGGGTCAATGGCAGGGTGCCAATCGAAGAGCGTGAAACGAAGGCCAGCTGCACTGCAGGCCATACACCCGAGAAGTACTGCTTGATTGACAGGCCATGTGCGCGGACCAGTACCGGGTAGAGCGCGAATAGCACCAGTGCCAAGCCGACGTAGATCGCAACGGTGAACTTGCCCAGTGCGCCAATAGTGTCCCAGCCATAGGTGGCAACAGCGTTGCCGATCAGGCCAACCGTGCCGATCGGCGCGATGCGGATGATCCACCAGAGGACCTTCTGGATGATCGCCAGGATAGAGGCCGAGAACGCGAGGAATGGTTCGGCCGCCTTGCCAACCTTGAGGGCAGCGACGCCCACGGCGATGGCAATGACCAGTATCTGCAGGACGTTGAAGCTGATCGAGGTGGAAGCGGTTGCTTCATCAACCAGCTTGGTGCTCGCGCCCAGACCCAGGAAGTTGGCTGGGACCAGGCCAGTGAGGAAGCCGAGCCAGTCGCCGGTCTTGCCATCGTATTCATCTGGCATGCCCTGGCCGGTATTCGCTCCGGGGCGGAAAACGGTGCCAAGAACCATGCCGATGATTACCGAGATCAAGGCAGTGATGGCAAACCAGAGCAGGGTCTGCCACGCAAGGCGTGCCGCATTGGTGACCTTGGCCAAATTGGCAATTGAGGCGACAACCGCAAAGAAGATCAGTGGGATCACTGCAGTGCGCAGCAACGCAACGTAGCTGGAACCAATGATCGACAGGGCTTCACCCAGCCCGTTGGGTTCCTCGGCGGTGCTGCCGGTGTACTTGGCTAGGAGACCCAGTAGAAGACCAGCAATCAGCGCCGCAATGATCTGCGGGCCGAAATTGGTCATCCAGCGTGGAAGCTTAGATGAAGGTGCGGTAGTAGACATGCGTTCAAGATTAGGGCGCTTTTCTTCGTCGGCGGCAGTTTATGTTACGCAACATGACGGTATTTCGCCGTTTGTGCTTTATTGCACTGAAAAGCGGTGTCTAGGGTCACTGGACCGGCGAAATGACGCACGATTTGTGCGAAGACTTCGGTGCGAGGACACAGATCTTCACATGGGAATTTTTGGCTCTGTGCCATTGTTGCTGGACTAATCGCCGCGACTGTGCTTCAAGAAGCATCGCTCACTTCACGCAGTTTGCTTTCGTATCCTGGACGCGAGCATGCCGCGAAATGCGACCAGCAAGCAAGTGGCAGTTCCTCCCAGTGCCGCCCCGCCGGCAACGGCAAGGACGACACCGGGACCGCCGGCGCCGATAAACCCCAAGAGGTGAATTCCCAGCCCCAGGACCAGCAGGGTTGCTGTAGCGGCGGCGCAAATGGCAATGCTGAACCAATGCAGTGAGCTGGCCTGGCAGAAGGTTCGGCGCCGAAGCTTCAATATGAGGATCCAAAAACAAATCAGGGCAATCTGCAGGAAAACAAGCCCGGCCGTCACTGCGCACCGGTACGGGGTCGCCAGATGGGCCACTTCGGGATGAATGTAGGTGGTCTCTTCGATGAACATCGGCAAAATCAGCACTTGGCCAAGGAGCGCCCCGAGGAAGATTGCGATGAGTGCGATTCGGGCGGGTAAAATAGCGAAACCGGTCATCTAATGATTGTCGACTATTATCTATCGTTAATCAATAGCTTGTTATCGTTTTTCCCTGGAATATAAAGCTGGGCTCTTCAGTGCTGCTTCCGTGATCTTGACCTGTCGGAACCATATGGAAAGGTAGAAGCCAGCAAGGCGTGGGGAATCCGTGGTTGCTGCATGGGCCGGAACTGAAAGAAGGAAATAGTGCGGGTTTATATCACTAGTGTGTGCGTGGATGATCAGGCGAAAGCTAAAGCGTTCTATACCGAGGTGCTGGGCTTCAAGGTCAAGCACGATATACCTGTGGGCGAATACAGCTGGCTGACCCTTGTTGCAGCGGACCAGGAGCAAGGTCCTGAAGTGCTTCTGGAGCCTTCAGCACACCCTGCCGTTGGGCCGTACCGTTCAGCACTGAAAGCAGACGGCATCCCGGCAACTTCCTTTGCCGTTGATGATGTCCAGGTGGAATTCGAGCGTCTTAGCTCACTGGGCGTGAAGTTCACGCAAGAACCGACGGATGCCGGACCCGTCGTGGTTGCGACCTTTGATGACACGTGTGGCAATCTTATCCAGATTTCCAGCTACAAGGGATAAAACGAATGGCGGTCCTGCCAATAAGCAGAACCGCCAAGCCGATTTCCTGGAGGCTACTTCACCAGGGCGCGCTTCAAGGTATCCAGGCCAACTGAACCGAGCTTCAATGCCGCGGTATGGAATTCCTTGAGCGAGAAGTCCTCGCCCTCGGCGGCCGCGAGATCGTCGCGGATCTGCTCCCAGAGCCGTTGGCCGATCTTGTAGGACGGAGCCTGGCCTGGCCATCCCAAATAGCGGTTGTACTCGAAGTCCAGCTGACCCGTGGACATGTCCAGATTCTTCTCCAGGAACTCATAGCCGTTTTCGGCGTTCCAGGTGCCGGTGCCCCACTGTGCAGGAACTTCCAAGCGCAGGTGAACTCCTATATCAAAGACCACTCGCGCGGCTCGAATGCGTTGCGCATCGAGCATGCCCATGTAATCGCCCGGGTCATCGAGGTAGCCCAGCTGGTGCATGAGGCGTTCGGAGTACAGCGCCCAGCCTTCGCCCTGTCCGGAAACCCAGCACATCAATCGGCGCCAGCTGTTGAGCGTGGAGGCCTGCATTTGGGCTGTACCGATCTGCAGGTGATGGCCGGGAACGCCCTCGTGATAGACGGTGGTGAGCTCGGCCCACGTGGTGAATTCATCTTCTCCAGGCGGAACCGACCACCACATCCGTCCCGGGCGGCTGAAGTCTTCTGACGGGCCGGTGTAGTACACGCCGCCATCCTGGGTCGGAGCGATCATGCATTCGATGCGGTCCATTGGCGCCGGGATGTCAAAGTGCTTGCCCGACAAGTCCGCCATGGCCTGGTCAGCCTTGCCCTGCATCCACTCCCGCAAGGCGTCGGTGCCTGAGAGCTTGCGCGCCGGATCCTCGTTGAGGATCTTCTTGGCTTCCTCGATCGTGGAGCCCGGCTTGATCTGCTGGGCGACGCGCCGCTGCTCGGCGATGATGGCATCGAGTTCGCCGACGCCCCAGGCATAGGTCTCTTCCAAATCCACTGCGGCGCCCAGGAAGCGGCGGGACATCAGCGAGTAGTACTCTCGGCCCACCGCGTCTTCGGCCGGTGCCTGTGCCAGGAGTTCATCTTGCAAGTACGCGGTGAGTTTGCGGTAGGCCTTCTTCGCGGCTTCGGCTCCGGCTTCCAGCTGTGCTTGCAAAGCGGTATCCACTGCGGTGCCGGAGGTGGCCAACTGGTCGAAGAATCCGCCATCCTTGGCGTAATCGGTGGTTTGCGTGATCACTATGGACACTTGGCGCTGCGCCGCAACCAGATCATTTGAAGCGGAATCACGCAAAGATGCGATGTAGCCGTCAATCGCAGCCGGAATGTTGGACATTCGCTGGGCGATGAAAGCGTAGTCCTCGGAGGACTCCTGCGGCATCAAATCGATGATTGAGCGGATTTCCTGTGCCGCGCTGGCGATATTGTTCAGCTCGGTGCGCCCGGTGAACAGGATTTCCAGTTCGAGGCTCAATCGCTCGGTCATCGCGTCAAGCGAGACTTCGTCAATTGCGTCGACCGCAGTGGCGTTGGCCAATGCGCCCAAAGTCTCCCGCAGCAAACTGATCTGCTGGGTGGTGCCAGCAGGGGAGTAGTCGCCATAGGTGGTCTCGTAGCCTGGCAAGCCAAGGGAAACTCCCCATTCCGGGGTCAGTTCAAGGGACTTGGCGAAGAAGGCTTCGGCGATCTGGTCGATTGCCGAAGGCTCGCGGTGCGGTGCAGAGGATGTCATGTAACTAACAGTAGTTGATATGAAAGATTTGTTGAAGACTTTTGCGCAGGTTCGTTCTGAACTGCTTCCGCGGTCGTCTAGCAGGTGCTTCCAGGCGCGGGTTATGCCGCTGGACCTGCCGAAAAGGAATCAAAGGGCATCTGCGGTCGCATAGGCGGTTCCCGCTGATGGAGATGAAGCACGCGAATTGTATTGCGTTGATGAATCGCCCAGTCAGTGCCCATGGGGAGAACTCTCCATGGCGGAGGTTTTGTCAGTTCGTTAGAATTGGAGGGCGTTGAGTCTGGCTATGGGGAATAGGCCGGATTCTGGCGCACATTCGTACCAGCAAACCAAGGACTGACCTCTAGATGGCCAAAGCCGCTTCGACCGGATGGACTGGACTGCTTAAAAGCACCGGGTTCAAGGTGACTGCGATCCCAGTCGTGGCGGCCCTTGCCGTCACCGGCGCCATTATCTATCCGGGCTTCGAAACTGCTGACGTGGAACTCAACGACGGTGGTGTCTGGGTAGTCAATCAGTCCGAAGGCAAGATCGGGCATGTCAACTACCAGTCGCGCACCATCGACGGTGGCGTTGCCACCCCGCTGGCCAACTATGACCTGGTGCAGCATGAAGAAAGCGTGCTGGTACGCAACCTGGAACAGGCCTCGCTGACCACTATTGACCCCGCGATGGTGCAATTTGCTGGCGATAACAACCTGCCAGCCAACTCATCCTTCTCCTTCGGTGCGTCCGTTGTCGCCGTCACCGACGCGGAACACGGAACTGTCCAGGCCAGCAACCTCGAACAGATTGCCGATTTCAAGGGCGAAGGCGCCGAACCGCTGATCGAGTCCAAGGGCGAAGTCGCCGCCGTGGTTGGCGCCGACGACACCATCTGGGCCGCAGACCTCGGCGCAGGAACCCTTTCCAGCTTCACCCTGGACGACGACGGGAAAGCCGAACTCGCCCAGGAATTCGAAATTCCGGAACTGGCCGAGATGAAGGAGCCGCAGCTTTCGGCCGTCGGCAAGATCGGCGTGGTCTTCGATGAAGCCACCGGCGAACTGGTCACCTCGGAGGGCAACTCCGCAATTCTCGAGAATCCTGCCAACGCCCGGATCCAGTCTCCGGGCCCGGAAGCCGAGAACATTGCTGTGGCCCTGGACCAGTCGCTGGCAACGGTGAGCCTGTCCGGCAAAGCCACCAACTATGAGCAGCTGGAAACCGCTGGCACCCCTATCCAGCCGGTGCGCGTGGGAACGTGCACCTACGCGGCCTGGCAGACCAGTGGCGAGTATCTGCGCTTCTGCGATGACCCGGCACATAACCAGAGCACCACAATTCCGGAAATGCCAGAAGGCGCTGAACTGGCGTTCCGCGTCAACCGGGACGTGGTCGTGCTCAACGACGTGCATTCGGGGCAAGTCTGGTTGGCCAATGAAGGCATGGAAATCGTCAGCAACTGGAGTGATCTGGAACCGCCTGCTGGCAAGGGCGAAGCCAAGGAAGAAGAAACCAAGGAAATCACCGACGCCATCGAGCTGCCTAACCGCACCGAGGAAAACAAGAAACCGATCGCCGAGGACGACAGCTATTCGGTACGCCCCGGCCGCACCACCTTGCTGCCGGTGCTCTATAACGACGTGGATCCGGACGGCGATTTGCTGACCGCGAACCTGGAAGGCGCTGCGCCCTCGGTAGGTGCCGTGCAGCCGGTCCATGACGGCACCGGATTCCAGATTGTGGTTCCCGAAGATGCCAGGGGCGGCGCAAGTTTTTCCTACACCACCAAAGATGGCCGCGGGGGACAGGACACCGCGACCGTCAAGCTGAACGTGGTGGACGATGAAACCAATAAGGCTCCGGAACAAAAGCGCACCACCGTGCTGCGCGTGCAGCAGGGCGAGTCAGTCAGCCACAACGTGCTCGCTGACTGGACCGACGCGGAAGGCGATGACCTCCGCTTGCTCGGTGGAACTTCCGATGGCGATGATGTGATCCGCGTCCAGCCCGATGGCACCTTGACGTTCCAGGATGACGGAAAGAAGCTGGGGCAAAAGGAATTGGCCATCCAGGTTTCCGACGGGCAGGAGGGCACCAAGGGCCGGGTCCTGATCGAGGTCTTGGCCGACGCCACCGTCAAACCGGTGACCGCAACCGATCATGTGGTGGCCAATATCAATGAATCCGCCAGTTTCTCCCCGCTGGAAAATGACACTGATCCCAGCGGGGACGGTCTGCGGCTGGCCGGCGTGGATGATGTTCCCGGGTTGGAAATCAAAACCAACGCACAGACCGGAACCGTGACCGCACGTGCCGAACGTGCCGGAACCTACTACGTTGAATACATGGCCACCAACGGCCCGGCCAGCGCTCCGGGCCTGGCCCGCATCGATATCAAGAAGCCGGAAGAAAATGCCGAGGATCCGATCGCGGTACGCGATGTCGCCTTGCTGCCTGCCGGCCAGGATGTACTGGTCAACGTGCTGGGCAACGACACCGACCCGGCCGGTGGCGTACTGGTGGTAACCGGCGTGCAGACCGCCAGCGACAAGCCGTTCTCCACCTCCGTAGAACGCAATACCTTTGTCCGCATCACCGACGTGCGCGGCCTCACCGACCCGACCACCATTAGCTACACCGTGTCCAATGGCTCTCGTGAAGCGACCGGTTCCATCCGCGTGATTCCGATTCCGGCACCACCACGCATGGATCCGCCGCAGGCCAACCCGGACACCGTCACCGTCCGCGAGAACGACGTGGCCACCGTCAAGGTTCTGGAAAACGACATCCACCCGAACGGCGGAGAGCTGCTCTTGCGTCCCGAGCTGGAAGAAGCTGATGATCTGGGAGAAGGGTCCCTGATCTCGGTTGCCGACGAAACGATTCGATTCCGCGCCGGCGACTTTGGCGGCAAGGCCAAGCAGGTTTCCGCGGTCTACACCGTGGCAGGACCTGATGGCCAGGAAACCAGCGCCAGCGTCACCTTCAACGTCCTGCCCGAGGCAGAAGCCAATGACCTGGAAAAGAACACCCCGCCGAACCCGGAACCAGTCACCGGGCGGGTCTTCGCCGGCTCCAGCACCAACGTGCTGATCCCGATTGACGCTATCGACCCCGATGGCGACTCGGTCTCCCTCGTGCAATTCGGCGATTCCCCGCGCATGGGCACCGCGAAGATCCGCGGGGCCTCCGTCGACTACACGGCTAACCCCGATGCCTCGGGCACCGATGAATTCAGCTACGTGGTGGAAGACCGTTTGGGTGCCCGCGCCACCGGCACGATCAAGATCGGCGTGGCACCGCTTGCCGAATCGAATAATTCCCCGGTTGCCGTCAACGACTTCTTGACCGTGCGCCCCAACCGCCCGGTGGCGGTGGACGTGATGGACAACGACACCGACCCGGATGGCGACCCGATCGCCTTGATGAGCGAAGTCTCCACCGAAGCCAGCACGGAGGTGGAAGTCATTGACGGCCGCGTCACCCTGACCTCGCCCCCGGAAGACGGCAACGTTTCGGTGCGCTACATGATTTCCGACGGCCGCGGCGGCACCGCGGCGGGCACGCTGAGCATCAAGTCCGATCCAGAGGCCCAGCTGCTGGCGCCCATTGCCCGCGATGACCGGGTTTCCTTGGAAGAAGTCATCGGCGATGAACAAGTGACCGTAGATATCTTGCGCAATGACGAGGACCCGGATGGCAGCTCCAGCGAATTGGAGATCAGCTTGCCGGATAACCCGTCTACTGCCCAAGTCACCGAAGATGGCCTGGTCGTCACCGCCACCGAGGACGCGCAGATCATTGCCTACACCCTGACCGACCCCGACGAACTGGCTTCTACTGCCTTCGTCCATGTGCCAGGCACCGCCGGAGCACGGCCAATCCTGCGCAGCGGGCTGAATCTGCAGGTCGAGGCGGGACAGGTCCTGCCACTGAACCTGGATGACCTGGTCCTCGTCCGCGAGGGACGCACCCCGCGCTTGACCACCGAAGAGTCGGTGGCCTCGATGCCGCAAAACGACGGCGAGCTGGTCAAGTCCGCCACCGAGCTTTCCTTCCGTGCACCGGTCGATTTCGACGGCTCGGCTACCGTCAGCTTCGAAGTCACCGACGGCACCGGCCCCGACGATGAAATGGGCCTGAAGTCCAAGCTGACCCTGCCAATCAATGTCACCCCGGCTCCGCGCCAGAACGATTCCGAGGAACGCCAGAACCAGAACGAGGAAGGCCAACCGGAGGAAGAAGAGCCAGAGGAAGAGGAAGAAGAGCAGCCGCAGGAGGAGAACTTCGCTCCGACCCTGCAGGCCAATGCCTTGGCCGTGGGCCAGGGCGAGGAGCCAGCCTTCCTGGACCTGCGCATGGCCGCCAACGATGCCAATGAAGACGACGTTCCGAAGTTGAAGTTCGCCATCTCTTCGGTGGATATCCAAGGTGTCCAGGCCGAACTGGTCGAAGAGCATAACCTGAAGGTCAGCGCCGGAGCTTCGACCCCGAAGGGCACCACCGGTACCGTCACCGTCACGGTCAGCGACGGTGTGAACCCGCCGGTTCCGGCCGCCATGAACATCACCGTGACCGGCTCGGTCCGCGAGCTGCCGGTAGCTGTGGCCGATAACGTGGCCGATGCGGCCCAGGGCAAGACCGAAGTGGTCGATGTGCTGGCCAACGACCACAACCCGTACGCGGATGAAGGCCCGCTGCGCCTGATCAACGCCCGCGCCCTGGAAGACACCGGGGAAGTGGAAACGAGCGGCGACAAGGTATCCATCACCCCGAAGGACAACTTCGTGGGCACCATGCGGGTGGAATACACCATTGGCGATGTCACCGAAGACGTGGCACGCAACGTCATCGGTACCGTGACGCTGAACGTCAAGGGCGCCCCGGAAGCCCCGGGCCTGCCACGCGTCCAGTCCACCGGGGATGAGAAGGCTGTACTGCAGTGGGATCCACCGGCCAACAACGGCTCGCAGATCACCCACTACACCGTGACCGGCGGCGGGCACACCCAGCGGTGCGCCACCACCACCTGCACCATCACCCCGCTGGCCAACGACACCGTATACAACTTCACGGTGACCGCCGCCAACGAGATCGGCCAGTCCCCGGCCTCGGCGCCGTCAGCCGATGCCCGACCGGACGTGGAACCCGAACAGCCTGCCGCCCCGACCGGCACCGACGGCGACCAGCAGGCGGCCTTCAAGTGGACTGCCCCCGCCAGCCGGGGTTCGGCCATCCAGAGCTACACCTTGGAGATCTCCCCGGCACCGGCCAACGGCGTCACCCAGGTCACCGGCATTACCGGCACTTCCTATACCTGGAAGGGCCTGAAGAACGGCACCGATTACCAGGTCCGCGTGCGTGCGGTGAACAAGGCGTCCAAGCCATCGGCCTTCAGCGCCTACTCGGCAGCCGTGACCCCGGCTGGCAAGCCGTTCAAGCCGTCCGCCCCCACCGCGGCCCGCAAGGAATCCGCGGTGGATGGCGGCGTGGTCAACGTCGCCTGGAACGCACCGGGCACCAATGGCGCACCGATCACCGGCTATGCCCTGCGCGTCTACAAGTCCGGAACCCTGGAGAAGACCATTGGCTCCATTGCGGCCAACCAGACCAGCCAGTCGGTCACCGGCCTGAGCACCTCGGGTTCCTACACCTTCACCATCGCGGCAACCAACCGCAAGGGCAGCTCGGAACAGAGCTCGAATTCGGTGGCGGTGACCCCGTACGGGCGTCCAAAGGCCGTGTCCAGCGTGAGCGCCAAGGCCACCGGCGCCAATCGCATGGTGCAACTGGGCTTCCAGGCTCCTGCGGCCAACGGCTCGAAGATCACCGGATACCAGTACTCCGCCGATGGCGGAGGGTGGCAGTCCTTCGGCGGCCCCGGCTCGGTGATCGACACCGGTTCCAACGGCACCGCGCATACCTGGCGCGTGCGTGCCTTGAATGCTGCCGGCCCGGGAGACCCCAGCCCGGCCAGCAACCAGACCAGCGCCTACGGTCCGCTGCGCGATAACGCGAAGATTTCCTCGTCGCATGGCGATAACTGGATTTCCTTCAGTTGGAATACAGCCGCCGGCGAATCCAACGGACGCAAGGTCACCCAGACGGTAGCCATTGACGGGTCTAACACGGCTAACGACGGTACGGAGAAGGTCAGCAACCTGGGCTACTCCACCAGCCGCACCCTTAAGATCGTGGCCACGGATACCGAAGGCCAGAGCAAGTCCTGGTCCAAAACGGATCAGACCAATCCTAAGCCGGCCCGTTCGGTGAAGCTGTCCGAAGGACCGTTGTACAACGGCTACGCGAACTCCACCTGCCCGCCGAACTGCTACAAGTACCACGTGGAGCTCTACGACTTCGACCCGGGCACCCACACCTACCTGGCGCAGTGCTACCACTCCAAGGGAATGTTCTCGGATAATTACGTGACCTTCAACGTCGACGGCAATGGCCGGGCCTCCAAGGACTTGCCATGCGTGATCGAATCGGGATATGCCCAGCCGTACTTCGCGAAAATCGACGGCACGGAATCCGACCGGGTTAATTTCAGATAAGCGCGGCATCGGCCGAGCATCAAGACGTACAGAAAGAACAAACACTGCCATGACCATGAGCACCGAGCAGGCCAACTGGTTCTGCGATACCTTCGCCAAATTGGTGTCCAATGTCGGACTGTCCGTGCTGGGCAAGGACCAGGCCATCAAGCTGGTGCTAACTGCCATGCTCACCGAAGGGCACGTGCTGCTCGAAGACGCACCGGGCACCGGCAAGACCATGCTGGCCCGCTCGCTGGCCGCCACGGTGCGGGGCAGCAACTCGCGCATCCAATTCACCCCGGACCTGTTGCCCTCGGACGTCACCGGCATCACCATCTACGACCAGCGCAGCGGGCAGTTCGACTTCCACCATGGACCGATCTTCGCCAACCTCGTGCTGGCCGATGAGATCAACCGCGCGTCTCCAAAGACCCAGTCGGCGTTGCTGGAAGTCATGGAAGAAGGGCGGGTCACCGTCGATGGCACCACCTACCCGCAGGCTCGCCCGTTCATGGTGATTGCCACCCAGAACCCGATCGAGCAGGCCGGTACCTACCGGCTGCCCGAAGCCCAGCTGGACCGTTTCCTGATCAAGACCTCCATCGGGTATCCGGACCGGGAAGCCACCGTGGCGCTGCTTTCGGGCAGCACCCAGCGTGACCGCTCGACCGCGCTGAGCGCCATCATCACTACCGAAGCAGTGGTGGAAATGGCCGAGCTGGCAACCACCGTGCATGTGGACACCGCCGTGCTGGAGTACGTCGCGGCGCTGTGCGAAGCGACCCGCGAAGTTCCGGAAACCCGTTTGGGAGTTTCGGTCCGCGGAGCCCTGGCGATGGTGCGCGCGGCCAAGGTGTGGGCTGCCAGCCAGGGACGGAACTACGTGCTGCCGGATGACATCAAGGAATTGGCGCCCTATATCTTCACCCATCGCCTGGTGCTGGACCCGGAAGCGGAATTCACCGGCACCACCTCCGCCCAGGTCATCACCTCGGTGCTGCGCAAGGTCCCGGCCCCAACCCGTCGTGGCAATGAAGACTCCGCTCTGGCCGCCGGCAAGGACCAGGACGATCATTAATGAGCAGACGAGCTAAGCGTTCTGCACGGAGCACCAGGCTGAATCGCAGGGCCGAAATGTCGCTGACCATGGCCAGCGAAGCAATGCAGGTGCTGCGCGAATACCTGCGCCCTGCAACATCGCGGGTCAAGGAATTCAGCACCCGTTTCCTCGCACCGGTCACCACGGTCATCTCGCCGCTGGGCTTCGTGCTGCTGGGTACAGCGATTCTCCTGTGGATCCTGGGCGCCAGTTTCGGCTGGCAGGAGGCCCTGCTCGGCGCCTTCATGGCCACCTTGCTGCTGCTGGCTTCCGTGGGATTCATCCTGGGCCGCAATGATTTCAGCGTGGACCTGGACCTGCACCGCACCCGTGTCGCTGTGGGGGACCGCGCCGTTGGCGCCCTGCAGGTGGCCAACCAGGCCTCGCGCAGCGCAGCGCCGGTGATGATGGAACTTCCGGTAGGCCATGGTGCCGCCCAGTTCCGGATCCCGCGCCTGGAGCCGCAAGGAACGCACGAAGACCTGTTCACCATCCCGACCCAGCGCCGCCAGGTGCTGGAGGTGGGGCCGGTCCGCTCGGTCCGCCAGGACCCCTTCGCCATTCTGCGCCGGCAGGTGAAATGGACCGACCGCTACGAGCTGTTCATCCATCCGCGCACCACCGCGCTCGATGGCTCCTCTGCTGGTTTCATCCGCGACCTCGAAGGCATGCCCACTTCGGATCTCTCGAACTCCGATGTGTCCTTCCACGCCCTGCGCGAATACCAGGCAGGAGACGACCGCCGCCATATCCACTGGAAGTCAACGGCGCGTACCGGTGAATTGATGGTCCGCCAGTTCGAAGAGACCCGGCGTTCGCACCTGGCACTGAGCCTGAGCACCAATCTGGACGAGTACTGCGAGGCGCACGCAGAGGAAGATTTCGAACTGGCTATTTCGGTCGCTGCCTCCATCGGGCAGCAGGCAGTGGCGGAACAGCGCAAGCTGGCCATCGTGACCCAGCAAGGTCCGGTGCGCACCGACAGCGGCCGCATGATGATGGACTCGCTGACCCGCATCGAAGCAGCCGCTGGCCAGCGCGAGAACCTGGTGCAGGTGGTTCGCCACACCGCCGATATCGTGCCCGGAGCGTCGGTGCTTTTCTTCCTCACCGGCACCAGGACCAGTGCAAAGTCGCTGCGTGAAGCCTGGATGCATGTGCCTGCCGGAGTGCGCGCCATCGCTATCAGGTGCGAGACCGGCATGGAGCCGACGCGCTCGAACATTGGCGAGCTGACGGTACTGAGCCTGGGCAAGCTGGAAGAACTCGGCTTGATGCTGCGAAAGGCCGTGGCATGAAACAGTCTTTGCCCCTCTGGCGCTTCGGCGTTGACGCGATCTGTCTGGGATTGGCCCTGGTCCTTGGTGCTCTGGGTCTCCTGGACGCCTACGGCGCGAGCTTGAACTTCATCCTGGCTGCCGTCGGCGGAATTGTTGCCGGTCTTGCATTGGCCTGGGCCAATGTGCACTTCAAGCTGGGCACTTGGCGGACCATGGCCCTGTTCGCACTGCTGTACCTCGTGCTGGGCACGCCGTTGGCCACTCCACGCGAGGCTGCCTTCGGAATCTTGCCCACCGGGCAATCCCTGCGCACCTTACTGACCGGCCTGGTCTTCAGCTGGAAAGACATGCTCACCGTGGCGCCACCGGTAGGCTCCTACGGCGGCGTACTGATCGTGGCCTTCCTTTCCGCGCTGCTCACTGCACTGCTGGCCGGATTGGCGGCTTGGCATTTGCGCTCGCCGTATTGGACTTTGCTGCCGCTGCTGGCGATGTTCGTGCTGGGTATTGTTTTCGGCACCCGCGACGTGCCGATGCCGATCGCCCGTGGCGTCGCCTTGATTGCGGTATTGGTCGGTTGGCTTGCCTGGCGGCGCTTCATGGACACGCGCATTTCCGGCGGATTCAGCTCGCTGAACCACGAGCAGCTTGACTCCCATGGCGGCCAGCAGATGTTGCTGCGCCGCATCATTGCCGGAGCCCTGGTGCTGGCCGGAGCCGGCGTAGCGACCGCCGCGGCCACTCCGCTGCTGGCCCCCGAAACCCCGCGCCAGGTGTGGCGCGATGCGTTGGAACCGCCTGTGGATCTCTACGATTATCCAAGCCCGCTGACGAGTTTCCGCAAGTATGTGAAGACAATGGCTGACGACACCCTGCTGACCGTCAAGGGCTTGCCAAAGGACGAGCGCATCCGCTTGGCCGCATTGGATTCCTACAACGGCATGGTCATCAACGTGGATCCTTCCGCTGGTGGCAGTTTTGCCCCCGTGGGTGATGCCAGCGATATTCGTTCTGCCCAGACGCTGGAAGGCCGCGAAGCGGCTGAACTTGAAATCTCGATCCAGGACTATGAAGGGGTGTGGGTTCCTTCCGGAGGCAAGCTCATGGGCTTGGATCTGGCCGGCGGTCGTGAAGATGAACTGGCCCGTTCCCTGTTCTACAGCGATACCTCTGAAAGCGCGCTGAGCTCCATTGGCCTGGAGAAGGGCGATGCCTACACGGCTAAGGTGCTCTTCCCCGCCAAGCCGAGCGATGACCAGCTCAATGAACTGGATTTGGCGCAGTTCCGCATGCCAGAGCTGGCCAATGTGCCAGCCACGGCGGGAGCCAAGGCCGCCGAATTCACCGGTACGGCACGCGGCGACCTGCAGCGCGTGCGGAGCATTGAAGCCATGCTTTCCGGAACCGGATTCTTCTCCAACGGCACCGAGGGCCAGGTTCCCTCGCTCTCCGGGCACGGAGCGGGACGTATCACCAGCCTGCTCGATGCCGAGCAGATGATCGGCGATGACGAGCAGTATGCTGTCGCGATGGCGCTGATGGCCCGCGAGCAAGGGATCCCTGCGCGCGTAGTCATGGGTTTCTACCCGGAGGAATACGCGCCGGGGAAGGCCGTTGAAATCAAGGGGTCCGATGTTCATGCCTGGGTGGAGATCGCTTTCGAGGAAATAGGCTGGGTTGCTTTCAACCCGACGCCGAATGAAGACGAGCAGCCCACTCCTCCGGAACAGGAACCCAAGGCTGTGCCGCAGCCGCAGGTGCTGCAACCGCCACCACCGGCGCAGGAAGAAGCGGATTTGCCTCCGCAAACTGCACCGGAGCCGCAGGAAGTCGAAGAGGAACCGAAAACCTTCTGGGAACGCTGGGGCCAGGTCATCATTGTCGCCGGCATTTCGCTGGGTTCGGTGCTGCTTGTGCTCTCGCCGCTGCTGCTGGTTGCCTTGCTGAAGCTGCGCCGCAGGCAGAAGCGTTCTCAAACCGGCAGCGCCGGTGACCGCGTGAGCGGTGGCTGGCAGGAATTGCTCAGCCATGCCACTGACCACCGAATCGCGACTGCCAGCGGTGCGACCCGGCGGGAAAGTGCCGGCGTGCTGGCCGACGGTTTCCCGGCGCTGTCCAGCCCGGTGCAGTCGCTGGCGCAGCGTGCGGATGCGGCGAACTTCGCGCATGAAGAACCGACCGAAGAGCAAGTGCGGAAGTACTGGGAGGATGTCATTGCGCAGACCCAGAAGATGCAAGAGCCGCTGGGCTTCTTCGGCAAGATGCGGGTGAAATACTCTCCACGCTCTCTGATACACGAGTTGGCGGCTAAAACGGTCACCACGGCACGAACATTGCAACGGAAAAACAGGAGCAAGCCATGGCGGTAAAAATGGACCTGGTAGATGCCCGAACTGCGCAGCGGCTGCTTTCGTGGCTCGTCGACTTCCTGCCAGTACTGGTCCTCTCGGCTATTTTCCTGCCGATGATCGGATCCAGGATGGTGAACTCGCTGGATGCGCCGCAGATCATGGGCGAGATCGCCGGAACGTACATCCTGTACGGCGTCCTGGCTCTGGCCTACACGGTGTTCTTGTGGTGGTGGGAAGCTGCTGCAGGCAAGAGTCTTGGCAATGTGCTCCTCGGGTTACGCACCGCTACTGTGTCAGGCGAGCGCCCGGGCTGGGGTAAAACCATTATTCGCCGTTTGCTGATAGCCGTCGCGGGTATCGTTCCGATCCTGGGACCGGTGCTGATGGTGATCTCCAACCAATTCGACGCGAACGGCAAGAAGCAGGGATGGCACGATAAGGCGGCCGGGACGCTGGTACTGGATATCAAGGCTGGACGGGATCCGCTGACTACCGGTGGTACCGGGGGACCGGGGTCTTTCGCGCCTGAGCAGCAGTATGCTCCGGGCCGTCGCTTCGTGGGCGAACCAGAAGAAGAGCCCGGCAAGTCCTCGGGAGTCATCGATTCGGTGCCAGGCGCCGTGCGCGCCAATGCGCCTGAGGCGCAGAAAGCAGCTCGTCCCCGTCCTGCCTCGCAGCCTAAGCCGGAGGCGAAGATCGTTGAATTCCCTTCGTCCAAGTCCGGTGGTGACCCGGATGCAGATCTCGGTCACACGCAGATTCGTTCGCAATCGCCTGATGCCTTGCATCTGCTCTTTGACGATAGCCGGTGCCTTGACCTTGCTGGCAGCATCTTGATCGGACGCAACCCTTCCTACGCAGAGGGCGATGCAGGTGTTCACCTGGTCGCGGTGGATGATCCGGAACGCACCGTCTCCAAAACGCATCTGCTGATCGAGCCGGGCGTAGGCAGTGTCTGGGTTACGGACCGGGATTCGGGCAACGGTTCTTCCATTGTCGATGAAGACGGAAATGTGCGCGAACTTGTCCCGGGCAAGCCGGAGCAGGCAATGATTGGCCATACGGTGTACTTCGGTGACCGCTACTTCCAGGTGGAACGTCCGTGACAGATACTAGCCCGGCAGCCAGCCTCAGATTCAGCCACGGCCAGGCAACGGACCGTGGACTGCGCCGCGCCTTGAACGAGGACAGCTTGCTGGCCTCGGAACGGTTGCTGGCCATTGCCGATGGCATGGGCGGACATGAAGCCGGTGAAATAGCTAGCGCCCTGTGCCTCAAGATCCTGGGTGCGGGATTCCAAGACGCCGGCACCAATCTCGATCCGGAAACCCTGGACGCGCTGCTGCTTGAAGCTGACCGCAGCATTGTGGAGGCAGGCTCCGGCCGAGCCGGAACCACACTCACTGGGGCCGTGCTGATTGATGCAAGGACCTCCAGCGGGCAGGAAGAACAACCCGAACTGCTGGTGTTCAATGTGGGCGACTCGCGCACCTACCTGTGGGCCCAAGGATTGCTGCAACAGGTCAGCATCGATCACTCCGAAGTGCAGGAGCTGATGGATATCGGCCAGCTGGACGCCGCGCAAGCGGCCACCCATCCGCGCCGGCACGTCATCACCCGCGCATTGGGGATCAACGCCAACAGCCAACCCGATTACTGGCTGGTGCCACTAGCAGGGCACGAACGCATTCTGGTCTGCTCAGATGGGCTGAGCAGCGAAGTCGGCGACGCCGCAATCCAGGAGATCCTCACGCGTTTCCCGGATCCGCAGCAGGCGTCCGAGGAACTGGTCCAAGCGGCCATCGACGCCGGAGGACGCGATAATATCAGCGTGATCGTCGCCGACGTGCAGTATGGGCACCCCGATGATGTTGGCATTACAATCCCACGCATATCGACCACGAGCCACCAAGAGGAGAAATCATGAACGGCCTGAGTTACATTCCCGGAGACTGGTACGCCCTGGTGAATAACCAGCACATCGTCCTGCTTCCTGCCAGCGCCAGCGCCGAACAGGTCAACGTTTTGTGGTCCAACCTCGTTGGGAAGACGACGGTGGAAGCACTGCTCTCAGAGCTGTTGCCGCTTTACCAGATGAACATTGCCGAGCTGCCGAACTTCGCTTTGGTTTCCCGGGACAGGGCACCGCATCTGGTCTTGCGGGGAGCCCCAGAATTTACCGCACGGACAGCTGCCGGTGACGAGCTGGTCAGCGGTGCCGGCATTGCGACCTGGACCGAACGCAAACTTGGCGAGTCGAAGTCATGGACTTTGAGCACCGGTTCGGCGAATCCTGAAGCTGCGTTCGCGCTGCCAATTAGCGAAGGCATTGTTCGAGTATCAAGCCTTGAGTGGGGCACCGAAGGGGACGCCGCTGCTGGTGCGCCCGCCGGTGCCGCATCCAAATCACCTGCCACCCCTTCTGCTCCGGCCAAAGCAGCTCCAAGCGTGATGGCGCCTGCCGCCGCTGCGGCCAAGCCTGCTGCGGCTCCGGCAAAGGCGCCAGCGCCAACTGCGGCTAAGCCTGCTGCTGCGCCCGCGCAGGCAAAGGCCCCCGCAGCAACGGCGGCTAAGCCTGCGGCGGCCCCCGCTGTTGCCAAGCCGGCGGCTGCTCCGGCAAAAGCTCCAGCGGCAGCGAAAGAACCAGTGCCAGCTGCGGCTAAGCCTGCGGCGGCGCCCGCGCAGGCAAAGACCCCCGCAGCAACCGCGGCCAAGCCTGCGGCGGTGCCCGCGCAGGCAAAGGCCCCAGCGGCAGCGAAAGAACCAGCGCCAACTGCCGCCAAGCCGGCATCCGACCCGGGCGCCGCCGCGCCGTCCAAAGAAGCAGGAGATCCCAAGGGCCCCGCAGCTGTGTTGGCACGAGCAGCCAAGGCAGCCGACGCGGCCAAGGTATCTGCACAGGGTGCCGGGGATGAGCAGACAGATGGCACGGCAACGAGTTATGCGCTGCCGCCGACCGAAGTCTCGGAAGAAACTCAGGATCCAGCACAATACGAGCAGGAAGCCTACTCGGAGGAACTATCGCTGGGCGGACAGCTGCTGGGCGCCAGAGGTGCAGCAGAGACCGTCTACGATACCGGCCAGGGCGATGATCTGGACACGATTATCAAACCGCGCCCGGGAAGTCCTGCCTCTTCGGCGCGGCCGGTTGAACCAGCCGACGACGAGCACACGATCATCCGCGGCTCCAGTGTTCCGAAATCCAGCGCCGCTTCAGGTTTGGACGCCAAGGACGGCACCGAAAATTCGGTGTCGCTGAATGAATTCATCTTGGCCCGCTCTTGCTCCAAGCGGCATCCCAACCCTCCAACTGCCTCGACCTGCCGGGAATGCGGCGAGCGCCTCACCGGCCAAGCGCAGCAAGTTCGCAAACCGGCCATGGGGCGCATGATTGTCAGCGATCACGGTGGCGCCCGCGAATACGCCCATGAACTGAACCGCTCGGTGATCCTGGGGCGCCAGCCAAGCGCAGCAGCCATCAAATCCGACACCGAACCCCGCCTGCTGAAGGTGGAAAGCCCAAGCGGTGACATCTCCCGCTCGCACCTGCATGTGCGAGTGGAAGGATGGCATGTGCAGCTGGTTGACCTGGGTGCGACTAATGGCACCGTGCTCCTGCGCGAAGGGCAGCGGCCACGGCGCCTGTCCCGGCACCAGGAGATCATGCTGATCAACGGCGATGTTGCTGATCTGGGCGATGGCGTGAGCATACGCTTCGAGGATCTGCCGTGAGCCTGCGGCGCGCGCCAGCTCCGGCACCGCAGATCCCGGGATTCACCTACGTCAAGCCGCTGGGCACGGGCGGATTTTCCGATGTCTACCTGTACGAGCAGCACCGGCCCAACCGCAAGGTGGCGGTGAAGGTGCTGCTGGCGGATGTCAGCGATGAGGAAGCCCGCCAGCGATTCGAGGCGGAAGCCAACTTGATGGCCCAGCTGTCCACCCATCCGTATATTGTCACGATCTACCAAGCGGAGATCACCGAAGACGGACGTTCCTATTTGGCCATGGAGTATTGTTCCCGGCCTTCTTTGGACGTCCGATACCGTCGTGGCGTCCTGAGCATTGATGAAACGCTGTCCCTGGCGATCCAGTTGTGTTCAGCGGTGCATACTGCGCATCTTGCTGGCATTGTGCATCGCGATATCAAGCCGGGAAACGTGCTGACCACCGACTACAACAGGCCGGCGCTGACCGACTTCGGCATCTCGGGAACTATCGGTTCACACACCGCTGGGCTTTCGGTGCCATGGTCCGCACCGGAAGCCTTCGGCGATGGCATGCCTCCGGGTGTGCGCATGGATGTGTACTCGCTCGGTGCCACGATCTATACGATCTTGGCCGGGCATTCGCCATTCGTCCGTCCTGGACAGGATAATTCGCAGGCAGTACTCATTGAGCGGATTTGCAATACGCCGTTGGTGCCGTTGGAACGGCTTGATGTTCCTGAATCATTGAGCCAGGCGCTGGCGGTAGCCATGGCGAAGAACCCGGCGTCGCGATTCGGCTCGGCTGCCGAACTGGCCCGCTCGATGCAACGAATCCAGATCGAGCTGGGCTTCTCGGTCACGCCCTTTGAAGTACTTGAAGAACCTGCAGAAGCGGTTGACGAAGATCACGGCGAGAGCACTCGCGTTCGCAATGTTACTTCGATTAGCGATGCGCAGCGTCCGCTGCCTGCCCCACCGATGATTTCCTCCGTTCCCGGGCAACGGCTGCGGCAGGCAGGACCGTCAGTTCCAATACCGCGGCTGGAAATGCCGAAGGATTCCATTTCGGCTCCGGGCCAGCAGAGCGCAGCTCCAGGCGAATCAGGAACGCCGGTGGACGCGCCGGCAGAACCGAAGCCGCGCCAGGGCCTGCCGAAGGTCTTCATCGCAGTGGGCCTTGTGCTATTTCTCCTGGTTGGCGGCGCTGTCATTGCCAACATGTACTTGCCGGACCAAAATGCTGCACAGCGTTCTGGCCCCCCTATTACAGCGACGGACGGGCCCAAGGATGCATTGGTTGGCGGCACTGTGCCGAAGGTGGATAATTTTGCGTACTCCACGGTCGGAGAAACTGTAACTTTCCGTTGGTCCAACCCAGAACCGAATAAGGCAGACCATTACCGGTGGGCTCCAATTACCGCCACGGAAACGGGAGAATACAAGCAGACGATGTCCCCAAGCGCCACTACCGAGATCGGGAAAGGCGGACAAACCTGTATCGAGGTCAAGCTCGTGCGCGATGATGGACGTATCTCGGATGGAGCACGGTTCTGCACCGCCGCAGGTTCAGGAAAGTAGGCAAGAGAGATGAGTGAAGTAACTATCGAGTACTGCGGACAGTACTATCCTGTCCACGACGCCAAGCCCTTCACCATCGGCCGAGAAGGCGATCTGGCCATCGACGACAATCCCTACTTGCACCGGCACTTCTTGACGATTACCAAGCAAAGCGGGCTGTGGTGGCTTAATAACGTCGGTAGCCGGCTGACCGCGACGATTGCTGACCGTACCGGCGGACTGCAGGCCTGGCTCTCGCCGGAATCGAGCCTGCCCCTGGTGCTGAACCGGGTGGGCGTGGTTTTCACCGCCGGTCCCACCACCTACGAGCTATCGATTCATGTTGCGCAGCCGGCATTCCGGCAGGCCTACATGGACTACGACGCTTCGGGCGAGACCACCATTGGCCCGGTGCTGCTGACCAGTGCCCAGCGGGCCTTGGTCGTTGTCCTGGCTGAGCCGATGCTGCGCCGTGAAGGCACTGGCTTGAGTTCAATTCCCACAAGTGCCGCTGCCGCCGCCCGGCTGGGGTGGGGAATTACGAAGTTCAATCGCAAACTCGATAACGTCTGCGACAAATTGGACAAGGCCGGCGTGGCCGGGCTGCGCGGGGGGCCTGGAAAATTGGCCACCAACCGCAGGGCGCGACTGGTGGAACACGCTGTGAGTTCGCATCTGGTGACTCGTGCAGACCTAGCCATCTTGGACTTCGAAGTTCCCGACGAAGACTAGGATGCCAGCGGCGCTGCACAGAGCAATGGCCCGGAAAATTCCGCTAGGGAACGTTCCGGGCCATCGCTTTCAGCAGGCCTTAGCGCCGGCCAATAGTCCAGCCCAAACGCGGGGCCAGCGCCCGGCGCCTGCGGATCCGGGCTACACGCTTCTTGGGCTCTGCGGCTTCTGGTGCAGGAGCCGGAGTATTGCCCATGGCAGCGAGCAACGCGGTAACTACCGCCACTTCCTCGTCACTGGGGTTTCCCTTGGTGACGCGGATCTGCGGGGCAACAGGCAACGCAGCGTTCTGTTCCATGGGAGTGCTCCTTATTGGTTTTAGCTGGTACTAGGCGGGCAGGCACTGCTGCTTACAGCGGGATGTTGCCGTGCTTCTTCGGAGGCAGGCTAACGTGCTTCTCGCGCAGCGCGCGCAGGCCGCGAACCAGCTGGAAGCGGGTCTCGCTCGGGGCGATGACCGCATCCACGTAGCCCAGCTCCGCCGCCTGATAGGGGTTGAGCAGTTCGGCCTCGTAGTCGTCGATAATCTGCTTGCGGCGGGCCTCGACGTCTCCGCCTTCGGCTTCCACTGCGGCCAGATCGCGGCGGTAGAGGATGTTCACTGCGCCCTGGGCACCCATCACGCCGATTTGCGCGGTAGGCCAAGCCAGGTTCAGGTCCGCGCCCAGCTTCTTCGAACCCATCACGATGTACGCTCCGCCGTAGGCCTTGCGGGTGATCACGGTCAGCTTCGGCACCGTGGCCTCGGCGTAGGCGTAGAGCAGCTTCGCACCGCGGCGGATGATGCCCTGGAATTCCTGGTCCTTGCCCGGCAGGAAGCCTGGCACGTCCACGAAGGTGAGGATCGGGATGTTGAAGGCGTCGCAGTTGCGCACGAAGCGGGCAGCTTTTTCCGAGGCGGCGATATCCAAGGTGCCAGCGAACTGCATTGGCTGGTTGGCGACGATGCCCACGGTGCGCCCTTCGATGCGGGCGTAGCCAATCATCACGTTCGGTGCGTACAGCGACTGCATTTCAAAGAAATGCTCGTCGTCGACAACCGACTCGATGACCGTGCGCATGTCATAAGGCTGGTTGGCGGAGTCCGGGATGAGCGTATCGAGCTCCAGGTCCTCGGCAGTGATATCCAGCTCTTCATCGAATTCGGCAATCAGCGGATCCGAGAGGTTGGACGACGGGAGGAAATCGAGCAGTTCCTTGCAGAACTCCACGGCGTCTTCTTCATCGGACGCAAGATAGGTGGCGGTACCGGTATTGGCGTTGTGCTGGCGGGCGCCGCCCAGGGTTTCCATGTCGATTTCCTCGCCGGTAACCGTCTTGATGACGTCCGGACCGGTGATGAACATGTGGCTGGTCTTGTCGACCATGATCACGTAGTCGGTCAGTGCAGGGGAGTACGCTGCACCACCGGCCGATGGGCCCATGATCAGCGAGATCTGCGGGACAACGCCCGAGGCATGGACATTGTTGCGGAAGATGTCGGCGAACATGGCCAGGGAAGCGACGCCTTCTTGGATGCGGGCACCTCCGCCATCCAGGATGCCGACAACTGGGCAGCCGTTGCGCAGCGCAAATTCCTGGACCTTGACGATTTTCTCGCCATTGACCTGGGACAGGGAGCCGCCGTAGACGGTGAAGTCCTGGGAGTAGACAGCCACCAGGCGGCCATCGACGGTGCCGTAGCCGGAGACCAGCCCATCGCCTAATGGCTTCTTCTTCTCCATGCCGAAGGCGGTGGAGCGGTGGACTGCGAGGGCGTCGAACTCAACGAAGGAATCCTCGTCCATGAGCATTTCAATGCGTTCGCGGGCAGTGTGCTTGCCGCGGGAGTGCTGCTTTTCAATCGCTGCTTCGCCACTTGGCGCTTTAGAGAGCTTCTGGCGGCGGCGGAACTCAGCAAGCTTTCCGGCGGTGGTGGACAGGTCGATTGACTCGGCTGCCTCGGTTCTGCCCTGCGTCATGCCTTCGACTCCCTCGAGTTGTCTTCAATGTGTAGGAATGGCACAAGAAAAATGCCAACTAAGCCAGTCTAGCTGGGCAAACAGCTCATTTGTTTGTAGGAATCTTACAAAATGGCCCGATATCTGGTGCGTGGCACGCCAGAATAAGTTACTGAACAGTAGCTTAGTGGGGGATCATCGCGTAATCTATATCACATGACTAGTGAATCGCGCACTCTTATCGCACCTGTTCCCGGGAACCTGGAAAACCGCACCATCCTGATGAGCGGCGGTAGCCGCGGCATCGGCCTGGCTATCGCCCTGGCCGCAGCCAGGCTGGGGGCCAACGTGGTCCTGCTGTCCAAGACCGATACGCCGCATCCGGCACTGGAAGGGACCATCCATACCGCCGTTGCGCAAATCGAAGAAGCAGGTGGCAAGGGCCTGGCCGTAGTTGGCGATGTCCGCGTGGACGCCGATGTGCAGCGCGCGGTGGAAGAGGCGGTTGCAAAGTTCGGCGGCATCGACATTGTGGTCAACAACGCCTCGGCCATCAACCTGGCCAAGACCGATCAGCTTGATATGAAGCGCTACGACCTGATGCAGGACATCAACGTCCGCGGCACTTTCCTGCTCTCAAAGTCCGCGCTCCCGTACCTGCGCGCCTCCGAGCATGCCCATGTACTCACCCTCTCCCCGCCATTGAACCTGGAACCGAAGTGGGCTGGACGGCATTTGGCCTACACCATGGCCAAATACGGCATGTCGCTGACCACCCTTGGCCTGGCCGAAGAGCTGAAGGACGATGGCGTCGGCGTGAACTCGCTCTGGCCCGAAACCCTGATCGATACCGCAGCCATCCGGAACCTGCCAGGCGGACAGGAAATGGTTCAGGGAGCGCGCGACGCTTCGGTCGTGGCAGATGCCGCCATGGCCATTCTTGCCAGCCCGCCGGCCGGAGTCAGCGGAAACTTCTTCACGGATGGACAGGTGCTGACGCTGGCTGGGGAGACGGACCTGGAGAAGTACACCTTGAACCCCGAAGTCCCGCTGGTTGAAGACATCTTCCTCTAGGCAGATGACGAGGCAGGACTAAGCGTAATCATCGGCCGGTGCCATAGGGTTGGAGGTATGGAAAACCCGCATGGCACCGACCGCGCAATTCTCGATTCCCGGCTCTTCACCGAGCTCACCGCCCAGCTGGAATTGGGGCTGGTTAATATCAAGCCAACCTCCGGTTCAACCAATACCGAGTTGGCGCAACTGGCTGGCAATGGGGATGCCGGCCACCTCAGC
Organism: Glutamicibacter sp. NPDC087661; assembly: GCF_044743275.1. Lineage (NCBI taxonomy): Bacteria > Bacillati > Actinomycetota > Actinomycetes > Micrococcales > Micrococcaceae > Glutamicibacter > Glutamicibacter sp. NPDC087661. The sequence goes on from NZ_JBIUWE010000005.1 coordinate 65,200, forward strand.
GTGTACTTCACGGAGCACCAGCAGGCAGGCAAAGGGCGTTTGGGCCGTGAATGGGTAACTCCGGCAGGATCCTCCCTGACCGTCAGTGTCTTGGCGGTGCCGGGTCCCAGCTTCCCTGCCGAATCCCTGTCTTGGTACACCATGCTTGCGGCCTTGGCCTGGAGCCGAGCCGCCGAGAATATCGGCGGCGTTCCCTTGGGCATCAAATGGCCCAACGATTTGTTGGCCGGAGAGCAGAAAGTCTGCGGCATACTGGCGCAAATGGTTCCAACTGGCAACGGCTACGGGGTAGTGGTTGGCACCGGAATCAACGTGAACCAGAACCGGGACGAGCTTCCGGTGCCCACCGCGACGTCCCTGCGTTTGGCTGGCGCCCAGAACTTGGACCGCACCGAACTGCTGGCTGAGTACCTGAAGCAATTCGCAGCACTGGATCAGGGTTTCCGCCGGGTCGGCGGCTTTGCGCAGATGCCGTTGCCGGGAAATAATGGAAAATCTTTGCGCCAGCTCGTCAGCGACAAGCTGGCCACACTGGGACATGAAGTGCGTGTGGAATTCCCCGATGGATCCACGCTAGTTGGCAACGCGGTCGAGTTGGGCGCAGACGGCTCACTGGTTCTGGAATATGGAACCGGGCAGCGGAAGCACGTGATGGCAGGGGACGTGCACCACGTACGGCGCGCCGACGGAAAGTATGCCTAACCAGACTTGGGTCTTGGCCCGGGACTATTATTGGAGATGATGACCGAAACACGGAGTCGAGAACAGGAGGGGCGAGGAACAACACGATGAAGTTGCCGCTGCATGAAAGGGAACGAGTGATTATCAAAACTCGTGAACATTCGCGAGTGCTGCGCCAGCCCGTGGGAGCCTTCCTCGTATTGACTGCCGTGTGCACCTTCTCGTTGGGCTATCTCTCCCGGGACGATCTCTCGGACTGGCTAGCTGGCAACGCGAATGTGTGGATGGTCGTTTCGGTGGTTCTCTGGGCCGCACTGGTGCTGATCTGGAGCGTGATTCCCTGGGCCCGGTGGCTACGCAGCCAAATCGTCTTGACCACCGAGCGGATCATGTTCCGGCCCACATACAACGATGGCAAGCTGCAATCTGTAGGATTATTTACAGTTCGCGACCTCGTCGCGCACAGCAAGGCGAAGAACACCATGACGCGTGCGGGAACCTTGGATATCGTGCTGAACCAGGGATACGTGAGACTCTCACATGTCCCCTCGGTACCGTATTTCCGTTCCCTGGCAATGGAGGCGATGGCGAACCTGCGCAGCAACCAGAATGCGGTGCATACCGAAACGACGAACAGTGAGGGCATGGGGGCATGAGCACCGAGCACACCAACACACCCCGAGCAGACTCTCCGCAGTCCGCCGCCGAGGCTGTCCGCGGCGCCCGCCAGCACCCCCCTGTGGCCACACCGGCCGAGTCGGATCCAATTTTCGAACTTGCGCAGGCCATGGAAGGCCCCTTGCGCATTCCGGCCCACACCCCCGACGCTGTCCGCGACACCGTCGCTTCGCTGGAAAGGCGGCTCATCGGCGGCCAACGCGAATTCCGTCGCCGCGAGGTCGCTTCCGAGGCCGGTGTTTCCCTGCACTCCGCGCGCAAGCTCTGGCGCGCCATCGGCTTCCCTGAACTCAGCGATGATGAAGTGTTCTTCACCCAGGCCGACAAGGAAGCCCTGGGCACCATGGTGGGGATGGTCCGCGAAGGCAAGCTGACCGAAGAAACCGCCATTTCCCTGATGCGTTCGGTTGGCCAGATGACTGACCGCATGGTGGTGTGGCAGATCGAAGCACTGGTTGAGGACATGATCGCCAACCAGAACATGTCGGACCGCCAGGCGCGCCGCCAGCTTTTCGGCCTGCTGCCCGAAATCATTCCAGCGATTGAAGACCTGCTGCTCTACTCATGGCGCCGCCAGCTGAACTCTGCCGTGCACCGCATGGCATTGCGGGTGGAAACCGGAGTGGCTGCCTACAACCAAGACCGTGGCGACGAAGATGGCGGCACCCCGCTGCCGCTGGCCCGTGCGGTGGGCTTTGCCGACCTGGTCTCCTACACTTCGCTGTCGCGCCGCATGAACGAGCGCACCCTGGCCCAGCTGGTGCAGCGCTTCGAAGCCAAATGCGCCGAGGTCATTTCCGTGGGCGGTGGCCGCCTGGTCAAGACCATTGGCGATGAAGTGCTCTACGTGGCCGAAACCCCGCAGGCTGGCGCCGAGATTGCGCTGTCCCTGTCGCGCGAGCTGGCCAAGGACGAGCTCTTCCCGCAAACCCGCGGCGCGGTGGTCTGGGGCCGGCTGCTCTCACGCCTGGGTGATATCTATGGTCCTACGGTGAACATGGCGGCTCGGCTGACCTCGCTGGCGGAACCGGGCACCGTGCTGACCGACGCGATTACCGCAAACACGTTGCGCAATGACGCACGCTTTGTGCTCACCGCCCAGGAAATCACCGCGGTGCGCGGCTTTGGAGACATTCAACCCTATGAGCTCTCCGCAGGCGAGGGAGCAGGACTGGTGATCGACTAATGGCTAAAGAACCAGCACCGGTACCGTTCATCCTCGCCGCGGCAGGGCTGACGGACGTGGGCCGGAAACGAACGCAAAACCAGGACCGCATCCTGATGCATGACATCGTGTATGCGGTAGCCGACGGCATGGGCGGTCACGAAGCTGGCGAGGTGGCCAGCCAGCTTGCGGTGGAAACGATGCAGGAAATCTGCACCTTCGCCAATAAGACGTCGGTTCGGAAACTGCCATCCGTGCCGGATGTCCAGCGCCAGGTGCAACTGGCTGATGACCGCATTCGCGAAGCGCTTGAATCACGTGGCGGCACTACCTTGTGCGCATTGGTGCAGATCAAGACCCCCGGCAAAGGCCGGGACAATGTGACCGCTCCACTGGCCGCGGTGCCGCCCTGGACCTCAAGTTTCGCGATGACGCAGAACACTGATGTCATCTCCAAGATCACTCCGCAAATGCTGGAGAACCACCGCGCCAGTTTGGCTCCAGCTACCGAGCCGATCCCGGTGGTCGCCGATGAAATCCCGAGCTTGTTGCTGGTCAACGTGGGGGACTCGCGCGGATACCGGTTGCGTGATGGCGCCCTGCAGCAGCTGACCCGTGACCACTCGGCCGTGCAGGAAATGGTGGATGCCGGGCAGATCACCGAGTTGGAAGCCCGCAATCATCCGCACCGGAATCTGATTACCCGTGCGCTTGGCGCCGGCGCCGAAAGCCAGCCGGATCTCACCGTCTTGCAGCCACGCATCGGCGACCGCTACATGCTGTGCAGCGACGGGCTCTCGGGCGAACTGACCGAAGACATCTTGCAGACCTTGCTGGTGAACTACAAGGACCGCACCGAAGCGGCCCGGATTCTCACCGGGGCCGCACTGGAAGCTGGCGGCCGGGACAACATCGCGGTGATTGTCCTTGATGTGCTGGCAGCCGAGTCCGCGCAAATTGACGCACCTGGGAACTAGGGCTCCAAGCCAGCTAAACTGTCCGCCGGTGGGGCACAATTGAATACGTGAGTGAAAAAGACGTAACACCAGTTGAGGCCACCAACGTTCCGCCAGAAGCTGACAAGTCCCGCTATGAACAGCTGGTCGAGCAGATCCGTGCCCACCGCGAGGCGTACTACCAAAACGATGCTCCTCTGGTCTCCGACGCGCAATACGATGCGTTGTTCCATGAGCTCCAGCTGCTCGAGGCAACCTATCCCATCCTGGCTGGACAGGATTCGCCCACGCAGGAAGTCGGCGGCGAAGTTTCCGCCGCCTTCGCATCGGTCACCCACGCAAGCCGCATGTACTCGCTGGAAGACGTTTTCTCACTTGATGAACTCGAAGCGTGGCTCGAACGTGCCCAGGTCAATGCCGAACGCCTGCACCCGCAAACCCCGGTCAAGTGGCTGTGCGAAGTCAAAATCGATGGCCTGGCACTGAACCTGACCTACCGCCAGGGCAAGCTGGTGCGTGCAGCTACCCGCGGCGACGGCACCACCGGTGAAGACGTTACCCACAATGCGCTGACCATCGGCGACATCCCGCAGGAGTTGTCCGGCACCGGCTGGCCCGAAGAATTCGAAGTCCGCGGCGAAGTTTTCATTGCCACCGATGACTTCAACAAGTTCAACGAAGCGTTGATTGCCCAGGGCAAGGCGCCCCTGGCCAACCCGCGCAACGCGGCCGCCGGGTCCTTGCGCCAGAAAGACCCGGAACAGACTGCTAAGCGCCCGCTGCGCATGTTCGTGCACGGACTGGGCCGCAGCCGCGATTTCAACCTTGCTGAACAGTCCCAGGCTTACGAGCTGATGCGCAACTGGGGTCTTCCGGTTTCGCCCTACGGCCGCGTTGTCGGCAGCCGCCAGGAAGCCAAGGACTACATTGCCGAGCACGGCGAGAAGCGCCACGACTTGATCCATGACATCGATGGCATCGTCATCAAGGTCGATGACCTGGCCACCCAGGAACAGCTGGGCTACACCTCGCGTGTTCCACGCTGGGCTGTCGCCTACAAGTACCCGCCAGAAGAAGTGCACACCAAGCTGCTGGACATCCAGGTCCAGGTGGGGCGCACCGGCCGCGTGACGCCTTTCGGCGTGATGGAACCGGTCCTCGTCGCTGGCTCCACCGTTGCCCGCGCGACCCTGCACAACCAGGAAGTCGTCAAGGCGAAGAACGTCAAGATTGGCGACACCATTATCCTGCGCAAGGCGGGAGACGTCATCCCTGAAATTGTTGGCCCGGTGCTGCCACTGCGTGACGGCAACGAAGACCTGCGTGATTTCGTCATGCCTGTCGAATGCCCATCCTGCGGGCAGCCACTGGCGCCGGCCAAGGAAGGCGATGTGGACATTCGTTGCCTCAACGCTGAATCCTGCCCGGCCCAGCTCACCGAACGCGTGGCCTACCTCGGCGGACGCAGCGCCCTTGATATCGAGGCACTGGGCTACGAAGCAGCTGCGGCCCTGACCAGCGGTCCGGGCGAGGACCCTGCCACCCAGGGCGGCATCATTCTGCCTGCTGGCCCCGGCCCGCTGAAAAACGAAGCCGAACTGTTCAACCTCAAGGACATGCTCGACGAGCTTGGCGAGGTGAAGGTATGGCGGGAAAAGCGTTCCAAGGGGGAAGGCACCGGCATTTTCGAGCTCGTCCCGTACTTCTACTCCAAGGCCACCGCCAAGAAGCCGTCAGAACCAACCAAGAGCACCATGAAGCTGCTCGATGAGCTGGAAAAGGCCAAGGGCAACCCGCTGTGGCGCGTGCTGGTGGCACTGTCCATCCGCCACGTTGGCCCGAACGCTTCGCGGGCCATTGCCACCCGCTACGGCTCCATGGATGCCCTGCTCGAGGTCCTTGACTCGGGCAACGCCGAGGCTGAACTGAGCGAAATCGATTCCGTCGGATCAATCATTGCCGACGCGCTGGTGGACTGGTTCAAGGTGGATTGGCACCGTGAAATTGTCTCCTCCTGGCAGGCCGCTGGGGTGAAGATGGAAGACGAGCAAGATGCGAACATCACCAAGAACCTCGAAGGCTTGGCCATTGTGGTGACCGGTACCTTGGAACACTATTCCCGCGATACCGCCAAGGAAGCGATCATTGTCCGTGGCGGCAAGGCCACAGGCAGCGTTTCGAAGAAGACGGACTTCCTGGTGGCCGGCGAAGCCGCAGGGTCAAAGCTGGACAAAGCCCAGTCCCTGGGTGTTCCGGTACTGGACGAAACCGGATTCGGCGTCCTGCTTGAACAGGGCCCAGACGCAGCGCGCGAGGTAGCCCTCGCCGCACTAACGGAAGGCTAGAAATGGACCGCGCAGTGACTCATGATCCGCTGGTAATGGTTGCCCGCCGGGCCGCCGCCGCCGGCGCCGAAGTACTCAACCGCCGCGATGAATCGCAGTTCAACCTCACCGACAAATCGGCGGCCGGGGACTGGGTGACCGACTTCGACCGTGCCGCCGAGGAAGCAATTCGCGCGGCCATCCTGACCTCCCGGCCCAACGACGAACTGACCGGCGAGGAATATCCAAGTGCCAAGCCTGCGAACCCGAGCGGCTTGCGCTGGAGCATTGATCCGCTGGATGGCACCACGAACTTCGTGCGCAACATCGCCTATTACTGCTCCTCGGTGGGCGTCTGCCAACGCAACGAGGATGGCAGCGAGACCTGGGTAGCCGCGGCCATCGTCGCCCCTGCATTGCAGGTGGAATACTTCGCCGGAAAGGGATTGGGTGCATGGAAGCTTGATCTGCGATCCGGGAAGCTCACACAGCTCACCGGGCCGGCCGAATCCGAGACCAGGATCCTGGCAACTGGCTTCGGCTATGATTCCCAGCGCCGCCAGTTCCAAGCCCAAGTGCTCGGGCAGATGCTCCAGGACTACGTCAATGTGCGCCGACTCGGCTCGGCCGCGCTGGACCTGTGCCTGGTGGCCGAGGGGTCTTTGGACGCCTACGCCGAATATGGCACCCAGGAGTATGACTGGGCTGCCGGCGCGCTGATTGCAGAGGAAGCCGGATGCCAGGTAGGCAGGCCCAGCAGCAACCCGGGCTGGCAGTACGCCGGATTGGTGGATCCAGCCAAGCTCGCGGAGCCTAGCGCCTAGGGAAGCAAAGCTGCTATCCACTGATGCGCGTAATGGATGGCGATGCCCACAGCTACACCGCCGCACACCTGTGTGGCGGTGTGCTGGTAGCTGCGGATCCGGGCCCAGGAAAGCACCGCAAGGAAGAACACCACTAGCGGCATCAGCTCGGCCTGCTGTCCCGCCACCTGCAAAACAACGTAGGTGCCCACAGCCAGGTGCACCGAGACCTTCCACCACAAATTGATCACGGCAACAAGCGCCAATCCAAGCAGGATGCTGAGCACTTCGAGGAAGATCCCGGAACCGGCATCCATGACCCGCAGCACGAGCAGGCCGCACAGGATCAATCCTGCGGTATAGGCATAGATCCCATGCCGCTGACGCCGTACGGTCACGTGCATATCGGTGACCTTGCCGCGCAGTTTCGCCCCGGCCAGGATCAGCCACGGAATAATCGTGGTGAACAAGGCGGCAACAATCGACTCGGTCCAGCGCACTGAGGAATCCCGCCATGGCGTTGCCAACAGCAACACGGTGGCCAGGATAATGGGGGAGAGCACGTGCGAAACCACTAAGGCGATTTTTCGCACCGCAAGAGGTGAGCTGGCTGTCGAGGTCTGCTGCATCGGGGTCATTGGCCTTGATAGGGGTAGCGGTTTACTGCCGTCGTGGCGACTAATCCACTGTACACGTGGAGCCGTCAATAATTCCCCTCGCAGGCCGACGGCGATGAGCCCTCGGATCCAACTTCCAATCCGCACTGCAACCGTGTACTCCGTCATCTTGGAGCGGGCGAGGCCATATCGGATCAAGGCCCGGATCTGAAAATCCCGGTTAACGCCGACGGTTCGTTCACCCACGTGCTTCCGGTGGATGCCAGTGAATTGCCCAGCCCGATGGCCGTCATCGTCCAGGCGCAGCCGCAGACCGGAGAATGCGGGGAATACGACTCCTGCGCGGTGCGCCAGTGGGCTGTGGTCATCGAGCCACAGGACCGCTAGCGAGCAGGATTAGCCTTGCGCGTTGACCAGGTAGTCGTTGCGGATCCGGATGAGCTTGGGCAGGTACCAGCCAAGCACGAGCCGCTCGGCTAACCAGCCCAAGGGACCCAATGGAGCGCTGAAGCGGATCTTGTCCACCATCAACGTCCCCTGGTCCGACTCGTAGAATTCATGGACGTGGTGGAAGGACTTGAAAGGCCCTCGCTCCTGCTGGTCGGTGAACGTGTGCGGGGCATCCAGGTCGGAAATCCTCGAGGTCATCCGGAAGGGGATGCCGAAATGCTTGGCACGCCAGGTGACCTGCTCGCCTAATCCGATAGTGCCGCTGGTAACCCCCGCCACGGCCTTTTCCTGCGAATCGGCCATTGAACCGGCGTGCGCGTCGATGCTGAGCGATTTCTCGAAGAGGTCGGCACGTGAAGCACCGCAAAGCGTAACGCATTCAAAGTAGACGGCCATGGCTTCAGTATGCCATTGGCTGGGCGGTTTAGCTGACCACGAGGTCTACGACGGTCAGTTCCTCAGCCGCGTCATCGTAGTATTCACGCAGTTTCAGCCCCTTGGCTGCCGCTTCATCAACTACTACCACTGCATCCTGGTGCAGCTGCAGGACGGATGCCGGGCAGGAAGCTGACAGCGGCCCTTCTACGGCAGCGGCAATGGCTCGGGCCTTGCCCGCGCCTACAGCCACCAGGACCAAGCGGCCGGCGTCAAGAATAGTACCTAGTCCCTGGGTGACGCAGTGGGTGGGAACGTGCTCGATGCCGTCGAAGAACCGGGCGTTGTCTTCACGGGTATTGGCCGCGAGGCGCTTGATGCGGGTGCGGCTTCGCAGCGCGCTGCCTGGTTCGTTGAAGCCCAGATGCCCATTGGATCCGATACCCAGAATCTGTACGTGGATGCCACCGGCCTGGGCGATGGAGGCATCGTACGCCCGGGCCGCCGTCTCGATGGCTTCCACGGATGCGGCCATGCCCTGCGGTACATGCAGGCAGCGGGCAGGCAAGCCGATGACATTGCAGACCTCGTTGATCAGCGTCTGGCGGTAGGACTGTTCGTGGGTGTCCGGGATCCCGATGTACTCATCCAAGGCGAAACCCTGGGTATCGGTGAAATCGGCACGGCCTTCCTGGACCGCACGGGAAAGTTCACGGTACAGGCCCAACGGAGACGAACCTGTGGCAAGCCCCAAATTCGAGGGGGCTCCAGCGCTGTGGTGGGCCAGGCCGGCCAACACTTTGTCGGCAGCGATGCGTGCAACTTCTTCAGGGGATGAACCAATGAGCACTCGCATGGTGGGCACTCTCCGATCTTGGCAGTGATGATTAGTGGAATACAGGTATGGAGAAACCGGGCGGCCCCGCTAGGTGATCCCCAGTTCATGGAATAGCACGTTGACCGCGCAACCTCGGAGCACCAGATGCTCTGGATCTTCGCTCAGCGAAAGCCGGAAGTTCTCGGCGCGTGCCGTATGCGAGCGCAGGGCCAGTGCTTCGCGTAGCGCTTGCGCGAGAGGCTGATCCACGACTTCCGGGGTCCCGGTGAAAATGACATCGCGAATGTCGAGTACCGAAAGAAGCGGGGCAAGTGCGCCAGCAAGATACGCGGCGATCCGCTGATCCAGCTGTTCCTTTGGTTCCCCCTCGGCCAGGGACTTCCAGATTGCAGGAACGGAAGCATAGGCTTCCAGGCAGCCGATTTGCCCGCAGCTGCATAAGACAGTGTCCTGCGCACGCTGGCGGACATGGCCCAGCTCGCCGGCGGCGAAATCCGAGCCGCGCACCAGGGTGTTGTGGGTGATGACGCCGCAGCCTACACCGCGCCCCAGGCGCAGCAAGATCATGTGGTCGCTGCCTTGGCCGAAAGTGTGCTCGGAAAGGATGGCGCAGTCGGCGTCATTGAGGACATGAGCGGCCAGGCCGGTAGCCTGCTCGACCGCAGATCGCAGGTCGTAGTCGCGCCAACCGAACTTTTCGGCTGCGAGGACAATTCCCCGATCGGTCACTACGCCGGGCGAGCCAATGCCCACGCCCAGAACCGGTGCGTCGCATTCGGCTAGGGCGGTGTCGAGCAGCTCCAGGAGCTGGACCGTCGCGGCCTCACCGGTTGCTTCACGTGCCTGGGCAGAAAAACTCTTGAGGATGGCGCCATCCAGATCCATGATGGCCGCCCGGAACGGGACAACGCCGGATAAGTCCACGCCGATGATCCTGAGCCCCGGGCGATTCAAATCGACGAGGGTGGAGGGCTTGCCGGGGCGTTTTTGCTCTTGCTGCCCGGTCTCAATGACGTGCGAGCGGTTGATCAATTCCGCGACCAGTTCCGAGACGGTGACACGTGTCAGGCCGGTAGCGCGTGCCAGATCGGCACGGCTCGAAGCGCCTTGGTCCGAAAGTGTTTGCAGAACCAGAGAGAGGTTGTGCTCCCTTCCATGGGACGGCAAAATAGCGCTGCCGTGCGACAGCACATTCCAGTCCTTGCGTGGGGAAGTCACAGGGTTAGTTAACTCCATTAACAAACTTGCGGGCAAGTTTTTCTCCCAGTTATTCGCAAGGCACTATTTCCCACCGCGAATCACTGCAGATCAGAGAAGAATTGCTCAGCAAAAATTTCAGCCAGAGCATCATTTGCCTTGGGCTCGGTGACGTGCAGAAACCCCCTGAGCTCGTGGCACACTTGGAGCATCATGACTGACACGCAAACTTTTTCAACCAGCATTGGCGACTTGTCGATTGAACTGGCTGCTCCCGAGCACTACCAGCGTGTGGGGGAGCTGACCGCAGAGTCCTATTTTGCCGCTGGGCATTTCGACAGCCCGGATAACGAGTACCTGGACTTCGTGCGCAAGGTGGCCGAGCGTGCAGCCCAGACCGAAATCTACGTGGTGCGCCGGGAAGAAGAGATCATCGGTTCCATGACCTTGATCCGGGCGGGCAGCGACTATGCGGACATTGCCAGAGCGGACGAGCTGGAAATCCGCATGCTCAGCGTTGATCCGGCCGCGCAGCGCAGGGGTGTTGGCCGGAGCATGGTGCAGGCCGCCATCGAGCGCGCCCGGCTCATTCCCGGAATCAATGCCGTCTCCCTGACTACCGGCAGCAGCTGGGATTCTGCCCGGGGACTGTATGAATCCCTCGGATTCGTCCACTATCCCGAACGCGACTGGTTTGTGCCGAACACCGATATCGAATTGGTTGTCTACGCCTATAGTCTGCAGCCAAGAAGGATTCAGCCTGGATCCAGGTGAACCGCCCATGACTTCGGCGGACACACGTTGTGGTCTGTCCGAGCGCGTGAATAGAATGGCGCCATGAGTGCTATTCGCCGAAGTGTTGCCGCCCTGTCCGTTGCGTCCCTGGCCATGGGCGCACTAAGTGCCTGCAGCGCTGGCGCGCCAGACCCGGCGCCTTCGGCTGATGCACTGGTATCCGCCATGAATAGCGGCGATTTCGGCTCAGTGCAATTCGCTGGGACCAGCCCGAAAGATGCAGCGAAAGCCCAGGAAACTGCCTTTGGCACCATGGGCGAAATCAAGCACATGAGCACCGTTCGTTCGGTGGCCGAAGACGAAGAAGAGCAAGATGGGGTCAAGACAGCTACCGCGAGCATCACCACGGTATGGGATATCGACAAGTCGGACAAGGATCTGAGCTACGACACCCAGGCTGTGTGGGAATTCGACAAGGAATCCGATTCCTGGAAACTGCGCTTTGACCCGTCAATACTTGCCCCTGAGTTCGAAACCGGCGACTACCTCAAAGCGGCCTTCGACCCTGCAGCACGAGGCAGCATCACCGATGCTGAAGGCGAAAGCATTGTCTCCAATCGGCCGGTGATTCGTGTTGGCATGGATAAGACCCACACCGGAAAAGAAAACTGGGAAAGCTCGGCGAAGAAACTGGCCAAGCTCGTGGACATCGATGAACAGGCCTATGCGCAACGAGTGATGGCCGCTGGCGACAAAGCCTGGGTGGAAGCTATTGTCTTGCGCGATGACGCAACGCGGGAAGTCACCGACGAGGAAATCAAGGGCATTCCGGGTGCCGGCTTCCACAACGACGAGCTGCCCTTGGCACCCACTCGCTCCTTCGCCCGCCCGCTGCTAGGCAGCGTTGGCAAGGCCACCGCCGAGAATATCGAGAAGTCTGAAGGCAAGGTCAAGGCCGGTGACCAGGTAGGCCAATCAGGATTGCAAGCCGCCTACAATGACACCCTCGCGGGAACTGCAGGAGTCTCGGTATCGCAGTACAACGCTGAAGATGAAGCGGTAGCGGAACTGATCACCACAGCCCCGGTAGCAGGCAAGGACCTGAAGACCACTTTGGACACCGGACTGCAGGAAACCGCGGATGAACTGTTGGCCGAAGCCGAATCGAACTCTGCCATCGTGGTCATTCGGCCCTCTGACGGCAGCGTCCTCGCGGCCTCCTCGGGCCCGGTTTCTTCCGGGCTGAACACCTCCTTGCAAGCTTCCTATGCACCGGGTTCTTCCTTCAAGGTCGTGAGCGCCTTGGCGATGCTGCGTGACGGAGCGACACCGGGTACCGAGGTCAAGTGCCCGGCAACCACGGTGGTGGATGGCAAGAGCTTCAAGAACTATGACGGCTATCCTGCTGCCGCCGTAGGCACCATCCCGCTATCCGAAGCAATCGCGCAGTCCTGCAACACGGTCTTTGTGAATCAGGGAACGGAAATTGGCGGCAAGAACCTGGCTGAAGCCGCGGCTGCTCTCGGCTTGCTGGCAGAGGACGGAACCGGTGCCGGCGCAGTGTTCGGTTCGGTGCCCGAAGATTCTGAAGGCACCACCCAGGCCGCGAACATGATTGGCCAGGGCGTGGTGGAAGCATCGCCACTGGGCATGGCCACCGTGATGGCATCGATCCAGGCGAAGTCCACGGTGCAGCCCAAGCTGATCCTGGCGCCAGAACCCCAGGCACCTGCCAAGCCGGCTTCCACGCTGAGCGAAGAGGAAGCAGGGCAGCTGTCCACCATGATGGCCGAGGTCGTGGACCACGGAACCCTGGAGGACCTGAAGGCAGTAGGCAGCGGAAAGATCATCGGCAAGAGCGGCACCGCCGAATACGACGGCGAAAAGAACGCGCATGCCTGGGCCATCGCCGCCCAAGGCGATCTGGCGGTTGCCGCGTTCGTCGAGGATGGAGACGGCGGAGCCCAGACGGCGGGACCGCTGGTGAAGTCCATGCTGGAGGAAGCGGCCAAATAGTAGCGCGGGGTGCTGCTCAGCCCCGCTGGGCGAAGTATTCGCCGGCGAGCAGGCTCAGCTGCACCTGGTCGTGGAATACGCCATTGTGGAAGTACACCTCGCGTTGGCGCCCCTCCTGGGTATACCCGGCTTTCTCATAAGCCCGGATGGCCCGCTGGTTGAAGGCGGCAACGCACAGGCTAATCCGGTGCAGTCCCAACTCGCGGAAACCATAGCCGGACATCAATGCGGTGGCACGGGTGCCGAAACCCTGGCCGACGAAGTCCGGGCCGATCATCACCGCCATTTCAGCGGCGCGATGGGGCAACTGGCCGCCATGCAGCGTGATGTGCCCGATGAAGGTTCCGCTGCCGCGCTCGAAGATGCTGAAGCCGGCATCGCCGGAATAGGGCTTGTTCTCGCTCCACTGTGCGAACATTTCCACGAGCGGAGTCCCGGGACGCGGTTTGATGGTTCGTTGCTGGAGCACCGCCCAGGCCGGATCGTTCCACCACCCGGCCATGACCGAGAAGTCCTCGTGCTCGGACTCGCGCAGTTCAATGGCGGCATCCCGCAGCAGGTTCTGCCCGTACTGCTGCGCCTGCTGAACTTCATCCCATGGCTCATGTGTGTGCATGAAACCATCGTAGGAGCTATCGGCTGGCCAAAGAACCGTTGCGCTAACACTTGTGCCTAATACCAGCAATTGACAGACTAAGCTCATGGGAATCGTCTACAACACCACCATGTCTCCAACCAAGACCGAGTTGGTGGCAGCCTGGCTGGCCAAGCAGGAGTTCTACACCGGCCAGGGCGCGCCGAAACTTGAAAGTGTTGGCGGATTCCGTCTGGAAGACCCGCAGGGTGAAGTTGGTATCGAGTTGAGCTTCTACGCTGACCACAGCGATACCTCTGACGTGATTTACCACGTTCCGCTGACCTATCGGGATGCCCCGGTTGACGGTGCGGAACGCTACCTACTGGGAACGAGCGAGCACGCGATTCTGGGCACCCGCTTTGTCTATGACGCCGCCGGCGACCCCATTTTCATCGCCCAGGCACGTGAACTGCTGGCCGGAAATGCCACGCCGCAGCACCGGTCCGAGTCCTTTACCGCGGATCCGCGGATCCTGGTCCGCGGCGAGAGTCGGGGCAAAGACGCGGTGATCATCCGCAAACCGGTAGCCGGCGATCCCGCCGAAGCCGGTGTTATCGGGATCTGGGAGAACGCCCTCGGCCAGGACCTGAGCGGTTTGGTATTGCGCACAGCATAACTAATGCCCCGCATATAGGCATTGGGGCAGGCGCGTAAGGGATAGACTTGTCTATGAAACCCAACCGCCATTCTAGGGAGATACATGTCTGCCATCAGCCGTGAGGACGTTGTGCATCTGGCACACCTTGCCCACATCGAGATGAGCGACGCAGAGCTGGACAAAATGACCGGTGAACTCGACGCTATCGTCGGTGCCATCGCGTCCGTCAGCGAAGTCGCCGCCTCCGACGTCCCAGCCACCAGCCACCCGATCCCGCTGACCAACGTGTTGCGCGAAGATACGGTGGGGCAGACGCTGAGCATTGAAGAAGTTCTGCTCAACGCGCCTGATTCGGACTCGGACCGCTTCAAGGTCCCGGCTATTCTGGATGGTGAATAATCCAAGTGAATGAACTGATTAAGCTTTCCGCCACCGAGCTGGCCGCCAAGCTGCGCGCCGGCAAAGCCACCTCCGTTCAAGCAGTCCAGGCCCACCTGGACCGCATCGCCGAGGTTGACGGCGCACTGAATGCCTTCCTGCATGTGAACGCCGAAGAAGCGCTCGCCGTCGCAGCCGAAGTTGACGCCATCCGTGCCGCCGGCGGCGCGCAGGCCGAAGCCCTGCACCCGCTGGCCGGCGTGCCCATCGCGATCAAGGACCTGATCGTCACCAAGGGCCAGCCGACCACCGCGGCATCGAAGATGCTCGAAGGCTGGATGAGCCCCTACGATGCGACCGTGATCGAGAAGATCCGCGCTGCCAAGCTGCCAATGCTGGGCAAGACCAACCTGGATGAATTCGCCATGGGTTCCTCCACCGAGCACTCCGCCTACGGCGTGACCCGCAACCCGTGGAACCTGAACCGCATTCCGGGCGGGTCCGGCGGCGGCTCGGCCGCAGCCGTGGCCTCCTTCGAAGCTCCGCTGGCACTGGGCACCGACACCGGCGGCTCCATCCGCCAGCCAGGCGCCGTCACCGGTACCGTCGGCGTGAAACCGACCTACGGTGCCGTCTCACGCTACGGCGCGATCGCCATGGCCTCCTCGCTGGACCAGATCGGCCCGGTCTCCCGTACCGTGCTGGACTCGGCCTACCTGCAGGAACTGATCGGCGGGCACGATCCCAAGGATTCCACCTCGCTGCCCAACCCGCTCGAAGGCCTGGTTGCCGCCGCTGAATCCGGCGCCACCGGGGACATCAAGGGCCTGCGCATTGGCGTCATCAAGGAACTGACCGGCGAAGGCTACCAGGAGGGTGTCCAAGCACGCTTCAACGAGTCGCTGGAACTGCTCAAGGCCGCCGGTGCAGAAATCGTCGAGGTTTCCTGCCCGAACTTCAAGTACGCGCTGGGCGCCTACTACCTGATCATGCCGTCGGAAGTTTCCTCCAACCTGGCCAAGTTCGATGGTGTGCGCTACGGCCACCGCGTGCTTCCGGAAGAGGGCCCGATGACCATCGAGCGCGTCATGGGCTCCACCCGTGCCGCCGGCTTCGGCGACGAGGTCAAGCGCCGCATCATCCTGGGCACCTACGCCCTGTCCGCCGGCTACTACGACGCCTACTACGGCTCGGCGCAGAAGGTCCGCACGCTGATCCAGCGCGACTTCGAGGCCGCTTTCGAGCAGGCCGACGTGCTGGTTTCCCCCACCGCGCCGACCGTCGCCTTCGAGCTGGGCGCGAACGACAACGACCCGCTGGCCATGTACCTCAACGACGTGGCCACCATCCCGGCCAACCTCGCTGGCGTTCCGGGCATCACCGTCCCGGGCGGCCTGTCCGAGAACCTGCCGGTAGGCATCCAGTTCCTGGCCCCGGCCTACGAGGATGCCCGCTTGTACCGTGCCGGCGCGGCACTGGAAACCCTGCTCGAGAAGCAGTGGGGCCACTCGCTGATCTCGCAGGCACCAGCCATTGACACCGCTTCGATCGCGCAGGAGGCCTAGGCACCATGAGCAACTACACCGATGAACTGGTCGACTTCGACGAGGCACTGGATCGCTACGACCCGGTCCTGGGCTTCGAGGTCCACGTCGAGCTAAACACCAAGACCAAGATGTTCTCCGACGCGCCGAACGCTTTTGGCGATGCCCCGAACACCAACGTCACCCCGGTAGACCTGGGCCTGCCCGGCGTGCTGCCGGTGGTCAACAAGACCGCCGTGGAGTACTCCATCCTGATCGGCCTGGCACTGAACTGCCAGATCGCGCAGAAGTGCGGCTTCGCCCGCAAGAACTACTTCTACCCGGATACCCCGAAGAACTTCCAGACCTCCCAGTACGATGATCCGATTGCCTTCGACGGCTACCTGGACATCGAGCTGGAAGACGGCGAAGTCTTCCGCGTCGAGATCGAACGCGCCCACATGGAAGAAGATGCCGGCAAGCTGACCCACATGGGTGGCGCTGCCGGGCGCATCCAGGGTGCGGACTACTCGCTGGTTGACTACAACCGTGCTGGTGTTCCGCTGGTGGAGATCGTGACCAAGCCAATCGTAGGCGCCGGCAAGCGCGCTCCCGAGCTGGCCAAGGCCTACGTGGCCGCCGTGCGCGAAATCGTGAAGAACCTGGGCGTTTCGGATGCCAAGATGGAACGCGGCAACGTGCGTTGCGATGCCAACGTCTCGCTGATGCCCAAGGGCGCGGAGAAGTTCGGCACCCGTACCGAAACCAAGAACGTGAACTCCCTGCGCGCGGTGGAGCACGCCGTGCACTTCGAGATCGAGCGGCACGCAGCGGTGCTGGATTCCGGGGCGAAGATCGTCCAGGAAACCCGCCACTGGCATGAGGACACCCGTTCGACCACCTCGGGCCGCCCGAAGTCGGATGCCGATGACTACCGCTACTTCCCGGAGCCGGATCTGGTGCCTATCGTCACCACCGCCGAATGGGTCGAAGAGCTGCGCGGCCGCCTGCCGGAACCGCCAGCCGAGCGCCGCAAGCGCCTGAAGGCCGAGTGGGGCTACGCGGACAAGGAATTCCGCGACGTGGTCAACGCCGGTGTGCTCGACGAGATCGAGCAGACCATTGCCGCTGGCGCCAGCGCCGCTGTGGCCCGCAAGTGGTGGATGGGCGAGATCGCCCGCCTGGCCAAGGCCGCGGACAAGGACATCGCCGATCTGGGCGTGAGCGCTGCGACCATCGTTGAGCTGAACTCGCTGATCGAGGCGAAGAAGATCAACGACAAGATCGCCCGCCAGGTGCTGGAATTCGCCATCGCCGGCGAAGGCACCCCAAGCGAAATCGTCGAGAGGCGCAGCTTGGCTGTGGTGAATGACGATGATGCCTTGGGCAAGGCCGTGGATGATGCCATGGCTGCCATGCCTGATGTGGTCGAGAAGATCAAGGGCGGCAAGATGCAGGCCATCGGTGCGCTGATGGGCCCTGTCATGAAGGCCACCCGCGGACAGGCCGACGCCGGCCGCGTGCGCGAAATCGTGATGGAGAAGCTGGGACTCTAGTCCCCGGACTCCAGCCCTGGCGCCAGCCTCGGACTTCCAAGCGTGAAGTCCGAGGCTGGCGTTTTTTTAACAAGCATTACGCGCAAGCGGTCTTGATGGCACAAGTTTTTATGAGTCGTTTTTATATTCAGTTATCATCTGAACATGATCAATGCATCTCGTGGAGCAAGAATTTTCAGCACGGTGGCCGCGGTTGGGCTGCTGCTCACTGGGTGCAGCGAACCAGAGCCGGACCTGGAATCCTCAACGCCAACGGTAGTTCCTTCGCCGAGCAAGGAAGAACCTGGGATCGAATCCCTGCGAGATGCGGATCTTGGAAACGCAACCTGGATGGATCCGATGGCGCTCGATGGCAAACCCTCGAAGATTCGTCTTGAGAATTCGAAAGCCAGCGATGAATTCAACAGCTATGAGCTGGGCAAGATCGTCTACGCGGATCTGGATGGCGACGGCGTAGACGATGCCGTCGCATCGTTCATCAGCACGTCCGGCAATGCCTATTGGGAGCACTTCGTTGCCTGGGTTGCGACGGAGGAGGGGCCAGTCCAAGTTCCCGGCGAGATCGCTTATTCGCATAATTGCGGATCCACCGTTGCGAGCGTGGTGCCAGCCACGCAGGGCGTCAAGGTCACTGAGTACCTGCGCAGCGATTTCCAGAATACTGCCTGCGCGGAAAATGGCCCGCTGGAACAGGTTCGAACGGTAGGCGTAAAACAGTATTCCGGCGATGACCAGTACTACCTCGTGCGCACGGACGGTCTTGGAGGCGACGGTGGATACTGCCACCCGGAGGCAAATGGCGACACCATTTCCGTGTCGATCCCCGTCTATTCTGCCCCGAACGCCAAGAGCGAGATGCCTCTGGACGATCAAGAAATGATGGGCTACCTGGCCGGACCGGAAGCCATGGAGGAAGTCACCGACGACGGGCAGTGGATGCTGGGCACGGTGCTGATCAGGGATGGGCAAGCGGTGTCGGGCATGCAGACGCGCTGCGCGTGGATGCCGACGATGAAAAACCCGCTGCATACCGACGGGGACGCGGTGCTGGGTGAAAACGGCCAGCCGGCTGGATAGGGCGAAGTGGAACCTGCCTGGAATTGCACCTTCCGGCTTCCAGCATCGAGGCATACTGGATAGATGAATAGCGAATGGTTCGATAGGCCCGGTGGTGAACCTGTCCATCTTGTCGAGCATGATCCGTCGTGGGCCGTCCAGGCCGCTGATTGGATGCTGCGCATCAAGGCCGCCATTGGTCCTGACGCGGCATCTGCAGAGCATATCGGGTCGACAGCAGTTCCGGGCCTCATCGCCAAACCAGTTCTCGACCTCCAACTAGCTGTTCCGGATATTTCAGAAGAGTCCGCGTACCGCAGCGGCCTCGAAACGCTGGGGCTTGTGCTGCGGCAACGGGAGACCGGCCATCTCTTCTTTCGTCCGCCCGCGGGAGAGCCCCGAACAGTGCATGTTCACGTGTGCCAACTCGGTTCGGTCTGGGAACGCGAGCATCTGGTGTTCCGCGATCGACTGAGGGAAGACGCCAATGTTGCTACCGCATATGCCGAGCTGAAACAGGACTTGGCCACGAGGGTCGGGGATGACAGGATCGCTTATGCGCGAGGCAAGGCGCAATTCATCAAGGACGTTGTCGACGGAAAGCCGCTGCATGGCCGGTCGGCGTGATCCCCAATCGCGACGAGAAATGCTTGCGCAGCAGATCATCAGAAGCAAAGCCAACCTGACGGGCAACGGCGCCAACCGACAGGTCGCTTTGTTCCAGTAGGCGTTGGGCCTCGCTGACTCGAAGATCATTGAGCCATGCAATAGGTGTTGTCCCGACCGCGTCTGAGAACCACCGGTGAAAAGTTCGTGGTGACATTGCGCAGACCGCTGCTAGTTCTTGGACGTTCCAATGCCGTTGAAGATCTTGGCTGACTGCCAGATGCAGTTGTTCAACTGACGGCGATGAATTCCCAGGGATGCTGGTATCCGCGTATTGCGCTTGGGTTCCCGGTCTGAAAACAGGGGTGACCATGGCCTTCGCGATAGTTTCTGCAGCGCTGGTTCCCCAGTCCAGACGTACTAGATGGAGTAATAGATCAACTCCTGCGGTGACTCCAGCCGAAGTCCATACTTTGTCCTCGCCACAATACAAATCCCTCGACTTGACGTTGACCTCTGGATAACGCCTTGCAAGTTCATTGGCAAAACGCCAGTGGGTCGTCGCGCTTCGCCCATCGAGCAGTCCTGCAGCGGCGAGTGTGAATGCGCCGGTACACAACGAGGCGACAAGGACCCCGGAGGAAGCAGCTCGTGCAACTGCTGCCACTTCCTGCGGGTGAGGTTCTGCGAGCGGATTCTCGCTTCCTGGAACCACCATCATGTCGAGTTCCTCCACCGAAGCAAGCGGATGTGTGCGCCGTATTGAGCGAACCGGGTCAAGAGCGGTGACCGTGGTTGCTGCGAGGATTCGAACTGCGGGCCGGGGGAGACCACAGTCGGTTCGGTCGTCGTACACCTCACGTGCAACTTCGATATCAAATGCTCGACGGCCCGGCCCAACTAGAATCCCCACAATGGTCATGGCGCAATCTTATCGAACCATGTCATTTATGCCACTGGTTGGGTTCCTCGATCCCTGATGAAGTAGAAGCATGATGACAAGTACAAAGACCGCATTGATCGTGGTTGACATGCAACAGGGTTTCTACGACACCTCATGGGGCCCGACAACCAACTACCCGCAATGCGAGAACAACGTTGATCGGCTTCTCTTGGAGTGGTCCCAAAAGAACATGCCGATAGTGATCGTCAGGCACGATAGCCGAAATTCGGACTCGCCCTTGTTCGTGGAAGGTCCCGGCAATAATCTTCACGAATCGGTGCAAGCGGTCACCCCTGATCTGTTCGTAACCAAGTCAGTGAACTCATCATTTTATGGCTCCCCGGATTTGGGCCAGTGGCTGAGGTCCAATCAGATCAAAAAGATCGTGGTTTGCGGAATCCAAACCAACTTGTGTGTAGAAACCACCGCCCGGATGGGCGGAAATCTGGGATTTGACGTCATTGTGCCTCTCGATGCCACACGAACTTTTGATCTGGCAGGACCTGACGGCACGGTAATACCGGCAGCCACTCTGATGCAGGTTACGGCGACCAATCTTCACGGAGACGGCTTTGCGCTGGTGGTTTCGACGCGAGAGATTCTGGATTCATTGAAAGCGGCCTGACACGGAAGCAGGTATTCGGCCGGGTGCTGTCGCCGCCGGATTCATGTTTACGCTGACTGGATCCGGCATGTCTTCTATAGGCTGGCCCCATGAATATCTTGTTCACAGCAATGGCACCGGAAGACAGCCGTGCCATCGCCTCGTTTCTATCAAGCAACAGCTTTCCATTCCATGTCCGTCGGGACTGGACAGAGCCGGAGCTGAGACGACTAGTCGATAGCGGAAGATATTGGAACAGCGAGAGCCAAGGATTCTGGATTATTGGCGACGGAGAATGCTTGGGAATGGCAGTACTCGAAGATCTGGAAGACGACACCCCAATGCTTGACCTGCGCTTGGCGGAAAAGCACCGGGGATCAGGCCTGGGTATCCTCGTACTGAGGGAATTGACCGCCAAGGTGTTCACTGACTTCCCCGGCACCTTGCGCTTCGAAGGCCAAACCAGGGAAGACAACTTCGCGATGCGCAAGACTTTTCTTCGCGCCGGTTTCCTCAAGGAGGCGCATTACCGGATGGCGTGGCCCACCGGCGACGGGCGCCATCTCGCCTCGGTTGCCTACGCGATCCTGCGCCAGGATTGGGAATCCGGGACCACTACCCGCTTCGATTGGGAAGATCTGGACCTGTGAGCGGCTCGCGGTCCTGCGGCATTTGATTTGGCGCCTCTGGCAACTGCGCACTGATCCTGCTAGGGTTTCATCACACCAAATCAACTACCGCTGAGCGGTAGAAGGCTTCTAGGAGGGTAGCCATGGCTGCATGGCCCAGAATCGCGGCGCTGGCCATGCTGCTGGCCGCCATGGTGGCATTGGTAGCATTCCAGTGGCTTCCAGCTCTCATGTTCTTGCCTGTTGCAGGAGCCTTGCTCGTTTGGGACGGCTCTGCGCGCGGACGCTCTTCAGGCCCCGGGAAAGGCCATGGGTAGGCTAGCTGTGACCTGCCGGATGCCTTTCACGACGCGTCCTTGGCCAAGTGATCCCGGGTGATTTCCAGATGCCCCAAGTGCTGGCAGAGCTCTTCGAGCACATGCAGCAGCACGCCCTGGCAGGTGGCCATCCAGTATTCACCCTCCCTGCCTGGCGGGGCCGCAACGGGAGCATCATGCATGGCAGTGAGCGCCAGGTCGTTGGCGAACGCCTTCCTGGCCTCATGCGCCAGTTGCAGGGCAGTCTCCTTGTCCATCACCGCGGTGAACTCGGCGGCCCGATCGCGGGGGACCTCGATGCCGAGATTGACCGTGGAAGACCAGCGGCGCATCATCCCGCAGCAATGCAGCACCAGCTGCACCGGCGAATTGCTGCCGTGAACGGGCAGGACGCTATTGGCCTGTTCCTGCGGAATGCTCGCCAAGGTTTCGGTAAGCTGGTCGAATTTCTCCAGCAGGAGCGTGGCGAGGATCTGCTCGCCGGGTGCAGGGGAGTCCATGCACCGATTCTAGAACGATTCGCGCGGCAGGGTGAGCCATGCGGGGTGCACTAGCATTGAGCAATGACTTCTTCTGTCTCCACGGATAAGGGAATGCCGCCAGCCGAAGTTGAAATTGACGCGGAGCTGGTCAGGCACCTGCTGGTTAGCCAGGCGCCGAACTGGGCGAACCAGGACATTGCCTATCTGGCTACCGGGTGGGATAACGAGGTGTACCGGCTGGGTGCTGAGCTGGTGGTGCGCCTGCCGCGCCGGGAACTAGGAGAGGCCATTGGACTCAAGGAACGGCGTTGGCTGCCGCAATTGGCCGCCGAGACCGGCCTGCCCATCGCCATGCCGGTCTTCGTTGGACGGCCCGCACCGCAGTACCCCTTCACGTTCTCCATCTGCCCCTATGTCCCGGGCCGCAGCGCCGCGACGGTGGACCGCCGCAGGCGCGATGGCTACGCCGGAGAATTCGCGCAGTACTTGTACCGGCTGCACCAGCCTGCCGGAGCCGCGGCGCCAAGCAGCGAATTCCGGGGCGTGGGGCTGGCCGCACTCGATGCGAAAACCTGCGGCCAGATTGCGGCGCTGGACTCCCCGCTGCGAGGTCCGGCGCAGGACCTCTGGTCCCAAGCGCTGTCCGCCGCGCCGCATGATAAGGCACCGCTGTGGTTGCACGGTGATCCGCATCCGCACAATACGGTCATCACCGAGCAGCACGGCCGCTGCCAGCTAGCGGCGCTGATCGATTTCGGGGATTTGTGTGCCGGGGACCCGGCCTCGGATCTGGGCATGCTGTGGATGCACTTCAGCGCCGAAGCCACCGCCTCGGCTTTCGAAGGCTACGGCGCCCAACCGGGCAGCGACCTGTGGCAGCGGTCCAGGGGATGGGCGCTGCGCTACGCCATGCTTACCGCAACCCTGGCCGAGGAGGATCCGCTGGGCCGCATCGGGCGCCAGACACTGCAACTGCTGCTCGCCGGCGGCCAGTGCCGGAAATGAGCAGCAACCGGCCGGCGCGGATCGGGATTCTTGGAAGTCCCCGGGGACTTGCTCCGGGCACTGGCCGGGCCCGGTTGCCGGCGATAGCCTGAAGCCACGCACGAAGTTTCTTGCAACTTCATCGATCCATGAGGAGCTGGACATGCCCAAGAAAACCTCGCCGGAACCGGTTCGCGATCAGCGCGCAGACCACTTGCTCACGCCGGAGAATTGCGTGCTGGCGTTGATCGACTTCCAGCCCGAGCAGTATGGCACGGTCACTTCCACCACTCGGGAGCGGATCGATCTGAATGTCGTGGCGCTGTGCCGGCTGGCTACTGAGTACGGGATTCCGGTGGTGCTCTCGACCGTGGGCGTGGACATGGGAGTCAACCAAGGCACCGCGCAGGTGATCAAGGACGAGCTGCCCGGGGTCAAGGAAATCGACCGCAGCGGAGTCAACGCCTGGGAGGATGCCGAGTTCAGGGAGGCCATCGAAAGCAGCGGCCGGCGCAAGGTGGTCATGGCCGGGTTGTGGACCGAGGTCTGCCTCGCCTTTCCCACCCTGGATATGCTTTCCGAAGGCTACGAGGTCTATCCGGTAGCCGACGCGGTGGGCGGCATATCCCAGGCGGCGCACGACTTCGCCTTCGAACGGATGATCGCCGCCGGCGCCCAGCCGGTCACGGCCATTTCCTTCGGAGGCGAGCTCATGCGCAACTGGGCCCGCGATGATTCGGACAAATTGCGCAAGATCATGCGCTGGTACTTCCCGCTGAAGCATGAACTGGATTCGGCTGGGAAGTAGGCCCCGCGGATTTGCCGAGGCGTCAATGCGATAATTCCAGCTGGCGGTTACCTATTCTTGTGAATGTCCTCCGTTGAGTTTTCGAGAAAGCCGCACGATGTCCGCCAGCACGGGTCTTGATTTCTATCAGCACGGCCTGCGCCGCATGCGCGGACGCGATCCGCAGGAGCAGAACCGGACCGCCACCACCCTGGAACTGTTCTTCGACCTGACATTTGTCACCGCCTTCGGAGTTGCCGGCAGCGAGCTGGCCCACGGCATCGAGGTGGGGCACTATGCGCCGGCCATCATCTCCTTTGCCATCGCGTGCTTGTCGATCATCTGGGCCTGGGCCAATTACGCGTGGCTGGCCTCGGCCTTCGACAACGACGACTGGCTGTTCCGGAGCCTGACCTTGGTGCAGATGGCGGGCGTCATCGTGCTGGCGGTCGGCATCCCGATGATGTTCGCCTCCATCGATCAGGGGGCGGTGCTTGATGCCAATGTGATGGTCGCCGGCTACATCGTCATGCGCGTGGCGCTGATCGGACAGTGGCTGCGGGTGGCCCGGCACGATCCGCAGCACCGGATGGCAGCGCGCGGCAATGCTATCGGGGTGGGCATTGCCCAGCTGGGC
Organism: Glutamicibacter sp. NPDC087661; assembly: GCF_044743275.1. Lineage (NCBI taxonomy): Bacteria > Bacillati > Actinomycetota > Actinomycetes > Micrococcales > Micrococcaceae > Glutamicibacter > Glutamicibacter sp. NPDC087661. The sequence goes on from NZ_JBIUWE010000005.1 coordinate 89,772, forward strand.
TGGACCTCATTCCTCTTCCTTCCGCTCTCGCTGGTTCCGGCGTTGTGCTGCCTGGCGGTCTTCTGGATCATCGATTTCAGCGCACCGCTGATTGCGGAGCGGGTGGCCCGTTCCCATGGCGAATCGGGTATTCCCTGGCACGCCCACCATCTGGCGGAACGCTATTCGCTCATGTCGATCATTGCCCTGGGCGAATGCATCGTGGGAACCTTGGCAGCTGCCCGGACGATCTCCCAAGGGGCGAACTGGAATTTCGAGAGCATCGTGGTGGTCGCCGCGGGCGTGCTGATTTCTTTCTCGCTGTGGTGGGCGTACTTCCAGCTGCCCTCCGGGCCGGTGCTCCACCTGCGGCGGGACAAGGCCGCAGCGTGGATCTTCGGGCATATTGCGCTTTTCACGTCCATTGCCGCGATCGGCGCCGGGCTGCATACCATCGGCTACGCTTATGATCCCGAAGCCGCTACCGACCCAGTGGTGGTCATTGTGGCTCTGGCGATTCCGGTTTTCGCCTTCATGGTCATCATTACCCTGCTGCTGACCTGGTTGCTCGGTGCCCCGATGTTCACCTGGGCGCATTTGCCCACGTTCCTGATGCCGCTGGCCGCGGCCGGGCTCAGCCAGCTGGGCGTTCCGGTGTGGGCCTGCTTGCTGGTGCTGCTGTGCTCGCCGCTGACCGTGATCATCGTCTACGAGCTGGGGTATTGGCGCAAGCTGGCAGTATCCCTGGACAGGGTCCTGGTCCGGCCGGCGGGGTAGCGGTACTCGATCAGCCCAGCCGTCAATTATGCTCCGGAAGCCATGCCGGGCAGTGCGTCCATGCTGCTGAACACATGGGTTGCTCCGGCCGCGCGCAGCAGCTCGGGCGAAGTGCTCGTGGGTCCGCCGTTGGAATAGCCGTACACCGTCGCGCCGGCCGCGATCCCGGCAGCCACCCCGGTGGCAGTGTCCTCGATAACCAGTGCGCCAGCTGGGTCAATGCCCAGTGACGCGGCTGCGGCCAGGTAGACATCCGGTGCCGGTTTGCTGCGTGGGCATTCCATGCCGCTGAAGACCCGGTCTCCGAAGTACTCGGTGAACCCGGCCAGGGCCAGCTGCATTTCGACCTTGGCCCGGTCTGCGCCGGTGGCGCAGGCAATGTTCTGGCCGTAGACCGAGGAAATCTGCTTGACTGCTTCCAGCGCTCCGGGGATCGGCTGCAACTCCGAGCGCAGCGCTTCGTCGCGGCGTGCGCGGAACTGGCTAATCCACTGGTCGTCGATGCGGAATCCGGTCTGGTCGAGAATGGGTTGCCACTGGTCTTTCAACGCCTTGCCGATGAAGATCTCGATGCATTGCTCGGGGCTGATCTCCCAGCCCAGCTCTATGAGCATCTGGCGGAGCACGGAATTGGTGATGGACTCGGAATCCACCAGGACGCCATCGCAATCGAAAAGCACGGCGGAAAATTTCGGATGCAGCAAGGACGGTCCCTTCCAAGGATTCAGCAATTGGCTACGCGGCAGAGAACTCGTGGAGAATGCGGGCCAGCGGCGCCAGCTCAGGCTGCTCTTCTGCCTGCTTCAACACGCGTTCCAGCGTGGCATCGTGAATGGGCTTGGCCTTCTGGTACAGCTCGTGGCCAGTGGCAGTGAGCTCGGTGTAAATGCCGCGGCGGTCATCGGCGCACAGCACCCGCGAGAGCAGATTGCGGTCTTCGAGCCTGGTAACCAGTCGCGTCGTTGCGCTGGGGCTCAGGGCCGTGGCGCGGGCCAGCTGCGCCATGCGCATATGCCAGCCATCCTGACGATTCAGGGCATCCAGAAGTGTGTACTCGACCACAGAGAGCCCCACCTGCGCCGTCAGGTCCTTTTCAAGTGCAGTATCGATTAATCCGTGCAACGACGCCAAAGTGCGCCACCCTCGGGCACGGATTTCGACAGCATCATCTGCGATTCCCATGGGTTCCTCCAAAAGTACTTGCTTGCGCTGGTTAGTTGCGTGTGCAACGATAGTGTTCATCGCGCAATAACAAGCGTGTGCAACTAATTTATCTAGTCTATCAGGAGTAACGCTATGCCGCTCGGTCTTATTGCGTTGGCCATCGGTGCCTTCGGCATCGGGCTTACCGAATTTGTCATCATGGGCTTGTTGCCGGATGTGGCAGCCGACTTCGGCGTCAGCGAGGCCGCAGCTGGCTGGCTCATTTCCGGATACGCATTGAGCGTCGTGGTCGGCGCGCTCGGCCTGACCGCAGCCACCGTCCGCTTGCCGCGCAAGCCGGTGCTCGTCGGGTTGCTGGTGCTTTTCATCATTGGCAACTCGCTTACCGCGATGGCCGCAACGTACGAAGTGGCCATGATCGGCCGCGTCATCGCCGCCCTGTGCCACGGTGCCTTCTTCGGTATCGGCGCGGTCGTGGCAGCTGACCTGGTCCCGGCCAACAAGAAGGCTGGCGCCATTGCCATCATGTTCACCGGGCTGACCGCCGCCAACGTACTGGGTGTTCCCTTCGGTACCCTGCTGGGGCAGCATTCCGGCTGGCGCTCGACTTTCTGGGCCATCTCCGGCATTGGCATTATCGCCCTGATCGGCATCCTCGTGCTGGTGCCAGCCATCAAGCACGCAGCCGAAGGCATCTCCGTGCGCAGAGAACTCGGGGCCTTCACCTCGCTGCAGGTCTGGCTGTCCCTAAGTGTCACGGTCCTTGGCTACGGTGGCATGTTCGGCGCCTTCACATACATCGCCTACACCCTGACCGAGGTCACCGGATTCAATGAGACCAGCGTTCCATGGCTGCTGATGCTCTTCGGCGTGGGTCTGTTCGTCGGCAACTGGATCGGTGGCCGCATGGCTGACAAGAGCATCGACCGCACTCTGCTCATCTTCGTCTCGGCACTGCTGGTGGTCCTTGTCCTCTTCGGATTCTTCGCAAGCAACCAGATCGCCACCGTTATCGCTTTGCTGCTGATGGGCGGCTTCGGCTTCGGAACCGTTCCCGGTCTGCAAAGCCGCATCATGCAGTACGCCGGCAATGCGCCGACCCTGGCATCCGGCGCCAATATCGGTGCGTTCAATGTCGGCAACGCGCTGGGCGCATGGGCCGGCGGCTTGGGCATTGCGGCAGGCCTGGGCTACACCTCGCCGATCTGGGTCGGCGCACTGATTACCCTCGTCGCACTGGTCGTTATTCTCCTGGCCATGGGCTTGGCCAAGAAGTCTTCGGCAGCATCACCCCAGCTGGTTACAGCTGGCTAATCCACAGTTTTGTTCAGTCCCCAACCAATTTCTAGGAGTTAGATATGACTACCGCAATCCCAACCGTCACCCTGAACAATGGCGTTGAAATGCCCCAGGTAGGTTTTGGAGTCTTCCAGGTTCCCAACGAAGAGACCACTGTCGCAGTGAGTTCAGCGCTCAAGGCCGGCTACCGCAGCATCGATACCGCCGCGATCTACGGCAATGAGGAAGGCGTGGGCGCTGCACTGGCCCAGTCCGGTATTGCCCGCGAAGACCTGTTCATCACCTCCAAGATCTGGATCGCAGACATGGGTTACGAGCAGACGCTGGAAGCCTTTGATGCCAGTCTTGAGCGCTTGGGCCTGGACTACCTGGACCTGTACTTGATTCACTGGCCAGCCCCGGTAAAGAATCTCTACGTTGAGACGTGGAAGGCGCTGGAAAAGCTGTATGCAGAGAAGAAGATCCGCGCCATCGGGGTTTCCAACTTCCAGCCCGAGCACCTGGAGCAGCTGGCCGCCGAAGGAACCATCGTTCCGGCCGCGAACCAGGTGGAACTCCACCCAGCTTTGCAGAACCGCGAAGTCGTTGCAGCTAACGCGCAGCACGGTATCGTCACCGAAGCATGGAGCCCGCTGGCTCAGGGCGCAATGCTCAGCGATGAAACCATCGTGGGCATCGCTCAGGCACATGAGGTGTCCGCGGCTCAGGTCATCCTGCGCTGGCATCTGCAGCAGGGCCGGGTGATCATCCCGAAGTCTGTGACTGAATCACGCATCATCGCCAACTTGGACCTGTTCGGCTTCGAATTGACCAGCGGCGAACTGGCAAGCATTGATGCCCTTGATCGCGATGGACGCACCGGCCCAAACCCGGACACCTTCAACGGCTGATTTGATGACAACAACCAAGATGCTGCCTGTGCTCTCATCGGGCCACGGGCAGCATCTATGGCTTGGATAGTCCGAGGATTTGTTCGGATGTGGACTTTCTGCACTGGCGCCGGCTGGCCACAAGCATTATGGAGTGACGGACGACTATGCGTCTGATACAGCTATACGGCGGATCGTACAGTTTCCATTGATCAATGCTCTGCGGAAAAATGTAGGTAGAAATCATGTTTCGCCCGTCGGCCAGCTATACAGTCAAATGGAGACAGATCGGCGACGCGTGCTGTCTCCGGTTCGGCATCCTGCTGGTACGGCAAATTTTTTTCTGCCGCAGTCACGGTTGGAGAACGCAACGGCGCGTACTTGCTTGAGAATCATGCCTATCAGCGCCGTAAGTTCGCCTTTGGAGATTTCGAATGCCGAACTTGCAACTGCAGCGGGCGTTAGTTCGCCACCCCGGAGATAGCCACGGCGAGGACTCCACCCGTTCCCTCACCGAGGATGCCGTTGAATTGCACCGCATCGACCTGTGCCGTAGACAGGATCTCTGAAACCGATACGTTGTTCTCCTCGCCATTGCAGATGACTTCGACAGTATCGTTGCCGCTCCAATTGGACCCAGTCTGGGTAGCGAATCCGAGTCGAAGCGTTCCCTCTCCGAAGCAACTGACGCGGATCCCCGTGATCCGGGCGCCGGAGTCATAGTTGAGAACGATGCCCGAATCAGTATCTCCCGGAGTACCTTGGCCAACGCGCAGGGTGCCCCCACCGAGGGATCCCTTTGCAGACGTGGCTGCCTCCAGGAACATACTTGCCTCGTTTTGTGACTGATTCCAATCGACCTCAGGCATCGACGAGCAAGAGGCCAACCCGATAATAAGGACAGTTGGCATGATGACCGGAGAAAGACGTTTAACCATTTGAAGCCATACTATCAAGGTGACTGAAGAATGAAACTTTGGTGTAACCGGACTGTCAGAGCTACGGCACGGCTGGTGTTTGAACGTGTTTGGTTTTAGGCGCACAATGTAGAAAGTTCAAAGGCCGTGAATCTGGGCGCGCTTTGTCTCAAAGAGGTGACGTACGCTGGGAGAGGTTGGATCCGCTCAGCCTTTACCCTACCTGGCGACGGAGCGCCCGCAAGGGAAGCCTCGTATTCATCCACCACATATGCATCAACTAGAGGCTGGACATTACTGTCGCGTCCATCAGTACAGTCTCGTTTCGCACGGAAACCCAATGCTTGTAGCTAGTCTTTAAATCGACGAAATTGGCGTCAAAGATTCCCGATAGTTTGCAAAGAGAAAGATCGTGGAAGTGGGCTATCCTCCACGACTTTGAGCAACCGACGCGGCTAATCCATGCAGGTCCGCGATCGGCGTCATATCCGGTCTTAAATTGAATGCACACAATGTGCTCACCCATGAAGCCGACAATATCGGCAGGTTTGCAGTTAAGGTTGGTTTGTCGCCCGCACATGTGCGGATAGTTCGCATTCGGCAGAGTGCCTTTTAGCGAACGATTTCAAGGTTGGACGGTAGGGGGATCTTCGTCTGGGACACTTGCATCGGGGCAGGGAATACAGAACGGCTAACTGTCAGGACTGCCTTAGGTCTCCATCTATTTCGAATACATAGAAGCCGTTGTTGAAAAACCAGGCGAGAGATGTTGCCGGACTATCCAATTTTCCCTGCCATCCCGGAAGACCGATAAGAGTTGGTTCCATGCCCAAAGCTTGAACGCGTGTTATTGCTTCATCGAGGATGATGGAATTTCTCACCTCCGGCATGCTGTCCGTAATCTCCCACACGTGGCGTACGACTATGTACGTCCCTGTGGAGCTATTTATGACGTCGGAGTAATCCACAAGGTCGAAATAGAATCCATCTTTCATGCTGTTCATTCTCCATGAATATGGAGGAATCCGGTGCCGTGCACTGTAGTGGAACTTATCGGACAATTGATCGACGAGCCTTGGCCACGACGCGATGAAGAACGTGAGAATCTCTTCGCTCGCCTTGGACTCTAATCTGGTGTTCGGGTCGAGCCAGGGAGTGATGAATCGCCTCACCAGATCACTAGACTGGATACGGGCTTAGGCAGACGACCCTTTAGTTCATGGGACACGTACGACGGTCAGTTCCTGGGAGTAACTGTCCATCTCTACAGCACCCCAGAATCCTGTGACCCAGCTACTCGAAGTGGTTTCAGCGAACTACGGATCCAACTCACTGAGCTCTTCGGAAAGCCAGAGCATCCCTGGGACGACGTTGAAACGCTTCCCTGCATTTGGAATTCCAACGGCCGGACGATCACTATGCACCTCTTTGATCGCCGGGACAGCAGCGTGATGTTGAGCGTGGCTGATTCGGCCCTTGCTGCCATTGCAGAGCATGAGGCAATATCCCGATAAGCAATCACTGGCATTCTGCAAGGGGTGCCTGGCTTGGAAATTCCCGGTCCCGCAATCCGGGCCATAAAGGGAACCTTGACTGGGACACCAAATACGATCAGTTCTGGAAATTATTGATTCCGATTTTTGCAAGGTAAGGAATCCTACGTATTGCGTGAGAGGCTTTGAGCGTGACCCTTGACATCCAAACCATGCTCTACCGAATTACTGCTCAAACCTTTGATCAGAATTTCATCGTAAAACCCGAGGATTCTCTAGGCAACGGTTATCTGCACGTTATCCAAGTGAAATCCACGTTAGGAACTGAACGCGCAGCTATTTTCCGTGCCACTTATGAGTGGGTGGATGTCTGGATTCCCGAGTTGCGGGTAGGTGCAACTATGTTCGACTACGGGGACGTGCAAGAGGACAAAGAAGATGATCTTCGAAGACTGTGCATTGCTACCCGCGTCTATCTTGAAGGAGGAGCTCATATCGAACATCGCAAACGCTTGTTTCGAAGGGATCTGATTCCTCTCGTCATAATCGATGTGGATGGCCTGGAATGGCGCCTAGGTAGAAACCACTGTGTAGTTCCCTATCTGTAGAAAAATATCCGTAGTCCACGGCAACTAGAGTGACAGGATTCCCCAATAACGTACTGGAGTATGCTTGTATATTGGTCCCATGCGCGCCATAGAAACAGTTCACCCGGAACCACACGACTCGGTTGATTCACCCTGTTATCGAGTCAATTTTTGGGAACGAGCTCGTCCTGGGTACGGCTGGAACCTAGATGCTTTTGTACTGATTGAGGTGCAGGACGTATCAGAGGCGCTCCGTTGGGTAGAGGAGCACGCGAATGGGCGACCCTTCGAACTGTTCGCAGAAACGGACTCAGAGCCCGAGAAACCGTTCGGGGCGCCGCGAAAAGCAGCTCTTGTACGTTTACTCGGAAGCAATCCCAATGCCGGTCCAGCCCGCCAGGGTTACTAACAATAAACGTTCGGATCGCAACGCTAAACACCGCAACTTGCGCTCCCAACAGAGGAATGCTTAGCGGCCACCTTAATGGCATGTAACGCGTTTTGTCCGCCGCATCCCGCAGTCCGTGCCTGATTACTGCCGAAAATAAGGGTCACTGGCAGAAGGCGAGCCCGCCCCTGTTGGTTCCCACCCGTGAAGCCGAAGTCTGGCCGAAACCACCATCGACGGCCTAACTTCCACCACTTACATCAGGTGAATGTATCTTTCATCAGGTGAACTTGCGACCAGTAGTAGTAACGGGGACAAAATGAGCGCCAAGCCCAGGACGAGGGCGACAGCACTTTGAGCGCTACAGGTGTCGAGGGGGCACTAGCGCATTGAGGCGTCGAGCCCGTCTTACACCGTGGGCCACATAATCTGGAGTCAAACCGCCGCCCTCGAGGGCGCACGGTATGCGCCAGCTATCGAGATCGAAACCGGGGGAGCACCAGTCTTCACGGGCTTCGACCTGAGCGCTTCTTGTTGTCCAGGTTGCAAGGTCCTCACTGCTCCTGTAGACCCGCCCCTGACGCGCATCGACATGCTCACCGCTTACGTCGAACACATTCGCAGCCAGGTTGCCTTCGAGGTAAGGGAATCCAATCGCAATATCCTTGTTGATTTGCATGGCAGTCTCGACGAATGGCGCGAACGACAGGCGGCCCACGAACGTGTAGCCAAAGAAGTACGGCACCTCGTCGATCGTGACCTGACCGCAGATCACTCGAGCATCACCGCCTGGCCCGCGGATGTCCATCCAAACCCTCGCTTGCGCAATATCCCAGCGTGGCTCCTCAGGGTGTATAGGGTCTAAAATCCCTGGCTGACTCATAAGCGGGAATCCTGTCCATTCACCGTGTTCGTCGCGGTGAACGAGGCTCGGAGCGACGTCAGCGTAGAAACGCAACACTTCCATCATGGTGCCCAGTAGTTCCTTGCCACTAAGATTGGCCTCGTAGGTAGGCCTGAGTGCCTGCGTTCCTTTGCGTAACTTGGCATGCACTTCTTCGGGAATTGCTTCCCACTGGAAATAGCCCCTTAATCCGAACTGCCCTCCGACCAGTACTGCCGTGTCGCTAGGCTTGACTACATGGAGTACATGCTGTGAGACGTTTCGGACGTACTTCATGGCGTCGATGACGTCTGCGCCAGTACGTCGTGGCTGGTCAAAGAGAGCCTTGTAAGATGCAGCATCGTCGATCGCGTTTACAAACCAGTCGTTGAGGACCTGACAGTTCGCCATAAATGACCGAACCGTCGAACCAAGTTCACCGCCCGAAGCTGTCTGCGCATAGTACCAAGCGGCACCAGTTTGCAGGTCCCTCATGACCGCGCGAAACGGCTCCAACTCGTGCGGTTCAATCGTCACAGCCATATGTAGAGCCTCTCATCGATGTCTCCCCTGTTTTCATGCCCACAGTATGACATCCTGCGCAGGTCGGGCATGCCAGCCTGTTTGATCGAGTTGGAACGTTTCTCTCAAAAGTCCTATGCCGAGGACGTGAACCAACTCATGCATACTACAAAGCTGTAGCTATCAGTGAACGTACCAGCCAACGCACTTGAGAATACTTTTCAAACATCAGTTTTGACACCTGATGCATCCCACACACGTGGTGCGAATCCTGATATCCGTGGGGTAAGTCTGAATCGTTCAGACAGTAGAACAGGAGTAGATGATGGACGAAGGAAGCTTTGAATTCGATGCACGCAACACTGGTGGCACATTGTTCCTCGATCAGGATGGGGACAAAGTTGGACGGCTCAAGGCTGATGTGTTCCCGCCCGTGGGAACACAGGTCAATCTGCCAAGCGGAAAGCACGGTGAGGTTAAAGCTCATACCTTAGACTTCGACGCGTCAGGCCTTGCTCAAGTAATGGTCAGTCTTCACATCTAGTTAGGCATCCAAGAAGATGAAACACAGCTTTTGGAAGGGTGAACCACTTAATTGGGTTCAGCCCTTCTAAATGCTGGCCGAGATTTGGGGGTGAATTCCTCAAATATCCGACGCTAACGATTCGATGTCCGGTAATGGTCGTTTATGACATACCGGACCACTAGCATTGCCTAAAACTCCAGACAGTTGAAAAATCAACAGATTTTCAAGCAGGTTTCATCGCAAAACTCTGTGCCACAAACTATGATTCGAAACAGTCACCGTTCCGCGAGTATTGATACATTTAGGCTTATGGGACGTCTTCTCGGGTACGCCAGAGTCTCCACCGGCAGCTAATGCACACGGGTCCCACACGATGCACCGGCCGAATCCAGTTACTATCGCATCTTCACCAACACCACATCCGGCCCTTTCGAATCTCCCCCCCAACGCGATTAGCTCCAGAACCAGCTCTGGATTCTACGCTAGCTGTTGCGCGATTCACATCGGATTCCATTTGAGGAAGTAACGGTCATCCAAATCGCCAAGATCACTTTGGCAGCAGCTTCATAAACGTTCGTCCAGGTTGATATTTCAGTCGGTGGTAGCAGTGGAGGAAAAATGAAAAACTTCAAGCGTTGGGGAATTGCCACTGCTGGCTCCCTGATAGCCGCACTCGCTTTGAGCTCCTGCGGAGGTGGCAACGCAAGCTCTGCGGATTCTGTGTCAGAAACAAACGACAATTCCGCATCTTCACCAGTTGAGCTAACCTTCTGGGGATGGGCCCCAGGGTATGCCGACAGCGCGAAAGCCTTTAACGCATCGCAATCTGACATCAAGGTGAAGTTTGGGGAGATCCAGCCTGGGTCGCGAGGCGGCTACGAGAAAATGCTCAACGCAGTCCAGGCCGGAAACTCTGCGTGTTTGGGACAAGTCGGATATGAAACCCTGACAAGCTTCGCAGCTCAGGGTGCTCTTGAAGATGTGACGGCTTTTGCGTCTAAGAATCAAGACGAATATGTTGACTTCGCATGGAACAGCGTCCGAATCGGTGACGCAGTGTACGGCGCACCTGTGGACACCGGACCCATGGCCCTGTTCTACAACAAAGAGCTGTTCGAAAAGCACGATATTGCAATTCCAACAACCTGGGATGAATACAGAAAAGCGGCCCTCGAACTGAAGGATGCAGATCCCAAGGTCAAGATCAGCTCGCCTTATGCGAACTACGACTTTGCAGGGCTATCCTGGCAAGCAGGCGCACCATGGTTCTCCATCGAAGGCGACAGCTGGAAGATTGATGTTGATTCCGATATGAACCGAGAAGTCACCTCCTATTGGCAGTCGCTCGTTGATGCGGAGGTCATTGCAACCGCACCGATGTATGACCCGGCTTGGTTCAAGGGCTTGGGCGATGGAAGCATCGCCACTGTCGTGGGGGCCGTATGGCAAGAGCCGGCGTTATCAAGGGCGATGCTGCGGCCGGTGAAGGTAAATGGGCTGTTGCTCCCATGCCCCAGTGGGACACTGAGAGCCCATCTGTCGGAAATGTTGGCGGATCGGCAACCGCAGTGCTCAAGGGTTGCAAATACCCAGAGGAGGCGTGGCAGTTTGCCAACTTCCTTTCCACCGATGCAGACAGCTATGGAAATCTCATTGAAAAGGGTGCCTTGTATCCTGCTGCCAAGGAACTTCTGGATCTTCCCCAGCTGACAAAGGAAGATTCATATTTCTCGAATCAGAAGATTTTTGAGGTATTCAACGTCGAGGCGCTGAAAGTCAACCCTGAATGGACTTGGGGACCTAATATGCCTCTGACCACAACGAAACTTGACGATGAGCTTAACAAGGCATGGTCCGGAAATGGCCAACTCGTCGATGCGCTTGGTGTTGCCGAGCAAGCAACCATCGAGGACATGACTGGCCAAGGCATCAGCGTTACTGATTGATCCGATTCCCGTGGCGACTCGCCCGAGCGCCACGGGATTCATTTTTAACCTTACCTTTCGGAAGGCAGCGGCATGACGAGTGCGGTTACGCGAAACATCTCCTCACCGAGAAAACCAAAATTCAAGAGTCGCTCGGCACGAACGGCAGCATTGCTCTTGGCGCCATTCGTGGTGTTCTTTGTTGCCATGTATCTGGCACCTTTGTGTTTTGCGGTCTATCGCAGCCTATTTGTTCTCAAGCGAGATGGTCTGGGCCTGAGTGCTCCAACCATGGTTTTCGACCCGCTGGCGAATTACCTCAAGGCATCCACTGACCCATTGTTTATCGAATCCTTAGGACGCGTGCTGCTATTTGGCGTCGTCCAGGTTCCTGCGATGTTGGGGTTGGCTACCGGCTTAGCGCTTTTGATTGATACTCGTTCGGCCCGAGCCAAAGGGTTCTTCAGGCTAACGAGCTTTCTCCCGTATGCGATTCCGGGTGTCATCGCCGCGTTAATGTGGTCATTTTTATACTCGAAAAGTTCCAGTCCGATCAATGCCTTGCTGGAGCCACTGGGGGTTGCGCTTCCGTTTCTCAGCGAAGACATGGTGTTGTGGTCCGTAGCCAATATCGTAACTTGGGGCTGGGCTGGCTACAACATGATCATTATTTACTCCGCTTTGCAGTCAATTCCTGAGGAGATTTTGCAAGCAGCGAAGATTGATGGAGCGTCTGCGTGGAAGATCGCGTGGCATATTAAGATCCCGATGGTTCGACCAGCATTGATTCTGACGACAGTATTTTCCATCATCGGAACTGCCCAGCTTTACAACGAGCCCAAAGTGCTTCAAAGCATTTCCGGCGGATCCATCGACTCATCATTCACGCCAATCATGGCTGCTCAAGCCGCAACGGCCGCGCAGAACTACCCGTATGCAGCCGCAACCTCGGTGGTATTGGCAGTCCTGGTGGGTGCCTTATCCATAACATTCTTTAAAATTACGAGTCGAGGATCCGATTCATGAGCGTCCATGTAGATTCGAAAATAAGTACTTCTACCGCGCAGGACCGCAATCAGTCTGAGACGGGCTCGACGATTGCTAAATCCAGACTGGGAAAGCTCGTATCCGTGAAACCGGTTCAATCAAATCGTGAAACTACGTTGTTGAGTCGGCTGATTGTCACCATCGTGTTGGGATGCTTTGCGATTTATTTCCTAGCACCAATATGGTGGTTACTGGTGTCGGCTTCAAAACCGATGGGCGAGCAGTTTGCTGCTCCAGGTTTTTGGTTCAACGGAACGCACCTGGGGAACAACATCGCCGAGTTGTTGGCGGCACGCGACGGAATTTTCCTGCGGTGGATTATGAATTCCGTATTTTATGCCGGGATCGGCGCCCTGGTTGGGACGTTACTGGCATCGATGGCTGGCTATGCCATGGCCAAATACCGCTTTCGTGGACGCGAAGTAGTTTTCAGTGTGGTGCTAGCAGCGGTACTAATTCCCAAGATTCTTTTCACTTTGCCCCTGTACCTCATGTTTTCAGAGCTGGGATTGATCAATAATCCATTGGCTGTCCTGCTGCCCAGTATCGTCAGCCCCTTCGGTGTATACCTTTCGCGAGTCTTCGCCGCGCAGTCCGTACCTGACGAAGTAATTGAAGCAGCGCGTCTTGACGGGGTAAGTGAAGTTGGGATCTTCTTCCGCGTGGGTGTGCGCATGATGACGCCCGCGCTGGTGACCATCTTCTTGTTCAATTTTGTAGAAATCTGGAATAACTATCTGTTGCCTGCAATGGTCATCCATGACTCCTCATTGCAGCCCGTGACAGTGGGTTTGGTGGCTTGGTTTGCTTCCAATGGCAAGGTGCCGATGTCGCTGGTAGTCGTTGGAGCACTGGTTTCCGTGATTCCGTTGCTGTTGCTATTCCTGTTCCTGCAACGCTTCTGGAAAGCAGGCCTGACAGCTGGCGCCATCAAATAAGCGGAATGCCCAAGGCTCGGTATTTTTACATCATTGGTCAGCAAAGCGGCCAGCTCAACGCTCTAGGTTGAGCTGGCCGCCTTGCTGTTCGGAGCTGTCCGGGAAAGTGGAAAAGCCTCCCAGGAAATGGCCTCCAACGCGAACTAACCCGGCGCTAGAGATTTTCGGCCACCAACTTCCGCGCCGTCTCTCTGAGGGCATCGATAACTCGAATAACTGTCGGTCTGTGAAGGTGTTCGGCGCGTACCAGGATGTCGATTTGTCGACCTGATTCCAAGCCTGAAACTGGTCGTAAAGTCACATCCTTGCCCAGCATGGACCGCGAAGTGAAGCGAGGCAAAATTCCCAGGCAATGACTGGCTCGTACCAGTGCGGCTGCCGTGCCGTAGTCGTTGACCCGATGCTCAATTCGAGGAGCCGACCCCGACAACGCGGCGATGGTATCGAGCACATCAGCCGGCGAGAATCCGGGGCGGGAGACCACCCAAGGCTCTTCGATAACTTGAGCTGGCGAGAGACTTTCAAACCGTGCCAGTGGATGATCTTGATGCACGGCAATATCTAGGGGTTCGAAGGCCAATGGGATTATGGAAACTCTGTCGGCAGGCCAGGCCTCGGTATGCGGCATTCGGTGAGCGAGGACCAGATCATATGTAGAAGTTAGGGCCGGAAAATCTTGTTGTGAAACGTCTTCATCAAAGAAACGCAAGGGCGGCAGGTCATCATCACCGGAATTCAGTAACGGCGCGAAGATCGTTTGGCCAATGGAATGAAATCCAGCGATGAGTACCGGTTGGGCAAAGCTGCCTTCATAGTTCCTGATCTTGGAGTCTGCCTCGGCGAGAGTTGAAGCAACCTGGGCGCTGGCTTGTGCCAAGATCCTTCCTTGGCTGGTGAGTACTAGCCGCCGTCCCTCTTTCTGTGTCAGTGGCACAGGGAAATTGCGCTGCAGTTGGGCCAAATGCTGCGAGACCGCCGAGGGCGAGACAAAAAGGGCCTTCGCCACGGCGTTGACGCTGCCCAAATCCGCGAGTTCACGCAGAATCCTCAACTGATGCAATTCCATGAAGTAAATTCTAAATCGTTGGATCAGTAAATCAGTGATCTTCTAAGGTGTTGTACCGTGCTGTCGGGTGCGACACTTGAAGCGACCCCATGTCTGTGTTGCGCGCACCCAGGTGCCCAATCCAAAGGAACCCGCATGAAAGCACTGTACAAGTCCGGCCCGCACGCGGGGCTGGAACTCGTTGATCGCCCAGAACCAGAGACCGGCGCCCACGAGGTCAAGATCCGCGTCATGACCGCCGGAATCTGCGGCACCGACCTGCACATCGAAGCCTACGACGATGCAGCCAAGGCCATGATCAACACCCCGCTGGTTCCGGGCCACGAGTTCTACGGCGAGGTCGTGGAAATCGGCGACTTCGTGCACGGGGTCAAGATCGGCGACCGCGTCTCGGGTGAAGGCCACGTCGTGTGCGGCCTATGCCGCAACTGCCGCGCCGGCCGCAAGCAGATGTGCATCAACGTCGATTCGGTAGGCGTGCAGCGCGACGGCGCATTCGCCGAATACGTGGTGATCCCCGAAAGCAATGTCTACATCCACCGCGATGAGCGCATCACCCCACTGCTCGGCGCCATCTTCGACCCGTTCGGCAATGCCGTGCACACCGCACTGCAGTTCCCGATGGTGGGCGAGGACGTGCTGATCACCGGTGCCGGACCCATCGGCCTGATGGCCGCGGCAGTGGCTCGCCACGTCGGCGCCCGCAACATCGCCATCACCGATGTCTCCGAGCAGCGCCTGGAACTGGCCCAGTCCATGGGCATCGATCTGGCCGTGAATGTCGCGACCACCCGCATCAAGGAAGCGCAGCAGAAGCTGGGCATGGTCGAAGGCTTCGACTACGGCATGGAAATGTCCGGGCACAAGACTGCCCTGCCGGAAATGATCGAGAACATGAACCATGGCGGCAAGATCGCCATGCTCGGCTTGCCCAGCACCTCGATCGACATCAACTGGGGCAAGGTTGTCACCCACATGCTGACCCTGCGCGGCATCTACGGCCGCGAAATGTTCGAGACCTGGTACGCCATGAGCGCCATGCTCACCTCCTCGGAGGTGATGCGCGAGCGCATCGCCTCGGTGGTTACCGACTTCCTGCCGGCCACCGAATGGCAGCAGGGCTTCGAAGCTGCTCGCAGCGGGCACGGCGGCAAGGTCGTGCTCGACTGGACCGTTTTCTCAGGCTAAGAATTTCCCGCATCAACAAGGAGCATTTGCAATGTACACGGATCTCAAAGACCAGCTTGCCGCCGAATTGGACGAGCTGAAGTCCTCCGGCCTGTTCAAGGCAGAACGCCACATCGACTCGGCCCAGTCCGCTTCCATCATGGCCGGCTCGCTGGGCGACGATGCACGGAAGGTGCTGAATTTCTGCGCCAACAACTACCTGGGCCTGGCCGATAACCAGCAGATCATCGACGCGGCCAAGACCGCCATGGATGAGCGCGGCTTCGGCATGGCCTCGGTCCGCTTCATCTGCGGCACCCAGGACCTGCACCTGGACCTGGAAGCCAAGCTCTCTAAATTCCTGGGCACCGAGGACACCATCTTGTTCTCCAGCTGCTTCGATGCCAACGGCGGCGTGTTCGAATCGCTGTTCGGCAAGGAAGACGCCATCATCTCCGATGCGCTGAACCACGCCTCGATCATCGATGGCATCCGCTTGTCCAAGGCCGCGCGCTTCCGCTACGCCAACCAGGACATGGCCGACCTGGAAACCCAGCTGCAGGCTGCCGCGCAGCTCAACGGCGGGGCGGGCGCCCGCCGCACCATCATCGTCACCGATGGCGTCTTCTCCATGGACGGCTACCTTGCTCCCTTGGAGGCCATCTGCGATCTGGCTGACAAGTACAACGCGCTGGTCATGGTCGATGACTCCCACGCTGTGGGCTTCATGGGCGCCACCGGGGCAGGCACTCCGGAGCATGCAGGAGTCTCGGACCGCGTGGACATCTACACCGGCACCTTCGGCAAGGCATTAGGCGGCGCCTCGGGCGGCTACGTGTCCGGCCGCGGCGAGGTTGTCGCGATGCTGCGCCAGAAGGCCCGCCCGTACCTGTTCTCCAACTCGCTGGCTCCATCGATTGTCGCTGCCACGTTGAAGGCGCTGGACCTGGTGGTGGACTCCGGGGACCTGCGCGAGAAGCTCTTCGAGAACGCTGCGCACTTCCGCCGCCGCATGACCGAAGAGGGCTTCGAATTGCTCGACGGCGAGCACGCCATCATTCCGGTGATGTTCGGCGACGCGGTCAAGGCCGCAGAGGTCGCAGGCAAGATGCTCGAGCAGGGCGTCTTCGTCACGGCCTTCAGCTTCCCGGTAGTGCCCAAGGGGGCCGCGCGCATCCGCGTCCAGCTTTCTGCCGCGCATTCGGCTGAGGATATCGAGGCCTGCGTGCAGGCATTCGTCGCCAGCCGCTGACCCAGGGGGATTGCCCGGCGCCGTGTTTCAATAGGGATGACGAGTTGGAATAACCAAAGGCGGTGGGCTCATGGCTACCAGGAACGACGTGGCGCGCTTGGCCGGCGTATCTCCTAGTACCGTGTCCTACGTGATCAGCGGCCGGCGCACCATTTCCGAGGCGACCAAGGCCAGGGTCTTGGCGGCCATGCGGGAGTTGAACTACACCCCGGATGCCTTTGCCCAGGGCCTGGCCGGATCGCGCCGGGGCATCCTTGCCCTGCACTTTCCCACCAGCCTGGACGGCTATTCTTCCACCGAGTTCGAGTACGTCACCGCCGCCATGGAGCGTGCCCGCGCGCTGGGCTACCACATGCTGTTGTGGTCCAACCCGATGACCGATGCCATGGGATTGGAAAGCCTGGTCGGACAGAAGCTGGTGGCCGGGGTGCTCTTGATGGAAGTGTCGATCAATGACCCGCGCTTTGATGTCCTGCGGCGCGCGGGCATTGCCTTTGCCTCCATTGGCCGTCCCGATGACAGCGCGGACCTGTCCTATGTCGATAATGACTTTGCCCAGGCCGGGCGCATCGCGGTGGACTATTTGGCGAGCCTCGGCCACCAATCCATCATGTACATCAACGTATCGGTGGAAGACCAGGAAGCCGGCAACGGCCCGGCCATCCGCACGGCCCGGGCCATCTGCGATGCCGTGCGCGATCGGGGCATGGCGATGCAGGAAGTGCCGGTGGAAAACAACGCCCGCGGCGGCCGCGCGGCGCTGAATGCCTACCTGGAACTGCACCCGCGACCTACTGCGGTGCTGGCGCTCAAGGAGTTCGCCACCGCGGGATTTGTCAACGCCGCTGGCATGGCTGCGTTGCGGATCCCCGATGACCTCTCGGTGATCGCACTGGGGGTCGGGGACCGTTCGGCCGAGATGGTTGCCCCGGCGCTGACCACGGTGGCCCCGCCGGGGGAGGCCATTTCCCATGCCGCGGTGGACGCCCTGGTGCAGCAGATCGAGGGGCGCTCCCAAGCGCCGGTGCAGCAACTGGTCGCGCCGCTGATGGTGGTCCGGGACAGCTCGGGCCCGGCACCGCAATGACCTGCCCGCGCCAATTTCTCCACGGTGTTCTCCCATAACTGTTGACGCGCGTCGATGACCTGCGTCACTATTGAGGGGATCACTCGTGCCAGGCCGCCTCATCCGGCAGGGCATTACCCAACGTGGAGGGCATCATGACTAAAGCAAAACGCGGGCTGAAGTTCGCGCCGGTTATCTCGGTGGCAGCAATCGGCCTGCTCCTGGCCGGTTGCTCGGGCGGAGCAGACCCCAATGACCCCAACGCCTCCGGCGGTGGCGAAGCGCAAGTGGGCCAAGCCGACGGAGTCGTCGACATCTACGGTCCGGTCACCGGCATTGAAGCGGAACTGCTGGAAGAATCCTGGGCCAAGTGGTCCGAGGAGAACGGCATCAAGATCCGCTACACCGGCGACAAGAACTTCGAATCCCAAATCGGAATCAAGGTCCAGGGCGGCGACACCCCGGACCTGGCCGTCTTCCCGCAACCGGGCTTGCTGCAGGCCACCGTGGCCCAGGGCAAGGTGCAGCAACTTCCCGAGGCAGTGCAGTCCCAGCTGCAGAGCAACTGGTCCGAAGACTGGCAGAACTACGGCAAGGTCGATGGGGTGCAGTACGGGGTGCCGCTGATGGCCAGCGTGAAAGGCTACATCTGGTACTCGCCCAAGCAGTTCGAGCAGTGGGGCTTGAGCGTCCCGGAAACCTGGGATGAAATGACCACCCTGGGCACCGAAATCTCGAAGCAGACCAATGAACCGGCCTGGTGTGCCGGATTCGCTTCGGGCGAGGCATCGGGATGGCCGGGCACCGACTGGATTGAAGACGCGGTCCTGCGCCAGTCCGGAACCGAAGCCTACGACAAGTGGGTTTCGGGAGATCTGGAATTCACTTCGCCAGAAATCACCAGCGCCTTCGACTCCGTTGGAAAGATCCTGCTGGACCCGGAGCAAGTCAACGCCGGATATGGCGACGTGAAGTCGATCAACGCCACCGCCTTCGGCGATGTTGGCACGGCCGTGGCCAAGGGAACCTGCCCGCTGACCCACCAGGCATCCTTCCTGGAAGGATACGTCCTGGATTCCAAGAACGCCGATGGCGAGAAGGCTACCGTGGCGCCTGACGGGGATGTCTGGGCTTTCGTTGCCCC
This sequence comes from Glutamicibacter sp. NPDC087661, assembly GCF_044743275.1. NCBI lineage: Bacteria > Bacillati > Actinomycetota > Actinomycetes > Micrococcales > Micrococcaceae > Glutamicibacter > Glutamicibacter sp. NPDC087661. Next base: position 108,781 of record NZ_JBIUWE010000005.1, read on the forward strand.
GCCAGCCAAAGCCGATGACCCCGTATCTGTTGTAGGCGGCGGTGAATTCGTTGCCGCCTTCTCCAATGATGAGGATACCGCCAAGGTCCAGGAATACCTGGCCAGCGCGGATTGGGCCAATAGCCGCGTTGGACTCGGCGGCGTGATCTCGGCGAACTCCGGGCTTGATCCGAAGAACGCCAGCAGCGATCTGCTGCGCTCCGCTGTTGAATTGCTGCAGGATCCGAACACCACCTTCCGCTTCGACGGGTCTGATCTGATGCCCAAGAGCGTCGGCTCCGACTCCTTCTGGAAGGGCCTGGTGGACTGGATCGATGGCAAGCCGACCAAGGAAGTGCTTGAAAATATCCAGTCCGGCTATGACTCCTAATCGCCATCTGGCCCATCGCCAACGGCCGGGAGTCCCGGCCGTTGGCGGGATTGTAGGAGCCTGAGCGCATGTCTGAATTCTTCCAGTGGCTGGCTGGCGTTCCGCCGCTAGCCCAAGTGCCGATCATCCTGGTCGCCTTCGCGGTCCTGATCGCAGCGATCCTCGCCTTTGTCGAGATAGCGACCAAGGGCGGACGGGTTTTCGCCGTCGTGCGCTTTGCCGCCGCGGTCTTGGTCCCGGTGGCGATCCTGCTGGTCCTGGGCCTGTACAACTCCGTGATGTGGGTGGCCGCGCTGGCCGCGGTGCTCGGCGCGGTGCTGTTTTTCCTGGACCGGCGCTCGCGATCCGGCGCCGGCTCGCTGCTGCAGCTCTCCGGTTTCCTGGCTCCGGCCATGCTGCTGCTCGCTATCGGCTTGATCTACCCCACGGTCCGCACCGCGCTCAGCGCCTTCATGGCCAACGACGGATCCGGCTTCGTCGGCCTGGGGAATTTTCGCTGGGTGTTCACCAGCCCCGATGGCCTGACCGCCCTGCTCAATACCCTGGTGTGGGTTCTGGTGGCGCCCGTGGTCTCCACTATTATCGGATTGGCCTACGCGGTATTCATCGACAAGAGCCGTGGCGAGAAGTTCTTCAAGCTGCTGGTGTTCATGCCCATGGCGATTTCCTTCGTTGGCGCATCGATCATCTTCAAGTTCTTCTACGACATCCGCCAGGGCGAGCAAATAGGCGTGCTCAACGCGATCATCACGGCATTCGGGGCCACCCCGGTCGACTGGCTCGGGTTCGAACCGTGGAACACGTTGTTCCTGGTGGTCATCCTGATCTGGACACAGGCGGGATTCGCCATGGTCATCCTGTCCGCGGCCATCAAGGGCGTGCCCGCAGAGCAAATCGAAGCAGCCTCCCTGGACGGGGCCAGCCCATGGCAGCGTTTCGCCAATGTCACTCTGCCGGGGATCCGCTCCACGGTCATCGTCGTATTGACCACCATTTCCATTGCCTCGCTCAAGGTCTTCGACATCGTCTCTTCGATGACCGGCGGACGCTCGGATACAACGGTGCTGGCATTCGAAATGGTGCGCCAGTTCCAGCTCGGGGCACGCACCGGCTACAGCTCGGCCCTGGCCGTCATCCTGTTCATCCTGGTACTGCCGATCATCATCTACAACGTCCGCCAGCATAAGAAGCAAAGGGGAATCCGATGAGCACCGTCAGCGAGTCCTCTCGACGCCTCTTGGCAGCTACCGAGAAAACCAGCGGGAAACTGCGCAAAGCCACCACCTCCCGCGCAGCCACCATTGCGGCGTTCATCATTGCCGCGGTGTGGACCATCCCCACCTTCGGCCTGTTTGTCTCCTCCTTCAGGCAGGCTGATGACATCAAGACCTCGGGGTGGTGGACGGCCCTGTCCAACCCTTCATTCACGCTCGATAACTATGCGCAGGCCTTTGCCTCCGGCGACAGCCTTCCGCTGTCCAAGGCGTTCCTGAATTCGCTGGTCATCACCATTCCAGCGGCAATTGTGCCGATCCTTGTCGCCAGCTTGGCTGCCTACGCTTTCGCGTGGATCAACTTCAAGGGGCGCAATACGCTCTTCGTTCTCATTTTCGCCCTGCAGATCGTTCCGATCCAGATGGCGCTGGTTCCGCTGCTCCAGCTGTTCTCGGACGGAGTGAAGATCGGTGGGCTGTATATCCTGCCGGGCTTGGGAGTCAACGGGCTGGATGGCGCCTACGCCAAGGTCTGGATTGCCCACACGATCTTCGCCTTGCCGTTGGCGATCTTCATGCTGCACAACTTCATTTCGGAAATCCCCGATGAGGTCATCGAGGCTGCGCGTGTTGACGGAGCCGGGCACGGGAAGATCTTCTCGAAGATCGTCCTGCCCCTGTCGATGCCGGCTATTGCGTCCTTCGGAATCTTCCAGTTCCTCTGGGTGTGGAATGACCTCTTGGTGGCGACGGTCTTCACCTCGGGTGGAGGCTTGCCGATCACGAAAGCGCTCCAAGACCTCTCGGGTACCTACGGGCAATCCTGGGAGCTGCTCACCGCAGGCGCTTTCATCTCGATGATCATTCCGCTGGCGGTCTTCTTCGCCCTGCAACGGTTCTTCGTGCGGGGATTGCTGGCAGGTGCCACCAAGGGGTAACCCTGGCCTGAAGTGGGAACAAAAGGGTGCCAGTCTGAAATCCCAGACGGGCACCCTGTTGTTCTGCCCCACAGGCAACAAGCCATGGGTAGGCTCTTGGCTAAAGGATTGGAAATACCACGAAGGCGGAGCGCTCATGGCAACCTTGTTGCTTACCAACATTGGACAGCTGACTACGGTTGACGCGAAGGGCCGCGTGTTGGAAGACGCGGCGGTGCTGATCGAGGACGGACTGGTTGCATGGATCGGCAAAATGGCGCATGCACCTGCTGCAGGACACGAGATCGATTTGGGCGGCCGTGCGGTGCTGCCCGGTTGGGTTGATTCCCACAGCCACTTGATTTTCGGCGGCGACCGCGCCGAGGAGTTCGTAGCCCGCATGGCAGGCCAGTCCTATGCCGCTGGAGGCATCGCGGTCACCACATCGGCCACCGGGCAGCTCTCGGACAAGGCGCTGGCCGACCTCGTGGCTGATCGCCGCCGTGAAGCTCTTGCGATGGGCACCACCTGGATGGAAACCAAGACCGGCTACGGACTGGCACTGGAAGAAGAGACCCGGCATTCGGTGCTGGGCAAGCCGCTGGTCGATTCCCTGACTTTCCTGGGCGCTCACCTGGTACCGGCAGGATGGGATGCCGATGACTACACCGATTTGGTCACCGGACCGATGCTGGATGCCGTGGCGGCCTACGTCGACTTCGTGGATGTCTTCTGCGAACGCGGCGCATTCACCGAAGAACAGTCGCGCCGGGTCCTGGACGCCGCAAGGAACAAGGGACTGGCAACCAAGGTCCACGGAAACCAGCTGGGTCCAGGGCCGGGCGTGAAGCTGGCCGTAGAGTTCGGCAGCCACTCGGTAGACCACGTGAATTACCTGGACGAACAGGACCTTCAGGCGCTCGCCGGAAGCTGGGCTGGCTGGGACACGGCAACAAGAACAGGGACTGCGGGCACCGTCGCCACCTGCTTGCCCGCCTGCGACCTGTCGACACGGCAACCGTTGGCACCGGGCCGTGCACTGCTCGATGCAGGCGTGCGAATCGCACTGGCAAGCAACTGCAATCCGGGTACCAGCTACACGAGCAACATGAACTTCTGCGTGGCTACTGCTGTGCTCCAAATGGACCTGACCCTGGCTGAAGCCATCGAGGCGGCAACCTACGGCGGGGCGCTCGCGCTGGGGGTTGCCGACCAAGTGGGATCCATTGAGATCGGCAAGCGCGCGGATCTGCATGTTCTTGACGCTCCAGTTGCTGCGCATCTGGCGTACCGTCCCGGGATGAACCTGACCCACAGCGTGTATCGGGCCGGCAAAGCGATCTAGATCTTTGCAGGAGCCCATTTAAAATCTGTCTGGATCGCGCGCGCCCAGGGAAGGGGATAGGGACGGCAGGAATCCGGCCGCAAGGATTCTTCGGCCCCGAGCCGTGCTGCGGATTGAAGCAGTCCAAGCCGTAAGCAAAACTAGGACGCTGCATTCTGTCCGACTGCTCGATGGAAGCGATGAGAAGCCTTCAATGCCTGCCCCTGCTGGCCACGCAGGTCAGCTACTCCCAATTCCCGACGATTGTTGGCGGCTTCTGGCGAGATCGAGGCAAGCCTCCGTGCCTTCCCGGACCGGTAGCTTCCTAGCGCTGGGGAATTAGCGTCTTGTGCCCGGAGCCATGGGCAATTCTCCCCGCTTGGCTCAGCACAGTTCTGCTTCGGGATGCCCACTGTCCCAATGTCACTGAGAATAAAAGAGGCTTGCCGGCGGCTCGTGGAAACCGATGAAACGGCAGCTTCCCTTGCGAAGTCAGTTGGCTACGAAACAGCGGTCGCATTTAGGCAGCGATTCCAGGCCTTGAAAAGCTTGCCGACTGTTGAATACCTGGCGGCGTTTCGCAAATAGCCACGAGGCTAGGGGGCAGAATGAATATTCCATCTGGGCTCTGGAATCCTGAACGCTGACCGGTGCGTGCGTACACGCTCACCGACCATTGGGAGCCAGAACGGTAGGGAGCCAAATGGCAATCGGCGAATCGCTGCACGAGCTGCAGCGAGGTTCCTTCGCGGAGTTCGTCCTGGTCTTCCGGTCCGCCGTTGGCATGGCGGGTGGTTCCGACAACGAGTACGCCCGTGACGCTGAGCACCTGATCGGCTAAGTTGAATATGCCTCGCAGTTCATCGCGAGAAATGAAAGCAGGCACATTACCGGTCAACAATATGGCGTCGTACGTCCTTGGCAGGTCATGCTCGTCCAATGAGCCCAGGGCCAGCTGGTTCGCCAATAGCTGCCGGAACCAGCTCCCGTCGAATAGCTCTGCAGCTACATCCAGCACTTGGGGTGTGGGATCTATGCCGTAGCCACGGTGTCCCAAGCGGCGCAAGGCGTTGACGGTGTTGCCTACCCCGCAACCGATATCGAGAATTCGTGAATTGCGGCGGCAGAGCATGTCGGTGAAACGGGCGACTACTTCCAAATCAGTGCCGTCAAGGGTCTGAGCACGCATCTTCGCTGCGTATGAATCGTAGTCGGGGCCCATGTCCACAGTTTTGCATAGGAACGAGAGGTGAGCGACTTGTTTGCGCTAGTAGGCAGAAAATATAGCTCCGGATTAGGCATTCATGATAAACAAGACCTATGGCTAATACTGCTTTCAAGGGAACCCCTGTACAGACTATTGGTGATCTGCCGGCCGTTGGCTCGCAGGCTCCAGCTTTCACTCTCACCGACACCGGCCTTGCAGATGTCACCAGCGAATCGCTGGCTGGCCGTCGCGTTGTCCTGAACATCTTCCCGTCGGTTGATACCGGCGTTTGCGCTGCCAGCGTGCGTCGCTTCAACGAATTGGCTGCCGGCCTGGAGAACACGACCGTGGTGTGCGTTTCTGCTGACTTGCCATTCGCACTGGGACGCTTCTGCGGTGCCGAAGACATCGAGAACGTTACCGCTGCTTCGGTCTTTCGTTCCGACTTCGGTTCGGACTATGGCGTGACCCAGGTTGACGGTCCACTGGCTGGCTTGCTGGCCCGTTCGGTTGTTGTCCTGGATGAAGACGGCCAGGTTGTTTACAACCAGATCGTCCCGGAGATCACCACCGAGCCGGACTACGATGCAGCCATCTCAGCACTGAACTAAATATTCCTCGCATCGGAGACGATACGCCGAAATGCCCACCTGAGCATCGTGCTCGGGTGGGCATTTTGCTTTTTCAACGCGTTTGAACAAAATAATGTTTCGCTAAATCCTGATAGACGAAGACATCGGGAGGGATCATCATCAAGTGCTAAGTCGCGTTTGAGGCAATTGATACCGTAAGTTCGTGTCCTTGCAACTCTCTTGCGACGAAAGTGAGCGAACTTGAGTAGCCGTTTAGAGAAATCTCTTCGCGGGCGTTTGCGCCTTCATGGGTGCAGGGAACGCTGATTTCTCCTTTGTCCCGTTTCTCATCGCTTTGCCATGCGATGCTGGACGACATGTCTTCGCCCGAGCATTCGAGCGCAACCTCATAATCGCCGCCGCGGAGCGGTATGGCAAGAGAGATCTTTTGGTCCTTCCTATCAATTTCTGTGCTGATGGCAGCCAGATCATGGTCTTGCAGCAGCATCATCGAATCTGTACCTGGTGGAGGGGGACTGCTGGAATCGCTGACGGAGCAACCTGTGAACGCCATTGAAGTTCCAACGAGGGCAATGAGAGCGAATGCGTTTTTCAGGGTCATATTTTTCCTCGCTTAGGAAGCTACAGTTCGATATCGGATTCTGGTTGGTGAGAATGCTGTCGCGACGGGATGAATGGTTAGCGAGGAGCTCACCTCCTTACCGTCTGCGCAGCGGTGAGGATGCGCGGACCAATCTTGCGCATGAGCTTGCCCATTTTCGGGTTGTCGGTGCGCGAGAGCGTATCCGATAGCCGTTCAAGACTCATCAGGCCCAACCAGATTTTGGCCCGGTATGCTTCCTCTGCGCTGGGAGCAATCAAATCCGCCATTTCCAATCCATGCCACAGGCTCAGGTAAGCGGTGTTCAAAGCCGGGTCCCACGCAGCGGCCAGATCCCAATCCAAGATGCCAACCAGTTTCTCGCCGATCCAGTGCATATTGTGGCCGGCCAAGTCGCCATGGACTAAGCCCGCAGGAACCTGCGCCAGGATATCGAGCTGGGCCCAGAGCTCGGTAGCAGGCCCTCGCAGTTCCTCGGGCAGCGCATCGAAGCATTGCTGCTGCCTGGCCTGGGTCCATTCGCCACGGAATGAAAACGGTTTGGCCAGATGCTCGCTGATCGGCTCCAGCGGCAGCTCGGCCAAATCCTTGACCAGCTGTCCCAGCACCTTCGGATCCCCGTAATGCGGTTCATGGGCGCTGCCGGGGATGAAAGACATGGCCACGGAGCTGAGTCCGTCGACGTGCAGGATCTCGGAGACCGCCACCGGAATCTGGTAGTTGAGCTGGCCCTCCAGCAAAGAAAGCAGCTTGACGGAACGGGGCATCTGCTCCGTGGCCGCTGGCGTGCGCGCCATGCGAATCACCGCTTGCGGATTGCCAATGACCACCTTGTGGAATTGTCCGCCTTCGTTCACCGCCGCATCTTCCCAGGAAAGATCGGGGCAGAGCTGACGGGCAATCTGCAGTTCTCCAATGGTGGCAGGACGGCTCACTCGCACTCTTCTCGTTCAGCTTGCTGGTGGTCTCAACCTCAGGCTATCGCAGGTTTGCCACGTGGCTGCTCAGTACGCGCACAGCCAGATCAGCCTATGATCGGAAACGTGAACGCTGAACAAGTTAAGCAGACAGCAACCCGCAAGACCCTCAAATTCGAGATCGTCTTGGTTCTTGCCCTGTCGTTGGGACAAAGCGCGGTCTACTCGCTGCTGAGCTTTGCCGACAAGGTCACCCGAGCACCACTGCGCGAGCAGACTACATCGCTGAACAACCCGCTGAGCACCCGCGAGTTCTTTGATTTCTCCTACCAGCTGCTGGACATCTTCTTTGCCTTGGTACCCGTCGTGCTGGCGCTCTACCTGATGAAGCGCACGACCGGACGAACCATCCGGGACATCGGTTTCGATATGCGCAAGCCGGGCAAGGACGCACTGCTCGGGGCGGGGATGTTCTTGGCCATGGGAGTGGGAACGCTGGGCGTCTATGCCGCTGGACGGGCACTGGGCGTCACCACGGCACTGTCAGCAGCGAATCTTGGCGATTATTGGTGGAGCGTCCCAGTGCTTCTGCTGTCGGCTGCACGTCATGCAATCCTCGAAGAAGTGCTGATGCTCGGATTCCTGTTCACCTACGCCAAGAAATTGAAGCTGGGCCTGTGGAGCACCATTATTGGTTCTGCGATGATCCGAGGCAGCTACCACCTGTACCAGGGGGTGGGGCCGATGATCGGCAATATGCTCATGGGCGTCGTCTTCGGCTGGGTATACCAGAAGTACGGGCGGGTGATGCCGCTGGTCATCGCGCATTTCCTGCTCGATGCCATCGGCTTCGTGGGATACGCCTTGGTCGGGCCGGCCATCGGAATCGGCCAGTAGCGCCGGTAAGCTGAGCCAATGCAGATTACCGTGCTGCGCGAGGAGGACCTTCGCCAAGCAGTTGAATTGTGGGAAGCAACTGGGCTGACTCGTCCGTGGAATGATGCGCTCGCCGACGCCCGACGGGCTTTGGCCGAGCCTACTTCCACGGTGCTGTCCATCGTTGAGAACGATCAACTCATGGCTACTGCGATGGTTGGCCATGATGGCCACCGAGGTTGGCTCTACTATGTTGCGGTGGATCCGTGCCGGCAGGGCAACGGCCTGGGAAGGGCGCTGGTGGATGCTGCTGTCCTGTGGCTGCGGGATCGCGGCGTGCCCAAGGTGCAGCTCATGGTCCGCGGGGAGAACTCTGCCGTCATCGATTTCTATGAACGACTGGGCTTCGAAGATCAGCACGTCGTGGTCCTGGGGAAGCGGCTGGACCGGCCTTAAGGAAAAGAAAGTAGGTGGGGACGCCATTGTCCCCGCCTACTTGCGATCTCTGCGGAACTGTTTACAGCACCACGGTTCCGGACTCGGTCTCAAAGGTAACCGACATGATGCCCGGAGTGCCATTCGGCGCTTCATATTGCATGGTGACAGCGCCCAAATTGACGTTCTGCGGCTGGCCCAGCCAATCCAGCACCCGTTCACGCGAGCCGGCGATGGAGATCTGGCTGATGGCGCCGGCAGGTTCCAGCGCCTTGGACGGATGCAGCTCCTCGGATCCTTCATCCCAGGAAATCAGGTACGGGCACTGCGGATCGGCGATCAGGCCCTTGATGCCAATCTGCTGCCAGGTCAGTTCGCGGCCATCAGGGAACTTCCGGTTGCCCGGCACCGACTTGCGGCCCAAGCGGTCCTCGGCACTGGATAGATCCTCCACCGAGACGCACCAGCCCATCCAGCCGCCGCCGAGCTCCGAACGGGCGCGAACCGCCTGTCCGAAGGGTGCCTTGTCGCTGGCCGGGTGGTTCAGGACTTCAACCACCTCCAGGTACTGGCCATGCTTGAGCGGGAAGATGACATTGCGTGTTCCGAATCGTGGATGCACGCCGCCCTTGACGAATTCCAGTCCAAGGGACTCGGAGATTCTTTCAGCGGTTGGCAACAGCCCGTCCGGGCCGCATGCATAACTTACGTGATCTAGCCTCATCATGTGCCCATCATGACAACATGTGATGCGAGTCTCTACTTAGGCACACCTAAGTTCCGTGATGCTATCGAATACTCTGCGATGAACCTGCAATATTCGCGAAATATGACCGATTGAGTCCAATCACCAGCCCTTGCGTTGCAAAGATCTTCGGTTTTCGGGCAAACTGGTACCAGGTCATGAGTCCCAGTAACAAGCCCCGGCTTACTGGGCGGCAACCCTCCAACCGCGGTGGGGTGCCCCGGGTGAAGACCTGGCCCTTGAACGCACAAGGCATCAAGGACAAGCGCGGGTTACCCCTGGAAGTCGTCACGATATGGTGCTTCCTGTCGGTGTCTTTTCAGTGGCGTACCCCCATAGTCATGAAACGCTATTTGGAGGAAACCATGAGCAATAACTGGTCATTTGAAACCCGTCAGATCCACTCCGGCCAGACCCCGGATCCGACGACCGGGGCACGGGCTCTCCCGATTTTCCAAACCACCTCTTTCGTCTTCCCCAGCGCCCAGAGCGCTGCTGCACGTTTCGCGCTGCAGGAACTGGAGCCGATCTACACCCGTATCGGCAACCCGACCACCGACGCGGTGGAAACCCGCATCGCTGACCTGGAGGGCGGCGTTGGAGCACTGCTGCTCTCCTCGGGACAGGCTGCCACCACTTTCGCCATCTTGAATTTGGCCGAAGCCGGCGACCACCTGGTGGCCAGCCCCAGCCTGTACGGCGGAACCCAGAACCTGCTCAAGCACACGCTCAAGCGCCTGGGCATCGAGGTCACCTTCGTTTCCGACCCGGACAACCTGGATGATTGGCGCGCCGCGGTGCGTCCGAACACCAAGGCCTTCTTCGGGGAAACCATCTCCAATCCGCGACAGGACGTCCTGGACATCGAGGGCATCTCGGCGATCGCCCACGAAGCTGGCGTGCCGCTGCTGGTGGACAACACCCTGGCCACCCCGTACTTGATCCGCCCGATCGAGTGGGGCGCGGATATCGTGATCCATTCAGCCACCAAGTTCCTCGGCGGACACGGCAGTGCCATTGCCGGTGTCATCGTGGACTCGGGCAACTTCGACTTCGCCAAGGACGCCGACCGCTTCCCGGGCTTCAACACCCCGGACGAGTCCTACAACGGCCTGGTCTTCGCCCGCGACCTGGGTGTCAACGGCATCCTGGGCGCCAATCTGGCCTACATCCTCAAGGCCCGCGTGCAGTTGCTGCGCGATTTGGGTTCCTCGGTTGCGCCGTTCAACGCGTTCTTGATCGCGCAGGGCCTGGAAACCTTGTCGCTGCGCATTGAGCGCCACGGCCAGAATGCCGTAGAAGTTGCCAATTGGCTCGAATCCCGCGAGGAAGTGCAGAAGGTCGCCTACGCAGGCCTGAAGTCCTCGCCTTGGCATGAGCGTGCGCAGAAGTACAGCGATCAGGGCGCCGGCTCGATCATCGCGTTCGAACTGGAGGGCGGTTCGGAAGCCGGCCAGGCCTTCGTGGACGCACTGGTATTGCACTCCAATGTCGCGAACATCGGCGACGTGCGCTCATTGGTCATCCACCCGGCCTCCACCACCCATGCCCAGCTCTCCGAAGCTGAGCAGGTTGCGGCCGGCGTGAGCCCGGGACTGGTGCGGCTGAGCGTCGGACTGGAGAATATCAAGGATATTCTGGCCGATCTGGAACTGGGCTTCCAAGCTGTTGCAGCCCTCGAGAACAAGGAACTGCAGGAAACCCTCTAGGCATGGCATCCATTGTGACTACTGAAGATACTCTGCGCGCCGAAGAGCTCGCTGGCGGGCAAGACGGCATTTTGCGCCGTAAGTCCGTGGGGGAGCACCACTTCGAATTCGGTGGATTCCTTCCGGACGTGGTGCTGGCCTATGAAACGTGGGGGACGCTAGCAGCTGATGGCTCCAACGCGGTGCTCGTGATGCATGCGCTCACCGGTGACGCCCACGTTGCGCAAGGCGATTCGCAAAGCGCCGGCTGGTGGGAAGAGCTCGTAGGCCCCGGCGCCACGGTTGACACCAATGAGTACTTTGTCGTGTCCATCAACATGGTGGGTGGTTGCAATGGTTCCACCGGCCCCTCGTCCTTGGGCGACCAGGGCCTGCCCTACGGTTCGAGCTTTCCCTTCGTCACCATCAAGGACTCGGTGCGCCTTGAAGCTCGGCTGGCCAAGCAACTGGGAATTGATTCCTGGCATGCGGTCATTGGCGGTTCGATGGGCGGTGCGCGCGCGTTGGAATACGCCGTCGAGTTCCCCGACCAGGTCAAGAATCTCGTAGTGATGGCCTCGAGCGCGCAGGCGACTGCCGAGCAAATTGCCTTTGCACAGGTGCAAACCCAATCCATCCGGTTGGATCCGCACTTCTGCAATGGCGACTACTACGGCAACGATGCCCGCCCGGACGCCGGTCTTGGCTTGGCTCGCCGCCTGGCCCACATCACCTATCGTTCCGAGGCCGAGCTTGAAACCCGTTTCTCGCGCAACCCGCAGGATGGCGAGAAGCCAACGGGTCTGCTCGAGGGGCCTCGCGGGCGGTACCAGGTGGAAAGCTATCTTGACCATCAGGCCAGCAAGCTGGTGAATCGTTTCGACGCCAACAGCTACCTGGTGCTCACCGAGGCGCTGATGAGCCATGATGTGGCTCGCGGCCATGAATCCCTGGAAGCCGCCTTGGCGCGACTGGCGAAGGTCAACGTGGTGGTTGCCGCGGTAACCACTGACCGGTTGTACTTTCCTGAGCAGTCAGTGAAGCTGGCTTCGTCGCTGGCCAAGCCAAAACCGGTGCACTACATTGATTCGCCGATTGGCCACGATGGATTCCTGACCGATGCCACGCAGCTCGATGGCGTGCTTCGGACCTTGGTGTTCGGAGACTGAACCCCGGAAGGGGCTCGGGAAGATTTCAAAGCCTGAAGCAGTTCCGCCAGTAATCGGTGGAACTGCTTCAGGCTTTTCATGCCTACTTGGCGCTGTCGCCGGCGCCGAGCGAGTCGTTTGGCTTGGTCCGCGCAAACGGCGTGGCCGAGGGCCGTTTCGGGGTGATGCCGTCGCCGGAGGACTGGTGGCGCAGGCGGCGCAATACCCAGGGAGCAAGATGCTCACGCGCCCACTGCAGATCCTCCTTGCGGGCTTCCCTCCAGCTGCGTTCATCCACGGCCGGAACGATTTCGGTGTCCAGCGGATGCGCGACGTTCAGCGAGTCCAGTGCCATGGCGGCAATGCGCTGGTGCCCGGCGGGGGAGAAGTGCAGGCGATCCGGTGCCCACATCTGGGATTGGTGCAACTCCTGCAAGGCCCACATGTCCGCCACGATGGCGTCGTGGCGGGCGGCTACGGTGCGCACGTTTTCGTTGTAGATCGCCACCTTGCCTCGGATGCTTCCCAAAACCGGGGTATCGCGAATATCGGGCCCGGTGAAGAGCAAGAGCGTGGCGCCCGTATCGGTGAGCTTGGCTACCGCATTGTCGAGGATATCTGCAATCTTGTCTGGATCCCCGCCCGGGCGCAGGACGTCGTTGCCGCCTGCGCAGAGCGAGATCAGATCGGGCTTCAGGTCAATGCAGGGATCGAGCTGTTCGGCAACGATCTGGCCAATCAGCCGGCCTCGAATGGCGAGATTGGCATACGAGAAGTCCGGGACGGTGCGGCTGAGCTCATGGGCCAAGCGGTCGGCCCAGCCAAGGTGGCGGCCGGTGCTCGACGGGTCGGGGTCGCCGATGCCCTCGGTGAACGAGTCCCCAATGGCGACATAGCGGCGCCACGGATGCAGTGGGGCATTGGCGGATGTTGATGGTTCAGAAGCAGAATCGTTTGGCACGAATCTATTGTTACCAAAGGGTAACTTATAGTCAATCATTCCCGAGGATGATTCCATGAGCCGCCGTGCTAGTCACTCAAAGCGTCCCGGCGCGCCTGCAAGTACTCGTCGCGGGTAATGATTCCTCGCGAGTGCAGGGAATCGAGTTCGGCAAGCTTGTCCTCAAGGGATTTTTCCGGCGTCAGCATAGCTGAATTAGCGGCTCTTGCCATCAGTTCGGTTTCCAGGGTCAGCGGATCAAAACCGGCGCTCTTGGCTTTGCGGTAATTGCGCACCGCTACGAAGATGATCAATCCGATAACGGCGATAAAGAGCATGGCGAACAGGGGAGTGCCGACTGAAAATACGGTGTCCACGTTATCGAATAGGGACGAAGCGCTTCCCGGGTCCGGTTCGATGTACCCGAAACTATCGAGATCCTCTTGCAGCTGCCCCGGAATATTTTCGCTGTATTCAATTTCGTCCATGGCGCCTATTCCTAACTCTGTCACTGTCGCTGTCGCCGTCTCGTCCGGCGAGAGCGGCGTTCCGGAGGACCGTGAGGCCGTTGGTCCAGTTGAACACGAAAAGCTTGGAAAGCTAAGCAATTTTTACAAGATTTATAATCTTGTAACATGTCAACTGGATTTCCAGGCCTTGGAAGACCAAGGTTCCAGGACAGTGCCGGCCAACGCCTTCAGCAGATTCGACGGCGATTATGGGGAAGTTCTGCTGTACCCGGGCGCTGCCATCGCCGGTGGACGGGGACTTGATGGAATCGGGCCGCGGAAGCGCTGAGCTAGCGAGGTCCTGTTCGATAGTCTTGGGGAACTATGACTATCCCGGACCAGGCTCCAGTGGCCATCATCTCCCGTAACGACGAATCCCGCCTTGGAACTCCGCTGCTGGTGTTCCTGCACGGCTATGGCTCGAATGAACAAGACCTCATGGGGCTCTCGCAGCATCTGCCCGAAGAGTTCACTTACCTCTCGGTGCGCGCACCGCTGCAAGCAGGCCCGGGGTACAGCTGGTTCCCGCTGACCCAGGAAATCGACTACTCCATCGAGTCGGTGGCACGCAGCGTCGAAGCGCTATGGGCATTGCTGGAACCGCTGGTAAAGCAGCACTCCTCGATCACCCTGCTCGGTTTCTCCCAGGGCATGGCCATGGCCACTTCATTGGCACGCTACCAGCCCGATTCCATTGAAGCCGTCGTCGGGCTCTCGGGCTTCGCCGTGGATCCCGGGCCCCTGGAAATATTCGACGACGCGAAGCTGGCAGAAAAGCCGCTGCCGCTGTTCTGGGGCCGCGACCTGGCTGACCCGGTAATCACCCGGGACAAGATCGAATACACCCTGGGATGGGTCCTGGGGCACACCGAATTGGCCAGCGAAACCTACCGGCAGATTGGCCACTCGGTGTGCATGGAAGAACTGCAGGATGTGGCCGAGTTCCTCAACAGGGTCGTCCTGGGGAAAAGCTGACTACTGCTGCGCGGTGACCTTCACGCATTCACCATTCACGCACACCACGTCGCCGGGGCGGATCTGCGCCCCGCGACGGGTGTCCACCTCTCCATTGACGGTGACGATTCCGTCGGAAATCATTTCCTTGGCGTGGATGCCATCCTCGGCCAGGGAGGCAAGCTTGAGCAACTGGCCCAAGCGGATGGACTCGTCGCGGATTTCTAGGTCAAAAGCTTCATTGGCACTCATGGCTTCCATTCTTCCCTAAATAAGTGCGCTGCATCGTAAGAATCGGCCAAAGGCGTGGAAGTTCACGTCGGCGTTACCTGATTCGGCTTCGTCTGCAGGCCGCGGAAACGATACCCTTGGAAGGTATGTATTTTTCTACGGACCGCAACCAGCGGCCTCGTAATTCCCATTGGAGTTGATATGGCGCCACAGTCCAAGCTAGACCAGGTTATTTCCCTCGCAAAGCGTCGAGGATTCGTTTTCCAGGCTGGTGAAATCTACGGTGGTTCCCGTTCGGCATGGGATTACGGTCCCCTGGGCACCGAACTGAAGGAAAACATCAAGCGCGAGTGGTGGCAGAACTTCGTTCGCGGCCGCGAGGACATGGTTGGCCTGGACTCGTCGATCATCTTGCCCAAGGCTGTCTGGGAAGCATCGGGCCACGTGGCCACCTTCACCGACCCGCTGGTCGAATGCATCCAGTGCCACAAGCGCCACCGCCAGGACCACCTGATCGAGGCTTTCGAGGCCAAGAAGGGCCGTGCGGCCAAGGACGGGATGAGCGAGATCGCCTGCCCTGACTGCGGCACCAAGGGCCAGTTCACCGAGCCGCAGATGTTCTCCGGCCTGATGAAGACCTTCCTGGGCCCAGTGGATACCGAAGCCGGCCTGGCCTACATGCGTCCGGAGACCGCCCAGGGCATCTTCGTGAACTTCGCCAACGTGCTCACCGCCTCGCGCAAGAAGCCGCCATTCGGCATCGGCCAGATCGGCAAGGCTTTCCGCAACGAAATCACCCCGGGCAACTTCATCTTCCGCACCCGCGAGTTCGAGCAGATGGAAATCGAGTTCTTCACCGCTCCAGAAGATGCCCCCGCCTTCTTCGACCAGTGGGTCAAGGATTGCTGGGCATGGTTCCTGGATCTGGGCATCAAGGAAGAGAACCTGCGCCAGTTCGACGTGCCAGAAGACGAGCGCGCGCACTACTCGGCCGGCACCATCGACTTCGAGTACCGCTTCGGCTTCCAGGGTTCGGAGTGGGGCGAGCTCATGGGCGTTGCCAACCGCACCGACTACGACCTGTCCAGCCATGCGAAGGCTTCGGGCTCCGAGCTGTCCTACTTCAACCAGGCCACCGGTGAGCGCTACACCCCCTACGTGATCGAGCCTTCCTTCGGCCTGACCCGTTCCATGATGGCTTTCCTGGTCGATGCCTACACCGAGGACGAAGCACCGAACACCAAGGGCGGCGTAGACAAGCGCACCGTGCTCAAGCTCGATCCGCGCCTGGCTCCGGTCAAGGCCGCGGTGCTGCCGCTGAGCCGCAATGAGAACCTTTCCCCGAAGGCCAAGGACCTGGCTGCCGAGCTGCGCAAGCGCTGGAACATCGACTTCGATGACGCCGGTGCCATTGGCCGCCGCTACCGCCGCCAGGATGAGATCGGCACCCCGTTCTGCATCACCGTGGACTTCGACACCCTCGAGGACCAGGCCGTGACCATCCGCGAACGCGACACCATGTCCCAGGAACGTGTTTCCCTGGACCAGGTCACCGCTTACCTTTCCGAGCGCCTGAACGGAGCCTAGAGCCCGATGAACGAACTGGAATTCCGCCTGTGGCGCTCCGGGGACGACCTCCAGCTGCTGCAGATCTTCGGCGACCCGCGTTCCCCGCAGGCCCACCAGGACCGCACCATGCTGCGCGAAAACAGCGATGCACCGTTCTCCCGCACGCTGGTAGCCACCGTTGACCAGGTGGCTATCGGCGCCGGCGTGGTGTTCGCTTCCTCGCTGCATCCGCAGCGCCTGTGGCTCTATGTCGAGGTAGCCGCCGAGCAGCGCCGGTCCGGCGTGGGCACCGCCCTGGTGGAACAGCTGCGCAAGCAGATTCCGGCCGGCCAGGCGCAGGAGCTCAAGGCCCGCTACACGGTGACCGCGGGCGATCCTGCTGCCGCGGCGGCTGGCTTCTGCCAGTCGCTGGGCCTGGGAGAAATCCAGGTCTCGCGCGATGTCATCCTGGAGCCGGGGGCTCTGGCTGAACCGGTTTTCGACACCAATGACCGGGTGATCGAGGACCTGTCCACCGGCAGTGTCGAGCTGACCCAGCTGGTGATGGATTTCTACAACGCGGTGCACACCGGTTGGGATCCAGCCAAGATGACCGTGGGTTCGGCGCAGCGCATGCTGCTCGACGAGCACACCGGCGCGCAGGGCGCCCTGGTGCTGCGCGACAAGCCGAAGCGCGAGGGCGGTGTTCCGCTGGCTTTCGCGGTCAGCTACGTGCCCGCCCGCGAGAACGCCCCGACCGACGTGCTGGTAGGCCACAACCCGGCCTTCAGCGATGACGAAGTGGCAGAAGCGGTGCGCGACATGGTCGCCATGCTGATCCACCAGTACCCGGTGAAGCTGGAAGTCGACTCGTCGATGTTCATCCTCTCCTCGCTGATTGATGCGTTGGCCGTGGTTGACCAGGCCACCGTCATATCCACGACGCATATCCTCGCCAGCGACGCGGCGAAGTAATGCCAGCAAGAACGGGACCCGCCTGGCGGGTCCCGTTTTTGCCATTCTGCACCAACCTCCACTTCTTGAAAGAACTCCGTTGACCACCAGCACCACCATGACCTCGCAGGTCCGCTCCGGCGGAAAGATCCTGTTCATCCTGCTTGCCATCGCTTCGGGCCTGCTGCTGTGCGTGCAGTCTCGCATCAACGGGGCGCTGGGCGCGAAGCTGGGGGACGCCATCGCGGCATCAACCATCAGCTTCGGTGTCGGCTTGGCGGCATTGGTACTGCTGGCCATCTTTGTTCCCGCGGTGCGCGGCTCGGTGGCGCAAGTGCCGCGCGCCTTGGCCCAGGGCCGTTTCCCGCGCTGGTACCTGGTGGCCGGCGCGGTAGGTGCCCTGATTGTCTTCAGCCAGGCCGCCGCGGTGCCGCTCATTGGGGTGGCGCTGTTCACCGTCTGCCTGGTGACCGGCCAGGCAATCGGTTCCATGTTCATGGACCGGGTGGGCTTTGGCGGGGCCGCGCCGCGCAAGATCAATGCCTTGCGCATCCTCGGCGTGGTGCTGACCATTATCGGCGTGGTTTGGGCGGTCAGTCCGCGCGGAGCCGACGCGGACCTTTCCGCGTTGCTCCTGCCAATGGCGCTTTCGGCAGCCGTCGGCATGCTCATGGGCTTCCAGGCAGCTGCCAACGGCGCGCAAGCGGCGGCTTATGGCGGCGCCACGGCGGCGACCCTGGTGAACTTTGCCGTCGGGTTCGTGGTCCTGGCGATGGTGATGCTGGTGCGGTTGCCTGCCGGCATCGGCCTGGACCCGCTGCCAGGCACCTGGTGGTACTACATCGGCGGACTGCTCGGTTGCCTGTTCGTCGGCATCACCGCCCTGGTGGTCAAGCGGCTCGGAGTGCTGGTCACCAGCCTCGCGGCCGTTGGCGGCCAGCTGGTGGGCTCGCTGCTCCTGGACGTTTTCTTCCCGGCCCCCGGTTCGTCCGTCACCGCCGCAACTGTCATGGGTACCTTGCTGACACTGCTCGCCGTTGGCCTGGCCTCGATCTCAGGAGCGCGGAACGCGAAGCGCGCCAGCCCCAGGATCCCGGTGGCATCACGCAATTAGCGTGGCGCGCTATCGCTGTTTACCTTCCGTTTTCCTCCACGACTTATGCTGGAATCCATGGAACCACAGCGCATGGCACAGGGCTCGGCCAGGGAAGTCTTCAAGGTCTTCCTGAAGCTCGGCTTGACCTCTTTTGGAGGTCCCATCGCCCACTTGGGATACTTCCGCACCGAACTGGTTGATCGCCGCCGCTGGCTCGATGACCAGCAGTACGCCCAACTGGTCGCATTGAGCCAGTTCCTGCCGGGCCCGGCATCCAGCCAGGTCGGTTTCGGCTTGGGCTTGCACCGGGCCGGAATGCGCGGTGCCCTGGCGGCATTCCTGGCGTTCACCCTGCCCTCTGCGGTGGTGATGGCGGTCTTCGCCTTCGGCGCTTCGCTGTTCAGCGGTCCCATCGGTACCGGGCTGCTGGCCGGCCTGAAAATCGTTGCGGTCGCCATCATCGCCCACGCGGTACTGGGCATGGCAAGGAACCTGGCTCCGGATCGTGCCCGTGCCGCCATTGCGGTTGTCGCCGCCGGATCGGCGCTGCTTTTGGCCGGAAGCTTCGGGCAGGTCCTGGCCATTGCCTTCGGCGCATTGGCAGGATATTTCTGGTGCCGCGGCAAGGATGCCGGAGCAGCGGCGGCTATGCAGTTTCCGGTATCAAGGACCGTGGGCATCAGCTGCCTGTCGCTGTTCGCCATCCTGCTTTTCGGGTTGCCGGTGGCAGCCCTTGCAACGGGCTGGGATCTGCTGGGCTTCATCGATGCGTTCTACCGCTCCGGCGCCCTGGTCTTTGGCGGCGGGCACGTGGTCCTGCCGCTGCTCCAAAGCGCAGTCGTGGATCCCGGGCTGATCAGTTCCCAAGAATTCCTCGCCGGCTACGGCGCGGCCCAGGCCATGCCCGGACCGCTCTTCACCTTCGCCGCGTACCTTGGCGTCCTCGTCGACTCGGGTCCCGGCGGCGCTGCCGGAGCGCTCATCGCCTTGCTTGCCATTTTCCTTCCGGGCTTCCTGCTGCTGCTCGGCGTGCTGCCGTTCTGGAACCGGGTGAGCCACTGGCCTGCCGCCAGGGCCATCATGCATGGCGCCAACGCGGCAGTGGTCGGGGTGCTCGCCGCCGCACTGTACAACCCGGTCTTCACCTCGGCGATTACTTCGGCTCCCGCTTTCGTCCTGGCCTTGCTCTGCTTTGTTTTGCTGACCGCCTGGAAGATGGCCCCATGGATTGTCGTGGCCATCGGTGCGCTCGGGGGAGTGCTGCTGGGCGTGCTGGCTTAGGCAGGCTCGGTGAGCTGCTGGGGCCGGCACCCCGGTGCGCCTCGTGGCGCCCGGGTACCGGACCTCGGCGCAATGCCCCTAGTTCAGGCTCTTGGCTGTGTTGAGCACTGCGATCAGCTCGTCGAACCATTGCGCATAGCTGCTGTAGGTGAACGGACGCTTATCATCCCATTCGACCACCTGGCTGGCCTCTACCGCTGGCAAAGACGCGAAGACGGGATGGTCCTTGACCTGCTGCGCGGTGCCCGAATAGCTCAGCACCACATCGGCAGGGTAATCGGCAACCTTCTCCCAGCTCATTGAAGCCCAGCCGCTGTCCTCGGTCTGGCCGACAATATCGAATCCGAGTTCATCCAGCAGGGCCAGCTGGCCCAGTGATTTCTGGCCGACGTACAGGTCGTCATACCCATTGAGCGCGATGATCCGCAACGGCTGGTCCTTGGCCAAGGCACGCAACTGTTCAAGTTTGGCTTGGTAGTCGGCCTTGGCGGCGGACTGCGACGCAATATCCCCACCCAATGACTTGGCCAATGATTCATAGTCCTCGATGACCTCCAGAACAGGCCGGTTGCCAAATTTGATGCCCAGGAATGGAGCCGTGGCAGTGGCCTCTGCCTGGACCTTGTCATCCCACCAGGTCCAGCCCGTGCCTTCGGCATTGCCGAAGCCCACGATCAGATCCGGGTCGAGGCCAAGCAACTTCTCCAGGCTGAACTCTCCGTCCTGGCCGATGATGGTCATCTCTGCTGGATCCGCACTGCCAAGGGCCAGGCTGCCCGACTCGTCCAAACCGTATCCGAAGACGCCCGAGGGGCGGATGCCGTAGTCCCAGAGTGCCGCAGCCGAATAGGAATCGGTGACCAGCGTTTGCGGTGCGGCATCCATGGAGATGGTTTTTCCATAGCCGGAATCGGTGAAGCTCCACGCTGCGCTGGCTTCGCCGCTTGAAGGGGAAGCGGCCTGGGTGCTCGGGCTGCAGGCGGCCAGGGCCAGGGCTGCGGCCAGCGAAGCTGCGCCGAAAAAGACGCGTCGGGTCATTGGTTGCATGTTCTTTTCCTTCTTAGATGGCCTCGTGGCCCAGCGGGATCACGAGTGGTGTGTGCGAGACGGGATCCTGGATGATGGTGCAGGGCAAGGCGAAAACCTCGCGGATCAGTTCCTCGGTGACAATCTGCGAGGGAGGTCCTGCGGCGACGATTTCACCGGATTTCATCGCGATCAGGTGCGTGGCGTAGCGGCACGCTTGGTTCAAGTCATGGAGCACCGCAACCACCGTATTGCCCTGTTGCTCGTTGAGCCTGCGGCACAGTTCCATGATTTCGATCTGGTGGGAGATGTCCAAGAAGGTGGTCGGTTCATCGAGCAGCAGCAAAGGAGTCTGCTGGGCCAGTACCATAGCGATCCAGACGCGTTGGCGTTGCCCGCCGGATAGTTCGTCGACCAGCCGCCGGGAGAGCCCGGTGGTGCCTGTGGCGTGCATGGCGCTGAGCACTGCTTGCTCGTCCGCGGCAGACCATTGGGAGAACAAGCCTTGGTGCGGGCTGCGGCCGCGGGCGATCAGATCCGCAACGGTGATGCCATCCGGGGCGATGGAGGACTGCGGCAGCAGCCCCAGCCGCTGGGCCACCTGCTTGGCTGGCAGGGACAGGATCGGTTTGCCATCCAGGATGACCTGGCCGGAGGAAGGCTTCAGCACCCTGGACAGGGCGCGCAGCAAGGTCGATTTGCCGCAGGCGTTGGGTCCAATGACGACCGTAAACGAGCCCGGGGGGATGGATAGCGAGAGGTTTTCGGAGATGGCCGATGGCCCGTAGCCCAAGGTGAGCCGGTCGGCGGATAGCTGCGGATGGGTCATGCTCATTGGCGTCGTGCCTCACGAAGTAGTAGCCAGATCAGGTAGACCCCGCCGATGCTGACGGTGACTACGCCAACCGGCAGGGAAGTGTTCTCCAAAACGCGCTGGGCCAGCACATCGCTGGCCAGCAGCAGCACGGCGCCGAGCAATGCCGAGTAAGCCAACGACACGCCTGCGCTGCCCATGATCCGGCGGGCGATTTGCGGAGCAGCTAGCGAGATGAAGGCGATGGGGCCTGCCGCCGCGGTGGCCAGGGCAGTCAACGCCACCCCGATCACCAGCAAGGACAGCTTGCTGGATTCGGTGTTGATGCCCAGCGCCACAGCAGCGTCATCGCCCAATTCCAGCAGGCGCATCCTGCGCGTGCAGGCCATGGCGCCCAGCGCGAGAGGCAACGCGACCGCTGCGGCCGGTGTGGCCTGGTCCCAGCCGATGGCATTCAGCGAGCCGGCACCCCAGATGGCCGCGGACATGGCGTCCTCCAGCTCGCTGCGCAAGATCAGCCAGGTGTTGGCCGAAGCGAGGATCGCGCTGACCGCGATCCCGACGATGATCAGCCGGAATCCCTCAGAGCCGTTCTTAAAGGACAAGGCATACACCACGGCCGCGGTGGCCAAGCCACCAGCCAATGCACCGAGTGCCACCTGGAAATACCCGCCGCCGAAGACCAGCATGACGGCCAGCGCACCGGTATAGGCACCGGTATTGAATCCGATAATGTCTGGAGAACCCAGGGGATTGCGGGTCATGGATTGGAAAATTGCCCCGCTGGCGCCTAGCGCTGCGCCCAATAGCAGTGCCATCAGAACGCGGGGCAGCCGCCATTGCAGCACCACCCGCTGGCTGCTGGCCTCCCCGGCTCCAGCCAGGGTATTGAGCACTTCGCCCAAGCCCAGCGTGTAGTCGCCAGTGGCCAACGCGTAGAGGCCCAGGGCGGCCGCCAATACCGAGAGCAGTGCGGCGAGAAGCAGCTGACGTGGTTGCACGCGCAACCAGATGCGTCCAATGCGCAGTACCCGGTGGCCCGGGCCGAAATCCACAGCACTCATAGTCCGCTAGCCCGCTTGCGCCGAACCAGCCAAATCAGCACCGGAGCGCCAAGCAAGGCCGTGACGACCCCCACCTGCATTTCGCCGGGCGGGACAACGATGCGGCCAAGCACATCGGAAACGAGCAACAGCACCGGGCCGAGGATCATTGAAAAACACAGGATCCATCGCTGATCCGGTCCGACGATCCAACGGCTGATATGCGGGATCATCAAGCCCACGAAGCCGATCGGGCCGGCGGCGGCGGTCGCTGCGCCGCAGAGCAGGGTGACCGCCACGATCACCACTGCGCGGGTCAGGCCGATATTGGTACCCAGCGCGAGGCTGGCCTCATCGCCCAAGGCCAACGTGTTCAGCGAGCGGGTGCACAGCACCGCCAAGACCAGCCCCAGGATAACGAAAGGGGCGATGACGCCCACCATGGGCAGGGTGCGGTTGTTCAAGGTTCCCGCGCCCCAATAGCGCATGCGGTCAAAAGCCTCGGGGTTGAGCAGGGTCATCCCGTTGGAAATTCCTCCCAGCACGGCGCCCAGTGCGACGCCGGACAAGGTCAGCCTGGCCGGTGTCGCTCCACCGCGGCCACGCGATCCAATGAGGTATACCGCGAGGGTGGCCAGCACGGCTCCGGCGAAGGCGAACCAGATGTACTGGGAAATGTGGGTGATGCCGAGGAAAGCCACAGCGAGCACGACGGCGAATCCGGCGCCCGCATTGACCCCGAGGATACCGGGATCTGCCAGCGGATTGCGGGTCAGTGCCTGAATCAATGCGCCGCCAACAGCCAGGGACATTCCTGCCAGGAGCCCAATCGCGGTGCGCGGCAGGCGCAGCTCGTTGATGATCACCAGTGTTTCGGGTGTGCCAATTCCCCATAGCGCCTGCCCGGCAGCCAGCGGCGCAATCGCCTTTGCTCCAATGCCCAAAGACGCGAAGAGGGCGACTGCGAGCAAGCCGAGGCAGAGGGCCAACGCCGCTGACTTCCAAGCATTGCTGGCGGCCAATCCTGCTGATCCATGGGCGGCTTTGGTTTGATCGGACTTGTTGGCGGGTTGATGCGGCGCAAGGAGGGTCATGCGACTTTCCGTAATTAGGGAACACTCACTGAATCGCGAGCACAAAAAGTCACACTACCATGATGTTTTTAGGTTAGGGCAAAATGAGTCACAATAGACGCACCTATTTACAAATTGGTGCTGAATGCGTTCCGACTAGGCGAGATTGATAAAACGCACCGACCCGTCAGCTTCGGCAAGAACCATGAAGGAATCATGATGAGTTGCCAGGTATTCCTCGATGCGAGCCAGCACCGACACCTCGGCCCGGTCGTCCAATGCAGGGCCGGACGAAGCCATCCACGTCACCGCTAGCTCCGGGCGCGCTTTGAGCTGAGCCGCCATCGGCTCGGAAGCCGCCGGGCCAACGATTACCACTGCTCGACGTGTTATCGCCCCCTGAGAGGCAATGGATTTTCCAGA
Organism: Glutamicibacter sp. NPDC087661; assembly: GCF_044743275.1. Taxonomy (NCBI): domain Bacteria; kingdom Bacillati; phylum Actinomycetota; class Actinomycetes; order Micrococcales; family Micrococcaceae; genus Glutamicibacter; species Glutamicibacter sp. NPDC087661. The sequence continues at coordinate 132,708 of NZ_JBIUWE010000005.1, forward strand.
AGAACCGGCTCTGGAATCCTTATCCGAACGCCACAGCGCAAAGTGGTAGCCGGCCACGGCAGCGGTCGCAACCAGCCAGCCCAGCGGGCCGCGAACGGTGTCCAGGAGGGAATCAAGACGAGAATCGGGTTCCAGGTAGAACTCGAAAATCCGGTACCCGAAGACCAGCAGGGAAACCAGCGCGACGACGGAACTGGCTCCGAAGAACAGGACCAAATAGGCGCTGCGCGAGTCTGCCGGGAAGGGCTTCCAGGGCTTGAAGTACCAAAGCCATGCGGCGGCTCCGAAGGCGAGCAAGCCGAGACCATGGCCCAGCAAACCCGCGGAGTAGCCCACCGAGACGCTGGACCCGAGTGCTGCGAAGAGCGCATTGACCACCATGCCCAGCCCGGTAGCCAGCACGGCCAGGCTGACACCGCTCAGCGCCAGGTGCGCTGCGCCAACCACGGCGGCAGGGTGCAGCCCGGAACGCAGCTGGGACTGGTGGTAAATCCAGAGAACCGCGGCCGCCACAATGATGGCCAGCAGGCTTGGACCGCCGTCGAGGAACAGCTCGGTGCGTTCCTGCGCCGTCCATGCCTGCGGCCACACCCAGGAAACCAGCTCGGCGATCGCCAGCAGGAACGCCAACGCCGGTGCGGCCAGGCCCAATACAACCAGCAGGACGCTGTTCAGGAGATTGGACATCTTCTGGACTCTGCGCAGTTTCCAATGCCAGAACCACAGGGCCGAGGAACCTGCCGGCCAGACCAGCGCCATCAGCAGATTCGGCATGCCGGTGGGGCCCACCAGCGTGTTTTCCGGCACGACCAGGATTTCCAACGCGACCGTCAGCGTGGCAACCAGCGAAAGCGCGAAGAGCACCATGCTGAAGTAATTTCCCACGGTGGCCGCCAGCTGGGCGAATTGCCGCGGTGCCGTACGCGATGAAGTGATTTGGCGGTGCTGCCAGGCGCACACCGTGCCCCAGCCCAAGGCCACCGCCAGCGTCGACTGCCATGCACCGTCGCGGGCTGCGGAAACAAGTCCCGCCAGGAACGCCAGCGCGGCGCAGCTGCTGGCAGCCAGGGTGGCAAGGTACGCGGCCGAGGCCTGCAAGGACCAGATGGCTGAGTCGAAGGCCGACGGCCGGGCCAAGCGCTTGCGGATGGAACGCCACAACAGCCAGGCCAAGGGGATTCCAACCAGGGTGAAGGTGAAGGCCATCGCCAGCTGCTCGGTGCTGACCAGCAAGGAATCGAAACCATGGAAGAGCGCGGTAAAGAGCGTAGACAAGCCCGTAGCCGAGACCATCAACAGCACGAACAGCAAGCCGTGGAGGATCACCGGACGCAGCACGCTGCTGCTTTGCACATGGAACGCCGGGGCGGTTGCGGCCATCAGTAACCCATCTCCTCGGCGGTGCACAGGCCGACCTGCCACGGCATGCGGTCAATCAGCCAGGCTCCATCGATCTTGCGCAGCTCGAACGCCTCTTCATATGAGGACAGATTCCCCAAGGGCAGGAATTGGGCGTCGCGGGTATTGAACCTGGTGCGCACGGTAGCACTGGACTCCTCGACGCTGCTGCGCAGCAGCTGCACATCAAGCGGCTGCGGGGCATAGGGTTCGGGAGAGCACAGCGTCCTGGATTGGCCTTCAACGGTGTAGCCCTGCATGGCCGGCAAATCCTCGGCCTCGAAAGCCATCAGATATCTTTGCACGACCCCTTCCGGAGTGTTCTCCCCGTGGACCTCTGGTGCCGAACGCAGCGAAACCACGAGCAATGCGGCTATAACCAAAGCCACAATGGCGGCGGCAAGGGCCAGCAGAACCACCCGCGCCGCCGAAAATTTACTTGTCATTGCATCATTTTGGTCCACATCAGGACAATAATCCAGCGCCTCGGCATCAAGATTTGATGAAGATCTCAGTTACTGTTTTGCGTTCGTGCGGGATAATGGATGGGTGACGACCCTGACTGATGCGCCAACCAACACCCCGACCCTCAAGCTGCCTCCATTGCAGCTGGGCAAGCTGACCATTGATACCCCGGTGGTTCTTGCTCCGATGGCTGGGGTGACCAACCGCGCCTTCCGCCGCCTCTGCCGCGAATATGGCGGCGGGCTGTACGTGACCGAAATGGTGACCGCCCGGGCACTGGTGGAACGCAACCCCGAATCCTTGCGCATCATCTCCCACGATCCCGACGAGGAGATCCGCTCCATCCAGATCTACGGCGTGGACCCCGGCACCGTGCGCGCTGCCGTGCGCATGGTGGTTGACGAAAACCTGGCGGACCACGTTGACCTGAACTTCGGCTGCCCAGTTCCAAAGGTCACCCGCAAGGGCGGCGGCTCGGCCCTGCCCTGGAAGTCGGATCTCTACACCTCCATCATCGAAGCCGCGACCTCAGAGGCCGCCAAGGGCGATATCCCGCTGACCGTGAAGATGCGCATCGGCATCGACAAGGACCACCTGACCTACCTGGAATCAGCGAAAATTGCCCGGGACCACGGTGCGGCCGCAGTCACCTTGCACGCGCGCACCGCCGGCCAGTACTACGCGGGGCACTCCGACTGGGACGCGATCACGACCTTGCGCGAAGCCATGGATGACATGCCGGTGCTGGGCAACGGCGATATCTTCAGTGCCGAGGATGCCATTGAAATGGTTGAGCAGACCGGTGCCGCCGGCGTCATGGTAGGCCGTGGCTGCCAGGGCCGGCCATGGATTTTCGGCGACCTGCAGGCGGCCTTCGAGGGCCGTGAAGACCGTTTCCGCCCGGGCGTGCGCAAGGTCGCCGACACCGTATACCGCCATGGCGAACTGCTGGCCGAATTCTTCGAGGACGAGGGCAAGGGCATGCGCGATATCCGCAAGCACATTGCCTGGTACTTCAAGGGCTACCCGGTAGGCGGCGAAATCCGCTCGCAGCTGGCCCAGGTGCCATCCCTGGCAGTGCTGCGCGAACTGCTGGACCAGCTGGATCTGGACCTGCCGTACCCGGGGGTTGCCGCAGAAGGCACCCGCGGACGTGCGGGCCACCCGAAGAAGACGCACGTCCCCGACGGCTGGCTGGATAACCGCGTGATGAGCGATGCCCACCGCGAAATGATCAAGGCCGCCGAGCTGGATATCTCCGGCGGCTAGCCACCCCGGGATAGCCACGGCTACGCCACTAGTGGATAACTCCTCAATGCCGGCAAAGAGTTACTAGACTAGGAACTATGACTCAGATCCCCGGATATACCGAAGCCGACCAGCAGCGGTGGGTGCCTGAACCAGCGAAGAAGTCCTACCGTACTGCCTTTGAGCGGGACCGTGCCCGCGTGCTGCATTCCTCCGCCTTGCGCCGTTTGAGCGCCAAGACCCAGGTAGTGGCACCGAACCAGAATGACTTCGTGCGCAACCGGCTCACCCACTCATTGGAAGTGGCCCAGGTGGGCCGCGAGCTCGGTGCGGCCCTTGGCTGCGATCCGGATGTCGTCGACACCGCCTGCTTGGCGCACGACCTGGGTCATCCGCCCTTTGGCCACAACGGCGAGAAGGCGCTGGACAAGGCAGCCAAGGACATTGGCGGATTCGAGGGCAATGCCCAGACCTTGCGTTTGCTCACTCGCTTGGAAACCAAGACTTTCCGGCACAACGGGCATTCGGCCGGGTTGAATCTTTCGCGGGCGTCGCTGGATGCAGCGTGCAAGTACCCGTGGCTGAAAACCGATGCGCCAGAGGTCAACGGCAAGAAAACCAAGAAGTTCGGTGTCTACGAGGATGACGCCACCGTCTTCAACTGGTTGCGCAACGTCCCGGAAGCCACCGCCGGAGCAGTCTGCATGGAAGGCCAGGTCATGGACTTGGCTGATGACATTTCCTACTCGGTCCATGACGTGGAAGACGCAATTGTCGGCGGCAAGCTGCAACTGCGTTGGCTCAAGCAGGATTTGCAGCGCGAGCGCGCGTTGCAGGTGACCAAGGACTGGTACTTGCCGACCACTGGGGAGGCCGACATCGACGCGGCGTTGCGCCGCCTGGAAATCAGCGATGAGTGGGTTTCGCATTTTGACGGCTCACGGCGTTCCATGGCGGCGCTGAAGGACATGACCAGCCAATTCATTGGCCGCTTCGCCGCCGCCGCAATGGATGCCACCCGGGCACGCTTCGGGGAAGGCAAGCTCACCCGCTATAACGCGAACCTGATTGTGCCCGAGGAAACCGAGCACGAGATTGCCGTGATGAAGGGCATCGCGGCCAGCTACGTGATGGCTTCGGAAGTGCGCCAGCCGCTCTATCTGGATCAGCGCACGCTGCTGACCGAGCTGGTCGAACTGCTCTGTGAAACGGGCCGGGATAATCTGGAGCCGATCTTCGCAGCTGACTGGGAAGACGCCGCTGATGAAGCGGCCCAGCTGCGTGTGGTGATTGACCAGGTCGCCTCGCTCACTGACGTCTCAGCCACCGAATGGCACTCGTATCTGGTCAAGGGCGAAGCCCCTGACGCAAAGTTGTTCTAGAAGGGAATCATGGCAGGGCTGATCAAGCGTGAAGATATCGACGAGGTGCGTAACCGCACCGACCTCCGTGAGGTCGTCGAATCCTATGTCACGCTCAAATCCGCGGGCATTGGCTCGTTCAAGGGCCTGTGCCCTTTTCACGACGAACGCAGTCCGTCCTTCCATATTCGCCCGCAGCTAGGAACCTTCCACTGCTTTGGCTGTGGCGAGTCCGGCGACGTGATCGCCTTCATCCAGAAAATGGACCACTCCTCGTTCACCGAAACTGTGGAACTTCTGGCTGCCCGGATCAATTACGAGCTTCGCTATGAAGACGGGGGACCGGGACCGCGCCGCGAAGACTACGGCAAGCGCCAGCGCCTGGTCGACGCGCACAAGGTCGCCGAGGAATTCTTCCGCGCGCAGCTGGCTACCGAGGAAGGAGCCGCCGGCCGCGAGTTCCTTGCCGGTCGCGGTTTTGACCAGGAAGTCACAGCCCAATTCTCCGTGGGCTATGCGCCCAAGGGCTGGGATTCGCTGCTCAAGCACCTGCGCTCCAAGGGCTTCGTTGATGATGAGCTGAAGCTGACGGGCATGTTCTCCGAGGGCAATCGCGGAATCTATGACCGATTCCGAGGACGTGTCATGTGGCCGATCCGCGACCTGTCTGGTGCCACCATCGGCTTCGGTGCACGCAAGCTCTACGAGGATGACCAGGGCCCGAAGTATCTGAACACCCCGGAGACCCAGCTCTACAAGAAATCCCAGGTCCTCTATGGCCTGGACCTGGCCAAGAAGCAGATTTCCAAGAGCCGCCAGATCGTTGTGGTGGAAGGCTACACCGACGTGATGGCCTGCCATCTGGCTGGCATCACCACCGCGGTGGCCACCTGCGGTACCGCTTTCGGCACGGACCACATCAAGATTGCCCGTCGCCTGCTGCAGGATGACGGCACCGGTGGCGAAGTCGTCTTCACCTTTGATGGTGACGCCGCAGGCCAGAAGGCCGCGCTGCGCGCCTTCGAAGAAGACCAGCGATTTATTGCCCAGACTTACGTTTGTGTTGAACCAACCGGTGCTGACCCGTGCGACTTGCGTTTGCACCGCGGAGACGAAGCTGTACGCGAGCTCATCGAGCTCAAGCGTCCGCTGTTTGAATTCGCCATCCGTGCCGAATTGAAGAAATTCAATCTGAACACCGTTGAAGGACGTGTCCAGGCCTTGCGCCAGACCGCTCCGATCGTTGCGCAGATCCGCGACTCGGCCATTCGTCCGGCATATGCCCGTGAGCTTGCCGGCTGGCTGGGAATGAATAATGAGGACGTCAACCGCTCGGTGGGCGCCTCCATCAAACGCGCCCGGTTGCCGAAGAACGCCGACCTGCAGACACCACACCCGCAACCGGGGGAGGCTGAACAGGCAATCCCGGCGGCGGCCTTTGAACGCCCGGATCACCGCGACCCGGTGATGCGCCTTGAACGACAGGCCCTGGAAGTGGTGATCCAGCAGCCGCAGCGGTTGAAGGACGAGCAATGGCAGGCGTTCTACGAGGCTCGCTTCCTGGCCCCGGCGCACTCTGCTGTCCACGATGGCGTCGTTGCCGCGTCCAGCGCAGGCGCTTCGGCGACCTCCTGGGTTGAAGTCATTCGCGACGAAGTCCCCGAGCAGTTGCGCAGCTTCGTTTCAGAACTCGCAGTGACCAGCATTCCGGCATCTGACGAACATAGCCTGAACCGCTACTGCGCCGATATCATCAACGGCTTGATTGAGCTTCAAATCACACACCGCAAGGCTGAGCTGATCGGCCGCTTGCAGCGTGCTGAAATGGCACCCGAGGGTGAAGAATATGCCCAGATCAACCGGGAACTGATGGAACTGGAGATGCGCCGGAGGATCCTTCGCGGAACCTAGGATCCCGATTTTGCATTCGCGGGAATCTTGGGTAAAGTTATATCTCGTTGCAATCCTCCATAGCTCAATTGGCAGAGCATTCGACTGTTAATCGAAGGGTTACTGGTTCAAGTCCAGTTGGAGGAGCTTACAAGAAGGTTCCGGCTCGCATTCGCGAGTCGGAACCTTTTATTTTCGCCTGAAACCGGAATTCTGGCACCTAGTCCTGACTAGCCTCGCCAGGAAAAAGCCGAGTTAGGTAGCCGGGGCCAGTTGCTGGACCAGCGGCGGGTTTTTTGCCTAGCGGATTCAGGCAGCCGGGTTCCATAAGCGCCGGGATTCCAGATACCAGAAATACGAGAAAAGGCTGATCTCGAACCATTCGACAATGAATAGGGCCTCCTGGATGCCCGCGGCCAGCAGGATCGGCCAGGCAATCAATCCGATGAGCATCAGCACCAGGATGATTGCGTAGTGCAGCTTCTTGCCTCCGCTGGTGTCCATCGCGCACAGCGGCTTGTGGTCCAGGTGGCTGGCGATGGCGATGCCCATGGAGAAGATCAGCAGGAATGCAGCGCTGGCGTGCACGCCGGCGAACTGCTTGCCTTCAACGGTCCGCCACAGCAGCAGCAGGACAAAGCCGACCAGGAGCAGGGTGCTCAGCAAACCGAGCGCTTTGGTCGCGGTGCTGTGGAACAGCGCGCGGTGCGGAGCGCGGCTAGTCCTGATTCCCAGCCAGATGAATACCGAGCTGACGACGAGAACCGCAATAACCGATACCTGCACGGAGAAGATGAGCCGCCTCTGCTCGCCCAGGTGCAGCTGCGCCAGCGTTTCACCCAGCTTGGTGGGAACCAAGGCGACGAACATGGCGTAGAAGCCGGCCAAATTCAGTGCATAGTCCTCCAGCTCGTCTCCGGTGTAAACCACCAGCAGCACTCCGGTAGTCACCAGCATCGCAACGAACAAGTCCCGTGCTGGACCCAGGTAATAGGAACTCAGGGAGTCTTCAATGCGCTGGTTGGCAATGCCATAGATGACGATGGCAACGACAAGGAGCAGGGGCACCGCGAGCAGCATGAGGCGCACATAGCGCAATGTACTGCGGCCCGGGGAGTGTTCAAGGGAAGTGGCCATAAGTGCATTCTGTAATGAATCACCCAGGTTTTGCCAACGGGCCCGCCTAGCGCAGGAAAATTCCCGGGAGAATCGCAGGCATCGGTCCGCGGGCCAGATGCACCTGCTGGAACACCTGAATGGTGCACGTCAATCGCCCGCACTTGGCTTCCGGAAACTGCAGCTGCCTTGGGCAGCTCGGCTGGAGCCGAATCCGGGACAAGCTAAATTGTCGTAGGCACTGGCATGATTCTTGAAGAGTCAACAAAGACTCTTTTCGACCGAAGTCCTCATCCGCTTGGGCTGATATCCGCCTCGGCGCCAGCGTGGCGCCGTCTTCACTCGAAGGAAGCTTTCATGTCCGTACAAAATCCGGTCGATCCGAACATGGTGCCACCGGCACCGCCTGCCAAGAGCTCAGCTGGCAAGGGCCTGGGCATTGCGGCCCTGGTCGTGGCCATCGTTGCATTGGCCCTGTGCTGGGTACCGATCGTCAACAACTTTGCCGCCGTGCTCGGTTTCATTGCTCTGGTACTGGGCATCGTCTCGCTCATTGTCGCTTCCAAGCGCCGTGGCAGCAAGGGCTTGGGCGTTGCATCGAGCATCATCGCCATCGTAGCCATCGTTCTTGTGTTCGCCACCCAGGCAGCCTATGTGAAGGCGATCGACGAGGTCGCCAACGGCATTGCCGACGCTTCCGACGGCGAAGTGGCGGCACCGGCTGAGATCATCGAGCAAGCCGAAGACGAAACACAGGTATTGGCCTTGGGGCAGGCCGCTGCTGTTGGCGAGTATTCGGTCAATGTCAGTGCGGTGAACCTGGATGCCGGCGCACAGATCGCCAAGGCAAATGAGTTCAACCAGGAGGCCGAAGGCCAGTATGTCCTCGTGGACCTTTCTGTTGTCTACAACGGAGAAGAAGAAGGCGACGCATGGCTGGACCTTAATCCAGAGCTGGTGGGCTCGGATGCAAGCATCTACAGCACCAGCAGCGCGACTGCGATCACCGCCAAGCCGGGCATGGACGTTCCTACCTTGGCCAAGGGCGGGAAGGGAAGCTACCAGGTGGTCTTCGACGTGCCGGCCGAGGCCGTGGCAGATGCGAAAATCCGCATGAGCGAAACGCTCTCGTTCACTGACGACTCGGTGCTCTGGGCTGCGAAGTAGCTCGAATTCGCAGAGGTTCCGCTATCCCATCAGGGGTGGCGGAACCTCTTTTCTTTTGCCCTGGCGGCGAGGAAGCCCGCAGCTCGCGGATTGCGACCACAACATGAACACCGAAAATAGGAAGATCGGAAAAATTTTCAAGGAATTCCCCGCGCTGCCGGACCTCGGAAATACGCGAGAACCCGGGGCGATTCGCTCGCTCTCATTTGCTTCTCATGGACGCGCCATAATCCTCTCACCACCGCCTAATGCGCTCCTCACAAGGGTCTTTTAATGTTCAAAGCATGAATCGCCGCATACTTCTCATCCTCATGGTGTTGGCCGTGCCAGCGGGACTGGCCGGTGCCAGCCAGGCACTTGCCGACAAGGCCAATCCGCCCATCCCGCATCAGCAGCCAATCATTGTCCAGCTCTCACCGGCTCCCGAGCCCGCTGCTGCGCAAGCGCAAGCTGAGGAGCTGATCGCCAATGGCTGATATCCATGAGCACCAGGGATCAACGGTGTCGGCACGGTTGCGCATTGTCGGGTGGATCGTGCTCACTACTGCACTGGCCCTGCTGGCCGTAACGGTTTCGATGCGTTCGATCATGTCCGGCCAAGTAGCCGAAGCTGCCAACGTGGGCATCGCGCAGGAAATCGAGGAGTTCCGGACCTTCGCCGCCGAGGGACTGGACCCGAAGACAGCTCGCCCGTTTTCCTCGATCGGTGAATTGATGGAACGCTATCTGGCCCGCCAGCAGCCGATGGCCGGCGAAGCGATTCTCGCGCAGGCCAATGGACGGGTGCTCACCGCAGGCACCGCAGCCAACCAGGCCGGGACCTGGCTGGCTGATGACCCCGTGCTCCTGGGCCGTATTCTCGATGACGCGAAGACCTCCGGAATCCTGGAGAGTAACCACGGGACGGTTCGCTGGGCGAAGGCCGAGGCCAAGGATGCCTCCGGAGCCAGCGGGGCGGGGCACCAAGCCCATCTGGTCGTCGCGCACTTCATTGGCGGGGCCCAGGAAGAAGCCAACCGGCAGGCAACCATGCTCTTCGGCGTGGCCGCCGGGGGACTGGCCTTGACCGCGGGGATCGCCTGGTTGGCAGCTGGGCAGATCATGCGTCCCATCCGCACCATGAGCGAAACCGCCGCCTCGATTAGCGCCAATGACCTCTCGGCCCGCGTTCCGGTTGAAGGACGCGACGACTTGGCGCAGCTGGCCAGGACACTGAATGCGATGCTTGACCGGGTTGAAGCTTCGCATCTGGCCCAACGCCACTTCATCGCCGAAGCACGAGAGCACCTGGGAAGCCCGCAACGCAAGATGGCAGCTGCCTTGCAGAAGCTCAACGAGGAAGAGGTGCCCCGGAAGCAACGCGGCAGGATCATCAGCACCGCGCAGGCGCACATTTCACTGATGGGGCAGACGCTTGCCGACCTGGAATTGCTGGCGCAAAGCTCGGACCCGGACTTCATCCAGCGCCGAATGGTGCCCGTCGGCGAAGTCACGGCGGACGTTGCCGCGGCAGCCGCCCGCCCGGGCGCCTACCCGGACCGCCGATTCCGCATAGCCGAGTCTGCCAAGGCCCAGGCGTGGCTGGATCCGCTGCGCGTTGCCCAGGCCATGCACCAACTGATCCAAAATGCCGTCGCGCATACCGAGGATGGAGAAAGTATCCGGATCGGTTCTGCCGCAGCAAAGGGCATGGCCAGCTTCTGGGTTGCCAACGATGGACCGGCGTTGGACCCGGACCAGGCCCGTGCCCTGCTGGAAAACTATCGCAGTGCCCCGGAAGCCGGCCAGCAGGGATCCGGCATGGGCTTGGGCTTGGCCGTGGTGAAAGCGGTCGCGCAAGCCCACGGCGGCACGGCCTGGGTGGAATCCGGAAACGGCAACGGAACCAGTTTCGGATTTTCCCTCCCGCAAGCTGATGCCGGACAAGGCATCCGCTGCGAAGAAGAATTCGCCCAATCCATGGCCAGCAGCCTGGGCGGTGAGTCATGAGCATCAAGCCAACCGCGCCACGCTCGGGATTCCGCTACACCGCCCAGCGGTCCACGGACCAAGCCGCGGAACAGGGCAACGCCGGTGCTGCACGAAACCGGTGGAGCAAGCAGAACGCAGCGCGAATCATCGCCGCACTGGTCTTGCTGGCCTTTCTCGGCTGGTGCGCCTACGGAGCCTTCGGCCCAGATGCGGGGACAGTGCGGGCATTGCCAGCCCAAGGGGCCCTGACCCTGGCGGTCTTCGCCTTGGCCATCTGGCTCTGGGTCTTCTCGCCAGTAGGCGATACCTTTATCGCCTTGGGCGCAGCAGTGGTGCTGGTGCTCATGGGCGTGCTGCCCGAAGCCGACCTGTTCTCCTCGCTGGGAGAAGACACCATTTGGCTCTTGCTGGCCGCCTTCGTGATCGCGGCGGGGATCACCGCCACGGGACTGGCTACCCGCGCCGCAGCATGGATAGCCGCAGGGGCGAACACCCCGCGGCAGCTGATCCACCTGACTACCGGCGTGCTGGTGGCTACCGCATTCGCGGTGCCGTCCACTTCCGGGCGCGCGGCCCTGGCCATTCCGGTCTTCATTGCCCTGGCCAAGGCGCTGGCGGATCGCCGCCGCATCGTCCTGGCCCTGTCCCTGGTTTTCCCCTCGGTTATCCTGCTTTCGGCCGTGGCATCCTATCTGGGAGCCGGAGCGCACCTGATCACCAGCCAGATCCTCGCCACCGCGGGCCATGAAGGATTCTCCTTCGCCGGCTGGCTGGTCTACGGATTGCCGCTGGCTTTCGTTTCCTCCCATCTGTGCGCCGAACTGGTGCTGTGGATGTTCACCCGCAAGGGGGACCGCGCAGAACCGCTGGCGGTGGGCATCGAGCGGCTGCAGCAGTATTCGCCGGTGCCGCTCTCGGGCCCGCTCACGGTGGGGCAATCCAGGGCAGCGCTGCTGGTCTCGGCCGTGGTGGTGCTCTGGTGCACCGAGCCCCTGCACCAGCTCCATCCCGCCATCGTGGCCCTGCTTGGTTCATTGCTAGTAGCCAGCCCGGGATACGGCTCTGTAGGCCTGGCCAAGGCATTGAAGGCGGTGCCGTGGTCGATGCTCATCTTCATGGCCGCGACCCTCACCCTGGGCACGGCGCTCGCCGGAAGCGGAGCCGCCGAATGGCTGGCCCGCAAGGTGCTTGGCCCTGTCGAGCAGCTCGGCGCTGCCGCACCCTGGGTCTTCACCGTCCTCGTGGTGGTGGTCTCTGCCGCGGCGCATCTGGTCATCCAGTCCCGTTCGGCCCGCTCAGCGGTGCTGATTCCGCTGGTGGTCTCGCTGGCCCCGGGCGTCGGGGTCAACGCGGTAGCCATTGCCCTGGCTTCCACCGCCGCCGCCGGTTTCTGCCACACCCTGACCAGCAGCGCGAAGCCGGTGAACCTGTTCTCCGAGATCGAGGGCATCGAAACCTATAAGCCGGCAGACCTGCTGCGCCTGAGCGCGGTGCTCGGACCGCTCATGGTCCTGCTGGTCCTGGTCTTCGCCTTCTGGATCTGGCCGGCCATGGGACTGCCGCTGTTCCTCTGAACCACCTCATAGCTTCACATCTCATCGCATTCATCCTCACTGAAAAGGACAACGAATCATGGCACACGCACTTCCACAACGCATCCTGGTAGCCCCTTCCGGATTCAAGGAATCCCTCGACGCGGCGGCAGTCGCGGCGGCCATCGGCGCCGGGGTTCGCCGGGCCTTGCCCGGAGCCACGGTCAAGGCAGTGCCCATCGCCGATGGCGGCGAAGGCACCGCAGAAACCCTGGCGTGCGCTACCGGCGGCCACCTGGTGCCAATGGCAGTCACCGGTCCGGTCGGCCAGCAAGTCGAGTCCCACTACGCCATGCTCGGTGGCGAAGCGGCCGGAACGGCAGTCGTCGAAATGGCCGCCGCTGCGGGCCTGCGGCTGGTTCCCCGCGACCAGCGGGATCCGGGAACCACCACCAGCTACGGTGTGGGCGAGCTGATCGCGGCCGCCATTGATGCCGGGGCCTCCAAGATCCTCGTGGGCTGCGGCGACTCGGGTACCTCGGATGGAGGCATGGGGGCATTGCAGGCGCTGGGTGCACGAATCCTTGATGCCAGCGGCCATGAGGTCAAGGCCGGCGGCAACTACCTCGGATCGGTGGACCGGTTGGATCTGTCCGGCCTGCACCCGGCCCTGGCTGCCGGGAATGTCCGGATCACCATGGCGCTGAACCCGCACAATGTGCTGACCGGCCCGCGCGGAGTGGCCCGCGTTTTCGGTCCGCAGAAGGGGGCAACTCCGGAACAGGTCGAAATCATGTCAGCAGGTTTCGAACGCTGGGCCTCGATCCTGCGCCGCGATGCGCTGGAGTCCTCGCGCTCCACGGATTTCGCTTTGGCCCCGGGGACGGGTGCTTCGGGCGGGCTGGGCGCTGGCTTGGCGGCGGTGGGGGCGGTGCTCTTGCCTCGTTTCGAGGCGATCCTGGACTCGGGCTTGGCCGGCATCGATCTGGACTCGATGCTGCGCGGAGCGGATCTGGTCATCACCGCAGAAGGCGCCATCGACTTCCAGACGCCCAAGGGCAAGGTGCCGGCGGAGGTAGCACGGCGCGCGGCGCTGCATGGGGTGCCGGTAGTGGCCCTGGCAGGAACTCTGGGCCGCGGCTGCCGAGACGTGCACGATATCGGAATTGACGCCATTGCCTCGATCATGCCCATCCCGATGACGCTGCAAGAAGCAGTGGATGACGGGGAGCGGCTGCTGATCGAAGCGGCCGAACGCTTCATGCGCACCATCATCCTGGGTGCATCAATGGCAGCAGCCCGGCTCAGCCCGCGCGAGGCTTGGTAGCAGCCAGCGGTCGCGCCCTGAATAGGAACAGGCGTGCTGCCTTGACCGTTGACAACGGCGTTCAAGGCAGCACGCCTGTTTTTCGCGTATTCCCTAGAGCTCGATAGCCGCCACGGCCTGAACCGCGCGTGCCGCCTCGGCGCCCTTCTTCAGGAAATGCTCGAAGTAGAAGCCCTGGTGCTCATCATTCGAGTGGAAGTGGTGCGGGGTCAGGCTGACCGAGAAAGTAGGTACATCGGTATCCAGCTGGACCCGCATCAAGCCGTCCACTACCGCCTGGGCAACGAAGTCGTGGCGGTAGATGCCGCCGTCAACCACGAGGGCTGCGGCTACCACTGCATCGTACTTGCCGGTCTTCGCCAGGCGCTGGGCCTGCAACGGCATTTCGTAGGCGCCGGGTACGCTGACGACATTGATGGTGTATTCCTGCCCGGAAGAATCCATCTCGGCCTTGAAGCCGGCCAGGGCCTGGTCGACGATATCCGCATGCCAGCTGGCCTTGATGAAGGCGACGTTCAATGGCTTGCTCATGAGTTGCTCCCTGATTCTGCGTGCAAATGTCTAAGTCTTTTGATCTACCCTAGTGGCGTGGGTCTCAATGGAATAAATGGGGAAGGGATCCGCGTAACGAATGAGCCGGTTCAGCGCCAGCCCATCAGCGGGGCCACGTGCTTGAGCACTGATTCGATGACGTGGGCGTTGTAGTCCACGCCCAACTGGTTTGGAACGGTGAGAAGGAGCGTATCCGCCGCGGCGATGGCTTCGTCTTCGGCCAGCTTCTTGGCCAGTTCATCTGGTTCCCCGGCATAGGACTTGCCGAAGACCGCACGGGTCTTCTCATCGATGTTGCCGATCTGGTCCGAGCTGTAGCGGTCACGGCCGAAGTACTGCCAGTCGCGCTCATCGGTCAGTGCGAAGATGCTGCGGCTCACCGAGACGCGCGGTTCGCGTGAGTGGCCGGCTTCCTTCCAGGCGTCGCGGTAGAGCTGGATCTGCTCGGCCTGCTGGACGTGGAAGGGCTTGCCCGATTCATCGTCCTTGAGCGTGGAGCTCTGCAGGTTCATGCCCAGCTTCGCGGCCCACACTGCAGTGGCATTGGATCCGGAACCCCACCAGATGCGTTCGCGCAAGGTGTCCGAATGCGGCTCGATGCGCAGCAGGCCCGGGGGATTGGGGAACATCGGGTTCGGGCTAGGCTCGGCGAAGCCTTCCCCGGAAAGCACCTCGAGCAGGCGCTCGGTATGCCGGCGGCCCATATCGGCATCCGATTCGCCCTCGCGCGGCTCGAAGCCGAAGTGGCGCCAGCCGTCAATGACCTGCTCGGGCGAACCACGGCTGATGCCCAGCTGCAGGCGGCGATTGGAAATCAGGTCGGCGGAGCCTGCATCCTCAGCCATGTACAGCGGGTTCTCGTAGCGCATGTCGATGACGCCGGTACCGATCTCGATGCGGCTGGTTCGCGCGCCGATGGCAGCCAGCAGCGGGAACGGGGAGGCGTATTGCTGGGCGAAGTGGTGCACGCGGAAATAGGCGCCGTCCGCGCCGAGCTCCTCGGCGGCGACCGCCAGATCGATGGCCTGCAGCAGGGCATCGGAGGCGGTGCGGGTGCCTGATTGCGGGTGGTCGGTCCAGTGGCCGAAGGACAAGAATCCGATGTTCTTCATGCTTGAGGCAACAAGTAGTCTCGAATGGTTATTCCAGTCCTAGCCTCGTGGTCTGCTAGAACTGGCGGGCGGCGACGCCGGCTCGATGCGCAGTGGCGAGCGCCTCTTCGAGCTGCGCGATAGTCACTGGCTGACCGCGATCGGCAAGGTGCGCGGAGTAGAAATTAGCGGGATCTTGGGCGTAGACGTGAGTGTAGCCACCGGATTCGGGCTCGGCGCGCCACGAATCAGCCAAGGTTCCGGCATTGACCGTGTCGAAGCCCAACGCTTGGACAAGTTCCAGCACTTCGGTCTTGGCAGCAAGGTCATCGCCATATATTGGCAACGCGGTCCTCGGAGCTGAATTGACCAGAAGCGGGATGTGATGCGCCACGATGTTGTTGAAGGCTTTGGTGATGCGGGCGCCGGGAAGGAGCGATGCTTCCAATTGCGCAGTAGTGGACTTCAAGGAATCGAGAACTTCTATGCGCCCGTCGCGGGATGGGTAGTAGTTGCCGGTGGATAGGACCGTCTTGTTGGCAAGCACCTGGGTTGGAAGGTCCGAATAAGCCGACAGCGGGATGGCCAACACGACGATATCGCCATATTCAGCGGCTTCAGCAACGGTTGCCGCGTGCGCGTTGTCGCCGAGTTCTTCCACCACGTCGGCGAGCGAGGCGGTGCCGCGTGAGTTCGCGATGGCCACGGTGGCGCCAGCGGCCACAGCTAGGCGAGCAATGGCCTGGCCGATATTTCCGCTACCGATAATCCCGATCTTGGTTGTGCTCATGGGTTGCTCCGAATTCTTATCTTGTGGTCGATGAGGTATCTAAGGGTGAAGAATTTTATGTGGTGCGGGCAAGTTCCTGGCGAACCGTATCCATGAGTCCAGGGAATCGATGATCCAGTTCTTCGGTGCGCAACCAGTTGCGGTGCCGGGTGCCATCAACCTCTTGCCTGATCAAGCCGGATTCCCTGAGGATGCGCCAGTGCCGGGTGAGTGCCGACTTTGAGACACCAAAGTCCGAGCTGCTGCACGCGCCACCGGGGGTTGCGCCAATGTGAGCGATGATGGCGCGCCTGACCGGATCGGCCAGAGCGGCCATGATTTCGAATAGGTCCATTTCCTCTTCGGAGGGAATGGTTAGAGGTCGAGTGAGGCGGCTTGCCACGTTCATTTCCTTAACTCCGAAAGGCGTGCATGTACGCAAAAAAGTGTACATACTAGTTATGTACGCGTCAACATGTACATGCAGAAGGGATCAGGCCCTGCGAATTAGCGGTGCGATAGCTGTGAGGGGTGAAGCGCTGGAGAGCCGCAGGTATTCTGCGAGTTGATGGTTGACCAGATCTCATCGAGCGATAGGCTCAGCGCGGCCGCGACAGCGGCGATGGTGGAAAAAGCGGGAGTGGCGACGCGGCCGGTTTCGATTTTCCGCAGGGTTTCGGGGGAGAGGCCGGCTTGGATCGCGACGTCGAGGATTGTTCGTTCGCCGCGTGCCTGCCGAAGCAGCGCGCCGAGGTTCTTGCCCTGTTCGATTTCCCGGGCGGTAAGCGGCAGTCTGACCATAATGAGACCATTATACCGGTATTAAAATACCGGTATAGTAATTGGAATGATCGAGATTCTCACAGCCAGCGAAGTAGAGCGCGCCCGCGAGACCGGACGCCTTGTCGGAAACATCCTCAATACGCTCAAGCACCGCGTGCAGGTCGGCACCAATCTCTTGGAAATCGACGCCTGGACCAAGGAAATGATCGAGGAGGCCGGCGCGGTCTCCTGCTACCTCGACTACGCCCCGTCCTTCGGCAGCGGCCCCTTCGGCCATTACATCTGCACGGGAGTCAACGATGCGGTGCTCCATGGACTGCCTCGCGACTACCAGCTGGCCGATGGCGACTTGCTCACCCTGGATCTGGCCGTCACCTTGAAAGGCATCGCCTCCGACGCGGCGATCAGCTTCATTGTCGGCACGGCTGCGCGTGCAGAAGACCTGAAGATGATCGAGACCACGCAGCGCGCCCTGGCTGCGGCTATCGCCGAGGCGCGTCCCGGAGCCAAGATCGGCGACCTGTCCTTCGCCATCGGATCGGTGCTGACCGCCGAAGGGTACAAGGTCAACATGGAATTCGGCGGCCACGGCATCGGCAGCACCATGCATCAGGATCCTCACGTTTCCAACGATGGCCGCCGCGGACGCGGGTACACGCTGCGTCCCGGTCTTCTGCTGGCCATCGAACCGTGGGTCATGGCCGATACCAGCAAGCTGGTGACCGACCGCGATGGCTGGACCCTGCGCAGCGCCACCGGCTGCCGCACGGCGCACACCGAGCACACCATTGCCATCACGGAAACTGGCGCGGAGATTCTCACCCTGCCCACCGACCTCTCGGCATAGGCAGAGGCCGGCATGGCGGCGATCAGGCGTTCGGGCTTTCCCCGGTCCCGGCGCCGCGGCGGCGGAGCACCGGTTCGGCCGTGCCGGTGCCGCAGCCCGAGGAGGCGCTGCCGCAGGCCGGGGAAGCAACGGAGGTGCAGCACGATCCGCTGCACCCGCTGGCCCCGGCGTTGCCCGCATCCTCCGGCTGGCGCGAAGCATGGCCGGCGGCTTCGCGCAGCGTCCTGGCCAGCTGCGCCGGGTCCTGGCCTTCTTGGCCCAGCACCACGAACCCCGCGTCGGCAATCATCGCCAGGTCGGCTTTCGCATCCTGCCCTTCGCTGGTCAGATAGTCGCCGAGAAACAGCGAATTGGCCACTTCCAGGGCATTGGCCTGCAAGGAACGCAGGTGCATTTCGCGTCCGCCGGCCATCCGGATTTCCTTGTCCGGGCAGGCTAGCCGCACTACGGCCAGGATCCGCAGGCAGGCGCGCGGGGTCAGGTTCCAGGTGCCTTCCAGCGGAGTGCCGTCGAAAGGCATCAAGAAGTTCACCGGAATGGAATCGGCCTCCAGTGCGCGCAAGGCGAAGATCGCCTCGACCAGCTGCTCGGGCGTTTCGCCCAGTCCAACGATGAGCCCCGAGCAGGGGGAGAGGCCGGCTGACCTGGACTGCTGGACGGTGGAGACGCGCTCGGCGAAGCTGTGGGTGCTGCAGATTTCCGGGTAGAGGGACTCGGCCGTATTCAGGTTGTGGTTGTAGGCGTCGGCGCCGGCCTCCTTGAGCCGCTGGGCCTGCCCCTGCTTCAGGATGCCGATGCAGGCGCAGACCTCGACCTGCGGATGCGCTTCCTTCAATGCGCCGATCATGTCCGCGACGCGTTCCACATCGCGGTCCGTGGGTCCCTTGCCGGAGGCGACCATGCAGACCCGCGAGGCGCCGCCGGCGATGCCCAAACCTGCCTGGCGCACCGCTTCGCCGGGCTTGAGCCAGGTGTATTTCAGGATTTCGGCCTTGGAGCCCAGACGCTGGGAACAGTAGGTGCAGTCCTCGGGGCACAAGCCGGACTTCAGGTTGACCAGGTAGTTGACCTTCACGGTGTTGCCGAAATGCTTGCGCCGCAGCACCCCGGCCGCGCTGACCAGCCGCGAAGTCTGCGCGTCGCTGGTGGCCAGCAGCCCGAGGGCCTCTGCTGCGGTGAGCTGGTGGCCAGCGGAGATGCGTGCGGCCAGCTCGGTGAAATCTGCGGTGTCGGTGCGCTGCGCGGGGATGCTCATGGGTTCCTTCGCCTGGTTGGATGACTGCCTGCCAAGGTGCAGCCATTCTTGAACGGTGTTCAATTGCTGGCACCAATGTACACGAAAAGCCCCCGACTTGAACAATGTTCAAGTCGGGGGCTTGCTCTGCTTTCCACAGCAGTTGCAGACGGCGCGCGTCCCGTGCGGAGCGCCCGCCGCTCAGCTGGAGGTCTTGCTCCGGTAGATCCGCGTGGCCAGCGCCCAAGCCAGGATCAAGATGCCTGCCAGCCAGGCCAGGGCGATCCAGAGCTCGGAACCCACGGGTTCTTGCGACAGCAGGGCGCGCAGCGAATCGACGATAGCAGTGATCGGCTGGTGCTCGGCGAACCAGGCCACCGGCCCGGGCATTGACTCGGTGGGAACGAACGCCGAGGAGATGAAGGGCAGGAAGATCAGCGGGTAGCTGAAGGCGCTGGCGCCATCCACCGATTTCGCGCTCAAGCCGGCAAGCACCGCTACCCAGGTCAGGCTTAGGGTCACCAGGCACAGCAGCGCGAGCACGGCGATCCACGCTGCCATGGAGGCGGAGGAGCGGAAGCCCATGGCCAGGGCGACCCCCAGTACCAGCGCCAGGGACAGGAGGTTCGCCGCCAACGAGGTCGCCACATGGCTCCAGAGCACGCTGGAGCGGGAGATCGGCATGGAGCGCAGGCGCTGCACCAGCCCATCGCGCAGGTCCAGGAACAGCCGGTAGGAGGTGTAGGCGACCCCGGAGGCGATGGTGATGACCAGGATCCCGGGCAGCAGGTAGTTGATATACGGCCCGGTGGCGCTGGTGGCGCTGGTGCCGATAGCCCCGCCGAAAACGTAGGTGAACAGCAGCATCATGGCCACCGGGGTGATGGCCGTGGTGATGATGGTGTCGGGGCTGCGGACAACGTGGCGCATCGAGCGCCCGGTGAGGATTCTGGTTTCCCGCAGTGCCGCGATGCTCATGGCTTGCTCCCTTCGGTTCGCTGGTGGTGGCCGATCAGTTCCAGGAAGATCTCCTCCAGGCTCGGCCGCTTGGCCACCAGCTCGGTGGTGGCCGGCGGCAGCAGGGCCTGGAGTTCGGCCAGCGTGCCCTGGTGGATGATGGTGCCCTCGTGGAGGATGGCGATTTGATCGGCCAGGTGCTCTGCTTCATCCAGGTACTGGGTGGTGAGCAGGATCGTGGTGCCGGACTCGGCCAAGTCGCGGATCACCTGCCAGGTCTCGCGGCGCGATTGGGGATCCAGTCCCGTGGTCGGCTCATCGAGCAGGAGCACCGGCGGGTTGCCGGCCAGTCCCATGGCGATATCAAGGCGCCTGCGCATCCCGCCGGAGTAGGTTCCTGCGGGCCGGTCCGCTGCGTCGCAGAGGTTGAAGCGCTCCAGCAAGCCGTTGGCGATGGACCGCGGATTCTCCAAGCGGAGCAGCCGCGCGATCAGCAGCAAGTTTTCGCGCCCGGTCAGGACCTCGTCCACTGCGGCGAATTGCCCGGTCAGGCCCAGCGACCGGCGGACCTGGACCGGGTTCTCGCGCACTGCAGCTCCGCAGACCCGGGCGGTTCCCGCATCGGCGGGAAGGAGGGTGGCCAGGATCCGCACCAGCGTCGTCTTGCCGGCGCCATTGGAACCGAGCAAGGCGAAGATGCTGCCGGGCTGCACGGTGAAGTCCAGTCCGCGCAGCACGGGCAGCTTCTTGAATGACTTGGCCAGTCCGGTGACCTCGATGGCCGGTTCCGGGGCCAATGCGGTATTCATGTCATTGCTCCTTCGATTCGTTCTCTGCTTCGGAAATGGTGTCGGCCAGGCGGGTGCGTTCCTTGTCGGTCCAGCGCTTGCCCCCGTAGGCCTGGGCGAAGTCATCGGCGAATTCCGCCGGATCCTGGCCAAGCAGTTCGCGCAGCGCGGTGCCGTTGGCGGCTGCTCCTTCGAAGAGGTCGGCCAGGTCCGAATACATGGAGATCATCGTTTCGGCGTCGGTGACCCCGCTCTGGTTCAGCAGGTAGCGCTGCACTCCTGCAGCGGCCTTGGCATAGGGCTGGGGCAGGGCCTTGAGGCGTGCCATGCTCTGCTTGTACTGCTTCTTCTGCTCCAGTGAGCCGGTGAAAGCTTCAATCCATTTGGCGACCATGATCAGTGCCCTTTCTGCGGGGTGCTCGGGTGGGGGAGGTTGTTGATGCGGGAGACGAGCAGGTTCCAGATGGTCCAGAAGTCGTCGAGCTGCTGCTTGCCGCTGGGGTTGAGGGTGAAGACCTTGCGGGGAGGCCCTTTTTCGGACGGGACTTTCTCCACCGAGACGAGGCCTTTCTGCTCGATGCGCACCAGCAGCGCGTAGATCGTTCCCTCGGCCAGATCGGTGAAGCCGCGTTCGCGCAGTTCCGTGGTGATCTCGTATCCGTAGGCCGGGCGTTCGGCCAGGATCGCCAGGACGATCCCTTCCAAGGTGCCTTTGAGCATCTCGGTCATCTGTGTGGCCATGGTGCACCCCTCTCTACTTAGTGTCATTGAGTACAAGTAGATAGTAGAACTAAGTAGTGGTATTTAGCAATACTTAGTACCAAGATTTTCCAGATATTTTTCGGAGCTTTGGAGAACCGCCATTTGACCAGTGGCAAGATGGCGCAACCGGAAATCCGGTATGCTCCTGGAAGCTGAGCCGGTACTGGATCTATGGAGATGAGGCGCCATGAAGGATGCGAGATGGCATTGGGAGCTGGTCCATGCCGAGCGTGCGCGGTTGACAGGATTGCTGGGCAGCTTGGCTCCGGAGCAGTGGAACGCCCCATCGCTCTGCGCGAACTGGCAGATCCGCGATGTGGCGGCGCATCTGGCGGCCGCCGGATCCACCTCGACCGCCCGCTGGCTGGTGAATATGGCTCGTTCCGGATTCAATGCCGACCGGCACAACGAGCGGCTGCTGCGCCTGCAGCTCGGGGACGGCGCCCGGCAAACGCTGGATAATTTCAATCGTTCTGCCAGCAAATCCATTGCCCCGCTGAAATCGGTGACCGGTTTGCTGGGCGAAGTGGTAGTGCACGGGCAGGACATCGCCCAGGCACTCGATCTGATCCTGCGGCCTGAACCCACGGCACTGCGAGCGGTGGCAGGATTCTTCGCCTCCAAGGACTTCGCAGTCAATAGCAGCACCCTGGTCAAGGGCTTGCGGATGTCGGCGGCGGACGACGCTTTCAGTTGCGGGAACGGTCCCGAGGTGCGTGGCGAACTGCTGGATCTGGTCCTGGCGATGGCCGGAAGGGAACAGGTCCTCCCGCGGCTTCAGGGCGCAGGGGTCGGCGAGCTGGCACGCAGGATCACGGCACAGCCGCGGAAATAGCAAGCATCGCGCCGCACGATGACTGTACGGTGCGATGCTGGGGAAGCCGGCAAATCAGCCAGCGGGAATGAGGGCGGTGGCCAGCGGGTTCTCCAGATCGCCTGCGTAGAGCAGGCCTCCGGACTGGTCGGCGAGATCCAGCATCTGCTGGTTGTTGCGCAACTGCAGGCGGTTCAAGCACGACAGCGGGAAGCTCTGCGCGAAAAGTCCCAGTTGATCAAAGCGTTCAGCGAACTGCGGATGCTGCCCGCGATAATCCAGCAGCCGTTGAACTACGGTCTTCCAGAAATCTGCTTCGGAAAGCAGTTCTTCGGCATCCAGCAGCGGCGCGAGGAAGCGGAAGAACGAATCAAAGACATCCGTGAAGACCGACAATACCGGATCTCCACCGGTGCGTACCCGGCGAATCTCCTCCGGGAGTTCCACCCGGTCCGAGAGCACGGCAATCTCTTCGCCCAGATCCTTGAGCAGGACCTTCTTCACAGCACCGTTCTCAAGCACCATGATCACGTTTTCGCCATGCGGCATGAACACCAAATCATAGGCAGCCAGGCAATGCACCAGCGGAATGAGGTAGGCATCGAGGTAACGGCTTAGCCAGTCGGCCGGTGCTAGCCCGCTGCGGCGAATGAGGGCGCCGGCAAAGGACCTGCCGGACGCATCGACATGCAATAGGCTGGCCATCGTAGCCAACTTTTCTTCCGGGCCCAGCAGGCTGATCGGGGACTCCCGCCACAGCGCAGCCAGCATCTTCCGCTGCGGATCGCTCTTGCCGGTGGCTGCTTCGAACTGCGGGTTGCGGTAGCCTACGGCCGCAATTTCACGCAGCAGGGCGACCGGCTGGATCGAGAGCACCGGGTCCTTTGCGAACAGCTCGCCCAACCACTGGTTGATCGCGGGAGTCACCTTCATGTACTCGGCACTGAGCCCGCGCATGAACCCCATATTCAAGATCGACATTGCCGTCTTGACGTAGTGTCGTTCCGGGTTGGACAGGTTGAAGAAGGTGCGGATCGACTGCTGCGCCTGGTACTCGTCAACGCTGGTGCCCAGCCAGATCAATTGCTTGCGGGCAATATCATTGGCGAACGTGATCGACAGGCGGTTCTCCCATTGCCAAGGGTGCACCGGAATGAAGATGTAGTCCCCGGCCGCATAGCCGGTGCCGAACAAGGAGGCCTCCAGGGCCGCATCCAAGCGCTGGCGCTCGGCTGGATCCAGCTCGGCGGCCAGCAGCCCTTCGTAATCCAGCGAATCCACGGCGTCGAATTGTGCTCGGGACTTGTGGGCGGCAGCCCAGCCAAGGTGCAGGGCGGAACCGGTTTCGGGGGCGTACCTCAGGTAGTCGGTGCGCCCGATGCCCATTCTTCCGTTGTTGGCTATGAAGCACGGGTGGCCCTCGGTCATGGAAGATTCGATGAGCTGGAAGGACTGTGCGGCTGTGCCGTCGAACCGGGCCAGCTGTGCTGAATTATGGGTTGCATGAACCTGCTTGTAGCAGTGGCTGGCCAGCGTGGATGAGAGCTCTTCAAGGTAGGTGGGCAGCTGCACCGGGGAAAGCGTGAGTTCCTGGCAGAAGTGGGTGATGAACTCAATGGCGTCTACCTCTGCCTGCTGCCAGCTGCCGTCAACGAAGTGGTGGTGTTCCACGGACTGCGGTGAAACCAACCAGTGGTTCAGCTGGTACCGCTGGGCGCTGAAGCTGTAGCGGTGGGCATCCTTCTGGACTGAGTAGCGGTTTTCTCCATGGCCGGCAGGCTCCAGGAGGCGCTCATGCGAAAATTCGCCCAGGGCCTTGGCCAAGACATGGCGGTTGGCGATGTCCCAACGTGCAGGGGAGAGGAATGAGGATTCCAAGCCGCGGCCGGTAGCGGTTTCGAAATCCTGGCGAGTGCAGATGGACAGCAGTGCCTGCTTGATTGAGCCGTCTGCCTCGGAAAGCTCCACTGGACGTACCGGGCTGAAGCCAACGCGGGCATTCAGGGCATGGATGGCTTTGTTGCGCAGGTCAGGTTCCACGATGATTCGTTCGGTTCCGGGCAGGGCGAAAGCCTGGACCATGGCCGAGGAGAGAGCGTCGAGGGTGAACCCAGGCTGCGGCTCGGTGGCTGCCGGAGCCAGGAAGTGCAGTCCACGGTCGCCGCGGACGCAGTTGTATGCATCGGCCAGTGGCGATGCTGCTGGGTCGTAGAGCTCGACAAGGAATTTCTCGTCCCCTGATGCATCAATGCCGAAGAGGACTTCGTAGCCTGGGGTGCCAAGCAATGTGCGGTATTCTGCTTCGATTTCCTTTTCGGTTGCGTTGGCCATGCCCCAGAAGGAGGCATGCGCGGTGGCAATCCACGAATGCAGCAGCGCAGTATCCCCGGGCAACGTCACGGAACGGAAAGTGTAGTTGGTCATCGGAAGTTCCTTAGGCTCGTGCGCTGGCAGTGGCGGAAGTGGGCAAGCCGCTGAGTTCAGCGGCGCCGAATCGCTGGAAAGCGATCCGTCGCTCGACCGGGTAGACCTCGCGTCCAGCCAAGCGGTTGATAATTACTGAATTGCGGTAGGCTCCCATGCCCAGATCCGGAGCGGTGAAGCCGTGGGTGTGCAGTTCAGCGTTCTGCACGAAGATGTCCTGGTCCAACCCGATGGAATATTCGCGATCTACATTGAAGCGGCCATCGGGAAGGTAATCGATGCGTTGGCTGATGCCTTGCAAGAAGTCCGGAGTGCCTGCGCGGTAGCCGGTTGCCATGACAAGGTGGTCGGCGAGGAATTCCAGGTCTTCACCGGTGCGTTCATGGCGCAAGCTGATGGCCAGGTGATCCGTGTCAGCGCCGATGCTCGTGGCCGCGCAGCCGGTACGCAGGTGCACATTCGCTGAGCCATTGACGCTTCGCTGGTAGAGCTCCTCGTGGATTTCGTTGATCAAGTCCGCGTTGATCCCCTTGTAGAGCCCCTTTTGCTCTGCTGACAGGACATCCCGCTGATCCATGGGCAGGGCATGGAAGTGGTCGATGTATTCCGGAGATGTCATCTCCAAAGTGAGCTTGGTGTATTCCAGCGGGAAGTAGCGTTCTGAACGCGTTGCCCACACCAGATGATCCTCTTCTGGCAAGCTGCGCAGAAGATCCAAGAAGATTTCTGCGGCGCTCTGGCCGCTGCCGAGCACAGCAGTTACTTGCGGGCCGGAACCTGCGGTCCGGGAAGATAGGAGTTTCTCGCGGTGGAAGGCGTAGTCGCTTGAGTGCACCACGTTGCCGGTGGCTTGTGCTTCCGTGGTGAGAACCGGCGGCAGATAAGGCTGGGATCCGGTGCCTAGCACCAACTTGTCTGCTGTGAAGCGGGTCAGTCCTGCGGCAGTGAGCACCGACAACCGGTAGACCCCGTCGTGGTATTCGGCTTCGAGCACCCGGTGCCCGAATCGTACGCTTTGAATATTTTCTGCGGCCCACGCCAGGTAGTTGGAATACTCCTCGCGCAGCGCGTAGAAGTCTTCGCGGATATAGAACGGGTAAAGCCGCTGTTTTTCCTTGAGATAGTTCAAGAACGAATGCTTGCTGGTCGGGTCCGCCATGGTCACCAGATCTGCCATGAAGGGAACCTGGAGATGGGTTCCGGGAAGCATCATGCCAGGGTGCCAGACGAACTTCTCTCCGGCTTCCAGAACTGCAACGTGCAGATCATCCAATCCATCGGCCAAGGCGGCAAAACCCAGATTGAAAGGGCCAGCGCCAATAGCGATGACGTCAAAGTGCTCGGTAGGTTCAATCATTTCTTCTCTCCAAGGGTGCGTTCGGCCAGCAGTCCGGAACCAATCCGGCAGATAGCGTCGAGGATCTCGCTGATATCGGCCAGGGTCGTATTCGGATTGAGCAGCGTCAGTTTCAGCAGGCGTTTGCCTTTGACCGTGGTGGCGGCGATCATCGCTTCGCCGCTGGCATAGAGGCGTTGGCGGATCTGGTTGGCCAGGGCATTGTGCTCGTCCAGTTCCAGTGGGTGCTGTGGATCTTCAAAGGAGAAGACCAGCGTGCTCAGCTGCACGTCGGCTGCCATCCGAAGCTGGGCGCGCATGGCAACTTCCTGTTGAGCGTCCTCTGCCAAGGCGATGACCTGGTCGAACATGGCACCCAAACGGCTGGCCCCCAAAGAGCGCAACGTGACCCACAGCTTCAGCGCATCGAAGCGCCGTGTGGTCTGCAGGGACTTCGAGACCTGGTTGGGGGTGGACTCGGCCTCCGCACGCGGGTTCAGGTACTCGGCATAGTGGGCGATGGATTCCAAGGAGGCTGCCGAGCGGACCACCAAGGCGCTGGAGCCGATGGGCTGGAAGAAGGACTTGTGGTAATCCACGGTGACCGAGTCGGCCAATTCAATGCCGTCCAACCGGTGGCGGTGGGAGTTGGAGACGAGCAGGCCGCAACCGTATGCGGCATCCACATGGAACCACGCGCCTACTTCTGTGGCGATAGCACTTAGCTGGGGCAACGGATCGATGGCCCCGAAGTCGGTATTCCCGCTGGTGGCGGAGATGGCCATGGGCACCAATCCGGCGGCGAGGTCTGCGTCCAGGCGCACGCGCAATGCATGCGCATCCATGCGGTGCTGGGCGTCTGTAGGGATCGCCACGGCCGCGTCGTAGCCCAGGCCAAGGAGCATCGCGGCGTTGCGAATCGAGAAGTGCGCATCTTCCGAGCAATAGATCCGCAGATTAGCCAGCCGTTCAGGCAAGGTGCCCCGCAGCTTTGCGGTAGCGGTGTTTCGTGCGATCAGCATGGCCTGAAGGTTGGATTGAGTTCCGCCAGAGGTAAAGATTCCGTCGGCCTGTCCGGTCCCGAAGCCGATCAGATCGGCGGTGAAATCGATGAGCTTGCGCTCGATCAGTGTTGCTCCAGCGCTCTGGTCAAAAGTGTCCATCGAGGTGTTGATGCTCGTGACGAAGTTCTCGGCGACCACCGCAGGGATCACGACAGGGCAGTTCAAGTGCGCCGCGTACTTCGGATCGTGGAAGTAGACCGCGTCGTTGAAATACAACTCATTCAGCTCGGTGAACGAGTCCTGGGTTGAACCCAATGGACTATGCAGGTCGACCAGGTCGATGCGTTCCTGCAACTGCTGCGGAGTCGGTCCGGTCGTCGGCGCGTTCACCGATGCCAACCGGTGGGCCACGCGTGAAATGGCTTCACGCGACTCATTTTCGTAGACACGGGCGGTGTCTGCGCAGAGCAACGAATCATCGTAGATCGGCAGTGGTAGATCAGGCATTTGCAGGGTAGGCAGTGAGGCACCCAAAAGCATGCTCCTCAGATAGAGACAATCAATAGTTGGTCAGGCTCACCTAACAAGAATCTATTAACAACACACTTCAATTAGTTAATGCAAGCCGAGTAATTCACTCTCTCCGCCAGGAGAAAAGTTTCTACATTTTCCTGCGGGTGGCGCCCGGCTGTGATAAGTTAGCCGCTGACCTGCATCTGAGCGGGGATGAAGTTGGACCCCTGCGAGGTTGAAGTGGAGAGAACTTCTCGACTTCCAATGTCCCGGAATTATCACTAGTCGTTTGATTGCACTTTCAAGCTAGAACTGTATGATCAAACAGTTAGAGCAAGGGAGGGCTAGTGGCCACGGCAAGCCAGGGAAAAGTCCAGCGATCCCAGCGTCTGCTCCTCGGGTCGAACGCAACGGACGCGGCAGGACGCTCACTTTCTGATATCACGATTGATCTGCTGTTCGTGGGCACCCTTGGCGCAACTGCCATGCAGATGGGAGTGCTCAATGCGCTTGGCTCCCTTTCCTTTGTGCTCGCCAGCATCCCCGCGGGCCATTTGGTCGACAAGTATTCCGCGTTGCGGGTCCTGCGCATCGGTCTCGGGTCCAAGCTTTTCCTGCTGGGGTGCCTAGCGGCACTGTCCTTCGCCGAGGAACTAACGATCCCGCTGGGGATGCTGTTGTGCGCAATGCTCGGCTTCTGCAATGTATTTTCCGAAACGTCCCAAACCACTGCCGTTCCGCAGCTCATCGGAGATGAACCTGAAGTCCGAGCGGCGAGCATTAGCAAGCTGATCGCCTCGCTGGGAGCTGCGGACCAGTCAATGACCGTGATTGTCCCGGCCTTGGCGGGAACCGGCTTCGCGCTGTGGGGAGCGCCAGCGCTGCTGAGCATCTCGACGGCACTGGGCCTGCTGGCAATGCTGATGGCGCTGCAGGTGCGTTCCTCTCGCCTGTCGCCAGGCCCTGGCCGCCGCCCCGGGCCGTCGACCGAACAGGGCGGCATCCTGGCTGGCTTCAGGTATCTGGCCCGGCACCGCCTGCTCTTGGCAATTACCGTTGCAGTGATGTTCTCCAACTTGGGGCTGGCCATCGGGTCATCGGTGGAAGCGATCTTCATTATCAACGAGCTCGGCTTTGGCGAATTCGGGTACGGCCTTTTCGCCTCGGTGGGTGGCATTGGCGGGCTAATTGGAGCTGCTATCGCAGGAACGCTGGCTGGAAAATTCGCTCCGGCAACCTTGCTGATCTACACCGGTTCGATGCAGGCAGTTTTGGCGGGCTGCGTATTGGCCGCGGCTTATGCAACCGAAATGTGGTCCATGGTGCTGCTGGGAATTTTCGCGCTGGGATGGGGAATCGTCGTGCTGCTCTTCAATATTGCTGCCTCGTCCTGGATTGTGCAGATCGTTCCGGAGCAGCTGCTGGGCCGGGTCCTAAGCGCACGCCGGTTATTCACCTTTGGAGTAGTACCCGTTGGCGGATTGGCGGGCGGCGCATTGGCCAGCGCGTGGGGGATTACCGCTGGACTGCTTGCCTGGGTCGTTGCCGCAACCCTCTCAGTTATTAGCTACCTAGTGATGCGCGGCCCCGCAAGCCGTTAGGCTGGAAAGCATACGCACCACGAAGTAAAGGCAACCGCGCACGTGAAACTCGTTATCGACGCTCGATACACCCGCATCACCCACCATGATGGCATTAGCCGGTATACCGCCGGGTTGATCGAGGCCGCCAGCAAGCTTGCCGAGGTCACGATGCTGGTCAACGACACCAGGCAGCTGGCAATGCTCCCCGACGTTCCGTATCTGAAAATTTCCGGGCCCACGAGCGTGCTCGAGCCATTCGTCGCCCTGCAGATCAACAAGCTCAAGCCTGATGTCGTGTTCTCGCCCATGCAGACCATCGGATCGTTGGGGCGGAAATATCCCTTGGTCCTGACCTTGCATGATTTGATCTACTACTCGCATCCGCATGCACCGAAGTTCCTGCCTGCTCCGATTCGCGCTGGATGGTTCTTGTTCCATCAGGTCTACTGGCCGCAGCGGATGCTCCTGAATCGTGCCGACGCGGTGGCTACCGTTTCCAACACCACAGCCGATCTCATGCGCAGGCATCGACTGACCAAGAAGCATATTGGACTGGTGTCCAACGCCCCCACCGGAAATTTTGCTCGTCGAGACCAAGCGAAGCGCCCCAAGAAGACCTTGGTCTATATGGGTTCCTTCATGGAATACAAGAACGTCGAGACACTCATCCGCGGCATGGCGCACCTGCCGGACTATGAGCTGCACCTGCTAAGCGGGATCAACGAGCAACGTCATGCTGAATTATCCAAGCTCATCCCCTCGCAATCCACAGTGGTATTCCACCGCGGTGTCAGCGATGAGGAATACGAGCGGCTGCTCAGCGAATGCACTGCCTTGGTAACCCTTTCGCGAGAAGAAGGCTACGGGCTTCCCCTGGTCGAAGCGATGAGCATGGGAACTCCGGTGATTGCCACCGATATGCCGATTTTCAGGGAAGTCGCGGATGACGCCGCGCTGTACGCTTCGGCAGATGATGCACAAGGCTTCGCGGACCAAGTACGCACTTTGGATGAGCAGGCTACCTGGAGACAGTATTCGCAACGCGCCGTGGAACGAGCCGGGCACTACTCATGGGAACAATCAGCGCAGCAGCTGCTGGATTTGGCCAGATATGCGGCAGATCACAGAAAGTAGTTTGCTGCTGCTTGGTGGATAAGCATCCGGTCTCGCCCGGAAAATGGCGGAATTTCGGGGCAGGGAACGCATGCTCCGCAACGGGAACTTCCGATTTGAAAACGGCACTTGGCCAGTGCTAAAGTATTACTCGTTGCATTCCTCCATAGCTCAATTGGCAGAGCATTCGACTGTTAATCGAAGGGTTACTGGTTCAAGTCCAGTTGGAGGAGCCAAAAAAACCTCCCAGCTCCGCAAGTAGCTGGGAGGTTTTGTTTTACCCAAAAGCGGTCGTTGCCATGCGCAAATTCGAAGTGAAAACCCAGCAACACCCGAACCTCCTATAACCACAGGTGATTAGACGATAGACTTTCGAATCGTTAACAGTTACACCCACAGCATGAGATAAATGCAGTGGGTTTTACGCCTGAAGACTGAGTCGTATGCGGCAACCGGGGTGTTAGCGTTTGATGTACCGGTTGCTGAGCGATCGAGAATATGGAGAAACCATGTCTGAAGCTGAATCGACGCAAGCTGACGAAAGCCTTAAGTCGAGTGTCAAGAGTGCTAAGACGCAGGTTGATGGTCTCAAGGAGCTTGTTCCACAACAGCTCTCGGACGAGATCAAACTCGCGACTACGGTACTCAAAGGCAAGGGAATCAGCATTGGCATGGCGGCGGCGCTCGCCGGAGCTGCACTGCTCGTAGTGCTGCTCTTCGTCATTGCTGTTGTAGTTACCCTGGTCAATGTATTGGCTCTCTGGTTGCCCGGTTGGGCAGCCGCATTGATCGTTGCAGGATTCTTCTTGCTGGTTGCTGCCATCTTGGGATTGGTCGGATATGCCAAGGTCAAGAAGGCACTGCCGCTGAAACCGGAAGCAGCTATTCGCGGACTCCGCCACGACTTGGGCGTGCTCAAGGACGGCAGCGCCTTCGATGTCAGCACTCTTGATGAGCCGCTGAAGAAGAAGTCGGCTGAGGATGACGAGAAGGCTGAAAAGAAGAAGGAACCGAAGCCTCCGGCACCGAGTGCCGATGAGCTGATCCTTCGCACCAAGCGTCGCCGCCGCCAGATCCAGGCTCTGCGTGACAACCTGGGCGAGAGCGTGCAAGCGCCACTGGCCAAGATCGACAAGATTCGTTCGTTCACCCAGGGAGCTGGGGAAAAGTTCTCCGGAGCAGCTGCCAAGGCGAAGGGATTCGTTCGCCCTTCCCCGTCTTCGTCTTCCGAAGACCAATCGGAGGCTGACAGAGCCGGCTCAAACCGCTTAGAGCAGGCACGACCGTATATCGTGATGGCAGGTTCCGGGCTGGCGCTGATGGCTGTTGTCCGCGCATTGTTCAAGCGCTCCTAGGTCTTTCGCCGACGGGGCCAGGCATTAGCCGTACCAAGCGTGCGCGTGCCCCGTCGTATGAAAACTTAGGCTAGAAAGGCACTGACATGGTTTGGATCGCTATTGCAGCGGCACTATGCAGTGCCTTTTGTCTTGCCTTTGGAGCGCACTTCCAATCGCAGGCAGTCCGCAGTGCTGTTGGCGGTCTGGACCTGACAATTAAGAATGTCGGGAAGCTGGCCCGCAATAAACGCTGGATGAGCGGACTGGGGCTGATGGCTCTTGGCATGGCCTTGAATGTTTTCGCGCTAGCCAGCGCGCCCTTGACGGTGGTTCAGCCAATTGGTGCCATTGCATTGGTGATCACTGCGATGGTCAATGCCAAGGAAACCGACCTGACGATGAATCGTCCCACAGTATTGGCGATCATCAGCTGCATGGTGGGTTCGGTTGGCTTCGTGCTTCTGGCCGTCACTGCCACTAGCAGCAACCAGGAGGTAAACGACTACGAAGCGCACTTGATTGAAATGATCTTGGCGGTAGTCGTTGCCATCGTGGGATTGGCCACCATCTTCTTCCACAAGAAGCTCGGTGCGTTCTTCTTCATCCTCGGTGCTGGCGTTCTATTCGGATTCGTCGCCGTACTGGTTCGAACCATTGCAATCGCCGTGATGAATATCGGCGACGGCAGCTTTGTCCAGCTGCCTTGGCTGGCTGGCCTAGCGGTAGTTGTAGCTGGCCTTCTCGGCTCGTATTTTGTGCAAAAGGCCTACTCAAAGGGACCTCCTGACCTTGTCATCGCAGGGTTGACGGTGATTGACCCAATAATTGGCATTGCCATTGGAATCGGCATCCTCGGGGAGCTGCGTCCTGATGTTCCGGTACTGGTCACCGTGCTGATGCTGGTGGCTGCTGGTTTGGCTATCGTCGGTGTGACCGCACTGTCCAGACATCACCCGGATGTTATTGAACGCCGGAACCAGTCTGAAGCAGAAAAATCCATGCCTGATTCCAAATAGACTGAAGCTGCAGATTTTAATAGAAACTACAACGCGTGTGAACGCCGAAGGATGCTCGTGGCCAAGGAAAAACCGCTGACCATCGTCATTGCTGCTGACACTTATCCGCCAGACGTCAACGGTGCAGCGATGTTTTGCTACCGGTTGGCTACTGCGATGCATGCACGCGGCCACCGGGTGCATGTGCTGGCGGCCCGTGGAGATAAGGGCAAGACCTACACCGAGATCCGTGATGAAGCAATTGTGCATCGTCTGGAATCGCATTCGGTACCTACCCACGAGTACTTCCGCATCGTGTTCCCGTGGGAAGTCAATCGGCAGATCAGCAAGCTGCTCTCGGATATCAAGCCCGATGTAGTCCACGCCCAGAGCCACTATATGATTGGCCAGCGCACGATCGGATGGGCTCGCAAGAACAAGGTTCGTTCCATCGCCACGAACCACTTCATGCCGGAAAACCTCGACCCCTTCCTGCCCTTCCCGCAGTGGTTCAAGCGAATTGTCGCGCAGAATTCGTGGAGAGACATGGGGAAGATCTTTGGGCGGGCAGACGCCGTCACGACCCCGACTCCACTGGCGGCCAAGGCAATGCGTGAGCGTGCCAAACTGAACCGGGTGCTTCCGCTGTCTAACGGGATCGAGATCGGCAACTACGAGCTGGCGGCAGGGGAAGAAATCATTAAAAACGAGTTCCCCACGATCTTGTTCGCAGGCCGTCTTGCCGTTGAGAAGAACATCAATGAACTCATCGAGGCATTGCCTTTAATGAGCCAGGTGCCGGATGCCATCATTGAAATTGTTGGCGGGGGAGAGCAACGCGCTCACTTGGAGAAGATCGCCGACGAATTGCAGCTGCGAGACCGTGTCCGTTTCCTTGGGCATGTAAGTGATGAACAACTGCGCCAGGCCTACCTGCGTTGCGATGTGTTCTGCCAACCAGGCACGGCCGAACTGCAGTCATTGGTAACCCTGGAAGCACTCTCGGCTTCCAAACCCGTCGTTCTGGCCAACGCGATGGCCCTGCCGCACCTGGTAGACGAAGGCATCAATGGTTACATGTTCACGCCGGGAGACCGGCAGGATCTGGCCAACAAGCTAGACCAGGTTCTTGCCTTGGATGGGCAGCGCCGTGCCAAGATGGGTGAAGCCGGGCACGAAAAGGTGAAGAACCACGCGCAGGAAAAGACAATGAACTCCTTCGAAGCCCTTTACCGCGGCCACGAAGTTTCCACCCATTAATAGGTTCATCGTCATCGGGTGCGTCAAGTCGGTGTTTCGGCTAGTGATGCCCTAGAATATTTCGAGTGTGGTTACGCCGCTTCGGCGATGGGCCCATGTGGGGAGTTAGCTCAGTTGGTTAGAGCAGGGGACTCATAATCCCTTGGTCATGGGTTCAAGTCCCATACTCCCTACCAAACAAGATCGTCCAGCAGCTTATGCAAAAAAGCTGCTGGACGATTTTTCGTTCCGGGGTCTGGAAACTGGAAGAAGCCAGTTCCCGGCCCATTGCGCGGTGCCAACTTGCAACTCTCAGGGCAGTCCAAGGAACAGGCCACGCGGCTGCGCGGCATGGAGCTCTCGCCAGGGGCAAGAACACGCAGAGGATCCGGTCTGCAAGACCCGCGACAGTAACCGTGGCTCTTCTTGGTGCACCCCTGGGAGCCTTCACGGTCATTCGTGCAGCGGCAAGAGTATTGATGGACGCATGTCGCGGATCAGCAACACCGGGTCAATGTATTCTCCTTCGAGCCGCACGCCCCAGTGAATGCATCGGCCCGAGCAGTGCGCCCCGGTTGCTACCTGTCCCACCTTCTCGCCAGCCTCGACCCAATCGCCCACCGAGACTCCGGCGGCTACCGGTTCGATGCTGGTCTTGAATTCGGAACCGTGGTCGATGACCAGCACGGGTCGATCCACGATCACTGAAGCGAAGGCGACTTGGCCGCGCTGGGGCGCGAAGACCGAGTCTCCGGAGCTGGCAGCCAAATCCACGCCGCGATGACCGGGAAGCCAATTCTCCTCCGGCTTATCGAAGGGCTCCAGAATTTCCGGTTCGCCAGCTAGCGGCCAACGCCAGCCGTTGCCGGCGGCGAGTGCAGCTTGTGCTTGGACTGGTTGTGGCGCCGCAGTCAGGGGCGAGGCCGGAGGACCACTGAAGGCCAGCAGCAAAACCTGCAGCCCGGCGACTAGATACTTGGATTTCATCCTCTCAGGATGGACCCAATAGCCGGATCTTGAGCAGTTGGAAGAGCGAATTGTGGGCAAGCGAATGGGCTGCAGATCACCGATATCGCCGTGTAAAGCGTTGAGTTCTCTGTAGTACACTTGAAACAGCAGTGTCCTGTCACAGGTGTGTCCAAAACTGGGTGCGTCGGGCAGGGGATTGACTTCGCGTATGAGTATCCACAGCTTCATGAGCTGTGGCCTGAGGTTCCAGTGGTCCGAGAGAATCGGTGGACCGAAGGCGAGATGCCAAGCATCTATCGGTATTCATGCCAGGGCGGATATCCACAATGGCTATCTGCATCAACCCGAACAAACAAGAGCAGTTACCGCGGGCGCATGCGCGCCCGGTCCGCCACTGCTGAAAGGAGTTGCGACATGCCAGTCGTAACCATGCGAGAGCTGCTTGACAGCGGCGTCCACTTCGGCCACCAGACCCGTCGCTGGAACCCAAAGATGAAGCGCTTCATTTTCACCGAGCGCAACGGCATCTACATCATCGACCTGCAGCAGTCGCTGTCGTTCATCGACCGCGCTTACGAGTTCGTCAAGCAGACCGTTGCCCACGGCGGCACCGTACTGTTCGTCGGTACCAAGAAGCAGGCTCAGGAATCGATCGCCGAGCAGGCTAACCGCGTTGGCCAGCCATACGTGAACCAGCGTTGGCTCGGCGGTATGCTGACCAACTTCCAGACCGTCTCCAAGCGCGTTCAGCGCATGAAGGAACTGGAAGAGATCAACTTCGAGGACGTTGCTGGCTCCGGTCACACCAAGAAGGAACTGCTGCTGCTGAAGCGCGAGCTGACCAAGCTGCAGAACAACCTCGGTGGTATCCGTAACCTGACCCGCACCCCTTCCGCTATCTGGATCGTTGACACCAAGAAGGAACACTTGGCTATCGACGAAGCACAGAAGCTGGGCATCCCAGTTGTGGCCATCCTGGACACCAACTGCGATCCGGACGAAGTTACCTACCCAATCCCAGGCAACGACGACGCAATCCGCTCCGTCAACCTGCTGACCCGCGTTGTTGCTGACGCTGTGGCCGAAGGCCTCATCGCCAAGAACAACAAGGCTGCCGGCAAGACCGAGGGTGCTGCTGAGCCAATGGCTGAGTGGGAGCGCGAGCTGCTTGAGGGCGAGAAGGCCAAGGCCGAAGCTCCAGCTGCAGAAGCTGCAACTGAAGCACCAGCTGCAGACGATGCAACTGAGGCACCAGAAGCCAAGTAGTCACCTCGGTGACTCCAGAAGTTTGCCTGGGCGCACTAGCGTGTAGCTCGGGGTGAACTTCACCAAGTCTTGTGGGACGGGCCGGAAATCCGACCCGTCCCATAAGCAAAATAAACTTGAAACTCCTAGCTGAATGGGATTGCACGTGGCAAACTACACCGCTGCTGATATCAAGGCACTGCGCGAGCGCACTGGCGCCGGCATGATGGACGTTAAGAAGGCACTGGACGAGGCTAACGGCGACGCCGAGAAGGCCATCGAGATCATCCGCGTCAAGGGCCTGAAGGGCGCTACCAAGCGCGAAGGCCGTTCGACCGCTGAAGGCCTGGTTGCTGCCAAGGTTGAAGGCAACGTCGGCGTCATGATCGAGATCAACTGCGAGACCGACTTCGTTGCCAAGAACGAGAAGTTCATCGCACTGGCCAACAAGGTCCTGGATGCCGCTGTGGCTTCCGGTGCTGCAGATGCAGAAGCACTGCTGGCTTACGAGCTGGACGGCAAGACCGTTGGCGACATCGTTATCGAAGAGGGCGCAATCCTCGGCGAGAAGGTTGTTGTACGCCGTGTTGCACGCATCGAGGGTGCCAAGGTTGCTTCGTACCTGCACAAGACCAGCAAGGACCTGCCAGCTCAGGTTGGCGTTCTGATGGCTGTTGACGCTGACAGCGAAGCTGCCGCAACCGTCGCACACGACGTTGCTGTCCACACCGCTGCAATGGCTCCTACCTTCCTGTCCCGCGAGGAGGTTCCAGCTGACAAGGTTGCCGACGAGCGCCGCATCGCAGACGAAACCGCTCGCGCGGAGGGCAAGCCAGAAGCTGCACTCACCAAGATCGTTGAAGGCCGCCTGACCGGTTTCTTCAAGGAAATCGTCTTGGTTGACCAGGCTTTCGCCAAGGACGCAAAGAAGTCCGTAGGCAAGGTCTTCGAAGAAGCTGGCACCAAGCCAGTTGCCTTCGCACGCTTCCGCGTTGGTGCCTAAGCTTTTACAGCTCTAAGCATTAGCCGTACGCATTAAGCGAACCGCGTTCAGGGCAACCTGAGTGCACAAGATCAAAGGGAGGTGAGCACCGAGAGAAAACTCGGTGACTCGCCTCCCTTTTCTTGAGCCCGGATCTCACGATAGCTTGGGATCTGGGAAGTAGTACCCCCAGCTTGATTCCGACCTCCAGGAGTAAGACACCTCATGCCAAGCACCCCAGAAACCAAACGACGCCGCGTACTGCTCAAGCTCTCCGGTGAAGTATTCGGCGGCGGCAAGATCGGCGTTGACCCGGATACCGTTCGCGGCATCGCCAAGCAGATCGCTGAAACCGTAGGCGAAGTAGAGGTCGCAATCGTGGTTGGCGGCGGCAATTTCTTCCGCGGCGCAGAACTCTCGGCCTCCGGCATGGACCGCTCGCGCGCAGACTACATGGGCATGCTTGGCACCGTCATGAACTGCCTGGCACTGCAGGACTTCCTGGAACAATGCGGCGTCGAAACCCGCGTCCAGTCGGCCATCGCCATGGCCCAGGTCGCAGAAAACTACATCCCACGCCGTGCCATCCGCCACATGGAAAAGGACCGCGTTGTCATCTTCGGCGCTGGCGCAGGCCTGCCGTACTTCTCCACCGACACCGTGGCCGCGCAGCGTGCCCTGGAAGTCGATGCTGACGAAGTTCTGATGGCCAAGTCGGGCGTCGATGGCGTGTACACCGCGGATCCGAAGAAGGATCCGACCGCCAAGAAGCTGGAGACCTTGACCTACAGCGACGCGCTGGTCAACGACATCCGCGTAATGGACCAGACCGCCATGACCATGTGCCAGGACAACAAGCTCAATATGCTGGTCTTCGGCATGGAAGGCGAAGGAAACGTGGCCGCGGCAATTCGCGGCGAGCGGATTGGCACCACCGTCACCGTCTAATCGGTGATCGTGGCTTAGGATTGAAGTAGATTTAATTTCCCGTAGCGGAAACACAGATGAAGTACTTGAGGAGTACCGGTGATTGACGAAACGCTGGCGGAAACCGCCGAAAAGATGGAACGCACCATTGAGGCCGCCAAGGAGGACTTCGCGACGATCCGTACCGGTCGCGCCCACCCAGGCATGTACTCAAAGGTCATGGTGGACTACTACGGTTCCCCGACCCCACTGCAGCAGTTGGCTTCCTTCGCAGTGCCAGAAGCACGCACCATCACCATCACCCCATTCGATGTGACCGCTATGCGCGCAATCGAAAAGGCTCTGGGCGATCCAGAAGTTGGGGCAAACCCATCTTCGGACGGAAAGATGATCCGCGTTGTCCTTCCAGTGCTGACCGAAGAACGCCGCAAGGAATACGTCAAGCTGGCCAAGGCCAAGGGTGAGGACGCCCGCGTTGCGCTGCGTAACCACCGCCGCAAGGCCAAGGACTCCATCGACAAGTTGGTCAAGGATGGCGAAATTGGCGAGGACGAGGGCACCCGTGCAGAAAAGGACCTCGACGCGCTGACCAAGAAGCACGTTGACGCAGTTGACGAGATCTTGAAGAAAAAAGAAGCAGAGCTGCTGGAAGTCTAATGCCAGGCTCGACAGACAACACTGAGGGCAACGCTTCGGCGGTGCCCTCAGTGGCATCCGGAGAATCCCAGCCCCTGACCCGACGTGAAGCTCGTGCCCAGCGCGAGGCTGCCGCCAAGGGGAAAAAACGCGGTTTCATGAAGAACCGCGCGGCTAGGGAAACTCCAGAACCTGCCACTGGAATCCAAGAACCGGTCACGACTGAACCGGCCAATCCGGTAGCTGCTCCAATGGCCACGCCAGCACCGGCACCAGCCGTGGAGCAAGTTGCCGGCACCGATGGCGTTTTGCCGACCCCTCAGCCAGGGGCTGGCGCGAACCCGGCAGCCGAGGCTTCCCCAGGTAAGGATGCAGCCGCTACGGCTGATACCGGGCAAGCGAAAGAGCGTGCCAAGGCAGCCTTCAAGGCTGATACGTCCAAGTCGGTGGCGGCTCCGGGGCCGGTAGCTGCCCAGCAGGCCGGACCAGCCGAGGAACCGGCTGAGCCCGTAGAATCGGCGGAACCCGGCAAAGCCAAGATCTTAGCGGCCCCAGCTGCCCAGGGTGGTATGCCAGCGAAGGGCGAAGCGACCAAACAGGACGCCGAATCAGCGGCGCAGAATCCAGCGCCTGCCGAGGGCAAGGTGCCTGCTCCACCGGTTTCCGACTCCACGGACCTGGCCGAGACCGGCCAGCCCGACGCGGCAGAAGCAGACATCCCTGCCGAGCTGTTGATAGGAACCCCGGAGCCGAAGAAATCGCGCGCCGGACGCAACCTGCCCGCGGCAATCGGCGTAGGCTTGCTGATGCTCGGCGTCGTCCTCGTTGGCCTGATGTGGTCGCAGCCATTGTTGGTCATCGCGCTGATTGCCCTCAGCGGCATTGGCTGCTGGGAAGTTGCGAGAGCTACTACTCACGCCAAGACCGCGGTGCCTCAATTGCCGTTGTACCTGTCCTCGGTCTTGCTGCCGGTCAGTGCCATTTGGGGCGGGGTGGAAGCCCTTGGCTTCAGCTACATTGCCTGTATCCTCATCGCTCTGCTCTTCCGGCTCATGGAAGGACTCAAGGGTGCTGTGGCCTCGGTGATGAGCAGCGTGTTCATCATCAGCTGGGTGCCGCTGCTGCTTTCCTTCGCCCTGCTGATTCTTGATTCCGAGAATGGCCAATGGCTCATTGCCACGCTTTTGCTGCTCGCGGTCGCCAACGACACCTTCGGCTACATCGTGGGTGTGCTAATAGGCAAGCATCCGATGGCGCCAAAGATTTCTCCGAAAAAGTCCTGGGAGGGCTTCGCCGGATCAATGATTGGTTCGATGGCTATTGGTGCTTGCGCAATGCACTTCTGGCTGGAAATGCCATGGTGGACGGGCGTCATCTTGGCGTTCTTCACCACCATTGCCGCGACCACTGGCGACTTCGCGGAATCCATGGTCAAACGTGAACTCGGCATCAAGGACATGAGCAACTTGCTGCCGGGCCATGGCGGAATCATGGATCGCTTGGACTCGATATTGTTTGTCATTCCTCTGGGCTACGTGATTTCGCATGTGTTGGCCTGGAGCGTCGAAGTCTTCTGACCGGTCCCGCCAGCGGGTGTGATCCTCTACTGGAATGCACTGGCTGGTGTGGCCATTAAGCCAACTATTGGCCCAAGCCAATAGAATATGAGGGGTATCGCCTTACCGGGGTACCCAACTGATATCTCTCTAGAGAAAAAGGAACTGTCGTGTCGCAGCAGCAAGATGCTCCGTTTTCCCGCGTACCGGACTCGGAATTCGGCTACAACGCAAAGCAAGTTGATGCATTCCTGAGCCGTGCCCGCGCCACCTTCAACGGTGGAGGAAACGACGACAGTGTGGTCACCAGCCACCTGATCCGCCGCACCACTTTTGCGCCGCAGAAGGGCGGGTACCAGGCCCGCGAAGTCGATGGTGCGCTGGACCGCTTGGAAGATGTCTTTGCCAAGCGCGAGCGCGACGACTTGATTGCCCATCAGGGCGAGGAGGTCTGGCTGCAGCAGGTAGGCCGCCTGGCCGCGATCCTGCGTGGCCGCCTGCACCGTGCCAAGGGTGAGCGTTTCCGTCGCCCGTCGCGTTCCAACGCGTCGAGCTACAACATCGAAGATGTCGATCGCCTATGCGATCAGCTCATCGACTATTTCGAGAACGACGTGCCCATGGCCGTTGACACCGTACGCCGCGTGGAATTCCGCTCTTCGCAGGGAACCGATGGCTACGAGGAATCGCAGGTCGATGCATTCCTTGACCGCGTGGTCGAGCTGATGGCTTCGATCGACTAGCAGCTGTCTCCAGCGCAAACGCATTGCCGCGCAGGGCAGTGGGAAATTCTTCCCGCTGCCCTGCGCGGCTTTTTGCATTCTTGGCGACGCGCTGGCCGATAAGGCTAGGGCCGGGTCTGTTCATAGTGGGCCAACCAGTTTCGCAGCATTTCTTCGAGCACAGGACGATCAGCGGGGGCCAGCTGGTCCACGAGGCGCTTTTCGTTGCGCATGTGGGCGGTAAACGCTTCATCGATTTTCTTCTTGCCGCTAGCCGTCAAGGAGATGCGGCGCCCACGCCTGTCATCACCGGATAGCGCACGGGTGACCCAGCCGTTGCTGACCAGCTTGTCGAGCCGCTTGGTCATGGCTCCGGTAGTCACCATCGTCTGCTGTGCCAGCTCGCCGGGGGCCAGGGAATGGGGTTCTCCTGCCCGCCGCAAGGCCGCGAGCACATCGAATTCAGCTTCGGTCAGCCCATGCTCTGCATAAACCGTGCAGAGCTCCTCGGTCAGGTAATTAGCCAAGCGATGCAGCCGGCCGATGATTCCCTGGGGCGCTGGGTCGAGATCCGGCCGTTGTTCTGCCCACTGCTGTTGAATGCGCGATACGTGGTCGTTTTGCTCCATGCCTTTATTATATCTTCCAAGGAAGCTAAAGTATCTTCCATGGAAGATACTTTGAATTCGGCGGGGCACCGGCTTCGAACGCTGGGCTGGGTAGCACTGACCGCGATAGCCCCGATCGCGTGGGGCTCCAATTACTATGTCACCAAGGAATTTCTTCCCGACGGCTCAGCGCTCTGGGGTGCGGCGATCCGCGCATTGCCGGCGGGCTTGGTGTTGCTGGGGCTAGCCAGGAAACTCCCGCAGGGCAGCTGGTGGTGGAAATCCGCGGTTCTGGGCGTGCTGAATATCGGTGCCTTCTTTGCCCTGATCTACGTGGTGGCGCAACTTTTGCCATCGGGTGTCGCTGCTACGACCATGGCGATTTCTGCCGGTGTGCTCATGCTGTTCGCATGGCTATTGCTCGGTGAACGTCCTGCACGTTGGCCTTTGGTTGGGGCCCTCTTGGGCTTCGTCGGCGTGGGCATCATGGTATTCGATGCACAGGCCGGCATCGATATCCTGGGGATCGTCTTGTCGCTGGTAGCAATGGTCCTATCCAGTGCCGGGTTCATCTTGACCAAACGATGGTCTGAAGGGATGCCGATTATCCGTGTCACCGCGTGGCAGCTGGTGGCCGGAGGGGCAGTACTGGTCCCCTGCGCGCTGTTCGTGCATGGAGCACCCCCTGCGCTTGACCTGCAGGCGATGGCGGGCTTCGGCTATGTCAGCCTCATTGCCACCGCGGCTGCCTATCTTGCCTGGTTCACCGGGCTGCGCCATCTCCCTGCATCGTCAGTTGGCCTCATTGGCCTGCTCAATCCAGTGACAGGGGTCCTGCTGGGAACATTGCTGGCAGCGGAAAGCCTCGGCCTCCAAAGCCTGATCGGGATGGGCTTGGTTCTCGGCGGAGTCCTTCTGGGGCTGGCCAAGGGATCCCGGCGCAGATCAGCTTCGGCACGCGAAGCATCTGGCCGCGACGCGCCTGCCGGAGAATCCGTGGAGACTGGCTAGAACTTCGCCCGCCAGTCCGGGACATGGAGCAACGCCATGACGCGTTCAACGTTGGCGGGCACGCTCCGCTTGGTGCTGCGCGATACGAAGATCATCACCATGAAGGCCAAGGGAACGCTCCACGCCGCAGGCTGGCGCAAGAGGTGGATCCAGATCTCATCTTCCTGGGGCAGGAAGGCGCCGGTCATCAAGGCCAGCCCGCAGGA
This sequence comes from Glutamicibacter sp. NPDC087661, assembly GCF_044743275.1. Classification (NCBI taxonomy): domain Bacteria; kingdom Bacillati; phylum Actinomycetota; class Actinomycetes; order Micrococcales; family Micrococcaceae; genus Glutamicibacter; species Glutamicibacter sp. NPDC087661. Next base: position 175,186 of record NZ_JBIUWE010000005.1, read on the forward strand.
GATGCCGCCAGCCAGCAGTCCGGCAACAGCACCTCGAGCGGTCAGTGAACGCCACCAAATGCCCAAGAGCAGCAGCGGGCAGATGGTGGATGCAGTGAAGGCGAAGACGTTTCCAATGGCGCCCGCCAAGGCCAATGAATTGGTCACCACCGCGACCAGGACGGGCAGGGCGGTGGCCAGCACGGTAGAGATCCTGAAGCCCCGCACGGTACCCGAGAAGAATTCCTGGGACAGCGCACCAGCCAGGGATACCACCAAACCGGAGGTGGTGGAGAGGAAAGCTGCGAATGCGCCACCGACGACAATTGCGGTCAAGGCGTCGCCCAGGAATCCGTCGAAGAGGCGCCCGGGCAAGAGCAGGATGGTGGCATCGGTTTCATTGGTGGCACCGAGCTCCGGGGTGTAGAGCAAGCCCAGCACGCCCAAAGTCGTCGGCAAGAGGTAGAACGCGGAGAGCAGGCACAGCACAATCACCGTGGTGGTACGCGCAGCCTGGCCTGTGGGGTTCGTGTAGAAGCGCACCAGCACATGCGGCAGCCCCAGGGTGCCGAAGAGCAATGCCAAGATGATGGATACCGTCTCGTAGAGGTTCATCGCGTTCACGGACTCCAGCTGCGCATACAGGGCCTGGGCATGCCCGGATGCCGAATGCTCGGGGATGGCCCGCCCCAGCAGGAAAATCGTGGGAATAACCAAGGCCGCCAGCTTGAACCAGTACTGGAAGGCCTGGACGAAGGTCACCGAGCGCATCCCGCCGGACAGCACCGTCACGCAGACAACCGCGGCAACAATGACCGGACCGGCCCAACTCGGGAATCCGGTAGCGATGGATAGGGTCAGGGCTGCTCCGTGCATTTGCGGAACGATATAGAGCCAGCAGATCACCACCACCAGATAGGTGGTGATTTTCCGCAGCATCGGCGAGCCTTCGAAACGGATCTGCGCGAAATCGGGAATTGTGTATGCCCGGGAACGTCGCAGGGGAGCGGCAACAAACAGGAGCAGCATCAAGTAGCCTGCGGTGTAGCCGATGGGGAACCACAAACCTGATTGCCCAGAGAGCACAATCAGTCCGGCAACGCCCAGGAACGAAGCCGCCGACAGGTATTCGCCGCCAATAGCAGAGGCATTCCACCACGGGCGTACGGTGCGTGAAGCTACGTAGAAGTCGGAAGTCGTGCGGGACAGGCGCAGGCCGTGGAAGGCGATCAGCATGGTCGTGAGGCAAACGATCACCAAGGAGGAAACGGACAGCAAGCTAGCCACGGCTGATGCTCCGATACCGTTCTTCATTGCGTCCCGCGGCCCTGTTGTAGAGCATTCCGGCCACGATGATCAGTGGATACATGCCGATGCCCAAAACCCACCATGGCAGGGGCAGGCCCAGCAGATGGATGTCCTCGAAGACCGGCCAAAAGACGAGCAATGCACTGATGCCTACCAGCATCGCCAGCAGGCCCGCCGCCACGGCACAGGCCAGCCGCAGCTGGGAGCGGATCAGCTGGCGAACATAGAATTCTTCTGCTGTGTGCTCGGGACGGTCGGGGGAGACAGTCAAGGATGCATCCTGCGGAGCCTGGACACGCACGCGTTTTGGACGCTGCTCAGCGAAACGTCCGGGCATGAGGGGCTCTCGCCGGCTGTTGTCTTGGGGAAGTTGCTCCACGGAAGGCCAGCAGCTTCCTACAGCGGGCGGACGCGGTTGGCAGCCAAGCGTTCCCGCAGGTATGGCAACGCGCGACGAGAAATCGGAAGTTCGGTGCTGTTGACCAGCACAGCGGCCTTGCCGGTCTGCAAGCGAACGGTTTCGATCTTATCCATGCACACCAGGTAGGAACGGTGGATCCGAACGAAACCGGACTCGCCCCACTGCTGTTCCAGATCGTTGAGCGGAACCCGGATGAGATAGCTCGAATCCTTGGTGTGCAGCCGGGCGTAGTCTCCCTGGGCTTGAACGTAGGCGATATCCGCCCGAGGGATCAGCTTGGTGATGCCTCCCTGGTCCACCGTGATCATTTCCGGCTTGGCAGGGGTCTCCTCGACCAGCTCGCAGATGCGGCGAACGGATTCGGCCAGGCGCTGCGGGCGAATGGGCTTGAGCACGTAGTCGATGGCGGCCAACTCGAATGCTTGCAGCGCTTGATCTTCATCGGCGGTGACAAAAACAATCAGTGGGGGATTGGTGAAGCGGGAGATGACGCGGGCAATATCCAAGCCTGACAAAGCCGGCATGTGGATGTCGAGGAAAAGTGCGTCGACAGTATTTTCCTCCAGCGCCTTCAGCGCCGCGGCACCAGAGGTGGCGCGGTGAATTTTCCCGATGCGGGAATCCTGGCTGAGCAGAAAAGCGATTTCTTCTACCGCTGGAAGTTCATCATCGGCGACCACCACGTTAATCATGCGAAAATTCTACCGTTTATTGGATTTTTCTATGCATCGGAAGTGATCGTGTTGGGCGGACGGAACTTCGGGACACGCAAAGTGATCAGCGTTCCGGCCCCCGGCGCGGTCTCCACCACCAGTCCATTGGAATTGCCGTAGAGCTGGCGCATGCGCAGGTCGACGTTGCGCAGGCCTACGTGCATATTCGGGGTATCGCCAGCTAGCACACTGGACAGCTGCTCGGGATCCATGCCCATGCCGTCATCTTCCACGCTGATGACTGCGTGCATTCCGTCTTCGGTGGCCGTGATGGAGATGACTCCGCCATCTGGCCGGGCTTCGAGTCCATGGCGTACCGCATTTTCAACCAGCGGCTGCAAGGCCAGGAAGGGAATTTGCGTGGGCAGCACCTCGGGAGCGATCTGCAAGGAGACCTTGATGCGCTCACCGAAACGGGCCTTTTCCAGCAACAGGTAGCGGTCAATGGCTTCCAGTTCCTCGGCCAGGGTGGTGAATTCACCGCGGCGGCGGAAAGAGTACCGGGTGAAGTCGGCGAATTCTATGACCAGCTCACGGGCTCGAGCGGGATCAGTATTGATGAACGAGGCGATCGCATTCAGCGAGTTGTAGATGAAGTGCGGGGAGATCTGAGCGCGCAAGGCACGCATCTGCGCTTCGAGCAGCATGGCCTTGGATTCATCGAGCTGGGCGGTGGAAACTTGCGCGGATACAAAGACCGCTACCTCGGAAACTGCCCGAACGAAGCTGGCGCCGGCCCTGCGTGATAGCGCGGTCACCGTTCCCACGCTTTGATCTCCTACGGTGATCGGCGCGGACACGAAGTCCATGCCGGAGGAACGTTCTACCTGGGTTTTGCCGGTTGCCAGCGCGCTTTTGGAAACCTTGGAGGCTGCTTCTTCGAGTTCCGCGGTGAAATCGGCCCCTGCATCGGTGGCCAGCACATGGGTGGTGTCGCTGATCAGCAATACCTGGCAGTTCAAGAGCCTGCGCAGCGCCTTGGCGCTTTTGGCCGCCCCGTCCTCAGTCAGGCCGCGCTCCAAATGGGGAACCGCAACGGACATGTGGTGCAACGTCTTGTAGGTGGCTTCCTCGACGTCGGTCCCCATTTCCTTGGTGGAGCGGGAAATCCTGAAACCGATGTAGCCGACAAGAGCGATTTCGACCATCGCAATGGCGACGATCAGGGTGACTTGCAGCGCTGGAGACATGTATCCCATCTTAGGGCCCTGCCTGATCTGCCGACCGTTCAGCGCGCCATGCTGCGCCGTTGGGCGCAGAAAGCAGTCCGTTGAGCCACGAGCTGTGCAAGCCCCCTAGTCGCCAACGGGTTTATCGCCAATAGTGAACTTAGTCACAAAACTGATGTGCGCCCAGTCACATCATCAACTCGCTCAAGGAGGGCATCATGAGTGCCAACCCGGAACACGGCGTCGCTGCTGACGTTGATTTCGTCAAGGAGAGCCAATCCGTGGAATTCCAGGAACTGCGAAAGACCCACCGCAGTTTTGTTTTCCCGATGGCAGTCTTCTTCCTCGTCTGGTATTTCGCCTATGTGCTGCTAGCCGACTACTTCCATGACTTCATGTCCATCAAGGTTCTCGGCAATATCAACATGGGTATTGTTCTCGGGTTGCTGCAGTTCGTGTCGACCTTCGCGATCACCGCGGCCTACGTCAGTTTCTCGAATAAGAAGCTCGACCCCAAGGCAACCAAGATCCGTGAACGCCTAGAGAGCGAGGGAGTGAACTAAATGAACCAGCTCAGCATCCTGGCCCAGGCCGCGGGAGAGTCGACCCAGGTCGGCAACCCCTTGGTCAATATCGCCATCTTCCTGGCCTTCGTGGGCGTCACCATGGTGATCGTGCTCCGCGCCTCCAAGAACAACAAGACCGCTGCGGATTACTATGCAGGCGGCCGTTCCTTCACGGGAACGCAGAACGGCACCGCAATTGCCGGTGACTACCTCTCGGCAGCCTCCTTCCTGGGCATCGTTGGCGCTATCGCCATCCAGGGCTACGACGGCTTCCTCTACTCGATCGGCTTCCTGGTTGCTTGGCTGGTTGCCTTGCTGCTGGTTGCGGAGCTGCTGCGCAACACCGGCAAATTCACCATGGCCGATGTGCTGTCCTTCCGTCTCAAGCAGCGTCCGGTGCGCATCGCCGCGGCCATCTCCACGCTGGCAGTGTGCGTCTTCTACCTGCTGGCGCAGATGGCTGGCGCCGGCGCGCTGGTTTCCCTGTTGCTGGGTATTGACGAGAAGCTGGGGCAGTCGCTGGTGATCGTTATCGTTGGCGCATTGATGATCCTCTATGTGCTGGTTGGCGGCATGAAGGGCACCACCTGGGTGCAGATCATCAAGGCCTGCCTGCTGATCGCCGGCGCGCTGATCATGACCGTGTGGACGCTGGCCATGTTCGGCTTCAATTTCTCCGACCTGCTGGGCAAGGCAGCTGAAGTAGCCGGCAACCCTGAGATCCTGAATCCGGGCATGAAGTACGGTGTTTCTGAAACTGCCAAGCTGGACTTCATCTCGCTGGCCCTGGCCTTGGTGCTTGGCACCGCCGGCCTGCCGCACGTGCTGATGCGCTTCTACACCGTTCCTACCGCGAAGGAAGCCCGCAAGTCCGTCGTCTGGGCTATCTGGCTGATCGGCGCCTTCTACCTGTTCACCCTGGTGCTGGGCTTCGGCGCCGGTGCACTGATTGGCCCGGATCGAATCCAGGCGGCTCCAGGCGGCGTGAACTCTGCGGCACCGCTGCTGGCCTACGAATTGGGCGGCACAGTGCTGCTGGGCCTGATCTCTGCAGTGGCCTTCGCAACCATCCTTGCTGTGGTGGCGGGCTTGACCATCACCGCGGCGGCATCCTTCGCCCATGACGTGTACGCGTCGGTGATTGCCAAGGGCAAGTCCACTCCAGAGAAGGAAATGAAGATTGCCCGCCGCACGGTCTTGGTTATCGGAGTCTTCGCTATCGCTGGCGGCATCGGTGCCCAGGGGCAGAACGTGGCCTTCCTGGTGGCATTGGCCTTCGCGGTGGCCGCTTCGGCTAACCTGCCAACCATCTTGTACTCGCTGTTCTGGAAGGGCTTCAAGACCCGCGGCGCAGTGTGGTCCATGTACGGCGGCCTGGGTTCGGCTTTGCTGCTGATCATCTTCTCGCCAGTTTTCTCGGGCTCGGAGACCGCAATGATCCCAAGCATCGATATGGTGATCTTCCCGCTGGCTAACCCGGGTATCGTCTCCATTCCGCTGGCCTTCTTCCTAGGCTGGCTGGGCTCGGTTACCGACAAGCGTGTCGAGGACATTACCAAGCAGGCGGAAATGGAAGTTCGTTCGCTGACCGGTGTCGGTGCCGAGAAGGCAGTCGACCACTAAGGCGAAGAATACATAAAACTCAATAGCGAAGTTCCGGGAACCAGCCAGCAGGCTGGTTCCCGGAACTTTTTGCTGCCCTGTGCGCTACGCGTTGTCGGCTAGCGAGTGCTGAAGCAAAGCGGTGGTGCGGTAGGGGACGAGCTCGGCCATGGATAGTGCCGAGTCCGCACGATTCACTCCGTCTATATGCAGCAGCTGTCCATGGACCCGAAACAGCTCCTCGGCGTCTTTGGCCGCTACCCGCACCAAGATGTCGGCAGAGCCGGTGAGCCCGTGTGCTTCAAGCACCTCGGGGATGGCTTCGAGCTTGGCGGCGATGTCCCCGAGATGGCGTTGCTCAACATGCAGCTCGACAAAGGAAAGCAGCCCGTAGCCCAGCACCTCGGGCGGGATGCGGCGGTCAATGGAATCAAGAACTTCATTCTCCAGGCGGGTCATCCGCGTCTGCACGGTATTTCGCCCGAGGTTCAAAGCCGTGGCGATAGCCGAGCCGGTGCGCTTGGCTGCGGTCGAGAGGGCCAGCAGGATGCGCCGGTCGGTAGTGTCCAGAAGTTGCATAATGTGCACGTTAGCACTGACGGGTTCTCATAAATAGTGCGTTTTGCTCTAATTCCAAAAACACCATTGTGCATCCTGCCTTGCGTGAGTAGCATCACATTAAGCGGTGTTTGTGAATGAAAACCCGCAACCGACTACGTGAGAGTAAGGATGCCGATCGTGTCCACACAGCACATTGACGTAGCCGCCGGATGCCTACCCACGCATCAGCTGCTGAACGTCGACGGGAAACGAATCCCGGACGAAGAACTTGACCATTATCTGAAGGACCTCAAAGAAGCGGACCTTGCAGATTTCCTTCGCGACATGGTGGTCCTGCGCCGCATGGACAATGAAGCCACCGCATTGCAGCGCCAGGGCCAGCTAGGACTCTGGGCCCCGTTGCTCGGCCAGGAGGCCGCACAAATCGGCTCGGTCCGCGCCACCGAAGCGGATGACTTCATTTTCCCTTCCTACCGCGAGCATGGCGTCGCATGGGCCAGGGGAGTGAAAGCAGAAGATCTGCTCAGCGTGTGGCGCGGGGCCCAGGCCAGCGGCTGGGATCCGAATGAAGTCAATATTGCTTGCCAGCAGATTGTCATTGGCTCCCAGGCTTTGCACGCAGCCGGATACGGAATGGGAATCAAATTCGACGGGGGCAAGCAAGTTTCTGTGGCCTACTTTGGCGATGGCGCCACCAGCCAGGGCGACGTGAGCGAAGCCATGGTCTTCGCCGCCAGCTACCAGGCGCCAGTGCTGTTCTTCTGCCAGAACAACCAGTGGGCCATTTCCGAACCAGTCCACCTGCAAAGCCGCACCCAGATTGCCGACCGTGCCCACGGCTTCGGGCTGAAGACCTGGCGGGTGGATGGCAATGACATCCTTGCAGTCTACGCAGCCACCAAGGCCGCCCTGAATCACGCGCGCAACGGCCTGGGCCCAACCTTCATTGAAGCGGTCACCTATCGCATGGGGTCGCACACCACCGCCGATGATCCAACCCGCTACCGCAAGAGCGAGCAGCTCGAAGAGTGGAAAGCCAAGGACCCTATCGACCGCCTGGTGAAGTACCTGCATGAGATGGGTGCCGATGTGCAGTCCTACGAGCAGCGTGCCCAGAACGCAGCCGATGATCTGGCCGCGAAGCTTCGCGCCGCGATCACCACCATGGAGGACCCCAAGGTGGAAGAGCTGTTCACCAATGTATATGCCGAGAAGCACGAACCAACCGAACGCGCAGCCAAGAACTATCTGGACTACTTGGCAGATTTTGAAGGTGGAGAGTAACTGTGGCAACCACCATGCTCAAGGCGCTGAACAAGTCGCTGCACGATGCCCTGGACGAGGACGAGAAAGTCATCCTGCTTGGTGAAGACATCGGAACCCTCGGGGGCGTCTTCCGGGTCACCGATGGCCTGAAATCCAAATTCGGCGAGCACCGCGTCGTCGATACCCCGCTGGCAGAATCCGGCATTGTCGGCAGCGCCATCGGCCTGGCCTACCGAGGCTATCGCCCAGTAGTGGAGATCCAGTTTGACGGCTTCACCTACCCGGCCTTTGACCAGCTAGTATCCCAGCTGGCTAAATTGCATTACCGTTCCCGGGGCCGTGTGAAGATGCCGGTGACAGTTCGAATTCCCTACGGCGGAGGAATCGGTTCACCGGAGCACCACTCCGAATCGCCGGAAGCATATTTCGCCCACACCGCCGGTCTGCGCGTCTTCGCGCCTTCAAGTGTCGAAGATGCCTATAGCATGTTGCGCCAGGCCATCGATTGCGATGATCCGGTCATCTTCTTCGAGCCGAAGCGCCGCTACCACGAGAAAAGCACAGCTGAACTTCTGGCTCCAACGCCAGACGGATCGCCAAAGGCCAAGATCATCCGACCCGGTGAAGATGTCACCGTGGTCGGCTATGGCCCGACCACCTACACCTTGGTGGATGCGGCCAAGGCCGCAGAAGATGAAGGCACCAGTCTGGAGGTCATCGACCTGCGCACCTTGGATCCGTTGGATATCGACACCGTGGCCGAATCCGTCAAGCGCACCGGCAAGCTGGTTGTAGTCCATGAAGCCAGCCGCACCAGCGGTATCGGTGCAGAAATCTGTGCCGAAATCACCGAGCGCTGCTTCGACTATCTGGAGCACGCCCCATTGCGCGTCACCGGATTCGATATTCCGTATCCGCCATCGCGGCTCGAAAGCCACCACCTGCCCGATTTGGATCGAGTGATGCACGCGGTCGATACCGTGATGCGCCACAACGAGGCAACCGAAGGAGCTGCCAAGTGATGACCGCCCACACATTCAAACTCCCGGACCTCGGCGAAGGGCTCACCGAGTCCGAGGTGCTGAATTGGAAAATCAAGGTTGGCGAGCATGTTGCGCTCAACCAGATCATTGCCGAAGTTGAAACCGCCAAGGCAGTGGTTGAACTGCCCTCGCCGTATGCCGGCTTCGTTCAGGCTCTGCATGCCACCGAAGGTGAAACAGTGCAGGTTGGCGGTCCGCTGGTCACTTTTGATCAGGAGCCAGGCGCTTCCGGCGGGCAGCCGCCAGCAGCAGGTCCCGGAAATCATGGGGAAAGTGCGGCCGTCGAGCGCACCCCAACCCTCGTTGGCTACGGTGCCCCGGCAGACACCGGCAACCGTCCAACGCGAAAAGCTCGTGGCTCCCGCAACGGGGGAGCGGCGCAATTGGCGGAACCAGTTGCATCCGCACCGGATGCCGCGCCGGCCAGTCCTGAGCGCGAACAACATGAGACGACTCGATGCACACCGCCCGTACGCAAGCTGGCACGCGATCATGGAGTCGATATTTCGGCGCTCGCCGGCAGCGGCGAGGGTGGGCTGGTGCTGCGTAGGGATGTTCAGCAGGCCATCGATTCCGTAGGTACCAGCACCTCATCGGCAAGGGGAAATGAGCCAGCGTCCTCGCCGGATGTGGACCGCCATGTGAAGATCACCGCCGTCCGCAGAGCCACAGCCAAAGCGATGGTGCAGTCGGCGTTTACTGCACCGCATGCCACCGAGTTCCTCACTATTGACGTCACCGAATCCATGGCGTTGGTGGAAAGAATGCGTTCGCATCGCTTGCTGAAGGACCGGAAACTCAACATCACAACGTTGGCGGCGCTCGTGGTGACGAGATTGCTGAAGACTTATCCTGCGCTGAACTCGACGTGGGATGAAAAGGCTGACGAAATCATTGAGTTCGGGTCAGTGAATCTGGGCATGGCTGTGGCAAGTGACCGCGGCTTGCTGGTTCCGGTGCTGAAAAATGCCCAAGCCAAGACGTTGCCCGTATTGGCAACTGAACTCAGCGAGATTATTCTCCAGGGCCGCGAAGGAACGTTGTCACCAGCCCAATTGACCGGTGGCACATTCTCCATTACCAATGTGGGGGTTTTCGGCGTGGATGCCGGGACCCCGATTCTACCTCCGGGGCAGGCTGGAATCCTGGCATTAGGCCAAGTGAAACGAAGGCCTTGGGAATACCAAGACCAAGTTGCCCTTCGCCATACCATGACTTTGGCTTTGTCCTTCGATCACAGAGTGGTTGACGGCAAGGAAGCAAGCGAGTTCCTCGCAGGTGTCGGCTCGGTATTGGAAGACCCCGGAATGATGAATATTTTTATTTGAGCTTAAATAAAAACTGACCCGGCTGAAGTTATTTCAGTCGGGTGAGTAACCCGATTTCAAGCATTGCTTTCATGACTATTCATTGGTTGTTTCGCAATGTTTGATGTAATCTCATTCACTACGTGCTATAGCTCACGCTTGCCTGCACGGCTCTGCGAAATGCAGAAGCAGCAACGATCTGTTGAGGAGAAATAGGATGCGATACTCGCACGCATCTAAGGCTGTCGTTTTATCTGCAGCCTTGGCGCTGACCCTGTCCGCTTGTGGCGGCGGTTCAAATGAAACCGCCGGTGGCGAAGGTGACGGCTCGTACGTCGTCACCGCAAACACCACCGAACCGCAGAATGGCCTTCTGCCGGCTAACACCAACGAAGTTGGCGGCGGCCGCGTAATGGACCTGATCTTCACCGGTTTGGTCAGCTATGACGCAAAGGGCGCTCCGGTCAATGAACTCGCTGAGTCCATCGAAACCGAAGACTCCCAGAACTACACCATCAAGCTGAAGGCCGGACATACCTTCTCGGATGGTTCCCCAGTAACTGCTGCTTCGTTCGTGGATGCCTGGAACTTCGGCGCCGCGGCAAAGAACGCACAGCTGAACTCGTACTTCTTCGAATCCATCAAGGGCTTCGATGAGGTCAACAAGGAAGGCTCCAAGAAGGAAGAGATGGAAGGCCTGAAGGTAGTGGATGACACCACCTTCACCGTCGAGCTGTCCCAGCCTGAGTCCGACTTCCCGCTGCGCTTGGGCTACACGGCGTTCATGCCGTTGCCTGAAGCGGCCTTCGAAGATCCAAAGGCCTTTGGCGAAAAGCCAATCGGCAACGGCCCATACACGTTGACCGAGTGGAACCACGATGTGAACCTGAAGCTGGACGTCAACGAGAGCTACGACGGTCCACGCAAGGCGGCTAACGCCGGCATCGACTTCAAGGTCTACCAGTCCACCGACTCGGCGTACAGCGATCTGCAGTCCAACAACTTGGACGTCCTCGACCAGATCCCGCCAAGCCAGCTGGCTTCCTACGAGTCTGACCTGGGCGATCGTTCAGTCAACTCGCCATATGCCGGCAACGCAACCATCACCATCCCGGGCTACCTGGACCACTTCAAGCAGGACGAAGAGGGCAACCTGCGCCGTGCCGCGATCTCCCGTGCCATTGACCGCCAGCTGATCATCGACAAGGTGTACCAGGGTGGCAAGGTCAAGGCCGATGACTTCACCGCACCAGTGCTCGAAGGCTACAGCGCCGACGTTCCAGGCAGCGAAGTCCTCGACTTCGACGGGGCTGAAGCCAAGAAGCTGTGGGAAGAGGCTGATGAAATCAGTAAGTGGGAGTCCGGCGATGAATTCTCTGTCGGCTACAACGTTGATGGCGCGGGCAACAAGGAATACGTCGAAGCTGTCGTCAACCAGCTGAAGAGCAACCTGGGCATCAACGCAGTGGCTCAGCCATTCTCTTCATTCAAGGAATTGCGCGAGAAGGTCACCAGCTACAAGATGACCGGTGCATTCCGTACCGGTTGGCAGGCCGACTACCCGTCGCTGTACAACTTCCTTGGTCCACTATTTGGCACCGGGGCCGGTTCGAATGACGGCAAGTACTCCAGCAAGGAATTCGATGACAAGCTGGCCGAAGGCCTGTCTGCCACGGATCCGGCCGAGGGTGCAAAGATCTTCAACGAAGCACAGGAGATCCTGTTCAAGGATTTGCCGGCCATCCCTCTGTGGTACCAAGCAGTCCAGGGTGGTTGGAGCGAAAACGTGGATAACGTCGAGTTCGGGTGGAACGGTGTTCCTATGTACCAGCAAATCACTGGCAAATAAGTTTCCTTCAGCATTCGGCCTAATCAGAGCGAATAGAAGCTGAAAACTCGTCAAGGGAGATCCGAGCAGCTCAGGGTCTCCCTTTGGCGTGTCCGTCCTGCCTCGCAAAAATAAACGTCGAGATATTTATCGACGGAAAGAGGATGAAAATGGCCCTGTGCCCTCATGTGTCTCGAGGTGAGATGCAAGCATGTTAAGTTTTACCCTGAAGCGAATCGTGCAGCTGATTCCGGTGTTCATCGGAGCTACGCTGCTGGTGTACTTCCTGGTTTTCGCAACACCGGGTAACCCCATCGCCGCACTTTCCGGTGGCAAGCCAATGAGCCCCGCTACCGAAGCGGCCCTGACCGCACAATACAACTTGGATAAGCCTTTCTGGGTCCAATATGGCCTGTACCTGAAGAATCTGGTGACCTTGGATCTGGGAACCTCGTTCTCCGGCCAGGAAGTTCGAGACTTGCTGGCTCGGGCATTCCCTGTCACCGCACGCCTGGCGATCCTCGCGTTGTTGATCGAATCTGTCTTCGGCATCATCTTCGGCGTCATCGCCGGCATGCGCAAGGGCAAATTGTTCGACTCGACCGTCCTGATCGCATCGCTGCTGGTCATCGCAGTTCCAACCTTCGTACTGGGCTTCCTGCTCCAGTACGTGGTCGGAGTCAAGCTCGAATGGGCAAAGCCAACCGTTTCCGGTTCGGCAACCTGGGGCGAACTGATCCTGCCGGCCTTGGTCCTGGGACTCGTTTCTCTGGCTTACGTTTTGCGACTGACGCGTACCTCCATCATTGAGAACAAAACCGCTGACTATGTGCGCACCGCAACTGCCAAGGGCCTGAGCCGCAACCGCGTTGTCACCGTGCACATCTTGCGCAACTCGCTGATTCCAGTCGTGACCTACCTTGGCGCCGACTTGGGCGCACTCATGGGCGGCGCCATTGTTACCGAGGGTATCTTCAATGTCCCCGGTGTCGGCCACTTGCTCTACCAGGCAATCCAGAAGGGCGAAACCCCGACGGTGGTTGCCGTTGTAGGCGTCTTGGTGATCGTCTTCGTGATCGCCAACCTGATCGTGGATATGCTGTACGCACTGCTTGACCCAAGGATCCGTTATGCCTGAGAACCAGAACTTTAATCCCGAAGACGGCCTTCCCATCCGAAACACCCGTGCCGGCAAAGTTTCCAAGTACAAAATTGAGCACTACGTGGCCCCATTGGAGGAGACTCCGCTGCAGGCGGTGGATTCTGTCAAGGAAACCGGCAAGCCATTGTCCATGTGGGCTGAAGCATGGCGTTCACTGCGCAAGCAGCCGCTGTTCATCATCTCCACGCTTCTGATCATCGCCGTCATGGTTGTAGCTGCGTTCCCGCAGCTGTTCACGTCCATTGATCCGACTGGCAACCAGGCATGCTTGCTGGAAAATTCCAATGAGCCAGCACGCCAGGGACATATCATGGGCTTCAACCTGCAGGGTTGCGACATCTACGCCCGTACGATCTACGGCACGCGTGCTTCGCTGCTCGTAGGCGTATTCACTACCCTCATCGTGGTGCTGCTCGGCGGTGCCATTGGCGCGCTGGCAGGCTACTACGGCGGCTGGATCGACACCATCCTGGCTCGTCTGGGCGATATCTTCTTCGCGCTGCCGCTGATCCTCGGAGCCATCATCGTGATGCAGCTTCCTGCCTTCCGTGAAAACCGAAGCGTTTGGACGGTTATCATCACCCTTGCGATCTTCGGCTGGCCGCAGCTGGCACGCATTACCCGCGGCGCAGTGATCGAGGCCCGCAACGCGGACTTCGTGAAGGCCTCGCGCGCGTTGGGCCTGTCCAAGTTCAGCGCTTTGGTCAAGCACGTCATCCCGAACTCGTTGGCACCGATCATTGTTGTTGCCACGGTGAACCTCGGCGTATACATCGTTGCCGAGGCCACGCTGTCCTTCCTGGGCGTCGGGCTTCCGCCAGACGTCATGAGCTGGGGCAACGATATTTCCTCCGCACGTACCCAGCTGCGCAATAACCCGACCATGCTGATGTGGCCAGCACTGTTCCTTTCGGTAACGGTATTGAGCTTCATCATGCTCGGCGATGCAGTGCGCGACGCACTGGATCCGAAGGCCCGGAAGGGAGCCTAAGCAATGACTCAGAGTGCAACTCCCAAGCCTCTGCTGGAAGTCAAGGACCTGGCGATCACTTTCTCCACTCCTGACGGTCCAGTGCACGCAGTGCGCGACGCCAACTTCACCGTGATGCCCGGGGAAACCGTGGCCATCGTGGGCGAGTCCGGTTCCGGCAAGTCAACTTCGGCACTGGCTGCTATCGGCCTGTTGGCCGGCAACGGCAAGGTCTCATCCGGCCAGATTCTTTTTGACGGCGAGGACATCGCCCAAGCGAGCGAAAAGCGATTCGTAGAGCTGCGCGGCAACCATATTGGCATGGTTCCGCAGGATCCGATGTCCAACTTGAACCCGGTCTGGAAGATCGGGTTCCAGGTCAAGGAAACCCTGAAAGCCAACGGCTTGGCGGGGGATAACCCGAACAAGCGTGTAGCCCAGGTCTTGGCCGATGCAGGTTTGCCCGATCCGGAGACGCGTGCGAGGCAGTACCCGCACGAATTCTCCGGTGGCATGCGTCAGCGTGCGCTGATCGCCATTGGCCTGGCCTGCCGCCCGCGCCTGCTGATTGCCGATGAGCCAACCAGCGCACTGGACGTCACCGTGCAGCAGCAGATCCTGGACCATCTGGACACCATGACCAGTGAACTGGGCACCGCCGTGCTGCTGATTACCCACGACCTGGGCTTGGCAGCAGAGCGTGCCGAGAAGGTCGTCGTGATGTACAAGGGGCGTGTCGTCGAATATGGCCCAGCGCTGGAGATTCTGCGCAACCCCAAGCACCCGTACACCCAGCGCCTGATCAACTCGGCTCCATCGTTGTCAGCACAGCGTGGAGACAAGCACGAGGCGATTGTTGATGAGGTAATTCCGGGCAAGGCCGAGCCGCTGCTGAAGGTCAGCAACCTGACGAAGGTCTTCGATATCCGCAAGGGGTTCGGCAAGAAGGAGAAGTTCACCGCGGTGGACAACGTGTCCTTCGAGATCCCCAAGGGCACCACCACCGCCGTGGTAGGCGAGTCCGGTTCCGGCAAGTCCACCATCGCCCAGATGGTGCTCAACCTGTTGGACAAGACCGAGGGCGAGATCATCTTTGATGGCGAACAGATTGGCAACCTGAGCGAGAAGCACTTGTTCAAGTACCGCCGACGTGTCCAGCCGATTTTCCAGGATCCGTACGGATCCTTGGATCCGATGTACTCGATATTCCGAACCATCGAAGAACCACTGCGCATTCACGGTATTGGTAACGCGGCATCACGGGAGAAGAAGGTCAAGGAACTGCTGGATCAGGTTTCCATGCCGGCATCCACCATGCACCGCTTCCCGAACGAGCTGTCCGGCGGACAGCGCCAGCGCATCGCGATCGCGCGTGCTCTGGCCTTGCAGCCGGAAATGATCGTTTGCGATGAGGCTGTTTCGGCGTTGGACGTGCTGGTGCAGGCCCAGGTGCTTGAGCTGCTTGATGAGCTGCAACGCGAAATGGGCCTTACCTACCTGTTCATTACCCACGACCTGGCTGTAGTCCGCCAGATCGCGGACAACGTATGCGTGATGGAACACGGAAAGATCGTCGAACAGGGAACGACGGACGAGATTTTCGATGCGCCAAAGAGTGCATATACCCGCAACCTGCTGGCTGCGATCCCTGGAGCTTCGCTGATCTAGCAGCTCGGAAATCCGCTGAATGGGACGGTGAAACCGTAAGGTTTCACCGTCCCATTCTGCGCTTAACCTGAGCTCAAGCAACGTCATATTCAACGAATATTTCAGATTTAATCAATCTGAAACAAACGTTGCAAAAATGTTATAAATCACTCCGCGAGTCAACATGCACGAAACAGTTGCCCGATTGATTTTTCCCAATCTGAAAGAAATCCTTGAAATCTCGGGGATGTGAGCTGGATCTCGTAAACCCGCGGGTAACAAGCGCGTTGCGAATGACTCTCAGGGGGAGGACTGCAGCAATATCTGAAGCGCTTCTTTCTATATCCAAGCCAGAAAATTCGGGTTAGTCTATTGCTCAATGGACTGATCATGTGATCTGGTCCACATTGGATCCCCCGATCCAGCACTCGTATCGTTCAAGAACTCAAGGAGGCGAAATGCGGTTTCAGCGCGTTTCGAAAGCAGTAGCTGTAGGCGCAGCACTGGCCCTGGCCCTTTCGGCTTGTGCACCAGGCGGCGGAGACACAGGCGCCGATGCATCAAAGGATGCTGGCGCAGGTGGCGGCAACGGTTCGGCAGAAGCAGCAAACAGCGGCAAAGCCGATCTGGGTGATATCAAGACTGCCGAAGACAATATCAACGTCACCGTAGGTGCCCCGGAATTCCTGAGCTACAACGGCTTTACTCCGAACACCTATTCCACCTACAACTCGGCCATCGTGGACCGGATGTTCGCTGGGTTCAGCTACTTCGGTACTGACGGCACGCTGTACCCCAACGAGGCCTTGGGCAGCTATGAGAAGGTGAGCGACGATCCGCTCACCATCAAGTACACCATCAATGAAGAAGCCAAATGGTCCGATGGCACGCCGATCACCGTAGCCGACTCCGTGCTGGCATGGGCAGTGCAGAACCTGAACCTCAACGAAGGTTCCAAGGACAAGCCGCTGTTCAACTCGGTCTCAGTTGATCTCGGCGACACTGTTCCAGCTGGTCCGCAGGGCGACTGGGATGGCAAGGAATTCACTGTTGAATTCGCCGAGCCTGATCCGGACTGGGCCCTCCAGTCCTGGATGCTCCACCCAGCACATGTGGTGGCCGAAGAGTCGGGCATGAGCACCGAAGAGCTCGTCAAAGCCATTCTCGCTGGGGAATCCGACAAGCTGAAGAAGGCTGCCGATTTCTGGAACGAAGGCTGGATGACTGACCCGGGCAAGCTGCCCGATGAGAAGATCTCGCCTGTATCCGGCCCCTACAAGCTGGGTAGCTGGAAAGCTGGAGAGTCCGTAACCCTGGTTGCCAACGAGAACTACTATGGCCCCGCGCCTGCAACCAAGGAACTGACCTTCCGCTTCCTTGAAGACGCAAGCATGGTCCAGGCATTGCAGAATAAAGACGTTGACGTCATTAACCCGCAGCCCACCGTTGATACGCTCGCGCAGCTGGAGAATCTTGGCGACGCTGTAGCAATCCAGAAGGGCGACACCCTGACCTGGGAGCACCTTGACTTCAACTTCGCCAAGGGCAACGAAATGACCAATCTGGAACTGCGCAAGGCCTTTGCCATGTGTGTTCCACGTCAGCAGATTGTTGACAACCTGATCAAGCCGCTGAACCCTGACGCCATCGTGATGAACTCCCGCGAAGTCTTCCCGTTCCAGGATAACTACCAGGAAGTAGTGGAAGCATCCTACGACGGCCGCTACGACCAGGTTGATATCGAAGGCGCCAAGAAGATCCTCGAAGAGCAGGACGCTGTGGGTACCGAAGTACGCATCGGCTACTCGGCACCTAATGAACGCCGCGCCAACCAGGTCTCGGCCATCAAGTCCTCCTGCGATGAAGCGGGCTTCAAGATCGAGGACACCGGTTCGGCTGACTTCTTCTCGCCAAACGGTGCGCAAGACCGTGGCGACTACGAAGTAGCACTGTTCGCTTGGGCAGGTTCCGGCCAGATCAGTTCCGGCCAGAACATCTACGCCACCGGCAAGCCGCAGAACTTCGGCCAGTACTCGAACGCTGAAGTCGATGCAGCATGGGCGACCCTGGCAAGCTCGCTGGACCCGGCTGTCCATGCCGAGCAGACCAAGAAGATCGAGAAGCTGTTGTGGGATGACCTGTTCGGCATCCCGGTATTCGCCCACCCAGGCTTGAGCGCCTCGGGTTCGGATATCCAAAATGTCCGTCACACCGCAACGCAGGACCAGATCGTCTGGAACGCCGAGCAGTGGGTACGTGCTGAGTAATTGCCCCTAGGCAACGTACTTGCACAATGTGAGTGAGCACATGTGGGGCCCGATCAAAAATCGGGCCCCGCAGTGTGTTCAAAGGTCCCCAACCTCAAGGGCCGGCTCACTTCCGTGAGATGAAAGTAGGACATTACAACCGTGTGGAAATTTATCGCCAAGAGACTAGGCTCAGCACTTGCCGTGCTGTTCGCCGCATCGCTCTTGCTCTACGTACTGGTAATCAATTCAGGTGACCCGCTCAAGGACCTCCGCGAAAGCAACGCGGATAACCGCGAGTACTTGATGGCCCAGCGTGTGGAATACATGAACCTGGATGCACCCTGGTACGGACGCTACTGGGACTGGCTGACCGGCGCCAGCAAATGCCTGATTGGCCAATGCGACCTGGGACAGAATATCAACGGCGTAGAGGTCTCCGGCTTGCTGGCCAACGCCGCATCGTCCACCTTGCGGCTGGTAGTGCTCGCTACGGTGATCGCCGCGGTTCTGGGTATCGCCATTGGCGTTTTGACTGCAATCCGCCAGTACTCCGGCCTGGATTACATCGTTACCTTCATGACCTTCCTCTTCTTCTCGCTTCCCGTCTTCTGGGCAGCTGTGCTGCTCAAGGAGTACCTGGCAATCAGCTACAACGACTGGCTGGCGGATCCGCAGATATCCCTGGGGTCATCCATAGCCATAGGCATCGTCGTCGGACTCGTCCTGCAGATGTTCCTCGGGGGCTCCTTGAAGCGCCGTGGCATCACCTTCATAGCTGCCGCTGTTTTCGTCCCGCTGGTGCTGCAGTACAGCATTTGGCTGAATTTCTACCGCTACCCGCAAATGGGCCCCGCAATCATCATCGTGCTGACGGCACTCGTGGCCTTGAGCGCCACTGCCATGAGCGTTGGCCTGAAGGAAAAGCGCGTGCTGTACCCGGCGCTGATTACCGTCGTGCTGGTCTTGGCCATGTACTACGCGACCTTCTACATGCTGCTGGAACCAAACGCATGGATCCTCTTGTTCGGATTGGTCCTCGCGGTAGCCATTCCGGCAGTAGTCGGGCGCTTCATGGGCGGCCGCTTGCGCAAAGCAGCGATGTCCGTCTCCGTAGCCACCGGTGTTGTCGGTGCAGGATTGACCGTTGTCGATCACATGTTCCGCGCTTGGCCTGGTTTCCTGGATGTCAAGGGTCGCCCCATCGCGACCATCGGGTCGTCCACTGCTAACCTCGAAGGCGGTTTCTGGGATCACTTCCTGGATAACGGCACCCAGTTGCTGATGCCGACCATCCTGCTTGCAGTGATTTCTTTGGCTAGCTACTCGCGCTACACGCGTTCTTCCATGCTCGAAGTGCAGCGCCAGGACTACATCCGCACCGCCCGTTCCAAGGGATTGAGCGAACGCACCGTGATTTTCCGGCACGCGTTCCGCAACGCGATGATCCCCATCGCCACCATTGCAGCCTTCGACTTCGCCGGCCTGATCGGCGGTGCCGTGATTACCGAGCGCGTCTTCGGCTGGAAGGGCATGGGCGAAATGTTCGCAACCGGCCTGGATCATGTCGACCCGGCACCTGTGATGGCGTTCTTCCTGGTTACCGGTACCGCCGCAATCATCTTCAACTTGCTGGCGGATATCGTTTACGCCCTGCTTGACCCACGAATCCGAGTCTAGGAGGCATGGACCAATGAACATCCTTCATGCCTGCAACCCTAAGGACCAGCGATGAGCACCCCGAACAAGAACTTGAACGAGAACGAGCCGCAGAACCTGAATTCCGTGGCCGAGGTGGAAGACGCCAAGCTGGCCCAAATCCACGAAAAGCCGAAGAGCCAGGGACGCATTGTTCTCGAGCGCTTCGTCAGCCACAAGCCGGCGATGATTTCCGCGGTGATCCTGGTCGTCATCACCGTTTTCGCTTTCAGCTCCATTGGCTGGGGACCGATCCCCGGCTGGTGGGGACAGAACTTCTACCACGCTGGTGCCGTTGTGGATGGCGGCAAACCGACCTTGAGCCTGGTCCCCGCCTGGCTCGGCGGCGAAGGCATCCGCATCGGCGAGCACCCCTTCGGGCAGGACTCGGTCGGCAAGGACTACTTCGCCCTGGTCATGAACGGCACGCAGAAGTCCATCATTATCGGCGTTGTGGTTGGCTTGGTCGCCACTGTCCTGGGAACCGTCATCGGTGCTGTTGCCGGCTACTTCCGCGGATGGGTCGACGAAATCCTGATGCGCATCACTGACCTGTTCATCGTGATCCCATTGCTGGTCCTGGCCGCTGTTCTGGGCAAGATGGCTGGTGCATCCACCGGTTCCATCATCATCCTGGCCCTCGTGCTCGGCCTGGTGACCTGGACCGGCTTGGCCCGACTGGTGCGCGGTGAAATCCTTTCGCTGCGCGAACGCGAATACGTTGCTGCCGCCCAGGCCATGGGTTCGAAGACCAGCCGCGTGATCTTCAAGCACCTGATCCCCAACACCATGGGCGTGATCATCGTGAACGCAACCTTCGCGATCGCTGGCGCGATCCTGCTGGAGTCCTCGCTGTCCTACCTGGGCTTCGGCGTGAAGGCTCCAGAATCCTCGCTGGGCCTGCTGATCAGCCAGTACCAGAACGCCTTCACCACCCGCCCGTATTTGTTCTGGTGGCCAGGCATGATCATCGTTACCATCGCCCTGTCGGTGAACTTCTTGGGTGACGGCTTGCGCGATGCGTTCGACCCGCGCCAAATCGGAAAGAAGCGCCGCCGCCGCGCCGGCCTGTTCGCCCTTCCAACCCGCAAGGAGAAGCCATGAGCCACGCAGCACCAATGAACGAACAAGGCTCAGACGGCTACGCGCTGAGCTTCACCGACCTCAACGTCGTCTTTGCCACCGGTGGTGCAGACGTCCACGCAGTCAAGGGCTTGTCCTTGACCGTCCGCCCCGGGCAGGTCGTGGCGCTGGTTGGCGAGTCCGGTTCCGGCAAGTCCGTCACCTCAACTGCGGCGATGGGCCTGCTGCCGGAAAACGCCAATGTCTCAGGTGTCGCCAAGGTCGGCAACGTCAACGTGGTTGGCCTGGACGAAGGCAAGCTGCGCAAGATGCGTGCCACCGACATCGCGATGGTCTTCCAGGAGCCCATGACTGCGCTGAACCCGGTGCTGACCATTGAGCGGCAGTTGACTGAAGCGCTGGAACTGCACGACATCGCCTATGGCAAGGAAGCAACCGACCGGGCCATCGAGCTGCTGGACATGGTGGGCATCCCGGATCCCGCCAAGCGCGTCAAGCAGTACCCGCACCAGTTTTCCGGCGGCCAGCGCCAGCGTATCGTCATTGCCATGGCGATATCCTGCGATCCCAAGGTGATCATCGCCGATGAGCCAACCACCGCACTGGATGTAACGGTGCAGGCAGAAATTCTCGATCTGCTGCGCGAGCTCAAGGATCGACTGAATACCGGCATCTTGCTGATCACCCACAACATGGGTGTTGTCGCGGATATGGCCGATGAAGTGGCCGTGATGTTCCAGGGCAACCTCGTCGAGACCGGCACCGTGGAGCAAGTTCTGCTGCGCCCGGAACATCCATACACCCAGCGTCTGCTGGCCGCGGTACCGCGCTTGTCTGCTCCGGCTGTTACTACTGCGACGCCCCCGCACAGCTCCGAAACTGCGCCTCCAGGACGCGAGCTGGTGCTGGAAGCCAAGGACCTCGTGCTGGAATACGACATGCGGGGAAAGATCTTCCGCGCCGTGGAAGAGGTGAGCTTCGATATTGCCAAGGGCGAAGTCCTAGGCATTGTGGGCGAGTCCGGCTCTGGCAAATCCACCATCGCCAAGGCGGTGCTCGGCTTGTTGCCTGTGGCTAGCGGCAGCTTGTCGGTCCAGGGCCATGATCTGCCGAAACTTTCCCCGAAGGAAGCCCGTGCGGTTCGCAAGAAAATCGGCGTCATCTTCCAGGACCCGGCAGCATCCTTGAACCCGCGTTTCCCTATTGGCGATTGCATCACCGAACCAATGGTGGTTCACAAGGTTGGCAGCAAAGCAGGGCGCATCAAGCGTGCTGAAGAACTGCTCGATGCGGTGAAGCTGCCGCGCAACGTGATCAACCGATACCCCCACGAGCTCTCAGGCGGCCAGCGTCAACGTGTTTGCATTGCTCGCGCGTTGACCTTGAACCCCGAGCTGCTGATTGCCGATGAGCCAACTAGTGCTTTGGATGTTTCGGTTCAGGCAGTCGTATTGGAAATGCTGCAGGACCTGCAACGGGACTTCAACTTCGCGTGCCTCTTTGTCAGCCATGATCTGGCTGTCGTTGACATGCTGGCTGATGCGGTCGTAGTGATGCAGTCAGGCAGGGCGGTTGAGCAGGGCATGGTGGATACCGTGCTGCATGCCCCAACGCACGACTACACCAAACGCCTGTTGGCCGCGGCTCCGGTGCCGGATCCGCATGAGCAGGCAGTACGCCGTGAGGCTTGGCGCTTGCTGAACAGCACGAAGTAGATGCTGAGCTGAACGACGAATAAGGGGGCTCGTTTCCAGATCTTTCACTGGAAGCGGGCCCCTTCCGTCTGCCCGGGAGAGCTGGACATGGCGAAAGCCGATTCCCCGGATCCGGCCTCGGTCCGGGAAAGCGATACAAGTACTTGCGGGCCTACGAGCAGGTGCTGGGCGGCGGAACTTGGACCAGCTGAACGAGAGGGAATGCCTCGGGCTCAACACTCATCGCTGCAGGAATCACAGGATGACCCGCACTGGCGTTCTTGCACGGATCGTGCAGCAGAAAACCAGCTCGGGCGGAACCCGCGGACGCCTGCCTGGGGCTTTGCGCCGGGCGCGGGACGATGCTGATCCAGGAAAGGACCAAGGGAACCTCGGCGGTAGAGGCCCGTTAATAGGCAAAAGCTGGCTCTCTGCCGGGGGCCAGCTTTTGCCTATCTTTTGGAATCTAGTCCAGCTGCATGACGTTTTCGGTAACGACCTCTGCGCGGGCGTTGGAGAAGATCTGCTCGGTGCCAACGGTCTTGAACCCTCGGCGTTCCAGGACCTTGATGGAACCTAGATTGTCCTGGACCACATGCGCGGTCAATGGGCGCTTGGTGTATTCGGCGAGGAAGGTGTCTACCGCGCTGGTGGTCAGTCCCTTGCCCCAGTACTTGGTCGAAGTCCAGAAATTGATCTCTGGTACTTCGCCGTCGAAGACCAGAATGGATCCAACGACTTCGCCCTCATGCTCGATGGTGCGAACCAGAACATTCGGATCGTTCAGAATCGAGTTCCAGTGGTGGTCGAATACCGCGCGGTCGGCTGGGTTACGCGCTTGATAAGCGGCCATGAGGTTCGCCTCGGGTTCTTGCTGATGAGCGAAGAATGCGTCCAAGTCGGAAGGGCGGACTTCTCGTAGCTGCACGATAAAGGCCTTTCAATCGTGTGGGTCAGCGTGCCGGTATTGGCACACCAGTGAACAATGGCTTGAAACCTACACTACCGGGGAAGTGAGTGCGGCGAGTGCCATGTTGGACAATAACGGCTTCAGGCCGGACTTTTTAGTCCTCGGCGAGTGGGCGGAATGAGCAGTCGAGTTCAGCAAGCCGAAGACGGCGTGCGCGCGGAATCTGTGCGACTGCTTGCTTCCGGTGGGATGCAATTTGGCCAGTTCCGTAGTCCAAAGCCCGATATAGGAGTTCTGGAGTTTGCGGACTAATGCCAGTTCGGCCTTCGGGAGCGATTTCAAATCACGGTCCTGGACCTGCAAAATGTCCGGGCGGGACAGCGAGAAGTCAGTGTGGAAATCAACCAGACGCGAAAGCACCTCCAGGGGAGTGCCGCCGGCTTCCGTGGCCGTGCAGCCCCCGGCATAGATATCTTTGGACATATCTACTAGCAGAGCGATAAGCACTGCCTGCTTGCCGGCGAAATGCCGGTACACGGCCGGGCCGGATATGCCGCAGGCAGCGCCCAGATCCTCCAGCGAAACACCCGCGTAGCCATTCAAGGCGAACAGTCGAGTGGCTTCGCGCAAGAGTGCTTCTCGTCGTTCAGCTTTGGCGCGCTCACGCTCTGTTGGTTCATTGAGCGACTGGTATTTGCTCGCCAACACAATCAACTCCTTACGTTTGCCAAGCCTCGGTCTGGACAAGTGTGACCGCTGCCACTAATGTCAAAAATGTAGCTGTTTACCCACCCGTAGGCAGCAACCAGTTAATAAATATTAACCATACGCGTCGCGGCGTGTGCTTCCAAGAAACTCACGCACCTGGCGCAGAACATGACCGCCACCGGATTATGCACATCCCGCAGCCGATGCCGGTTCGTCCCTCAACGAAGAGAGAGCCTGATGATTGATCTCGAACTCGACGACCAGTATCAAGACCTGGTCGACATGGTCCGCGAATTCGCCCAGGAAGTCGTAGCCCCGCAGAGCGCGCAGAACGATGCCAACCATGCGTTCCCCTATGACATCGTCAAGCAAATGGGGCAGATGGGTCTCTTCGGGCTGCCAGTCTCCGAAGAATACGGCGGTTCCGGCGGCGACTACTTCCACCTCGCGCTGGCGCTCGAAGAACTGGGCAAGGTAGACCAGTCGGTAGCCATCACTCTCGAAGCCGGCGTCTCCCTGGGCGCGATGCCGATCTACCGCTTTGGCAGCGAGGGACAGAAGCAGAAGTGGCTGCCAGCCCTGGCCGCCGGCGAACGCTTGGCCGGTTTTGGCCTGACCGAACCCGGTGCAGGCTCCGACGCCTCAGCTTCCTTGACCAAAGCGAAACTGGAAAATGGCGAATGGGTTATCGATGGCGCCAAAGAATTCATAACCAACTCCGGTACCGACATCACTTCCCTCGTCACGGCCACCGCTGTCACCGGTGTCGACGAAGCAACCGGCAAGAAGGAAATCTCGGCAATCATCGTGCCGACGGGAACCGAAGGATTCACCGCGGAGAAGGCCTACGACAAGGTGGGTTGGCGTGCCAGTGACACCCATCCGCTGAGCTTCAGCAGCGTGCGAGTTCCGGAGGAGAACCTGCTTGGCGAGCGCGGACGCGGATACGCCTACTTCTTGGAAATTCTCGATGAGGGACGTATCGCCATCGCGGCGTTGGCCACCGGAGCCGCCCAGGGTTGCCTCGACGAGGCGGTGAAGTATGCCAAGACACGGACTTCCTTCGGCCAGGCCATCGGCCAGTACCAAGGCATCTCCTTCATGATCGCTCGCATGGCTTCGCGCGCCCACACGGCCCGTCTGGCCTACTACGCGGCGGCGGCGAAGATGCTCGCCGGCAAGGACTTCAAGATCGAAGCCGCGCATGCCAAGCTGATTGCCAGCGAAGCGGCGATGGATAACGCCCGTGATGCTACCCAGATCTTTGGCGGCTACGGATTCATGAATGAGTCATTGGTTGCACGGCACTACCGCGATTCGAAGATCCTGGAAATCGGCGAAGGAACCACGCAGGTCCAGCAGATGCTCATTGCCCGCAGCTTAGGTCTCTGATTCTTGCCAGAGGGGGCGCTGCATCCTGATTTTGGGGTGTGGCGCTCTTTGGGCGCTCACAGTAAAACGAACCATAATGGGTAGGGTGAGCTCCCAGAAAACTTTCATTCCAGCCGGACATCCCCGTCGCGTCAGCCTGATCGGTTCCACCGGTTCCATCGGCACGCAGGGACTGGACGTCATCGAAAACGCATCCGGACAATTCTCCGTGGCAGCGCTGTCCGGTGGGTACAACCTTGAATTACTGGCTCGCCAGGCAATTAAGCACCGCCCTGCGCTCGTTGGCAGCGCGGTGGAATCCAAGGAGGAGCTTGCCGCGGCCATTAAGCGAGCCGCAGAAGATGCATCGGTAACCGGATACACTCCCGAGCTGGTGGCCGGCGCGCATGCGGCAACCGAGGTTGCCGCTTTCGCCGAGGCCGACGTGGTGCTCAATGGCATCACCGGTGCCATTGGCCTAGCCCCGACCATTGCTGCCTTGGAAGCCGGCCACCTGCTGGCACTGGCCAATAAGGAATCCCTGATCATCGGAGGCCAGGTAGTCAAGCGGATCGCGGCACCAGGCCAGATCTCGCCCGTTGATTCCGAGCACTCCGCCCTCGCACAGGCCCTGCGCTCTGGCGCGCCCGAGGAAGTGGCCAAGCTGCTGGTGACTGCCTCTGGCGGTCCATTCTTCGGCTACAGCCATGAGCAGCTGCGTGATGTCACCCCCGCCCAGGCGCTGGCTCATCCAACCTGGGACATGGGGCGCATGGTCACCACCAACTCGGCCACCATGGTCAACAAGGCTTTGGAAGTCATCGAAGCCCACCTGCTGTTCGACGTGCCACTGGAAAAGATCGAGCCTGTGGTGCATCGCCAGTCAATCATTCACTCGATGGTGGAGTTCATCGACGGTTCGGTGATCGCCCAGGCATCGCCGCCGGATATGCGCCTGCCGATCGCTTTGGGCATTAATTGGCCGCATCGGGTTACCGGTGCCGCGAAGGCTTGCGATTTCTCCACCGCAGCAAGCTGGACCTTCGAACCACTGGATGAGGAGGTCTTCAGCGCTGTAAAGCTTGCCAAGCAGGCCGCAGCGTCGTCGGGAACGCATATGGCTGTCTATAACGCCGCCAACGAAATTGCAGTGGATGCCTTCCATGATGGAAAGATCCGCTTCACCGACATCGTTGAGACCGTGGAACGGGCCTTG
This sequence comes from Glutamicibacter sp. NPDC087661, assembly GCF_044743275.1. Classification (NCBI taxonomy): domain Bacteria; kingdom Bacillati; phylum Actinomycetota; class Actinomycetes; order Micrococcales; family Micrococcaceae; genus Glutamicibacter; species Glutamicibacter sp. NPDC087661. The sequence continues at coordinate 201,654 of NZ_JBIUWE010000005.1, forward strand.
GACGAGTACACCCCGATGAGCGCAGCGCTATCGGTCGAAACAGTGCTGGAAACAGACCGCTGGGCCCGCGCCCATGCAACGAAGATCATCGAGGCCAAAGCATGAGTGCATTGCTGTTCATCGGCGGCGTCCTATTCATGGTGGTAGCCGTCGGGCTTTCCATTGCGCTGCATGAAATCGGGCACCTGGTACCCGCGAAACTGTTCAAGCTGCGCGTTCCGCAGTACATGATCGGTTTCGGCAAAACGCTGGTTTCCTTCAAGCGTGGCGAAACGCAATACGGCATCAAGGCCCTGCCCCTGGGCGGCTACATCTCGATGGTGGGCATGTACCCGCCACGCGACCAGGTCGTCTCGGATGCTTCCGTGAAGAAGCCGAATCTCTTCCAGAAGGTCTTCGGACAGATGGTGGATGACGCACGCTCGCAGGCCAACGAGAACGTGCTGCCCAGCGATGAAGGCCGGCTGTTCTACCAGCTGCCGATCTACAAGCGCGTCATCATCATGCTCGGTGGCCCAATCATGAACCTGGTCATCGGGTTCGTGGTGATCGGCATCGTGCTGACCAGCTTCGGCCAGGCTACGCCAACCACCACGGTCTCCGAGGTGTACCAGTGCATTGCCAGCGCACAGAACGCAGAGCAGGCCGAATGCACCGACAAGGATGTCCCAGCGCCGGCTTACGAGGCAGGCCTCCTGCCAGGGGACACGATCACCGCCGTAAACGGCACCGCTGTTGCGGAAGCTGAATGGAATAAGCTCACCGATGTCATCCGCGATCATCCAGGAGAACCCATCACCCTGGACTATGCCCGCGACGGGCAGATTCGCACCACCGAGCTGACTCCGTACCTGACCGAACGCCCGGCGACCGACGAAAATGGCTACGTGCTGCTCGATGAGCAGGGCGAATACATCATGACCAAGGTCGGTTTCGTCGGGATGGGCTCCTTGCAGCGGGACCTGACCCAGCCGCTGAGCGCGGTTCCCGGCGTGATCGGGGATCAGTTGCTGAGAATTGGCGATGTCATCCTGCACCTGCCCCAGCGCATGGTGGATGTCGCCCAAGCTGCTTTTGGCAGCGAGGAACGCGACCCGAATGGGCCGGTGTCCATCGTGGGCGTTGGGCGCATTGCCGGAGAGATCAGCGCGGAGGATTCCATCTCGGTAGCTGACAAATTCGCAACCTTGCTGTCATTGGTGGGCGGTTTGAACTTGGCCCTGTTCGCCTTCAACCTGATCCCGCTGCTGCCGCTGGATGGCGGCCACGTGGTGGGCGCGCTGTATGAGGGGCTGAAGCGCACAGTTGCCAGGATCTTCAGGATCAAGAAGGTACGGCCTGTGGACACGGTCAAGCTATTGCCGCTGACTTATGTCGTGGTGGTAGCGATGCTGGTCATGGGCGGGCTCTTAATATATGCGGATATCTTCAAGCCGATACAGCTGTTCTAAGCAGGGAGAAATATGCTGTAGGCATGACTGTTTTTGCTGTTGAATACGCGTACGCCGAGAACTCCACCGAGCTGCGCAATGAACACCGTCCAGCACACCGCCAGTACCTTTGCGGCTTCCTCGGCGAAGGTGCGGTACGCCTTCTTGCTTCGGGGCCGACCCCGGTCAACGACGGCGCGCTGTTGATCTTCGCGGCAGAATCGCAAGCTGCGCTGGACGAAGTGCTTTCCAATGATCCTTTCCAGAAGGTTGGCGGAATCGGCGCGGCCACCGTCACCGAATGGAACCCGGTAATTGGCCTGCTGGAGGATTTCGCGTCCTAGGCGATAGGTACCTTGCACCAGCCTCCGCTGTTCTTTTCCGAGAACAGCGGAGGCTGCCTGCATTAAACAGCTCGGATGGCGCAGACTGGTAGGGGAGAGGAAGTGGAAAACATCATGGATGTGCAGATCACGTCAACGCTGGCGATCCCTGCAACCGAGCTGAACTGGCATTTCTCCCGTTCCTCGGGCCCCGGCGGGCAGCATGTGAATACCTCGGACTCACGGGTGGAACTCACCTGGGTAATTGGCGCTTCGCGGGCCTTGTCCGACTGGCAGCGTCAGCGCTTGCTGGCGAAGCTCGGACCTCGCTTGGTGGCCGGGGCCATCGTCGTGACTGCTTCCGAAGAACGATCGCAATGGCGCAACCGCCAGCTCGCCCAAGAGAAGTTGGGGCGCATCGTGGAAAAAGCGCTGGCGCCGGATGCACCGGCACGCAAGGCAACGAAACCTACCCGCGGTTCTCACCGGCGCAGGCTGAGTGCCAAAGCTACTCGCTCAGCCACCAAGCAACTTCGCCGCAAACCAGGGATGGACTGATCCCAGCGATCAGCTACTGTGCTTCATGTCACTTTGCTGCACGGAATGGTTGGGGTGGGGAAACGGTTGAAAGTAGGTGAAGCGTCAGCTTTCTATTATTTTGCCTTTAGGAGAACACCCTATGACCACCAAGGTCCTCACCCTCGTCGGTTCCCTGCGCAACGGTTCGACCAACCAGCAGCTGGCCGAAGCCACTTCGCACAACGCACCTGAAGGCATGGAAGTTTCCGTGTTCAGCGGCTTGGAGAACATTCCTTTCTACAACGAGGACCACGACGTGGAAGGTGGCGTTCCTGCCGCCGCCCAGGCCCTGCGCGACGCAGCCGGTGACGCCGATGCGCTGATGCTGGTCACTCCTGAGTACAACGGCACCATGCCAGCTGTCCTGAAGAACGCCATTGACTGGCTGTCCCGCCCCTTCGGTGCCGGTGCGCTCAAGGACATGCCAACCGTGGTCGTTGGCACCGCTTTCGGACAGTACGGTGGCGTCTGGGCGCAGGACGAAGCGCGCAAGGCACTGAACATCGCCGGCGCCAACGTGCTGGAAAACGTCAAGCTGGCTATCCCTAACTCGGTAGTACGCTTCGCTGAACTGCACCCGAAGGATGACGCTGAAGTTGTCGAGCAGGTCTCTGGCGTGCTGAGCAGCATCAAGGAAATCGCCGAAGCCAACTAGGTTTTCACGATCCCCGGAAGCTCAATAGTGCAAGAAAGGCCACGGTAACCGTGGCCTTTCTCGCATGAGTACCCGCTCACCGCGATACGGTGACATACTTGGACTAGAGAAATACCCACAATCTATTCGGAGGCGTCCATTGACTTCGGTCAGCCTAGGCATGCCGGCAGGCCCACCGCCGGTACTCGCACCACGTCGCAAGACTCGCCAGTTCCAGGTTGGATCCGTAGGTGTCGGCTCCGACTCGCCGATTTCGGTTCAGTCGATGACTACCACCAAGACCCACGACATCAACGCCACCTTGCAGCAGATTGCCGAGCTGACCGCTGCCGGCTGCGACATCGTGCGTGTGGCCTGCCCAACGGATAAGGATGCGGAAGCGCTGAAGATCATTGCGATGAAGTCGCAGATCCCGGTGATCGCCGATATCCACTTCCAGCCAAAGTACGTCTACGCTGCCATCGAAGCAGGCTGTGGCGCGGTGCGCGTGAACCCCGGCAATATCCGCCAGTTCGATGACCAGGTCAAGGAAATCGCGCAGGCCGCCAAGGACCACGGCACCTCCATTCGCATCGGCGTCAATGCTGGCTCGCTGGATCGCCGCTTGCTGCAGAAGTACGGCAAGGCCACCCCTGAAGCGCTGGTTGAATCAGCTGTTTGGGAAGCTTCCCTGTTTGAAGAGCATGGATTCCATGACTTCAAGATCTCGGTAAAGCACAACGACCCTGTGATCATGGTCCGTGCCTACGAGATGCTGGCCGAACGCGGGGACTGGCCACTGCACCTGGGCGTGACCGAAGCCGGTCCAGCATTCCAGGGCACCATCAAGTCCGCCACCGCTTTCGGTGCACTGCTCTCCAAGGGCATTGGCGACACCATTCGCGTATCGCTGTCCGCTCCACCGGTAGAAGAGGTGAAGGTCGGCAACCAGATTCTGGAATCGCTGAACCTGCGCCCCCGCAAGCTGGACATCGTTTCTTGCCCGTCCTGCGGTCGTGCCCAGGTGGATGTTTACACCTTGGCCGAGCAGGTTACCGCTGGGCTCGAAGGCATGAAGGCTCCATTGCGCGTGGCAGTAATGGGCTGCGTTGTCAACGGACCGGGCGAAGCCCGCGACGCTGACCTCGGCGTTGCCTCCGGCAATGGCAAGGGGCAGATCTTCGTTAAGGGCGAAGTCATCAAGACCGTCCCGGAAGATCAAATTGTTGAGACTTTGATTGAAGAAGCCAACCGTTTGGCAGCAGAAATGGGACTGGACAATGACGAGAATCCTTCCTCGGGTTCTCCCATGGTCTCCGTCAGCTAGAACTAGCCGCCGGAGCGTCGAGGGAGAGCCGCGCATCTTGGGCCGTCGTGATACGACAGCCCTCATTGAGCTGCTCGATCGCGACCCCGTCGCCAATATATTCACCCGTTCGCAGGTGAGCATCCACCGGTCAGCAGTCCCAGACGGGTTTGCGCACATCGTTGGCTTGGACGGCAGCGAAGGTCTTGAATCGGCATGCTGGGTGGGCGCTAATATGGCGCCCACCGCCATGCCGGAGTCCGATGCCCAGAAGTACGCCATGCATGCCATCGATTCCCGACAGCGATTCGCCTCGGTATTCGGACCGGCAGAAACAGTTCTGGCCATGCATGACGTCTTGCGGGATGGTCCGCAAGAAATTTTTGATGTCCGGGAAAATCAGCCATTAATGGCCATCACCCAAATCCCGGAGGGAATTCGCCGCAACCGGATTCGGCCGGCTCAGGTTCAGGAATTCGACCTAGTCCTGCCTGCCAGCGCTGCCATGTTCGAAGAAGAACTTGGATATTCGCCGTTGGAAAACGGGGGAAGCTTCTACCGCAACCGTGTACGCCAGTTAATTCGTGAGGGGCACACGCTCATGGACTGCGACCAGCGCGGCAACGTGATTTTCAAGGCTGATTTAGGTACCGTCACCGACGAAGTAGTGCAAATCCAAGGTGTTTGGGTGAACCCGATGTATCGCGGCCAAGGCTTGGCTGCCGGCTACATGGCCTCCACGGTGGACTACGCGATGCAGTTCGCTCCTGTAGTGAGCCTGTACGTCAACGACTACAACACCGCTGCAATCAAGACTTATCAGCGCATCGGCTTTGAACAGGTCGGCACCTTCGCAACGATCCTGTTCTGAACAGCAGTGGCACGGGCAACGTGGAAATCAACCGGTTCTGCTCTTGAGCCACCTGCAGCTACTTCGCCAGAAACAATTCCGCCTTACCGCGGATCTGGCTGGCTGCAAAGAATCCCGCAGGTGAAGGCGAAAACGAAGTTGATTGCGGATCCCGGTTCATCGTCAGTTGTGCAACGTTCTCATGACTAATACGGCGCTATAACGGGCCATTCGGTATTCACGGTAGTCAGTGCTCCAGCTGCGCGGCCAATGAAGCCCGAGCATCGACAAATAAAGTCGCATGAACGACTGTTGCTGGAAGTTGAGCTTATCGCCGCGACCCACTTAGCCGCTATGAGTCCCCATTACCTGCTTTTCCTTTGTATCGCTGGCGAAGCTCGAGTGGCGGGAAACCTGTTTAGCATCCTTTGAGGACTTTCGCTTAGCTGCGGCAAACATCCATTTCTCCGGTTAATGGAGAGCAATCCATTCGCTTAATGACCCGGCAAGGGAAACGGGACCCAGGTGCTATGCAACTTGGGCTATTTCTTCTTCCGCTCAACGCGGGAGCAACAATGCCCATCGAATGATCATCAGTCTTCTAGACTCGAAAGTGTAAAAGTGATGGTGATGGGAAAATTTGTGGTTCAAGCCATTGGTACTAAAGCGTATTTGGGTGCTGCTACGTGCGCAGCAGTACTCCTCATTGGTGGGTGCAGTTCGCCAGAAGTCGAAACCGGTGCCTCGACGGTCGCCCCAGTCCAGCTCGACGACGGACAGCTGGAAAATCTGCTTGAGGATTTCGCCAAAGACGAAGAAAACTCCCAAGTCATCAACGACAAACAGCTACGCAAGAGCATTCCGCAAGCACAGGAGTGGATAGAGAACGTCCAAGTGAATCCCAGTAAATGCGGAGTTACCTTTGCTGAGCCGGTCGCAGATCAATTGCAGAGCGCCACGATGGGCGCCATCGAATTCGAGGACAGCTACCTAACTGTTGCAATCTACAAAGACCCTGAAGTTTTGCAAGCGCAATGGGTTGCCAAAACTGAGGCCAATGCTGATTGCTCGCGTTACACAGTCAAATTAGGCAATGAGACTCGCGCTTACCACATTGCAAAGCAGCCTATTGATTCTGCTGCAGGATTGGCCGACGGGTATGTAATTACCAGCAGTGATGGGTCGTCCACCAAACAGCAGCTCATCATTCGCTCCGCTAATTCGAACGTCCTGCTCGGCATTCAGCGTTCCACTTCTGCCGCGAACACCGCGAACGAAGTTGAAGAAGCATCCGGGATCCTCCAAGAACTCATGAACCGACTTACCCAGTAGTTCATTTCAAGACGCCATCGGTCTTCCGGTGGCAATTACGGAAAGCTATAGATGACTAAGCGTTTAGCCCTCTGGGCATTGCCATTGGCCACGACCATGATGCTGGCTGGATGTTCTTCGAATTCCGCGACAGAACCAGCGGAAACGGCTGTTTCGACGGCCCCGGCGGAAAGCAAGAAGACTTCTGCCTCGGGTGATGTGCTCAGTGCGGAGCAGGTAGAGTCCATTGCTTCCAAGCTTTTGGAAGGCGACAACGCAGTCCAGATAGTTGGCAATGAGCAGATGCAGAAGCAACTGGAAGTTGCCAAGAACGCTGAAACTCCCAGCGGAATCAAGCCGGAAAAGTGTGCCGAGATGAATGCCAAGTATTCAGTTACCGACTTGACGGCATCGGTATCCGCAACGGCGACCAGTTCCTCCGAATCCGTCGGCAAAGTCGTGCAGGTCTTCTCGTTGACCGACGAGGCCACCCGCAAGAACGTATCGGAGGCATTGACGCTGGATGATCTGGAGGGATGTGAAAAGGCCACTGTTGAGCTGGGCGGCGAGGAAATCGAAACTCAACGCCAGATCCTGCCGCTGGACGTCGAAGCGGATCAATCGTTGACCATGTCCACCCAGATGGATGCGGGTGGCGGACAGCTACTGACCTCGGTCGTTGTGCAGGCTCTGCAAGATGGCAATTTCGTGCTGGTTACCCTGCAGACCGGTTCGCAGCAACCAGCTGAACTGGCCGCACAGGCAGTGGAGCTGGCAGATCGGGCGTTCGCCGAAATCGAGGCGGCTCAGTAGCCGAACGGGCGGGGTATCCGTTTTATGGACTCTCCAACATCAGTTGGCCTTGCACCGAGGAGTGCAGAGCTCGTGGTTTAGCAGCCAACATGCCTTTTCCTCGAAGCAGCGTACCTCCGAGTCATATTGGCCCGCTTGGCAGATGAACGAGAAATCAACTGCTGGGACCTTGTTTCTGTGCGGTGCCTGCCGATTTCTCTTTGACTGGTGCTTTTCCTGGCAACGGGTGGCAAGCGACCAACCCTTGACCATTCAAGTGAACTTTGGACTCTATTCCATTCGCTGCAACACTCTCTCATAGTCCTTTTATTTCCAACACATTGTGAAATACTGTGGATGGCTTATCATCACCAACGTGAGGAAATCACCATGAAGAAGCGTTCACTCTGGGTGCTGCCTGTAGCAGTTGCCCTTGCCTTGACCGGTTGCAGCTCGAATTCAGGGACCGAGGGCGCTGCTGGCTCTTCGGAGGCCCCTCAGGAGCAGGAAAGCGCGGGGGTGCCAGCGCTGACTGCTGAGCAAGCCGCTGCAGTTGCCAAAACCTTGGGTGGAGACGGACCGAATGTGCAGGTTCTGGATAGCGATGCACTTAGCGGCTCATTGGAAAGCGCCAAGGGCCTGATCGATCAGATGGAGATCGAACCTGCGAAGTGCGCCGAGTTCGTCTCGCAGCAGGGGACCCAGGACCTGGACGGCGTCAACATGGCCGCAGCGATCGTCGTTGGCGAAACAGGCGAGAGCAACAGCTACTCCGTCGCTGGCTACGAGGATACTGCCAAGCTGGATGCAATCAAGGACATGGTAGATGCCAAGGACCTGCAGGGCTGCGAGGACTTCTCGATGAGTGTTGCGGGCCAGAAAGTTTCTGCCTCGGCCAAGATCCTGGATGCTGAATCCGATGCGGACAAGACCATCGTAACCCACACTGCCATGACCATGAATGGCGAAGAGGTCCCAGGCGGTTCTTACCAGATTCAGGGCGTAGTCGGTGAAAATGTTGTGGCCGTTTCCCGCACCCAAACTGGCGAACAAGCTGATGGCGAGGCTGTGAAAGCACTCGTTGAGGAACTGAACAAGGCAGTTGAAGAGGTTAAGGCCACGGCCAAGTAGGCCTCCTTCAGCCGTTGAAGGCTCTTCTGGTTCCAAGGGAATCAGAAGAGTCTTCACTTCTTTGCGCGGCAAATGCTTCCCAATGATGCGCGAGTCATGGCATTCTCAATGGATGACCCTGGAACACGGTGCGCCACGCAAATCCATCGAGGCTGCCTTGACTGCGGGCGAGGATCCGACGCGCAAAGCCCGAAGCTTGAAGTCCCTGCATCAGCTCTGGGCCGAAGGTGCGTGCATCCCTGAAGTGGTGCGGCCAGTGGTGGCTCGTTCATGGTCCAGGGCCGGCAAGCTTGGAACAGATATCGTTCCCTTGGATACTTCTGAAATACGCGAGCGCAGGCAGGCCAACGAAGAACTCAACGGACTGGTCGAGCTCTTCAAGGAGCGTTTGCTCTCCTTGGCCACCCAGGCGGGAAACCAGCTGGTCATCTCCGACGAGCAAGGATTCGTGCTCTGGGTGCTCGGGCCCTCTGCAGTACGCCGCCGAAGTGACGGCATCGGATTTGTCGCCGGTGCACGCTGGCGCGAAAGCGACGTGGGCACTAATGGGATCGGCGCGGCAATGGCCGAGCGTGCCCCGGTGCAGATTTTCGGCCCGGAGCATGCCCGGGAAGAACAGCACAACTGGGTCTGCACATCGGCGCCGGTCATGAATCCTGCCGCCTCGGCGCTGATTGGCACGATCACGCTGGCAGGCTCGTTCCGCACGGCGCATCCGCACTCCTTGGCTCTGGTCTCATCCGTGGCCCGAGAAGCAGAATTATTTCTGCAAACCGAGCATGCCTTGAAAATGCAGACGCTCCAGCTTTCCACCCAACTGCCCGAAGGCGAGTACGTCCTAGTTGACGTGCAAGGCTCCATAGCCGCCGCCCAAGGCTACAGTGTTGGATCCAAGCTCAATTTGCCGATGTCCATGGAAGAAGGGCGGAACTGGATTTCCGGGCTGGGATCAATAGATGCGCGGCGGACACCGGGAGGCTGGCTGCTGCAAAGGGCAGAAGGCCAGGTGAGCCTCCAGCTGTACGCAGGAGCTTCACTGCAGGCTATTGTCCATTCGCCCGGTGGGGCGACGCGCATCAACTTGAGCGCGAAGCATTGGCAGATCCTTGAGCTGCTGGCTGCGAACCCTCACGGAGTGAGCTCAGGGCAGTTGGCGAGCCTGTGGCCTGCGGATACGCCGAACGTCACCATCCGTGCCGAAATATCCCGCTTGCGTTCCAAGCTGCGTGGCCTGATCGCCTCACGTCCCTACCGGATCGTGGTCCCGGTGAGCAGCCACTAGCAATCCCGGAGCAGCTGCAACCTATTGCAACGCTTTTCTTTTGTGACGCAGATCATATTCTTTCATTAGTCGCGGAGGGCCCGAATGGCCATCCATTGAATCCCGATGAAGAGATGAGACGCAAATGACTGACAATGATTGCTTGTTGCAAGCCCGGAGCTGGTTCCATTCCTTGCAGATAGCGTTGGAAGCGGGTGACGCGCCAGCAGCTGTGCAGCTATTTTCGGAGGAGTGCTACTGGCGGGATCTGGCCTCGATGACATGGAACCTTCACACCAGCGAGGGCCGTGACGGGATCGAGAAGATGCTGCTTGGCGTTGAACGAGGCGCGTGGCCGCGGAACATCGAAGTCACCAGCGCACAAGAGGCTGACGGCGTCATTGAAGCCTGGTACACGTTCGAGAACGACGCATTCAACGGGCTTGGATTACTCCGCTTGCGCGATGGGAAGGCCTGGACCCTGCTGAGCACCGCGCAGGGCCTGCGCAAATTCCCCGAACCTGCTGGTCCGCGCCGCGAACTGGGCGCCGAGCACGGCGTAGCGATGAGCAAGGAAAACTGGCTTGATCGACGCACCGCGCAGCAGCAGTCCCTGGGGATCACCGACCAGCCCTACACGCTGATTGTCGGCGGCGGCCAAGGCGGCATAGGCTTGGCCGCTCGGCTCAAGCGCATGGGTGTTCCTGCCCTGGTCATCGATAGGCATCCGCGTCCCGGTGACCAATGGCGTTCGCGCTACCATTCCTTGGCGCTGCACGATCCGGTCTGGTATGACCATATGCCCTACATTGATTTCCCCGACCACTGGCCGGTGTTCACGCCCAAGGACAAGATGGGGGATTGGCTGGAAAGCTACACCAAGCTCATGGAGCTGGACTATTGGTCACTGACTGAAGCGACCAGCGCCCGGCAGGATCCGGAAGGAGAGGGGTGGATCGTCGAGGTAGAACGCGACGGAGTACCATTGACCCTGCGTCCCACCCAGCTGGTGCTGGCCACCGGCATGTCCGGTATTCCGAACATTCCCCAGTACCCGGGAGCCGAGATCTTCAAAGGCGAGCAGAACCATTCCTCCAAGCATCCAGGCGGCGAACGGTACGCGGGCAAGAACGTCGTGGTTATCGGCGCCAACAACTCCGCACACGATATCTGCGCGGATCTGGTGCAAAACGGGGCCAAGCCGACTATGGTCCAACGTTCCAGCACGCATATCGTGCGCTCCGAATCGCTGATGAAGCATGTGCTGGGCGGACTGTACTCGGAAGAAGCCCTCGCTGCCGGCATAGACCACAACAAGGCAGACCTGATCTTCGCCTCCATCCCGTACAAAGTCCTCCCGGAATTCCATAAGCCGGTCTTCGAGAAAATCCAGCAGGAAGACGCGCACTTCTACAAGTCGCTGGCGGATGCGGGATTCGAGCTGGACTTCGGCGACGACGGTTCAGGGCTGTTCCTCAAGTACCTGCGCCGCGGCTCGGGGTACTACATCAACATCGGTGCCAGCGAGCTGGTGGCCGACGGATCGATTGCTTTGGCCCATGGCGAGGTATCGCACTTGACCGAAGAATCGGTGGTGCTGGCCGATGGCACTCGACTGCCGGCGGACGCGGTGGTCTACGCCACCGGTTACGGCTCGATGAACGGATGGGCGGCGAAGCTCATCTCCCAGGAAGTCGCGGATGAAGTCGGAAAATGCTGGGGCCTGGGGTCGGGGACCGCTAAGGATCCGGGTCCATGGCAGGGGGAACTGCGCAATATGTGGAAGCCCACCAAGGTCAAGAACCTCTGGTTCCACGGAGGCAACCTGCACCAGTCCAGGCATTATTCGAAGTATCTGGGCTTGCAGCTCAAGGCACGGTACGAGGGCATCGGAACTCCGGTGTATGCGCTCGCCGAAACCTATCATCAATCCTGATAAAACCGTTTCCCTGCCCGTGAATCGGTTTCCCGGTCCCGGAGCAAGCGCTGTATGGCGCTTCCTCCGGGTCACCCGCGCGTCTGCCACGTGGCGGTTTTCGAGCCTCATCCGGACGTTTCGTTGAACTGCAACGGCCTGGAAATCGCACAACGAATTGAACGGAAAGCCGGATGAACCATGATTCCCACGCTCCTGGCACCTGCGCAGTTTATGAATCGGCGCAGACCGCGGATGCCGCAACAACGCCGGTGCACCGGCCTGCGCGCCGCAGCCGACCCAGCTGCGCCATGCTTCCGCGTAAGCCTCGCCATGGGTGCTGGCAAGTACAAATCGGCGGGGAACTGGCACCCGACTGGGATGTCCTTTGCTGGCAGCGACTCAACGAAACAGAACCCTGCAGCGCCCACCATCTATCCAGAGGCCCGCATCCGGCCCCGGGCACGCAACACGATTCCGCGCAAGCCCTTGAATTTATTGGGAAGTGGCCGAAAGCTGTAGCATTGATTAAGGCCAATTTTGCGGCCAAAACCCATTTGATTTTGCATAGCTAGTCGGCATCCGAAAATATTTCTGAAGTCGACGGACGGAAAAGGACACCCCGAGTGGTTTTGAAGCTTTCCACTACCTTCTTGCGCACCTTGCGTGAAGATCCGGTTGACGCCGAAGTCGCCAGCCACAAGTTGTTGGTACGCGCCGGTTACATCCGTCGTGCGGCCCCGGGCATCTACACCTGGTTGCCGTTGGGTTTGAAGGTCCTTGCGCGCGTTGAAGCTATTGTTCGCGAGGAAATGAACGCTATCGGCGGCCAGGAAGTCCACTTCCCAGCGCTGCTGCCACGTGAACCTTACGAACAGACCGGCCGTTGGACCGAATACGGCGAAGGCCTGTTCCGTCTCAAGGACCGCAAAGATGCAGACTACCTCTTGGCGCCGACCCATGAGGAAATGTTCACGCTGCTGGTGAAGGATCTGTACAACTCGTACAAGGATCTTCCGGTCTACCTGTACCAGATCCAGAACAAGTACCGCGACGAAGCACGTCCACGCGCGGGCCTGCTGCGTGGCCGCGAATTCATCATGAAGGATTCGTACTCCTTCAACATCGATGATGAAGGCCTGGACGAAGCCTACATGGCTCACCGCGGCGCCTACCTGAAGATCTTCGAGCGCCTGGGACTGGAAGTTATTCCGGTTTTCGCGCAGGCTGGTGCCATGGGAGGCTCCAAGTCCGAGGAATTCCTGCATCCAACGGCTATTGGCGAGGATACCTTCGTCCGTTCGGCCGGCGGCTACGCAGCCAACGTGGAAGCTGTCACCACCGTAGTGCCAACGTCCATCGATTACGCCAACGCACCTGCGTTCGATGTTGTCGATACCCCGGATACCCCGACCATCGAGACGCTGGTTGCCGCGGCCAACGAGCTGCGCCCACGCGAGTCCGGTACTTGGGAAGCCAAGGACACCCTGAAAAACGTTGTCCTGGCGGTGACCGATCCAGAAGGCAACCGCCAGTTGGCAGTCATCGGTGTTCCAGGCGACCGCCAGGTGGACCTGAAGCGTGTCGAAGCTACCGTAGGTGCCCCGCTGGGCATCATCGGCGAGGTCCAGGTTGAAGCCGCTAGCGGTGAAGACTTAGCCAAGCACCCGGAATTGATTGCCGGCTACATCGGCCCAGGCAACGGCCTGGATCAGGCTGTTCTGGGTACCGAAGGCACCAGCGGCATCACCTACCTGGTTGATCCTCGCGTAGTATCCGGTACCTCGTGGATCACCGGCGCCAACGAAAAGGGCAAGCACGTTTTCGGCTTGGTGGCCGAGCGCGACTTCGGCTTTGACGGCACCATCGAGTCGGTCAACGTGCTAGAGGGCGACCCGGCACCGGACGGCTCGGGCCCATTGCGCACCGAACGCGGTATCGAAATGGGTCATATCTTCCAGCTTGGCCGCAAGTACGCTGAGGCTCTGGATCTGAGGGTCCTGGACCAGAACGGCAAGCTGAAGGTTGTCACCATGGGCTCCTACGGCATTGGCGTCACCCGTGCGGTAGCAGCACTGGCCGAGGCTTACCATGACGAAAACGGTCTGGCATGGCCAAAGCAGGTTGCTCCAGCCGACGTCCACATGGTCGTTACCGGCAAGGGCCCAGAGCTGCTTGAGGCTGCTGAGAAGTTGGCCGCAGAACTAGAATCGGCCGGTTTGGAAGTTATCTTGGATGACCGTCCAAAGGTGTCCGCGGGCGTGAAGTTCTCGGATGCCGAACTGATCGGCATTCCAACCATCGTTGTTGTGGGCCGTGGACTTGCTGAGGGCGTAGTTGAGGTCAAGGATCGTGCCACCGGCGAACGCCGCGATGTCAAGGTCGAGGACGTTGTCGCTGAGCTGAGCGCCTAAAAGGCTGTAGCCAATAACTGAATAGGGGAGTAGCGCGGTGCAAGAGTTCTTGGAATTGCTGTCCGTCAACGGTGAACCCGTCTCCTTCTGGCCCCTGGTGTTGCTGCTTCTTGCAGCTTTGGGCGCTGGATGGATTGACGCGGTAGTTGGCGGTGGCGGCCTGATTCAATTGCCCGCGCTGCTTCTTTTCCCCGGCATCACGCCGGTGCAGGCGCTGGCCACGAATAAGCTGGGCTCAATCTTCGGAACGGCTACCAGCGCGGTGACGTACTACCGGCGCACCAGCCCGGATTTGAAGACCGCTATTCCGATGGCATTGACTGCCATGCTCGGTGCCTTCGGCGGAGCTACGCTGGCCACAATTCTTCCCTCTGGAGCCATTCAGCCCATCATTATCGCAGCGCTCATTGCGGTGCTGCTGTTCACGATCCTGAAGCCCAAAGCCGGGGAGCTGTCGCGCCTGCGCTACGCCGGGCATGGGCATTATCTTCGAGCCATCCTGATTGGGCTGCTGATTGGCGGCTACGACGGGATGATCGGTCCCGGGACTGGATCGTTCTTGATCATCGCCATGGTGACAGTGCTGGGCTACAACTTCTTGCAGTCCTCCGCCAAGGCGAAGATCGTTAACCTTTGCACCAACGCAGGTGCTCTGCTGCTCTTCATCCCCACGGGGCACGTCCTAGTCGCATTAGGCCTGGCCATGGGCGTGATGAATATGCTTGGCGGTTATCTCGGGGCGCGCATGGCGATCTCAAAGGGCAGCGCCTTTATTCGCATTGTTTTCGTGATCGTCGTTTCGGCACTGATTATCAAACTCGGCTCGGACCTGATCCTCGCCGGCAAGTGATAGCTTTAGCGGCCGCTAGCCGCTGATGTGTCGATTGGCGGGTATCCGGCGTAGTGCTGGACATGCTGGGGTTCAATGGCATGGACCATGGAACTGGTCGCCATTTGCGCGATCCTGAAAGTCAAGAAGCTGGAACCCATTGCAGTTTTGTAGAGTTGGGAAACCGTAGTGTGGCTTTCCAGCGGATCTACAACCTGCAACGCTGTGCAACCGATGGATACATACAGGAACCACAAATCGTTGTTCGCCGGATCGAGAGTAGCGATCAGCGCTGGTGGCTGATGCGCGGCCACGAGCGACATGACGTCGTTGACTGTTTCCTCAGGTTGCGCAATGACAATAGGCATGCCCTGGACCCAACCATGTGAACTGAGTTGCGCCCGACCTTGCCTTGAGCCGATCACTTCGCTGACCAGTTCTGCTGTCTTCGAACGCATGAATTGACCTGACATTACCCAACCTCCAATTGACGACCTAGCCACAAGTTGTTAGTTCCCCAATAAGTGGAAGAAAGCGGAGAATTCCGCTCCGTGTTATTGGAGCCAAATTCCGTATCTCAAGCACTTGTTATTCACGATAGCCCCTTTCGGCGCGAATATCGAGAGCAAGTGAATAGGAACGAGATTCATATATCTTTGGAGTCATTCCATGGCGGAGGAAATGGTGGTCGTTGATAAATTGGTTTCGAGTAATACCGCGCAAAACCCGCATGCCATATGCGGGTTATATCTTATAGTGCGGATGGAAATTACGGATCATCCGTGAATTTTAGTGCGCCTCGCGCTGTTTTGGCTCTACCCGAACCCGTGCTCTATTTCGACTCAGGGCAATTAGCAGTCGTGATTATTTCGTGATAATTCAACGAAACGTGAAATACGGCTAAATTCTAGCTGAATCCAAAACTATTTGCCGACTTCGCCAGTCTCCAAGATGCGGTATTCCTCATTCGATCCCTGCTGGCCATTGAGAGTCTGGAAAGCGACGGCGGAAATTTTTGCGCCGGCTGCACCATCGCTAACGCCCGCTGCTACGACCAATGCATCAGCAAAATCCCCTTCGGCTTCCGCGGATAGGGCAGCCAGGTCTTCGAGGCCGCCTTCGGGTAGCGCATAGGCGGGTTCACGCAGGTCTGCGCACTGTTCGTCAACGGCCGCGCGCAGGCCGCGAAGCTGGCGTCCCAGCTCGCTGCGTCGAGCTTCGACGGCTTCCTTGGCGCTGTCGGCACCACGTGCAGCCGTGAGCTGCAGAAGGAAATCTAGTGCATAGCCGCGGTCCAGGGCCCGGGCGACGGCCGTTGGTTCGATGTTCTGCGCTTCGGTGATTTCCTTCGCGGGGTCCAGCAGCTCCTCATTAGGCAGGCAGGCTACTGGCTGGTCTTTCTGCTCTTCTTCACCCGAGACTGCACTCAGTGGCAAGGCCAAGTCCACATCACGCTCTTCTCCCAAAGATGCAACAGCGCTGCGGGCGTCCAGATTGATCTGGAAAGCAATCTGGGCCAGCTTCGAATCCCTGGACAGCGACGGTTCTGCAAAGGCAGGCATCGCTGACGATGCGTCGGCGACATTCGTGGCAAGCGCAACCAGCGCGTCGGGGGAGAAGGTTTGCGGCAATGCCGCAGGCTCTTGGTCGTCGAAGCGCAATTCACCGAGCACCGCTGACCCCTGCGACAAGGAAGTCGCCAATGCGGATAGCCTCGAAGCGTTATCCTCGGGTGCCAGCTGGGCCAAGGCTTGGGCCTGAGATGCCAGGTCTGCCAGCTTTGCTCCGTATTCCCACGTCATGCGGGCATCGGCGCTGGCCTCATTGACCTGTTCGGGCAGGCCCCGCTCCACCAGGGCGCCTCGGAAGATGGTGCTGCCAATGCCCCACGTCACGGCAACGGCAACTGCACCAGCCAGTACCGGAGCAATCCAGCCTGGAGCGCGGCGTACTTGCCTGTCGGTGTGACGGGCGGAATGGGGCGATTTTTCAGTCATAGCGTTTCGATCATGCCATGATCAATGCAGGTAAAGAGGGCAATAGCGGTGTCGAGCGCCACGATGGATAGAAAATGGGCGTGAGTTCCTTCACCTGTGCCCGTTTAGATGTTCTCAATGAGCGGAACGCAATATAGGCTTAACGGACAACATCGAATAGCGTGGGAGGATATCCATGACCGGAATGCCGGCCGATACCGAACAGGAAGCGCAGCGTCTGACTGCATTGCTCTCCAAGGAAGTAGAATCCCACGGGCTTCTCCTGGAGGAAGTCGCCTTGCGTCCCTCCGGCAAGCAGATGATCGTGCAGATCATCGTCGACAAGGCCGACGGTCACGAAACGCTGACTCTCGATGAACTTGGTGAAGTTACCACCACCATCTCCAACGCTCTGGACAAGGACGCCGTCTACGCATCGTCGGCTCCTTACGAACTCGAAGTCAGTTCCCCAGGACTCTCCCGCCCATTGACTGCCCAGCGCCACTGGATCCGCGCCCTCAACCGCATGGTCAAGATTTCGCTGGCCGACGGCACGAAGCTTCGCGGGCGCCTGCTTGAGGTCAACGACGGCGACGTGTTGATTGCTGAGCACCGCGAGCCGGCCAAGAAGGGCATGAAGGTCAAGGTGCTCGATCCTGCGGCCTATGCCTTCGAAAATATCCGTAAAGCTGTTGTCGATCCAGAGCTGAACTTCGATGACGCACTATTTGACACTGCCGATACTGAAGATTTGGAGGGCTAAGCGTGGATATCGATCTGAATGCGCTGCGCATCCTGGAAAAAGACCGCGACATCCCAATGGATGTTTTGATTCCGACCATCGAGTCGGCACTGCTGCTGGCTTACAACAAGACCGAAGGCGCCATGCCTGGCGCCCGCGCGCACATTGAGCGCAGCAACGGCCATGTGGCGATCCTGGTAGAGGACCGCGACAACGCCGGCGTGCTGCTGGGCGAATTCGACGACACCCCGCACGGTTTCGGCCGCATCGCCGCCTCCACCGCCCGCCAGGTAATCATGCAGCGCCTGCGTGAAGCTGAAGATGCGCAGGTTGTCGGCGAGTTCGCAGCCCGCGTTGGCACCCTGATCTCCGGCGTCATCCAGCAGGGCTACTCCTCGCATATGGTGCAGGTCAAGATCGGTGATCTGGAAGCGCTGCTGCCACCAGTTGAGCAGTCCCCAGGCGAGAAGTACCAGCACGGAAACCGCCTGCGCGCCTACGTTGTTTCCGCTGAGCGCGGCAACAAGGGCCCAGCCGTTACCCTGTCCCGTTCCCACCCGAACCTGGTTCGCCTGCTGTTCGAAATGGAAGTTCCAGAAATCGCTGACGGCACCGTCACGGTCGAGGCACTGGCTCGTGAAGCTGGCCACCGTACCAAGATTGCTGTGCGCGCAACCAAGGCCGGTGTCAACGCCAAGGGCGCTTGCATCGGTGAAATGGGAACCCGCGTGCGCGCCGTGATGAACGAACTGAACGACGAGAAGATCGACATCGTTGACTACAACGAGGATCCAGCGAAGTTCATCGCCGCGGCCCTGTCTCCATCGAAGGTCGTCTCGGTAGAGATCCTGGACGAAGCCGAACGCCGTGCTCGCGTGGTTGTTCCCGACTCCCAGCTCTCGCTGGCAATCGGCAAGGAAGGCCAGAACGCTCGCCTTGCTGCCAAGTTGACCGGCTGGCGCATTGACATCCTGGCTGCCTCGGGCGGCAAGGAACCGCAGCTCTAAGCAGCTGCGGGAAATAATTCCAGTTCAGCGTGTTGGAAGCCTAGCTGCGTGTGAGCCACAACTCATGCGTGCTATGGCGTCCAAACGCGCTAGACTAGTAGATGGCTCGTAATAACTAGGGAAGGTGGCGACGGCGCTCGCATGAAGCTGCATCAGCAACGCACGTGCATTGGCTGTCGAACCGTAACCAGTAAAAATGAGCTGCTCCGTTGGGTCCTGAAAGACGGTACACCGCTGCATGCGGTGAGTTTGGATCAACAGGGTTCCGCTTCCGGGCGGGGCACTTGGACCCACGGGACCGAAAAGTGTGTGCAGCAAGCGGTGCAGCGCCGGGCGTTCGCGCGGGCCTTCAGGTCTGCGGTAGACGATTCGCAGGTGCTGCAGGAATTCACTGCATACGAAGATCAGCTGGCAAGCAACCAGCTATCTGGCAAACATGATGAAAGCGGGTCAGAAATCTGATGGCAACCCGATGAGTCGGCAATGCTGAGCGCACAACGATGAACAATCAGTTCTGCGTGATCCACCGTGCGACGGAAGAATTTCACGAATTACACAGCTGATCTGCCAGACCGCTGATCTAAAGATTTATCTTTTGATACCGGGGTTTGAGCAGATCACATCGACACAGGAGAGATGTGGCTAAACCCCGCGTTCACGAGCTCGCTAAAGAGCTCGGAATCACTTCAAAAGAAGCACTAACCAAGTTGCAGGACATGGGCGAATTCGTTCGCTCGGCATCCTCGACCGTTGAACCGCCAGTAGCGCGCAAGCTGCGCGACGCATTCCCAGGTTCCAACGGTGCCGCTAAGCCAGCAGCTGCTGCCAAGCCAGCCGCCGCCAAGCCAGCGACCCCTGGAGCACCGAAGTCGGCTTCCAAGCCGGCTGCTACCCCAGGTGCCTCGGCCCCGAAGCCAGGCGTTAAGCCAGCTGCGGCAGCTCCGGCTCCTGCAGCCCCAGCTGCCCCAGCCGCACCTGCGGCGCCTGCAGCTCCGGTCGCGAAGGCAACCCCTGGCGCTCCATTGCCAGGTGCAGCCCCGGCACCGAAGCCAGGTGCCAAGCCAGCTCCGAAGCCAGGCGCTCCACGCCCAGGCAACAGCCCGTTCTCTTCCCAGCAGGGTATGCGCGGCGCTGAGTCCGGCGAACGCCGTGGTGGCGGCAACCGCGAAGGCGGTCGTGCCCCACGTCCAGGCGCACCTCGTCCGGGCGGTCCACGCCCAGGCAACAACCCGTTCTCCTCGCAGCAGGGTATGCGCGGCGAAGGCGGCCAGGGCGGTCCTCGCCCACCACGCGACGGCCAGCGCGGTCCACGCCCAGCAGGTGCCGGCGGTCCACGTCCGGCTCGTGACGGCCAGGGCGGTCCACGTCCGGCGCGTGACGGCCAGCGCGGTCCACGTCCAGCAGGTGCCGGCGGTCCACGCCCAGCAGGCCAGGGCGCTCCACGCCCAGCCGGCGCAGGTGGCCCACGCCCAGCAGGTGCCGGCGGTCCACGCCCAGGTGCTGGCGCAGGTACCACGGCAACCCCGCGCATGATGCCTAACCGCACCGATCGTCCAGCGCCAGCAGGCGGCGGACGTCCAGGTGCAGGTGCCGGCGGCCGCGGTCGCCCAGGTGGCGGCAGCGGTGGCGGCAGCGGTACCGGTGGCGGCTTCCGCCCAGGTGCACCACGCGGTCGCGGTGGCGTTGGCGGTGCTTTCGGCAAGGGAGGCGCCGGTCGCGGCAAGCAGCGCAAGTCCAAGCGTGCAAAGCGCCAGGAATTGGAGCAGATGAGTGCTCCGTCATTGGGCGGCGTGAATGTTCCACGCGGCAACGGCGACACCGAGATCCGTCTGCGCCGCGGCGCGTCGATCACCGACTTCGCCGACAAGATTGGCGCGAACCCAGCAGCACTGGTGACCGTACTGTTCCACCTCGGTGAAATGGCTACCGCCACCCAGTCGCTGGATGAGGCAACCTTCGAGGTACTCGGCGAAGAGCTGGGCTACAAGGTGCTTGTCGTCTCCCCTGAGGACGAAGACAAGGAACTGCTCGAAGGCTTCGGCCTGGACCTGGACGCCGAACTTGAGGCTGAAGGCGAAGACGTGCTTGAAGAGCGCGCCCCAGTCATCACCATCATGGGCCACGTCGACCACGGTAAGACCCGACTGCTGGATGCTATCCGCAAGTCGAACGTTATCGAGGGCGAGCATGGCGGCATCACCCAGCACATCGGTGCGTACCAGATCAACCACATCCATGAGGGCCGCGATCGCGCAATGACCTTCATCGATACCCCGGGCCACGAGGCGTTCACCGCCATGCGTGCCCGTGGTGCCGAGGTCACTGACGTGGCCGTGCTGGTTGTCGCCGCGGATGACGGCGTCATGCCGCAGACCGTGGAAGCACTGAACCACGCACAGGCTGCCGGCGTGCCGATCATCGTCGCTGTGAACAAGATCGATAAGGAAGGCGCCAACCCTGACAAGGTCATGGGCCAGCTGACCGAATACGGTTTGGTTCCAGAAGAATACGGTGGCGACACCATGTTCGTGAAGGTTTCGGCACTGCAGAAGCAGGGCATCGACGAGCTGCTGGACGCTGTCCTGCTGACCTCGGACGTGCTTGAGCTCAAGGCCAACCCGGACAAGTCCGCTCGTGGCGTGGCCATTGAAGCGAACCTGGATAAGGGCCGCGGTTCGGTTGTTACCGTCCTGGTCCAGTCCGGTACCCTCTGCGTTGGCGACACCATGGTGGTGGGCACCGCCCACGGCCGCGTGCGTGCAATGTTCAACGAGAACGGCGAAAACCTCGACGTGGCACTGCCATCGCGTCCGGTACAGGTCCTGGGCATGTCCTCGGTCCCGCGTGCTGGCGACGGCTTCCTGATCACCGAAGACGAGCGCACCGCCCGCCAGATCGCTGACAAGCGCGAAACCGCAGAGCGCAACGCAATGCTGGCCAAGCGCCGCAAGCGCATCACCTTGGAAGACTTCGACAAGGCTGTTGCCGATGGCAAGATCGATACCCTGAACCTGATCCTCAAGGGTGACGCTTCCGGTGCTGTTGAAGCACTGGAAGACTCGCTGATGAAGATCGAGGTCGGCGACGATGTGCAGCTGCGCGTGATCCACCGCGGTGTCGGTGCGATCACCCAGAACGACGTCAACTTGGCAACCGTGGACAACGCCATCATCATTGGCTTCAACGTCCGCCCAGCCGAGCGCGTGGCAGAACTGGCCGACAAGGAGGGCGTCGACATGCGCTTCTACTCGGTCATCTACTCCGCTATCGACGACATCGAGAATGCGCTCAAGGGCATGCTCAAGCCGGAGTTCGAAGAAGTGGCCCTCGGCACCGCCGAGATCCGCATGGTCTTCCGCTCCTCGAAGTTCGGCAACATTGCCGGTTCGATCATCCGCTCGGGCACCATCAAGCGCAACACCAAGGCTCGCCTGGTACGCGACGGCAACGTCGTGGGCGACAACCTGAACATCGATTCGCTGCGCCGCGAAAAGGACGATGTCACCGAGGTCCGCGAGGGCTTCGAATGCGGTATCGGCCTGGGGTCGTTCAACGACATCAAGGAAGGCGACATCATCGAGACCTTCGAGATGCGCGAAAAGCCACGCGACTAATTGCCGACAAGCAATTAGCAGTGTGACTCACTGATTCGTGGGCGTTTGACCGATAAGCTTTGGTCAAGCGCCCACGAGTTTTGAACCATTAGGAGAAAACCATGGCTGATTCAGCCCGCGCCGCACGCCTGGCTAAGCGCGTACAGGTCCTCATGGCCCAGTCGCTGCGCAACGTCATCAAGGACGAGCGCATTGACAACGTCACCGTGACCGACGCTCGCGTCACCAACGACCTGCAGCACGCTACGGTGTACTACACCGTCTTTGGCGATGACGAGATGAAGAAGGACATCGCTACCATGCTGGAAAAGCGTGGCGGTGCCCTGCGCAAGGAATTGGGCCGCAATCTGACCATCCGCCTGACCCCGACGCTGGCATTCGTCGCCGACGAAATCCCCGAGGGTGCCTCGCACCTGGAGGAATTGCTGGCCAAGGCCCGCGAGAAGGACGCCGAGGTTGCAGCTCTGCGCGAAGGCAAGGACTTCGCCGGAGACCAGGACCCGTACAAGAAGGACGAGGACGCCGAAGAAGCCTAAGGGCTTCTGGGCTTCATCCTGACTGGAGCAACGCCCCGGCCAGCACGCATTGCGTGCTGGCCGGGGCGTTATGCGTTGGCCTCGATTACCCTCACAGCGAAGCGCGAATCCCTGCCGAAGGCTGGTCGCCGGGAAGATGGTGGGATAGCGTGATCAGAAACCGCCGGATTCGACCAAAGGTGCAGCACATGCCAGAATTCACCACAACATTGAGCGCAACCGGCGGGAACAACGTGGGCATCGTGGTTCCCGATGGCATCGTGCTCGGATTCGGCCGCGGCAAGCGCGTGCCGGTCATCGTGTGCATTGACGGGGACTACACGTACCGGAACAGCATTTCTTCCATGCACGGGCAGTTCCTCATTTCCTTCAGCTCCGAGACCCGTGCTGCCACGGGCAAGGGTGCGGGCGATGAAATCAGCGTGAAACTCGAGCTGGACGAGGAACCGCGCACCGTCGAAATCCCCGAACCGCTGGCCGTGCTGCTCTCCGCCGAGCCAGAGCTGCTGGACGCCTGGAACAAGCTGTCCTACAGCAAGCAGCGCGGCCACGTGGACCCCATCGTGGCTGCCCGCGGCGAGGACACCAGGACGCGCCGGGTCGAGAAGGTCATCAAGACGCTGCGCAGCCACTAGCCTGCCGGGGCCATGCCCGCTGAGCCAGCAGGCCAGCCGGCCCCGGTCGCAGTCGGCAGCAGTGTGAACAACCCACTGGTGCCCCGGAGCTACTGCACGGTGAATTGCAGGCGCTGCCAGCCGCTGGCGCCATTGGGCACCGGGTTGGCTTTCTCGCTGGTCTGCAACTTGCCCTGTGCATCATAGGCGCGGACGGTTGCCGAGTGCGTTCCGGGTGCTGCGTCCTTCCATACGAAGCGCCACTGCCGCCAGGTATCCAACGAGGCTTCGGTCGCCAGTTGGGCATCTGCCCACGGTCCGTCATCGATCTGCACCTGCACACGCGAAATGCCCCGGGTCTGCGCCCATGCAGTTCCGCCCAAGACGACTTCTCCGGCAGGCACCTGGGCGAACGGGCGAGGGGTATCGATGCGGGAAGACATCTTGATTGGACCGCGTTCGGACCAGCCGCGAGTAGTCCAGTAGGCCGCCTTGTCCTGGAACCGCGTCACTTCCAAATCGACCACCCATTTGGTGGCCGACACGTAGCCGTAGAGACCTGGAACCACCATGCGCACCGGGAAACCATGCTCGAAAGGCAGAGGCTCGCCGTTCATGCCGATGGCCAGCAAAGCCATCCGGTCGTCGGTGAGCGCTTGGAGCGGGGTGGAGGCACTGAAACCGTCGTGCGAAGTCGAAAGCACCATATCCGCGCCGGCCTGCGGAACCGCGCGCTCCAGCAGCTTACGCAGCGGGTAGCCCAGCCATTTCGCGTTGCCTACCAGATCGCCGCCGACGGGATTCGACACGCAAGTGAGCGTCAGATAGGTTTCCACGAGTTCTTCGCCCAGCAGTTCGTCGAAGTTCACGGTGAATTCCTTCTCCACCATGCCGTGCACGCGCAGCGACCACTGGTTCGGGTCGATCTGCGGCACCGAAAGCGCGGTATCGATGCGGTAGAAATCCTGGTTGGGAGTCACGAAGCGGGGCATGTCCGCTACTTCTACCTGCACCCCTTCGGGCAGGGGTTCCGCCTTGGTCCGGGCCGCAGGCAGGCGCAAGGCCTTGCGTGCGGCGGCGGCCATATTCCGCGACGCCGACAGCGAGGTGGAAACACCGGTGGAGACGGCCGCGGCGGCCAGGGACAGGGCTGCGCCTATCAAGAACTTCCTGCGGCTTGGACCCGTCGCGGTGGCGCCCTCGTCCTGCCTTGGGGCCGCGGCCACAGCCAGCCGGGTCAGCCACTGCAGAAGCCCGATACCGGCGATCGCGCCCAGTACCGTCGGGATGATATCCAGCAGGCTGGTGGAAGCACGAGCGGCCACGGCACTGGAGAGCAGTACGGCCAAGCCGATGATGGCCGTGCAGGCCAGCGCAAAACTTCGCTTGGCGATCAGGCCGATCATCGCCGCCAGGACTGCGGCGGCTGCACCGATGGAAATGAATAACGCCAACTTGTCATTGGTCCCGAAGGTCGCGATGGCGAAGTCCTTGAGCCATGGGGGAGTCAGGTCGATGATGGCTGAACCCAGCGCGAAAAACGGCGAGGATGCATTGTTGAAAAATGCCGAGGCGAATTGGGCCACGGCAAACATGATTGCGGCCGAGCAAATTC
The DNA here is from genome assembly GCF_044743275.1 of Glutamicibacter sp. NPDC087661. Lineage (NCBI taxonomy): Bacteria > Bacillati > Actinomycetota > Actinomycetes > Micrococcales > Micrococcaceae > Glutamicibacter > Glutamicibacter sp. NPDC087661. The sequence goes on from NZ_JBIUWE010000005.1 coordinate 226,533, forward strand.
CAGCCACCGCGTGGAATACGAGTTTACTGCTGCTGCGCTTCTGCCAAATGCCCACTGCCACTCACCTCATGCGTTGCGGTCCATGTTCCCCTGCAGAATGCAGGGGAACAACTTCTCACAGTGTTTTCGGAACGGGCAGCATTGCGGATTGGAACAGGCTACAAGAACTTCCGCACGCTCACAGCGATTGGACCATGATGGGGTCTGTTGTCGGGGCAGGGGAGCCGGTGGCCGGCTCGACCGTGATCCCGAAGTGCGTGATGCCCTTCATTGGATCCGAAACCATGATCATGCCGTTGGCATCACCGCCGGTGAGCATTCCCGCAGGAACCGCCCCTTCTGCCGAGATCAGCCACAGCTCGTAGCCCTTGTCGCTGGACAAGGCTGGCATGCCCGAGGTGGACACCGCCATCAGGCCTTCGTCGGCAGAATAGGACAGCGTGATTCGCGCGCCGTCGTCCAGTGTCTGCGTTTTCGACTTGGCATCTGGGGCAGCCAGGATGCGGCTGAGCTCTTCTTGATGCGAGGCCATGGCGGCCATCTGGCTTTCCAGCTCGCGCTGCTGGGAATTCTGGTTGATGGCCAAGCCGCCCAGAGCCACCGCTGCGAGCAGCAGGACGCCGGCGGCCAAGGCGAAGAAGCGCTGCGGGCCGCGTTCTGCGCCAGCTTGCGGGGCCTGGTGCGTTGCAGCGGTTTCGGTTTCCCGTTCAGCAGGAGCAGCTGGTTCAGCAGGAGCTATTGGGTCCTGTGCCTGGGCGCCGTCGTGATCGAGGGCCGTCTCCTGCACAGGTGCCAATTGCTCGGTGGTGCGGATAGCGGCCATGATGTTGTGCTTCAGCCGGGCCGGAGGATTGACCGGTTGCGCTGACAAGCCGAGCAGTCCAGCAGTTTCCTGCAGGGCATCCAGTTCCCGGCGTGCCTGGGCAGAGTCGGGACCCCCATGCTGGAGGGCTTCGCGTTCCTTGTCTTCCAGAGCATCCAGGGCGAAGCTGTCGGTCAGCTCGTTCTCGTGCTTGTCCATTACGCCGCTCCCATCAGTTCTCGAAGTTTGCCCATTCCATCGCGTATTCGCGTTTTCGCGGTTCCCACCGGTATTTTCAGCAGCTCTGCGACTTCCGTGTGGGTGTATCCGCCGAAGTAGGCCAGGTGTATCGCCTCGCGTTGCGAGGCGGTGAGCCGCTGCAGGGCTTGGGCTACGCGCATGGTCTCGTCGTGCAAGATGGCATTCTCTTCCACGTCGTCGTAGCTGTCCTGGAATTCCTTGATTCCAACGCGCAAATCCCGGTCCTGGCTCGCTTGGCTTGCTCGCACCCGGTCGACGGCCCGGCGGTGGGCAATAGTCAGCAACCATGATGCTGCCGTGCCACGCGTCGGATCAAAGCGCCTTGCCTGTTGCCACGCTTCGACAAACACTTCCTGGGTGACTTCTTCGCTCTGTGCATTATCGCGAAGCACCCGCAGCACGAGTCCGAAGACCCGTGAAGCCATGGCATCATAGAGCGATTCGAAGGCAGATTCATCTCCCAGCGCGACCTGTTGCAGCAGGACGTCTGGCGTTTTCACGGAATCGTCTTCCATGGCATCGAGTCTATTGGAACTCATGAATCCTAGGGTCTCATGCATCTGTGGCTAAGCGGCTATCTGCTGTGGCGTGGCGTTTTGCGAAAAGATCCGTCCAAGGGAACCAGGTTCCCGTTGCACCGGCGAAGGTGATGCCTGGAAGGTATTCCATGCACCACCTTCATGCCAGCGGCCTTGATGATTCTTGCTGTACTACTTCTTTGCCGGTGGCATCAGGACGGTGTCCACCAGGTACACGGTTGCGTTGGCGGTCTGCACGCCGCCGCAGATAACCGAAGCCCCGTTGACTTCCAGATCGTCGCCGCTGCCGGTGACTTCCACTTCTTCGCCCTGGACCGTTGCGTGGGTTCCGGGAAGATCATCTGGTGCAATCTGGCCGGAAACGACGTGGTAGGTCAGGATGCTGGTCAGGGTGTCGGCGTCCTTGGCAACTGCGGACAGGTCATCCTTCGGGATTGCCGCGAAGGCGTCGTCAACCGGTGCGAAGACGGTGAATTCGCCGCCATTGAGGGTGTCGACGAGATCGACATCAGGATTCAGCTCACCGGAGACTGCAGAAGTCAGGGTGGTCAGCAGCGGGTTGTTCGAGGCAGCGACGGCCACTGGATCCTGGGCCATTCCGGCTACGGAGCCATCACCGGTCGGGACTGCTTCGGCGTAGGCCGCGCAACCCTTGCCCACAAGATTGCTTGCTGGATCCATTGCCGATTCACTGGCCATGGGCGAGCTGCTTTCCGAGGCGGACGCCGTGGGCGATTCCATGGTTTCCGAACCGGTCGAGCAGGCGCTCAGTCCCATGGCGGCGACTGCGATGAGCCCGAATGCTCCAGCGACTTTGCTGTATGTGCGCTTCATGATTTTCTCCTTGCTTCGCCGCGACTGATGTCGTCGGTCCTTTTCCTGTCCGTGCGGATCAGGTTGTCAATGAGCATTCGGGGCAGGTTGCCCGACGGATTGGATTCTCTTGGAAATTTTTTTGCGTCTTGCTGGCAGGCCGTGAAGCTGCCGGATCCGCGGGCTGGCGGGCCCGGTCCCGGAGCATTGCCGGCTCATGGAAATAGGCTGCAAGTGGGATCTGCCACGCTTGGAACCAGCGACAGCCTTATTCTCTGCACAAGCCATATACTGGAAGGCGTGAGTAAAGCCGGGCAGAACACGCAAGAGCAGGCCTCAGGCCTCGTATTAGTCGACAAAGAGCAGGGAATGACCTCCCATGATGTGGTCGGTCGCATCCGCAGACTTGCAGGGACTCGAAAAGTCGGCCACGCCGGCACCCTGGACCCCATGGCCACCGGCGTGCTGGTTATCGGCGTGAACAAGGCAACCCGGCTGCTGACCTACATCGTCGGCCACGACAAGACCTACACCGCCACCATCCGGCTGGGGCAGAACACCGTCACGGACGATGCCGAAGGCGAAATCATTTCCGAGCGCATCGCCGCAGCGGTCAGCGACGAAGACATCGAGCGCGAGATCGCCCAGCTGCGCGGAGACATCGAGCAGATTCCGAGCTCGGTCTCGGCCATCAAGGTCGATGGCAAGCGTTCCTACGCTCGCGTGCGCGCTGGCGAACAGGTAGAACTCAAGGCCCGCCCGGTCACCATTTCGCGGTTCGAGATCCATGAGGTGCGCCGCGAAAACGGCGGCAAGATCCTCGACGTCGACGTCACGGTATCGTGCTCTTCTGGAACCTACATCCGTGCGTTGGCCCGCGACCTGGGCGAAGCATTGAACGTTGGCGGGCACCTGACGGCGCTGCGCCGTACCGAGGTGGGCCCATACAAGATCGAGCTCACCCGCACCCTGGAGCAGCTGGCCGGGGAATTCGAGATTCTCCCAATCGAAAAGGCTGCTGCCGCGCTGTTCCCGAATCGCACGGTCAGCGTCGACGAAGCCGTGGAATTGTCTTTCGGCCGCACCATTCCCGCCTCGCATCTGGGCATGGACATTGCCGAAGGCCAGACCGTTGCGGCTTTCGCTCCCAATGGCGTGCTGGTCGCACTGCTGGAAGACAAGGGCGACAAGGCGCGTACGGCCTTGGTCTTCACCGCTAAGTAATCCCGAAAGGAACTGGCTTGATTGCCGTCAATGGATTCTTCATCGCCGGAGCGGTGGTCTGCGCACTGGCATTGCTGGTGGCAGTTATCGCAACCGCTATCCGCAAGCACCCGGATGACTGGGCGCTGATCGGTGCGGTGGCCACCGAGCTTTTCCTGATTGCCTACGGCATCGCGGCCGCGATCCGCCAGGTCGGGGGAAATGCGGTGCAAGGCGACCCGGTGGAATTCTGGGGCTACTTCATCACAGCGCTGATCATGCCGCCGGTGGCCTTCTTCTGGGCGATCAGCGAGAAGAGCCGTTGGTCCAACGCCGTGCTGGCCGCGTCGGCCGCCGTCACCTTCGTAATGGTGTTCCGCATGGAACAGATCTGGCAGTAGGAGTACTCACATGGGTGAAAACCCGCGAAATTCGCGAATCATGCAGGCCGCTCAGGCGCGCAGCACCAATAAGGCCCCCAAGCCAAGCCGGTCCACCGGACTGGGCCGGGTGATCATTGCCGTGTACGGCATCCTCGCCCTGGCGGCGAGCGTGCGCGCGGTGTACCAGATCATGAGCAAATTCGACGAAGCGCCGATCGCCTACAGCCTGTCGCTGTTTTCTGGCCTGGTCTATATCCTTGCCACATTCTCGCTGTCTTCAGCCAAGCGTGGTGCCTGGCTGGTTTCGCTCTGGGCGGTAGCCGTTGAATTGGCAGGCGTGATCGTGGTCGGCATCTTGTCGCTGACCCACCCCGAAGACTTCGCCCATCCGTCGGTGTGGAGCGGTTTCGGCGAAGGATACGGCTACGTTCCACTGGTGCTGCCGATTGTCGGCATGTGGTGGCTGTACCGTAACCGTAATGAGCGTCACGCCTAAAGACGTGCAAGAATTACCACGGTGGGTTTTCCATCCACCGCAGCAGAATTTCTGAAGGAGCAAAGTGCACTATTGGAAGGGCTTGGATGCCGTCCCCGCGGATATGGCTCCCACTGTCGTGACCATTGGCAACTTTGATGGTGTCCACCTGGGCCATTGCGAGGTGCTGGATGCAGCTGTCGCGCAGGCCAAAGCACGCTCGGCTCAATCGGTAGCGATCACTTTCGACCCGCACCCGGCGCTGGTGCACCGTCCCGAAGATGCTCCTGAATTGATCATGGGTCTGGCTGACCGCGTGGACACCTTGGCCAGCGTTGGCCTGGATGCCACGCTGATGATCCACTACACCCTGGAATTCGCGGACCAGAGCGCTGAAGAGTTCGTTCGCTCCATCATCGTAGAGAAGCTGAATGCCGTGGCCGTTGTGGTCGGGCATGATGTGCGTTTTGGCCGCGGCAATTCCGGGGACTTCAGCTACATGCAGGAACTGGGCACCAAGTACGGTTTTGAAGTCATAGGTGTCGAAGACGTAGGGGACAAGCGCCGCTTGTCCTCGACCTGGGTCCGTGAAGAACTAGCCGCCGGCAACGTCGAAGCTGCCGCCGCGATCCTCGGCCGGCCGCACCGCATGCGCGGAGAAGTAGTCCATGGCCATGCCCGTGGACGCGAGCTGGGATTTCCCACCGCGAATCTGGACACCGAAGCCACCGGCATCATCCCCGCCGATGGGGTCTATGCCGGCTGGGTGATCGACGAGGCCGAGGTGCGTTGGCCAGCAGCAATTTCCGTCGGGTCGAACCCCACCTTCGATGGCGTCTCCCGAGTGGTTGAAGCCCACGTGATTGACCGCCCCGAAGAAGGCGTGGAAGATTTCGATCTGTACGGACAGCAGATTGTCGTTGAGTTCATTTCTCACCTGCGTCCGATGGTTGCCTACCGCGGCATCGAAGCCCTCATTGAGCAGATGACCGAGGACGTTGACCAGGCCCGTGCGGTGCTGGCTATAGAACGCCACTAGGAATCATGGCTGAGATACCATCATTGCCGCAGCGGGCCTTCGTCGTGGGCGCCCAGCGCCGCGATGAATTAGCTTCCGCTTTCCAAGCCGATGCCGAAAGCTACGACAAGATCCGTCCTTCCTATCCGCAGGAAGCCTTGGAATTCACGCTGCAGCACCGACCGGTGAGTGCCATTGACATCGGCTGCGGTTCGGGGATCTTCACCGAACAGCTCATCCGTGCAGGCCTGGAAGTCAGGGCCGTAGACCCATCGGCAGAAATGCTCTCGGTCCTGTCCAAGCGGCTGCCGGCGATCGAGGTAACCTGCGCCGCAGGTGAAGCGACCGGCTTGGAGGCCGATAGCGCTGGCCTGGTGACCTATGCCCAGGCATGGCACTGGGTGGACCACCCTCAAGCCAGTGCCGAAGCGGCCCGATTGCTCCATGATGGCGGTTGGCTCACCCTGCTGTGGAATCAGCTGGATGTCGCCATTCCCTGGGTTCACCGCTTGGCACGCATCATGCATGCCGGCGATGTGCACCGGCCCGAGCTGGAGCCGCCGTTGGGACCCCAGTTCCAGAAGCCGGAGCATGGCATCTGGCATTGGTCCATGGAACTGGATTTCCACGAGATCGTCGAGCTGACCAAATCCCGCAGCTACTACCGCAAGTCTTCAGAAACTACCCGCGCCAAGGTGGAAGCGAACTTGGCCTGGTATTGGCAGGAGCATCTGGGGCACGAGCAGGACGCAAAGGTGCAGGTGCCCTATCTCACCCATGCCTGGAGGTCCCGCCGGCGCACCCGTCGGTGATATGATTGACGATGGTTCTCGCTGCAGTCCGCGGTTGCGAGTTTCCGCCGTGAGCGTCTCGACGTTCGCACCGACTTATGAACGCGGTCCAACTCTAGGAGTTTGTTATGGCATTGGATGCCACTATCAAGAACGAAATCATCAAGGCTTACGCTACCCACGAGGGTGACACCGGTTCGCCTGAGGTTCAGATTGCCGTCATGTCCCGCCGTATTTCGGACCTGACCGAGCACCTGAAGATGCACAAGCATGATCACCACACCCGCCGTGGCCTGATGGCTCTGGTTGGTCGTCGTCGTCGTATGCTCGGCTACCTGAAGAACACCGACATCGAGCGTTACCGTTCGCTGATCGAGCGTCTGGGCCTGCGCAAGTAGTCCTCTGCTTCAGAGCAAGAAATTCCCCGTCTCCGCTTCAGGAGTCGGGGATTTTTCTTTGCCTCCGGACCTTGGCAACGCCGCTCATGCGTTCGCGATTTGCCGGCACGAATCAAGATCAGTAATCGACAGAGGCAAGAATCGGATGAATTCCTGCTCTCCCAGGCTCATCCCGCAGGCAAGCACATGACGGAACAGGCGTCTGAGAGGCCTTGGACGCACCCGCTAACGTTTCCCCGGATTAAATTCCGCCCCGAATATCTCGGTATCTGACCTTCCTGTGGAGCCACATACCGTTGGGCTAAGGCTAATGAGCCATCCGCGACATCTTCCGAAACCTGAAGGTCACTTTGACCTCAGGTTTCTTCTCGTTTCTCCAGTTTTCCATGCCCTTTCCGCGGCGCCGCCCAAATGGTTGCATGGCTACCAAGCACGGAAAAAGCGCGAAATAGAGGGGAACAGGGATGAATAATTTCAAACGGTTGAACTTTCGAAGCATGGGCACGGCGGCGGGGCTGACGGCAGCAGCATTCTTTTTAGCCTCATGCACTGCGTCAGCTCACGGCACGGATCTTGAGAACCCCGACGGCACAATAACCGTCCGCTACGAAGGAAGCGCCAATACCGTGATCCTTCCGGAGCTGGCTGAAGACCTGGGCTACCTTGACGGTGTGTCCTTGGAATGGGTTGGCAACAACTCCAGCGGGCCCTCGGCGATCCAGAACACAGCCACCGGCGCCACCGAGATCGGCAGCGCGTTCTCCGGAGCAGTGGTGAAGCTGCAGGAAGCTGGATCGCCTGTCACCGCGGTGGTCTCATCCTATGGTTCCAATGCAGACTACTTTGTCGGGTTCTACACGAGCGAAGACAGCGGCATCAAAGAACCGAGGGACCTCATTGGCAAGACAATTGCAGTCAATACTTTGGGCGCTCATTCCGAAGCGGTCGTTAGCAGCTATCTGAAATCCGAAGGCCTGACGCCGCAAGAGATCGAGCAGGTGCAGCTGGTCGTATTGCCACCTACCGACACCGCACAAGCCGTTCGCACCCATCAGGTCGACGTTGGCGCTCTTTCCGGGGCTTCCCAAGTGCATGCGGTGAAGCAAGGCGGCTTGCGAGAAGTTTTCAGGGACACGGAAGTCTTCAGCAACTTTGATGCCGGAGAGTACGTCCTTCGGGATGATTTCATCGCTCAATACCCTGAAGCAGCGCATTCCCTGGCCACTGGCATTGCCAAAGCAGCGGACTGGGCTTCGACGCATCCGCGCGAAGAGGTCATCAAGAGATTCACCGCAATCGTTGAATCCAGGGATCGCGGAGACGACGTTGAAGCCCTGCAGTACTTCAACGGCTATGGCTTGGGCGAACACGCAGCCATCGAAGACGAGGACTTCAGCAGATGGGCGCAATGGCTCAATGACGCGGGGATTCTCGAAGGAGAAATCACCCCCAGCGAGTACTACACCAACGAATTCAACGACCTCGCAAACGAAGGGCAGTAATCGCGCATGTCTACCATTGAGATCAAGAACTTGGGCAAGAAATTCCTCCGCTCCGGATCAAGTGAAGATACTGCCGTCACGGCCATTGAATCACTGGATCTCCGGATCCAGGACGGAGAATTCTTCACCCTTGTCGGCCCCAGCGGATGCGGCAAATCCACTCTTCTGGATATCTTGGCCGGGTTGGCCGCGCCAACTTCGGGCGAAGTTCTCGTTGATGGCGAGCCGGTCTCCGGTCCCAGCCTGGAACGTTCAGTAGTCTTCCAGCAATACGCGCTCTTCCCATGGCTCACGGCAGTGGCCAATGTCGAGGTGGGGCTGGAGAGCCAGGCCCGTCGCGGTCGGGGACTGGACAAATCGGGAAGGCGGATCCGCGCTAACGAATATCTGCGACTCGTTGGCCTGCAGGGTGTGGAAGACAAGTACCCCCACGAACTATCCGGCGGCATGCGTCAACGCGTGGCCATAGCCCGTGCCTTGGCCCATGAACCCAAGGTGCTGCTGATGGATGAGCCGTTCGCCGCCCTGGATGCCCAAACACGCGAACAACTCCAGGACTTGCTGCTAGATATCTGGAATCGAACCCGAACCACGATTGTCTTCATTACCCACGGCATCGAAGAAGCCGTGTACCTGGGGCAGCGGGTAGCGGTGATGTCCTCCAAACCCGGACGAATCAAGGAGATCATCAACATTGAACTCGACGGGCGCCACAATGTTGATGACATCCGCTCGGCTCCCCAATTCAGCGATTACCGCCATCGCATCTGGACGCTGCTTCACGAGTCCGCTCCCAGTGCCGGCAAATCGCCGGTGAGCCACAAGTCGCTCGTTTCTCCAGGAGTACCAGCATGAGTACCCTAGCCGTACCGGACCAGCGCCTGCAGGGCTCCACCGGGGAGTCAAACCGGCCCTCTCCTTTCCTGCGTTTGGCCGGAAGACTGCGGTCAACGCTGTACCGTTCGGGTGCGATCATCGGTTTTCTCCTGGTGTGGGAGCTTGTCCCGCAATTCGTCCTGGAACCATCATCCCGGGTCTTTCTCCCTCCCTTGCATGAAGTCCTGCAGGCACTGGGGAAGATGATTGCCTCAGGGGATCTGGGCACGCACATCCTGGCAAGCCTAGGCCGGGCGGCCGTAGGATTCACGCTCGCTGTCCTCATCGGCGTGCCAGTCGGATTGGTCGTCGCGTGGTTCTCGAAAATCGGCGATTTCCTCAACCCGTTGCTGGAGGTATTCCGAAATACCGCGGCCTTGGCGTTGCTTCCGGTCTTCACGCTCCTTCTCGGTATCGGCGAAGTATCCAAGGTATCGATTGTCGTCTACGCGGCGTTCTTCCCGGTGCTTCTCAACACCATCCTTGGAGCACGCAGCGTAGATCCCTTGCTGATCAGGGCGGCAAAAACCTTGGGGCTCACCAGCTACGAGATCTTCGCGAAAGTTGTCTTGCCCGCCTCCGTACCCATCATCTTCACCGGCGTCCGCATGGCAGGAACGTCATCCGTGCTGGTGCTCATCGCCGCCGAAATGATCGGCGCCAAGGCTGGACTGGGCTTCCTGATCACCAATTCGCAAGCCAGTTTCCTGATCCCGAAAATGTACGCAGCCATACTCACTGTCGCCATCCTAGGCTTCACGGTCAACGCAGCACTTGTAGCGCTGGAGCGCCACTTCTCGCGCTGGGCTCGCGCCTAGACAATCTTCCTACCGAAGGGACTACAACCATGACACGAACTTTGACTCTCAACGCGTTCTTGATGACTACCGGGCATCATGAATCCTCATGGCGCCTGCCGCTGAGCGACCCACATGCCGGAACGGACATCGGCCACTACATCCGTTTGGCGCAGCTGGCCGAGAAAGCGAAGCTCGACGCGATCTTCCTCGCAGACGGCCCCGTGCTTCAAGGGCCGGTCGCCCAACGACCTGCAGGAATCCTCGACCCTGTGACAGTGCTTTCTGCCATCGCCCCGTTGACCCGGCACATTGGGCTGATAGCGACCGCATCAACCAGCTACAACGACCCCTATAATCTTGCCCGCCGCTTTGCAAGCCTGGATGTGATCAGCAATGGGCGTGCGGGCTGGAACGTCGTCACCACAGCAGGCGATGCAGCGGCGAGGAATTTCTCCCAATCCGCCCAATTGGACAGCTCGCAACGATACCGTCGCGCCGAGGAATTCCTGGAGGTGGTCAAGAAGCTCTGGGACTCCTGGGAGCCGGATGCAGTCGTCGCTGACAAGGGAAGCGGGATCTGGGCGGATCCGGGCAAGATACACCCCGCGGCCCACATCGGGGAGCACTTCCAGGTTGCTGGAGCGCTCAATGTCCCGCGGTCGCCCCAGGGGCATCCGGTGATCGTCCAGGCGGGAGCTTCGGCCGCCGGCAAGGAATTCGCCGGGCGATGGGCTGAAGCCATTTTCACCGCTCACCAATCATTTGAGTCTGCCAGGGACTTCTACCAGGAAATCAAAGACAAGGCAGCAGGCAACGGCCGAGCAGCGCATTCGGTCAAAGTCCTTCCAGGAATTGTTCCCATCCTTGGTTCCACGGAAGCCGAAGCCAATGAATTGGCGGATTCCCTGGATGAGCTCATTCTGCCGGAATACGCCAGGAATACTCTGGCCCAGCAGTTGCATGTGGAGCCGGCAATCCTTGACCTGGACCGAGAACTTCCCGCCGAGCTGGAGAATACCGTGGCCAAGGAGAAATCCACCTCCCGAAGAGATCTCATCTTGGATCTGGGTTACCGAAGGAAGCTCACGGTTCGCCAGATCATCCGGGAGCTAGGTCCTGGCCGGGGACACCAGACGTTCTCGGGTACGCCGGAGCAGCTGGCGGACCGGATCGAGTACTGGTTCAAAGCCGGAGCGGCCGATGGATTTAATATCATGGCTCCGGTCTTGCCGGCAGGTCTCGAAGTATTCACGGAGCAGGTAGTCCCGATTTTGCAGCAGCGCAAGCTCTTCCGTACCGAATACGAGCAGAGTACGCTTCGCGGAAACTACGGGTTGCCAGTACCGGCAAATAATCGCCTGGGCTTGGCATTCTAGAGCCTGAAAGTCGTGTACCGAAGGGCGAGAGCCATTGCTCTCGGCCTTCGGTTGCCGGTGGGATCAGGCCCCGGCGGATACCGGTTGCTGGTTCAGCTGCGTCCTCCAGGAATGCCCTGGGTGATCAGCATGGAGAAACCGCAAGGAAAGTACTGGCGAGGGGAGCCGCACGAAGTTGATTCGACAAGGCTCCCACCACGGGCAGCAGCTGGTGAAGAGCAAATCGAAGTAGCGCGATTACTACCCGGCAACGCGCAAGAGCAATAAGAGCTTCATCAGCGCCAAGGGCCTGGCCAAAACCAAGGCTGTCACCCGTGGCAAGAAGGGCAACGGCGTTTGGGCGCTTTCCAGGAACAAAGCAAAATCCCTAGCTGCAGCTACTAAGGACGGCAAGGCGCCAGTTGGACCCGAAATCAGTGGAGGAGGCAAGAAGGGTACATGTGGCACTTCCACCCCAACAAGCGGACCCCTGACATTCATCTCTTCTACGGAAGCTCGACCTGGGAAAGAACTTGCACGAAGCATTGGTGCCGCCAGCTACTGTTGGCGGCACCAATAGTGCTTGAATTGGGGAACTATGACTGACTACCAAGAACTCTTGCAGGCTGCTCGTGCACACTACGGGGTTGGCGCTGCTCCACGCGTGTCGGAAGCTGCAGCACTTCTCACCTCGTTGGGTGGCAAGACCTTCGACTACTCCAGGTTCGCCGGCAACCTCATCGATGAATATGTAGACTCGGCACGTGTAGTTGCAGCCTACGATATTTCCGACCCAGAGCTCCTTGCTTCCCGGTCCTTGCCGGTTGAACGCGAAATGATGGAATGGCCTCCCGAAGAAGATGAAGACAGCTACGACGTTGTGTTCACTAAGGATGAAGAGCTGTGGAACGTCATTCAGAACGAGCTCGGTGGGATGAGGCGAGCAATTGTCTTGCTTGAGCATGCTGAAGGGGATGCAGGCGCTGTAGGCAACTTCCGTGTAGCTGGATTCGCACAGTGGCTAAGGGAGACGCTCTGGGCTGCTACCGGTGTCGTTCCGCGAGATCCAGGCTGGCCGGATGAGAGCGCCACTCTGTATGAGAAGGCTTTTGCGATGCAGGGACGGCCAGGTTGCGAACCAGACCCAATCGATTGACGAGTATTGTCGGGTCAATCCGAGACGCTTTCCAAGCTGCTTGCATCACCAGCCACGCTTTCGGCAAGGGGTGCACGGCGTTGCATGGAGTACGGAATGCGTTATATAAAGTCCAGTAGAAGTCGAAAACGCTTGGATCCGCGAAGCTACACGGATCCAAGCGTTTTTTATGAGATTTCGGGCTGGGTTACGACTTAGCTCATTGTGCCTCGGCCTCGGACTCGGCGGCTGCGGCTTCAGCGGCCTTCTCCTGGTGGATCACTTCGGCCAAGAGCTTTTCCATTTCCTTGGCGACACCTGCGGCGGAAGCTGGGTTCTGTCCGGTGACCAGGCGTTCGGAGACTTGTACATTCTCTTCGAAGTTATCGGCGGCGATATGCGTGGCGCCTTGCTCGGTGAGCTTGTCGGCCAGGAAGAACGGAATGATCTTATCCTTGCCTACGGCCACTTCTTCATCGTTGGTGAATGCTGCAACGGTTTTGCCACTTAAGAGTTTCAAACCATGATGCAGCTCGACATCGAGCAGACCGGCCGGGCCGTGGCAGACTGCACCGACAACGCCGCCCTTGTTGTAGATAGCGCCGACCAGCTTTTGCAGGCCCTCATTATTGGGGAAGTCCCACATGGTGCCGTGGCCTCCCACGAGGTACACGGCGTCGTACTGTTCGGGGTCGACGACTTCAACCCTTGCGGTGTTGTACAAGCCGGCACGGGTCGTTTCGTCCTGGGTGAACTGGACCTGGACCGGGTCGTCCTGGTCCACTGTGTCGCGCGGGGGCTGTCCGCCTTTAATGGAAGCGAAGTCGACGAAGTGCCCGGAATCCCGGAACACCTTCCATGGATGTGCGGCCTCGGCGACGTTGTATCCGGTAGGTTCCTTGTCATTACCGATTTCGGAAACGCTGGTCAGGACCATGAGGATTTTCTTCAAGGTGTGCTCCTTTCGCATTCGTCCTTCCACCCTTGTACAACAGGCAGGCTGTCGCAAGGGCGATGCGCAAGTTGCCAGTTTGCTTTCCGGAATCGTGCTCCGGAGGGAGAACAAGTGGGACGTGGCTCCTGTTTCTAGCCCCGGAGCGAGTTTGGCGTGCGTTGCCAACTAAGCATGCGCCTAAAGCCAACGCCCTTGGGGCGGACTTTGGGAGAATGAATGCACCGGCCGGGATATGCCGTGCATCACTTCTTGAACCTTGGAGAGCCATCCCGGATTGGTATCTTTCGAAAGGATTGCACTCGTGAACACCGCCCCTAGCCTTCTCTTGGTCAACGGCACCATCCATACGCTGGATCCGCATGAACGCATAGTCAATGCGATGGCCGTCCGCGCAGGAAAGATTGTCGCGCTCGGAGAGGATGCGCTGGCGCTGCGTGGGCCGGAAATGGAAATTATCGATCTGGACGGGGCCACGATCATGCCCGGGCTGATGGACGTGCACAATCATCACATGCTTGCCGGGCAGATGGACCTGTTCGAGCTCAACGTTCCGCCAACTCTCAACCTGGACGAGTTCCTGGAGGCAGTCGCGGTCTGGTCGGATAAGCTGGCTGCGGACCAGTGGGTCATCGGTGGCAGCTGGGGTTCGGGCCTGTTGAGCGAGATCAATACGCCCCAGGCACTGGCGCGGCTGGATCAGGCCACCGGCGGCCGGCCGGCCTTGCTCAAGGATGATGCTAAGCACAACCGATGGGTGAACAGCCATGCCTTGGAGCTTGCGGGCATCACCGGCGCGACCCCTCACCCCGAAGGCGGGGAAATCATGCGGGATGCCGAAGGCCGAGCCACCGGCGTGCTGCTGGAAGCCGGCGGGGTCATTGTCGAACAGGTCCGCGAATCAATGAGCCCCACGCCGACTTGGCAGTTGGCCGAAGCGGCATCGCGGGGCATGGAAATACTGCATTCTTACGGCATCACCGGTTTCCAGGATGCTGCCGCCTCCTTGCAACTCATGCAGGCCTTGAAAGAACTCGATGAATCCGGGAATCTGCACGCCTGGGTGGTTTCCAGCATGCAGGCCAATGACTTCATTTTCGGGACCCATCCGCTGGGCGAGGGGATCATTGCCGAGCGCGAGCAAACCAGGTCAACTCATCACCGCCCGGATTTCATCAAGATCTTCCTTGATGGCGTTCCGCCGGCAGGGACCGGAGCCTTCATCGAACCGTATCTGGAGGGTGCGGGATTCCCTGAATGCCATTGCGGCAACACCACAATGCCTCCAGAAGAACTCGAGGGCTGGTTGATGAGCACGGCGCGGCGGGGCATTTCCGCGAAGATCCACTGCACCGGCGATGCTTCGGTGCGCCTGGTCCTGGACACAGTCCAGAAGGTGCGCGATGCAGGTCTGGGCGACCCGAAATACCATATCGCCCACGGCCAGTTCATTCACCCGGATGACCTGCCGCGCTTTGCAGAACTGGGAGTCACCGCGGATATCTCGCCGTCACTGTGGTTCCCCGGGGTGATTACCGAAGCCATGAAACTCGTCCTTCCCGCCGACCGGGCATCCAAGATGCACCCGAACAAGACCTTGCTGGCCACCGGGGCGCTAGTTGCCGGCGGCTCGGACTGGCCGGTGAGCGTTTCCCCGAACGCATGGGAAGGAATCTACGGTCTGGTCACCCGCAAGGATCCTACCGGAGCTTTCCCCGGAACGCTCTGGGAGGAAGAAGCCGTGACCTTGGCGGATGCCTTGCGCATCTACACGATCAATTGCGCCAAAGCGATGGGACTGGATGACCTGACCGGGTCGCTGGAAATCGGTAAGTCCGCTGACTTCATCATGCTCTCGGCAGACCCGTTTGAGGTGCAACTCGAAGAGCTGCCGCAGATCACTGCACAGCAGACCTGGTTCAGCGGGCAAAAGGTCTACGACCGACTCGGATCCTCGAGCGTGCCGGTGCGCTAATCGCCTGCCCAGCACGTTGTTCTCAGCCGGCCAGGGTATCGGCCGGAGCATCATTATTTACCCGCGGCAACTCGCCGCTGTCTCGAAGGGAAGCCATGGACTCGATACTGGCTGGCGCGCGCACAAAAACAGGCGGCGACCGCGGAACCTACATCTACATCGGTGCCTACAGCGCGGTGCTGTACATGGTGCTGCTGACCGCACCGGTGATCGCCTCCAAGCTGGTGGCGCAATTCGGCCTGACGGCTACCCAAGTAGGCGGGCTGCTGTCCATGGAGCTCGGGGCCTTCAGCTTGGCGACTATCCCCGCCTATCTGTGGCTCAAGCGCGTCAACCTCGTGACGGCAACTCGTGTCTTCACGCTGGTTGCCGTGGCCGGAAATGTGGTCTCGGGCTTTGCGGACAACTACGCGCTCTTGGCGGTGTGCCGCATTGTGACGTCCCTGGCTGCTGGCTCGATCACCGTGGTGATCCTGAGCTTGAGCGGCAGGAGCGCGAACCCAGGACGAGCCTATGGGTTATTCGTTGCGGCCCAGCTGGTCATGGGCGCCGTGATTCTGGCGCTCTTCCCGGTGCTCTTCGCGGATTCCGCGGTGTCTGCGATCTACTGGACCATGGCTGGGCTAGCCCTGTGCTGCATGGCGGTTGCGCACCGCATCGATGGCAACGTGCTGTTGGGAAGCGCCGCTGACCCGGCTGCCGATAGTGCCAACTACGGGCACCGGCCGGCCCCGAGATCCAAGGCGTTTCTGGCCCTGGCGGCGGTAATGCTTTTCTACGTAGCGTTGAGCGGGGTGTGGTCGTTCATGGGGCAATTCGCGGCGTCCGCGCAGATCAATTTGGGTACGACGAGCCTGATTCTCGCTGTTGCGACAGTCCCGGGAATTGCTTCCTCCTTGCTGGCCACATTCCTGGGCGACCATCCGCGCCGCCCGCTGTTCCTCATTCTCGGTTATCTGGCGATGCTGCTGTCCATCGGCTTGCTGTTCGGGTTGAGCGGAGCCGTGCAGTTCGCGGCCGCGGCGATCATCTTCAAATTCTCCTGGACCTTCATCCTGCCCTACTTGCTGGCCACGGTCTCCGACCTGGACTCCAGCGGCCACCTGATGAATTCCACGAACTTGATGATCGGCACCGGGTTCGCGCTTGGACCAGTTCTGGGCGGCATGCTCATCGAGGCTGCCAGCGGCTTTGGCGTGCTTCTCGTCGCCTGCAGTGTCGGAGTGCTGCTGTCCATGACCTGCGTGGTTCTCGTCCAGGGCCGCAATCAGCACGGCTTGCCCCAGCGCGTCGCTCCAATGGGAATTCCTGAATAGCAGTGCACGATCCACCACCGGCACATGCCAACCAGTGGAAAACAACGACTTTCCAGGACCTGCGCCGCTGGTAAAGGTGCCGAGGCATCTTCAGGGACCACAACGATTCGCCCAGAGCGCCATGAAGCCCCAGCCGGTGTCCTCGATCCTGTAAGGTTCACGGACACCCGCTGGGGCCCAGGCGCGCTTTTCCGATTGGCGAGGCGCTAGACTGCCAGCTTGCGGCGGATGAATCCGGACGCTTGGTCAACGACGATGATCAGAATCAGCACGATGATGATGTGCGTAAGCATCGTATCGAACTGGAACGACTTGATCGCCTGGTTGATGAGCAAGCCGATGCCGCCAGCACCGACCAGGCCCAGGACCAATGACGATCGGACGTTGACGTCGAAGCGGTACAAGAGCAAGCCAACGAACTGCGGGATCACCAGCGGCAGTGCGCCATGGGTAAGCTGCTGAACCCGTGATGCGCCGGTGGTGGACAGCGCTTCCTGCGGGCCCTGATCGGTTTCTTCCAGGGACTCGGCCCAGAGCTTTCCCATCACTCCCGTGTTGTGGCAGATCAGCGCCAGCACACCTGCGAAGGGACCCAAGCCCACGGCGGTGACGAAGATGAGCGCAAAGACGATATCCGGTACCGCGCGGAAGAAGGACAAGATGCTGCGTGCTGCTTGGTAGGCCAGCGGATGCGGCGTCGTGGTGCGGCATGCGAGCACAGCGAGCACCAAGGCCGTAGGAATGGAGAAGGTCGTGCCCAGCAAGCCGATCCACAAGGTGACCAGCGTTGCCTCCAAGCCAGGAAGTATGACTTTGTCCCAGCTCAGATCCGGCGGAAATGCGTCGCTGATGAATCGTGCCATCCCGCGCCAGCCATCCACGAGCAACGCCGGATCAAAATCAGTTCCCGCGATGGCCAGAAGGTGAAGGACGGCAATCACTGCAACTGCGGTAATCCAAAGGGTACGCCGGGCGGCCTTGTGCGGGTCCCTGGGCAGTGCTGGGGCGGATTTTCCAGCGATCATTTGCGAAGTGCTTTCCACTGCCTGCTCCTTGATGCGAGTCCGGGTATGGAGGCTCATGCTGCAATCCTCTCGGGAGAGTAGAGAACGTCCAGGAAGTCGTCGCCGAGATTCTGGACCGGACCGTTGAAGGCGATACGTCCATGCAGCAACCCGATCGCCCGGTCTGCGTAGCGTTGTGCAAGCTCTGGCTGGTGCAGAACTGCGGCGACTGCAAGGTTTTCGTCGTGCGCCAAGGTAGCGAGCAATTCCATGATGTTCTCGGCCGCATGCGGGTCCAGAGCAGAAACCGGCTCATCGGCAAGCAGCACCGACGCGCGCTGGCACAGGGCCCTGGCGACGGCTACGCGCTGCTGCTGTCCGCCAGAAAGGCGCCCGACCTTGTCCAGGGCGCGGTCGGCCATGCCAACCCGGTCCAGGCAGGCCATTGCTTCTTCCCGCAGTTCGCGCGAGAAGAAAGCGGGGGAGAATGAGGCCAAGCCGGTGACACGGGCCAGGGCGCCTGCGCAGACATTGTCCAGTGCTGTGCGGCGGGGCACCAGATGGATCTTCTGGAACACCATGGCTGCCCGGGATCGCGCACGGGCTAGATCACGGCCATGGAGATCGGCCAGGTGGATGCCATCCAATTCGATGCTTCCCGAATCCGGCGTGGCCAATCCCGCGACGCACTTGAGGGTGGTGGATTTTCCGGAGCCGTTGGCACCCAGAAAGGCCACGAGCTCGCCGCGGTTGACGGTGAAATCGACATCATCAAGCACGCGGCGCTGGTTGAAGGTCTTGGCCAGGGACTTCACCGAGAGGGCCGGACGGGCCAATTGCGTGGTGTCCATGGTTAGATATCGTCCTCGGTGAGGCCCATTTCGGAAGCCAGGTCGAACAGCGGGCCGTAGGTTTCCTTGGTGACTTCCAGCAATGGGCCCGGAGGGGTCACATCCAGGAAAGCTCCTACCTGGGCGATATCTTCCTCCGACAGGTTCAGCAGCGCGTGCTTTACGGCCTTCTTCAGTTCGGGATCGGCATCGGCGCTGATGGTGATCGGGTCATTCGGGATGGGTTCCGAGGTCCAGATCTGGCGGTAGTCTTCCGGGTTGAAGGTGCCTTCTTCTTCGGCGACTGCCTGGGTCTGCGAGTTGAGCTGGGCGGCGTCGACGGTTCCGTTGGCCAGGGCCAGCAGCGCTTCGGGATGGCCGCCCGCGTAGTTCAAGTTGACTTCCGACTCGGCAATGCCGGCAGTCTTCAGTGCGTAGCGGGGCAGGACATCTCCGGAGGTTGAGCCCACGCCGCCAAGTGCGAAGTCCTTTCCGCGCAGGTCTTCGAGGGTCTTGATTTTCGAATCCTTCGCAACCCAGATGCCGCCGGTGTAGGTGCTGAGCTCACCTTGGGAGGTTCCGAAGGACACCAGCGGTTCAGCGCCGGCCTGCTGGCTGGCGAACACGTATCCCACGGGACCGAACTGGCCAAGATCCAGCTTTCCATTGCGCATTGCCAGTACCTCGGCGGCGTAGTCCTCGACAACTTGTACCTCGACTTCGCATCCGAGCTCGCGCTCCAATGCGTCGGCGAGCACGCCGTACGCCGGTTCGAGCTTGGCTGGTGCTTCGTAGGGCTCGATGCCGAAATTGATGGGCCCATCGGCGCAGAACGCGGGGGCAGCGGAGTCGGCCTGCTCATCCGCCTGGGCGGACCCGCAAGCGGTGAGGGCCAGCAGGCCCAGCGAGACGGCAGAGAATTTAAATGCCTGAGAGATCTTCATGGTTTGCTCCAATGCGTGGTGTAGCTAAGCTAGGCGGTGATCGACGAAGCCATGGCCGGCTTGGCGAGGTTCTTGATGTTCTTGTCGGCCAGGCCGAAGGACAGGGTCATTCCGACTCCGGCGGTCACGGAGACGACGGTAATGGCGTCGGCGGCATTGCGGATGAGCAAGGGGCCGATAGCGCTGGAGGCATAGATTCCTTGCCAGCGTTCAATGACTTTCAGCTCGGTGCCACTCATGTAGTCCCCGATGGCCGAGAGCAATGTTTGCGAGGTCGCTTCCTTGAGGAAGGGAGCTTGGGTTGCGGCGTAGCTGTGCGAATCTCCCATGAGCAGGGTGCCGTCGGGCCTTTGGGTGAACATGACATTCGCCTGGATATCCAGCAGCTCCGGGTGCTCGGCGAGAACTTCAGCCTGCAGGGCCTTGGCTGCTGGCACTTCGGTGAAGGCCTCGTAGCGCAGCATGGAGGTGGCGGTGAGGACGGCCGGCTTCAATTCCAGGTCTTCGGAAGCTTCTGCGCGGAGCATCTGCAGCGCGCACCGGGTGATCTGGTGCTCCTGCGCGATCTGCGGGAAGAGGTAGTCCACGTCGTGGCCGACGCAAACGAAAACCTGGTCGGCTTCGAAGGCGCCGCGATTAGTTTGCACGCTGGCCCGGCGATGCCGGCCGGCACCGAATCCCAAGGCGCTGGTGCTGAACTGGACGCTGCCAGCAACATGGGCGTTGACCCACTGGCCCAGCTTGGCCACCGTGGTGCGCGGGTCGACGCGCAGGTCATCACGCAGGAACGCGCCGCCGAGGAATCCTTCGGTGCTTTCGCGTCCGAGCTGTTCTGCGATGTCCTGCGCGTTGAGCATCTCGACCTGTCCGGTTTCGCGGCGTGCGGACAGTTCGCGCAGGACCTGCAATTCCGTTTCTGTCGAGGCCACCACGACAGCTCCCGATTCAACGGCCCAGAAGCCAGCGCGTTCAGCGTAGTCAAGCCACAAGGGACGTCCTGACTGCGCCAGGTCGTAGAGTTCGCCGGACTGCGCGGTGATGCAGCAGTGGCCGAAGTTGCGGACCGATGCGCCGATGGCCTCATGGTCACGTTCCATGACGATTACCGAGAGGCCGGCGTCCAGGGCTCGAGCGGCATGGGCCAGGCCGACAATGCCGGCGCCGATCACCAGCACATCTGCGTGGTTGGCGACTGGCCGGGTCTGCGGGAAATTTTTTTCGTTGCTCACGACAGTGATCATCCATGCCCGGGATGAGCGGATTCAACCCGAAATGGCACTTGTTTGAACAAGTTTGCCTAGAGTTCAGAATGGGGTCCGTCTATTCACTTTCAGTTCACTGGAATGTCTTGTGAATCGCTGATTTCACAATAAAACCACTTGTATGATCAAGAGGTGATGGAGAACAAGAAGCAACCCAAGTACCAAGCCCTCACCACCTGGTTGCGGCAGGAAATAGCGGTTGGCACATGGCACGAAGGAGATGTCCTGCCCAGCGAGGCAGAACTCTGTGCCCGCGCCAATGCCTCGCGCGGCACCGTCCGGCATGCGCTCGCCCAGTTGCGTTCGGAGGGCCTCATTGCGGGGGGACAAGGCAAGCCGCCAATCGTGGCGCAACAGGTGCAATCCCAATCGTTTACCACCTTCATGTCCTTTACTGATTGGGCGCGCTCCATCGGATTGGAGGCTGGACAGGAAACGCGGGAATTGGCGCAGCGCCCGGCCGATGCCCTCGTGGCCGAGCAGCTCGAACTCGAAGAAGGTGCCAAGGTGGTGCAGATCCTGCGCCTGCGCTTGCTCGATGGGAGCCCGGCGATGCTGGAGCGGACTAGCTTTACCCAAGAAGTCGGTCGGCTGCTCTTCGAATTCGATGCGGATGACGGTTCGATTTTCGAGTACCTGCGGGAGCAAGGCGTAGACCTCTACCGAGGCAAGCACACCATCGACGCGGTGGCGGCCGATGAACTGGACGCGCAGCTGCTGGGTGTCCGGCTCGGCGCCCCGCTCCTGCGCGAACGGCGCGTGACTTCCTCCAAATCGGGGCAGAAACTTGAGTACTCCGATGATCGGTATTTGCCGGATCTGGCCAACTTCACCATTGAAAACACCAGCGAGCATCGCGCCTCATTGAGCCGTGTGCGAAGCATTGCTGTCTGAACAGGAAAACACGATGAAACGAGAAGACATGTTTGAACTCATTGCCTGCGATATGGCTGGAACGACCATTGACGAGCATGCCGATGTGTACCGGGCTCTGGAAAATGCGGTGTGCGAATTCGGTGTTGAGGTCAAGGAGGAGGATCTGCAGCATTGGATGGGCGCCGAGAAGAAGGAAGCGATCAAAGCGCTGATTGAACTTGGCGGAGCTGTTGCCAGCGACGAGCAGGTGCAGGTGCAGTTTGACCGTTTCCGCCATTTGCTGCTGGGGTATTACCAGGAGAATCCGCCCGTCGCATTGCCAGGTGTCGTGCAAGCGCTGGAACGCTTGGCTGCCAGCGGCAAGAAGATCGCATTGACAACGGGGTTCTCGCGCGATGTTGCCGATATCATCCTCGATGGCTTGGGGTGGAAGGTCGGTCCTGGCGAACTTCTCGACGCAGTGGTTGCCGGCGATGAAGCCGCAACGGGACGCCCCGCGCCGTACATGATTCATCGAGCCATGGAGCTGACGGGAATTCGCGATGTAGCCAAGGTTGTTGCCGCAGGCGACACCGCCAACGACCTGCTGGCCGCGCATCACGCGGGAGTGCATGGGATCGGTGTGCTGACCGGGAAGCTGGGCCGCGAAGAGCTGGACCGGTTCCCGCATGCCGCCATCCTCGAATCCGTGGCGGAGCTGCCGGATTATCTCGAGGCGATCGAGCCCGCGGCCGTGTAGTTCGACCCGAGTAATTTTGCAATGCGGAAGATATGTTTCGTTTCGGATTGGGATGCGGGATATGCTGAGCTCTAGTTGGAACATCCCATTGAGATGAAAGAGAGTCGTCATGAGCAAGACTGTTCTTCAGCGCCACCTGTTCGGACCGGGTCCATGCAACCCGTATCCCGAGGCAACGGCAGCGCTCGGCCTTCCGCTGCTGGGCCATCTGGATCCGGAGTTCATTGCACGCATGGATCGCGTTGCTGATGGTTTGCGTACTCTCTGGGGAACCGGAAACTCCCGTACCTTGCCTTTGAGCGCCACGGGCTCAGCTGGCATGGAAGCCGCTTTCGTCAACACCATCAACCCAGGCGACGTAGCGGTCATCGCGATCAACGGCTTATTCGGCGAGCGCATGTGCGAAGTTGCTGCGCGCGCTGGCGCTGAAGTAGTCCGCGTCGAGCATGAATACGGCACGCCGATCGATGCCGAACGCGTTGCCGCGGCGCACCCGAACCCAACCGTCATTGCCGGCGTGCATGCTGAAACCAGTACCGGAGTTGTTTCCGATATAGCCGCGCTGGGCGCAATCAAGGGCGATGCACTGCTGATCACCGATGCAGTGACCTCCATTGGCGGCATGCCGGTGCTGGCTGATGAATGGGGGATTGACGTTGGCTATGCCGGCACGCAGAAATGCCTCGGCGTGGCTCCGGGATTGGCACCATTTACCATTTCAGACCGTGCTTTCGAGCGCCGCGTCCAGAAGCCCCAATCCTGGTATCTGGATCTAGGCTTGCTCGGCGGCTACGCCACAGGTTCCACCGGGGGCCAACGCACCTACCACCACACCGCACCGGTCTCGATGGTCGCATCGCTGGAAGCCGGCATCGACCGCATCCTGGCTGAGGGCCTGGACGCGGTCACCGCCCGCCATCAGGAAGCGGGAGGCTTGCTGCAAGATGGCTTGCAGGAAATGGGCCTGGAGCTATTCGCCCAGGAGGGGTACCGCCTGCCGCAGCTGACGACGGTCTACGTTCCTGAAGGCGTTGATTCGGCGAAGGTCCGTGGATACCTGCTCGACCGCTTCAATATTGAAATCGGCGGCGGTGTCGGCAAGTACGCGAGCACCGTTTGGCGCATCGGCATGATGGGCCCCAACGCTAATCCGGGATCGGTGGCGCTGCTGCTGGCTGCGCTGAAGGAAGCGATCGGCAAGGCCTAGGCGCGCAAGGGCCGTGGTCCTCTGAATGCAAAGCGAGGCGGGACTAACCAGGGGATTCTGGTTGGTTCCGCCTCTTGCTGTTGCCCATGGGCTAGCTCAGCTGGTCCTGTGAATGCGCAAAATGCAGCTGCACTGAATCAGCACTGGTCGAAATCATGGCGTAGCCGCCAATCGGCAACGTGAACATCGGGGAGGTATGGCCGAAATCGAGGTTGGCCACAACCGGGATGCCCTGCAGGATCGGGTGCTTTGCGATAACTTGCTCCAGCAGGCTACGGGTGATTCCGGACTGCTGCTGGAAGCGCCCGATGGCCAGCCCGGTAATGCCAGCCGCGCTGGGGGACTGCAGGAACGAGGCGAGCTTCCGGGCGATTTCGTGGATGTCTTCTGAGGAGTCATCCTCGATGAAGAGCATTGCCCCGTCCAAAGATGGCATGAAATCGCCGCCCAGCAATAAATGCAGCGTGCCCAGATTCCCGCCAATTACCTTGCCCGTGGCCACCCCCTGGTTCAGGATCCATGGTCCGCTGGATGCTTGGACGGACCTGTTGTCTTGATCCATGAACCACAGATCGTCGGTGAATTCGCTGGCGTGCTCGATGGTCCACGAGTGCTCGTGGGTTGCGGTCCGGAACCACTGGCCGGTCGGTTCAAAATGATCGCGCATGCCGAAAGAGGACCAATGCGCACCGACATAAGTTACCAGGCCGGTCTTGGCGTGCACGGCGTTAGCCAGGGCGGTGAAATCCGAATAGCCGCAAAAGACCTTGGGATTGGCGGCAATGAGATCCCAGTCGAGGTAGGGGAGCAGCTCGTTTGAATTGAAGCCGCCAATGACCGAGATGATTCCGGCGACAGATGGATCGGCAAATGCGGCGTGCAGATCGGCCACGCGCGACGGGATCGGCGAGCTGTCGAAGTCATCGTTCTCGTCTACGTGATCGCCGAATTCCTGCTTGAGCCCCATGGCCTCGAAGCGTTCAGTGATCCACTTCGTATTGTCGTATTCCATCACGAAGGCGCGGGAGCACGATGGCGCAATGGCCCTGATGGTGTCTCCGGATTGCAATCGGGCTGGGACAATCGTCGGCTTCTCATGGCTTGTCATGCAATCAGTCTAGGGTCTGGCTTGGCAGGGGATAATAACCCGCACGCAGTCGCAGGCGACTAGTTGGCGAAATTTTCGCAACAAATGAAGATATTCCGCTCCAGCTACTGGGAGAATACTGCGAAATTCGATAACGTGGGCGGGACAGCGCAATTTCTCTAAAGAAAGAAGCAAATAAGGTGAAGTCCCTCTTCGACTTGGAATTCAAACAATTCATCACGCCATCGATCATCAAGATCGTTTACATCCTGATCATGGTCCTGTTGGCGATCGGCTACCTCGGAATCGTGATTTCCGGGTTCATGGCTGATGCAATGCTCGGCTTCCTCATGCTCCTGATCGTGGGTCCTTTGGTGTCCCTAGTCTATTTGGTACTGGTCCGTGCAGGACTCGAATCCTTGCTGGCACAGATCCGCACGGCAGAGAACACCACTGAACTCGTTCGTCTGGCCGGTGGCATCCCGCCGGCAGAAGGCGGCTACCGCCCGCACCCGGGTAATCCTCCTGCTCCCCAGCAGCCGCAGGATCCAACCGCCAATGGCGGCGGCACTCCGCCAGCCAACCCTTACCAGAAGTAAGTCCAACGGCCAATGGCCCGCACCCGTGGTGCGGGCCATCGGCCGTTGTTGAGCGAACAGCGTGCAGAACTACCAGTCGCTGGACGCTTTGAGCGACAGCACCGGGCAGGAGGCCTGGAGCAGAATCCTTTGCGCGTTGCTCCCCATGAGGAACTTGCCCATTGCCGTCCGCTTGCGCAGGCCGATCACGATCAGCTCGGCTCGTTGGGCCTGGGCTATATGCAGGATCTGGTCTGCCGCATCGGCACCCTGGGTGTGGCGCTCAATCCAGAAATCGATGCCGGCATCAGAAAGGCGGGCTTCCAGCTCGTGGTACTGCTTCGCGTCAATGAGCCTGTCGTCAACGAGCTGATCGCCCTTCGAAGAGTTCACTACGATCAATCGCACCTCGCTGCGCCTGGCTTCGAGAATGGCTCGTTCCAAGGCGGCTTCGCCTTCTGGCGAGGGAATATAGCCCACTACGATCGTCATGATTCATTCCTTTCAGCAGCCTTGCTGTTCTCATTTCCGTGGCCAGGCTTCGCCTGTTCCGGCTCGGGGCCGCCAGCTGCATCGTCGCCCAGCAGGGCCTCGGCGGCGGCAGACGCTGTCCCGCGTTTGCGCCGAATAACGGAGATCAGCACTGGCAGCAGGAGCAGGACGGCGATGAGCACGTAGATGCCCACGGCCAGCGGCTCGCTCCAGAGACCTGAGACTTCACCAGCAGAAAGCTGGAAGGTCTTGCGCAGCTGTTCCTCGGCCATGGGGCCGATGATGACACCAAGGATCAGCGGAAGCACTGGCAGGCCGAAGCGGCGCAAGGCAAAGCCCAGCAAACCGATCAGCAGCAGCAGCCAGAGATCAGCTACCTGCATGTTCACCGAGAAGGCGCCCAGCGTTGCGAAGAACAAGATGCCTGCGTACAGGTAGGGGCGCGGGATCTTCAGCAGCTTCGCCCACAGCGGCGCTAACGGCAGGTTGATCAGCAGCAGCAACGTGTTGCCAATGAACAAGCTGGCAATCAGGGCCCACACCAGGTCTGGTTCATTCTCGAAGAGCAGCGGACCGGGCTGGATGCCCTTCATGGTCAAGAACGCCAGCATCACCGCAGCGGTGGCATTGGTGGGCAAGCCCAAGGCGAGCATTGGAGTCAGGGTGCCAGCGGCAGAGGCATTGTTCGCGGCCTCCGGGCCGGCAACGCCCTCAATGGCGCCGTGGCCGAACTCCTCAGGATGCTTGGACAGCTTCTTTTCGGTGACGTAGGACAGGAAGGTCGGAACTTCGGCACCGCCGGCAGGCAGCGCGCCGAAGGGGAACCCAAAGGCGGTACCGCGAAGCCAGGGCTTCCACGAACGCTTCCAATCTTCCTTGCCCATCCACGGGGCACCCACCGGAATGGTGCGGGCCGGGCTGGTGCGCAAGTGCGCGGCAATCCACAGCGCCTCGCCAATGGCGAAGATCGCCACGGCGACCACCACGATGTCCATGCCGTCCACCAGGGGCGCGAAGCCGAAAGTCAGTCGCTGCTGCCCGGAGACCGGGTCCATGCCGACCAAGCCAATGGCCAAGCCCAAGCCCAGGGAAGCGAACCCGCGAATCTTGGAAGAGCCCAAGACTGCGGTGACAGTTACCAAAGCGAGGACCATGATGGCGAAGTAGCTCGGTGCGCCAAGGCTCACCGCGAACTTCACGACGATCGGGGCGACGGTCACCAGCAGCGCGGTACCGATGGTTCCTGCAACGAAGGATCCAATGGCCGCGGTGGCCAAGGCCTGTGCCGCACGGCCGGCCTTGGCCATCTTGTGGCCTTCGATGGCTGTGATGACTGTTGCCGATTCCCCCGGGGTGTTGAGCAGGATCGAGGTGGTTGACCCGCCATACATCCCGCCGTAGTAGATGCCGGCGAACATGATCAGTGCGCTGGAAGTTTCCATGCCGAAGGTCAATGGCAGCAGCAGTGCCACAGCCATGGCCGGGCCGATGCCCGGGAGCACTCCTACAGCGGTTCCCAGGATGACACCGGCGAAAGCGAAGAGCAGGTTAATCGGGGTCAGCGCCGCGGCGAAGCCGCCCATCAATAAATCCAGAGTTTCCAATTAGAGCACCCCCGAGAGGATTCCGGCCGGAAGCTTGATGCCCAGGCCCAGATAGAAGCCGTAGAACGAACCAAGCGCCAAGGCAAGCGAAATAACCAAGGTCAATACCCAGCGCCGCGCACCCAGGCAGGTAGCCGCGCCGAAGAACATGATGGTTCCCGAGATGACCCAGCCAGCCCAATTCACGATCAGCAGGTTCAGCACGAAGATGCCGATCAGCGGGAGCAGGACCTTCCAATCCGAAGGCTGGCTCAGGTCCACGTCTTCGCCTTCTTCGCCCGCAGCAAGGTTGCCACGCATGACGGTGATGGCCAAGGCAATGGACGAAAGAATGAGAATGCCCGAGACGACGTAAGGCAGGGCCTTGGGACCTACAACGTCTGCCTGGGAGTACGTCACATGAAGCTGCGACGCGTCAACAAACACGATGATTCCGACGATAAGAAGAAACGCGGCGAACAGGAGTTCGACGCGTTTCTTCTTTGCGGTGGCTACTTCGCTCACGCCAGGCCCAGGGTCTTCAGGACGCTGGCAACGCGCTCGTCCTGGTCGGTGAGGAAGGCGGAGAATTCGTCGCCGGTCATGAAGGCGTCGCTCCAGCCGTTGGTCGCCAGAGCTTCCTTCCACTCGGCCGAATCATGCATTTCGGTGACCAGGTTGACCCACTTGGCCTTGTCCTCTTCGGAAATCTCAGGTGGAGCCACCAGACCGCGCCAGTTGGAGAACACCAGATCAATATCCGATTCCTTCAGGGTCGGGGCATCTACGCCTTCCAGGCGCTCTTCGCCGCTGGTGGCCAGTACGCGAACAGAGCCCTCTTCGATCTGTTGCATGTACTCGCCGGCACCGGAGGCAGCGAAGGCCAGCTTGTTGCCCAGGATGGCCGGCAGCAAGTCGCCGCCGCCATCGTACGATACGAAGTTCACGTCCTTGGGATCAATGCCCACGGCTTCGGCCAGCTGCATTGGCAGCAGATGGTCCGGGCCGCCAGGGGAGGAGCCGCCGCCGACCGAGAGCTTGCTTGGGTCGTCCTTCCAGGCCTTGACCAAGTCGTCAATGCTCTTGTACGGAGAATCCTTGGAAACCATGATCGCTCCGGGCTCTTCGATGAGCTTGGCAATCGGGGTGGTATCGGTCAGCTTGGAGTCGGTTTCGTTGGTGTAGCTTGCACCCACCACGCCCAGGCCCATGAGCATGGCCAGATCGCCATTGCCCTTCTCATTGACAATGCGGGCCAAGCCGACGGTGCCGCCGGCACCGGCAAGGTTGAAGACTTCCGGGTTGCTGGCCAGCGATGCGTCATCCATGACCTTGGCGGCAACACGGGCAGTGGTGTCGTAGCCGCCGCCTGGGGTGTTTGGCACCATGATGCGGAGGTTCGCGATGGGGCCCTTGGACTCTGCGGCGTCAGTGCTGGAAGACTCTGATGTCACGCCGCAGCCCGTGGCGGTCAGGGCCAGTGCAGCGGCAGCTGCCAGCGCGCTCAGCGCACGGAACGACTTGAACGGTTTCATGGGGATTCAGCCTCTTTGCTTTCATCGGGGTTGCGAGTGATACCAACTTACGTGCCATCGTGAGCCGGGTCACTCTTGCGTACTCAAAGAAAATACTGTTCATTGTGTAACCGGAAATTGTGATCTGAACCATTCGAATCTTCGGTAAGGTAGCACAGTGCCCGGATGCAGGTGCCAGCAAGGACCTGCCGGGTGCAACGTGGATTTCTGGAATATTGGGGGCGAGGCAATGGGTGCCGTGCGTTTCTGGCTCGCTAATCTGTACACGCGCCGCAAGCTGACCCTTGCAGGGCAGTACCTGATACTGCAATTGCTCATTATCGCGGTGGTGCTGGCAGGGGTCATCACGGTATCGCTGACTCAGGCCACCAATAACTTCGAAAAAATCGAGGGGCGCCGCAGCCTCTCGGCCGCCGAATCGCTGGCTGCAAACCCCCTGCTGCGCGTGCTCCTGCCCGAGGCGGAGCCGGAAATGGGTTCGGCGTTGCCTGCCATGGGCGAATCGGTGCGCAGCACCTCGGGTCTCCAATTCGTGACCATTGCCGATCCCCGGGGAACGGTCGTCACCTCCAGCTATCCGGATGAAGTCGGAACCTCGATACTGCACCCTGAATCCGCCGTCACCGAAGGCCGCGGATGGACCGGGGAAATCTGGCGCAATGGCAACCATGTATTGATTGCGCAGGTTCCGGTGCTGGATGACGAGGGGAAGATGGTCGGCATCGTCAGCGCCGGCCAAAGCTATCCCAGCACCGGTGAGATGATCCAGGAGATCGCCCCCAACGCCTTGTTCACCCTGGTCATTTCCCTGCTGCTGGGGACCGCCGGCTCAGTCTTGCTGGCCCGCCGGGTCAAGCACCAGACCCGCGGGCTTGAACCCCGGGAAATTGCAGAGCTTTTCGAGCATCGCGAAGCCCTGCTGCACGGAGTCAAAGAGGGAATCATCTCGGTGTCGCCGGATAGCCGGGTGATGCTGGCCAATGATGTCGCCATCGAGCTGCTCCAGCTTCCCAGCCACTGCGTGGGCAGGACCCTGGACGAATTGGATGTTGTTCCGCAGGTGCGCCATGCACTGACCACCAGCCAAGAGCTGCCCGACCGGCAATTCCTTGTCGGCGAGCGGGTATTGGTCTTCAACCGGATGCCGGTCAAGACCGCCAGGCGGGATTTGGGATCGGTCACCACCTTCCGAGACAAGACCGAACTGACCCTGCTGGAACAAGAACTTGGAGACAGCAAGGCCACCGCCGACATGCTCAGGGCGCAGACCCATGAATTCGCCAACCAGCTGCACGCAATTTCCGGGTTGATCCAGCTCGGGGAATACGACGAGGTCGTGGGCTTCATCGATGGCGTGAGCTTCAGCCGGAGCAAGATCTTCGAGGACGTCTCCGCATGCATCGCCGAACCCACGATTGCCGCGTTGCTGATTGCCAAGTCCAGCGTGGCCGCCGAGCGAGGGGTGCACCTGAAGATGGCGCCTAGCTCAACCTTGGGCAGGTGCGAGGACCAGCTGGCGCGGGATCTGACCACCGTGATCGGCAATCTCGTCGATAACGCGATGGACGCGGCCGCTGCGGCTGCCAATCCGGAAATCCAGGTCGGGATCGAGGAAACCAGCGAGCTGGTGCGAATCACCGTGAGGGACAATGGAGAAGGCATCGCGGAAGATGCCATGGACGAGATCTTCACCCAAGGTTTCTCCACCAAGGACAGCGCGGTTTCCGGCGGCAGGGGCTTCGGCCTTGCCATCAGCCGCCTGGTTTGCCGCCGCCGCGGTGGAGAGCTGGCCGCGGCCAATGCACAAGGTGCCCGGTTTACCGCCACGCTCAGGAAGTAGGAAGCAAGAAGTGATCAAAGTACTGGTGATCGACGATGATTTCATGGTCGCCAAGGTGCACGCTGGATTCGTCAACAGCGAACCGGGGTTCACCGTGGTCGGCGTGGCGCACTCCGCCGGTGACGCGATCAAGGCCGCCGGCGCGCTCTCGCCGGATCTCATCTTGCTCGATATCCATTTGCCGGACATGAACGGCCTGGACCTCTTGCAGCGCCTGCGCGAAGTCCAGCCGGAGCTCGATGTCCTGGTGATCAGCGCGGCGCGGGAAATGGATACCGTGCGCCGCGCGCTTCGTGGCGGCATCGTCCACTATCTGATGAAGCCCTTCTCGCGGGATGACCTGCGCGAACGGCTGGAGCACTACGCGAAGGCCTACCAGCCGCTGGGCGAAGCAGCGGACCAGGAATTGCAGCAGGCCGATGTGAACATGCTCTTCGGGCTCGGCGGACAAAAGCGCCGGCCTCTTCCCAAAGGCTGCAGCGCCGAAACCATGGAACTGGTTGAGAGCATCGTCAAGGAAGCTGCCGAACCCATATCGGCCACCGAAACCGCGCAGAAGCTGGGCACGTCCCGGGTGAGCGCTCGCCGGTATCTGGAATACCTGGCAGAGGAAAACCTGGCTCAGGTGAACCTGCGCTACGGGGGAGTCGGCAGGCCCGAACGCCGCTACTCATGGAGGAGCTAGCCCCGGAACCTGGGTTTTGCAGATCAGGAAGCACTGTGGCTGCGTCCAAAAGCACGCAGCCACAGTGCGCGGTTCCGCTCAGCGCTACTTTGACGTGGCCTTTTCAGTCGCGGCCAAGTCTTCCACGCTTTCGGACGGAACGGGAGCCATGTAGCGTTCCAAGCTGTCGTCCAATTCGCTGAGCCACGGCGTATGGTGCGTGGCTGCCATGGTACCGGTCATGACCGAAGGATAAACCTTGTCCCGGTAGGTCATGATGTTTTTCTTCTTGTCGTTCTTCCATGCCATGAAGGTACGGGTGACCTCATCCAGGTCGAACATGGGGTAATCGGTCTGCTCGATGAGATCGCGAATGTAGTCGGCCTGGAACTTCACTTCGTCTTCAGCAGTTTCAATGGCATTGAAACGCCTCAGCCACGCATCGATGCTCATCCGCTGGTCGCCCGCTACGGGGATCGAGGCCTTCCCGGTAATCAGATCACGGACGTACCATGCTTGGGCATCGAACATGTTGAAGGTGAACCACTGGTCCTGGGCGCCCAGGTAGTACAGCTTGTTGTTGTTCTCGGATGCGACACCACGGTACAAGGTATCCGGATAGACATTGTTCGGCGAGTCCAGAGCCAACCCGGAGGGCAAGAACGGGTAATGGTGGAGGTAGCCGGTGCACAGGATTACCGCATCGAACTTGCGTGATACGCCATTGCTGAAATGGGCCGTGGACCCTTCGAAGCGATCGATGAGCGGAAGCTCCTCAATGCCCTGGGGCCAGTCGAAGCCCATCGGAGCGGTGCGGTAGCTGTAGGTGACCGAGCGCGCACCCATCTTGAAGGACTGGACGCCGATGTCCTCGGCAGAGTAGCTGGCGCCGATGAGCAGGATGTCCTTGCCGGCGAAGCGCTCGGCTCCACGGAAATCGTGGGCATGCATGAGCTCGCCGGGGAAAGTGCCTATTCCTGCGAATTCAGGAACGTTAGGGAAACTGAAGTGGCCGGTTCCGACCACGACATGGGTGAAGTCGCTGGACGCAGTCTTGCCGGTTTTCAGATCTTCGGTGGTGACGGTGAAGAGCTCGGTGCTTTCGTTGTAATCTACCCAGCGGACCACGGTGGCAAAGCGCACGTACTTCTTTATATCGGATTTCTCTGCGCGGCCATTGATGTAATCCCAGAGCACGGCTCGTGGCGGATAAGACGAAATCGGCCCGCCGAAATGCTCATCGAAGGTGTACTCGGCGAATTCCAGGGCTTCCTTCGGGCCATTGGACCAGAGATTGCGGTACATGCTCGAGTGCACTGGTTCGCCGTATTTGTCGATCCCGGAGCGCCAGTTGTAGTTCCACTGGCCTCCCCAATCATCCTGCTTTTCGAAGCAGACGATTTCTGGGATATCTTGCCCTGTTTTCTTGGCAGAATCGAAAGCCCGCAGCTGGGCGATGCCGCTGGGTCCTGCTCCAATGATTGCGACGCGTTGAGTCAAGCGTTCCTCTCCGGCCTGTAAGCCTTGAAAATCTCGCGCAGGCCGCAGTACCGGAATCCGGGATATTTGGCCGCGCGTTACAACAAATGTGCTCTAAACCAGTTCTCTAGCCGTGCGGACGGGAGGTGCAGATTTCTATATGAAAACCTTCCATAGGCACAGGCTATAAATCCCCATTCTACCAGCCGTCAATTATATGGATCTTGAATGCAGAGGTCAGTGGGTATTTTCGGAATGAGTCAGCCGGAAGAATAGCGTGCAATCGAATGCCAAAGAGGGTGGTCAGGAGTTGGTACAGAGCAGAAGTGAACGCTGTGGTGCAGCCCCGATGGAACCCGGATCAGCTGCACAGCGGAATGCGGGTGCTGGAACTTTTGCGAGAGTCTGAAAATACAGGGGCGCAACGTTGAAAACCGCGCGTAATCATCTCGTTGAAAGGGGAGCTGTGGCAGGGCTGAAGGGTCCAGCAGCTTCGTCGCGGTGCCGGGACCTGTCCGGAGGAATTAGCTCCAGGGATCAAACGAAGGACGCTACAGTATTCTGTCGGTGCTCGCTGGCCGGATAGGAGCCGAGGATCTTGATTTCCCAGGTGAAGAAGTCCAGCTCCTCCAGGGCTCGGCGTACCGGAAGATCGTCGGGGTGTCCTTCGATATCAACCATGAAAGTTGTGGCCGCGAAGCCGGAACCCACCATGTAGCTTTCCAAGCGGGTGAGGTTCACGCCGTTGGTAGCGAAACCGCCCAGGGCCTTGTACAGCGCACTAGGAACGTTGCGAGCCTGGAAGACCAATGTGGTGATCACTGATTCTGGCATGGTGGAGCGACTCGGGAGATCCTGCCGGCGTGCAAGTACAACGAAACGAGTTGTATTGGTCTGGTCATCCTCCACCCCTGTAGCCAGCGCTTCCAAGCCATAGAGTTCTGCTGCCAGAGGTGGCGCCAAGGACAGCTTGGTGGGATCATTCCAATCGCGCACCTCGCGCGCGGAACCTGCGGTATCCCCAGCGATGATCGGAGTGAGCTGATGCTCGCGAATGATCTTGCGGCACTGGCCCAGCGCATGGATGTGGCTGTGCACTTCAGTAGCGCCCGAAATGGTGCTGCCTGGCAGCCCCAGCAGATCGAATCGGATTCGCAGGTAGTGCTCGGCCACGATCTGCAGCTGCGATTCGGGCAGCAGGACGTGGATATCGGCAACGCGTCCGGCCAGCGAATTCTCGATGGGGATCATGGCCAACTCAGCTTCGCCGTTTTCCACCAGGGCGAAAGCATCCTCGAAGCTGGCGCAGGGCACGGCTTCCATATCGGGAAAAAGTTCTGTGCAAGCCATATTGGAATTGGAACCGGCTTCGCCCTGATAGGAAATCTTGTTGCGCATTGAATCAACATAACCCAGTGCCCCTTTCCTGATGAAGAACTTGTGTCAAGGTTGCGGGGACGGGGCTTCTGGACGTCGAGGGCGCGACACCTGACGATGCTTGCGCCCCTTGCCGAACGGAGCTTGGAGTGCTGATGAATTACGGCAAGGTATGCGGATCGGCGACGAATTTTCACGCGAACATAGTTCCGTTCCTCTGCTCCTGGGCCAATTGCGGTCGTTATGCTGTAGACCACAGTGCAAAGGAGCATCAACCATGGCGAGCATATTGGTTCGGCAAGATGACGGGGCATGGTTTGAACCCCAAAAAATTGGGTATGCCTTGGAATCAGAATTACAGGAGATCCTTGCGAACCACCCGGAACTGATTCCAGGCGTGAGTTCCGAAGCGAAAGCCTGTCGCGAATTCCAGTCCGAGGTCGGCCCCGCAGATATTGTCGTGGTGGATGCCGGAGGGGAAGTCACCCTCGTCGAATGCAAGTTGGCGTCTAATCCGCAGATCAGGCGTGAAATCGTTGGCCAGATGTTCGACTATGCCTCGCGTCTATGGAAGATGGACGTCGACGAATTTGCGCAGCGCTGGAGAGACCGTTCTTCCACGCCGCTTTGGGATGAAAATACTGAGACGGCGACGACACTGAAAGAGTCCCTTGCGCTGAACCTGACGCAGGGAAATTTTCGAATCGTGCTAGCGGTCGATGCAATCAATGCCCAGTTGAGACTCATGGTTGAATACTTGAATATGATGGCCGGCCCAGGGACATCGATCGTTGCAGTCGAATATGCCCGGAGGCGGCATGGGGAGCTTGAACTCCTGTTGCCTCACGTATTCGGCGAAGAATTGGCCAATGCGAAATCAACACCGGAGAATCGCCAGACCACCCGGTGGGAAGCAAGCAGCATCCGCTCCTGGCTTCTTGAGAGTGACAGGCAAAGCCTGGAAGCGTTCGACGAACTGATTAATTCTGCGCTCAAGTCGGAATTGCCATTCCTAGGGTCGAGGTCAAAATACCCCGCGGGCACGATTCCCATTTTCGATTCAATGGGAACTCGGCTTGGCACCGTATCGATATTCTATTTCAGTGTGCAAGGGCTGTCCCTGGAATTCAATTTCAAGCCTGTTTCCCAGTTGCCACTCGAAGAAGCGCCTGAATCTGAGGCCAGAGAATTCTTCTTGAATGAGCTGATTGGAATCCCAGGACTGGAAGAGGTCGGAAGGAGCCTGCGGCGCAGCAGCTTTGCCAGTCGAAAGCCTAACGTTCCGCTCTCGCAGATTCCCCCGGATTCGGTGCAACGCGTCGTCAATGCGCTAAGGATTTTTACAAGCTTTGGATCGCAGCAATCCTATTGAGCTGGAGCTTTTCCTCCGGAGGAAAAGCTTGCTCACCGCCGGTAGTGCTCCGCCAGCTTCTCCAGACCCTCGTCAATGCCTACCGCAGGTTTCCAGTCCAGGACTTCATGGGTTTCGCGCTGGTCGAACCAATGCGCGGTAGACAGCTGCTCGGCCAGGAAACGGGTCATCGGCGGCTCATCATGAACCAAGTTGCGCGAACCGGCTGCCAACCACAACTTCTCGATCACCGAACCGGCCGCACGGGCCAGCCAGCCCGGAACGTTGAGCTTCGGAGCCGGGGCGCCGCCAGCCTTGCAGATGCCGGCGATCAGCTCGCCCACCGGCCGAGGTTCGCCATTGGTGACTACCAGGGCTCGCCCGTGGGCGTGGTCCATGCGTTCCAGGCCGCGGACAATCGCCGCAGCGGCATTGTCGATATAGGTGGTGTCGATCAGCGCTGCGCCCTGGTCCAGCAGGGGCAGCCGTCCGGCCTTGGCCCGCTGGATGACGCGTTCCACCAGCTGGGTATCGCCGGGCCCCCACACAACGTGCGGGCGGATGGCGGTGACGCGAAGTGCTGGCGAATCGGCGCCCAGGGCATTGAGCTCGGCCGCTGCCTTGGAGCGTGCATAGAATCCATGCGCCTTGGCCGGATCGGCCTCACCCGCACCGGCGCCCGCCAGCGAATCGCCGAAGTGCGCCACGGAAGGGGAAGAGACGAACACGAAATCCTTGATTCCTGCGCGCTTGGATGCTTCGAGCAGATTGCTGGTTCCCGCGATATTGGTGGCGGCGAAGTCTTCCCATGCACCGGTGAAGGAGACCTTGGCTGCCAGGTGGATGACCGCGTCCATGGACTCCACGGCCGCGGCGACAGCCTGCGGATCCGTGAGCGAGCCGCGGACTTCATCAGTGGCTGATGCCGAGCTGCCGCGCTGGAAGGTGCGCACATGGTGGCCCTTGTCGCGCAATAGCTGGGCTACAGCGCCACCCAGCATGCCGCTGGCTCCGGTGACCAGAACGCGACGGGCAGCGTCTTCATTTTTCGATGGGCTCACGGATTGCGGATCCTTCCACCTGCGAGGGTCGCGGCAGCCCAGTGGGCGAGCGCGGCCCGGTCAATCTTGGAGTTGTGCCGGATATCGGTGGGCAGGCTTGGGACTACCAGGACCGCTGCCACCTCGGTGCCGGTGGCCGCGACCGCGGCGCGAACCTGGCGGGCCAGATCGCTGGCGGCCGGACCGGATTTGCGGGCCGCGGGCACCGTTTCCATGACGACCACCGCGGCCTGGGTTCCGTCAGGTCCCACGCCGACCAGCGCGGCACGGCCAGCGCCAGCAACCGACTCGACAGCATGTTCGGCGGCCACCGGGGTAATCGCGCCCTTGGCGGTGCGCAGTACGTGGCCAAGGCGTCCTTCGACCCACAGGCGTCCCTGCTCATCCAGATGCCCGACATCGCCGGTGCGATGCCAGCCGGGGATGGAGACGCTGAGCTGTTCGGTGATCCACAGCCGGTCGTAGCGGTCCTTGACGTGCGGGGCGCGGACCAGGATTTCGCCGGTGGCATTCGGGGTGTATTCCGGCTTGTCTCCGGCCACGCCCAGGGCGTCAATCGGTGCGATGGCGACGGTGGCTCCGGCGACTGCGGTGCCCACGCACACGCCATTGCCCGCTCCGGCAGCGCGGATGCCGGCCAAGTCGATATCGGTGACTGGCAAGGCCTCGGTCATGCCGTACGGGGTGTGGACCCGGGCATTGGGAACCAGGTCCTGCACCTTGGCCAGCAGATGCTCGGGAATCGGGGCGCCGGCGGACAGCATCAGCGAGACGCCTTCCAAGGTTTCCCGCTGAGCCTGGTTCAGCGCATCCTGGGTTTCCAGGACATTAGCCAGCGCGGCGGGGGAGGCGAAGACGGTGGTTGCATCCACTGCGAGGGCGGCGTCTGCCAACGCGGCGGCAGTCAAGGTCCGCGGTGCGGTGACGTCCATGTCCGGGGTGACCGAGGTGGCACCCAAAGCAGGGCCCAGCAGCGCGAACGGCGCGAAGCCTGCCACCAGCGCAGAGCCGGCCTTGAGGTTGTAGGTTTCACGCAGGGTATCGCGCATGGCGGCCAGTTCGCGATGCGTGTACACCACTCCCTTGGCCGGACCGGTGGAGCCGGAGGTGAACAGGACCGCCGCATCGGCATCCGGATCGGATGGCTCGAAAACCCTGGACCCGGAAGCGGCCTGGCTGCCGGCTTCATAGAGCTCGGGCAGGGTATGGGCTACCCCCAGCAGCTTGCGCTTCGCAGCAGGCAGGTCTCCAGCGGCAATCCTGGTTCCCGGCCAGCCGAACAGCCGCGCACCGGTGAGCGCACGGTCGATGCCAATCAGGTAGCTCGGGCCAGCGCCCTTGATGGCTCGTCCCATGCCCTTGGTGCCAAGGCCGGCATCGGCCACCACAATGACCGCACCCAGGCGCAGGCAGGCGTAGATCAGGGTGGTCAGTTCAATTCCCGGTGGAACCAGCAGGTTCACCCGGTCGCCGGCCTCCACTCCGATCTGCCGCAACCCTGCGGCCAGGGCATTCACGCGCTCGCCCAGTTCGGCCCAGGACAGCGATCGCGCAGGATTGATGTCCACCACCGCGGCCGATTGGTCCTCGGTGCGCGAATCGAGTTCGGCAAGCATCGGACGGTATTCGCCCAGGGATTGGGCACGCGAGGTGTTCTTGGAACTCTTCTCGCCGGCAAGCCACTGGAAGATCGGGGTGGCAATATCGTTGTCTTCGCCCACCAAATGGCTGGAGCCTTCAAAGCGGTGTACCTGGGCGTGGGGCAGTCGCGACATCAAATCGCGCAGGTAGCGGTCGGAGAAGACCGGGTCCTTGGGTCCCCAGAGCATCAGGGCCGGGACCTTCAAGGAGCGCACTGCTTCCGAGATCTCGTCCAAGGCCGGACGGCTTGGGTGATCCTGGGAGAACGGGATATCGGCGACAAAGTTGGCTACGCCCTCGCGCTTTTCAGCGTTGGTGTACGGGGCCATGAAGGCCTTGCGGATATCCGGGGCCAAGGCCGGCTGCGCCAACGAGTGGGTTACCTGCAAGAAGGCAGGGGAAGTCTTGGTGCCCCAACCGTGCACCGCGGGATGGGACGCGAGTTTCAGCGCGGCGGGAAGCTCGAAGCCTGCAGGGTGGATTGCGGTGTTGGTCAACACCACGTTCTCCAGCTGGTCCGGGTGGGAGACGGCCCAGCCCAGGGAGATGATGCCGCCCCAGTCATGGCCTACGGTGGTGATTTTGCCGGTTAGCCCCAGTGCGCCAGTCAGATCGCCGAGATCGTTGACGCGGTCGGCCAGGCGGCGGAACTTGCCGCTGCGCTCGGAGAAGCCCATGTCCAGCTGGTCCACTGCCACCACTCGCCACAGCAGCCCGTGCTCGGACACGTGGTTCAGCAGGCTGCGCCAGAGGTAGGACCAGGTGGGGTTGCCGTGCACGCAGAGCAAGGTGCCGGCCGGCTCAATTCCGCGTTGCTTCAGTTCTTCGTTGTTATCCAGGACGTGCCACCGGTGCCTAGTGCCCGGGGAGTCCACCTGCGACGTGGACGGTACTTCCAGATACTTAGAATAAATGGCATCTACACCGGGGAAAAGCTCGGTCACCAGGCAATCTCCATCATCGCGGTGTTCAGGCCGGAACCCACACCCATGCACAGCACCCGGTCGCCCTTCTTCAGCGAGTCGGCTTCTTGGGACAGGGTCATGGGCAGGGAAGCCGGTCCGACATTGCCCCACTTGGAGAAAGTGATTGGCACGCGGTCCTTGACCAGGCCGACGGCCTTGATAATGGCATTGGTGTAGGACTTGGAAACCTGATGGGTCACGTAGCGGTCCATGGACTTCCAATTCCAACCGGATTGATGGGCTTCATCCCAGGCATCCACGACCAGTTCGAGGCCGTTATCCAGCAAGCCCTTCGTGTCCGTGTACATGCCCGAGGGTCCGCCGACACACAGCTCGTGGTGCTCGGTGCCGGCACGCGATACGCCGCCGACGATGCGGTGCGCTTCCGGGTGCGCATCCGCTGGGCCAATGACCGCAGCGGCGGCGCCGGAACCCAAGGTCAGCGTGGCGAATTCACGCATGTAGTCATCGCGCGTGGAAGTTTCAGCGTTCAGCCGCTGGAAAGTGGTTTCCTGCGTTGGCTTGGCGTCTTCGCCGGCAACAATCAGGGCGTACTTGATCTGGCCGGAGTCGATCATGTTCGCTGCCAGGCTCATGCCGTTGACGAAGCCGAGGCAGGCGTTGGCCACGTCGAAATTCATGGCGGAGGATGGCAAGCCCAAGCCGTTGTGCACCTTGGAAGCCACCGACGGCTCCAAGTTGCGGCGGGTGACCGAAGTGTTGATCAGCAGGCCGATTTCGCTGGCATCGACACCGGCCTGGGCCAGCGCCTTCTTGCCGGCAAGAATTGCAGCGTCGTCGAATTCAACGCCATCGGACCACCAGCGGCGTTCCTTGACCCCGGAAACTCGTTCCAGAAGCTTCTTGGACAGGCGAAGGCGTTTCAGGCTAGGAGCAAGTCGCTCGTCGAATTCTGCAGAGCTCACCACCTCGGGTGCGAGGACGCTGTTCACTGATAAAAGCGCAACGTTGTGGTGCTTAAAGGTGGCATTGCCGTTCAAAATGGTGCCTTCGTTTCTGCTGGACTATCTATGTGCTGCGTGCTGCATTGAAACGTCGTGGCCGATGGGTGTGCGCCATCGGTTGCGTATGTGTTCTCCCTAGGTTATTCCCTGCATGACGCCAAGACCTATTTGAGCGCATGTTTTCAGCCGAAAGCTGGAATCAGTGCCTATGCAGACTATATCGATCCTACAGACTAGTCCTATGAGAATCATGGCAAGTGGGGGCGATCGTTCTGTGGGCCTGCTTCCATCTGCGCAGCCACAGGAAGCGCGCAGAAGCGCTCATCTGCGCGAAGTCTGAAACTCCGGACAATAAAAGCGATCCCCGTCACATTGCTGGGCCAGAGTCGCGTTGTATGGATAGCGCATCAAATCACGCTGATGCCCTCGCCCTCATCGACAAGGCGGTATCCAATGACAACTTCAAGCGTTGAAGCACAAAGCACTCTTCCGGTCGTTCTGCGATTCGTGATCTATAGCCTTATCGGTATCTTGTTCTTCTTCCTCCCCATCACCATCAACGGCAAGAGCACCATCCCGTTGGATCACTTGGTGACGTGGATTCAAACTGCCGCGGCACCGGTCGTTCCGTACATTATCTTGCTGATGCTCATCTGCGGGACAGTTATTCCCTTCGTCACCGGAGGATGGAAGGCATCCAAGGTACGTGGCATATTCGCATTCCTGAACATCTTCGGGCTGGCTGTCGGC
Source organism: Glutamicibacter sp. NPDC087661 (assembly GCF_044743275.1). NCBI lineage: Bacteria > Bacillati > Actinomycetota > Actinomycetes > Micrococcales > Micrococcaceae > Glutamicibacter > Glutamicibacter sp. NPDC087661. The sequence continues at coordinate 267,357 of NZ_JBIUWE010000005.1, forward strand.
TGTTCGCTGCTCTTCAACTTTGCCCCGGCGTGGCTCAGCGATCCGGACATGGGTCCTTTTCTGCTGGACAAATTGGTCATTCCCGTTGGCTTGATCGTTCCAGTAGGTGCCATCTTCTTGGCCTTGCTAGTTGGCTACGGGCTGATGGAGTTCCTTGGTGTCTTCTGCCAACCGGTCATGCTTCCAATTTGGCGCACCCCGGGACGTTCGGCCGTGGATGCCGTGGCTTCCTTCGTGGGAAGCTACTCGCTGGGTCTGCTGATCACCGACCGCATGTACCGTGGCGGCCGCTACACGGGTCGCGAAGCTGCCATCATCGCTACCGGTTTTTCCACGGTGTCAGCCAGCTTCATGGTTATTGTTGCCAAGGCGCTGGACCTGATGGACCACTGGAGCCTGTACTTCTGGCTGTCGCTGGTAGTCACCTTTGCGGTGACCGCCATTTCGGTGCGCATTCCGCCTTTGAGCCGGATTCCAGACACGACGTACCTGGGCATGGAACATGACAAGGAAAAACTGGTCACGGGCAATCGTGCACGCGTTGCCTGGAGCGAAGCCATGGGAGCCTCGCGGCGAGCGCCATCGCTGCTCAAGAATGTCGGCGCCAACGTATGGGATGGGCTGAAAATGGCCATGGCAATTTTGCCGTCCATTCTCTCTGTCGGATTGCTCGGACTGGTGGTTGCCCGCTTCACTCCAGTTTTCGACTGGCTAGGATACCTGTTTGTCCCATTTGCCTGGATCGTCGGGCTGGATGACCCGTTGCTGGCTGGCAAGGCTTCGGCTACCGGCATTGCTGAAATGTTCCTTCCAGCAACCCTCATTGCGGGACACGAATCCATCGAGCTGCGCATGGTGATCGCCATCGTTTGCGTCTCTGCAATCATCTTCTTTTCAGCATTGGTGCCATGCGTCCTGGCGACGCAGATTCCGCTGAACATCCCGCAGATGGTAGCTATCTGGTTCGTGCGCGTTGTCCTGACCATCCTCATCGCGACACCAATCGTGCGCATGCTGCTATAGGTCGGCTGCGCTGGCGCACGGCAGCTTGCGAAACCAATGGGTTGAACCGAGTGATGCTTTCCGATTCGACGCGACCACGCCATGTCGCGGCACTGTTGCAGCTTTGCGATTCCTGAATGCCGTTGCAAGGCGGAGACGATCCGTCGTTGAATGGTCGAACCGATACGACGGAAAGCAGGTTCCAATGAATCACTTACACGAATCAGGTGCTCCGATGCAGGGTGATCCGAGTATTCCCGACCAGCCAGAACCGCCAGCGCAACCGCCGACACCAGATGCTCCGCCAAGCCCGGCGCAGCCGGACGTACCACCAAGCCCTTCGCATCCGGATGGGCCGATCCCGCCCCCGGGCCCGCAGGATCCCACTGAGCCGGCGCCGGGGCACCCAACTGACCCCACGACTCCGCCACCGCCTGCATTCGCCTAGGCGCAACGACCGAGGCTGGCGACATCCAATGCCCTGCAGGAACCTGGTTCCTGCAGGGCATTGGCCATAACTGCAAGAAGTTGGGTCAAACGCCTATCGAGATCAAGGAGATCTGCCTCCGCTCGGCGATGCCCGTGAGCGCTTGCAGCAAGCCGGGACAGCGACGAAGCCAACCGGGTGAGCTATTTGCCGAAGTCGGGATCGCAGGTAGAAGCGGAACGGTTATCGTGACCGCATCAATGTCCTCGTTCGCTATTCCGGTCGACGACGCAAGGACGCAAATCAACCGTGGGAACGCTATCGGGGCCGCTCAGGTAGCTCTACTGTCGCCGCGCATCGGTACAGTGGATCCAAGCAGTATTACTCTGCATTGGCGACCACCCTGTGAAAGGCGCAAATGGCACATTCAGTACAGGTGAAAGATCGAATTCGTGGAGTCCTGACCGGGATGGCTGCCGGAGATGCCCTGGGCGCGGGCTACGAATTCAACGCACCGTTGCCCGAATCCGCCAAAATTTCGATGATTGGTGGCGGGTTGGGCGATTTTGCGCCCGGGGAGTGGACCGACGACACCTCAATGGCCATAGTCATTGCCCAGGGCCTGCTGGATTCCAACGGCAAGCTTGATGGTGACGCGAGCAACTACATGGTTCGGGAATGGGCCAAATGGGCCACGAACGCACCGGACGTCGGCAACCAGACGCGGGCTGTACTTGCCCACGCCCAGCATGTTGCGTCTGCTGACGGAAGAGCCGAGCCGACCGCTGATGATGCGCTAGCTGGTTCTGAACAGATTCACCGGAGAACTGGCCGCTCCGGCGGGAACGGCAGTCTCATGCGCACAGCGCCCGTGGCGCTGGCTTATCTGTCTGAACCGCCTGCTGCCGCATTCGAAGCTGCGGCAGCTATCAGCAAGCTGACCCATTTTGATGATGAAGCCGCTGAGGCCTGCGGGCTTTGGACAGTAGCCATTCACCACGCTGTGCTCACCGGCGAACTAGATATTCGCAGTGGTCTTGCGATGCTTGAACCAGAACGCGCACAAGCATGGGAGCAGCGCATCCACCAGGCCGAAAACCATCGACCTCGGGACTTCACAAATAACGGTTGGGTCGTTGAAGCATTCCAAGGTGCTTGGAGCGCGATCGCCACCGCCGAACCGGAAGACGGGAACGCTCGCTTGGTTCCGGTGCTGGAAGCGGCTGTTCGCGGAGGCGTGGATACCGACACCGTGGCAGCCATCGCCGGATCGCTCATTGGCGCAGCTTCAGGGTTCTCGAGTGTTCCGGCGCAGTGGGTGGATATGGTCCACGGTTGGCCCGGAATGAGGATGCAACAGCTTGTCGATATTTCGAGTGCGCTCGCGGGCTAAGTTCTCCTGCGGGATCTTGCTTCTAGTCCCGGGCTGGTCGTCGAGCTTCCAGCTTCTGTGGCAGCACGATGCTGACTTCGTGGCGCACCCCACGCGCACCGAGGCCAGTCAGATCAATCGCTAGAAACCAGGGTCCGGAATGGGGCACCTTGATTCGGTATGGAGCACGGCGTGCCAGTCCACCGTATGCTTCGAATTCTTCTCCGTCCTGGAATGCCGCGAAATTTTCCGGATCCATCAACCGCAGATGAGCCGGTCCACTGAGAGTCACTACCAAGATGCTTCCCCGCTCAATGAAATCCCAATAATGTTCAGCAAAATTAGGCTCCGCCAATGCCAGCCTCCTCGATCCCAGGTGATCCGCCGAGCAGCGGATCCAGACCCATTAACTCAAATTCAGGCCAGTGTCGCCAACGCACCCGAGGCAAGAGCACTGTACCGGTTCGGGCATTTGCAACGGCAAAGCTGCAGGAGTCTGGAGAACGGGGTCTTCTGGTCTTTGGGGTGCGTCGCGTTGCCACCTCAACCGATGCCAGATCCGCGATCGCAAGACGGCTAGTGGCAATTACCATTCGAGCTGCCGGCAGGTGGCATGAGCCGATCGCTGCATTGGACGAGCCGGAAGCCATCGGCTATTGGGTCCCGGATACCGGGGCAAGGAAGCAATATGACGACTCGAACGATTCGATCTCAACCGGATTGACGTGCTAGGCGGCAATTAATCCGCTGCTCGCGATAGCGTACCTAAGTGGGATGAAGTAACGCACAACTTGGGTCATGGCGGCCCAGAGCAATGAGGCAAAGTTCATGGATTTACTGACGGGCATTGGCCTGGAACAACTGCGAATGTGGATTTGGATTCTGGTCATTGGTTTTGCCGTGGCGGCGGGGCTATGGCGGCGGCACCAGCTAGTGGCGGTCGCCCTGGCCTCGGTGCTCTTATTCGCCGCTGCCAGCGCCGGTGCCGGGATCTATATCCTGAAGCGGCCAGGTGATCCGCGATGGACCATGGGCGAGCCTCCGGTGAATGCCCCTGATCTTTCCGGAATACCAGTTGTGGGCAAGCAACTGGCTCCCGTGGAATCTGCATTGGAATCGATTGCCGGGGGAGTGAATTCCTTCTGGGAATTCAATCAGGCCCTGCCGGTGGCCCTCGACTTCTTTGAACGCAGCGGCTGGGCCCTGCTCGCGGCCATTCCGCTGATCATCGCCATGATGATCAAGACTTTCAGGGCTGCCAGCCGCCGCAGGCAGGAACTGAAGAACCTCAGTGGTGCCGTGGCGCAACTCCAATCCGAGCTTGCCGCGATCAAGGGGAATTTGTCTGAGCAGGGCACTGCGGCCGAGGCTCCAGAACAGGGCAGCCAACGGGAGAACGCAGGCACTCGTAGATCGCGCCGGGGCGAATGAACGTTAATTAGCCAGACGCGAAACGGCGCCGGATCTGTCCTGCACTGCTGGACAAGACCGGCACCGTTCTCTGCGACCCGAGTGAGCTGGGGTAACTAGGCCAACGTCGCGGTATCGATTACGAAGCGGTAGCGGACATCGGATGCCAGCACGCGCTCGTAAGCCTCATTGATCTGCGTGGCACCGATGACCTCGATCTCTGCGCCAATGCCATGCTGGGCACAGAAATCCAGCATCTCCTGGGTTTCCTCGATGCCGCCGATCTGCGAACCTGCGAAGGAACGGCGTCCCCCGATCAGTGCGAAGGCATTGACAGGCAACGGTTCTGCCGGAGCACCAACGTTGACCATGGTGCCGTTCACGCGCAGCAGTCCGAGGTAGGCGCTGACGTCGATGGAAGCGCTGACGGTGTTGATGATCAGGTCGAACTTCTTCTGCAGATCCTTGAAGGTGTTCTCATCGCTGGTGGCCCGGTAGTCGGTTGCGCCCAGCTTCAGTCCATCATCCTTCTTCTTCAGCGACTGCGACAGAACGGTGACCTCAGCGCCCATGGCACTGGCGATCTTGACCGCCATGTGGCCCAGGCCGCCGAGTCCCACGATGGCAATCTTCTTGCCCGGCCCTGCACCCCAGTGCCTCAGCGGGGAGAAGGTGGTGATGCCGGCGCAAAGCAGGGGCGCGGCAACATCCAGATCGATGCCTTCAGGAATGTTCAGGGCGAAGTTCTCGGTAACCACGACATGCGTGGCGTAGCCACCTTGGGTCATGCTGCCATCACGGTCAAGAGCACCGTAGGTACCAACACTCTGCTCGCAGAATTGCTGGTCTCCGGCAAGGCAGTTCTCGCATTCCATGCAGGAATTGACCATGCAGCCCACGCCAACGCGGTCGCCCACCTTGTGCTTGGTTACCTCTGGCCCGACTTCGGCAACGATGCCGGCAATTTCGTGGCCCGGGACCAGCGGATAGTTCTGGTTTCCCCATTCTCCGCGCACCGTGTGGATGTCGGAGTGGCAGATGCCGGAGAACTTGATATCAATCAAGACATCGTGCGGACCTACTGCACGACGTTCAATCTGCGTCGGAATGAGTCCATCAGTCGCAGAGTGCGCTGCGTATGCATTGACCATAGTTGCCATCAGGTTTTTCCTTTGTCTTGCGGGTTGCGACTGGAAATGTTCTGGACTGCGGCGATTGCCGCGGTCCGTCAGGGCAAAGCCCATGGAGAACAACAATCGACAGGCTATGAATAATCCCGGCTGGAGAAAATTTCCTTCCGCAGGTTTCCCTGCCTAAATGAGGATCAACGCGCACCGTGCTGGTTGCGCCCGGGGATCGCCAGGGCAGCAGCGCCGCATGATCTTCGCTGGTTGCCCAGGCTGCAAGGCCGCTCTCAAACGATGAATGGCAGCGACGCAAGCGGCTGGCACGCGCCTATCGCCCAAGAACTGCGTCTTTTGCCAATTCCCGGTAGGCTAGTACCTGGGTCTGCATGTTCTATGCGGGCCCCAAAAGAAAATAACTCCCAGGGCTGACTGACCGTTGGTCCCGACCGCCAGTTTCGCGGTCCTCGGTAGTGACTTTCGCTAGGGCAAATATGCGCCTCAGCGCGGGTCTCGATCGAAGACCAGATCTGGGTAGGGCCACACGGTTCGCTCATCCACCACGTGGGAGCGATCGAAAGGAGCACCCCCTTAATGGAGGGTCCAGAAATCCAATTCGCCGAAGCACAGATCGACAACGGTCGCTACGGCACCCGCACCATTCGCTTCGAAACCGGCCGCATTGCCAAGCAGGCTGCAGGTTCGGCAATGGTCTACATCGATGACGAGACCGCACTGCTCTCGGCAACTACCGCTGGCAAGCACCCACGCGAAGGCTTCGACTTCTTCCCACTCACCGTGGACGTTGAAGAGCGCATGTACGCAGCCGGCCGCATCCCAGGCAGCTTCTTCCGCCGCGAAGGCCGCCCATCGACCGAAGCCATCCTGGCTTGCCGCCTGATGGACCGCCCACTGCGCCCAGCCTTCGTCAAGGGCCTGCGCAACGAGGTCCAGGTTGTCGTCACCGTGCTGTCCATCGAGCCAGATGAGCTGTACGACGTCGTAGCGATCAACGCTTCGTCGATGTCCACCCAGCTTTCGGGTCTGCCATTCTCCGGCCCAATCGGCGGCGTTCGCGTTGCACTGGTTGATGACGGAAACGGCGCACAGTGGGTTGCCTTCCCACGCCACTCCGAGCTGAAGAACGCTGTCTTCAACATGGTTGTTGCCGGCCGTATCGCTGGCGACGACGTTGCCATCATGATGGTGGAAGCTGAAGCTACCGACAACGCTTGGGAACTGATCAAGGAACGCGGCGTCCAGGCTCCAACCGAAGAGGTTGTCGCTGAGGGCCTTGAGGCTGCGAAGCCATTCATCAAGGTCCTGTGCGAGGCCCAGGCCGACCTGGCTGCTCGCGCTGCCAAGGAAACCGTTGAATTCCCGGTCTTCCGCGATTACGAAGAAGATGCCTTCGCCGCTGTCGAGGCTGCTGCTTCGACCCGCTTGACGGAGATCTACACCATCGCTGACAAGCAGGAGCGCGACAACGCTGCCAGCGCATACAAGGAAGAGATCGTTGCATCGCTGGCTGGCGAAGGCAACGCTTTCGCAGGCCGCGAGGGTGAAATCTCCAAGGCATTCGGCGCTGTTACCAAGCACATCGTGCGCCAGCGCATCCTGACCGACCAGATCCGCATCGACGGCCGCGGCCTTGCTGACATCCGCCAGCTCTCCGCCGAGGTCGAGGTTCTGCCTCGCGTTCACGGTTCGGCAATCTTCGAGCGTGGCGAAACCCAGATCATGGGCGTCACCACCTTGAACATGCTGAAGATGGAACAGCAGATCGACTCGCTGTCGCCGGTGAAGACCAAGCGCTACATGCACAACTACAACTTCCCTCCATACTCGACCGGTGAAACCGGCCGTGTTGGTTCGCCTAAGCGCCGCGAAATCGGCCATGGCGCACTGGCTGAGCGCGCACTGGTTCCAGTGCTGCCTAGCCGCGAGGAATTCCCATACGCAATCCGCCAGGTCTCCGAGGCATTGGGCTCCAACGGCTCGACCTCCATGGGCTCGGTTTGCGCATCGACCCTGTCGCTGCTGAACGCTGGCGTGCCACTGAAGGCTGCCGTTGCAGGCATCGCCATGGGCCTGGTTTCGGACACCGTAGACGGCGAAACCCGTTACGCTGCCCTGACCGATATCCTCGGTGCCGAAGATGCCATGGGCGACATGGACTTCAAGGTTGCAGGTACCTCCGAGTTCGTTACCGCGATCCAGCTGGACACCAAGCTGGATGGTATTCCGGCATCGGTTCTGGCCGCCGCGCTGACCCAGGCTCGCGAAGCACGCCTGCACATCCTGAACGTTCTGAACCAGGCTATCGACGCCCCGGATGAACTGAACGTCAACGCTCCACGAATCATCTCCGTGAAGATTCCAGTGGACAAGATCGGCGAGGTCATCGGCCCTAAGGGCAAGATGATCAACCAGATCCAGGAAGACACCGGCGCTGACATCTCGATCGAAGATGACGGCACCGTGCTGATCGGCGCAACCAACGGCGAGTCCGCTGAAGCCGCCCGCTCGGCCATCAACGCTATTGCCAACCCTCAGGTTCCTGAGGTCGGCGAGCGTTACCTGGGTACCGTCGTGAAGCTGACCACCTTCGGTGCGTTCGTTTCGCTGACCCCGGGCAAGGACGGCCTGCTGCACATCTCCGAGCTGCGCAAGATCAACGATGGCAAGCGTGTCGAGGACGTCGAAGACGTCGTCGGCGTTGGTCAGAAGCTGCAGGTGGAGATCACCAAGATTGATGACCGCGGCAAGCTGTCGCTGGCTCCAGTCGTCGAGGAAGAAGCTGAAGAAGCAGTTGCTGCTGAGTAGTCTTTAGATTCTTGCTGAAAACCCCGATTCGCTTGGCGAATCGGGGTTTTTGCTTATTCTTGCCCGGGAGCTGGTTCCTGCCAAAGTCTTTGGCGGTCCTGGTTGGAGGCAAGACCTGATGACGCAGCCCATTGGACTCTCGCAGATCTTCTTCATATTCCAAAGCGCGTGCCGCTTGGCGGAGAGAACCTATCGCGGGGGCTCACGCTTCCAATTCAAGAAGCATCTGCAGTGCCTCGCGAGAAATTGTGCGCAAGGCATTTCCACTGCGCCGCGCTGCCCTTTCGGACGACCTCAGTGGAGTTTCTCAGGCGCTAGCTGCCAGCCTGATACCCAGTACCTTGCGGGCCGCAGCTAGCGCCGGACAACACGTGCTGTACCCCATTGCCGCTTTCCAGCCACGTTGGCTTTGGGCGGAGGCAAGCACTGACCTTAACCAGATAAAACCATCTGGGTCAGATGGACTGCGGAGAGTTGAACCAGCGGTCCTAGTGTCCAGAGTGTACTCGTTCCGGTTCGCTCAGGCGCAGAGCCGCAGGCGGGAAGGCGCTGATACCCCTGATTCGATCGCTGGCCACCTAGGATAGGAACGAGGAATAGAAAAAGTAGCCGTAGCGCAAATGAAGGACGTTGAACCAGTGGATATCGGGGGAACGAAACTGCAGCATCAGAATCTGCTGGTGACGCTGTACGGCCTGTATGGCGAATCGGCCAGTGGCTCTTTCCCTGTTTCTATCATCGTCGAGATGTTCGATGCCTTGGGTATCAGGTCGCAAGCAATCCGCTCCACCATTTCAAGGTTGAAAAGCCGCGGCGTGCTAATTAACGAACGCGCAGGGAACGAATCCCAGTACCAGCTCTCCGCCGAGGTTATGGACAGCTTCCGGAAGGACGACCAACGGATCTTTGCTCCTTCGCGTTCAACCTCCGGGGACTCCTTGGTGCTGGCTATTTTTTCCGTACCCGAGAGCGAGCGGAATCGCCGGTACGAACTGCGCACCGAGCTGGCTAGCTTAGGGTTCGGGATGGTCTCCGGAGGAGTGGCCGTGGGGCCGCATCTGGCATTCGAGCAGGCTAAGGTCCGCTTGGATGCGCGAGGATTGTCCAAGTACGTCGAGTTCTTCAAGGCTGACTACATGTCCCCTGCCGATATCCGGGACAAGGTTGCCCAATGGTGGGATCTTGAAGCACTGGACCATCAGTACACCGACTTCCTCCAGTTGTATGTCGGACGCTTAGGAACGTGGCAGCAACGGCTAGCTGATCCCGTCGAGTCAGCCGAGCAGCGCTCGGAACTGGAGCGGGCGGCTTTCGCCTTCTATATTCCGATGCTCACGCGCTGGCGGCGTTTCCCTTATCGGGATCCGAATTTGCCCTTCGAATACCTGCCTGATGGGTGGAAAGCTCCGCAGGCCAAGAAGACCTTCCTGGCGTTGCACGCGCTGTTGTCCCCGCATGCGGAGCTATACGCGAGTCGGCTACTCGGCTCGCGCGTCGACTAGTACCTGCCGCATCCAGGTCTGCACGGCCTGCCAATGATGCTGCTGCGGGTCGATGATTTCAAAGTGGTCCAGCGACCGGTGGATCATTTGTTCCGGCAGAACGTGTCCGGCCAGGGAATCCAGGTATTCCCGCGTGTGCTCCAGCGGTACCCGGTCGTCGTTGAACCCGTGGACCAAGAGCGTTGGCACCGAAGGCGGTGGGGCCTGGATTGGCGAAGCATCGTGGTAGATTGCCGGAATCCCGGCCGGAGAATCGCCGAAATATTCCATTGCTGCACCATCGCCGAGGGATTCTGCATGCACCTTGGAAGCATCGGTGACTGGAGCGAGGCCTACCACGGCATCGGCGAAATTGGAGTTCAGCAGCGCCAATTGACCGCCGACCGAATGTCCGATAAGAATAGCTGCCTCGGATTGGCCCTGGTATCGCAACGTGCTGCGCACGAGCTGGATTGCCGCGGCCACATCGAAAGATGGGGTGGGCCACGGGTGGTCCGGACCGCGCCGGTATTCCACGTTGGCCACGCTCCAGCCAGAGCGCAGCAAATCGTCAGCCATCGGTTGCATCACGCTGGCGGTGATCCGCTGGCGCCAGTAGCCGCCGTGGACCAGGACCGCAGTGCCCAGGGAAGGCTGTTTGAACGGGTGCGCCAGGATGAAATGCTGGTCGGGATGATCCCCGTACTTGAGCAACTCGGACTCTCGCGTATTTTGCGGCACTGCGCTTTTTCCTTCCATCCTGCGGCGGCCGGCAGGAGTATCCCTGCCGGCCACGTAGTAATTCCTGCCAATGCTAGTCTGCGCCGGGTACGGATCCCGGTGGCAGGAAGTCCACGTCACGCAGTGCTGAGAGGCGGACAACTTCCTCCGGGTCAGACAAGTTGTGAAGCTCATCGAAGAGCGTGGACAGTTGTCCCGAAGGGCTTACCCAAAAGAGCGATTTGCCCGGTGCGCCATCCTTGACGTAGTAGGCGTGAGGAAGTCCCATGGGCATGCGGACGGTATCGCCAGGCCCGGCCTTGAACCATTCGCCGTCCAGGTACAGGGTGTAAGTGCCTTCCATTATGTAAATGTGCTCATCTTGCTTAGGGTGCACGTGCGGAGGCACACCGGTTCCAGTGGGATCAAGGGAAAGCCATGCAAAGCTGCTGGAACTCTCGACCTTGGAGAGATAGGTGTGGCCGAGGACATTCCACGTCTTGTTGCCCATTGATTCACTGGCCAAAGTTATGCCCTTGGGCAGATCGCCCAGAATGATTTCTTGGCCTTGCTGCTGTTCCATGATGACTCCTTAGCGGGTAGATGGCTGGTGCGTCCAGCATGGCATGAATCACATTAGATATGCAATAGGTCTTGCGATCGCAAAATTCGGTGTATATGATTTCTATCACTTCGGCCTATGCTGCCGGACTCTTCACTACCCTCGCAATTCACGCATCGCGGTCGATGGGACCCGTTGCTGCACTCTACGAGTAAGGCACCAATGTGAATACCACTCAGGTAAAAGGAATGAGCGTCTACACGCTTGGCACCGGAGGCGGCCCGATCGTTTCCAGTTCCCGTGCTGGCACCAGCACGGCGATTAGGGTCGATGGGGCAACCTACGTGATTGACTGCGGCATGGGAAGCATCCGCAATTACCGGTCGCATGCCGAATGGGGCGAATTGCGCGCGGTGCTGCTGACCCATCACCACTCGGACCACATCTACGATCTCGGCGCCTATCTGGTGACCGGGTGGCAGGTCCCGGGGGAGTCTTTCGCCCGGCCTATCCAAGTTTTCGGCCCTGGACGTCCCAATCGCATCCCCGCCCTTGGCCCGGAGCACGAGCAGCAGATCGCTTCGCGCGTCGCCGAGCGGGAAATGACCAGCACCGAAGAAATCGTCGATGCGCTGCTGGACAAGGTCTTCTCCTCCGACGTGTTGATCCGCATGGCCGATGAAGGCCGCGACGAACCCCACGAATGGATCCAGTCGCAGAACATCCAGATCCCCGAGGCATCCGGGGCCTGCGCAGTTGAAAACCGCCACCCGGAAATGGAGCCCTTTGAGATCTACCGAGATGAGCTGGTGGCGATCTCCGCGATTCTGGTCGACCACCGCTTGTGCTTCCCGGCATTCGCTTTCCGGATCGACTCGCGCTACGGTTCCGTCGTGGTCTCCGGAGACACCGCCTACTCCGAGAACTGCATCAGGCTCGCCCGCGGAGCTGACTTGCTGCTGCATGAGGTCATCGATCTGCCTGGCATCCTGGCGACATTCCCGGACGGCCCGACGCGCGATGGCATCGAAGTGCATTTGCGTGAATCGCACACGCCGTACAGCGAGGTGGGCAAGGTCGCCGCGAAAGCCGAAGTCGGCGCGCTGGTGCTGCATCACATCGTTCCCAACACCCCCGGTGCCGCTGATCTGGAAGCTATGCTGGAGACCGCACGCGGTGATTTCGCGGGGAATGTATCCATCGCCGAGGACAATGACGTCTTCAGCATCGGCCCGGCGGCGCTGGAACTCTCCGCGGCCGATTCCAAGGGGAGCTTGGTATGAGTACGACACAGAATCTCGCGGACCACACCTTGCGTGCGGCCATTGCCAACGGCAAAATGAACCGGCGCGCCTGGATGGTGACCGGCATGCTGGTACTCTTCCAGATCGTGAACTTCGCCGACAAAGCTGTCCTGGGGCTCGTGGCTGATCCCGCCATGCGCGAACTCGGGTTGACTGCCGGTCAGTTCGGCTTCATCGGCAGCGCCTTCTTCTTCCTCTTCGCCATTGTCGGCGTTATTGTCGGCTTCCTGGCCGGAAAGGTATCCACCCGCTGGATCTTGCTGACCATGGGCATTGCCTGGGCAGTCCTGCAGTTCCCGATGCTCTTCGGCGGAGGCGCGGCAATCCTGCTGGTCACACGCATCCTGCTGGGTGGAGCCGAGGGGCCGGCGACCCCCATTTCGCTGCAGCATGCCCACGGCTGGTTCAATGCGAAGGAACGTGGGCTGCCCAGCAGCGTCATCGCTGCCGGTTCAACCCTGGGGCCGATCCTCGCGGCTCCTGCCCTTGCATGGATCATCGCCAACCCGGCCCTGGGCTGGCGCTGGGCCTTCGGTTTCCTGGGGATCTTCGGGCTGCTCTGGAGCGTAGCGTGGCTGCTTCTGGGCCGCGACGGCCCGTACAGCCATTCCACGGCGGGCAAGGCACAGGCGAAAGCCGGTGCCATCTCGTTGGCGGAGGACCAGCAGCAGGCTGGGCAGAAACCGGAACCGGTCGCCGAATTCGACCTGCAGGGCAAGGGGAGCATTGCGGATTCCTCCGATCTGCTGAAAATCGTGCCGATTCGACGAGTCCTGGGCTCGTGGATGTTCGTGGCAGCGGTGCTCGCAGGTGCCGGCTGCTTCTGGGCGCAGGGTTTCTTGACCACGTGGTCCCCGAAATATCTGGGATCCGTCGTTGCCCTGACACCGGAAATGATCGGTTTGGTCTCCACCTTCCCCTGGGTGATCGGCGCTATCGCGCTGCTGGTTTTGGGCTTCGGCTCCCGCTACCTGATGAAGCGCGGCGTGACGGTTCGCTGGGCCATGGGCGCCCTGTTCGGCGCAACGTTGCTGATCTCCGGGATCTGCTTCTCGATCCTGCCCTTCCTCTCCGGCTACGCCGCCGTGGCGATGCTGACTCTCGGTGCCGGTACGGCAATGATCTATCCCTTGGCTCCCACGGCAATCGCCTTCAGCGTCTGCTCCAGGCAACGCGCGGCCCTCATGGCCACGCTCACTGGACTGGCTTCGGTGGGCGGCGTGGTCGCTCCCGCAATGGTCGGTGGCCTGATGGACAGCGCGGGCTATATTCCCAGCCCTAAGGGCGTGGCTGACTCGGCAGAGATGGCCGAGCTGCTGGCTCAGGGCATGAATGCCTCATTCGGGATGATCGGAATCTACCTGGTTGGTGTTGGCATCTTCTGCGTCTTGATGCTCAATCCGGACCGGACAGCGCGCAAGCTGCAGACCAGCTTCACGTTCACCGGCTAGCCAAGATCGCCCCGGATCGAGCTGCAGGATCCCATCGGCCAAGTCGCAACGGCCGATGGGATTCTGCTGCACATGGCGATCCGCGGCCTAGCTCCTATGGATGCCGGTGGGAGTGATGGCGCAGGAAGCATGGCCGCACTCAGGGCAGGCATTCATGGAATGCGCTGCAATGCCTGCATGGCTGTTTCGCCTTTTGGAAAATCCCTTTGCATTCCACCCGGCCATCGTTTCCCCGGTGCCAGCGCACTTGCATTTCGCAAGTGCGATCTTGCCGGCAAGCGGACCCTTGGCAGGCCTGGGGGTGCTGGAAAAGGATAAAACCGTGGCACACCGCTGTGCGCGGTGTGCCACGGTTCAGGACGTTCGTGCTGGAAGGTGCGCAGAGCCAGGGCTAATCGGACGCGAAGGCCTGCTTGGCCTTGGCAGATCGGGCAGCATCTGGTTTGATGCGTGGTGGAATCATCGCCACGGAAATGGCGGCGACTACGCCGACGATGGCGAAGAATACGAAATTGAACTCGAAGCTGATGCCCGAAGCCGCGATCCAGCCGCCGATGATGGGGCCGGAGATGGCGCCGATGCGGGCGAAGGACAATGCCCAGCCCGTGGCCGTGCCGCGCTGCGCGGCCGGGTAGTAATCGGCAATGTATCCGGTGAGAACCAGCGACGTGGAAATCGAGCCGATGCCGGCGAAGGCCACGAAGAACAGATTGACCAGCATAGTATTGGGGAACATCAGCAGGAGGATGCCTCCCGCACCGAGCAGGTAGAAAATCACCAGAATGGTCTTCTGCCCGTACTTGTCGGCGAGGAAGCCCAGGGCCAGTCCGCCGGCGGCTGAGGCGAGGGAGAAGACCAGCAGGAATGTTAGCGAGGAACCGAGGTTGTACCCTGCGCTGCGCATGATCTGCGGCAGCCAGGTATTCAAGCCGTAGACCAGGACCATGCCGCAGAATAGCGAGATCCAGAAGAAGATGGTTGATCGCAAGTACGTTGCGGAGAACATGGAAGCCATGACCTGGCGCCAGGGGGCCTTGCCGGTGCGAACCGGTGGCGCCACGGGCTCGTAATCGGGGATGCTGTGCCGGGCGGCCAGTGCTTTGGCTTCGCTGATCCGCCCCTTGGATACCAGATATTCAAGGGATTCGGGAAGCATCCAGGCAACTAAGGGAAGTAGAACTACAGGTAATGCGCCCACCGCGATAACCCCGCGCCAACCTATCGCGGGCAGAAGCGACATAGCGACCAAGGCAGCGGCGACGATTCCCAGGGAATAGCCTGAGTACATGATGCCGTAGTTAAGTGAGCGTTTCTTGGGTGGCGAATACTCGATGGTCAGCGCGGCGGCCACCGGGATGATGCCGCCCATACCCAGTCCGCCGATCAGCCTGAAGAGGCCGAATATCTCGGGAGTAGGAGCTAGCGCGGCACCGGCTTGGGTGATTGTGAAGACTAGCATGGCCAGCAGGAGCATGCGCTTACGGCCGATGATGTCGCTGAGCGTGCCGATGAACAGTGCGCCGAAGAGCATGCCCACCAACGCGTAGGCTCCGAGGCCGCCGAGCTCCATGGGACTCAGCGACCATTCCTTGTATTCGGCCAATGCCGGGAGCACTGCACCGAGCACGCCGACGTCGTAGCCTTCGGCCAGGATGGCCAGCCAGCAGGCGAAGAGCACCATTGAAGTGGTTCGTTTGGGGATTTTCCAATCCGCGGCTGCGGGGGATTTCGGCATTTGTTCAATCTCCTTGTGTGGGTAGGGCGGAGTTCTTGGAACACCAATAGGATTATCACGTTAAAGTGACGTGCGTTACAATAGCTATACACTTTTTAATTAGGGGGATCTTGATGCCTACATTCGCGGGAATGGACGAATCCGGGCAGTTGTTGCAGCAGCTCGCCGCAGACTTCATTGCGTCGGGAATCGCAGGAACGGCGTTGGAGCGAACCATTGAATGGGTTGATACCGATGCTGCGGGGCATCATCATAATTCAGCCATCTTGCGCTTCGTCGAGGCGGCCGAAGCCAAACTGTTTCGCGAGGCTGGCGCGGAGTCCTACTTCGCCATCTCGCCACGAGTCCGCCATGAGGTCGACTATCGGGCCAAGCTGTATTTCGGCCAAGCGGTGACCACCGCGATTCGCGTGGAGAAGGTCGGGGCCAGTTCGATGTCATTCGGATTCAAGGTCTGGGGGAGTGCGCACCAAGGGCGCGGGTTCGCGCTGGCCGCTGAAGGCCGTTTCGTGACAGTGTGCGTTCCAGTTGGCGGTGAGTCATCTGCCCCCTGGCCCCGTGAAATCCTCGCTGGCATTGATGCCGGTTCCTGAGCGCGGCACCGCGCTCCGTGCGAGCTGGTGGATATATGTGCGAGCCAGGTTTGCGGAACTAGGTCTTCGCCCCTGGTTCTCCTTCGGGTGACCTGTTGGCTAGCAGAGGTGGTGCTGGTAGATTGAAGCTAATTCCGCGAATGTGACGACCGTCAGGATCTCTCTATCGTCGGAATGTGTCCTGGACCGTCTCTGCCCAAGGAGAAACAATGCCTGCTGCCGAAGAAACTTGCACGAGCGCGATATTGTCCGCTCTGGCCTCCGGGACTGTCCAAGTCCATGACCTGACTGCCCCGCTGTCGGACAGGACTGCAACCTTAGTACTGCCCGATCCGTTCTCGAACCTCATTGATTTCAGTCTCGAAGAGGTCTCGGCCTACAACGAGCCCGGACCATACTGGAAGCACCACAATATCCATACTGGTGAGCACATCGGAACGCATATAGATGCGCCGATCCACTGGATTTCGGGACGAGGAGGCAAGGACGTGTCGCAGATTGATCCGCAACGCCTGGTAGGTCCGGCCGTCGTGTTGGACTTCAGATCCTTAGCAGCAGATGATCCGGATGTTCTCATCGATGTGCACCATTTGGAAACGTGGCAATCGGAATATGGGCGGTTTCCTTCCAAAGCGTGGCTGCTTTTCCGCACCGGATGGGAGCAATACGGTGATGACAAGACAGCTTTCCTGAATGTCGATGCCACCGGATCGCATACTCCCGGGTTTACTGCGGAGTGCGCCAGATACATTGCCGAGAAGCTGGACATTTCCGGCATCGGCGTGGAAACGGTGGGGATCGATTCCGGCAATGCCGGAGCACTGGAGCCGCCATTCCCCATGCATTACTTCCTGCTCGGTGCAGACAAATACGGGATCACCTCGCTGAAGAACTTGGACAAGCTGCCCGTGTTCGGAGCGATGCTAGTGGTTGCCCCTCTGCCCATAGTTGGCGGTACCGGCGCACCGACCCGGGTGCTGGCATTAGCGCCCCAAAACACCAAGAAAATGGAGGCACAATCGTGAACGTTGCTGAACTGGTCGGCAAGACGCTGGCAAACTTGGGCGTAGGGCACGCTTTCGGCGTGGTGGGAAGCGGGAACTTCGATGTCACGAATGCACTGATTGCCAACGGGGTGCCATATACCGCAGCGCGGCATGAGGGCGGCGCAGCAACGATGGCCGATGCCTACTCACGGACCAGCGGCCAGATCGGCGTGGTCTCGGTGCACCAGGGGTGCGGCCTGACCAACGCGGCCACCGGCATTGGAGAAGCCGCCAAGTCACGCACCCCGATGATCGTGCTGGCCGCCGAAGCCGCCCCGAGCGCCGTGTATTCGAACTTCGCCATGGACCAGGGCTCCTTCTCAACCTCCGTCTACGCCGTCTCCGAACGAATCCACAGCGCCCGCACGGCAGTGGCCGATACAGTTCGCGCCTACCGCAGAGCAGTGAACGACCGGCGGACGGTTGTACTGAACCTGCCATTGAACATCCAAGGGCTCGAAGCTCCGGAATCCCCGGTGGCAGCCGAGGTGGTTCCGGCGGAGCCGGTCCGCCCCTCGCGTGCCGCGGTGCGAGCGCTGGCGGTACTGATCGAAAATGCCCGGCGCCCGGTGTTCGTCGCAGGGCGCGGCGGACGCGGGGCCAAGGCCGAAATCCTGGCGCTGGCCCGGCACAGCGGGGCGCTGGTGGCGACCTCGGCGGTGGCCAAGGGCCTGTTCAACGACGAGGAATTCAGTCTCGGGATCTCCGGCGGGTTCTCGTCGCCGCTGGCCGCCGAGTTGATTGCTGGAGCAGATCTGATTGTGGGCTTTGGCTGCGCGCTGAACATGTGGACCATGCGCCACGGTCGGCTCATTTCCGAGGGCACCAAGGTAGTGCAGGTGGACCTGGAAGAGTCCGCCCTGGGGGCGAACCGGCGCATCGACTTGGGCGTGATCGGCGACTCGGCGCAAAGCGCACGCGATGCGCTGGAATATCTGGAAGCGCAGAAGATGCCGGCGCGCGAAGGCTACCGCACCTCCGCGGTGAGCCAGCAGATCGCCGAGGGGGCCAACTGGAGCCAGGTAGCCTACCGGGACCTGTCCACAGACGACCGCATCGATCCGCGAACTCTGACCAAATCGCTGGATGAGCTGCTGCCGGCCGAGCGCATCGTCAGCGTGGACTCGGGCAACTTCATGGGATACCCGAGCCAGTTTCTCGCCGTTCCAGACGAGCACGGTTTCTGCTTTACCCAGGCGTTCCAGGCGATCGGCCTGGGGCTCTACACGGCCATCGGAGCGGCTTTGGCGCAGCCCGGGCGCTTGCCGGTGCTCGGCACCGGAGACGGCGGATTCCACATGGCCATCGCCGAACTGGATACCGCGGTTCGGCTGAAGCTGCCAATGGTGTGCATCGTCTACAACGATGCCGCCTACGGGGCGGAGGTACATCATTTCGGCGATACGGGTACGGCACCGAATATGGACTCGGTGACCTTCCCTGACACCGATTTCGCAGCCATCGGCCGCGGTTTCGGAGCCGATGGCATCACGGTGCGCAAGCTGGAGGATCTTGACGCGGTAGCCAGCTGGCTCGGCTCGGATCCCACGGGGCCGCTGGTCATCGACGCGAAAATCGCTTCGGACGGCGGTGCGTGGTGGCTAGCGGAGGCATTCAAGGGGCACTAGCCCAGCCCTGGAACCGCGATTGCTGGTGGGTGGCCCCGGTGCGGCGCATGGTGCGCTGCGCCGGGGCTCGCTTGCACCTTCAAGGCGTCGCTGATCTTTTCAGGCTCGCGCGGCTGGCTTGAGCCGCCAGTCTCCTCATTCCCGGTGCCTGGACCTGCCTGTGCCAGCTTCATGCGCTTGCGCATCAGGAAGTACAGGGCAGAGACGGTCAAGGCGAAGGGAATGCCGAACAGCAACGTCATGGAGAATTGCTCGGTGAACAAGGTCGTGACCAGCAACGCGGCCATCAGCTGCGCCCCGGCCGCGGATCCAGCGGGATAGTACGGCAGGCGGTATTTAAGCGGTGCTGCACTGCGCCGATGGGAACGGCGGAAGAACAAGTGCGTGATGAAGATCAGCATCCAGGCCATCATTGCGCCGAACATCGACAGCGCCATCATTATTGTGAAACCGGATTCTGGATTCGATGCGTAGATGATGGCGGCCACGGCGATTCCGCCAGCCGAGAGCAGCAGGGCGTTGACCGGCGCGCCGTTCTTCTTCAACTTACCCAAGCTGCTCGGAGCCTGCCCGCCGCGGGATAGAGAGAAGATCATTCGCGTGGAGATGTACAGCTGCGAGTTCATGGCGGAGAGCGCGGCGATGATGACCACGAAATGGAGAGTGGAATCGTCAAACGGAATGCCGATCACCTGCATCACCGTGACGAACGGGCTGTCGCCTTCGAGGATCTCGCTGACCGGTGCGATGGCAAGGATCAGCGACAGGGTCAGGATGCAGAAGAGGAAGAGCCTGAACAAGGTCACCTTGAAGGCCTTCTTCGCTGCGACTTCGGGATCTTTTGCCTCACCGGCTGCGACGGCGATCATTTCGATGCTCAGGTAGGAGAAGATCGCCACGACAACGGCAAACCAGACACCTTGGGCCCCGCACATGAAGAATCCGGATTCCGCGGTGTAGTTCTGGAATCCGAAATCATTGCCCCTCTGGCCGAAGACCAGATAGGCAGCAAGCAGGATGAACGCGGCAATAGCGAATTCCTTGGTGGCGGAGAACCAGTATTCCAGTGTGCCGAAGGCTTTGACATTGAACATATTCACCCCGATCAGCAAGGCCGATAGGCCGATGATCCACACCACTGCGGGCAAATCCGGGAACCACATTCGCATGCAGCCACCCACCGCCGTGATTTCGGTGCCTACGGCCAGTACGAGGCAGGACCAGTACAGGTATTTGAGCAGGAACCCGGTGAATGGGTTGATGTAGTGCTCGGCGAAGGCGCCGAAGGAGCCGGTCGTCGGGTGCGCCAGGATCATCTCGGCCAACGCCCCCATGAGCAGCACGGCGATCTACCCGCCGATGGCGCCGCCAAGCGCAATCATGCTCAGCTGGCGCGAAGTTAGCTCCTTCGACAGGCCGGCTTCTCGCTGTGCGATTTGATCCAGGGAAGATTTCATTGAATTATCCAAAGGTGGTTTGGTGGCCGATTTGGGATCCGAGCCGAGCCGCCAAGCGGTTCCCGTGCCCGGCAAAAAGCCGCAGGATCGGCAGCCCAAACAGGGCCGCCAATCCTGCGGCTGGCAGCAACAGCTAAGCGCTGGTTACCAAATTGGAGGTTTCGGATTTCCTGGCCGGAATCCAGCGCAGGTGCGTTTGCTCCTGCTCCTCGGCTTCCCGAACCAGCGAGAGCCGCGGGCGGACCGCGTCGGTGCGGGCGGCGGGCGGCTTGCGGCGTCCGGCCTTGAAAGGCAGCGGCCAGGTGGCGCCGTCACCGGTATAGTCCTGCTCGGCGGCTGCCTGCAAGGTCCACTGCGGGTTGTACAGGTGGGTGCGTCCCAGCGCCACCAGATCCGCGCGGCCTGCCAGCAGGATCGAGTTCACGTCGTCGTAGGAGGACACCGCACCCACCGCGATCACCGAGACCCCTGCCTCGGCGGCGACCTGGTTGCGGATCCTGTCGGCGAATGGCGTCTGGTAGCTGCGCCCGAAAGCCGGCTTCTCGTCCTTCACGATCTGCCCCGACGAGACGTCGATGAACTGGGCGCCGTGGGCGATGAAGGCCCGGGCGATGTCCACGGCATCTTCTTCGGTATTCCCGCCTGGCGACCAGTCGGTAGCCGAGATGCGCACGCCGATGGTCTTGCTTGCCGGCCATGCTTCGCGGACCGCATCCAGGACCTCAAGCGGGTAGCGCAGCCGGTTCTCCAAGCCTCCGCCGTATTCGTCGGTGCGCTGATTGGACAGCGGCGAAAGGAAGGAAGAGAGCAAGTAGCCGTGGGCCATATGCACTTCCAGCACGTCGAATCCTGCCTCATCGGCGCGGCGTGCCGCGGCGGCGAACTGCTCGCGCACCTCGTCCATCTGCGCACGGTCCATTTCCACCGGCACATGGCAGCCTTCGCCATAGGGCAGTGCGCTGGGAGCGAGCACATCCCAGTTGCCTTCTTGCAGCGGCTGGTCGATGCCTTCCCACATCAGCTTCGTCGAACCCTTGCGACCCGAGTGGCCGAGCTGGGCGCCGATCTTGGCGTTCGAATTTCCGTGCACGTAGTCGGTCACGCGCTTCCAGGCAGCGGCCTGCTCATCGGTGTACAGGCCAGTGCAGCCCGGGGTGATGCGGCCGATATCGGAAACGCAGATCATTTCGGTCATCACCAGCCCGGCCCCTCCCATGGCCTTGGAGCCCAGATGGACCAGGTGGAAGTCCCCGGGCACCCCGTCGGTGGCCGAGTACATGTCCATGGACGAAACCACCACGCGGTTGGCCAGCTCGGTGTTGCCGAGCCTATGCGGCTGGAACATCGCCGGTGCAACGGAAGGTGAAGCGTTGAGCCGGGCGAAGTTCTCATCGACCTGCTGAGCGAATCCGGTATCCCGCAGCTTCAGGTTCTCGTAGGTGATGCGCCGGGAGCGGGTGAGCAAGTTGAAGCAGAACTGCACCGGGTCCTGGTCCTTGTACTGCCCGATGTTCTCGAACCATTCCAGCGAGGCCTGGGCCGCGCGCTGGGTGGATTCGACCACTGGGCGGCGCTCGGTCTCGTAGGCGGCCAGCGCCGAATCAACCTCGGCATGCTCATGCAGGCAGGCAGCCAGGGCCAGAGCGTCCTCCATGGCCAGCTTGGTGCCCGAGCCGATGGAGAAGTGGGCAGTGTGCGCGGCATCGCCCAGCAGGACGATGTTCCCATGGCGCCAGTTCTCGTTGCGCACCGTGGTGAAGTTGATCCACTTGGAGTTGTTAGTCAGCACCTGGTATCCGGCCAGTTCCTCGGCGAAGATCCCGGCCACCTTGTCCACCGACTTCTGGTCGCTCACGCCCGGGCCGAAGACCTCGTCCTCGGTCTCGTCGAATCCGGCCGCACGCCAGACGTCTTCGTGCATTTCCACGATGAAGGTCGAACCCTCGTCCGAGTACGGGTAGCCGTGGATCTGCATGGTTCCGGCATCGGTTTCCTTGACAAAGAACTTGAAGGCCTCGAAGACCTGGTCGGTGCCCAGCCACATGTACTTCGAGGTCCGCGGATCAAGGGAGGGCTTGAAGGAGTCCGCGTACTTGGTTCGCACCGCGGAGTTCAGCCCGTCAGCGGCCAGCACCAGGTCGTACTCGTCCGCCAGCTGCTCCACATCCGGGGCAACGGTGGAGAAGAGCACATCCACGCCCAGTTCGATGCAGCGGCGCTGCAGCAGCTGGAGCAGTTCCTTGCGGCTCATGGCCGCGAAGCCCTGGCCGCCCACGGTGTGCATCTGGCCGCGGAAGTGGATGTCGATATCGCTCCAGCGGGCGAAGCGCCGGGACATGTATTCGGCCACCACCGGATCGGCGTTGCCGATGCCGCCCAGGGTCTCATCGGAGAACACCACGCCGAAGCCGAAGGTGTCCGATGCGGCATTGCGTTCCCACACGGTGACATCGTGGTTCTCATCCAGCTGCTTCATCAGAGCCGCGAAGTACAGGCCGCCAGGGCCGCCGCCGATAACTGCAATCTTCATGGTGTGTCCTTTCATCAGCCCCGGAGGGCGATTGGGCCGGGGCCCGAAAAATATCTGGGGAGTTTATGCGACCGGGGAGCCGTTGAAGGCCTCGCGCAGCTTGAAATGCTGCAGCTTGCCGCTGGGATTTCGAGGCAGCTCGGTGACAAAGCGGATTTCCCGCGGGTACTTGTACGGGGCAATCGTGGCTTTGACGAAGTCCTGCAATTCCTTGGCCTTCGCCTCATCGGCTTCGGCGCCTTCGACCAGAACCACGAACGCGCAGACGATTGATCCGCGGTTCGGATCCGGGCGGGCGACCACCGCGTTTTCCAGCACCTCGGGATGCTGGTCCAGGGCTTGCTCGACTTCCGGGCCGCCGATGTTATATCCGGAAGAGACGATCATGTTGTCGCTGCGCGCCTGGTAGGTGAAGAAACCGTCCTCGTCCCGGGAGAAGATGTCCCCGGTGATGTTCCAGCCGCTTTCGACGTAATTGCGCTGCCTCGGGTCATCGAGATAGCGGCAGCCGGTCGGCCCGATAACCGCCAGGCGCCCCGGCTCGTTGGCCGCGGCTTCGTTGCCCTCGGCATCCAGCACCGTGGCGCGGAAACCGGGAATGGCCTTGCCTGTGGTTCCCGGCTTGATGTCCTTGCCGGCGGCGGAGACGAACACGTGCAGCATTTCGGTGGAACCGATGCCGTTGACCAGTTCCAGCCCGGTTGCCTCCCTGACATGGTGCCAGGTGTCGGCAGGCAGGTGCTCGCCGGCGGAGACCGCCACGCGCAGGGGCCTGAGCAGGTCGGCCTTGCCGTTCTTCAAGATGGCCCGGTAGGCGGTGGGGGCGGTGAACAGGATGGTTGCCCCGGCCGCGTGGGACTGCTCGGCCAACTGCACCGGGGTGGCGCGTTCGGTCAGCAGCGAGCTGGCGCCGAAGCGGAAGGGGAAGACCACTAGCCCGCCCAGTCCGAAGGTGAAAGCCAGCGGCGGGGAACCGGCGAAGACATCGTCCTTGGTGGGTTCCAGGATGTAGCGGGCAAAAGTGTCCGCATTGGCCAGGATGTCCCGGTGGAAATGCATGGTGATCTTAGGGACGCCAGTGGTTCCCGAAGTCGGTCCCAGCAATGCCACATCATCTGCGGCTGTGGCCACCGCGGTGAATTCGCCGGATTTGCCTGCTGCCTGCTGGGCCAGATCGTCGCGGGACGTGCCGCCGTAGCTGATGACCGGATAGCCGCCGCCGCTGGCCTTGAGCGCGTCCTCGGCGAAGCGGTGGTCGGTGATTAGCGCCACCGGGCCGGTCAGCGTGGCCAGCTTGGAGATTTCCGCAGCGCGCAGGGCAGCCATCGTGGTGACCACAACACCGCCGGCCTTGATCACTCCGAGCCAGCAAGCTACCAGCCATGCGTTGTTCGGACCGCGCAGCATTACCCGGTTGCCCGGCACCAAGCCATAGTCCTCGACCAGCACCTGGGCTACCTGGTTGGCCCGCTTGAGCAGCTGCCCGTAGCTCAGGCTGGTGCCATCGGGGGCCAGCAGCGCCGTGCGCTGGGCGCCGAACTTCTCGACGGACTGGTCGATCAGCACTTCGGCGGCATTGAGCCGGTCCGGGTACTGCAGCTCGGGCAAGGTGAATTCCAGCGTCGGCCACAATTCGGGGGATGGAAGATGGTCGCGGGTAAAGCTATCGACATGTACAGAAGGTGAAAGTTCCATAAGGCAACTCCGTTGGCAGGTTCGGTGGGAAGTCCTAGTTGGCGTTCCGCCCGGGGCGGATCATTCCTTCTTGGGCTACGGTGGCCAGCAGCTTGCCATCGCGGGCATAGAAGCGCCCGATGGCCAGTCCGCGGTTGTCCTGGCTCGAAATGGCTTCCTGAGCGTAAAGCACCCAGTCGTCCATGCGCCCCTCGCGATGGAACCACATGGAATGGTCCAAGCTGGCGGTCACCAGGCCCTCATCGCCCCAGCTCAGCCCGAGACCGCGCATGATCGGCTCCAGGATGGTGTAATCGCAGACATAGGCCAAGGCCGCCTTCTGAATCACCGCATCATCGGGCAACGGTGAGAAGGCCCGGATCCAGACCGCTTGGCTGCCGGACTTTTCGCGCTCGCCGGGAAGGTAGATGGCTTCGGGAACATGGCGCATGTCGAAGCTGCGGCCGCCGGCCCAGTACTTGGCGGCGTCGCCCTCCACGCCTTGCAGGGCCTCGGCGGCGCTGGCCAGGGACTGCGGATCCAGATCCAGCGAAGCGCCGGGGGCATCGAGCGCGAATTCGGCCCCGTCTTCCGGAACGTGGAAAGAGCCTAGCGCGCAGTAGACCGGCTTGCCGTTCTGGAAGGCGCGCACCTGGCGGGTGGAATAGCCGCGGCCATCGCGCAGGTGCTCCACCTCGTAGCGGACCGGCTGGTGCATATCCACTGGCCGCAGGAAGTAGGAGTGCATGGAGTGCAGGCTGCGGTCGGCACCCACCGACTTCATCAGCGAAAGGGCACCCTGGGCAACCATGTCGCCACCGTAGGCCTTGGGCCAGGGCACGTACTGAGGGATGGCGGTGAACGCCTGGTCGAAGACCTCCGCAGCGCATTCGGTCAGGTTGATGGCATCCAGGAAGACCTGGGCGGACAATGCTGTGGTGCTCATGCTCGGCGGTATCCTTCCAAGGTTTCGTCAGCGACATCAGCGAGATTGACCACGATATTCTCCGGGGTCCGGGCAGTGAGCCACACCAGCTCCTCGGTGACCGACATGTTGGCCTCGACATGGGGCATGAACGGTGGGACGAAGACCCAGTCGCCGGCCTTCATGTCGGCGTACTGCTCGTAGTTCTCGCCGAAGTAGATCCGGCCGTGGCCACGCAGCACGTAGCCGCCGGTTTCCGCTTCACCATGGTGGTGGGGGAGGGAACGGTAGCCCGGGACATTGGAGACCTGGCCGAACCAGATCTTTGTGGCGGGCGTGTGCTGGATGCTGACGCCCGAGACGCGGATGCAGTCCCCGGACTGGGCGGTGTTGGTGTCCTCGGATCCTGCCCGGGTGACTACGGGGACAACCTGGCCATTTTCCGAGGCATAGATCGAATTGTCGCCTTCGGTGCGGTAGGTTATGGGTGCTTCGGTCATGGTGTGCTCCTTCAAATTCGGTAGAGGGATGTTGCTGATGGTCATTGGGACAGGGCCGGGCTGTTCACTCGGAGCCGGAACCTGTTGGAGAGGATGCCGATGCCAGGGATTTCGGTTTCGAGCCGGTCCCCGTCAGCGAGGAAGCGAGGCGGAACCATGCCCATTCCGACTCCGCCGGGGGTCCCGGTCAGCACGATGTCCCCGGCACGAAGCGTGGTGAATTCGGAAATGTAGCTGACCAGCCGCGCCGCGGAGAACACCAGCGTCGAGGTGTTGCCGCGTTGCACTTCCTCGCCGTTGATGCGGCAGATGACCTCCGCGCCGGCCACCGGGTCGATCTCATCTGCCGTGGCCAGCACGGGACCCAGGGGAGTGGTGCCGTCGAAGGCCTTGCCTTGGAACCACTGCAGGGTCCGGCGCTGCCAGTCGCGCATCGAGACGTCGTTGGCTACCGTGTATCCGGCAATGGCGGCCTGGGCTTCTTCCAAGGACGCTGAGCATGCATCTGAACCAAGCACTACTGCCAATTCAGCTTCCCAGTCGACATTGGCGGAGGAAGCGCTGGAAATCTCGGCGTCGGGATCTGCCAGGGTGTCGGCGAACTTTGCGAACAATGTGGGATATTCGGGCAGTTCCCTTCCCATTTCCAGGATGTGGTCGCTGTAGTTCAGCCCGCAGCAGATCACCTTGGCGGGCGCTGGCAGCGGATTAAGCTGCCGGGCCTGCTCCGCGGGGATAAGATCGCCTGCGGTACTGGATTCCAGGGCTTCGGAGGCGATTGCTTTCCAGTCCTGGTGCTTGAGGAACTCGCTGAGATCGCCAGCTGGCAGGGGCAGATATCCCTGATCGGTCTGGATTGCCGCCAGGCTCTTCCCGCCGGCGCGGATCGTTGCGAGTTTCATGTGTGGATTCCCTTTGTCAGTTGGGTGAAAAGCTATGTGTCGACTTTTTTACCGCCGTCACGTAAGCTCAATGTAGCACGCATCACAAAGATGGCGCTAGAGCCAATTGGGGCAAATTTCATGCACCCGGTACAAGGAGTAGGAAATGACTGAAACCAAGTTGCACCGCAACGAGACAATCAACCCCGCATCCATGGCGAAGCCCTCTGGCTATGCCCACGGAGTCAAGGCGGGGGATACGGTCTACCTCGGCGGGCAAACCGCTCTGGACAAGGATATGAAGATCGTGCCCGGCGGCATCGTGGAACAGTTCAAGCAGGCATTCTCCAACGTGCTGACCACCTTGGTTGAAGCCGGGGGCCGCCCCGAGGACCTGACCAGCGTGACCATTTACTTGACCGATGTGGATGATTACATGGCCCATGGCAGGGAAATCGGGCGCCTTTGGCGCGAGATGGCCGGTTCGGAATATCCTGCGATGGCAGGGATCGGGGTAAGCCGGCTTTGGCAGCAGGAAGCCTTGATTGAAATCCAGGGCGTGGCTGTCATCCAGGACCGCAACTAGTCCCTGGATGCGGAACAGGGCTGCGAAACCAATTGGTTTCGCAGCCCTGTTCCTATCGGTCGAGGCGCAAAGATCAGCGTTGCTCGCCGATCACCCGCTGTACATGGCGCGAAGCCAGTGGCGACAGCAGCGTATGCAGGTCCTTGAACAGCGCTTCAGCCTTCAACGCGTTCCAATCCTCCGGGAGCAGCTCGGCCGGCAACCCGGGATCGGAATAGGGGAATCGGCGCCACTGGGTAAGCAGGACCAGATGGTCCGCGAAGCCCTGGGCATCGATCTCAGGGCTGTGCTGCGTGCCGGCGCGTTCCTTCCAGAATTCCAACCGTCCCTGGTTCTCCTTCAGGAATTCGGAGTACATAGCTTCCAGGGTCCCTAAATCCCACCAGGAATCCAGGTTCTCGCGCAGCTGCGCGCCGCCGATGTGCTCGGCCAGGAAGAACTCGAAGTACTTGTCCAGGCCGTGCCGGGCGAAGTAGGCCAAGGCAGGATCCTTGGCATGTTCCGGTGCAATCCAGAGCCCGGGGACCACCGAACCGAAACCCATGCGCACCAGGGAGGAACGGATCTTGTGCCGGATGTTGCGCTGGGTTTCGGGGACCGTGAAGGTTGCCAGCAGCCAGCGGTCTTCGGCCGTTGCGCGGCGTGGATGGAAAATCCGCTCGTCGCCTTCGGCAAAGGTGGTCAGCACCGATTCGGACAACGAGTATCCGTTGCGACCGCGGACTTGCACGCTGTCGATGATGCCGCGCTTCTTCAATCGGGAAATCGAGGAACGAGTGCCTGCAGGCTCGACTCCCACGTCCTGCATCAGGGATATGATTGCCGCCACCTGCAAGGCGCCGCCGTGCTGGCGGGCATGCATGCCGAAAAGCGAAACGATCAGCTGGTGGTGGCGGGGCATGGAGAGCTCTGCTGCACCGACGTGTGGTTTTGCCTGTGCTGTCATGGAACAATCTCCGTTCGCTGCTGGTGTTTCAATTCTAGAGCTAACCTTCGGTGGAAGGTCCCGGCGGCAGTCTGCTACCCCAGGTGCTGGTCGTAGAACTCGCGCAGCTGGACGCTCTTCTGCTTGGCGATATCATCCCATTCGTCGATCGACGCCGAATCATCCGCGTAATCGGAAGGGATCTTGAAGATCTGCAGCGGCACGTTGAAGCGTTGGCAGATGCTTGCGTAGGCGTAGCCTTCCATATCGACCAACGAAGCGCCCAAGGACTTGATGTGGATACGCTGCTCATCATTCGAGACGAACACGTCGCCGGTAGCCATGGTGACCTGGAAATCAGGAAGCAGGATGGCGCCGGCAGGGTCCACATCTGCCGATGGCAGCGGGAAATCATGCTGGATCAGTTTGGTGATCTGGTAAATAGTGTCCAAGCTCGGGCGGTCTTCACCGGCATGGCCAACAACTCCAGCGGTGCCAAGCACGACGACGTTTTTGATGTTGCCTTCAGCAAGCGCGCCAGCCAAGGCTACCGACGCGTTGACCTTGCCAACACCAGAAATCAGGTGCTCGACATCTGCAAAGGCTACGGCTTCGTCTGCATGCGCAAAGACGAGCAAGGACTTCTGGTCCGACATGAACTTCCCCTCTAAAGAAATCAGTTCGGGGATTGCTGCCCCGAACGTCCTAAGAAGTCTATCGGTTACCTCCTTCGATAAGCTCTCGATTCGCCAGACGGTGAGCAGATAGACTTTGCATATGAGTGATATTGAACTTGCTGAAGTTGAAAGCTTTGCACTGGACCACACCAAGGTCAAGGCGCCGTATGTGCGCAAAATCGGGGTGGAGCACGGTCCCAAGGGAGACGCCATCTCCAACTACGACATCCGTTTAGTGCAGCCGAACCACGGTGAGATTCCAACGGCAGGTTTGCACACCATCGAGCACACCATGGCTGGTCTGCTGCGTACCCGCATCGATGGCCTGATCGATTTCTCCCCATTTGGCTGCCGCACCGGCTTCCATATGATCTTGTGGGGCGAGCCGACACCGGAGGTCGTCGCCGCTGCGATCAAGAGCTCGCTGGAAGATATCGCGGAGAAGGTTACCTGGGAAGATGTTCCAGGAACCGAAGCCGTAAGCTGTGGCAACTACCGCGACCATTCCCTGCACTCTGCTCGCGAGTGGGCCAAGGTCGTCTTGGAGCAGGGCATCAGCCTTGATGCGTTCGATCGTTCCAAGCTTGCCTGAGCAATAGCTTGAGATCTGGAAATCCCGCGTGTTCCGTTTGGAACGTGCGGGATTTTCTTGCTTTGTTGTCCCTTCGCCGAAAGGAAATGATGGCCGCCGATTCGCCAACTTGCAGGATCCCGTCGGTAGCATGGAGACTATGCGCAGAGTTCACTTCTTAGCTGCAGCACTGCGCGCCGTGGCATTAGCTATCAGTGGATGCGAGAATTTCGATGCGGCTAGGACATCTAATATCGGCGAGGAATGCCAGTCGGCAATTCAAAAGCAGAACGAAGCCTGGTCTGATCATGAAACGCCGCAAATTAAGATTAGCGAAGCAGAGAAAATGGCGCTCAATGCTTGCAAGAACCTCGATGAGTGGAGCACTGCCGTCTCCTATAATCCCGGATCAATGGGATATCCGGAATTGAGCACAGAAAATGCAGCGAACACTGTTTATCTAGCCTGCGCTTCAAGTGACCCAGGACGGCAGACCCCAGTGTGCGCTGACGCCGAGAAACGCGGATATCTCGACGCAACTTAGCCCACCAACCGAGCTAGTGAGTATTGCCGCAGTCGCGGTCCGATCGCGTAATTTCCCAGAATGTGATGGCTCCGTCACCACTGAGCTATTGCTTTCAAACCGCGGTTCTATGGGAGAATGAAAGACAGTGTACTTAGCTTGAAATGGCTATTCTCGACGACTTAAGGACGTATATTCGTGGCCATGATTCCATTGCCGTTGCATTCGGTGGAGACCACGCAGTTTTCTCCGATTGACCCGGCGGACCCGACGTTGGTCCACCGAGGCGAAGGCGGCTCTGAAGTCCGGCGCAGCATCCTGCCCGGTGGCGTACGAGTCCTGACAGAAGCGATGCCCGGACAGCGGTCCACCACAGTGGGCTTCTGGGTACCGGTCGGTTCCCGCGACGAGGAATCAGGGCACTTCGGCTCCACGCACTTCCTGGAGCACCTGCTGTTCAAGGGCACTGCCAAGCGCACTGCCTTGGAAATCGCCCAGTCCTTCGATGCCGTGGGCGGCGAATCAAACGCAGCCACCGCCAAGGAATCGACCTGCTATTACGCCCGCGTCCTGGACACGGAGCTGCCAATGGCCCTTGAGGTCATCGCCGACATGGTTACCTCTGCAGTTATCGACCCGCAGGAATTGGAACAGGAACGCGGGGTGATCATCGAAGAGCTGGCCATGGATGCAGATGACGCGATGGATGTCGCCCACGAGCGGTTCGTTGCCAATGTCTTGGGCGATCACCCATTGGGACGTCCCATTGGAGGAACTCCTGAAGAGATCATGGAGATCTCCCGCGAGGCAGTCATGGAGCACTATCGTGCGCACTACCGCCCAAGCGAGTTGATTGTTACTGCCGCCGGATCCCTGGAGCACGACAAGCTGTGCGAGCTGCTTCTCAAGGCGCTGACCGAAGCAGGCTGGGAACTGGACCCGATGGCTGTGCCAGAACCACGCCGCATGGGTGAACCAGCGCAGATCACTTCGAAGGCCGGGCTGGAAGTAATCAACCGTCCGGGCGAGCAAGCCAACATCATCATGGGATGCTCCGGCATCACCGGACATGATGACCGCCGTCAGGTTCTCGCAGTGCTGAACGCTGTTCTCGGCGGCGGCATGAGCTCAAGGTTGTTCCAGGAAATTCGCGAGAAGCGTGGACTGGTGTACTCGACCTACTCCTTCTCCGCCGCCTACACCGATGCCGGCTACTTTGGCATGTACGCGGGCTGCGCCCCGGCTAAGGCTGCTCAGGTTATCGGGCTGCTGGGGGCCGAGCTTGATCGGTTGGCCAAGGACGGCATCACCGAAACTGAATTGGCGCAAGCCAAGGGCCAGCTATCTGGTGGAACGGTGCTGGCACTGGAGGATCCAGGAAGCCGCATGTCCCGTTTGGGCCGGGCAGAAATGATTACCGGAGAATTCCAGGACATCGACGAAGCACTGTCTCGCGTCAATGCCGTCACGGCCCAGGAAGTTCAGGATCTGGCCCAGGAACTGGCCTCCAAGGATCGAGTGATCACCGTGGTGGGACCGTTTGAAAGTGAAGCCGACTTAGGCCTCTAGAGCTGGATGCCGTGCCCCTGGAATCGAATCCGAGGATTTCGATTCTAGGGGCATCGCCGTTTTCTCTGGGTCATGCCGCGGCATCTACTAGCGCTGCAAGCTCGGGCGCATGAGAGAAATTGAAGCCATGCGCACCATGACGCATGACGGTGAGCTTGGCTTGCGGTGTTCTTGCGACCAGGCGAAGACCGAACTCCGGTGGAGACAGCGGATCCCGGGTGCCGCACACGACATCAATCGGGCACTGGACCGTACGAAGCAATTCAACGGTGGAGTAGTCCAGCATCTGGGCGCAGCTTTTGGCCCACCATGGGATGCCGCAGCGCAGGTAATCGACGAGCAATATTGCCTTCACCGAGTTCAACTCGTGCGGGAAATCTTCAAAGAGCCGGCGGGCCTGCCTGAACAGCGTCGCTTCACGGTCGTTGACCGCAGGAGCTGCAATGACCAGGTGCTTGACCAGATCCGGCCACGCGCGAGCTAGCTCAATGGAAACCTGCGCGCCCATGGAATGCCCGAGGACGATAGCGTTCTCAACTTTCAGCTCGCGCAACGCCAATGCTACTTCGTGCGCGAAACGCGGTACGGTCACCGGGCGGCCATCATCCAGATTCTTGCCGTGGCCTGGAAGTTCGGGAACGATCACTCGATACTTCTTAGCCAAGATGTTGGCCAGCGGAGTGAAATAGCGGCTGGATGCTCCGAGCCCGTGAATCAGCACCACGTCAGGGCCATGGCCCGCGACACGAACCGAAAGCCTGGTCCTGAGGGATTCGGGCAATTGCCCAAAGTAATCGTGGCGCACGCCAGCCTTTCATCGTGCGAAAAGTGCGCACACACTATCGGTAGGGAAAATCGGCACGCTCACCTGAAATGGCGAGACAGGCAAAAAGGAATTAACCGCCCGCCCCGGTCGAATGCTGGGTAATAGCGGAACGAAGGTCTTCCGGGAAGAGCTCCTGCACGCCTTCCTCGTATTTGGAACCGTCATCTGGACGGCGCAGTTCCTGCCCGTCAATGCGGAACGGGAAGGCATCCGCCTGGGCAGCGGTGTCCGCCGAGTCCTGGCTATCGGGTGCGCAAGTAGCCCAGCCGTAGGTCGTGGAGTCCTCGATACGGAAAACCTCAACCTGGCAAGTCGGCGAATCGATGACCGTTCCCTGTTCTTGGACGACATCAGTAATAGTTGCTCGCTCGTCATCGGACAGGGTGATCGGTTCATCGCCTGAACCGCAGGAAGTGATTGCAAAGGTCGCGACAAGCGTTGCGCCGATGCCGAAACCAAAGCGCTTAATTTTCTGACCCATGGCCCTGCTTACTACTTGGAGACTCCTGACACATATTTTTCCCCTATTTGCTAGGCAAAACAAGTTGGGCTGGCCGTAGGGAACAAGCAGAATCAAATATCTGGGAAATCGCCTCAGGGTATTCGCTGCAAAACTCGCGTGAGATCACGTAATCGTTGGCAAGGCAGGTGCCTGCAGGGCGATAGGCTTAAGCCCATGAGTGCACAGATCAAGGTGGCCGTGCTCGGCGCGGCCGGACGAATGGGCTCGGAAGCGGTCAAGGCCGTAACTGAGGCTGCAGACATGGAATTGGTAGCAAGCTTGGGAAGAGGCGACGATTTGTCGCAGATCCTTGAAGCCGGCGCAACGCACATTGTTGACCTTTCTGTGCCGGCATCCACCGAGGCCAATGTGCGTTTTGCCGTCGAGAACGGGCTTCATGCAGTGGTTGGCACCACTGGCTGGGATGATGATCGCCGCGCGAATTTGGAAGGGCTGCTGGGCAAGCATCCGCAGGCAGGTGTGCTGATTGCGCCCAACTTCGCCCTGGGCTCGGTGCTCGCCAGCGCTTTCGCGGCTACGGCAGCCAAGTACTTCGAATCCGTAGAGATCATTGAGCTGCACCACCCGAACAAGGTGGACGCGCCTAGCGGCACCGCGGTGCGTACCGCTGAACTGATCGCGAAGTCGCGTGAAGCCGCTGGAGTCCCCGCGAGCCCGGACGCTACCGAGACCCAGCTCGATGGCGCCCGTGGCGCAGTCGTCGATGGAATCAACGTTCATTCGGTACGCCTGCGCGGCCTCGTAGCCCACCAGGAAGTGCTCTTTGGCGGCCCGGGGGAGCAGTTCACCTTGCGCCATGATTCCTTCGACCGTGCCTCGTTCATGCCAGGCGTCCTCCTGGGCCTGCGTACTGTTGCCTCCCGCCCGGGCCTGACCTATGGCCTTGATGGCTTCCTGGAGTTGGGCCAGTGAAAACGAAACTTTGGGTAGGCGGCATTCTGCTGCTGTTCGCGCTGTACATTGGAATGACCTTCACCCAGGCGATCCGTCTGCTAAAAACCGGGGAACTGGTCGCGCAGGTCATGGGCATTGCAATCCTGGTTATTCCTGCACTGTGCGTCTGGATCCTCATTCGCGAGGTGCTCTTCGGGCTGCGCACTGAGAAAATGGGCAAGTCCTTGGCCTCCTCAGGTGAGCTGCCAGAGGATCTTCCCCGCATGCCGTCGGGACGTTTCCTCCGTTCGGCCGCCGACGCTGATTTCCCTATCCATCAGCAGGATGTGGAAGAGAACCCGGAATCATGGAAATCCTGGTACCGTCTGGCACTGGCGTATGAAGCCTGCGGTGACAAGCCGCGCGCCCGCAAATCCATGCGTACTGCGATCGAATTCTGGCGAGCAGACCAGAAGGTCAGCCAGTAATTGCATAAAGCAGCATCATGTTGATGGCCCGGACTCACGAGAGTCCGGGCCATCGCTCTAGAATTTGCTCTTCGTCTCGGGGGTGCTGTCAGCTCCGCTAAACACCCGGACGCCATATTCCAAAGGGCCAGAGGCCTTGCTGAAGCCAAGCCAAATTCCGAAGACGGCCGTCGTTGCACAGAGAACCCACCAAATCACCATTGGGTCCAAGTGCTCTTTCAGCGCCGGCAGCAAGATAATGTGCCCTGCATACAGGGTCAGCGGGGCCCGGCCGGCGCCAGCCAGAATCCGGCCGAGCGCACCCAGCCGACCAATAATCAGCTGGAGCAGGCCGATGATAGCGACAGCGCAGGCGGCGTTGTGCAGCGTGGAGAGCGAAGAATTGCTGTGACCGGTCGGCAGCCAAAGATAGGCTGGATTGTCCAGGAACGGATCCAGGTTGGCGCCCGGCAAACGCCCGGTGGTGATCATTGTGGGAACGAGGGATAATTCCAGGCCCAGTTCACGGGCTATGAGCCCGGCATTGTGCATGCTCACCGAATGGCCCGCCCATTGGGTTGCCGCCGCGATAATCGAACCGCCCAATGCAAGCAGGCTCGCAGTCCTCGTGCTGTGCAGGTTGCATCTTGCGATGGCTATTCCAAGAAGGCCGAAACCGAACCAGACCATCAATGGGTAGTATCCGGTGACCGTTAGATCCTTGAGGAGCAGTTGCGGGGTGAGAATGTCGCCGAAGCTCGGATTATGGTCCAGCGAGTCCGCAATCCAGTTGCTGGCCAGCGGTCGCCAAAGAACCGGCATAAGCAGCAGCCAAAGGGCCGAGACTACCCAAATGGTTGTTCTCGACAGCTTCAGCGCCAGTGGAAGCAATAGAAACAGTAGCCCATAGTGGACAAGAATGACCGCGATGGCTTCATTTACTGACCCAATTGCCATTCCGAGCACGGCAATAATTAATGCTCTCAGCACAAGGACTGAGTAAACCTTAGGGTGGGAACAGCCCTTTCGAGCCAAGGATTTCGAGAGCAGGACCAGGGATAAACCCGCCAGCACCATGAACAGGACAGATGCTCGGCCGGAGGCGAAAGTCCCGGTAAATGTTGGGGAGTAGGCGGGTGCGCCGCTGGTTTCATAGAGCGCGAAAACGTGCGCGGCGAACATCCCGAGGATGGCGGCAAGCCGTGCCGCGTCCACGCCCAGCAACCGCTGGGAACTACCCAAATCGTTCATGGAATCATCGCACCACGAATTGCGCGGGGGATGCCATTGCAACATGCGCGAGTGTAGATTTAATGCCATGGCTACAAGTGCAATTGATAATCAGGCATACCCGTTCGGTACCGTGCTGACCGCTATGGTCACGCCCTTCGATGAAGCGGGTGAAGTCGATTACGCGATGGCTGCCAAACTGGCAACGAAGCTGGTTGATGATGGCTGCGACGGACTGGTCGTCACCGGCACCACCGGCGAGACCTCGACCCTGACCGATGAAGAGAACATCGAGATGTTCCGTACCGTCGCCGAGGCGGTGGGGGACCGTGCCGCAGTGCTGGCCGGTTCCACTACCAACGACACCCGTCACTCCATCAAGCTCTCGCTGGCTGCCAAGGAAGCGGGCGTAGACGGTGTGCTGTTGACCACCCCCTACTACAACAAGCCAAGCCAGGCCGGCGTCATCGCCCACGTCAAGGCCATCGCCGAAGCCGTTGAGCTGCCCATCATGCTCTACGACATCCCGGGACGCACCGGCATCGCGCTGGCGCCCGAGACCATCATTGAACTGTCCAGGATTCCTCAGGTCATTGCCCTGAAGGACGCCAAGGCGGATTACCAGTCCACCACCACCGTGCTGGCCACAACCGATCTGCACGTGTACTCCGGCGACGATGGGCTGACTTTGCCGCTGATGGCGGCAGGTGCTGTCGGCGTGGTTTCGGTCACCGCTCACGTTGCGGCCGCTAAGTACCGTACGCTTGTTAATGCAATGCATGCAGGAGATCTGGCGACTGCACGCACCACACACTTTGAGCTGGACGCGATCCAGCGCGGCATCATGGGCCACATTCAGGGCGCCGTGGCCGCAAAATATGGACTTCACTGGCAGGGTGTCCTGCCGAACACCGTCGTCCGACTGCCGCTGTTGGCACCGTCGGACGCAGAGCTCGATGCCATCCGCGCGGACCTACGTGAAGGTGGATGGGATCTGTAACGAAAGGGACTAACCACATATGACTGAGAGTTCAGTAGGCAAGGCTGACGCTGCGCGTATGCAGACTCCGGCGAAGCTGAAGAAGGGAACAATGCGAATTGTTCCCCTCGGCGGCTTGGGCGAGGTCGGCCGAAACATGACCGTTTTCGAACTCAACGGGAAACTGTTGATCATCGACTGCGGCGTGCTCTTCCCCGAGGAGCACCAGCCTGGCGTGGATCTGATCCTGCCAGACTTCTCCTACATCAAGGACCGCTTGGACGACGTGGTGGGCCTCGTGCTGACCCACGGCCACGAGGACCACATCGGTGCTGTTCCGTACCTGTTGCGCCTGCGCGAAGACATCCCTTTGTACGGGTCGAAGCTGACCCTGGCCTTCGTCGAAGCAAAGCTGGCAGAACACCGCATCAAGGCCAACACCAATATCGTGGTGGAGGGCGAGATCGCGCAGGTTGGCAACTTCGAATGCGAGTTCGTAGCTGTGAACCACTCGATCCCGGATGCCTTGGCAGTATTCCTGCGCACCGAAGCCGGTACCGTGCTGCACACCGGCGACTTCAAGATGGACCAGCTGCCACTTGACGGCCGCATCACCGACCTGCGCCACTTCGCGCGCCTGGGCGAGGAAGGCGTGGACTTGTTCCTGCCGGACTCCACCAACGCCGAAGTTCCGGGCTTCACCGTTGCCGAACGCGAAATCGGCCCGGTACTCGAGGCCAAGTTCGCGCGCGCCCGCCGCCGCATCATCGTCGCTTCGTTCTCCTCGCACGTCCACCGCGTGCAGCAGGTTCTGGACGCCGCAGCGGTGCACGGCCGCAAGGTGGCCTTCATCGGCCGCTCGATGGTGCGCAATATGGGCATCGCCGAACGCTTGGGCTACCTCGAAGTGCCACAGGGTGTCCTGGTCGACCTGAAGCAGATCGATTCGCTGCCAGACCACAAGGTAGTGCTGATGTCCACCGGTTCGCAGGGCGAGCCGATGGCTGCACTGTCCCGCATGGCCAACGGCGAGCACAAGGTCCAGATCAACCCGGGCGACACCGTCATCCTGGCCTCCAGCCTGATCCCGGGCAATGAGAACTCGGTCTTCCGCGTGATCAACGGCCTGATGCGCTTGGGTGCCGAGGTCATCCACAAGGGCATGGCCAAGGTCCACGTTTCCGGTCACGCATCGGCTGGCGAATTGCTCTACTGCTACAACATCCTGCGCCCGAAGAACGTGCTTCCGGTGCACGGCGAAACCCGCCACCTGATTGCCAACGGCCGCCTGGCCGCGCAGGCCGGTGTCCCGGAGGACAACGTGCTGCTGGCAGACGACGGCTCGGTCATCGACATGAAGGACGGCGTTGCAAAGCTCGTTGGCCAGGTCGAATGCGGCTACGTCTACGTTGACGGTTCCAAGGTCGGCACCATAACCGATGATGACCTGAAGGACCGCGTCACCCTGGGTGAAGAAGGCTTCATCTCGGTCATCACCGTCATCAACCGCCAGAACGGCACGATCATCTCCGGCCCGGACATCCACGCACGTGGCGTAGCCGAAGAGGACTCGGTCTTCAACGAGATCAAGCCGAAGATCGCAGCTGCGATTATGGAAGCGGTGGGCAACAACCCGAACCACTCCACGCACCAGCTGCAGCAGATCACGCGCCGCGTGATCGGCTCGTGGGTATCGCGCAAGCTGCGTCGCCGCCCAATGATCGTTCCTGTAGTGCTCGAAGCCTAGGCTTCCAAAAATATTGCCTCGAACCAATTAAGGTTCGAGGCAATATTTTTATGGGAAATCAAGCGCAAGGCATGCACCACAGCTCAAGCGTCAGCCAAAGAAGCCCAGGTATGCAGGACTTGGCGAGTCATCGAGCTCGATTGCCGGGGCGGGACTTTGCGGCAGGATTTGCCCTGTTTGCGCGTCTACTACGACGACCGAATCCCACTGGTCCATATCGATCTGCTCCAGCACCTCGCCGGTGCGGGCTTCCATGGACACTGAGCTGTCCCAATCACCGGATGGGGCGACGTCTTGCTGGCCAGCGAGTGCCGGTGATGAGAGTGCCAGGGCGCCAACGATTAAGGTTGCTGTCGCGATGCCAATTGTGCGTATGCGCAAGGTCTTCTCCCAATGCAGTAAAGATGATTTTCACTGACTCTACCGATGTTCCCGAAGGAAACCGGGCACCACCACGCAGTATGAAACTGGCTATTTCCCGGACATCTGGTGCTGTCACAGCACTTTTAAGGCAGAATTGGGCTCAACGCCAGCTCAAGGAGACGGAATATGCCCGGGCATCACCCAATGGGTTGGATCGAAGCCGCTGTGGAGGAATGTGCATGATTGAGTTCGATAATGTTTCCAAGCACTATCCGGATGGCACCGTTGCCGTCAAGGATTTCAGCCTGCAAATTCCGGCCCACCGCACCACTGTCTTCGTCGGTTCCTCAGGCTGCGGCAAGACAACATTGCTGCGGATGATCAACCGCATGGTTGATCCGAGCAGCGGTACGCTCCGTATCGACGGCGAGGACATCGCCAGCAAGCCGGCGGTGGGCCTGCGCCGCAGCATCGGCTACGTGATGCAGAACTCCGGCCTGCTGCCTCATTTCACTGTCGCACAGAACATTGCGACCGTGCCGCGGCTCATGGGTGAAACGAGCAAGGCATCACGAGCGCGTGCCTTGGAATTGATGGGCACGGTTGGGCTTGCCGGCTCCATGGCCGACAGGTATCCGCATCAGCTCTCTGGAGGCCAGCAGCAACGCGTTGGCGTGGCACGCGGGCTGGCCGCCGATCCGAACATCCTGCTCATGGACGAGCCCTTCGGCGCAGTGGACCCTATCGTTCGCGCCGAGCTGCAAGAAGAATTGCTTCGTCTCCAAAGAGAACTCGATAAGACCATAGTCTTTGTCACCCACGATATTGATGAAGCCTTCCTCCTGGGGGACCAGGTGGTAATTCTGGCGGCGGGCGCACAGAAGCTCCAGGTCGGCAGCCCGAGTGAGATCATTGAAAATCCGGCCAATGATTTTGTCGCCTCCTTCATTGGCGCGCAGCGTGGGGCACGGGCGCTGAGCTTGAAGCAGACCGAGCACGGAACCGTCCTGGTTGATGCGCAAGGCCGGACTCAAGGCAAGCTCGTCGAGGATGGGTCAGTCCAGTGAACTGGGTCCTGGAAAATCTCGGACTCATTGGTTCGCTATCGCTGGAGCACCTGCGCCAGTCCCTGATAGCAATCATTCTCGGATTCATTCTGTCGATTCCGCTGGGTTGGGTGGCCTGGCGCTACAAACTGGTGCGCGGACCGGTCGTGAGCATCACCGGATTGCTCTACACGATCCCTTCGCTGGCTCTGCTGATGATCCTGCCCGTACTCACCGGGATGAGCGCGATCAGCGAAGCCAATCTCATTCTCGCCTTGGCGATCTACGCGATAGCGATCATGGTGCGCAGCGTGGTCGATGGGCTGAACTCGGTGGACCCGGCAACCAGGTCGGCCGCAACTGCCATGGGCTACGGATCGGCACGCCGCTTCTTCGCTGTCGACCTTCCCTTGGCCGGTCCCGTAGTTCTGGCTGGTCTGCGAGTGACAGCGGTCAGCACCATCTCGCTGGCAACCGTCGGCATCCTGGTCGGGGTAACCAACTTGGGCTACCTGTTCACCAACGGTCTGCAGCGTCGCATCATTGAAGAAGTCCTGGCGGGGATCATCGCGGTGGCAGCGATCGCGTTGCTCGTTGACCTGTTGTTGCTCCTGGCCGGCCGTTGGCTGATGCCTTGGGCTGCAACGAGCACCAGGCAAAAACGAACTGCAGCGCAGCCGTCCACGCAGAAGGTGTCCTCATGAATCTGATTTCCGATGCGCTGGCGTGGATCTTCGCTCCCGAGCAGTGGCAGGGCGATGGGGGACTGGCTAGCTTGCTGGGGCAGCACTTGCTGTTCA
Organism: Glutamicibacter sp. NPDC087661; assembly: GCF_044743275.1. NCBI lineage: Bacteria > Bacillati > Actinomycetota > Actinomycetes > Micrococcales > Micrococcaceae > Glutamicibacter > Glutamicibacter sp. NPDC087661. The sequence goes on from NZ_JBIUWE010000005.1 coordinate 307,710, forward strand.
CGGTGGTTGCTGTGCTGATTGCTAGCGCGATTGCCATCCCTGCGGGATGGGCCATTGGGCATACGGGGCGAGGAAGGGAATTGGCCGTCGGGCTGGCCGGCGTTGCGCGTGCGGTGCCATCCTTCGGACTGCTGATTCTGCTGGTGCTGCTTCTGGGAGTTCTGCACAAGCCAGAAGCGGCCATGCTGACCTTCGTCGTGCTGGCAATTCCATCACTGCTGGCCGGAGCTTATACCGGCTTCGAAGCAATTGACCGCAAGACCATCGATGCTGCCCGGGCCATGGGGATGACCGAATGGCAGATCCTCGTCAAAGTCGAGATCCCACTGGGACTTGCGCTGCTCGTAGGCGGGATCCGCTCCGCCGTTCTTCAAGTAGTCGCCACCGTTACTGTTGCCGCCTACGTGAATCTCGGCGGCCTGGGACTGCCCATCATCACCGGTCTGAACCTGCGGCGCTTCGACATGGTCCTGGGCGGCGCCTTGATGGTTGCCGCGCTGGCCTTGGTGCTGGATTTGGCATTTGCCATCGCGCAGAAAGCGGCTGTACCCCACGGGCTGGGCGTGCCCTCGGAGAAGAAGAAGAAAACTTACCAAGATACCGATGACTCAATCACCCGCGAAAGGGAAATGTCATGAGAACCAAGAAGATATTGTCCACGAGTGCTCTCGTGCTGGCCGGAAGCCTCGCACTCGCTGGATGCTCCGGTGCGGATCCGTTGGCCACCGAAAGCGATGCCACCCGGGAGGGTGGGGAAGCGATCGTTGTCGGTTCGCAGGCCTACTATTCCAATGAAATCGTTGCTGAGATCTATGCCCAGGCGCTTGAAGGAGCCGGCATGGAAGTGGAACGGAAATTCAGCATCGGGCAGCGCGATGCCTACATGCCCCAGCTGGAAGACGGCAGCATTGATGTCTTCCCTGAATACACCGGCAACCTGCTGCAGTTCTACAAGGAAGACACCGAAGCACGCTCCGCCGATGAGGTGTACAGCGAGCTGAAGGAATCCTTGCCGGAATCATTGGCCGTGCTCGAAGCCGCGCCAGCATCGGATCAGGACTCCTACACGGTGACCAAGGAATTCGCTGAAGCCAATAAGCTTGCGAGCATCGAGGATTTGGCCGGCATTTCCGAACCCTTGACCGTGGGCGGCCCGCCTGAATTGGCGCAACGCCCCTATGGACCCAAGGGCTTGGAGAGCGCATATGGCGTCAAGGCCGAATTCTCGGCAACTGGCGACACGACCGTTGAAGACCTGGCCGCCGGCACGGTGAATGTCGCCAACGTCTTTACCGCGGATCCGCGGATCCAGACGGAGGACTTGGTAGTCCTTGAAGACCCGAAGTCGCTATTCCTGGCATCGAATGTGGTGCCATTGGTGGCCGCTGATCAATCCGGGGAATTGGCAGAAGTCCTGAATCCGGTCAGCGAAAAACTGACAGCGCAGGTTCTGGTGGACCTCAACGTGCAGAGCACCGTGGACAAGAAGTCTGCCGCCGACATCGCTTCGGCATGGCTGACTTCCGAGGGGCTGTAGCCCGGCAAGCCAGCATAAGAACATAGCTTCACCGCAGCCGCACCGCCCACACAATGACGGGCAGTGCGGCTGCTTTTCCTTGTCCGGAAACGGCAGCGGCTTGGCTGAGGGGTATTCCGTGGCTTGCTCGTTTTGACAATTGATAATGATTCTCATTAGTGTTTAGCTCTGTTGGCAGAGGAGCTCGCCGGATCTCGGCGGCCGAGGCCTGCCCGCCATGAATGGAGCACTGATAGATGAAAAAACTCAATCCCTGGAAGTTGGCCGTGCCGGTTGCCATCCTGGCCCTGGCCACCGGATGCGGCGCGCCAGCCGGATCTGCCAGCGGTGCACCGCAGGGCACCGGCGCCAAGAGCATTTCCCTGGACAGTTGCGGAAGGCAGGTCGTCTTCGACAAGGCGCCGGACAGCGTTCTTGCAGTCGGGTCGGAAGCCCCGGCCCTGCTGGCCGCCGCTGGAGCGGGAGACAAGCTCACGCACTACGCAGGCAGCTGGCAGGTGCCTTTCGACGAAGAAACCATGGCGGCAGTGCGCAACGCGGAGCGGATTACCGAGGACTCGCATGATGTCTCCTACGAAATGATCCTGGACTCGGGAGCAGACGTGGTGATCGGCACCGATATCGCTGCTGGAATCGATCTCGACTCGTTGGCTGAACGCCTGGAAAGCGCCGGAGTGAAGATGCTGACCGTCAGCGGATATTGCGCCGGATTCGAGGATCGATCCACCGGCGGGCTCAGCGGCTTCGACCAGATCTACAAGGACGTCCAGTCCTACGGCCAGCTCTTCGGCACCGAGCAGGCGGCCGAGGACTCCGTGCAGCAGATGCGAGCACGCGTCGAGCAAGCCGCGCGCAGCGTCAAGCAGGAAAGCCAGCAGCGCGGGATGCCGCTGTACGTGCCCACCGCAGGCACCTTGGGATCCTACGGCCATGAATCGCTGGTTGCCGAGCAGATGGAACTGCTTGGCCTTCAGAACGTCTTCAACGACGTGCCCAAGCGCTACTTCGAGCCCTCCACCGAAGAACTCGTGAACAGCGGCGCCGACAAGGTCTTCGCCATGTACCTGCCGACCGGCTCCTCGAACTTGGAAACCGACCAGCAGGTCATCGAGGCGCTGCGCGACCGCCCCGAATTGGCCGGATTGCCCGCCATCGAGCAGGACAGCGCCATCGTGCCGCTGAACTACTACTATTCCTCGCCCGGTCCGCTGGCAGTGGACGGGGTCGAGCTGATCGCCGACCGGCTGGCCCGTTGATGAGCCAGAAAGCGGCGCTGCGCCGGCAAGCGGCCTCTTCGCGCCGCGCGGCCCGCCCGGGGCACGGACGCGGCCCCAGCCGTGGCCTGGTCCGGGGCGCCACCCCCGTGGAATTCGTCAAGCTCAGTCCGGCATCGAATACCACCGTGCTGGTGACCAGCCGGCACCCGGCGGCGCACTACCGCAGCATCGCTGACCGGCTGCTGCGCGCCGAACATGTGCACGCCGAGCAAGTCGGGTTCATCCTGCCTCCCAGCTCGCCCCGGGCCCAGGCCCGGCTGCACATGGCCGGTGGCGAATTCTGCGCCAATGCCGCGTTGTCGCTGGCCGCGCTGCAGGCCGCGCGCCGCGCCCGCAGCGGCCCGCTTGAGCTGCTGATCGAAGCTTCCGGCGCCGCGCAGCTGCTGGGCTGCCGGGTCGAGCCGGACGGTGCCGTCTACCGCTGCCAGCTGAAAATGCCCTGGCCGCTGCGCATCGACCCGTACCCGTTCCCGGGCGTCGCCGGCGCCGGGCTGGTGCGCTACGCCGATGCGGTGCACCTGGTCGCCGAATGCGACGGCTCGGATCCCCAGCTGCGCGGGCGTGCGCAGCAGCTGGCCCTGGACCTGGGCGCCAGCGAAGCGGTGTCCGTCGTGGGCATCATGCTCTACGATCCGGACCGCGGGCAGCTGGCCCCGCTGGTCAGCGTCCCGGCGCTGGGCAGCCTCATCTGGGAGGGCAGCTGCGGCTCGGGAAGCGCCGCGCTGGGCGCCTACCTGGCAGCGAAAACCGGGGCTCCGGTCAATGCCAGCGTGAAACAGCCCGGAGGCACCGTGCAGGTGCACGCCGATGGCAGCCGCGCCAAGGCCACCGCGCTGCAGATCAGCACCGAAGTAAGCATCGTGGCCGAAGGGACTGCATATATCCATGACTGAAACACCACTGGCCACCCAGGCCGCCGCCGCCGGCCTGGCCGGCGTGCTGCACGGCTACCTCGGACGGTTCGCCGAAGCCGCCCGAGACTATGACGGATCGACGCGGCACGCGGCGGCGCTCGAAGAGCTGCTGGCCGGCTATGCGCAGTTGGTCACCGACCCGGCCAATGAACCGGGCTATGCCCAGATGGCCGCCACCGACCAGGGCACGGCGCTGGTGGCGGCGCTGCGCACCGAATCGGCGCGCTGCGTCGCAGTCATCGAGAAGTACCGGGCGCTGCGCCTGCTCGAAGGCCGCAGCGGAGCCGAGGGCTACTTCGCCAACATCGAATCGTGCATCGCCGGGGAATTCGGCGCCGTCGCCCCCGACTCCAGCTCCAAGGTGCTGCTGGTCGGCTCGGGTTCCTTCCCGATGACCCTGCTGAACCTGGCCTCGCGCACCGGGGCCAGCGCCGTGGGGATCGACATCGATCCCGAAGCGCTGGAGCTGGGCCGCCGGGTCGTGGCGCAGCTGGGGCAGGGCCTGGACATCGGCCTGCAGGGCGATCAAATCCACCAGCTGGACTTCCTGCCGCAGGCCACGCACATCGTCTTCAGCTCCACGGTAGCCGTGAAATACGAGCTGCTGCACCAGTTGCACGCGCGCACCCGGCAGGACGTGGTGGTCGCAATGCGCTTCGGCGACGGGCTGAAGTCACTGTTCAACTACCCGATGCAACCAGTGGACCCCCGGCGGTGGCAGCTGGACGGAACGATCCGCCAGCCCGGGCAGGTCTTCGACATCGCGCTGTACACCAAGGCGCGCACGAGAACGGAAAGCAATTAGCCCATGGATGAACTGGGAAATATCCTCATTGCCGGAACCGGACCGGTTGCGGTGCAAAGCGCCGTGCTGCTCGGGGCGCTGCCCGGGGAACTGGGCATTGCCGGGCGCGCCTCGCAGCGCTGCGCCGCCTTCTTCGACGCGCTGGAGGCCAACGCCGGCACCGCCCGCGTCCAGGTGCAAAACCCCTCCCATGCCGCACTGGCCGGGCAGGTGCGCATCGAGCACCGCTACCGCGGCTACCAGCAGGTGCGCGGCGGCTGGGACACCCTGGTACTGGCGGCCACCGCCGACGCCTACCTGCCGGTGCTGCGCGAACTGCCGCCGGGGGTGCTCGCATCGCTGGCGCGGATCGTGCTGCTCTCGCCCACGCTGGGCTCGGCGGCACTGGTGCGCGAATTCGCCCGCCGCAGCGGCGCCGACCCGGAAATCATCAGCTTCTCCAGCTATCTGGGGGACACCCGGCAGGTGGAGGGGACCGGCGGAGCGCTGGTGCTGACCGCCGGCGCCAAGGCCCGCATCTACGCCGGCTCCACCGGCGTGGCCACGCCCGCGCTGCAGCGGCTGCGTGCGGTGCATGCCGCAGCCGGCACCGAAGTGCAGCTGGCGGGATCGCCGGTTGAAGCCGAGGCGCGGAACATGTCGCTGTACGTGCATCCGGCCCTGTTCTTCAACGAGCTGGCGCTGCGCGCGGTCTTCGCTCCCGCCCCGCCCGTCCAGTACGTCTACAAGCTCTATCCCGAAGGCCCGGTCACCCCGGCGCTGATCCACTCCATGGCCGAGGCCTGGCGGGAACTGTCGGCCATCACCGCCGCACTGGGCGGCCAGCCGGTCAACCTGCTGGCCTTCATGCTCGATGACGGGTATCCGGTGCACCCCCAGAGCATCGACCCGGGGAAAGCGGCCAGCTTCGAGCAGCTGCCGGCCATCGAGCAGGAGTACCTGCTCTACGTGCGCTACGCCTCGCTGCTCATCGACCCCTTCTCGCAGCCCGACGCGCAGGGCCGCTACTTCGACTTCTCGGCCATCGCCTTCCGCCCGGTCTTCCGCGATGACCAGGGCCAGTGGGATGTGCCGCGGATGCCCAAGGAAGACTACTACCGCACCAGGATCATCGCCGGCCTGGCCCGGGAACTGGCCGTGGCCTGCCCGATGATCGACACGCTGCTCGCCGCCTACGAAGACGCCCTGGTGCAAGCGGCCTCGGCCCGGGAGGGCCAGGGCTGCTCGCCGGCCTTCGCGGTGCAGGATTTCGCCGAGGACCTGGCCATGATCAGCGCCGGAATCGGGAGTGCGGCATGAGCCAGCCAGAAGTCGAAACAGCGCAGCAGCTGCCCAGCGAACGGCGCATCATCGCCGAGATCTGGCCGGCGCTGCTGGCCTCGGCGCTGGGCCTTTTGCCCTTCACGGTGCTGAGCACCTTCCTGGTGCCCATCGCCGACTGGGCCGGGGCCGGCTATGCCGAAACCGGCACCCTGCGCGGGCTGGCCGGCGTCGGCGCGGTGCTCGCCGGGGTTGCGCTGGCCCCGCTGATCGGGCGCATCGCCCCGGGCACCGTGGCCGCCGCGGCGCTGGGGCTGATGGGCGCCGCCGCCATCGCGGGGACCTTCTCGGGCCTGGCGGCACTGGCAGTTTTCTGCCTGGCCACCGGGGTGTCCAACGCGCTGCTCTACCCGGCGCTGTCAACCGCGGCCGCGGACCGCTTCGGCACCACCCCGGCCGCGGGCCGGGCAGCCACCTTGGTGATGACGGCCCAGACCCTGGCCTCCACGATCGGCGCGCCGCTGCTGGTGCTGCCGGCGATGTTCTGGGGCTGGCAGGGAAACCTGGTCGCCATCGCCGCCATCAGCATCGCCCTGATCCCGGCGGTGCTGCGCTACGGCCGCCGCGGCGCCGGGCACTGCGCGGCAGACCCGGCTCCGGCTCCAGCCCGGCTGGGCTACCTGGCTGCCTTCCGCACCCTGGCCGGCGTGCCCGGAGCCCGGGGGCTGCTGCTGGTCTCCTTCGGCCGCGCCGGCGCCTTCATGGGGCACCTGGCCTTCCTGGCCCCGCTGTACGCGGAGAAGTTCGCGCTGACCGCCAGCTGGTTCGCGTTCATCTGGTCGGTCAGCGGCGGGGCCTTCTTCCTGGGGCACCTGCTGGCCGGGCGGATGCTCAACGCCGGGGATTCGCAGCGGCGCACCCGTGCGGTGATGGTTTTCAGCCTGGGCATTTCGCTGGTGGCGCTGTTCGGCGTCTACCTCTCACCGGTGCTGCCGCTGGCGGTGGCCGGCACGGCGGTGCTTTCGGCCAGCCACGCGGTGGTCTCGGCCGCCGTGATGAGCCTGCTGGTGAGCCGTTGCACGCAGGTGCGCGGCACCGCGCTGAGCCTGAACGCGGCCGGCATGTCCCTGGGCCTGTTCCTGGGCACAGCAGCCTCCGGAGCGGCGCTGGCCGCCGCCGGATACCTGGCCGCCGCTGCCGTGCTTGGCGCATTGACCCTGATTGCGCTGGGTGCCGCACTGGGCCTGCGCACCGATTCCATTGGCGAAACCCCCGAAAGGCAGCCATGACCCCGTTGGAACCTATCGTGCGAGAACCCCGGGAACCGCTGGCCTGCGCCGGCGATGACCTGGACTATGACCGGCGGGCCCGGCACACGTGGCTGTGGATCGCCGGGCTGCTGGCCGTACTCGTGGCCACCTTGCCGGTGGCCGTAGGGCTCGGCCCGGTGTCCATCGAGCCGGGCACCGTGCTGCAGATCCTCAAGGCGCACCTTTCCGGGATGCCCGCACCTGGTGCATTCAGCGCCTCGGACCAGTCCATCGTCCTGCTGCTGCGCGTACCGCGGGTGCTGCTGGGTGCCGCCGTCGGGGCCGGGCTGGCCCTGGCCGGGGTGGCGCTGCAGGCGCTGACCCGCAACATCCTGGCCGAACCCTACCTGCTGGGCGTGACCTCCGGGGCATCCACGCTCTCGGCGGCCTCGATCCTCTTTGGCGCCACCGCCGGCATCGGCACGGCCTCGCTGGCGACGAGCGCCTTTGCCGGCGCGCTGGCCGCCGGGATCTTCGTCTACCTGCTGGCGCGGGTCGGTTCGGAGATGACGTCCACCCGGCTGGTGCTGGCCGGGGTGTCCGTGGGCTATGTGCTCCACGCGCTCACCTCGCTGCTGATCTTCGCTTCGGATGACCCCAATGCGGGCCGTTCGGTGCTCTTCTGGACGCTGGGTTCATTGGCGCAGGCAACCGGGCAATCGGCAATGATCACCTGGATCGTGGTGCTCGGGACCGCCACGCTGCTGGCCTATTGGTCGCGGCCGCTGGACGCGCTGGCCATCGGCGATGGCACCGCGCAAGCGCTGGGAATATCTCCGGCGAAGCTGCGTGCGGCCGTCATGGTGGTGACCGCGGTGTGCGTGGGCGCGCTGGTTGCGTCCTCCGGCGGCATCGGATTCGTCGGGCTGGTGATTCCGCACGTAGCCCGGCTGTGCGTCGGCTCCACGCACCGCACCCTGATTCCGGTAGCCGCCCTGCTCGGCGCGATCTTCCTGGTCTGGGCCGATGTGCTGGCCCGGACGGCCATGGCACCGCAGGAATTGCCGCTGGGAATCGTCACCGCATTGCTCGGCGCCCCGCTGCTGTTCGCGCTGGTTCGCAAGCTCAATGCGGCCCAATAGGAACCAAGGACCTGGAAGAAGGCAAGAACCATGATTACTGCTACAGATATTTCCGTGGGCTATGGCGGAAAGCTGGTCATTGAATCGGCGGGGCTGCAGGCAGGCCCCGGGGAAGTGGTGGGGCTGATCGGCCCCAACGGCAGCGGCAAATCCACCCTGCTGCGCACGCTCTATGCGGCGCTGCGGCCCACGGCAGGACTGGTGCTCGTGGACGAGCGCCCCGTCACCGAGCTGCGCGGCAACGACCTTGCTCGCAGGATTGCCGTCGTGGCCCAGGAAACGCCCACCGAGCTGCCGGTCAGTGTCGCCGAAATGGTGCTCCTGGGCAGGGCTCCGCACCGCAAGGCGCTGGCCGCCTTTGCCCGCGAGGACCACCAGGCAGTTGCCTCGGCATTGTCCCGGGTCGGCGCCCGGCACTTGGCCGACCGCCGCTACTCGACCCTGTCCGGCGGCGAAAAGCAGCGCGTGCTGGTTGCCCGGACACTGGCCCAGCAGGCCGAGCACCTGCTACTGGATGAACCCACCAACCACCTGGATATCCGCTACCAGCATGAGCTGCTGCGCATGGTCGGGGAACTGGGAACCACCACGGTGGTGGTGCTGCACGATTTGAACCTGGCCGCCCGCTACTGCAGCAAGCTGGTCATGCTGGCCAACGGCGGGGTCATCGCTTCGGGGACGCCCCAGGAGGTGCTGAAACCTGAACTTCTGCTGCAGGTCTACGGGATTCATGCGCAGCCGGTGCTCGTGAACGGCATCGTGCAACTGGTCTTCAGCCTGGCAGATGAGCCAGCACTGCAACATAGTGGCAGTTCAGTGCCCGGATGATAGCCTGCCCGGTAGGCAAGCAATGGCCAAGCGCCTGCCTGCCGTGCCCCAGCATTGACCGTGAAAGGTACCACTGCCATGACGTCTTCCGCCGCAATCGAGGCAGACAAGCACTACGATCTGATCATCCTCGGCACAGGTTCTGGCAACTCTATTCCGGGTCCAGAATTCGATGGAAAATCCATTGCCATCATCGAGAAGGGCGCTTTCGGCGGTACCTGCCTGAACGTCGGCTGCATCCCCACCAAGATGTATGTCTACGCCGCAGACGTCGCCCTGGAAACCAGGCAAGCAGCACGGCTGGGAATCGATGCCCAGGTCAATTCCGTGGACTGGCCAGGCATCGTGAGCAGGGTCTTCGATAAGCGCATCGATCCCATTGCCCAGGGCGGCGAAGACTACCGCCGTGGCGGGCAGACACCGAATATCGACGTCTACGACCAGCACGCGCGTTTTGTCGGCGAGCGCACGCTGCGTACCGGGCAGGGAACAGAAGCCAGGACCATCAGCGCGGACCAGATTGTCCTGGCCGCCGGGTCGCGCCCGTTTATTCCGCAGGAAATCATCGATTCGGGCGTAGCCTTCCACACCAACGAGGACATCATGCGCTTGGCCCGTCAGCCCAAGTCCATCGTGATCATCGGTGGCGGCTACATTGCCATGGAGTTCGCCCACGTTTTCGAAGCATTGGGCACCAAGGTCACCATCCTGGCCCGTTCCGAGCTCATGCGCCAGCTGGATGCCGATCTGCGCGGGCCATTCAACCAGATGGCCGCAGAACGCTATGACGTGCGCCAGGGCAGGAGCATGGTCAGCGCCGTGCAAGAGCCCGACGGGGTGAAGCTGACCCTGGATGACGGTTCCACCGCCAGTGCGGAGGTGCTGCTTGTGGCCACGGGGCGCATCCCAAATGGCGACCAGCTGGATCTGGACCGTGCCGGCATCGACTCCGAGGACGGCCGGGTCAGCGTGGATGAGTACGGCCGTTCGACATCTGCCGAGGGCATCTGGGCGCTGGGCGATATTTCCTCGCCCTTCCTGCTCAAGCATGTGGCCAACGCGGAAATGCGCGCGGTACGCCATAACCTGCTGAACCCGCAGAACATGAAGCAGATGCCCCATGAGCACGTGCCGGCGGCGGTCTTCACCCACCCGCAGATCGCCTACGTCGGCATGACCGAGGACGAAGCCCGCGAGGCAGGCCATGACATTACCGCCAAGGTGCAGAAGTACGGGGATGTGGCCTACGGCTGGGCGATGGAAGACAGCACCGGTATCGCCAAGCTCATCGCTGACCGGGAAACCGGCAAGCTGCTGGGCGCGCACTACATGGGACCGCAGGCTTCAACGCTGATCCAGCAGATGATTACGGTGATGGCCTTCGGGCTGGATGTGCGCGAGGTCGCCACGCAGCAGTACTGGATCCACCCGGCCTTGCCGGAGGTCACCGAGAACGCATTGCTCGGCCTGGACTTCTCCTAGCGGCGGTTTTTCGGACCGGCGGCGAACGGATGATAGCTGGCAGCAGAACCCGAAAGGCAGTAGCAAATAGCGCCTGTTCGTCCTAGGGTGGAGCCATGAATGGGAAAACTTCAAGGACCGTGGCCTCGATGACCCGAAGCATGTTCGCGATCGCTGCCGGGGCAGGCATGGTCCTGGGGATGCTGGCGGTGCTCTGGATGTTCTGGCCGATCCGCGAGAACGGCTATGGCGGCAGCCTGGGCGATCTGGGCCTCCCGCTGGCATACGGCGCGGTTGCCGGAGTGCTGATGGGGCTTGTCTGCTGCAGCGGTGCGTATGCGGCCATTGAGATCCAGGCCATGGGGAACCAGCCGGCCACGGCAGCCAGGCAATCGGCCGCTGCCGGAATCGGCGCGGTCCTCGCGGCACTGCTTCCGGCGTTGGCCATAGCCGCGCTGGGCCTGGGCGAAATCGATCCGGCCCCGTTCCTGGGCACGGCCCTGGGGTTCCTGGCAGTGTGCTTTGCCTCGGGCTTCGCTATCCTGGCTGGGCTCAACCGCTGCGCGGCCCGCGGCTGAGGCCATCCGGGCTCCGCGGCCAGGCGCTGGCTGGATCTTGGCTGGACGCCGCTGGCAGTGCAGGGCGTGCTGTGGCACTTTTGGAAGCGGGCGCTTGGCCCAAGCGCCGGGGACGAAAGCAGACCAGGAGTGCAAATGAAGTTCAAGAGCCATCTCGCCGCATGCGCCGTGGCCGGCCTGCTGGCCGGGGCGGTGGGGCTGGCCGGAATTCCGGGGGCCCACGCCAGCGGCACGACCTACACCCAAGAGGTCTCCAGCGCCGCTACCTGCGCCATGATGGAAACCGCCACGGTGGATGCCTTCAAGGCGTCCGGGTACGAAGTCGGCAGCCACGCCTGCCTGGAAGGCAATGGCCGCTACACCCTGGTGATCGAGTACTCGCAATAGTTCCCGGGCGCCACGTGACGATTATCTAGCTGCTGGCGCACCCCGTGCAGACGTGTAAATTCGGGGCGCATCCAGCCGGGGGCGATACCCTTGGAGTATGGCCCCACGTACCCAGTCTCAGGGGACGAAGAAGACCGCGGCGCGCAAACCCAAGGCGCCTGGCTCCTCGTCCTCCAAGAAAACGCCCGAGAACCCGGATGCGGAACTCGCCCTGCCGCTGCGCGCAATACGCAGCGTGTGGATGGGCATTGCCCGGATCTTCGGCGGCGCATTCCGCCGCATCGGCGGAACCGTCAAGCCTGACTACGAGCTGCGCCGCGACGGCACCGGACTGTTCCTCGCGCTGATCTCGATGATCGTCGCGATCATCGAATGGTGGGGCCTGCGCGATGCGGGCTGGTTCGGCACCGGCGTGCACGCGGTCGCCGGCGGCACCCTGGGCTTCATGGCCGTGCTGCTGCCGGTGATCTTGTTCATCGGCGCCTTCCGGCTCTTCCGCTACCCGGAGGCGGTCACCGCGAACAACCGCATCGGCATCGGCCTGCTGATCATGACGCTCTCCGGCTCGTCCATCGCCTCGCTGGCCAACGGCTCGCCAGCGGTCTCCGACGATTTCCAGGCACTCTGGAATGCCGGCGGCATGGCCGGTTCCATCCTGGGCACCCCGCTGGGCCTGCTGATCTCGGTCCCGGGCGCCATGGCCGTGTTCATCTTCCTGGTGGTCATGTCCATCCTGATTGTCACCGCCACGCCATTTACGCAGATCCCTTCGCGCGTGCGTTCGGGCTACAACCGCCTGCTGGGCCAGGACCCGGATGCACCCCGTGCCACCCGACCCACGGCCGCAGTGGAACTTGATCCAGCCGGCGAGGACCATAACCAGTCCTACCTCTACCCGCAGGACGAGGCTCCGGCCCCCGCTGCCAGGAAGAAGAAGCCCGGCTTCTTCGAACGCCGGGCCGCGGCCGCCCGCAAGGTCACCGAGGTCTACGACGTGGACGGCGGCGAGCACGCTGAACGCCCCGGCGATGTCGCCTACGACAAGGCGGTCATCGGCCAGGATGATCCTGCCGAGCAGTCCACCGGCGCGATGCCTGCCGTCAACCGCAACTCCGGCAAGATCTTCGACGCCGACGAGGCCGCCACCCAGGCCATCGCCCGCCCGGACTTCGAGTCCGCCGCCGCCCCGGCCCAGGAAGACACCGCCACGGTGGCCATCCCGAAGCCCTCCGGTCCTCCGCCAGGGGTCAAGCGCCCGACCAAGGCCGAATCCGAGATGGCCGAGATCATGGCCAATATCGGGCTGAAGGCCGAACCCGAGGCCACCACCTCCGCGATGGACCAGGTCTCCTCGCGCGCCGCCGGGCTCGCCGCATCCCCGCAGGCCCCGATCCCCGCGCGCAGCGAGCAGCTGCAGCTCTCCGGCGATGTCACCTACACCCTGCCCGAGGAGCACTACCTTCCTGCCGGCCCGCCGGCCAAGGAAGCCTCCGAGGCCAACCAGGTGGTGGTCGATGCGCTGACCAACACCCTGCAGCAGTTCAAGGTCGACGCCAAGGTCACCGGGTTCTCCCGCGGGCCCACGGTGACCCGCTACGAGATCGAGCTGGCCCCGGGCACCAAGGTGGAGAAGGTCACCGCGCTGTCCAAGAACATCTCCTATGCGGTGGCTTCCTCGGATGTGCGCATCCTCTCGCCGATTCCGGGCAAGTCCGCCATCGGCATCGAGATCCCGAACACCGACAAGGAAGTCGTGGCGCTGGGCGATGTGCTGCGCAGCTCCAATGCCCGCAAGACCGAGCACCCGATGGTGATGGGCGTGGGCAAGGACGTGGAAGGCGGCTTCGTCGTGGCCAACCTGGCCAAGATGCCGCACCTGTTGGTGGCAGGCGCCACCGGCGCGGGCAAGTCCTCGTTCGTGAACTCGATGATCACCTCGATCCTGATGCGCTCCACCCCGGACGAGGTGCGCATGGTCATGGTCGACCCCAAGCGCGTGGAGCTGACCGCCTACGAAGGCGTGCCGCACCTGATCACCCCGATCATCACCAACCCGAAGAAGGCCGCCGAGGCACTGGGCTGGGTGGTCCGCGAAATGGACACCCGCTACGACGATCTGGCCAACTTCGGTTTCAAGCACATCGACGACTTCAACAAGGCGGTCAAGGCCGGCAAGGTGCACCCTCCGGAGGGTTCCAAGCGCGTGCTCAAGCCCTACCCGTACCTGCTGGTGATCGTCGATGAGCTCGCCGACTTGATGATGGTCGCCCCGCGCGATGTCGAAGAGTCGATCGTGCGCATCACCCAGCTGGCGCGTGCTGCCGGCATCCACTTGGTGCTGGCCACCCAGCGCCCCTCGGTGGATGTGGTCACCGGCTTGATCAAGGCCAACGTGCCCTCGCGCATGGCCTTCGCGACCTCATCGGTCACCGACTCCCGTGTGGTCCTGGACCAGCCCGGGGCCGAGAAGCTGCTGGGCCAGGGCGACGCCCTGTTCCTGCCGATGGGCACCTCCAAGCCGATGCGCGTGCAGGGCGCCTGGGTGACCGAATCCGAAATCCACCGCGTGGTCGAGCACGTCAAGAGCCAGCTGAAGCCCGAGTACCGGGAAGACGTGATCCCGGCTGCCGAGAAGAAGAAGCAGATCGATGAGGACATCGGAGACGATCTGGATCTGCTGCTGCAGGCTACCGAGCTCGTGGTCACCAGCCAGTTCGGCTCCACCTCGATGCTGCAGCGCAAGCTGCGCGTGGGTTTCGCCAAGGCCGGACGCCTGATGGACCTGATGGAATCGCGGGGCGTGGTCGGCCCTTCCGAGGGCTCCAAGGCCCGCGATGTGCTGATCCAGCCCGATGACCTGCCCATGGTCCTGGCCGCGATGCGCGGCGATGACCCGGCGACCAGCACCCCGTCGGCCACCGAGGCCGCGCTGGTGGCCGAAGCCAACGTGAACCACGCCGAGCCGGTCACCGACTATGCCGAGGACCTGGTTGCCAAGGATCTGGATGATCGCCCGCAAGCCGTCGACTACTTCGATGGCTCCGACGAACCTGGCGAAGACGCCTGGGACCTGACAGGAAGAAACTGAAACCCATGAGCGAGCAAGCTGGCCGCAGTGCCCAGCCACCGGTACCGACGCTGAATATCGCCAACGTGCTCACTACCATCCGCATCATCATGGTGCCTTTCTTCGTCTGGTCCCTGATGGCCGATAACCACGAGCAAGGCCTGTGGCGCTGGGTCGCGCTGGGACTTTTCGTGGTGGCCATGTACACCGACAAGCTCGACGGGGACCTGGCGCGCAGCCGCGGGCTGGTAACCAACTTCGGCAAGATCGCGGACCCGATCGCCGACAAGCTGCTCACCGGTTCGGCGCTGGTTTGCTTCTCGATCCTGGCCGAGCTGCCTTGGTGGGTCACGATCGTGATCCTGGCGCGCGAATGGGGCATCACCTTGCTGCGCGTGGTGGTCATCCGCTACGGCGTGATTGCCGCGAATATGGGCGGCAAGATCAAGACCGTGTTGCAGGCCATCGTGATCGGCCTGTACCTGCTGCCCTACACCCACACCATTGACTGGCTGGG
Organism: Glutamicibacter sp. NPDC087661; assembly: GCF_044743275.1. Lineage (NCBI taxonomy): Bacteria > Bacillati > Actinomycetota > Actinomycetes > Micrococcales > Micrococcaceae > Glutamicibacter > Glutamicibacter sp. NPDC087661. The sequence continues at coordinate 322,733 of NZ_JBIUWE010000005.1, forward strand.
CACCGTGGCGTGGTACCTGATGCTGCTGACCCTGGCCGTCACCGTGGTCACCGGACTGGAATACCTGGTCAAGGCCGGCCAGCTGGCAGCCGCGGCCAAGAAGCAGAAGTAGGGCCGGCACCATGAAGCCCCAGGCACCCGAGGTGATCGCCAAGGCCATTGAAGGCGATGTGCAGCTGGCTACGGCCGAATCGCTGACCGCTGGCATGATTGCCGCGCGCCTGGCCGAGGTGCCCGGCGCCTCGGCGGTGCTGCGCGGGGGAGTTGTCAGCTATTCCTCGGCGGTGAAGTCATCGCTGCTGGGCGTCGACGAGATGCTGCTTGCCTCCAACGGATCGGTGGATCCCGAGGTTGCCCGGCAGATGGCCGTAGGGGCGCAGCGTGCCTGCGGTGCAGACGCGGCGATTTCTGCAACCGGGGTCGCTGGACCGGACCCGCACGATGGCAAGGCGGTGGGAACCGTGTATATTGGGTGGGCCATGGGCGCTGACTCGGGTTCCGAAGTCCACCACTTCGTGGGAGACCGGGCACAGATCCGCGAGCAGAGCACCCTGGCGGCACTTCACCAGTTCGCTGCCATCTTGGATAAAGCTTCTTCACAGTAAGACGCGAAATACTCTTCTTCCCGAGATGTTACGCAAAAATCACGGCATATGTGGCGTAGGTCGCATTTAAGTGATTAGGGTGAATGTACGGGAACAAAATCGTATGACCTGTCGTTGTACGAATTGCAGGGCCGCAAGGATGGCCCCCGTATTTGATTAGATCTTCGAGATGGACCTAGGAGCAGAGGCTAAATTCATGGTCAAGCAACCCGTAACTGTCAATGGTGTCGTCCGTTGGCGCGATATGGGAGAAGCCCATATGGTCCAGCCCGAGAAGGAGGAGCACAAAATGGTAGTACTCCGTCATGAAATCGGCGATGTTCTGCGCGACGTCCGTCAGCGCCAGGGACGTACCCTTCGCGAGGTTTCGCATAGCGCACGTGTTTCCCTTGGCTACCTGTCCGAGGTTGAGCGTGGCCAGAAGGAAGCCTCTTCGGAGCTGCTCTCCTCGATCTGCGTGGCGCTGGAAATCCCATTGTCCCTGATGCTCCGTGAAGTATCCGAGCGCGTTGCCCTGGCAGAGGGCATTGCTATCCCGGATACCGTCCCTACGGATATGGCCAACGAGTTTGCGGCCAAGAGCGGCAACAAGCCATTGGCCTCGGTCTAGAACCAAATTTTTTAGGGCTACCGCTACTCAGTAATCGAGACTGCCGGCAGCCGTGCAAGGAGCCTGCGCGAAATGCGTGGGCTCCTTGCCTATGCGTGGGAGAATAATTAGGTGAAAATCAGCGATTTCTGGCGCAACATGGAAAACGAGTTCGGCGCGCGGTACTCCCACGTGCTGGCCGATTCCATGGCCCTTACCGAACTTGGCAGCCTTACCGCCGCGCAGGCGCTGGACAAGGGCATCAAGCCCAAGCAGATTTGGGAAGCCCTGTGCAAGGCGCAAGACATTCCGGCCGAACGCTGGCTTGGCGTGGATATCGAGCCGAAGGAATCGTAGCGACTCCGTTCGAAAGTCCCGGCACTGGATCTTCGAACATGCCGTGTTGAATTTCGAACACCTGTTCGGATAGGGTTATCCTAGAAGCAACGCAGGAAACTGCACCAAGAACTTAAGCACTGAGACTGTCCACACTTGAGGGCTATCGGAGTCCAAAGTGTCGGTGGGCAAGCATACTGTCTATTGCAGGACAAAATTCATGAGCAAGTACGTAGCAGGCTTGCAAGAGCAAAGGTGAACCATGGCAGCAAAAAATGATCGGGAAAAGGCGCTAGAGGCTGTCCTGGGCCAAATCGACAAGGCCTACGGCAAGGGCTCGGTCATGCGCCTGGGCGATGAAACCCGTGCACCCATTGAAGTAATTCCTACCGGTTCGGTTGCCTTGGATGTCGCCCTTGGCATTGGCGGCCTGCCACGCGGCCGCGTGGTTGAAATCTACGGCCCTGAGTCCTCGGGTAAAACCACGGTTGCCCTGCATGCAGTCGCCAGCGCGCAGAAGGCCGGCGGCGTTGCGGCTTTCATCGATGCTGAGCACGCGCTTGATCCGGAATACGCCAAGAAGCTGGGCGTCGACACCGACGCACTGCTGGTCTCCCAGCCGGATACCGGCGAGCAGGCTCTGGAAATCATGGATATGCTCGTGGGCTCCGGCGCGCTGGATATCATCGTCATCGACTCCGTGGCAGCGCTGGTTCCACGTGCCGAAATCGAAGGCGAAATGGGTGACAGCCATGTCGGCCTGCAGGCCCGCTTGATGTCCCAGGCTCTGCGCAAGATCACCGGCCGCCTCTCGGCCTCGAAGACTACCGCAATCTTCATCAACCAGCTGCGTGAAAAGATTGGCGTCTTCTTCGGCAGCCCGGAAACCACCACTGGCGGCAAGGCGCTGAAGTTCTACGCTTCGGTCCGCATCGACATCCGCCGCATTGAGACCCTGAAAGAGGGCACCAATGCGGTCGGCAACCGCACCCGCTGCAAGGTCGTCAAGAACAAGATGGCTCCTCCTTTCAAGCAGGCTGAATTCGACATCCTGTACGGCCACGGCATCTCCCGCGAAGGTTCGCTCATCGATATGGGTGTCGAGCATAACCTGGTCAAGAAGTCCGGTGCCTGGTTCACCTACGACGGGGACCAGCTGGGCCAGGGCAAGGAAAACGCCCGCCGCTTCCTGCGCGACAACCCGGATCTGGCCGACGAACTCGAGCGCCAGATCTTGCAGAAGCTCGGCGTTCTGCCACAGGAAGAAGTTGAAGAAGACGAGACCGAACTGCGAGTCGTCGAGGGCGATAAGTAGTGGCCCCAGGCTTCCAGCGACGTAGCGTCCGACCCGGAAAGAATTCCGGGTCGGACGCTACGTCCGTTTCCAAAGAGTTCCAGGGGGATCCCGAGGACATGCCGGACTGGGCAAAACCCAGCCCGGAAGAAGTGGAAGCACAAGCGGCTGAGGAATCAGCTAGGCGGGAACGCGCCGCCCGGCGCGCCGCAACCCCAGCCATGCCAGCGGGCAGCACCTCCCGCACCATTGCCAGCTTCCCGGAGGAATCCAGGAAACCGGGCAGTGTTGAAGAGCTGCGTGCGGCGATGGAACAGATTGTTGCCGCGCCCGCACCGGCCAAACCCTCGAAGCAGGAACGCCGCGAAGCACGCGAAGCGAGAAAAGCGGCGCGCGAAGCCGGGGAGCCCGAAGAGCTCAGCGATGACCAGTGGCGGGAAAAGGCGCGTGGCATTTTGCTGCGCCAGCTCACAGCCAGCGACAAGACCGCGAAACAGCTCAAGGACAAGCTTCTTGACAACCAATGCCCTGAGGATATCGCTGATGAAGTCATCGACCGGTATGCCGAGATCAATCTCGTTGATGATGAACGCTTTGCGAAGTCGTGGGTAGTTGCCCGCGCGCGCTCGCGCGGTTTGGCCCGTGGGGCGATCAAGCGCGAGCTGCGCACCAAGGGCGTAGACGATGAACTGGCCGCTGAAGCGCTTGAGCAGATTGATGATGAGGCCGAGGAGCAGCGGGCCCGTGAACTGGTTCGCGCGAAACTGCGCCCGGAATCCATGGGCGCAGATCGGGATAGGGCATTACGCCGACTAGTAGGGATGCTGGGGCGTAAAGGCTACAACGGCGGCTTGGCCTTCAAGGTCGCGCGCGAAGAATGGGAAGAGCGCTTCGGTAGCCGCTACTGATTGCGCTTCGGATCCTGGGCAGGTGCTTTGCTGCGGCGTCCAAGCCAATCGTCAATGCCCTGGTATGCCCACAGGATCAAGGCGGCGATCCCGGCAAGCACCGAGCCAACACCGATATTGAACAGCAGGTCATCGGTCTCGTGGTCCATCGGCGGGAGGAGGCCGATGGCGATCGGGATGGCGAAAAGGAAAAGTGCGGATATTCCGACCATCCAGATATGGAAGACCTTCATGCCGCGTGACAAGCGCAATGGGCGGGATTTCTCGGGTTCCGGTTGTGGGCGGGGTGAATGGTTTTCCACGGAAATCTCTCTCATAGGCCGAATTGGCTAGTTGATAGTCTAATTCAATCCTAACCCTTCCGAGGGAAGCGGTGAATCCGGCGATTAGCGGGCACGCGCTGCGAACAGCACGCCGGAGCGCGTCCCAGGGTCACCTGTATTTCAGCAGTACCCAATCTTCGGTAATCTTGAAGAGTGACTGAGCAACATACCTTGAGCAACATCGGCAGTGGAGAACTACCCCGTACCTATGAAGTACGTACCTTCGGCTGCCAAATGAACGTGCACGATTCCGAGCGGCTCTCCGGTCTCCTGGAAGATGCGGGCCTAAGCCGCAAATCCGAAGAGCTGGCCGAAGAAGCAGCCGACGTCGTCGTCTTCAATACCTGCGCAGTGCGTGAAAACGCAGACAACAAGCTCTACGGGCATCTGGGCCTGCTGAAGAACCTGAAGGCCGAACGCCCCAATATGCAAATTGCCGTCGGCGGGTGCCTTGCCCAGAAGGACCGGGACACGATCGTCAAGAAAGCCCCATGGGTAGACGTGGTGTTCGGCACGCACAATATCGGTTCGTTGCCTACGCTGCTGGCCCGCTCGCGCCACAACCAGGAGGCGCAACTGGAGATCCTGGAATCACTGGATGTCTTCCCATCCACCTTGCCGACTCGACGCGAATCCGTGTACGCAGGCTGGGTCTCCATTTCCGTGGGTTGCAACAATACCTGCACCTTCTGCATCGTCCCATCCTTGCGCGGCAAGGAGCGCGATCGCCGCCCGGGCGAGATCCTCGCCGAAATCCAGGCCCTGGTCGATGATGGGGCCATCGAAGTGACCCTGCTGGGCCAGAACGTGAATTCCTACGGCGTGGAATTCGGAGACCGCTTGGCCTTCGGCAAGTTGCTGCGCGCTTGCGGCGAAATAGAAGGACTCGAACGCGTGCGCTTCACCAGCCCGCACCCAGCGGCCTTCACCGATGACGTCATCGATGCCATGGCCGAGACCCCGAACGTGATGCCGCAGCTGCATATGCCGCTGCAGTCCGGCTCGGACAGGGTGCTCAAGGAAATGCGCCGCTCCTACCGGTCCAAGAAATTCCTGGGCATCCTGGAAAAGGTTCGCGAACGCATCCCGCATGCGGCAATCACCACCGACATCATCGTTGGCTTCCCGGGCGAAACCGAAGAGGACTTCCAAGCCACCCTCGACGTGGTTGAAGCGTCGCGATTCTCCTCGGCATTCACCTTCCAGTATTCCAAGCGGCCGGGAACACCGGCAGCCGAACTTGAAGACCAGCTGCCCAAGGCCGTGGTCCAGGAACGCTACGAGCGACTGACCGCGCTCCAGGACCGCATTGCCAAGGCAGAGAATGCGAAGCAGCTGGGCCGTACCGTAGAAGTGATGGCCATCGAGCAGTCCGGACGCAAGTCCGGGGAAACCCGGCGCCTGTCCGGACGCTCGCAGGACCAGCGCCTGGTGCACTTCTCTGTGCCTGACGGAGCCCAAGCCCCGCGCCCAGGCGATCTGGTCACCCTGCCTATTACCGAAGTGGCATCATTCCACCTGATTTCTGATCCCACCGCTGACCAGTACTCCCTGCGCCGTTCGCGTGCCGGGGATGCCTGGGACCGTGCCCAAGCCGAAAGCTGCGGGGTACCTTCCCCAGCTGCGAACGGTTCCATCGGCCGCACGAGCTTGGGCATGCCAACCTTGAAAGTGCGTAGCTAAGTACATGACCAATTCGAACCTGCCGGTCATCGCCATCGTCGGCCCCACCGGCACCGGCAAGTCAGATTTGGCTATTGCCCTGGCCCGGGAACTGGGCGGGGAAATCGTCAATTCAGATGCCCTGCAGTTCTACCGCGGCATGGATATCGGCACCGCGAAGCTGCCGGTGGATGAACGTGGCGGCATCGAGCATCATTTGCTCGACACCATGGCCATCACCGAGGAAGCGTCCGTCGCGGCCTTCCAAGCCCAAGCCCGCGACCACTTCGCCCGAATCCAGGCCCGCGGCAAGATTCCGGTGATGGTCGGCGGCTCTGGACTGTATGTGCGCGCAGCACTTGACGTCATCGATTTCCCGCCGACGGATCCCGGGGTCAGGAAACGGCTGGAGGCTGAGGTCGAGGCCGAAGGCGACGGACCCCTGCGCCGCCGTTTGGCCGAGGTGGACCCGGTGTCAGCTGGGCGCAACCTGGATTTGCGCCGCGCGATCCGGGCCTTTGAAGTCTACGAGATTTCCGGGCGGGCCTTCAGCTCCTTCATGCCGCAACGCGAGTATGCCGCACCGGCAATCCAGATCGGTTTGAACTATGACCGGCATGCATTGCACGAAGCCCTGGAGGCCCGCGTGCACAAGATGGATGCCATGGGATTAGCCGAAGAAGTCGCAGGACTTCTTGAACAAGGATTACGCGAAGGCAAGACCGCTTCGCGTGCCATCGGGTACCAGCAGTACATTGACTATTTGGATGGGCTGATCACCCGAGCCGAAGCCATCGACCAGACGATCATCGCCACGCGCAAGTTCGCGCGACGGCAGATCACCTGGTTCAATGCAGACCAGCGGGTCAACTGGCTGAACCCGATCGAACCGGGACTGCTGGAAAAAACGCTGAAGATCATTGGCTAGCCAACATACGCAGGAAAACTCTAGGAGCATTGATGTACCGCACCGAACTAGGACAGCTGGCTGGACAACATTTTGCCAAGGGCCACGCTACCGGCAACGACTTCGTACTGGTTGCAGACCCTGAAGCAAAGCTCGACATCACCCCCGAACAGGTAGCGGCCCTGTGCCATCGCCGCTTCGGCATTGGCGGCGACGGGCTCATCCGTGCCGTGCCAACCTCCAAGGTTCCGGGATACGAAGAGCAGTTCCTGGAGAACCCCAAGGCCTACTGGTTCATGGATTACCGGAACAACGACGGTTCCATCGCCGAAATGTGCGGCAATGGCGTGCGTGCCTTCGCGCACTACCTGATTGCCGAGGGGCTGGTGAGCCTCCAGGTGGGGCAAAGCTTCCAAATCGGCAGCCGTGCAGGGGTCAAGGAAATTACCCGCCTGGTCGATGGCTACGCAGTGAACCTGGGTCCTTGGGGCCTGATCTTCGAGCAGGACGCGGCCGAAAAATCCGTGGACTCCATGGTCAAGCCGCGTGGCTGGGAACAGGCCCTGCCGGCCTTGAGCATCACCATGGGCAATCCGCACACCGTTGTGGCGTTGCCCGATGCCCGAATGCTCGAAGAATTGGACCTGTTCCAGGCACCAGAGGTATCTCCCGTTCCTGCCCACGGCACCAACGTGGAATTCGTGGTTCCATCCGAACCGCTGATTGAAGAAGACGGAGTTGCCCAGGTCCAGATGCGCGTCCATGAACGCGGGGTAGGCGAGACCCTCTCTTGCGGTACCGGTGCCTGCGCGGCTGCAGCTGCCGTACGCTACTGGGCGCGCAGCACCGCGCTGATCAACCAGTGGGCTGTTGCGGTGCCAGGCGGCGTGGTCGGCGTTGAATTCCGCGGCAATGCAAGCGGCGGAGAAGATACGATCCTCAGCGGCCCAGCGGATCTGGTGGCGCGCGGGATCCTCGGTGCGCAGTAGAACTGATCCGGTTCTTCGCAGAACCGCAGATTGGCTCGGCAGCCGATCTGCGGTTTGCCTTCGGTCCTCTAGGCCGGGCGCGCTACCTTCAGCACGCGGAAGGCCTTGGCGGTCGCTTCGCGGGTGATCTTCCACTCCGAGGGAAGCTGCTCAACCAGCCACTTCTGCAAGGAGTCACTGCCAAGGTTCTTCTGCACCACCATCCAGGCCTCGCCGCCCGGGGCCAAACGCGGCAACCACAGCATCAGCAGCTCATGCAGGGCATCCTTGCCGATGCGAATGGGCGGGTTGGACCAGATGGTGTCGAATTCCAGGTTCGGATCCACGGAATCAGGAGTGCCGACAACAACGTTGGACAAGCCCAACGCCGTGGCGTTCAAGCGGGCCAGATCGATGGAACGCTCATTGACGTCGACGCCGTAGACCTCGGACTGCGGGGACTGCTCGGCAGCGGCCAAGGTGATGGGCCCCCAGCCGCACCCGATATCCAGGATGCGTCCGCGAGGGGCCGGCACGTACTGCAGCAATACCGCTGTGCCCTTATCCAGCCCGGCAGGGGAGAAAATGCCGGAGGCCGTCTGCACTTTGCGCAGCGAGCCATTGAGCTCGACTTCGATGGTGCGACGTTCGTCTGCCGAGGCCGGGCTGGCGGTGAAGTAGTGATCCGAGGTCATAGGCAAAGTTTATCGCCCAGTACGGTTACCCCAAAGAACAGGGTCTCCAACGTGAGCAAAGCGATATAGGCACGACACGATATCACTGATAGAGTTTTCCCTATGACTTTCATTTTCGTCTAATATGTAATCCTCTTGGTTACCCGCGATTCCACGAGCTGGCCGTGCACTTCTTGCGCGCCCACCTGCATGAATCAGCAGACAGCAAAGTCATTTCCCCTTCTTGGCAGTTCTTCTTTTTGGAACCCCGCATTCGCCTTTGCTCACCGGTAACCATGCATTCACCTGTCTGCTCATAGACCTTTACTCCTTGCAAAGGACCACGAATGTTTGATGAACCAACCGAAACTGAACGCGCCACGTCGCAAAGTGGGGCCCACCCGCACTATTCTGGAAAGCGAAGTACTTCTAAGGAGACCATGACTAACTCCGAGTCACACGAGCACGATTCGGCATCTATGGATGATGCCCAGATCCAGGCCGCCATCGATCGAATCCTCGCAGCCGACGATGCGCAGAGCCCGCAGGTCCAGCACTTCGGCGAAGAAGAGAGTTCCATCTTCGCCGGGCAAGCCTCTGCACTGAACCGTTTTTCCTCCGGCCTCACCCATTTCGACGGGGACCAGGAAGATTTGGACGACCGCCGTGCGCTGCGCCGCGTCGCAGGCCTGTCCACGGAACTGGAAGACGTCACCGAAGTCGAGTACCGCCAGCTGCGCCTGGAACGCGTCGTGCTGGCTGGCATCTGGAGCGACGGCACCGTCACCGACGCCGAGAATTCTCTGCGTGAGCTCGCCGCTTTGGCAGAGACCGCCGGCTCGGAGGTCCTGGACGGGCTGGTGCAGCGTCGCAGCAAGCCGGACCCATCGACTTTCCTCGGCTCGGGCAAGGCTGAAGAGCTGCGCGGAATTGTTGCTTCCACTGGCGCCGATACCGTGGTTGTCGATGCAGAGCTGGCTCCTTCGCAGCGTCGCGCCTTGGAGGATATCGTCAAGGTCAAGGTGATCGACCGCACCAGCCTGATCCTGGATATCTTTGCGCAGCATGCCCAGTCGCGAGAGGGCAAGGCGCAGGTTGAACTGGCCCAGCTCGAATACCTGCTGCCGCGCCTTCGCGGTTGGGGAGAATCGATGTCCCGCCAGGCCGGTGGCCGCGTGGGTGCCGCCGGTGGCGGTATCGGTTCGCGTGGACCGGGTGAAACCAAGATTGAAATGGACCGCCGCCGCATTCGCGACCGCATGGCGAAGCTGCGCCGCGAGATCAAGGCCATGAAGCCTGCGCGCGAAGCCAAGCGTGCCAACCGCAAGCGCAATGAGGTTCCGGCCGTAGCCATTGCCGGCTACACCAACGCTGGCAAGTCATCGCTGCTTAACCGACTGACCAACGCCGGTGTGCTGGTGGAGAACGCGCTGTTCGCTACCCTGGACCCGACCGTTCGCCAGTCGGCGACCGAAGACGGGCTGACCTACACCCTGGCCGATACCGTGGGATTCGTTTCCAACCTTCCGACCCAACTGGTGGAAGCCTTCCGTTCCACTTTGGAGGAAATCGCCGATTCGGATCTCATCCTGCACGTCGTTGACGGGTCCCATCCGGATCCCGAAGGGCAGATCCAGGCCGTGCGCACCGTGCTCGGCGAAGTCGACGCGTTGAACATCCCAGAGATCATCGTGGTGAATAAGGCTGATGTGGCTGATCCGTTCGTTATCGAACGCATCCGCAACAAGGAATCCAACACTGTGGTTGTCTCTGCGCATACCGGTGAAGGCATCCAGGAGCTGCTGGAAAAGATCAGTTCCTCGATTCCACGCCCCGGAGTCCAGCTTGAGGTACTCATTCCCTACAACCGGGGGGATTTGATCGCCAAGCTGCACCAGAGCGAATCCGAGATCCTGGAAAGCGAACACCTGGAGGAGGGCACCCGGCTGATCGTCAAGGTGCGCGATTCCTTTGCCGCAGAGTTGGAGACCTTCAACCTTCATGGATAAGCAAGAGCAGGCCCTGGGGCTCCTGGAGGCCGCGGTCACTTCCATGGGCGGCGCCATGCGCACCGGCCAGCAGGAAATGGTCAAGCACGTGGTCAGCGCGTTGGAAGACGAAAAGCATTTGCTGGTGCAGGCCGGTACCGGAACGGGCAAGTCCATGGGCTACCTGATTCCGGCACTGGCCCACGCGCAAACCAGCGCCAAGCCAGTGATCGTCTCCACCGCGACATTGGCGCTGCAATCGCAGATTGTCGGCCGTGACGTACCGCGATTACTCGACTCGCTCAAGGGCAAGCTCTCGCGCCCGATGGATGTCGCGCTGCTCAAGGGGCGCTCGAACTACCTGTGCCAGTACAAGCTCGGCGGCGGATACCCGGATGACGAAGGCACTCTTTTTTCCATGGACGAGCCGGCGATACCTGCCGGCACCACTTACTCGCCGCTGGCTAGCGAAGTAATGAAACTGCGTGAATGGGCCGAAGAGACCGACACGGGTGACCGCGATGAACTGGTGCCCGGGGTTAGTGACAAGGCTTGGAAGCAGGTCTCGGTTTCGGCCATGGAGTGCCTCGGCTCGCAGAAGTGCCCGATGGCGGACGAATGCTTCTCGGAAATGGCGCGTGCCCGTGCCGCCGAGTCCGACGTGGTCATTACGAACCATGCGTTGCTGGCGGTTTCGGCCTTCGAGGGGCTTTCGGTTCTCCCGGACTTCGAAGTCGCGATCATCGATGAGGCCCACGAACTGCAAGATCGCGTGACCAGCTCGGTTTCGGGCGCGCTCTCCTCGCGCATGGTGCTTACCGCCGCTGGCGGTGCCAAGCGCCATTGCGGTATCAATGCGGATGAGATGGTCAAGGCCGCAAACCGCCTGGAAAAGTCGCTGACCGGGTTGCCGACAGGCTTGCTGGAACATGGTCTGCGCGAAGACATGGGCATCGCCCTGAACGACATCGTGGAGCAGGCCCGGCTGGCTCTGGCGCTGTCCAAGCCCGAAGCCAATGCACCGGCCGATGGCGGCCGCCAGACTGCCCGCTCCCAGCTGCAGGCCGTGATGGATGATGCGATTCGCATGCTCGAATCCGAAGAACGCCGCGAGGTCCTGTACACCACCCGTCCGCGGGAGTTTGTCGAAGGCCGGGGCTACGTCGAGGCCGATGAGAGCCAGCCTGCAACCTTGAACGTGGCACCGTTGTCGGTGGCCGGCAAGTTGCGCGAGGGCCTCTTCGACGGGCGCACGGTCGTATTGACCAGCGCCACCTTGGCCATTGGCTCGCAGTTCGACTCGGTAGCAGGCTCCTTGGGCCTGATGGGCTCCGGCGCTCCATCATGGACCGGCGTAGATGTTGGCAGCCCTTTCGATTACCCCAAGCAGGGCATCCTCTACGTGGCCAAGCACCTGCCCAAGCCAGGACGCCAACTGGCGGCGGAGACGCTGGATGAGATCGAAGATCTCATCAAGGCCTCCGGTGGCGGCGCCTTGGCGCTGTTCACTTCCAAGCGTTCCGCCGAGGAAGCGGCAAGCATCTTGCGCGAGCGCCTGGACGTGGAAATCTTGTGCCAGGGTGAAGCCAGCATGAAGTCGCTGGTCGAACAGTTCAGCAGCGAACGCGACACCTGCCTGTTTGGAACCATGACCTTGTGGCAGGGCGTGGACGTGCCAGGCGATTCTTGCCGGCTGGTCATCATCGACAAGATTCCTTTCCCGCGCCCGGATGATCCTATCTCCAAGGCCCGTTCCGAGGACGTGGCCAAGCATGGCGGAAATGGCTTCATGCAGGTTGCCGCCACCCATGCGGCGATTCGCCTGGCCCAGGGTGCTGGGCGCTTGATTCGTTCGGTCGGGGATAAGGGCGTTGTGGCGATCCTTGATTCGCGCATGGCCACGGCGCGGTACGGCAGCTTCTTGAAAGCTACCCTGCCGCCGATGTGGCCGACTGTCGATAAGAAGGTCATCACTGGTGTTCTCAAGCGATTGAACCCGGGCGGGAAATAGCCGCGGCCAGAATATGAACTTGAGCTGTCCTTCGGGACAGCTCAAGTTCTTTAACCGGTACCAGCATGATGCTTCCAGATGCACTAAGGTCTGTGACAAGAACTGATGAAGCTCGAATCGGAAGGCACCATGGAGTCCATGCAGGAATTGGCGCACCAAGCCGCGATCGACACCCACCAGCGGTTCGGGCATCGCCTCATGGGGTTGCCCGGAACGTGGATTGGACAGAGCTACAGCAAAGCGCATCGGTTGCGCGACGGAAGCATGCTCAGCAATCTCAATGGTTTCGCGCACCCGCTTGCGGAGTGGAACTATTGGTGGCAGGCGCACTATCTGGATGCCATCATCGATGAGGGCCGATCGTACTGGGACGAAGGCAACGAACACCGGGCGCGCGAAGCGCTTGCCCGGGCCAACGGCCTATTGCGCGGCATTCGAATTCGAAACTTCGGGATCTTGCCCAACTACTTCTTCGACGACATGGCTTGGCTTGCCCTGGCCAGCGGCCGCCTGTCAGAGTTCACGCAGCTGGTGACGGGACACAGGAGCCGTCCTGCCGAGGCGGCAGTTCGGACGCTGGGACGGCAGCTCCATGCCGGCATGGATGGGGTGCTGGACGGCGGCCTGCACTGGTCCAGAAAGCGGGATTTCAAGAACACGCCAGCCAACGCGCCGGCGGCACTGTTCTTTGCCCGTACCGGGGAGAAAGAGACCGCGCGAGAGCTTCTCCAGTGGCTGGAAAAGAATCTGTTCAGCGTGGAGCGAGGACTGTATCTGGACGGACTTCGGTTGACCACGCAGGGACACGCCGTGGAACCAGCGGTCTACACCTATAACCAGGGCCTGGTGCTCGGGGCATTGCTTGAGCTTGGCGAGCCTGCTGATCTGGCTCACGCTAAAGTACTGATCGATGCCACCACGAAATCGCTGTCAACTGCTGCCGGGGTCCTCTCGTTCAACAGCGGGGGAGACGGCAACCTGTTCGCGGGGATACTCTGCCGATATCTGGCCCTCGCCGGTAATGATGGCCGCTTGGAAGCCCGGAGCCGGGAGCAGGCCAGGAGGCTGGTCATGGCAACGGCGCGCCATCTGGCTGACCAGGAACCACGCCGGCTTTCGGCGGCAATCCAACGCTGGATGATCTTCTCGGCGGCCGCTCAATTCGAGTTGAACGCCGGCCAATAGCGGGTTAAACGAGAATTGCGCTGGTGCCAAGCACCAGCGCAATGACCGTACGTATTCTAGAGCGAGCGCATCACCGAGACGACGCGTCCCATGATCGTTGCGGCATCACCCAAAATTGGTTCGTAGCGCGAGTTCTGCGGAAGCAGCCAGGTATGCCCGTCACGCTGCCGGAAAGTCTTTACCGTGGCTTCTTCATCGAGCAGGGCAGCTACGATGTCGCCGTTGTCCGCCGTCTGCTGGCGGCGGACAACTACCCAGTCGCCATCGCAAATCGCAGCGTCAACCATTGAATCGCCGGAAACCTTGAGCATGAACAGTTCGCCGTGGCCTACGAGCTGACGAGGCAACGAGAAAACATCTTCGACGGACTGTTCGGCAAGGATCGGACCGCCGGCAGCGATACGGCCAACCAGGGGAACCATGGTGGTGTCAGCGGAAGTGCTCAATTCAATGATCTTGGCGTCTTCGCTGGCATCTGGCTCGACCGGCTTCGAAACTTCGGCCTTCTCGGCGTCTTCGGCCAGCTGCAGAGGCAGCAGGATTTCCATTGCGCGCGGACGGCGTGGATCTCGACGGATATAGCCGAGCTTTTCCAGCTGGCTCAGCTGGTGGGTGACGCTCGAAAGGCTCTTGAGCCCTACTGCGTCACCAATCTCACGCATCGATGGTGGATAACCGTTCTTGCCGATTGACCGCTGGATCGTCTCCAGGATCTTCTTTTGGCGAATCGTCAGCGAACGTGCATTCGATCGGGGAGTGCGTTGTGAAGCTGACATGAGATTTTGCCTTCCCTAGCAATCATTCGAAAGTTCGTAAGTCCAAACTGTCGGCGCTAGATGGTGAGATGTTTTCATTGCTCGTCTACTTCGAAATCTTAGTAGATAAGCGAGCTTCTTTCAAAGATTTGTTCGAAAACTTCTGGACAAGTTCCGCAAACCTCTGTTAGAACAGATATACGAGGTTCGAACAAGTTTTCGAATCTACGCTTTCGAATCTACGCTTTCGAATACAAATTCGCATCACTTGAATTTCTTGAGGAGACAAAGTCATGGCAACCGTCGCACTTGACTCAAATCAGACCCAGGCACCACTGAAGATCCGCATCAACCGTCGCGGATGGGCCGTGCTTGTGGGTATGCCCATTTTCGCACTCACCATCGCCGCAGCTTTCTTCATCTCCATGTTTGCCTCTGACGCGCATGCCGCAGCCGATACTCCTGTTGGAGTCGGAACCGTTGATGTCACCGTTATTCCAGGGGATACGCTGTGGAGCCTGGCCCGGGATTACGCCACCGGTTACGACGTGACCTCGGCAGTGGGCCACATCGCCGAACTCAATGCCCTGACCGGCAGCGAAATCCAGGTTGGCGAAACCTTGTCGATTCCGGTCCTTGCCGGCTAGCTTCCCCAGCCTGCTTCGAGTTTGTTACCTGTGGCCGTAGCGGATTCACCGGCAGGCGCGCTGCGCACGTAGACTTGATGCGTGAATGACCGCAGTGAACTTTTGAGTCAGCTGCCCTTGCGTGAGAATCTCCGCGGGCTATCCCCTTATGGCGCACCACAAATTGACGTGCCCATCCAGCTGAACGTCAACGAGAACACCCATCCGTTGCCACCGACAGTCGTCGATGCCATTGCACAAGAGGTGGCCAAGGCGGCGGCAATGTTGAACCGGTATCCGGACCGCGAGTTCACCGAGCTTCGCGAACTCCTAGCCGATTACCTCGGCCACTCGCTCACCAAGGACAATATCTGGGCCGCTAACGGTTCCAATGAAATCCTGCAGCAAATCCTGCAAGCCTTTGGCGGCCCCGGCCGTGCCGTGATGAGCTTCGGCCCAACCTACTCCATGTACCCGCTGCTTGCCAGTGGTACTGACACGAAATATATCGCCGGTGAACGCGCCGCAGATTTCACGTTGTCCGCCGATTCCGCAGCCGCACAGGTTCGCGAGCACAAGCCGAACATCGTTTTCCTCTGCTCTCCGAATAACCCCACCGGCACGGCCCTTGGCCTGGACGTCATCACCGCGGTATATGAAGCCATGAGCGAGCATAACGGCATGGTGATCGTGGATGAGGCGTACGCCGAGTTCTCCTTGGCCAGCACCACCTCGGCGCTGAGCCTGCTCGAAGGCCGCCAGCGGCTGATTGTCTCGCGCACCATGTCCAAGGCTTTCGCCCTGGCCGGTGCGCGCGTAGGCTACCTGGCCGCTGCGCCAGAAGTCACCGATGCCATCCGCTTGGTGCGACTGCCGTACCACCTGTCGGCAGTGACCCAGGCAACCGCCATCGCGGCCTTGAAGAACATCGAGTTGCTGTTGGCCCAGGTCGAGGACATCAAGTCCCAGCGGGACCGCATCGTCGCGCGCCTGAAGGAACTTGGCCTCAAGCCATCGGTCTCCGACTCCAACTTCGTCTTCTTCGGTGGCGTCGAAGACCCCCACAAGATTTGGGAAGGCCTGTTGGAAGCCGGCATCATCATCCGCGACAATGGAATCCCGGGAACCTTGCGTGTTACGGCAGGAACCGAATCGGAAACCACAGCCTTCTTGGAACGACTTGCCGAACTGCTCGGCTCGCAGAAGTAATCAAAGACAAGCGAAGGAAGACATGTCTGCCGAATTGATTGGCGCACGTCGCGCCCGCATGGAACGCGTGACCAGCGAATCGTCCGTATTCGTTGAACTGGACCTCGATGGCACCGGTGTCTCTGAGATCAGCACCTCGGTGCCGTTCTACGACCACATGCTGACTGCGCTATCCAAGCATTCGCTCATCGATCTCACCGTGCGTGCAACCGGCGATACCCACATCGACGTTCACCACACCGTCGAGGACACCGCGATCACCATTGGCGAAGTACTGCGCGTGGCACTGGGCAACAAGGCCGGCATCCGCCGCTTCGGCACCTCCTACGCTCCACTGGACGAAGCCCTGTCCCGTTCGGTAGTCGATGTGTCGGGCCGGCCATACCTCGTGCACTCCGGCGAGCCTGCGGGCCAGGAATACCACCTGATCGGTGGTCACTTCACCGGTTCGATGACCCGTCACGTCTTCGAAGCCATCACTTTCCACGCACAGATCTGTGCTCACATCGAGGTGCTCTCGGGTCGCGACCCGCACCACATCGTTGAAGCGCAGTTCAAGTCCTTCGCGCGCGCATTGCGCGAAGCGGTAGAGCGCGATGAGCGCATGGGCGACAAGATCCCATCCACGAAGGGTGCACTGTAAGTGGAAAAGAAAACAGTAGTTGTCCTGGATTATGGGTCCGGCAACGTCCGCTCCGCTGTGCGCGCTTTGGAAGCCGCCGGCGCCGAAGTGGAACTGACCGCAGATCCGAAGAAGATCGTGGCCGCCGACGGCCTGGTAGTCCCCGGTGTTGGCGCCTACGCCTCGGTCATGGAGCAGCTGGCCAAAACCGGTTCCCTGCGTTGGATCGGTCGCCGCATTGCCGGGGGCCTGCCGGTTTTGGGTATCTGCGTGGGACACCAGGTCTTCTTTGAAGAAGGCGTGGAACACGGTGTGAAAACCGAAGGCATTGGCGAATGGCCGGGCAAGGTTGAACGCCTGCAGTCAGATGTCATCCCGCACATGGGCTGGAACACGGTACGCCCGCCGGAGGGATCCAAGCTGTTCGCCGGCATCGAGGGTGAACGATTCTACTTCGTGCACTCCTACGCTGTTCAGAAGTGGGAATTCGACGTAACGCAGCCAGCGATGACCCCGCCACAGGTGACCTGGTCGACGCACGGAACGCCCTTCGTGGCCGCCGTCGAGAACGGCCCGCTATCGGCAGTGCAGTTCCACCCGGAGAAGTCCGGGGACGCTGGCGCGCAGCTGCTTCGCAATTGGTTGGGGACGCTCTAGGCATGTGGACCCTTATTCTGGGCGTTGTCGGGGCCTTCCTGATTGGCGGAGCCATTTCGCTGAAGAGCCAGAAGGCCCATATCTCATGGATCATCGCGCTGTGGGTACTTGCAGGCCTGAGCCTGATCGCAGCCTGGTCCTTGACCTACTAATCACATTACTTCTTCACTAAGGACATCATGAGCGAGCAACCAATCCTCGAACTTTTGCCTGCAGTAGATATCGCTGGCGGACAGGCAGTGCGCCTGGTCCAGGGCGAAGCCGGTTCCGAGACCGGATACGGCGACCCGCTGGAAGCTGCGCTCTCCTGGCAGAATGCCGGCGCTGAATGGCTGCACCTGGTCGACCTGGACGCAGCCTTTGACCGTGGCAGCAATGTTGAGATTGTCCAGCGCATTGCCAAGGAACTGGATATCAAGGTCGAGCTCTCCGGCGGTATCCGCGATGACGCTTCACTTGACCGGGCCCTGGAATTCGGTGCTACCCGCGTCAACCTCGGAACCGCCGCGCTGGAGAACCCGGAATGGACCAAGCAGGCCATTGCCCGCCACGGCGACAAGATCGCCGTGGGCATGGACGTGCGCGGAACCACCTTGTCCGGCCACGGCTGGACCAAGGACGGAGGCGACCTGTGGGATGTTCTGGCCCGCCTCGAAGATGCCGGATGCGCCCGTTACGTCGTCACCGACGTGACCAAGGACGGCACCCTGCGCGGACCGAACGTTGAACTATTGCGCGAAATCGCTGCCAAGACCAGCAAGCCGATTGTCGCCTCGGGCGGCATCTCCTCGCTCGAAGACCTCCGGGTCTTGCGCGAGCTGGTTCCAGAAGGCATCGAAGGAGCCATCATGGGCAAGGCGCTGTACTCGGGCCAATTCACCTTGCAAGAAGCGCTCGATGTAGCAGGTCGCCGCTAGGCCCCATGCTGCAGCAGGGAAAGACGATTCAGGAGCTCGCGCTTTTGAATCGTCTTTTTTTATTCGTGAAAGCGGATCCCGGTCTTTCCCTCCTCGGGCCCGCGACTGCGCGCAGGTGCTGGGAAAGAAATCTGAAATCATCGGATAGGGGTGTCCAAGCTCATGACTGCAGTTTTGAAACTTCCCTCCAACAACCCCGAAACCACCGATAGCATGGAGCTATGAGTACCGAGCAACCTGAATCTGCACCCAAACGCCACCTGCCGGGACATATTGTCGCTGCACTGGCGCAGGCAGGCTCTAGCACCGACTCTGCCGGTCAGGACTGGGAAGGCCGGGACCTGAGCGGTGAAGGCAACCCCCTGCATAATTTCGACAAGGACGACGGCAAGGCCGACGCCAACGTCGTTGCCGCACTGGCGGCCTTGCGCGATGGCAGCGCAGGGGAGGGCGAGGTGCATAAATCCTTGTCCGAGGCACGCGTTTTCGTTGCGGTGGTAGCCCAGCTCGGCGAAGAAGCCATGACGGAACACGGCTTCGCATCCGACAAGGAAGCCGATATGGCGCTGGTGAAAATCAAGGCTCCAGATGGCCGCATGGCCCTGCCGATCTTCACGACCGTCGAACGATTGCAGGCTTGGCACAAGGAAGCTCGACCAGTGGCGGTTTACGCCCCGCGGGCGGCCCTCTCGGCAGTCAGCGAGGAATGCCAGCTGCTGGTACTCGATCCCGGAAGCGAATTCACCTTCGTGCTTCGACGACCGGGGGTCTGGAACCTGGCCAAGCAGATCGACTGGATTCCGAGTTATCAGAACCAGCAGATCGCCAACGTGGTGCAGGATGCAACCGAAGGCTTTGGCCAGTTGCAGACCGTCAAGGTTGCCCCGGGCAGGGGAGTCGGCTCACGCAGCAAGGACGGGCAAGTGGTCCTTGGCGGAGGTCCCGGACCGGAACTGAACTTGCAGTTTGTTTTTGCTCCCGGAACGAGCGAGAACGACGCTCGCGAGACGACTCGCGCAATCCACGGACGTTTGTCCCAAAACACCGAATTCGCTGAAGCAGTGGATTCCCTCGAACTCAGTTTGCACAGCGCGCCGAACTAAACCGGCGGGCTCCTTTCGACCAGACAAGGAACTTTCCGGGCATGAAAAGCTATTGGCAGATTTTGCGTCAACCGCAGATCTCACTTTTGTTGCTGATTGGCATGATTGCCCGACTTCCGCACTCCGCATTGAGCATGCTGCTGCTCCTGCATCTGGTGAACAACCTCCGCCAATCCTGGGTTTCGGCCGGTCTGGTCACGGCCGTCATGACCTTGGGCATCGCCATTGGCGCCCCGTGGCGCGGTGCCCGCGTAGATGTCTGGGGATTGCGCCGCGCGATGATCCCATCGGTGATCGTCGAAACACTCGTCTGGTGCACGGTGCCGCATGTTCCACTGGTCTGGGTGTACCCGCTGGCCTTCATCGGCGGACTCTTCGCGCTACCGGTCTTCTCAGTGGTGCGTACCGCGCTGGGCATCATGACCACCGGCGAACAACGCCGTACCGCCTTCGCCTTGGATGCCACCGCCACCGAACTGGTGTTCATCGTCGGACCTGCAAGCGCCGGCATTGTCGCCACCCAGATCAGCAGCGTCATTGGATTGAGCGTCATCGGCGTGACCTCGACGGTTGCCGGGTTGGCGCTGATGATCCTGAATCCGCCAACGCGCAGCGATGATCCCAAGGCGATCGCCTCGCGGGCCAACGTGCACGAGGAACGCTTGGGGGCGGAGGCCAGCTTCATTGCGGCCGCGCCGATGGGTGTACCCGAAGTCGAGGGCGAGCTGATCGCAGCCGGCATGAAGTCTGCCCGCGCCCGCATCAAGCAGCGTGGTCGCAACTTCAAGAACCGTTTCAACTGGGTCAGCGCTTCGGTCCTGGCAGTATTCATTGCCGCGGCCGGAGCAGGCATGCTGCTCACCGGCACAGAAGTGGCCATCGTGGCCGAATTGGATGCGTCGGCGCAGAGCCACCAGCTGGGTCTGGTGTTCTTCTTCTGGTGCGGAGCTTCGCTGGTCGGCGGCCTGATCTACGGGTCGATGAAGCGGGTTATTTCTCCACTGGTGCTGCTGCTGAGCATGGCCGTGCTGACGATCCCCATGTACTTCGCGTGGGATACCTGGTCATTGGCGCTGTTCTCCGCACTCCCCGGCTTCCTGTGCGCGCCGACGCTGTCGGCGGCCTCTGAGTGGCTCACCGACTTGGTGGCCGAAAAGCGTCGCGGCGAAGCCATGGGCTGGTATGGCTCTGCGATGACCGCTGGCACCGCGTTGGGATCGCCGATCACCGGCATATTCGTCGACAACCTCGGACCCGCCCCGGCCTTCCTTGGCATCGGCGCCATGGCTGCAGTGGTCGTGGTGATTGCCTTGATTGCGCAGCAGATCCGCCGCCGCGTTCGCCGCGCCCGCCGCCGTCGCCTGGAAACGATCGCCTAGGCTCTTGGAGTCGCCCTGAGCCGCGAGTACATGTACATGTCCCTGCGTGCGGTGCCCACCTGTTCCCAGCTGCGCAGCAAGCCTTCACGCTGGAAGCCGCACGCTTCAGCGGCCCGCCACGACCCCTCGTTCCACGGCTCCACGTAGAGTTCGATCCGGTCGATTCCCGGATGCTCCAATGCCCAGGCGCCGAGCGCAGCCAACGCGTGCTTGGCAATGCCGCGCCTGCGGTGCTCCGGTGCGATCCAATACCCGATGCTGGCCCTGCCGTGGTCGGCATTGCGCAGCCACAAGCCGATTTGCCCAACGGCACAATCCGTGGCCGTTTCGGCTATGGCAAATGAATACCCGCTGCCCTCGGCCACCCGGCGGTGCTGGCGCTCGATGAATGCCGCATAGCCGGCTTCAGTTCCTTGCGCCGGGACCGTGGTGATTTGCGTAATGTAGGGGTCCGTGGAGGCCTGCCTCACGGCAGGAATGTCGCTGGGCTGGAAGGGGCGGAGCCGGAAAGCGCCGGCGTCGATCACTGGTTGTTCCAGCATCTGCATGATTCCAACCTAGCTTGGTGATCCGAACAACAATGGACCCGTTTCCCTGGGGAAACGAGTCCATGATGTTAATCTCTTAAAATTCAGCCAATATTACCTAGTTGACCGGTCCGGTGAACTTCTCGCCCGGGCCCTTGCCTGGTGCATCCGGGATGATTGAAGCTTCGCGGAAGGCCAGCTGCAGGCTGCGCAGGCCGTCACGCAAAGGCGCTGCGTGCTGCGAGCCGATCTCAGGCGCACCGGCGGTGACTAGGCCTGCCAGTGCGGTGATCAGCTTGCGGGCCTCATCGAGATCCTTCAGCTCATTGGCATCTTCGCCCTCTGCAAGTCCGCACTTGACTGCTGCTGCACTCATCAGGTGGACGGCGGCCGTGGTGATGATTTCAACGGCTGCAACTTCTGCGATATCGCGCACCTGCTGGTCGACAGCGTGCTGGTGCGAGTTGGTGTCTTCGTTAGTCATACTGCTAAGCTTGTCACAGACCGACTCGATGCCGGTACTTCTCGCAGTTCTCCAGCTAGCACTGGATGTGGGATTCGTACTAGTATTGAGCCATGCAAGTGGAGGCCAACTCCCACCCGCTGTCGCCGTTTCCAGGCTTCCGGGTATTTCGGCAGGATTGCAGCAATGCATTCCCCAAGCGCTTACGCAGGAGCAATCCCGTGTTCGGCTTTGTCGTTCTTTTTGGCCTTCGCCTGCAATCGCAGACGGGGGCCTTCTTTGTTTGCGGTCATGGATTACGAATTTCAGGAGTGACACATCAGCGATCCACGCATTAATGAGCGCATTCGCGTGCCAGAGGTACGTCTCGTCGGCCCTAATGGCGAGCAGGTAGGCATCGTCCGTATCGAGGACGCGCTTCGTCTTGCTCTCGAGTCCGATCTGGACTTGGTCGAGGTGGCACCCAGCGCCAAGCCTCCAGTGTGCAAATTGATGGATTTCGGCAAGTACAAGTACGAAGCCGCTGTCAAGGCTCGCGAAGCTCGTAAGAACCAGACCAACACGGTCTTGAAGGAAGTCCGCTTCCGCCTGAAGATCGACACCCACGACTACGAGACCAAGGTCGGCCACGCACTGCGCTTCCTGGGCGCCGGCGACAAGGTCAAGGCCATGATCCAGTTCCGTGGTCGTGAGCAGCAGCGTCCAGAGATGGGCATTCGCTTGCTTGAAAAGTTTGCAGCAGACGTCGCCGAAGTTGGAATCATTGAGTCCAGCCCGCGCATCGATGGCCGAAACATGGTCATGGTTGTTGGTCCGCTGAAGAACAAGGCAGAGGCTCGCCGCGAACAGCAGCAGAAGTCGGGTGGCCGCAGCGCGGCCAAGCGCAAGATCCGCACCGACGCTCCGGCTGAGACCGAGGGCCAGAATGTCGCAGCTTCCATGGATGATGAAGCCCGCGCCAAGTTGGAGCAGGCACGTCAGGCAGCTGAAGGCGACGCCTAGCCAAGCCTGTTGGGCTTTCGAGCCCGTCACCGTTCACGGTGAAGGATCTTCTTCCGGGAAGGTCCAACTACAAGAGAACAACAGCGGTCACCTTTATCGGGGCCCGCTTCGGATGATCCCCACCCGGTGCTTTACCGGGTGGAGCACGTAAGGAGAACGGCAGCTATGCCGAAGTTCAAGACTCACAGTGGCGCCAAGAAGCGCTTCAAGCTCACCGGTAGCGGTAAGCTCGCTCGCCAGCAGGCCAACCGTCGCCACTACCTGGAGCACAAGTCCTCGCGCGTTACCCGTCGCCTGGCTTCTGACCAGATCGTCGCTAAGGCCGATGTAAAGACCATCAAGCGGATGCTGGGCCTCTAAGCTCTCCCTTTCGCAATACGGGGAAGCAATACCCCACCACCCATAGATTTCACCCATCCCGCAAAATCGCGGGCACTGGGGAACTGACTTGAAGGAGTACACACGTGGCACGTGTGAAGCGGGCAGTAAACGCCCACAAGAAGCGTCGCGTCGTTCTGGAACGCGCAAAGGGTTACCGCGGTCAGCGTTCGCGCCTGTACCGTAAGGCCAAGGAGCAGCTGCTCCACTCGTTCGTTTACAGCTTCAACGACCGCCGTAAGCGCAAGGGCGACTTCCGCCGCCTGTGGATCCAGCGCATCAACGCTGCATCCCGCGCCAACGGCATGACCTACAACCGTCTGATCCAGGGCCTGAAGGCTGCTCAGATCGAGGTTGACCGTCGTATGCTCGCAGAGCTGGCTGTTTCGGACTCGAACGCTTTCGCTACCCTGGTAAAGCTTGCCAAGGATGCACTTCCAGCTGACGTCAACGCCCCAAAGGCTGCCGCTGCTGAGGTTGCTGCACCTAAGGCTGCCAAGGCTCCAAAGGCTGCTGCCAAGTCCGTCGAGGGCGAAGGCGTAGTCAAGGCCGTTGAAGGCGAAGACGCACCTGAGGGCTTCATCATCAAGGGCAACGCCGGCTCGAACAAGTACCACGTTCCAGGCTCGACCTGGTACGACCAGACCGAAGCCGAGTTCTGGTTCAACTCCATCGAAGCTGCCAAGGCTGCAGGCTTCGAACCAGCTGGCGGCGAATCCCGTCAGCAGATGAAGTAAATCTCTTCTCCCTTTGAGCTGAGGCTCAGGTAGGACAGATCACACCGAAGGGTGGGTCCCGCGCACAGCGCGGACCCGCCCTTTGCGTGTTTCTACCGGTATTCTCGAGACATGAGCAGTTTTCCTCCAGAAGTGATGTCCAATCCACGCGCCGAACGAGTCAAGGCCATCGCGCGTCTGGCCAAGAGCAAGGGGCGCGAAGCCACCGGCGAATACCTCGTTGAGGGCCCGCAGGCGGTACGCGAAGCACTCAAGGCCCATCTGGAGGACGACAACCTGGTCCAGGGCGTCTATGTTGTCGGCGGCTTTCTGGAGAGCCACGAAGAATTCGTGCAGCTGCTCGATAGCGCCAAGGTTCCAACCCGCATCGTCACCGGCGAAGTGCTGCACGCCATGGCTGACACCCAGACCCCGCAGGGCATTCTTGCCGTGGTCGCCATGTCCCAGCCGCAGCTGAGCGAGGTGCTGGACACCAAGCCGAAGCTGATCGCCGTGCTCTGCCGCATCCAGGACCCGGGCAATGCCGGCACCATCCTGCGTGCCGCCGATGCCGCCGGAGCCGATGCGGTGATCCTGACCAAGGGCAGCGTGGATATCTACAACCCGAAGGCCGTGCGCTCCACCGCCGGCTCGCTGTTCCACGTACCGGTGCTGAACAACATCGAATTCGACCACCTGGTCGCCGCCGCGAAGACCACCGGAAGCCAGATCCTGGCCGCCGACGGCTATGCTGCCCACAACCTGGACACCCTGCAGGATGCCGCCGTGCTGCGTGCAAGCCAGCCAGGCACCGAAGCGCCAGAAGCACAGCCGGTGCTGGAAGCGCCAACCCTGTGGCTGTTCGGCAATGAAGGCCAGGGGCTGGAGGAGCACGAGAAGGACGCCGCCGACTACCGCGTGGCCGTGCCGCTCTACGGTGTTGCCGAATCCCTGAACGTGGGTACCGCATCCACCGTCTGCCTGTACGCTTCGGCCCGCGCCCAGCGCTCAGCGAATCGGAGCGCACTGGACTCCCATGGCAGCTGAACTCAAGCAAATTGTTGCCGTGGCCATCGTCGATGACCTGGCCCGGCCCACCAAGCTCCTGGCCGCGCGCCGCAACCGCCCTCAAGCCCTTGCCGGGCTCTGGGAATTCCCTGGTGGAAAAGTCGAACCCGGCGAGAGCGAAGTCCAGGCCGTGCACCGCGAGCTGCGCGAGGAACTCGGGGTGCAGATGCGTCTTGGCGCGCCCATCCCAGGCCCGCATCCCCAAGGGTGGCAGCTGAACGAGAAGGCCGCCATGCGCATATGGTTCGCCCAGATCACCGAGGGCGAGCCAGCGACCCTGGACGGGCATGACCAGCTGGCCTGGCTGGAACTCGATGACTCGCTGTCCGCCGTCGTCCCGTGGATTCCAGCCGATGCGCCGATCGTGGCGGCATGCCTGGCCCAGGCACGTGCCGGGGCGCAGCACTAAACACCCGTAAGCTTGTTACCGCGCCAACTTCTGGCACTGTGCCTATAGCCGATATTTTGAGGAGCACTTTTCGTGAAGCGATTTATGAGCGTTATCGCTCTGGCCTTCGCCGCCGTCCTAGCACTTTCTGGTTGCGTCAACATGAACGCAGAAGTCGACGTCTTGGGCAAAGACAAGGTCGCCGGGGCCATGCAGCTGACCCTGCACAAGTCGACGCTCAATGGCGTCAGCTTTGAAGAAGTCCTCGAGAGCCAGATCGACATCGAAATGATGGAACAGCAGCTGGGGGACCAGTGGAGCTACAGCAACATCGATGATGGCGAAAACGTCGGCCTGCGCTTTGAAACCACCAGCCCGATGACCTACGTCCAGCTGGCTGACGCATTCCGCGTCTTCGGCTTCGAAATCAACCTGGGCGATGACGGGAAGGAATACTCCTTCTCGATGCCGGGCGACAAAGCCACCGTGGATTCTTCCTTCACCGAAGCGAACCTGCACGTCACCTTCCCCGGCGCAGTCACCTCGCACACCCCGGGCACCGTCGAGCACCACACCGTCACCTTCGACATGATCAAGGGCGCCGCCGCCTACCAGGCCACCGCCAAGGTCGACCACACCATGTTCTACTCCGCAGTATTCGGCGGGGCGCTGCTGGTTTTGACCTTCGTCTTCGTTGCCGCTTTCGCGCCAAAGGGTGCCAAGGAATCGCATTAATTAGCAGCAATCCTGCTTCAAGGTAAGAAGCTTCACGCCAAGGGCCCGTCATCGGTGAAACGATCACGGGCCCTTAGCCATAGAATGGAAGCAAAGTGTTCTACGCGTAAGTACAAGATAAGAGTAAGGATCGATCGATCCCATGTCTGATCAGACAACTGAACAAGCTCCTGTCGGGGAGTCCAATGTTCCGCACCCAACCGATGAAGCCGGCATCCAGGGCGCGGTCGATGCCGCCCTGGCAGCCATCCAGGCCGCTGGCGACCTGAACGAGCTGAAGGAAGCGCGCCTGGCCCACACCGGCGAGAAGTCCGCGCTGTCCCTGGCCAACCGCCAGATCGGCAAGCTGGACAAGACCCAGAAGGCTGTTGCCGGCAAGCTCGTCGGCGGTGCCCGCGGACGGGTCAACAAGGCCCTGGCTGCCCGCACCACCGTGCTCGAAGAAGCCGAAGCCGCCCGCATCCTGGTCGAAGAAACCGTGGATGTCACCGCGGCCGCCCGCCGCCGCAGCGTTGGCGCCCGCCACCCGCTCTCGGTCCTGCAGGACCGTGTATCCGACATCTTCGTCGGCATGGGCTGGGAAATCGCCGAGGGCCCGGAAGTCGAATCCGAATGGTTCAACTTCGACGCGCTGAACTTCAAGCCGGACCATCCTGCCCGCGAAATGCAGGACACCTTCTTCGTGGAGCCTGCCGACGCGCACCTGGTGCTGCGTACCCACACCTCCCCGGTGCAGGTCCGCTCGATGCTCGAGCGCGATGTGCCGGTCTACGTGCTGTGCCCTGGGCGCACCTTCCGCACCGATGAGCTCGATGCCACCCACACCCCGGTTTTCCACCAGTTCGAAGGCCTGGCCGTGGACAAGGGCCTGACCATGGCCGACCTGCGCGGCACCCTGGAGCACTTCGCCCGGCAGATGTTCGGTGCCGAAGCGCAGATCCGCCTGCGCCCTGCCTACTTCCCGTTCACCGAGCCATCGGCAGAGCTGGACATCTGGCACCCAGGTGCCAAGGGCGGACCGCGCTGGATCGAGTGGGGTGGCTGCGGCATGATCAACCCGAACGTGCTGCGCGCAGCTGGCATTGATCCCGAAGAGTACTCCGGCTTCGCCTTCGGCATGGGCATCGAGCGCACGCTCATGTTCCGCAACGATGTCCCAGACATGCACGACATGATCGAGGGCGACATCCGTTTCAGCCAGCACTTCGGGATGGAGATCTAAGCAATGCGTATTCCACTATCTTGGCTGCGCGAATACGCGCAGGTACCAGCCGACGCATCGGCTGAAGACGTCATGGCAGACCTGGTCAAGGTCGGCCTCGAAGAAGAAGATGTCCACCGTCCAAGCGATGAGCTCTCGGGCCCCATCGTGGTCGGCCAGGTGATTTCCCTGGAAAAGGAAGTTGCCTCCAATGGCAAGACCATCAACTGGTGCCAGGTTCGCGTGGTTCCAGAAGGCGCCGAGCAGACCCTGACCGGCAAGGGCATCGACCCCTCGGGCGTGCAGGGGATCGTGTGCGGTGCGCACAACTTCGTCGAAGGCGACAAGGTCGTTGTCACCCTGCCCGGCGCCGTGCTGCCAGGGGACTTCAAGATCTCCCCGCGCAAGACCTATGGCCACACCTCGGCGGGCATGATCGCTTCCTCCCGCGAGCTGGGCATCGGCGAAGACCACG
This sequence comes from Glutamicibacter sp. NPDC087661, assembly GCF_044743275.1. NCBI lineage: Bacteria > Bacillati > Actinomycetota > Actinomycetes > Micrococcales > Micrococcaceae > Glutamicibacter > Glutamicibacter sp. NPDC087661. The sequence goes on from NZ_JBIUWE010000005.1 coordinate 350,404, forward strand.
ACGGCATCATGGTCCTGTCCAAGCTGGGCCTGGACCCGGAACTGGGCACCGACGTCTTCGAGCTCTTCGGCCTGGATGACCAGGCGGCGGAGATCAACGTGACCCCGGACCGCGGCTACTGCTTCTCGATCCGCGGCGTAGCGCGCGAATACGCGCTGGCCACCGGCACCTCCTTCACCGATCCCGCATCGATCGTGACCGTTTCGGAAGCCACCGAAGCCGGCCATGAAGTAGTTCTCCGCGACGAAGCGCCGATCTACGGCGTACCGGGCTGCACCCGCTTCGTGACCCGCGAGGTCTCCGGCATCAACCCGAGCCTCCCGACCCCGCGCTGGATGGCTTCGCGCCTGCAGCTGGCCGGCATGCGCTCGATCTCGCTGGTAGTCGATATCTCCAACTACGTCATGCTGGAACTCGGCGCGCCACTGCACTTCTACGATGCTGACAAGCTTGCCGGTGCGATTACCGTGCGCCGCGCCAACGCCGGCGAAAAGCTGGTGACCTTGGATGCCAAGGAACGCGAGCTGTCGGTCGAGGACCTGCTGATCACCGATGAGTCCGGCGCCATTGGCATTGCCGGCGTCATGGGCGGCGCGGCCACCGAGGTCTCGGATTCGACCAGCCGCGTGCTGATCGAAGCCGCGCACTTCGACACCGTGTCCATCGGCCGTTCGCGCCGTCGCCACAAGCTGCCTTCCGAAGCCTCCAAGCGCTTCGAGCGTGGCGTGGACCCACGCATCATGCAAATCGCGGCCCAGCGTGCCGTGGACCTGCTGGTGCAGTTGGCCGGCGGCACCGAAACCACCAAGGCCACCGACGCGGGCCAGATTCCTTCCGACACCCAGATCCAGCTGCCGGCAGGTTTCGCTGGAGCCCTGATCGGCGTGGACTACACCGATGAGCAGACCATCACCGCGCTGGAAGGCATCGGCGCGAGCGTTGAGCAGAACGCCGAGGGCTTCCTGGTCACCGCACCAAGCTGGCGCCCGGATTTGGACATCAAGGAAGACCTGGTCGAGGAAGTAGCCCGTGTAGTCGGCTATGACAAGATCCCGGCGACCTTGCCTGTGGCCCCTCCGGGCCGTGGCCTGACCCGCGCCCAGTCCCAGCGCCGCCGCCTGCTGCAGGGCTTGGCAGATGCAGGGCTGACCGAGGTCTTGAACTACCCATTCGTTTCCGAAGCGCAGAACAGCACCTTTGGTGCTGCGCAAGCCGGTACCGAGGTCAAGGCCATTTCGCTGGCCAACCCGATTTCCAAGGAATTCCGCTTCCTGCGCACCTCGCTGCTGCCGGGCTTGCTGGAAACCGCTCGCCGCAACATCGGCCGTGGCTTCCGCGACCTGGCACTGTATGAAGGCGGCCTCGTCTTCCTGCCAGGTACGCAGCTGGGTTCCTCGGTTCTGCCTCCGCTAGGTGAAAAGCCAAGCGATGAGGTCCTGGCCGAACTGTTCAACGGCGTCCCTGACCAGCCATGGCACCTGGCCGCGGTTCTCACCGGCCGCGAAGCATCGGCTGCGGCCGGCTTCGCACCGCGTGCCTGGGACTGGGCCGACGCGCTGGATGCGGCGCACTGCGCAGCAGATGTCCTCGGCGTTGAGCTTGAGGTTGCCCAGGGCAGCCACCAGGCCTTCCACCCGGGCCGTGTTGCAGTACTGAAGGTTTCCGGGCAGGTCGTTGGCTACGCCGGTGAACTGCACCCGCAGCTGCTCAAGGACCAGGACCTGCCAGCACGTACCGTGGCCATGGAACTGAATGCTGCCGCACTGATGGCTGCTGCACCTGCAGTGGTTGTTGCCCAGCAGCACCTGTCCGCCCAGCCGCTGGCTACCCAGGACGTGGCCTTGGTTGTCGACCAGGACGTCGTGGCTGGAGATGTGCTTGCCGCCCTTCGCGAAGGCGCCGGTGAACTGCTCGAAGACATCGCGCTGTTCGACGTGTACCAGGGCCAGGGCATCGAAGACGGCAAGAAGTCATTGGCCTTCGGCCTGAGGTTCCGTGCCGCCGACCGCACCCTGACCGCCGACGAGGCCTCCGAGGCTCGTGCCGCCGCGGTGGCTGCGGCTACCGAGAAGTTCGGCGCTTCCCAGCGCTAGGCTTTCGGCCTGCCAGATGCCCTGCTGCTCTCCCGATGATCGGGAAGCGGCAGGGCATTTTGCTTTGTCGCCATGCCCGGGTTGGCCAGGTTGAGGACTACACTTGATCTGGGATATCCCGACAAGGCGACTAGATGAGGGAAGAGGCTTGAAGTGAAGGGATTGCGTTCATGCGGTGCTGTGCTGCTGGTGTTCTTCCTCGGGATCCTGGCCGTTGCCGTCCTCATCGCGGCAGGCTGGGCAGCGGTGCTGTTTATCCAGCGTGGCGCCGGAACCCACCTCGAAGAACCGGCGACCCCGAGCGCTACGGTAGAGGAAGAAGCACCCGATAGGCTCCGCCCATCGGAAACCTACACGCCCTAGCTGGCAGGTGGCACCGGTACAGTGGGAAGAACCCGTGTCAACGTTATGAGCCCAGGGCCTTCCTTCGCCTGCGCGATGAACCCGTAACGGGCAAGCACTTTCAGCGAGGCGATATTCGAGGCATCGGCACGAGCGATAAATGCGCTTCGACCGGTTTCCTGCAATTGCGCGAGCCCCTCGCTGACTATTTCCTTCGCCAAGCCTTGGCCCCAGCATTCCGGGGCGATCCAATAGCCGATTTCGGTGGCATGCCTGCGTTCGGTAGTGGTGAAAAGTCCAACCGGAGAATTCTGGCGGCGCGCGATAAACCAGGAGATCTCCGGACTGCTCAGGGCATGATCCACGCGTTGCGCGGTGTACTCCAGGCTCCAGGTGCTTCCGTCGCCGATATGGGCCATGACGCGTTCGTCTGCAGCCAGGCGCGCAACGAAATCTGCATCCGCCTCGGTCATTGGCGTTAGCAGCAGTGAAGGACCCATGGGTTCAGCCTATGCGGGAACGAAGCGCGCGCAAACTTGTTTCATTGGCCGTAGTTCTTCTACGAGTCCTTCGGGATGGAAGCCGACTTCACCGGGGACTTTCCGCAATGCCCCGGATTCAGCCTGGACCTGCGCCCGCGGCAGTAGCTTCAAAACAAAAGCAGGGAACGGCGAAAGCTCGCCGTTCCCTGCTGATATTCAAGTACTTTACTTGGCTGCGCCAGCGGTAACTGGTGGCAGATCCGACCATGGGAAGGTAATCCACTTGTCGGTGCGGCGCCATTCGTAATCCGGGACCATGATGGTGCGCGGCTTGGTGTACAGGCAGACGGTCTTGACCTCGGCGCCCCAGGCGGACACCAGATCGACAACCTTTTCAAGGGTGCGGCCGGAGTCGGAGACATCGTCAACGATCAGGATCTTCTTGTCGCGCAGGTGGCCATCGTCCAGCATTGGAGGAAGAACCACTGGCTCCGGCAGGACGGTGCCGATGCCGGTGTAGAACTCCACGTTCAGCGCACCGCAGGCCTTGACGCCCAGAGCGTAGGAAATCGAGCCGGCCAGCAGCAGGCCGCCTCGTGCTACTGCCAGAACGATGTCCGGCTCGAAGCCGTCGTCGACAATGGTCTGTGCCAGTTCGCGGGAAGCTTCACCGAAGGTGTCCCAAGTGAGGATCTCGCGCTCTGGTTCTGAAAGGACGGATGCCCCGGAATCGTCAATGCTAGTCATTCTGCAATTTTAGCCCCGAATTTGGTGCGGTGCTGTCCAGTTCAAACCAATCGATCATTTTTTCCTCCCATGCCCGGAGGATTCCCATCCGTTGATCAGGCATGAATAGGCATGCAATGCACCTGCTTGAGGAATCCATCACTTTTCGGCGAATCCCGGTTGGAACAAGCGCGTTGCGGCCCCAATGCGCCGAAAGCCGTCTTAAGGATGATCGATGCCACACCCCGGCTCGCTAGGATAGGAGAAAGGCCATCAGCCGGAGATAACCCGGAACTCGAAAGAAGGAGACGCATCGTGGGCCCACGAACCCGGAGCATTCGAATAGCCGGTACCGCAGCGGCACTTTCCTTGGGGCTGGCTGGCGCCCTGCCTGCCGCGCAAGCTGCCACCGGTGTGCAGGTCGTGGCCGGGCAGAACCTGGAATCGGTCACCATCGAGGATTCCACCGGCAAGCTCAATGAGCAGCGGCTGCGTGACGCACTGGACGAGCTCGATTTCAACGAGCCCACGGATGTGGCAATCTACGCCCGCAACGGAGAATACTCCGATGACATCAACACCAAGACGCTGGAATACGCCAAGTCATCCCATCCGGAATGGATATCAGGAAAGCCCGAAGACTACGGCGACTACTGGGCCGACGGCCTGTTCATCATCACCTTGTCCATCGAAGGAGAAGGAGATGGACAGATCGGCACGTACTTCGGCGAAGACCGCAAGGTCTCAGAGAGCTCCATGGAGAGCATCCACGAAGCCGGCTACGACGACTTCAATCTATCCCGGTGGACCGACGGCGTCATTGCGGTAGCCGATCAGGCGGCCGTGATCATGAATCGGCCCTGGTACCAGCACCCGGCCTTGTGGATATCCACGGGCGTCGGAGGCCTCGTGGCTGCCATTATCGGCGGCGTCGCACTGCACACTCGGTCAACGCGTCGGAAAACTTTCGCGGAAGAACTGCATCAGGGGACCTTGCACCTGACCAACGTCACGATGGATCTGGAAGAAACCGAATTGGCGGCTCGTACGCTGCCGTCGGCTTCAGGGCATGCAGCCGAGCTGGAGCAGCGCTTCACCAAGTTCATGGCCAAATACCGTGCTTGTTTTGCAGCGCAGCAGGCACTGGAAGACTCGGGCAAGAAGGAGCGGTCCGGCTCCGAAGGCGTTCGCTTCGCCAAGGAATTCCGCGAAACAGCGCAGTCCCTGGACCTGACCGATGACGCCATCATTGCCGCGGCGGCGCTTTATACCCGTTCAGCATCCTGGGAAGAGGCGTGGCATGCACAGACCGAGCCGCTAGAAGAGGACCTCGACGAGATCAGGGAGTTGCTCAACGACGTAGAGCCGGAACTGATGGGCAGCGCGGCCGCCTTGGCTTCCTACCGGGAAATGGCAACCAGGCAGCTCGGCGAATTGTCAGTGCAGCTGAAGAAAGAATCGATCACGGTGGATCAAGCGCTCGATGGATTATCGGAGTTGCGTGCCGAATTGACCGAAAAGCTGGATGTCTTCGCCCAAGCTCAAATCGAAGTGTATGCGGAAAGTGCCGAAGAGAAGGCCGACATGCAATCGGCATTGAAGAAATCCCGCTATGAATCCGGGGCATATGACGGCCGTTCCGGCACCATCCTGGACGTTTTGAATCCCGCATCGATGTATTGGCGCGTGGGTGGCTACCACCACGGATATTCCGCGGGCGTCAGCGCAGTGGCTGAGTCGCGTGAAGCAGCGAGCTCGTCGGGCGGAGTCTCCGGCGGATACTCTGGTGGCGGAAGCTTCTCCGGCGCTGGCGGATCTTCGCGCTTCTGATGGAAGGCAACGATATCTTCGCAGAGCTGCTGCCGTCTTCGGTACATTTGGTCCAGTCGCGTACCGAGCTGGAAGACGGCCGATCCTACGGGGAAGAAGAACGGTACATCGCCGAGGCGGTGCCTGAGCGGCAGCAGGAATTCCGTACTGTCCGTGTCTGCGCTCGCCGAGCGCTGGCACAACTGGGCTATGCGGGCGTTGCCTTGGTTCCAGATCAAAAACGGGCACCGATCTGGCCAGCTGGCGTGGTGGGGAGCATGACCCATTGCGCTGGCTTCCGTGCAGCGGCAGTAGCCTCCACCAGCGATATTCGCGGCCTTGGCATCGACGCCGAACTGCATGCTCCGCTGCCGGCAGAAATCCTCGACATCATCTTGCTTCCCGAAGAGCAGGTGATGGCCGCCGAGCTATCGGCGCACCATCCGGGCATCGCCTGGGACCGGCTGATTTTCAGCGCCAAGGAAAGCATCTTCAAGGCGTGGTTCCCGCTGACCAGGCAGTGGCTGGATTTCCTGGAATGCGAGATTCGCGTCGATGCGCAGTCCCGCCGTTTCCATGCCGGAATCCGGGCTACGGGACCGGTTGCCGCGCAGCATGCTCTCGCATCGATGAGCGGTCGCTGGATCGCCGAAGGACCGCGCGGCCAAGGGCTGCTGGGCACCTGCGTCATCGTTCCCTAGCAGCGGTGCACCGGGAACGGATCTAGAATTCTTCGCCGTGGGTAATCACCTTGGCCGCGCGGCCCACGATTTTCGGATCGGGGGAGCCCACTAAGTGGTGGTCCTTGCCCTTGTACTCGAAAAGGTTCAGCACGTGGCGCATCGCCTGCAACCGGGCGCGCTTCTTGTCGTTGGACTTCACCACGGTCCACGGGGCATGCTCCGTATCGGTCTTGAGGAACATTTCCTTTTTGGCTTGGGTGTACTTTTCCCACTTATCCAGGGACTCGAGATCCATGGGCGAGAGCTTCCACTGGCGCACCGGATCGATGCGGCGGATGGTGAATCGGGTCAGCTGCTCGCTGGCGGACACCGAGAACCAGAACTTCACCAGGTCGATGCCCTCGTCGACGACCATCTTCTCGAAGGCGGGAGTCTGCTCCAGGAAGTGGTCCACCTGGGTTTCGGTGCAAAATCCCATCACGCGTTCGACGCCGGCACGGTTATACCAGGAGCGGTCGAAGAGCACGATCTCGCCAGCCGACGGGAAGTGCTGCACATAGCGCTGGTAGTACCACTGGGTGGACTCGCGCTCGCTCGGCTTTTCCAAGGCCACCACGCGGGCGCCACGCGGGTTCAGGTGTTCCGTGAAACGCTTGATCGTGCCGCCTTTGCCGGCCGCATCGCGGCCTTCGAAAACGATCATGATCCGGCGGCCATGGGCTTTCGCCCATTTCTGCAGTTTCAGCAGTTCGATCTGCAGTGCCCGCTTTTCAGCCTCGTAGGTGGCGCGATCCAGTTTCTGGAAATACGGGTAGTTCTCCCGCCAGGTATCGACGATGCTTCCATCGGCGCGGACCAGCACCGGATCGTCATCGTCGTTATCGAGGACGGAATAGCCCTGGAAGGCTTCATCGAGCAGGGGGATCTCTACAGTCATGCAATGACCGTAGAGCCATCCGGTGAACAGCTTGTGAACAAATGCTGAACAAGACCAAGCCAGAGGGTTGTTTGTGATGAAGGACAACAGCCCTGCGGACCTGGCCGGAACATCATGGCGCCGTGCGCCGATCAGGCAGGGAAGGGCGGAAGCGCCTCGGAAAACAGCCATGCGTCCAGGATGGCCTGGATCTCTTCCGCCGGTGCGTAGTGGCCCAATAGGTCAGCGAACTTCTGCGTGCTCACCGTCGAATGCTGATGCGTGGCGGTCCATTGGCGAAGCATCGTGTAGAAGTCCGTTTCGCCCAACCGCCGCATCAGCGCATACAGGGCCAGCGCTCCGCGCTTGTACACCCGGTCATCGAACATGTCCTGGGGCCCGGGGTCCCCGACCATGATGTCCTGCGGCAAGCCTTCGAGCAGGGCCCACGCGTGGCGGGCACGCTCGTCCAACGCCATCACCTGGGCTTTTTCGGAGTACACCCATTCGCTGAAGCAAGCGAAACCCTCGTTGAGCCAGATATCCTTCCAGCGCCCCGGAGTCAGGGAGTTGCCGAACCACTGGTGCGCGAACTCGTGGGCGATCAGGCGCTGGTCTTCCCACTGCAGCGACAAGTGGTTCTTGCCGAAGATGCTCAGGCCCTGGGCTTCGAGCGGGATCTCCAGTTCGTCATCGACCACGACGATCTTGTAGCTCTCGAACGGGTACGGGCCGAATTTCCGCTCGAACAGCTCGGCCATCGCCGTCTGCTTCGCGAACGCGCCGCGCACCGGCACCTCGGTTCCCGGAACCGAGTAGGCCACCAGGTGGCCGCCTTCATCGAAAGGAATCTGGCTATAACGGCCGATCTGCACGGTGGCGAGGTAGCTGGCCATCGGCTCACGCTGCTCGTAGACCCACATCTCGCGGCTGGCCGAACGGCGATGGTCCACCAGCTGGCCATTGGCCACGACGCGGTAGCCGGCATCCGCCGAGATCTCGAAGCGGTAGCTGGACTTGTGGCTGGGGTGGTCGTTGCACGGGTACCAGGTCGAGGCGCCTACTGGCTGGCCGGAGACCAGGATGCCATCGGTGAGCTCTTCCCAGCCAAGCTCGCCCCACAGCCCGTTTTCTGCCTGCGGGCTGCCGGCATAGCGCAGGTTCAGCTCCACGCGCTCGCCGGCTTTCACCACTGCTGGCAGGGAAACGACCATCCGGTGGTGCTTCTTGGCCACCGGCACCTTGCGCCCCTGGCAGGTGGCCTTGATGATCTTCAAGCCGCTGAGGTTCAACGCGACCTCATTGATATCCTCCACGGCGCGGATGCGCAGCATGGCCCGGCCATCGAGCAGGTTGCTGGCGAGCTTGATGACCAACGACAGGTCATAGTGCTCCACCGTGTACGTCGGGGACCCATGGTGCTTGGTGTACTCATCGAGTATGTGGTGGGGCATCGGCGGGGAATCCTCAGGCTTGTTGGTCAGCCGGTTGCTCGGCTTTGGTCTCGGGTTCGATGTTCCAGCGTACCGCCGGATTACCGCGCCAGTAGGTATTTGCCGGAAGCACCTCGCCGCGCAGCACCAGGCTGGCTGGCCCGGTGGTGGTGCCTTCGGAGATCCGCGCGGCGGGCAGGATGACGCTGTGCGGGCCGAGCGTTGCCCCGGCGCCCAGGGACACCGCGTCGATGGACATGATCCGGTCGTGGAACAGGTGGGTTTGCAGGACACTGCCGCGGTTCACCGTGGCGTGGTCTTCCAATGTCACCAGGTCCGCTTCCGGGAACCAGTAGCTCTCGCACCACACGCCATGGCCGATCTTTGCCCCCTGCGCGCGCAGGAACCAGACCAAGGCCGGGGTGCCCGAAGCCAAGCGGGCGAACCATTGGGCGCAGACCAGCTCGGTGAAGGAATCCACCATTTCGGTGCGCCATATGAAGGAACTCCACAATGCGTGCTCGCCCGGGCGAATCACGCCAACCACCAGCCACTTGGCGGCGACCGCCACCAGGGCGGCGACTGCTCCGGCCAGGACCAGCACCGCGCCGGAAAGCAGGATCGCGACCAGCGGGTTGAAGTAGACGGTCAAGGCGGACAGCGCCCAAAGCACGCCGCCGGCAATTCCGACCGTGGTGAACACCGCGAGGCCACGGGTCAGCTCCCACCCCGCCCGCATCGCCTTGAGCTTCAGGGTTGGGCGGTAGGTCAGATCCGATTCGCCTTCCACGGTGGTGCGGCGCAGCTTGTGCGGGGGCGAGCCGATCCACGAGGTGCCGGCCTTCATCTTCTTCGGCGTGGCCGACAGCACCGCGATCAGCGAGCGCTTGGGCACCCGGCGCCCGGCATGCAGGATGCCGGAGTTGCCCAAGAAGGCCTTCTTGCCCACGCGAACCGGGGCAATGTGCATCCAGCCGCCACCGAGCTCATAGGAAGCAACCATGGTGTCATCGGCCAGGAACGCACCCGAGGAAATGGTGGTCATCTTCGGAATCAGCAGCACCGTGGAGATCTCCACGTCGCGGCCCACCTTGGCACCGAGCAGGCGCAGCCAGATCGGGGTGAAGAGCGAGGCGTAGAGCGGGAAGAGCAGGTCGCGGGCGGTATCCAAGACGCGTTCGGTAGCCCAGGCCTGCCAGCCAACGCGGGAAGTGACCGGATGCCACCCCTCTGCCAGGCCGATGGAAAGCAGGCGGACAATGGCGATGGTCAGCACCATGGTGGCCAAGAACCACACGGTGGCGCCCAGCAGCACGGCCGGAATGAACCGCCAGCCGATCCCGGCCAGCGATTGCGCGCTGCCAAGTACCGGGGCTATGGCCAGCAACGCGGCAATCACCGGAAGCCACTGTGCGAGGTTCAACGCCATGGAACCGATGCCGCCCAGAATACGGGGCAGCGCCTTGTGCTCCGGTTCCTGCGTTGGCCACTTCGGCTTGGCCTTGCCTTCGCGCTGCGCCGGCGAACCGGCATAGCGGGAATGGCTCCGGGCCTGGCCGTAGACCGCGGATCCCGCTTCAACGATGGTGTGCGCACCGATGGCTGCCCCGGGGGCCAGGGTGCTGCGGGCGCCGATGGAGGCGTGGGCGCCGATCTCAATGGTGCCCACGTGCAGCTTGTCCCCGTCGATCCAGTAGCCCGAGATATCCACCTCGGGCTCGATGGAGGCTCCGGGGCCGACTCGCAGCATGCCGGTGACCGGTGGCAGGGTGTGCATGGTCGCGGTGCGGTCGATCTGCGCACCGAGCATCCGCGCATACCAAGGCAGCAGCGGAGCGGACGCCAGGGACACCGGATCGACCACGTCGGCGATGTGCTGGGCCAGCCAGAGGCGCAGGTGCACCGAACCCGAGCGGGGGTAGGTCCCCGGCTTCAAGCCGCGGAGCAAGAGCTTCGTGGCCGCGATGGACAGGCCCATGCGCCCTACCGGGGTCACGAAGACCAGCCAGAGGCCGGCAAGCACGTACCACGGGGTCGGCAGGTGCGCCTCGAAAACACCGAGGAACACCAGCAACAGGTGTCCGAGCATGAGGTAGGTGAACCAGCGCAGGCCCGAGAGGATGAACAGCGGCCCGGCGGCCAGGGACTGCGCCCATTGGGTTCCCCGCTGGGTGCGCTCGACCGTGCGCGGCTGCGCCGGCGTCACGGATTGCTGCTGGCCGCCGAGGTATTCGAGCAGTGCGCCAAAACGCGGGTAGTCGTAGAGCTGCGCGACGGTCAGGTCAGGGTAGCGGGCACGCAGTGCCGAAACCAGCTGGGCCGCGGCCAGCGACCCGCCACCGGAAGCGAAGAAATCGGCGTCCAGGCCGGCGGCCGAAGCGCCCAGCGCGCCGCGCCAAGCTTCGGCAAGAAACTGCCCGGTCTCATCGAGTTCGGGCAGGCCGGAGCCCTCGGCAGCCAGTTCGGCGCCCGGCAACGGCCACGGCAGCGCATTGCGGTCCACCTTGCCGCTGGTCTTCATCGGCAGGCTGCCCATCACCGCCAGGATCGGCACCATCGGCGCCGGCAGGTCGGCAAGCAAGCGGGTGCGCGCTGCCCCCAGATCATAGTTTTCCGCTGCCTGCAGGTAGCCGACCAGGACCTTGTTGCCGGTGGCGGTCTCGCGTACCGCTACCGCCGCGGAAGAAACTTCGGGAAGGGAGTTGAGCGCGGCGTCGATTTCGCCCAGCTCGATACGCCGACCGCCGATCTTCACCTGGTCATCCACGCGGCCGATGAAGATCAGGCCCAGCGGGTCATTGATGACCATATCGCCCGAGCGGTAGGCCCGCTCCCAGCCCAAGGTGGGCATCGGCGCGTACTTCTCGGCATCCTTTTCCGGATCCAGGTAGCGGGCCAGGCCCACGCCGCCGATGATCAGCTCCCCGGATTCGCCCTCGGCGACCGGGATCCCCTCGGTATCAACCACCGCCAGATCCCAACCGTCCAGCGGCAGGCCGATGCGTACCGGCACGCTGCCGTCCATGGTGGCGCCGCAGGCTACCACGGTCGCTTCGGTCGGTCCGTAGGTGTTCCAGACTTCGCGGCCTTCGGTGGCTAGCCGCCCGGCCAGTTCCGGCGGGCAGGCCTCGCCGCCGAAAATCAGCAGGCGCACCGAGTCCAGGGCCTGCGCCGGCCACAGCGCCGCCAGGGTGGGCACGGTGGAAACGGCGGTAATGGAACGGGAAATCAGCCACGGGCCCAGGTCCATGCCGCTGCGCACCAGGGCGCGCGGGGCCGGGACCAGGCAGGAGCCGTTGCGCCAGGCGATCCACATTTCCTCGCAGGAGGCATCGAAGGCGACCGACAGTCCGGCGAGCACCCGGTCGGTGGTGTTCAGCGGATCGCCGGGCAGGAACATCTTCGCTTCGGCATCCACGAAGGCCGCTGCCGAACGGTGGGTGACCGCGACGCCCTTGGGCTTGCCGGTGGAACCGGAAGTGAAGATGATCCATGCGTCATCTTCCAGTCCAGGCATTCGCGGGTTCGCAAAGGGCTTGGGGCGCTGGCTATCGGCCACGACGGTATCGCGTCCCTTGATGATGCCCGCGACTTCGGCCTCGGTGAACACGGTCTTGGCGCGCTCGTCGGGGTCATCGGCATCGACCGGGACATAGGCGGCCCCAACCCACATGATCGCGAGGATCCATTCATACAGGTGCCGGGTGCCCGATTCAACGCGCACGCCGATGCGGTCGCCGGCGCCCAGGCCCTGGGCATGCAGCCGCCGGGCCTTGTTCTTGACCTCTTCGAGCAGCTCCGCGTAGCTCTCTACGCGTTCGCCGTCGTCAATGGCCGGCGCATCGGGATGAGCCTGGGCGGTGGCCTGCAGGATGTCCATAAGGGTGCGCGCAGCCGGCGCCAGGGTTCCGGAGGGGAACTGGGGTGGATGGATTGGTGCATCCGGCGCTGGAGTTCGTTCGTTGTCCATGCTGATCGGATCCGTCCCTTCACTAAGAGTGCAAGATGGGTCGCTGGGGGAGAGCGTCCCAGAAGTGAAGTGGATCCTGGAGGGGTGGAACGCAAGGGTTCCAGTCACCATTAAAGCGTGTTACGGGTTAAGAGCGGAAAAATTTGATTGAAGTGTCATGCATCTCTCAACTGTTGCGGACCGGCGGCAGCAACGAGCGCGCGGTGAATGCCGGCATCGCCCCGGTGCTCTCGGGGCAGATGCCGGCATGCCCAGCCTGCGGATGCCCGGCCATCGCTAGGGAACCAGGATGACCTTGCCGGTGGTGGCGCGCGATTCCAGCGCGGCATGGGCCGCGGCGGCTTCGGCCAGCGGGAACTCGGCGCCGATGCGCACATCGATGTCCCCGGTGGCGACCCAGCCGAAGATATCGCCGAAGCGCCAGTGCAGCTCCTGCTCGGTGGCCAGGAAGTCATCGAGCTTCGGCCGGGTCACGCTCAGCGAACCGCCGGCGTTCAGCCGCTGCAGGTTGAAGTCCGGGACCTGGCCGCTGGCCCCGCCGAAGAGCACCAGGGTGCCGCGCCGGCGCAGGGCTGCCAGCGAGGTCTCGAAGGTGTCCTTGCCGATGCCGTCGTAGACCGCGTGCACGCCCGCGCCGCCGGTGACCTGCGCGACGGTGTCCGCCACCTGGTCGTAATCCACCACGTAGTCGGCTCCGGCCGCCTTGGCCAGGTCCTTCTTTTCCTGCGTGGAGGCGGTGGTGATCACGGTGGCGCCCTTGAGCTTGAGCAGCTGGGTGAGGATCAGGCCCACGCCGCCAGCGCCCGCGTAGGTCAAGACGACATCGCCGGAGCGCACCATGTAGCTCGAATGCACCAGGTAATGCGCGGTCATGCCCTGCAGTGGCAGCGCGGCGGCGATGCTCAGGTTCACCGCATCGGGCACCTTGCCCGCGCGCTTGGCCTCCACCAGCGCGTACTGGGCGTAGCCCCGGGAGCCGGAGGCGGTGGCCACCCGGTCGCCGACCTGGTAATTCTGCACGCCGTCGCCGATCTGCTCCACCACGCCGGAGAACTCGGTGCCCGGGGTGAAGGGGTAGTCCACCGTGTACACGCCGCTGCGCTGGTAGGTCTCGATGAAGTTCACGCCGGTGGCCGCGACCTTCACCAGCAGCTGGCCCGGGCCCGGGGCAGGGACCGGGATCTCGCCCGGCACCAATCCGCTGGCATCGGACGGTTCGTGAACCAGAATGGCTTGCTGCTGCATAGTGCGGCGCTCCTTAGCTGCGTGTTTCGATCCCGGCGCTGGATGCCGGGGACGGTCTTACGGCCAGTTTAGGACTTCGGGCCGCTGCACGGGCACCTTGGGGGTGGATGTCTGGTTACGTGACGAAGAATTTTATGAATATTTATTAGCGTGCATGAATATTTCGCGGTAGAATCTGGTCATGACGATTTCAGTAGCTGTTTCCGGCGCCAGTGGATACGCCGGTGGCGAGGTCCTGCGCATCCTCGCGGCCCACCCAGAAGTAGAGATTGGCGCGATCACCGCGCATTCGCAGGCCGGGCAGCGGCTCGGCTCGATCGCCCCGCACCTGCATGCGCTCGCCGATCGCGTCCTGCTGGACACCACCGTGGAAAACCTCGCCGGGCACGACGTCGTGTTCCTGGCCCTGCCGCACGGCGCATCGGCCGCCGTGGCCGCGGCGCTGCCCGAATCCACCCTGGTCATCGACGCCGGCGCGGACCACCGGCTGGAATCCGCCGAGGCCTGGGAGAAATTCTACGGTTCGGCGCATGCCGGCTCCTGGCCCTATGGCCTGCCCGAACTTCCCGGTGCGCGCGAAAAGCTGGTGGGCACCAAGCGCGTGGCCGTCCCGGGCTGCTACCCGACCGGCGCGCAGCTGGCCCTGGCTCCGGGCTTCGCCGCTGGCCTGCTGGAAGCCGACGACGTGGTTATCGTCTCCGCCTCGGGCACCTCGGGCGCCGGCAAGTCGCTGAAGCCCAACCTGCTGGGCAGCGAAACCATGGGCTCGATGAGCACCTACGGGGTGGGCGGGTCCCACCGCCACATCCCGGAAATGGAGCAGGGCTTCTCCCAGCTCGCCGGCGAACCGGTCACCGTCTCCTTCACCCCCACCCTGGCCCCGATGCCGCGCGGCATCCTGACCACCGCCACCGCCAAGGCCAAGCCCGAGGTGAGCGAAGCGCAGCTGCGCGAAGCCTGGTCCGCGGCCTATGCCGACGAGCTCTTCGTGCACCTGCTGCCCGAGGGCCAATGGCCGACCACCGGGGCGGTGCAGGGATCGAACCACGTCCAGCTGCAGCTGGCCTTCGACACCCACGCCAACCGCGTGATCGTCACCGCCGCACTGGATAATCTCACCAAGGGCACCGCAGGTGCCGCGGTCCAGTCGATGAACATCGCACTGGGACTGGAAGAAAACACCGGATTGCTCATGCAAGGAGTTGCACCGTGAGCCTCGCGCACACCAACACCCACCCATCCGCTGCCGCCACCGGGGTCACCGCACCGGCGGGCTTCGCCGCCGCCGGCGTCCCGGCAGGCCTGAAGTCCACCGGCAAGAACGACGTGGTCGTGGTCAAGAACCTCGGCCCGCAGTTCACCGCCGCCGGTGTCTTCACCTCCAACCGCGTGGCCGCCGCCCCGGTGCACTGGTCCAAGCAGGTGCTGTCCGACGGCCGCATCGACGCCGTGGTGCTCAACTCCGGCGGGGCCAACGCCTGCACCGGCGCCGAAGGCTTCGCGAACACCCACAAGACCGCCGAATACGCCGCGCAGCTGCTCTCGGTTTCCGCCGGCGACGTGGCCGTGGCGTCCACCGGGCTGATCGGGATGCAGCTGCCCATGGACAAGCTGCTGCCCGGGGTCCAGGCTGCCGCCGGGGCGCTGGCCGACGACCAGAACGCGGCCGATGCGGCCGCCGCGGGCATCATGACCACCGACACCGTGCCGAAGCTGGTCTCCCGCATCGTCGGGGCACCGGGTTCCGGCCAGGTCATCATCGGCGGCATGGCCAAGGGCGCGGGCATGCTCGCCCCGGCGCTGGCCACCATGCTGGTGGTGCTCACCACCGATGCGGTGCTGACCTCCGCACAGGCCGATGCCGCGTTGCGCGCCGCCACCGCGATGAGCTTCGACCGCGCGGACTCCGATGGCTGCATGTCCACCAACGACACCGTGCTGCTGCTGGCCTCCGGCGCCTCGGGCGCCGCCCCGGACCTGGCCGAGTTCACCGCGGCGCTGACCGACGCCTGCTGCGAGCTGGCCGCGAAGCTGATCGAGGACGCCGAGGGCGCGCAGCACACCATCGCGATCCGCACCTTCAATGCCGCTACCGAGGCCGACGCCCTGGAAGTCTCCAAGGCCGTCTCGCGCTCCAACCTGGTCAAGACCGCGGTCTTCGGCAAGGATCCGAACTGGGGCCGGGTGCTCTCCGAGGTCGGCACCACCAAGGCCGCGTTCGAACCCGATGAGCTGAACGTGTCGATCAACTCCGTGATGGTCTGCAAGAACGGCGGGGTGGGCGAGGACCGCAGCCTGGTTTCGCTCGAAGAACGCAACGTGTTGATCGAGATCGACCTGAACGCGGGCACCGAGGAAGCCACCGTGCTGACCAACGACCTGACCCACGACTACGTCCACGAGAACTCCGCCTACTCCAGCTAGGCAGAAACTAGGAACACTCCCATGGCCCACACCGCCCGCACCAACCTGGGCATCGCCCAGTCCAAGGCCGAAGCGCTCATCGAGGCGCTGCCCTGGATCCAGCGCTTCGCCGGGACCACGATGGTCATCAAATACGGTGGCAACGCGATGGTCAACGACGATCTGCGCCGCGCCTTCGCCGAGGACATCGTGTTCCTGCGCCACGCCGGGATCAACCCGGTGGTGGTGCACGGCGGGGGACCGCAGATCAACAGGATGCTCGACACCCTCGGGATCGAATCCGAATTCCGCGGCGGGCTGCGGGTGACCACCCCCGAAGCCATGGACGTGGTGCGGATGGTGCTCACCGGCCAGGTGCAGCGCGACCTGGTCGGCCTGATCAACTCGCACGGACCCTACTCGGTGGGCATGTCCGGCGAGGACGGCGCCACCTTGCAGGCAGTGCGCACCGGCACGGTCGTGGACGGCCTGCCCGTGGACCTGGGGCTGGTCGGCGAGGTCACCACCGTGCGCACCGACCAGGTGGACTCGCTGGTGGATGCCGGGATGATCCCGGTCATCTCCACCGTCGCCCCGGAATTCGACGAATCCGGCGAGCCCACCGGAGCGGTGCTGAACGTCAACGCGGATACCGCCGCGGCCGCGCTGGCCACCGCGCTGGGCGCCGCCAAGCTGGTGATCCTCACCGACGTGGAGGGCCTGTACGCCGCCTGGCCGGACAAGTCCTCGCTGATCAGCTCGATCACCAACGACGAGCTGCGCACCATGCTGCCGTCGCTGGAATCGGGCATGATCCCGAAAATGGGCGCCTGCCTCAAAGCCGTCGACGGGGGCGTAGGCCAGGCCCACATCGTCGATGGCCGCGCCCCGCACTCGATGCTGCTGGAAATCTTCACCACCGCCGGCGTGGGCACCCAGGTGCTCCCGGCCACCGCACAAAAGAAGGACGCCAAGTGAGCGAGCACGCCGCTGAAACCACCTCCTCCGCCCTGGCTGGAACCGCTGAAGCTGCCGGGCTGGCGCAGCTGTCCTCGGCCGCCCTGGCCGAACGCTACTCCAGCTCCCTGCTCGGCGTCTTCGGCACCCCGCAGCGCGTGCTGGTGCGCGGGGCCGGCTGCCATGTCTGGGACGCCGATGGCAACCAGTACCTGGATCTGCTCGGCGGCATCGCGGTCAACACCCTGGGCCACGGGCACCCGCTGCTGGCTTCCGTGATCAGCAGCCAGCTGTCCACCCTGGGCCATGTCTCGAACTTCTTCACTTCCCCCAGCCAGATCGCGCTGGCCGAGAAGCTGCTGGACATCTCCGCCGCCCCGGCCGGCTCCAAGGTCTTCTTCGCCAACTCCGGCACCGAAGCCAATGAGGCCGCGCTGAAGCTGACCCGGCGCAACGCCGGCACGCCGCAGGCCCCGCGCACCAAGGTGATCGCCCTGGAGCATTCCTTCCACGGCCGCACCCTGGGCGCGCTGTCGCTGACCTACAAGGAAAAGTACCGCGCGCCCTTCGCCCCGCTGCCCGAAAACGTCAGCTGGATCCCGGCCGGGGACATCGACGCGCTGCGTGCCGCGGTGGACGAAACCGTCGCGGCGGTCTTCATCGAGCCGATCCAGGGCGAAGCCGGCGTGAAGATGCTCTCCGCGCAGTACCTGCAGGCCGCCCGCGACATCACCCGCGAAGCCGGCGCCCTGCTGGTCTTCGACGAGGTGCAGACCGGCATGGGCCGCACCGGGGCGTTCTTCGCCTCGGCCCCGGTGATCCCGGACGTGATGACCCTGGCCAAGGGCCTGGGCGGAGGCTTCCCGATCGGCGCGATGATCGTGTTCGGCGAGGAGAACACCCGCTGGCTGGCCCCGGGCGACCACGGCACCACCTTCGGCGGCAACCCGGTGGCCTGCGCCGCCGGCCTGGCCGTCATCCACACCATCGAATCCCAGAACCTGCTGGCCCATGTGCGCGCCACCGGCGATTGGCTGCGCGAGCAGCTGGCAGGCGTCGAGGGCATTGCCGCCGTGCGCGGCGCCGGGCTGCTCACCGCCTTCGAACTGGCCGCCGCCAACGCGCCGAAGCTGGTCGCCGCGGCGCTGGATGCCGGATTCATCGTGAACGCCACCGACGAGAAGACCATCCGCCTGGCCCCGCCGCTGGTGATCACCACCGAGCAGCTGGGCACCCTGATCGCGGCCCTGCCGCAGCTGATCAGCGCCGCCAGCTAGCGGCCGGCAGCAACTTCGCGACCACCCCCTGCGACAGCAAAGGACTAACACCATGAGCGCAACCCGCCACTTCCTGACCGACCTGGATTTCACCCCCGACGAGCAGTCCAAGGTGCTGGACCTGGCCGCGGCGATGAAGGCCGACAAGTACGGCTACCAGCCGTTCGCCGGCCCGCAGAGCGTCGCGGTCTTCTTCGACAAGACCTCCACCCGCACCCGCGTGTCCTTCCACGCCGGCATCGCCGAACTCGGCGGCTCGCCGCTGATCATCAACTCCGCCGATTCGCAGCTGGGCCACAAGGAGTCCATCGCCGATTCCGCCAAGGTGCTCGAGCGCATGGTTTCCACCATCGTGTGGCGCACCTTCGCCCAGTCCGGCCTGGAGGAAATGGCCGCGAACTCTTCGGTTCCGGTGATCAACGCGCTATCGGACGACTACCACCCCTGCCAGCTGCTCGCCGACCTGCTCACCGTGCGCGAGCACAAGGGCAAGACCGCCGGGCTGACCATGGCCTACCTGGGCGACGCGGCCAACAACATGGCCAACTCCTACCTGCTGGCCGGGGTCACCGCCGGCATGCACGTGCGCATCGCCGGCCCCGAGGGCTACCTGCCCGAGGCCCGCATCATCGAGGCCGCGCAGCAGCGCGCCGCGCTGACCGGGGGATCGGCCACGATCACCACCGATGCCGCCGCCGCGCTGCAAGACGCCGACGTGGTCGTCACCGACACCTGGGTGTCCATGGGCCAGGAAGCCGAGAAGGCCGAACGCCAGCAGCTGTTCACCGGCTACTCGGTAACCGCCGAAGCCATGAAGCTGGCCAAGGACGACGCGATCGTGCTGCATTGCCTGCCGGCCTACCGCGGCTACGAGATCGACGCCGAGGTCATCGACGGCCCGCAGTCGGTCGTGTTCGACGAGGCCGAGAACCGCGTGCACGCGCAGAAGGCCGTGATGGCCTGGCTGATGGTCGCCTCCGGCCTGGCCGAAGATCCACGAGTGGAGCTCTAGGATGTCCGCCCAGCCAAGCACCAAAACCGCCCGCCAGGCCCGCATCCGCGCGTTCCTGGGCAACAACTCGGTCAAGTCCCAGGCCGAGCTGCTCGGCCTGCTCAAGGACGACGGGCTGGAAGTCACCCAGGCCACGCTCTCGCGTGACCTGGTGGAAATCGGAGCGGTGCGCATCCGCGACAACTCCGGGCAGCTGATCTACGCGGTGCGCCAGGAAGGCGGGGACCGTTCCCCGAAGACCGCGATCACCCAGGAAGTGCTCGACGCGCGCCTGGCCAAGATCTGCGCCGAGCAGCTGGTCACCGCCGAGGCCTCCGGGAATATCGTGGTGCTGCGCACCCCGCCGGGCGCGGCGAACCTGCTGGCCCTGGCCATCGACCACTCGCAGATGCCCTCGATCCTGGGCTGCATCGCGGGGGATGACACCATCATGGTCACCACCCGCGCGGCCGACGGCGGCGCCGAAGTGGCCGCCCGCTTCCTGCAGCTGGCCGAGCCGCGCTGACCGGCGCCGCCAGTCCATCGGGCGCTTGCCGCCGCGAACTTCTCCACAGTCCGCGGCGGCTTTGCCATGCCGGTCGAGATGGCGCCCGATGATCGGGGCATGGAACCACTTCAGAGCGCCAGCGCCACGAGCACCGCGGGACCCGCACTGGCCGCCAGCCTGGGGACCGTGGCGCAGCAGCTGGCCAGCGGCACCCCGCTGGACGCCGCCAGCTTGCTGCGCGCCGAAGCCGCGTGCCTGTTGCTGTTCCAGAACCTCTGCGCCCAGGCCTCGGGCTGCGCCGATCCGCGCCTCGCGCTGGCCCACGCCCACTTCGCCGAAGCCTTCAGCCGGCAAGCCGCCCGCACCGTCGTCATGGCGGCAAGCCAGGTGGAGACCAGCGCCGCCCACGCCCTGGACCTCGCCGAATTCGACCACCTGCGCGCAGGCACCACCGATTTCAGCGCCCCTGCGCAATTCGCGCCCGGCCGCACCCTCTACCTCGATGCGGCCACCGTCCTGTCCCAGATGCTGGATGTGAATTATTTCGAGGCCGACCGCCGCGTCAAGGACGCCCATCTGGTCCACGCCCGCAAGGATATCGCCGGCTCTGCCTGCGCCCCGCGTTTCACCCTGCTCGCAGAACACTTCGCCGGCACCCCCGCGCCAGGCACGCCAGTCGCAGATCCGTCCACGGAGGCCTTGCTGTCGCCGGCCGGCTGGGCCCTGCCGGGCCTGCACAGCACGCCGGATCCCCGCGAGGTGCTGAAAACCGCCCGCGCGCTGGACAAGTTCGAACCCGAGGACACCACCTTCGACGGCCTGCCCACCACGGCCACTGCCAAGGCCGCCGACGGCACCTTGCTGGAGGAGCATGCCGCCGCGCATCTGAGGGAAGACCAGATCCGCATCCGGCAGAAGCGCATCAATGGCTTGATCAAGGAGTACAAGGACGCGCACGACCAGGCTACGACCCCGAAGCTGGGCCTCTTCCGCAGCAAGGTGGTCAACGGGGTCCATGAATTCATCGTCCGTGTCCGGGAGATCGACGCGGAACTCTGGGAATCGCTGATCACGCAGGCCGACAACAAGCGCACCAAGGCCGGCGCCGCCGCCCGCCAGGCCGCAGGCGCCGCCAGCGACAGCCCTTCCGGCGATGAGCACGGCGATACCGCAGAGCCGTCTTCCAGCGGACACCCCGGCCCGGAGCCCGACCCCGTCCCGGAATCCGACGGCGGCGAGCAAGCGCCTGATGGCAAGGCCGGGTGGGAAGAACCCGCTGAGCACCTCTGGAACAGCGACCAACCTGCTCCGGACTGGGCGGGCGTTGGCCTGCCAGCTCCTGCGGATGATGCCGCGCCAGATCCCGACCCGCCGAACCCGCCGGGCACACCACTGCCGGGCTTGCCGGCAACTTGTTCGGTGCCCGAACGCCGGCTCAATGCGCTGAACGCAATCCTGCGCAATATCGGCCCCGACAGCCAGGGCAAGCGCATCACCCCCGAAATCGTGGTGCACGCGCGCTTCGAGGATCTCCAGGATCTCGCATCGCTCACCGGCATCAGCGCGCACGGCGTGCAAATTTCCGCGCCCCAGTTGCGCACCATGCTGTGCGAAGCCAAGGTGATCAGCCCGATCTACAACGCCGACGGGGTGGTCATGGATATCGGCCGCGACGCCCGGCTCTTCCCGCGCTGGATGAAACTTGCCGCCCGCGATCGGGACGGCGGCTGCCTGGTCCCAGGCTGCGCGGCAGACCCGGCGCTGATCGAATTCCACCACTTCAAACCGTGGGCCAAGGGCGGCCATACCCGACTCCAGGACTGCTGCCCGCTCTGCGCACTGCACCACACCATGGTCCACAGCGGCTACCTGAAACTGGTCAAGATCAAGGGCCTGCCCCATGTCATCCTGCCCAAGCATCTGGATCCGCAGCAGCTGCCGCGGCGCAACACCTATTTCGCCCGCACCTAGCTGCCCGACCTCGCAAAACTGCCGCGCCCTCGACTGGGAGTGCGCGGCAGAGTTCGTGCGTTAATGCCATTCGGATCCGGTCAGGCGGCAATATCCTCCACTGCATCCAGCGAGAAGGCCCGCTCGAAGGCGGCCTGGACCTCATCGGTATGCGCAACCAGGATGATCCTGTGGATCGGCGAAATATGCTTATTGGTCTCGATCCACCGGCTGATCGCTGCATGGGCGATGCTGGCAACCTGCTCAGGATCCCACCCGAACGCCCCTGCGCCAATCGCCGGGAACGCGACCGAGTGGGCCTCGTGGCGGGCCGCGACATACAGGGAGTTCACGAAGCAGTCGTCGAGGATCTTGGGGTTCGGCTTGATCAGCGCCAAGTTGGGGGCCGCGGTGTGGACGACCCACTTGGCATGCAGGTTGCCGGCCTTGGTGACGACGGCAATGCCCGAAGGAATCCCGTCGGGGTAGCGGTTGGCCCGAATTTCCCGGCAGGCGGCCAGCAGGCTGGGACCAGCAGCTGCATGGATCGCGCCGTCGACGCCGCCTCCACCGAGCAGCGAAGGATTGGCCGCATTGACGATGGCATCAACATGAAGGGTGGTGATATCACCCCGGTACAGCTGGATTTCCATTGGGTACCTCCGAAGAACGTTCCGTATCGGCTCTATGATCACACCATACGCCCGGGCGCTGAGTACTGGAAGAGGCAAAACTTAAGGTTTCCTGCGTGTTCCGGAGCCTGGCCAGGCCCCGCAGAGCAGGCCGCAGTGATAAGCATGTGATGCATGAATCGGCACACCGTTGCATAAATATGAGTTACATTGCATAAAGCTTTGCTAGAGTAGGGTGCAACGTCAATTTTCTCCGGCAGAAAGGAACGGGCCATGGCCTCGTCAACAAATGAAGGATCGCTCTGGGGCGGTCGCTTCTCCGGCGGCCCAGCGGATGCAATGGCAGCGCTGAGCAAGTCCACCCACTTCGACTGGCGCCTGGCCAGCTACGATATTGCCGGATCCCGTGCCCATGCCAAGGTGCTGAACCGCGCGGGCCTGCTCACCGATGCCGAGCTGGCAGACATGATCGCCGCCCTGGACCAGCTCGAAGCCGACGTCATCTCCGAGGCCTATGTCGCAGCGCCAACCGACGAAGACGTCCACGGCTCGCTGGAACGCGGCCTGCTGGAGCGCGCCGGCACCGCCCTGGGCGGCAAGCTGCGCGCCGGCCGGTCGCGCAATGACCAGATCGCCACCCTGGGCCGGATGTTCCTGCGCGACCACGCGCGGATCATCGCCCGCGGCGTGATCGACACCCTTGACGCCATGGTCGAGCAGGCCAAGGCGCACCCCTATGCGCCGATGCCCGGGCGCACCCACCTGCAGCATGCCCAGCCGATCCTGCTCTCGCACCTGCTGCTGGCCTACTCCTGGCCGCTGCTGCGCGATGTGCAGCGCCTGGTCGACTGGGACAAGCGTGCCGCCGTGTCGCCCTATGGTTCCGGTGCGCTGGCCGGCCAGACCCTGGGCCTGGATCCGAACTTCGTCGCCGCCGAGCTGGGCTTCGACTCGGCCGTGCACAACTCGATCGACGGCACCGCCGCCCGCGACGTGTTCGCCGAATTCTCCTGGATCGCGGCCATGATCGGCGTGGACCTCTCGCGCGTCTCGGAGGAGGTCATCCTCTGGGCCACCAAGGAATTCAGCTTCGTGAAGCTGCACGACTCCTTCTCCACCGGCTCCTCGATCATGCCGCAGAAGAAGAACCCCGATATCGCCGAGCTGGCCCGCGGCAAGGCAGGGCGCCTGATCGGCGACCTGACCGGCCTGCTGGCTACCCTCAAGGCCCTGCCCCTGGCCTACAACCGCGACCTGCAGGAAGACAAGGAACCGGTATTCGACGCCGCGGACACCCTGGAAATCCTGCTGCCGGCGGTCGCCGGAATGATGGGCACCTTGACCTTCAATACCGAGCGCATGGCGGATCTGGCCCCGCAGGGCTTCGCCTTGGCGACCGACATCGCCGAATGGCTGGTCCGCCAGGGCGTGCCGTTCCGCGATGCCCACGAGCTCTCCGGCGCTGCGGTGCAGCTGGCCGAATCGCGCGGCGTGGAACTGTGGGACTTGACCGACGAGGAATACGCCGGCATCTCCGAGCACCTGACCCCGGCGGTGCGCGAGGTGCTCTCCACCGAGGGTTCGCTGAACGCCCGCAACGGCCAGGGCGGCACCGCCCCGAGCGCGGTCGCAGCGCAGCTCGCCGAGTTCGAGCGACAGCTCGACCAGATCAAGGCCTGGGCCAAGTAGCACCGGGCAGGGCCAAGCGGCCGCCGCGCGGGAAGAATCCTGCCCGGCGGCCGCTTGCGCGTTAACCACGGCTTCGAGCCCTTGCGCATTTGCGCCCGGTTCGCGCTAAAGTGTGATTCATGACTCGACTCCTGGCCCCTGCCGAACTCATCGCGCAGGTCACCACCGCATTGGATGAACTTTCCGTACAGGTGCGGGAGGTTCCCGACACCCAGTACAGCAAGCCCAGTTCGCTGCCGGGCTGGAGCACCGCCCAGCTGATCGCGCATCTGGCCTCCTTCGCGAAGGCCGCCGTGCGCCAGTTCGAGAACGCCGGAGCCCAGCGGCCGCCGCTGATGTACGACGGGGGCGCCGAGGGCCGGATCGAGGCGATCAACATGACCGCGCTGATGCGCCCGGAGTCCCTGCGCGCCTTGGCCGCCGACGCGTTGGCCCAGTTGCGCGCCACCCTGCCTGGTGCCGAAGCCACGTGGGAGCAGCCGGTGGGGTACCGCCCGGGGGCCAAGGCCGCGGACCTGATGTACGCGACCTGGCGAGAGATGCTGATCCACGCCACCGACCTGGACGAATTCCTGCGCCCGGCCGCCAGCTGGCCGCCGGCATTCAGCGCGCATCTGTTCCGGGCGCTCGAAGCCCGCGTTCCGGAAGGAACCCGTCTGGTGCTGCAGCCGCATGGCAAACCCCGGATGGTGCTCGGGGACGGGGCGAAATCGTGGGTGCTCTCGGGCGCCGATTTCGACTTGGCCGCATGGATGGCCGGACGCCCTGCGGCCGGGCCGGTGCAGGTTACCGCGGCCGCCGACGGGGCCGCGGACCCGCAGCTGCTGCCCTGGCCCAGCGATCGCTTGATGAACCGCTAGCCTGGATGGTTAACCGCCGTACCGCATGGACACCGCCCAAAATGTGCTCATGATTATGCACGATCGTGCGGCGTGCGGCGCGCGGAGGGACTAAAATTACTAGGCGTGACTACTTCTGAGAGCATTAGCGACCTGCTGGATCGACTGTGCGAGATCGTGCCCGACTACCCGCAGCCAGGGATCTCCTTCAAGGACCTCACCCCGGTCTTCGCCGACCCGACCGGCCTGCGCCGCATGGTCGACGAGCTGATCGCCCCCTTCGAGGGGCAGTTCGACATCGTCGCGGGCCTCGAAGCCCGCGGTTTCGTGCTGGCGGCGGCCGCCGCCTACGCCTCGGGGAAGGGCATGCTGACCATCCGCAAGGCCGGCAAGCTGCCGCGCGAGGTCTACCGCGACGAGTACACCTTGGAATACGGCACCAGTTGCCTGGAGGTGCACAAGGACGAGATCGCCCCGGGCACCCGCGTGCTGATTCTCGACGACGTGCTGGCCACCGGCGGCACCGTGGGTTCAGCGGTCCGCCTGCTGGAGCAGACCGGTGCCAGGATCGCCGGCGTCGGCGTCGTGCTGGAACTCGATGGCCTCGAAGGACGGGCCAAGC
Organism: Glutamicibacter sp. NPDC087661; assembly: GCF_044743275.1. NCBI lineage: Bacteria > Bacillati > Actinomycetota > Actinomycetes > Micrococcales > Micrococcaceae > Glutamicibacter > Glutamicibacter sp. NPDC087661. The sequence goes on from NZ_JBIUWE010000005.1 coordinate 375,971, forward strand.
TGCCGGGGCACAAGGTGCTCTCCTTGCAGGTCGTCCACTCCTGAGCCGGGCAGCGCGGTGCCGAAGCGGCAGCCGGGAAGCGGCGCGCAGGTAACAAACCGCCACGCTTCCACGCCGCTGGCGAACAGCCCGGCAGCGGGCCCGGCCAGCGCTTGGCACCGGTGCGCGCGATTACCTGCGCCGGGCCAAAGGCGCGTATCATTATCTGTCCTGTGTTTTTACGTGGGAACCGTTTTACGTAGGGCCCTGTGCTTTGCGCAGGGGCACATTTTGAGCGCGAGGGGAAACTGGGTTGACCGATACGATCGAGGCCGATCTGTTAGCTGAATCCGACTATGTGGGCCGCCTGTACGCGCGGCTGGACGAGTTGCGCGCCGAAAAGGTGGAGCAGCTTGAGCGCACCCGGGCCCAGGGGGCGGTGGGCACCTTCCAGAACATGTCCGAACGCGACTCTTTCGCCACCCTCTACGAGGACCGGATTGCCCAGCTCGACGCCGTCGAGGACCGCCTGGTCTTCGGCCGCCTGGATATGGCAGCCAACGGCCAGGGGCAGGAAGCCGGCAACGGCTCATCCTCCGGCACTCCTCGCTACATCGGCCGCATCGGTCTGTCCGACGAGGACCTGAACCGGCTGATGATCGACTGGCGCGCCAGCGAAGCGGCCCCCTTCTACCAGGCGACCGCGCTGAATCCGCGCGGGGTGCGCCGCCGCCGCCACCTGATGCTCAAGGGCCGGACCGTGGCCGGCATCGAGGACGACGTGCTCGACGAGACCTGGCTGGATGAGGGGCACACCCACCACGGCGAGGGCGCGCTGATGGCCGCTTTGCGCGAGAAGCGCACCGGCCGCATGGGCGATATCGTCGGCACCATCCAGGCCGAGCAGGATGCGATCATCCGCGCGCAGCTGCCCGGCGCCGTCGTGGTCCAGGGCGGTCCGGGCACCGGCAAGACCGCCGTCGCCCTGCACCGCGCGGCGTTCCTGCTCTACGAGTACCGCGAACGGCTGAAGAACGCCGGGGTGCTGATCGTCGGCCCGTCCACTTCCTTCATGCGCTACATCGAGCGCGTACTGCCCTCGCTGGGCGAGACCGGCGTGGTCATGTCCTCGGTGGGCGAGCTCTACCACGGCATCCACGCCGTGCCGGAAACCAACCGCACCGTCGCCCGGCTCAAGGGCCAGCTGTCCATGGCCAGGGTGATCGCCACTGCGGTGCGCAACCGCCAGCGGCTGATTCCGGAAACCCGCACCCTGGTGGTGGAGGGAACCCGCCTGACCCTGACCCCGAAAATGGTCAAGAACGCGCGCGAACGCGCCCGCCACACCCACAAGCCCTACAACGAGGCGCGCGAAACCTTCGTCAAGGTGCTGGTGGGGGACCTGGCCGAACAGCTGCGCCGCAAGCTGGAGGAATCGGCCGGGCAGTCCTCGACCACCGACCGTTCCTACCTGCCCCAGGAAGTGCGCGAATCGCACGATGTGCGCGTGGCGCTGAACCTGTGCTGGATGCCGATGACCCCGCAGCAGCTGGTGGCAGAGTTGTTCGCCACCCCGCACCTTTTGGCCGCCGCGGCCCCGCACCTGAAGGAAACGGACCGCGACGCCCTGTACCGCCGGGCCGGCTCGCCGTTCACCGAGGCCGATGTGCCGCTGCTCGATGAGGCATCCGGGCTGCTCGGCGAGTTCGCCGACCCGCTGGCCGGCACGCACACCGCCCAGTACGAGGCCGACGTGGAAAATGCCAAGGCCGCGCTGCGCAATATGCACACCATGCTGGAAAACGCCGGCATCGACGGTGTGGTCACCGCGGAGCAGGTGGCCGGAGTGAACCAGGAAACTGCGGCCCGGCTCACGGCCGCCGAACGCGCCGTCGCCGATCGCACCTGGGCCTACGGGCACATCGTGGTCGACGAGGCGCAGGAGCTTTCGCCGATGCAGTGGCGCCTGCTGGTTCGCCGCTGCCCGATGAAGTCCTTCACCATCGTGGGCGACATCGCCCAGACCTCGGCCGCCTCGGGCGCCAGCAGCTGGTCCCAGGCCCTGGAGCCGTTCTTCGGTGAGCGCTTCGAGCTCGAAGAGCTGACCGTCAACTACCGCACACCGGCGCAGATCGCCGACGCGGCGGTGCGCGTGGCCCAGGCCGCCGGCCTGCGGATCACCACCCCGCAGGCGGTCCGCGAAGGCGACTGGCCACCGGTGCTGACCAAAACCACCGAGGCCGAAGTCCAGGATGCGGTCCTGGCCGCGCTGGGCGAGGAGCTGGAGTACTCGGCCGGGGGACTGCAGGCGATCATCGTGCCTCAGCAGGATCTGGCCCGCATCCGCGCGGCGGTCCAGGACGTGCATGGCGACCGCGTTGGCGCCGGTTCGGGCGGATTGAGCCAGGACATCGTGGTGATCACCGCGCGCGAGTCCAAGGGCCTGGAATTCGACGGCGTGCTGATCCTGGAACCGGCCGAGCTGGTCGACGAGGTGGACGGCGGCGTGGGCGATTTGTATGTGGCGATGACCCGTACCACCCAGCGCCTGCGCGTGGTCCACACCCGCGAACTGCCTGAAGGCCTGGAAAGCTAGCAGCGCACCGCGGGGTCGGCTATGTGACCAAGGGGCGGGCCGGGGAAGTGGCACGAGCCTGCCACCAAGCGATAACCTTAAACCCATGCGCCGGGAAGGCAACCCCAACTCCCGGTGCGATCACAGGTGCACGCAAGCAGCAACGCGGGCACTCGGGGCAGAACGAAGACAGAAAATGGTCACAGTGAGCATGTCTGATACGAAGCAGAATCCCGTGATTGCGGGACAGAGCAACGACGCATCTTTCGAGAACGTCTGGCAGGAACTCAAGTGGCGCGGCCTGGTGCACGTGTCCACCGACGAAACCGAGCTGGAACGAGCCCTGTCCGAAGAGTCTGTGACCTACTATTGCGGGTTCGATCCGACTGCGCCGTCCCTGCATCTGGGCAACCTGGTGCAGTTGCTGAATATGCGCCGCCTGCAGCTGGCCGGCCACAAGCCGCTGGCCCTGGTTGGCGGTTCCACCGGCCTGATCGGCGACCCGCGCCAAACTGCGGAGCGCACCTTGAACACCAGGGAGACGGTGACCGAGTGGGTCGCCAAGCTCCAGGCGCAGGTTTCCCGCTTCCTCTCCGATGAGGGCGAGAACGCGGTGCAGCTGGTCAACAACCTGGACTGGACGCAGCAGCTGTCGGCCTTGGACTTCTTGCGCGATGTGGGCAAGTACTTCCGTGTGGGCACGATGATCAAGAAGGAGATCGTCGCCGCGCGACTGAACTCCGACGAGGGCATCAGCTACACCGAGTTCTCCTACCAGGTGCTGCAGGGCTACGACTTCCTGGAGCTGAACCGCCAGTACGGCTGCACCCTGCAGACCGGCGGCTCGGACCAGTGGGGCAACCTGACCAGCGGCACCGACCTGATCCGCAAGGTCCAGGGCAACTCGGTGCACGCCTACGGCACCCCGCTGATCACCAACTCCGACGGCACCAAGTTCGGCAAGTCCGAGGGCAACGCCATCTGGCTGGATGCCGAAATGTGCAGCCCGTACACCTTCTACCAGTTCTGGCTGAACACCTCCGACGCGGATGTGATCGACCGCTTGAAGGTATTCACCTTCCTGACCCGCGAGCAGATCGCGGAACTGGCAACCGAAGTTGCAGAGCGCCCGTTCAAGCGCGTCGCCCAGCGCACCTTGGCCTGGGAAGTCACTTCCCTGGTTCACGGTGTGCAGGCTACCGAGCAGGTGATCGCCGCTTCGGCTGCGGTCTTCGGCAATGGCGATCTGGGCGCGATTGATCTTCCTACCTTGGAATCGGTTATCGCGGAGCTGCCTTCGGCGAAGGTTGCTGCGGACGATCTGGGCATTTTGAATGTCCTGGTTGCCTCGGGCCTGAGCAAGTCATTGTCCGAAGCACGCCGTACGGTCACTGAAGGTGGCGCCTACGTCAATAACGGCAAGGTTGGCGGCATCGAAACTGAACTGGCCGAGGCGGACTTCCTGCATGGCCGCTACGCGATCGTGCGCCGCGGCAAGAAGAACATGGCAGTGGCTGAACTGGCCAAGTAGGGCCCAGTAACTACCGCACTACACGAAACCGCCGGAAAAGCTTGTGAACCAAGACACTTTTCCGGCGGTTTTGTTGTATCTAATTATGATAATCCCTAGTCAAGGTAGGATTAGTGGCTGAAATTCGACCCGTAGGCCGATTTTGCGTCGTGGCTGAACCCGTGTAGAGTTTTATCTCGCGCCGCTGATCCGGACAGCCTGAGAGGGTGAAACGGAAACGGCGGGGTGAACAAGACTGAAACGTCGAGTTGACAACGGTCAACTTGGTGGTAGGGTTGTAAAGTTGCTCCGGAGCGAAGCAGTCATCGAAGGATTGGTGGTTGTGGTGTCGAGAGTGTTTGTTGTTTGAGAACTCAATAGTGTGCCAAGTTTGT
>NZ_JBIUWE010000006.1:0-272636 GCF_044743275.1 Glutamicibacter sp. NPDC087661
GGTTCCGTCGGCTCCACCGTAGGTTCCGTCGGAGTCGTAGGTTCCGTCGGCACCGTAGGTTCCGTCGGAGTCGTAGGTTCCGTCGGCTCCACCGTAGGTTCCGTCGGAGTCGTAGGTTCCGTCGGCTCCACCGTAGGTTCCGTCGGAGTCGTAGGTTCCGTCGGCTCCACCGTAGGTTCCGTCGGAGTCGTAGGTTCCGTCGGCTCCACCGTAGGTTCCGTCGGAGTCGTAGGTTCCGTCGGCTCCACGGTAGGTTCCGTCGGAGTCGTAGGTTCCGTCGGTTCCGTCGGCTCAACAGTTGGTTCAGTCGGCTCTGGTTCTGGTTTCAGAACCACACCGGCATCCCACGTTGGGTCGATACCCTCAGTAGCCTTGAACTCCTGATCGGCGTAATCCTTGGTCAACGAAGAATTCTCGTCATCCAAGGTGAACTTGATAGTCAGGCCAGACTTCGGATCAGCATCCGAGTCATTCGCATCATCTTCCCCAGCATCCTGCGAAGTAAATTCATACTTCTCAGCCTGCTCGGCAGTCAGCTCGAACTTGACCTGGTAATCGCCGGCCAGCAGCTCATCAAAGATATAGCGGCCATTCTTATCGGTAGTCGTCGAGGAAACTTCCTCACCGTTACCGTCAAGCAGAATTACCTTGACGCCATCAAGAACTTCAGAATCGCCTTGCAACCCATCATTGTTCTTATCAACCCAGACATAGTCGCCCACGGCATAAGTCTTGACCGGCTCAGGCTTCAGTACAAAACCGAAGTCCAAGGTTGGATCGTGCTGACCATCTTCGGTCAGACCCTCCGACTTGGCTTCCCAAGTCGATGAATCATTCTCACGGCTATCTTCCGTCTCAACAGTTGGCACATAAGGAGCCAAAGCTTCCTTAGATGCTTCTCGGTCGATGCTCACCGTGTAGGACTTACCTTCTTCGAGTACAGGAAGGTCCTTGAACTCGTAGAAACCGTTCTCATCGGTAGTAGTCGGTTCAACAGGATTACCGTTGACATCTACTACAGGTTTGCCATCTGGACCAACAAGAGTCAGAACAACATCCTTGATGCCCTTTTCATCCTCATCCTGTAGTCCGTCGTTGTTCTCATCAACCCAAACGTAGTCACCAACGGAGACCCGTGGTTCCTCTGGAGCAATAACAAAACCGAAGTCCAACGTTGGATCATGCTCGCCATCTTCAGTCAAACCCTCCGAAATGGCTTCCCAAGTCGACGAATCATTCTCACGGCTACCATCGGTCTCAATCGTTGGCACGTAAGGAGCCAACGGTTCCTTAGACGCTTCTCGATCAATGCTCACCGTGTAGGACTGCCCCTCTTCGAGTACAGGAAGATCCTTGAACTCGTAGAAACCATTCTCATCGGTAGTGGTCGGTTCAACAGGGTTACCGTTGACATCCACTACTGGCTCACCATCTGGTCCAACAAGCTTCAGAACGACATCCTTGATGCCCTTCTCATCCTCATCTTGGATTCCGTCACGGTTTTCATCGACCCAGACGTAGTCACCAACGGAGACCTTCGGAGCAATGAACCCGAAGTCCAGGGTTGGATCACGCTGACCGTCTTCAGTCAGGTCACCCGACTCAGCTTCCCAAGTCGAGGAATCTTTATCTCGATCGGCGCCGTTTTCCTTGGTTGGCACGTAAGGAGCCAATGGTTCCTTCGACGCGTCCTGATCAATGATCACCTTGTAGGACTGCCCCTCTTCAAGTACAGGAAGATCCTTGAACTCGTAGAAACCATTCTCATCGGTAGTAGTCGGTTCAACAGGGTTACCGTTGACATCCACTACTGGCTCACCATCTGGTCCAACAAGCTTCAGAACGACATCCTTGATGCCCTTCTCATCCTCATCTTGGATTCCGTCACGGTTTTCATCGATCCAGACATAGTCACCAACGGAAACCTTCGGAATCGTGACGAAACCGAAGTCCAACGTTGGATCATGATCGTCATTTTCAGTCAAACCCTCCGAAATGGCTTCCCAAGTCGACGAATCATTCTCACGACTGTCGTCAGTCTCGATGGTCGGAATGTAAGGAGCCAACGGTTCCTTAGAAGCTTCCCGATCGATAGTCACCTTGTAGGACTGTCCATCTTCGAGTACCGGCAGGTCCTTGAATTCATAGAATCCATTCTCATCGGTGATAGTTGCTTCAACGGGGTTGCCGTTGATATCAACTACTGGTTCACCGTCAGGTCCAGCGAGTTTCAGAACGACATCCTTGATGCCCTTCTCATCTTCATCCTGGATTCCGTCACGGTTTTCATCGATCCAGACATAGTCGCCAACGGAGACCTTCGGGGTAACAAATCCGAAGTCCAAAGTTGGATCATGCTGGCCGTCTTCGGTCAGACCGGTAGAGGTTGCTTCCCACGTCGAGGAGTCATTCTCACGGCTATCATCTGTCTCGATGGTCGGAATGTAAGGAGCCAACGGTTCCTTCGACGCTTCGCGATCGATGCTCACCTTGTAGGACTGTCCGTCTTCGAGGACTGGTAGGTTCTCGAAGATGTAAAGGCCGTTCTCATCGGTCATGGTCGGCAGCACTGGGTTACCGAAGACATCGGTAACTTCCTTGCCATCCGGCCCGGCGAGGGTCAGAACGACATCCTTGATGCCCTTCTCATCCTCATCCTGCAGACCATCACGATTTTCATCGATCCAGACGTAGTCACCGACCGAGACCTTCTCCTTCTCCTCAGGCTTGAAGGTGATACCAGTCTTGATTGGCTCCTGGCTGCGGTAATCGGTTTGGCCATTTACCTGAGCCTGGGCTGCGTAACCAAAGGAGTTCCACGCCGGCGCGAAGTCCGAAGCGCCCTCGGGCATTTCAGTTTCCGAAACGGTGGTGAAGGTCAGCGATACTCTCTCGCCTGGCGCAAACCCTTCGGACGAATCCAGGACAAGTTTGATGCCCTTGATTTCCTTCGGATTAGCGGGACGCTCGGTGGTCCAGTTTCCGTCGCAACCAGCCCATGGATCCTGCATATTTGCGCCGGTTGGCTTGCACAGCGCAGGGTCGCCGGTCAGGTAAGAGAGCACCATGTCGGTTCCTGCAGGCACTTCTGGCAGCTTGATGTCCAAGAGGGTTGGAATCCACTGGGAACCACGCGGGGTGCTGGCTTGGGAACCCGTTACACCGGTGTCACCGATGTAGGGGAAGATATCCAGAATTTCCATGTGCTGCGCGTTGACGTTACCGGTGTTGGTGACGCTGAGGTTCCACTCGGCAATACCGCCCGGTTTGGTCTCCACGATGCATGGGTAACGATAGAATCCGCCTTCAAATTCGTAGCAGGTGTCAGCGTTTTCAACCTTAGAGTTGACGTTGTACACGCCGGTCTTCTCGGTCTGTCCACCTGTCAGAACCTCGCGAACGAGCTTACGTGATGAGTAGGCTTGGCCTTCGATGATCGAAACGAGATTGTCATCGCTGCTCTCTTCGGAGTTGTCACCGCTGAAGGTGACCTTGTTCTCCAGTTTTTCTTTCGCGTTCAGCCCTCCACGCACCGTGGTTGGGAGCTTCACGGTGATCGATTCGCCCGGGTACAGTTTGGTTCCCTCGGGGAAGCTGAACTTCAGAGAGTTGCCTTCTTCAACCGCAACAACCTTCGAGGTATCAACCGCGCTGCCTTCCGGCGCTTGGTTGAACTTCTTGTCAAAAGAATACGTAGTCAGCGACTGCCATTCAGGATCAAGAATCAGCTTCGGACCCTGAGCATCGCTTGGCAATATATCGGTAATGACAGGATTCAAGATCGCGTCGGTACCGTTGTTGGTGGCCGTGAACGTGTAGTTCAACTCACGGCCCGGCGCGATCTGACCGTTGCGAGCATCCGAAGTCTTAGAAACCTCGGAATGGGTCTTTCCCGGGTTGAATACCAGATCGTCGGTTGCGTCGTCGGTGTCACGATCCTTGCCCAGACGGGAGACCTCTGCCGAAGCAGTGTTCTCGGTTGCCAGTGCCTGGGTTTCGCCAGGATTACTCTGACCGTCTTCGAGTGCAATCAGTTCACCACTGCGCAGGGTGTACCGCGGCAGAACATTGAACTTGATGGTCGTGTCATTGCTGACAAGTTCTTCAAAGTTCCGACCTTCAGCAGTGACTCGAACGCCTTGAACCTGATCATTAGCAGGCGCAGTAGTAGTCCAGTCGCCGCCTTCAGCGACCAGCGTTCCATCCTTCGACACATACTCCGCACCGGTGAAGTACTCGATGGTGACATCGTAGACACGGCTGTTTGGGACGGGATCCCACCCGGCGAAGTCGAAGGTGTTCCAGAATGTTGGATCCTGATCCACAATCTGAACATAGTCGGCCTTGTGGGTTCCGCTATTAACGTTCAAGGTGACGTTTACCGGTGCGGGGTTACCGTTGCTGGTAAAGAAGTCGATCGGGCCTTCGGGGTTGAACGTCTTGGTCAAAGTTGCATTGAGATCCACCGAGTTTTCGGTGATGATCTCCAGCGGTGCCTGTGGTTCTTTGACAGCCGATTCGTCACCGCGCTGAACGGTCGCTACAGCCGTGTTAGGCAGAACGTAGCCGCGCTTGCCGTCAATACGGTCAAGCTCGGCCAATGCTGCGTCGATGGGTTGTGCCGGATCCGAGCCACGAAGGTCATCGCGCAGCTTGGTGCCAACAGAGACCCAGAACTCGGCGTCGCGTGGAACCAGCTTTTCGCCGTCCTTCGCGAGGCTGAATTCAAATGCTGTGACTTCTTCCCAGCTGCGTCCGTCCGAAAGCGTTGGGGTCAGAGCGTCCGCACCGGTGAAGTTCAGGTCCCCAGCAGCGGTCTTCAAAGTCAGGTGGGCTAGATCCTGGAGTGCTTCGTCAGACAGTCGCACACTGATACCTGTAATGTCAACGTAGTCAAAAGGATTAACCTCGCCGTCTTTCGAATCAACGATCGACAGCTTGTCGACACCATAGGTTGAAGTGTTCTTCGCCCATAGGCTCAAGGCGCTCGTTGGGTTCTTGTTCGTCGGCGCCTCGGAAACAGGTTTCTGAACGATGACGCTCGGGTCCCAAGACTTCGAACTTTGCAGCTGAATCTTCTTGTCGACCCAGACTGACCCTTCGGTATCGTCACCGTTGTTGACACCCAAGACGTTGTCGGTCTTCAACTCATCGGATAGCTCCGTAATGACCTCGAAGTTGACTAATGCCTGCACATCCTTGTCGTGCGGGAACGAGCCTGAATCGCGAGTGTAGGTAATCTGAACTCCGGTAGCACCTTCGGGCAAGATGGTGTTTTCGATTGCCTTGCCGTCTTCGGAGATGACCAAGTCATGCCAATCACCGCTGGCATCCTTATATTTTACAACGACCTTAGTGGCCCCCTGGGTAGCCGGCACCGAGATGCTGTTGGCCTTGAGTGCGGGGACCATTGATGAGAAGTCGTCGGTCTGCACGATCTCGCGGACGTCCATGTTGGTGTTGTTCTGATCAACCTTGGTGTTTAGCCAAACGGTAGTCTTGTCGCCCGGTATACCTTCGATGCGGTGAGGGGTAAACCCCTTGCCACCGATCAACGCGAATTTTGGCTCCTGGACCAGCAAGGTCGCATCGGCTTCGTCTTCGACGACATCTTGGTTTCCAGAGGGAGTGCCCTGGCCCAGAACAACGTTCTTGTAGCCGTCGGGAGAAACTGCGGTTGCCAGAACACCGAATTCGAACTCGTATCCAGATCCAGGGGCGAAAGTGCCGTCGAAGGAGATTTCAAAGCCCTTGACGTCACTACCCGCAGGAAGATTGTCAGGCAAGGAGATCTTTCCGTCATTGTTCTCAAGTAGGTATTCTATGCCGTCAACCGTCAGCACACCCGCGGTGGCTCCGGCTGGCCAGGTGCCGCCGTTGAACTGGTCGAAATCAATACCTTCGCCGAACGGTGAAGTACCCGTTGCGGGTTCCTTCAAAGTTAGATTAGTGAGATTTCGATTTGAGGTGTTGGTCAGTCCAAGCTTCACCGTAGAAGCATTGCGCCCTTCACCAATTTCTGCGGCATCACCAGCAACGACCAACTCCGGGGAGAAGGACTTCGTGGCATCTACCGTGTAGTTTGCCGACTCAATCACGAAGCTATCTTCAGCAGTGAAAGGGTCATTCTGTTCGCCGTTAGGGAGTACAGCGATGATGTTGGTTTCATTCGCGACCACAGCGGCTTCGGCACCATCGCGTAGGACGGTGTTCAGTGGAATCGATCCAGTTGTACCGTTGGCGATGATTCCGCCTTCGGTGTCGGTTGATTTCGTTGAGGTGAAGACGAATTTAAACCCGGTAATGGTTTTTAGATCAAAGCTCTCCGGGAATACAGGCGGTGCGTTAGGGTTGGCGGTTTCTAGAACCTGAGGTTCTGGCGCGTCACCCACGAAGTAGGAAACGACGAGTTCATCGGCACCCTCGGGGTAGACAATGTCACCGAATCCGGTGAATTCAACTGAAGCGAATGGAGCGGAATTGCCTGATGGCTCCTCGATGATCAGCGAAGTTGCGCCCACCTTTGAGGTGTTCTTGATTCCTCCGAGCGTCGCGCTGATGTTCTTATCAGCTCCTTGCTCCAGCACATCTTCGGACCACTGCTTAGTAATTTCGGCGTTGGGAGCCAGATCAATGTTCGGAACAACAGCTTCGGCTGGGTCCTTGATGGATCCAAGGTCAGAAGTGAGTTCTGCTTCGTTAATCAGCTGCTGGCCGTTGAATTTTGGGTCCGCGTTATCGGGGAACTTTGCCACGATGGTTATCGTGTAGTCGGTGCCATCGTTGATACCGATTTTCCCGGGGCGGTCCTCAGAGGTTTCATTGAAAGTCAGCTTTACCGAAGTGCCATCTTCCGAGGGTTCTTCGGTAATATCCTTCGCGAACCCGTTGTAATTAATGCTTTCCAGCACCAATGGTTCAGGAAGGGCATCAATCAGAAACGCATCGCTACACGGTTCAGTGTTTGAGGAGCAGCCCAGCTTGATCTCGTAGTTGACGAAATCGCCCGGACGAATCACTTCATTACTGGTCAGATTCTTTTCCAAGAACATGCCAGCACCGGCGGCGGCACGAGTACCAACTTGCGGTGCTATTGTGCCCTGAATATTATTTACTGCTGTGGACTCTTTGTCCGCTCTTGAATCACTTGCTTCTTGACCTTCCGGTCCGCCTTCTTGCGAGTCGGCGCTTGCGACAGCTGTATCTGCTACAGACGAATCGGAGGAAGGAGCGGCCACTGCTGGCGCTACACCTGCCATTCCAATTCCGACGGTTATCGCAAGGAACGAGGCAAGCATAGATTTCCAGCGTTTTGATACGCCAGATTCGTGCTCTATTCGCATTTTCATATTCCCAATTACCGTTGTTTAGCAGGGTGGTAAACACCCGTCTGGTTCCCTAAACGCAGACTTCCCCCACTGTGGACATCGCGAGTCTAGCAAGGTGATAAATGGGACTATCAGGTTGGAAATAGCTGAGGTCAGGGAAGGATTACTATGCGAATTTGCGCGTTATGCATACGAGCTAGATTTCCAGAAGCTCGCAACCACGGATTTTATGATCGAAGATCGCTATTCTCTCTCAGATACATTCATGCTGAGCCAAGTACGCGTTTCGATTTGAAAATTTTCATACCTTACTAAATTTGGCGTTGGAAAATGATTTTGACATGGCTATATTTAGAACAGCTCTCTCGGTGAGTAGCAATTGAAGTCATTCGCGCCAGAGGATTTCACTTTTCGTGACACTGGACCACGAAGGGAAGGTGAAATAATCACGCGTCAGAAGTGATGTGATTCTTCCCAATTTGGAGCTCGTGAATTATCTACCATCTTCACAGAACTGCAAGTACTTCAAGAGTGTCCAACTGAAAATAACCTTTCGTCGGCTCACGGGTTAAATTCACCCCAAAATTCACCCTTTCTAACCCATGAGCGCTAAATCTCTAACTCACGAGTGCTAGGTCGATCATTTCCGCTGACACAGTTATTGCTGACTCAGTTATTTAATAAATCCCTCGTGGCCAAGTACGCGTACAAAGGCTGTTCGCCGGCATCCGGCGGGTTTCTTAATTTCCGGCACCTCTAAAAGCGCCTTACTGCTGACGACTGTATCGGCCACTCGATCGTCGAATGCAATGGGCTGATTCTAAGTGAACCCCTCGATGCAACGGTTGCTTTTTTCATAGACCCGGGGGCTACCTAAATAAGAAGACAAACAAGGTAAATACATTCGGCGACATGTCTTGTAACCAATAGGTTGCAAGACGTCTCTTCGAACACCGCTCCCCCGCATCAAAAGCACTGAAAATCCAACGCTTCGAAAGTCTCGCAACCATGGGCTTCAAGTAGCAACATCTAGTCGTGCGTACAAGCCCGTTGCGAGACCTTGCTGACATGGAATTTCGGTCGATGTGAATACTTGCATGCATTTGTGAATTGAAAAGTTACTCTGTGCCCGTGTTTAACCCTCGATCACCGAGATGACGGTAGAACGTGGCACGGCTCCACCCGACCAGGCGTGCTGCGTCTTCGGCGGTGCGTCCCTTGCGCCAGCCTGCACTCCGACCTTGATCGAAGCCAACAGCTCCGTTCAATTACGCATGCTTCGTGAGGGCAGGCAAAACTTGGCGATGCTCCATCAGCAACCCCCTGACGAATACGCCTCGTGGAAGCTACGCCAGGAAGCCTTTGGCCTGGCCATACGACTTGGTTCGGCGCTCATGCATGAGGCCGAGCTGACTGTGCCCTCCTTGGACGGCGTTCGTGTGCTTATCCACTCGCGGGATCAGGTGCCGACGCCGCAACAGGAGGGGATTCTCGGCAGGGCCTTGGAGGCGGGCGTGCAGCCAAAGTGGCAGTTTGCGCAGTTCGTTGAACACGCCAGGGCAAGTGCGGAGGTTGCAGATGCCGATGTGGCGCTGGTCAGCCAGATGACAGCCCAACGCCAGTTGCCTGGTTGGCGTTGGCGGCCAATACTTGGCCTCCCGCTCGAGATTACGATGTGGCTGGTGTCTCAACGGCAAACACGAGCAACCGTCCAGGCCGCAGCTCAAGCCGTCGTAAGCTATGCCGCAGCCAATCCGCCAGGAGGTGAACTTTAGTGGTTCATATCCGCCTCGTTGCTGGAAAGCCGCCAATCGAAGTTACGACTTAACCGTCAAACGAAGCTAACAATCACACCTGCGTAAGTCGGCCAAAAAGAATTCCCGGAAATACTGGTTTCCGGGCCACCTCCTTATACTGTGATTTTTCCCCAATCCACTCAAGATCGTGGCAGACTGGCGAACATGGGAATTGTGATCATGGAGGGCCGGTTGCTGTGCGCGGACGCGGCTGAGGCTGAATTGGTGGAGAAATTGCTGCCGGAGCATATACGCCTCACCAAGGCGGAAGACGGCTGCATTTCTTTCTCTGTCACGCAAACCGGCGATCCCTGGGTCTGGCTGGTGCACGAGGAATTCGAAGACAGTGCCGCTTTCGAGGCCCACCAGCAGCGGGCCGCGAAGAGCGAATGGGGCCAGACGACCTCCGGATTGCAACGAATCTACAAGATCAAGGGCTTATAGCCAGGTGCATTTTGAAGCCCACATGCGACGCGGTAAATCCTAGCCCCTCGTAAAAGCGGTGCGCGTCCTGGCGTTGCGCGTCGCTTGTCAGCTGGACCAGCGGAATTCTCTTGCTTTCGGCTTCGGAAATGGCCCAGCGGATCATTTCCGTTCCCAGGCCACCGCCGCGCAATGCGCTGGCCACGCGCACTGCCTCGATCTGCATCCGCTTCGCTCCCCTGCGCGCAAGACCCGGCAACATGGTCAGCTGCATCGTGCCGGCAATGGCTCCGTCATTGCCCTCCACCACGATCAGCGTATGCGCTGGGTCTGCGTGAATCTCGTTGAAAGCCTCCAGATACTGTTCCCCGGCGTCCCCAGCGTCCGCATGCTCTGCACGACGGATCTCATCATCTGCCATCAAGGCAATGATCTGTTCAAGATCCGTAGCCCGTGCTTCGCGCAGGAGGTAGTTCTGGCCGCGTGCCGACAAGCTGCAGGCGCTCATGGGCTCCTCGCGCACCTCAGGCACTGGCCCTGGGCGTACGCGCCGCACCCACCGAGATGGCCATGACGAAGATTCCGGCCGCTTGCAGTGCCCAGCCAAGAATTCCGGCCTGCATCAGCGTGATCATCAAGACGCCAGAAATAATGAGCACAAGTGCTAATGCGCACACATAGATTCCACGTTTATCAAGTCCCATGGCCACAGCCTATGCCCCAGTGTGCCAGCGCTCAAGGCTTTCCGGTGATTCTATCGGCCAGCACGGCCAGCGGCGAGGAGCTCCCCCGCCCCTTCAGTTCGCTTCGATCTGCGGCACCATAGGCTGCATAGAGCCCCTTGGTTGCCAGCCAGCGCAGTGGTTCCGGCTCCCATTTGCGCACCTGGTGATTGACCCACGGCAGATTGGCCAATTCAGTGCTTTCCCCGAGGATCAAGTCGCGCAAGGTTCGTCCGGCCAGGTTCGCTGCGCCGACCCCGGTGCCGACATAGCCGCCGGCCCAGCCCAGTCCGGCCGCCGGGTCCAGCCCGACGGTAGCGGCCCAGTCCCGCGGCACGCCCAGTACCCCGGACCAGGCATGATCGATTCTCGAATTCCGGGTCTGCGGGAACATGCGGTGCAGGATTTCCTGCAGTCCCTCCACGGTGCTTTGCGGCGTCTGGCCATCGGCATCCGTGCGCGAACCATATTTATACGGCACTCCCCGGCCTCCAATGGCAATGCGGTTATCCGCGGTGCGCTGGGCATACATGTAGACGTGGGCGTAGTCCCCCAGCACCTCGCCGTTGTTCCATGCCAGTTCGTCCCAGATGGATGGAGCTAGCGGTTCGGTGGCAATCAAGGACGAATTCATCGGGAGCCACAAGCGCTTGTGTCCTGCTAGCCCGGCAGTAAACCCTTCGGTGGCACGGATGATGTACTCGGCGTCCAATGACCCACCGTCGAATTCGATGCGGCGTGCGCGCAGTGTGGTGGCGCGGGTGTTTTCATAGATCCGTACGCCGAGCCGCTCCACGGCTTCGGCGAGTCCGCGTACCAGTTTTGCAGGATGGATTCTGGCCGCGTGCGGATGCCACAGCCCGGCCCGGGCATTGGCGACGTTGACCTTGCCTTGCGCTGCCTCGGCTTCCAGCAATTCGGTGTGCGTGTGTTCCCATTGCGCGTCGGCCATGGCATCGGCGCGCAAGCGCTTTTCCTGGGCAGGGGTGTAGGCAACTTCGAGTTCGCCACCCTGCAGGATATCTGCATCGATCCCCTCGGCAGCGCACACCTCGATGACCTCGGCGACGGTCCGGTTCATGGCCAGCTGGAAGTCATTGACTGCTTGCCTGCCATGGGATTTCAGGTAGCGTTCGCGGCCAGCGGTGATGGTGTTGGTCAGCCATCCCCCATTGCGCCCCGAGGCGCCGTAGCCCACGTGCCGGGCTTCGAGGATCGTGATGCGAAGATCCGTGTTGGCCTTGGCCAGGTAATAGGCGGTCCACAGTCCGGTGAACCCGGCACCGATGATGGCGACATCTGCGGTGCCCTGACCGCGTAATTGCTGGCGTGGCTCTGGCAGGCCGATGTCTTCCCACCAGTGCGAGACGCGTCCATTGAGCATGTTGTATTCCGCCCCAGATCCAAAATGAATGGCTCTCAATAATTGCTTTGGGATTCAGCCTAGGGCCGGGCCCAGGGCGCAACAAGAGGGGTGGCGGAAAATGATGCAAGAAATCCCTGCCCGGCCCAAGGCCAGACAGGGACTTCCGGAAAAGTTATTCGGAAACGGTGATGTGCGCTCCGGGCGCTGGAGCGGTCACCGGGATGGTAGCGACACCCACCTCATCGCCCAGCTGGGCCATGACCTCTTCAGCATGCTCGGCATCTTCGACCAGCAGAGCCAGGGTCGGCCCCGAACCGGAAACCATGGCTCGCAGGGCACCGGCGCCTTCTGCCATATCGCGCATGGTGCCTAGTTCCGGGGCAAGGGCCAAGGAAGCCTGGGTCAGGTCGTTGGCCAGCACCTGGGCCAACGCTGGCGCGTCCGAAGCCATCAGCGCTTCGATGACCGCTGGATCGATTTCCTGCGGGACTTCGATCTCCGTGCCGGAACGCAAGCGATCGAGCATGCCATAGACTCGCGGGGTCGATAGGCCAAAGCTGGCCGGGATCAGCACCCAATGGGTCTTGGCACGAGTCAGCAACGGGGCAAGCTTGTCGCCGATGCCCAGGCCGATGGCGGCCCCGCCCATCAAGGCGAAAGGCACGTCAGCACCGAGGCGTGCGCCCAAGCGGCCGAGTTCTTCCCGGTCCAGCCCGGTTCCCCACAATTCGTTGCAGGCTACCAGGGTGGCCGCCGCGTCTGCAGAGCCTCCACCCATTCCGCCGGCGATCGGGACGCGCTTGGTGATGTGCAGGTTCGCTCCGAGGCTACAGCCCGTGTGCTCGCGAAGCAGCTGGGCTGCCTGGTGCACCAGATTGCCTGCACCCAGCGGAAAGCTTTCCGGTTCGGAGACCACAGGGGAATTCGGTTCCAGGCTCAGCTGCAATTCCCCGTCGGTGCGCAGCGTCGCTTCAATCTGCTCGGCCAGGGAAACCGCAACGTAGAGGCTCGCCACTTCGTGGTATCCGTCTTCGCGAGGAGGACCGACCTTGAAGTAGCAGTTGATTTTGCCCGGTGCGGTCGCGATGACACGCTGCTTAGACATGCTTATGCCTCGCTAGCTGGAGCTTCAGCCGGAATATCCTGTGCGGCACGGGCAATGTCGATGTACTGGTCAATATCCAGCTTCTCGCCGCGTTCCTTCGGATCAATGCCTGCTGCAACCAGGATCTGTTCTGCACGAGCACCGGAGCCTGCCCAGCCGGAGAGGGCAGCACGCAGCGTCTTGCGGCGCTGGGCGAAGGCTGCATCGATGATGGCGAAGACTTCCTTGCGATCCGGGGCATCGCTGCGGTCCTTGTCGCGGGTGAACCCCACCAGGCCGGAGTGGATCTTCGGAGCTGGCCAGAAGACGTTCATGCCGATCACGCCAGCCTTGCGCATGGTTCCGTACCAGGCGCCCTTCACCGATGGGACGCCATAGATCTTATTGCCCGGGGTGGCGGCCATCCGGTCGGCAACTTCGTCCTGCACCATAACCAAGCCATTGCGGATGGACGGGAAGTGCTCCAGCAGGTGCAGCACCACCGGGACGGCAACGTTATAGGGAAGGTTGGCGACCAGCGAGGTTGGCTCGCCGGGAAGTTCGGTGACCTTCATGGCGTCGGAAAGGATCACGGTCAGATCGTCTTCTCGGCCAGGGCGGAACTCGGCCATGGTCTGCGGCAGTCGCTTTGCCAGGGGTGGATCGATCTCCACGGCCACGACCTTGGCGGCGGCATCCATGATGCCCAGGGTCAGGGAACCTAGGCCCGGGCCTACTTCCAGCACTGTTTCGGATCGGTCGACTTTGGCGGCGGCGACAATGCGGCGGATGGTGTTCCCATCGATCACAAAGTTCTGCCCCAGCGTCTTGGTAGGGCGGATTCCCAGCTCTTCGGCCAGACGACGGATTTCGGTGGCCCCAAGCAGCGGCAAAGATTCCTTAGACATCACAAATCCAATTCTAGTTCAGCTAGATTGATCCAAACATAACAACGCGACGCATCCACCGTGATGGTGGACGCGTCGCGTTGTTATTCGGCTCTTGCTTTTAGCGCAGGCCCAGCTTGGACGAGCACGATGGCCAGTGGCCCCAGCCGCCTGATCGACGCAGCACTTCAGCTGCAGCGATCTGCTCCTGCGGAGTTGCCTGGTGCGGCAGCGGTGCGTACTTGGTGCCACCCACATTGCGCCACGACGATGCAGAGAACTGCAGTCCGCCGTAGTAGCCGTTGCCGGTGTTGATCGACCAGTTGCCGCCGGATTCGCACTTGGCCAGGGCAGCCCAAGTCGAGGAGATGCTGCTCGGGGTTGGAGTGTTCTTGGAAGTTGAAGTTTCCTTCTTCTCTTCCTTGGTGCCAACACGGATTTCCTCGGCAACGGGCTTCTTGGTGACCTTGGACTTGAGGACTTCTTCCTCGCCCTTCTTGCCGTTGCGGGTTTCCTGGCGCAGGGTCAGCTCACGCTCGCCCTTCTTGCCTTCGGTCTTGACCTCGGTGTCGCCCTTATCCAACGAGCTGTCCTTGACCTTCTTGGTCTCGAAGTCGATGTCGCGCGTTTCGTCCCACGTCTTGACCGTTACGTCGATCACCTCGACAGTGGTGCCCGCGGCCAGCTTGGCGCTGTCCTTGACGTCCTTGTCGGTTTCGTCCTTGATCTTGACGTTGATTTCGTCGTTGCCGTCGACCTTGATCTTCTCGTCGGCAAGCAATTGCTTGACGGTCAAAGCAGTCGTTGCGATTTTCTTCTTCTTGTCCTTGACGACCAGGGTCATTTCCTTGGGCGTGATGACTTCCAATTCATCGCTCAAGGCTGCGAGCTGCATGTCCTCATCGAGGGAAACCTCGGAATCCTTATCCAGGTCGAGCTGTTCAACCACGTCGGCAACGGTCATGCCGGTAGTGTGCACAACGCGCTCGGTGCCATCCACGGTTACTTCGATCGACTTGTTGCGCTTGATATCAACAAGCTGCTGGTCGGCAAGCTCGGAATCCAGTGCTGCGGAGATCTCGTCGCGCTCAGCCAAGGCAACGTCCTGCTGTTCCAGCAGTGCGCCAACGGTGGCAGCACGGGTGGTGATTTCCTGGCGCTGGCCGTCCACCGACATGACGACCGATTTCTGGCCAGAAATATAGAAAACAGCACCGGCAATAACCACAGCTACGGCGAGCGCCTGAGCCAGGTATTTCACCCAGGTCTTCTTGAGCAAGTGAGTCACGGTAATGAGGTCCCCATCGTTTGTAGACCCAACTGCGGGAATCCTGTCAGGATCTCCGGTTGGGCCCGGCAGTGTTCGCTGCCTGTCCTTCAGTCAAAGTTGCGCCGTGTTTCCACTTGCAGCAAGGCGTGAGGATCAGGCTGTCCTGAACACACCGTGCCGAAAATAGGCGGGGGCGGTACCGGACATCTCATCCACCGTAACCGAATTGTTATATTTGTGGCAAGTGTCCTGTAACGAGACACACAACCTCCGGGTCTAGAATTCTCCGTACACTTCTCGCGTATTCGCATCGATCCGGGTGCAGAATTCGGCCAGATCGATCCCCTTGGTTTCCGCCAAGAACCTAGTCGTGTACGGAATCATGTAGCTGGCGTTCGGGCGGCCCCGGAAGGGGTGCGGCGTCAAGAACGGTGCGTCGGTTTCTACCAGAAGCAGTTCTGGATCCGCCAGCGCCAAGGCCTCGCGAAGATCATGCGAATTCTTGAATGTCACAGTTCCAGAGAACGACATGTACCAGCCGTTGTCGTTGCAGATCCGGGCTAATGCCGCGTCCCCAGAGAAGCAGTGGAAGACCACTTTCCCCGGCAATGGCGCGTCCTTGAGCACACGAACCACGTCCTCATGGGCATCCCGGTCATGGATCTGCAGGGCCTTGCCCTGCTCCACCGCAATGCGCAGATGCTCCCGGAAGGAATGCTCCTGGGCGCCCCGTCCGTCTTCACCGGTACGGAAGTAGTCCAACCCGGTTTCGCCAATTGCACGCACCCGCGGATCCGCGGCAAGTTCTTCGATCCGCGCGATCGCTCCTTCCAGCTCCCCGCGTTCAGCCAGACGCGCGGCATCGTTGGGGTGAATGGCTACCGCGGCCAGGATATTCGAGTACTCGTTAGCTACCTGGACCGCGTATTCCGATGACTCCACGTCACAGCCGACCTGGATCAGCCCTTTCACGCCAACAGCTGCCGCCGCCGCCAGGGCATCGGCAGCCGTGACCTTCACAGTTCCGTCAAGGAAATCCAGATGCGTATGGTTATCGACCACTGGC
This sequence comes from Glutamicibacter sp. NPDC087661, assembly GCF_044743275.1. Classification (NCBI taxonomy): domain Bacteria; kingdom Bacillati; phylum Actinomycetota; class Actinomycetes; order Micrococcales; family Micrococcaceae; genus Glutamicibacter; species Glutamicibacter sp. NPDC087661. The sequence goes on from NZ_JBIUWE010000006.1 coordinate 15,943, forward strand.
ACCGGAAGCGCTTCTGGCGCTTCCGGGTACTGCAAATTGCGCTGGCTTCCGCCCTTTTCATTGCCAGAAGCACGCGACCGCTCCCCCTGCTCTGCTGCAGCGGCTTGCTCCGTCGGGCGGTAGGCCTCGGGAACCAGGGTGGGATCAGTGTGCTTCTTCTTGGACACGGTTATCCTTTGCGCGTGAATACTGGGATCGAATCTGTGGTTAATTGTGGCACCACTAGGGGTAGCAACGACAATCAGGTGCTCAGCTCCCGGTAGTTAGGCTCTGTTGCTGGACAAAAGATCCCCATATGATGTGATGCAAGACCCAATTGAATGAATGCTGCGGCGATCGATCTTGCCAACGATTCGTTCTTCAGGAGGAACCGCGCATGAGTGCAAACCGAACAGTGCCGTCGCTTGATTCGGCATTCCAGTCCAATTGCCAGCGCATTTTCGATGCTGTCCAGAGCGTCATCACCGGCAAGCCGGAGGCGGTGACTAGCGCATTGACGGTTCTGCTGGCACAGGGCCACCTGCTGGTGGAAGACGTTCCCGGGGTCGGTAAGACCATGCTGGCCAAGTCATTGGCGCGCAGCGTCAATGGTTCGGTGCACCGCATCCAGTTCACCCCGGACCTTTTGCCCAGTGACGTCACCGGTGTCTCGGTTTACTCCCCGCAGACTCACGAATTCACTTTCCATCCCGGACCGGTCTTCGCCAATATAGTCATCGCCGATGAAATCAATCGTGCGAATGCCAAGACCCAGTCGGCATTGCTGGAATGCATGGAAGAAAAGCAAGTCACCGTCGATTCGATCACCCATCGGCTGGAGCAGCCTTTCATGGTCGTGGCCACGCAGAACCCGGTGGAATCCGAGGGCACATTCGCCCTGCCCGAGGCACAGCGTGACCGATTCATGGCACGGCTTTCGCTGGGTTACCCACAACGCGATGCCGAAATCACCATGCTCACCGGCCGGCACCAGTTCGACCCATTGGAAGCACTGCAAGCCGTGGTGCAGCTGGCTGATCTGGAATACATGATTGAGCAGGTTAAAGCGGTGACGGTCACCGAACGGCTAGGCGCCTACGTGGTGGATCTGGGCCGAGCCACACGCGAGCACCCGCAGGTGGCGCTGGGGGCCTCGCCTCGCGCACTGATTCAGTGGGTTCGCGCGGCCAAAGCCCATGCCGCGATTCATGGACGCGACCACGTCTTGCCAGAAGACGTTCGCAGCGTGGCCCAGATGGTGCTGAACCACCGGTTGATCCTGACCCGGCGAGCGGTTGCGGACGGCTTGGATGCCAGCGCCGTGATCCAAGAGCTTGTTGCCAGCACCCCAGTGAGCTAACGGGCAGCCATGGAGAAGATTCCCCGCTACGATTCGCGCGATGCCCTCTCCTGGACGCGCACCGAAAATTCGGCGACAGCCCTGCGGCGTTGGCACCTTGACCTGTTCACCGTGCGCGGTTGGTGCACTGCCGGAGCTGGCGGCCTGCTGGTGTTCGTGGCATATCTCCTGGGCCGGCACGAAATGATGGCTTTGGGCCTGGCCCTGGTGGCGTTGGCTTTGGCGAACTGGGGTTTGGCCTTGCGCCTGCGCGGACGCACGATTATCCACCGGGAGCTGCTCTCGGCGGTTCCCAGCGTTGGCGAGGTCAGCAAGTTCCGCTTGTCGTGTGCTGAGCGTTCCATCATCCAGGAACAATTGCCGGAGGATTTCGGACCCGGCCCACGATTCCAGGCCCCGGGTTCAATCGAATACGAATTGGTGTTCCGCACACGCGGGATCCACCTTGTGGGACCAGCCCAGCAAATAGTCGTGGACCCTCTGGGGCTGATACAGGGAATGGTGCGCACCGGAGCGAGCCTGCAGATCCCCGTGCGTTCCCAATTGCACCGCTTGGATCGTTTCGCCCCGCTCGGCGAACGAACGCTCACTGGCGATGCGAAATTCTCCAGGAGCACCACCACCGACTACTACGATGTCGCGACGCGCGACTACCAGCAAGGCGACTCCGTCCGCCAGGTGCACTGGAAAGCCAGTGCCCGGCACGGAAAGCTCATGGTCCGCCAGGAAAACCACGTGGCAACCGCGCAGGCGCTCCTGGTCCTGGACACTTCCTTCGAGCATTGGAATCACAGCGGATCGGATCTGAGGATCTCGTTGCCGCAGGCTCACGCGGAGGCACTCACCAGCAGCCGCCGCTTTGAAAATGCGTTGTCGTTGGCCAGCAGCATCGGCCTGAGATATGCCACTAGCGGCTACCAGCTCGCCTTCCGGGACCTCACCGGGGCCTCGTTGGCGCAACGAGACCCGCAAAGCGTCTCCGAGCTCGGCGCGCTGAACAGTTTTGAAGACTTCCATGCCGCAACTTCGGACCTGGCCTTGGCCAACGGAACAGTTGAAGCCAACGGTTCCGAGATTCTGGGCAATACCCTGCGCAAGGAGCTCTTGGTGTTCCGCGAAGAACCGGTCATCATGATCCTCGGAGAGCTCACTGCGCCGCAGGCAGCTTGGCTGGCTACGCTCTCGCGCACCGTGCGCAATGTCGAGGTTTTCCTGCTGGTCAGCCACCCTGAACGCTATGGGCAGATACAACTTGAATTGGCTCGCACCAGCTGGAAAGTGCATATTCTTCCCGGCAATATGGCGATAGACGAGATGTGGGGATGATGAGCGCTGGCCGTACTGGGGCAAGCATTCTGGCCCCGACTCCCGACAACCCGGATCCGAGCGTTGGCTCGGCTCCCGCGATGCGGCTTCTGCTCGTGCGGGTTGCTGCTGCCTGCTGCCTTGCAGTCGCTGTATTAGCGGGTGCCGCCTCGCTGTCCGGGGTCATTGAAGGCTCCAGCTGGTTCCCGGCCTTGGTCCTCCCGGTCTTCGCCGTGCACCTGTGCGCCGGTCTGCTGCGCGCAGTCCGCCGCTTGCGCTGGAGTGCTCTTCCTGCTGCTGCAATCGTCGCTGTGGCATCCATTGCGCTCAGCGATGCCCGGGAAAGCAACATCTACGGTTTGCCTCTCGCCCAATGGGTCTGGAATGTGCTTGGTGAAGCGGGAATCCAGCTAGCTACCCAAGTGCCGCCGGTAGCCAATTCCCGCTCTGTGGCTTTCAGCGTATTGTGCTTCACTTTGGCAATCAGCCTGATCGTGGAAATGCTGGCCAGCTCGCGGCGCATGGCCATGCTGATCATCATTCCCTTGTCTCTGGCACCGATCATCGCGTCGCTGTTCAAGCAGGAAGGCGCCGGAATTGGCTACCTCGCGCTGCTGTTGTCGGCAGTGCTCGGCTATATTGCGCTGATTCCGTATCTCTTTGCCCCTGCATCTTCCAAGCATTCCCAAGTGATGCTTCCCACGCCCAGGACGCTGGGAATCCTGGGTGTCAGCGTGATGGCCTGTGTCGGTGCCCTCTTGGCGGCCAGCATCTGGATGCCTGGTTTCCGCAGCGGCATGTTCTCCGAGGGGCAACGTCCTTCGGGTGATCTGCTGGCCAGCAATGTCGATCCGCTGATCAACCTCGGAAGAGACCTCCGCTCGAACAGCGGTGTTCCCATCCTGGACTACTACACAACTGCAGAAGAAGCGCCTTACCTGCGCACTCAGGTGATCAAGGATCTGTCCGCAGACCGCTGGGAACCAAGCGAAAGCTCCATGCAGCACACGCTTGATGGCACCTCCGCAGTGTCAACGAATTTCAGCACGTTCAACAGCACCGACGAAGTCTTGCGAATGACTTGGCCTGATGGCATCAGCAGTCCGGTCCTCCCGTTGCCCAACCAATCCTATTTCGTGCAAGGCATCGTCGGGGATTGGAACTGGACCTACGAGACCTCGGTGGCTAGGCTCACTGGCGACGCCATGGCATCGACCAACGACATTTCAGTGGCCTACGCGGATTTGGCCATCAGCACGCAAATGGTCCGCAACGTCGGGCACATGGGAGTCGACGCCAGCGACCAGCTGCCCGAGGAATACCTGCGTCTTCCGCAGGATCCTGACAACGGATTGGAACCGTTGCTGCAGCAAACCCTTGATGAGGTTTTCGGCAAGAAGGGGAAGCCTGCCAACGACATTGATACCGCCGTGGCTTTGCAGCATTTCTTCCGTTCCGGGAATTTCGTGTACTCCGAACGCACCCCGCTGCGCGAAGGCTACGACGGGGCCAATCGTCGAGTTGTCGAAGCATTCCTGGCCCGGCGCCAGGGGTATTGCGTGCACTTCGCCTCGGCGATGGCCCTGCTGGCTCGTGAAGCCGGAATCCCTTCGCGCATTGCCGTGGGGTATGCACCCGGTGAAGCCAGCGGAGACACTCTCGAAATCACCGGGGACACCGCCCAGAGCATGCTGGAACGGCGCCTGGAAGAAGGTACCGAGCTCACCGGATATACCGTCAGCGGGAAACAGTCCCACGCGTGGCCAGAATTGTATTTGAACGGGCTGGGTTGGATTCCGTTCGAGCCCACCCCGGGTCGGGGCTACTCGCCAAGTTACGCGCCGGAACCAACTCCTACGTCGAACCCGCAAGAAAGCACTGCACCCCAAGTGCCCACCGAGCGCGGCAACCCGAGCCTCCCGGCCAGCGCCGCGCCTTCTGCACCGGCACCGTCCGCAGATTCTGGGACCCAGGGCGCAAAGGCAGTGTGGCTGTTGCCAGCGGTCTTGTTGCTGGCTTTCCTCGCACTGGGAGTTGCTCCGTGGCGTCGCCATCGCCTGCGTGAGGAGCGGCTAGGACGCGTGCGCCGTGGCGGCGCTGATGCCGCTCCAGCTCTGCTGGCCGAGCTGCAGGCTATTGGGGCCGATTACCGGGGGCCGGCCGGCAGCCACGAGTCGGCCGGTGACTACACTACCCGGCTGGGCGAAGACCATCCCCAAGTCGCCAAGGATTTGCAGTCCCTGAAAACTGTCATCCAAGAGAGCTTCTACGCCAACAGGCATCCCAGCGCTGATGATGCCGCTCCGTTGCTTGACGCCTTGCACGCGATCCAGGGCAATTTGCGCGGCGAGCTGTCCTTTATCCAACGAATCAGGGCATTCTTGTTCCCTGCTTCGGTGCACCCGCGTCATTCGCGCTCGGAAGAATCCACGCGAATCGACATGTAGCCATCGGTTTAACCGGCCAAGGCCCGACCGGAAGAATCCGGTCGGGCCTCGGCGCGAGCTGGAGAATCTACTTCTTGGCTGCGTAAGGATCGGCAATGCCGATGTACTGCACGGTGGTGTATTCCTCCAGGCCTTCGGCGCCGCCTTCGCGGCCCAGGCCCGACTGCTTCACGCCACCGAATGGTGCCGCGGCGTTGGAGATCACGCCAGCGTTGAATCCAACCAGGCCGAATTCGATCTGCTCCGAAACACGGAACATGCGGTTGAAGTCCTGCGAGTAGATGTAGGAAGCCAAACCGTATTCGGTGGAGTTGGCCAGCTTGATAGCCTGGGCCTCATCCTTGAACGTGGTCACTGGTGCCACTGGGCCGAAGATTTCCTGGCTCAGGATCTTGGCGTCGTTGGCGACATTGGCCAGCACGGTTGGCTGGTAGAAGTAGCCCGGGCCGTCAACTGGCGCGCCGCCGGTGATGGCAGTCGCGCCGGCGGCGACGGCGGCTTCAACCAGCGAGTGGACTTCGTCGCGGGCCTTTTCCTCGACCAGCGGGCCTACCGTGGTGTCGGCTTCGGTGCCGCGTCCTGGCTTCAGGGCCTTCATCGCTGCAGCGAACTTGGCGGTGAATTCCTCGGCAACATCCTCATGGACCAGGAAGCGGTTAGCAGCGGTGCAGGCTTCGCCCATGTTGCGCATCTTGGCTGCCATGGCGCCCTCGACAGCAGCATCCAGATCGGCATCCTCGAAGACGATGAATGGTGCGTTGCCACCCAACTCCATCGAGGTGCGCAGGACCTTGTCTGCGGCGTCCTTCATCAGCTGCTTGCCCACCGGGGTCGAGCCGGTGAAGGAAACCTTGCGCAGGCGGTCATCTTGCATCAGCGGGCCGGAGATCTTCGAGGCCGAAGCGCCGGAGACCACGTTCAGCACACCAGCTGGAAGGCCTGCTTCCATCATCGTGGCTGCGAAAAGCTGGGAAGTCAGCGGGGTCAGCTTGGCTGGTTTGAGCACCATGGTGCAGCCTGCCGCTACTGCCGGGCCGACCTTGCGGGTAGCCATGGCCAGCGGGAAGTTCCACGGGGTGATCAGCAGGCATGGGCCAACCGGCTTGTGCTGGACCAGGACCTTGTTCTTGCCCTCGGGGGTGGTGAGGTAGCGGCCGTAGTGGCGTACGGCTTCTTCGGAGAACCAGCGCAGGAATTCGGCGCCATAGGTTACTTCGCCATAGGCCTCGGCCAGTGGTTTGCCCATTTCCAGGCTCATCAGCAGCGCAAAGTCATCCTTGCGCTCGGTGACAAGGTCGAAAGCACGGCGCAGGATCTCCGCGCGTTCGCGTGGTGCGGTCAGTGCCCATTCGGCCTGGACTGCGTCAGCTGCATCCAGTGCAGCCATTGCGTCTTCGCTCGTAGCACTGGCCAGTGTCAGCAGCTTCTCGCCGGTAGCCGGGTCGAGCACGTCGAAGGTGCCACCGTCGGAGGCATCCCTCCATTCGCCATTAATCAATAGGCCGGTTGGCACCTTGGCAAGCAGTTCCGCTTCGCGCTGGGCAGTAATCGACATACGAGCATCTCCTGATAGAAAATAATGAAAACTAATCGTCTTTGATGTCTACGCTATTCCTGGCAGGTGGTGGCTGTAAATTGCCGTCTGCACGATAAACGCGAGCATTCATTGTGCATTTAGCCTATGCGACTTCGGCTATTTTCCCGCTTCGTGACGTGCTGCCAGAACAGCTTCATAGAGCTCGCGTTTCTTCACGCCGAATTTTTCGGCCACTTCGGCCACGGCCTGCTTCATGCGCATGCCTTCCTCCACGAGGGCTGCAACCTTGGGAAGCAAATCCTCGATGGATGCGGCCTCTGCTTCCGGGGCTCCGTGGACCACCACAACAATTTCTCCGCGTACGCCATCTTCTGCCCATGCGCGCAGATTTGCCAGTGAATCTCGACGGACCTCTTCAAACTTCTTGGTCAGCTCGCGGGCTACGGCGGCCTGGCGGTCTTGGCCAAATGCTTCGATAGCGGCATCGAGGAAGTCGCTCAGCCGGTGAGGAGCCTCGAAGAACACCATGGTGCGATCTTCGGCGAGCAAGGAATCCAGGCGCTTGCGGCGTTCCCCCGCCTTGCGCGGCAGGAAGCCTTCAAAGGTGAAACGGCCAGTTGGCAATCCGGACAGGGCCAGCGCGGTGAGCACCGCAGAAGGGCCCGGTATCGCGGTGACACGGATGCCAGCACTCAAGGCAGCGGCCACCAATGGGTAGCCGGGGTCCGATACCGCCGGCATTCCTGCATCGGAAACCACCAGCACAGTCGCGCCCTCGGCGGCCAGGTCAATCACCTCGGAGAGCTTGTGAGCCTCGTTATGCTCATGCAGGCTCATCACCCTCGCAGTGATTTTAATGCCCAGGGCATGGGCCAGGTGGTGGAAGTTTCTGGTGTCCTCCGCGGCGATGATATCGGCACTGGCCATAATCTCCCGCAGACGCGGGGAGGCGTCGGACAAATTGCCAATCGGGGTGGCTCCCAGGACGATTACGCCCTCATTATCTGAGTTCTGCACATTCTTAAGCCTACGCGACGCAGGAAAAGCCCACTTTCTGGACTTTCCACCGGTAGCATGAATTGGTGATGGGCACCTCGGTTTTAGACACTCCGGACTCCGGCCACGTACGCTCGGCGCGACAGGCCTTCACTTTCGAGAGCCTGAAACAACGGCTCCTGCCTGTGGTGGCTCCCAGCGGCCCGCTGATGTGGATCATTCCGCTGGTCGTGACACTGATTGCCGGCCTCTTGCGCTTCGTCAATCTGGCGCACCCGCACTTGCTGATCTTTGATGAAACCTATTACGTCAAGGACGCATTCGCGATGCTGCAAAGCGGATACGAGCGCGAATGGGCTGACGACAGCGATGGGAAGTTCATCGCAGGCGACCCGCAGCTGGAAGCTGAATCTTCCTTTGTCGTCCATCCGCCGCTGGGCAAGTGGATGATCGGCGTGGGCATGCTCCTCTTCGGTGATTTCAATGGCTTCGGCTGGCGTTTTTCCACAGCGCTGGTCGGCACCCTCTCGGTCCTGCTAGTCACTCTGTGCGCCCGCTTGCTCTTCGGTTCCCACGTCCTTGCCGGCATCGCCGGTTTGCTCATGGCCATCGACGGCCATTCCATAGTCATGTCGCGCACCGCGTTGCTGGACATCTTCTTGATGTTCTTTGTGATTGCCGCGTTTTATGCCCTGCTCAAAGACCGGATACATGGCAGAACCGTGCTTGCCCGGAAGCTTTCAGTACCCGAGGGTAACCGGCCAGATGACTTCCTGCTCGTTCATGGCCCCATGCTCTGGTGGCGCCCATGGCGGCTGATCGCAGCGATCATGCTCGGTGGCGCAGTTGGCATTAAATGGTCGGCGCTGTCCTTCGTAGCTGTATTCTGCCTCATGGCGGTGCTTTGGGACTTTGGTGCGCGGCGCACCGCAGGAGTTCACAAGTGGCAGTCGGCGGCATTCATCCGCGACGGAATCTATTCCTTCTTCACCATGCTGCCGCTGGTGCTGCTGACCTATTTGTCCACGTGGACCGGGTGGCTGATCACCCAGGGCGGCCGATACCGCCATTGGGCCGAGGAGAATCCCGGCGAAGGCATTAGCTGGCTGCCCTCGCCGTTGCGTTCCTTGTGGCATTATCACCAGGCTGGCTACGAATTCCATACCGGGCTCGACTCCGAGCATGGCTGGCAATCCTCGCCGTGGACGTGGCCCTTCGCCGGACGTCCAGTGCTGTTCTACTTCGAAGGCTACGACAAGGGCGCCAACGGCTGCGGGCTGGAGCGTTGCACCGAGGTTATTACCGACCTGCCTAACCCGTTGATGTGGTGGGCCTGCACCATCAGCATGTTCTTGCTGATTCTGTGGTGGATTGGCGCCCGTGATTGGCGCGCCGGAGCGATCCTCTCATCGGTGGCGGCCGGGTTCCTGCCGTGGCTGATGTACCCAGAACGCACAATGTTCTTCTTCTACACCCTGCCACTGGTTCCGTTCATGGTGCTCGCGTTGACGTATATGATTGGCAGGTTCATTCCACGCGACCCTAATTCCAGTGCCGCGCACCGATCACGCATCATCGTACTCACCATATTCATGGCGTTATTCCTAGTCACGTCGGCCTTTTTCTGGCCGATATGGAGTGGGGAAATGATCGCGGATGACTACTGGCGCTTGCACGTGTGGCTCCCCAGCTGGGGCTAGGCTGCCCGTGGCTTGGCCACCTGCTTCCATGAAATAGGCCACTAAGACGACCATCGAATCCCAAAGGACAATTCTTCAATGCAAGAAGTAACCGTCGAGCTACTCACTGATCTAGCACCAGAAGTAAACACGACGAGCCTACTCCTTGATCGCGTAGCACGTGGGGCGCAACGACCACTGTTCAGCGTGCAGCGCGACGGCACCTGGCATGATCTCAGTGCCGGTGATTTCCTCATTGATGTCAAGCGCCTGGCAATGGCGCTGATCAATGATGGGCTGCAGCCCGGTGACAAGGTCGCCATTATTTCCCGTACCCGCTATGAATGGGCTTTGGCAGAGGAAGCGGTGTGGTTCGCCGGAGGCGTGACGGTCCCCATCTACGAAACTTCCAGCGCCTTCCAGATCGAATGGATCCTGCGCGACTCCGGTGCGCGCGTGGTTTTCGCCGAAAACCACGAGCTGCGCGCCAACGTCCGCCAGGCGGCGGCTCAGCTGGGCGAACCGGTTCGCACACACATCTTTGAAGGCTCCGACACGGCGGACAAGACGCTTATTCCCTCCGCTGGCCTGCATCAGCTGATGGTTCCTGCCAACCAAGTCGATGAGCAGCTGGTCGAATCCCGCCGTGCTTCCATGACCCTCCAGGACGTGGCCACGATGGTCTACACCTCGGGTACCACCGGGCGTCCCAAGGGCTGCAATATGACCCACTCGAACTTTGCCATGGTGGCGCATAATCTGGCCGGCCATATGCTCGAAGTGCTCGGTGAAGAGCGCCGAACGCTGATGTTCCTGCCGCTGGCCCACGTATTGGCTCGTGCCGTCCAGCAGACCTGCATCCACGGCGGATCGGTGATTGCTCACTCCAGTTCCATGGCCAATCTGGTCGAGGACATGTCCGCGGTCAAGCCCGGCTTCCTGCTGGCCGTGCCGCGCGTCTTCGAGAAAATTCGCACCACCGCTTTGGCCACAGCCGAACGTGGCGGCAAGGCCGAGCTGTTCCTCAAGGCAGAACAGGCAGCCATCGAGGTTTCCAAGATCCGTGATGCGCGTGCGCGTGGCCTCAAGACTCGCATGCCCTTGGGCCTGCGTGCCCGCCATGCCTTGTTCAGCAAGGTCCTCTACCTGAAGTTGCAGGCCGTCTTTGGCGGCCACTGCGGTTACGCGATTTCCGGAGCCAGTGCATTGAACCCGGACTTGGCTCATTTCTTCCGCGGCGCTGGCATTGAACTGCTCGAAGGCTACGGCCTGACCGAAACCACCGCCCCAGCCACCGTGAATCAAGCATCACGAATCCGCGTGGGCACCGTGGGACGTCCGCTTCCCGGCACCTCCATCAGGATCGCCGATGACGGTGAAATCCTGGTCAAGGGCATTGGGGTTTTCGCGAGCTATCACAACAATCCTGCCGCCACGGCTGAAGTCTTCGATGAAGACGGCTATTTCAAGACTGGTGATACCGGTGTCCTGGATGATGGAGGATTCCTCCAGGTCACTGGCCGCAAGAAGGAACTGATCGTCACCGCCGGCGGCAAGAACGTCTCCCCTGGCCCGTTGGAAGAGATGGTCCGCGCCGGACGCATCGTCTCCCAGTGCGTACTGGCTGGCGAACAGCGCCCATTCATTACGGCCATGATGACCCTGGATCCCGAAGAACTGGTGCTGTGGGCCAAGGCCAAGGGGCTTGAATCCATGACCCTGGCTGAGGCGGCGATCAACCCAGCAGTGATCGCCGAAATCCAGAGCTACGTGGATACCGCTAACTTGACCGTTTCCAAGGCTGAGTCCATTCGCAAATTCGTGGTCCTGGAAGAGGAATTCACCGAAGCTTCCGGGCACCTGACCAACTCGTTGAAGCTCAAGCGCCAGAGCGTTCTCGAAGAATTCGAAGGCCGCGTGGAAGCCCTCTACCGCCAGTAATTCCCACTGGGTAAAGCAATGGGGAGCAGTTCGCCATGAACTGCTCCCCCAGTGCTTTAAGCCTTGTGCCAGCTAGTTGCCAATGCCGAACGCACGGGCCTCCTGGCGCAGCCGGGCCGCCTCACGGCGGCGGCCGGTTGGCCAGCAACTGATCAATACAGCGACGATCGTGGCCAGCAGCAGCACGGCGATGCCAATGGCGCTATCGAGCCAGTACTGCTCTGGGTACAGGCGGATCAGCGTATCGCTGACGTTGAAGGTCCAGGTGCCGTCGGAGAAGAAGAGGGCATGGAACTGGGTGAAGAAATTGTCCCATCCCACAATCGCGGAGACGGCCAGCGCAGCAATGCCCGCCAAGGCCAAGATCGCTCCCGAGAACAATGCACGCCGTACGCCGCCTGCATAGCGCTTGGCGAGGTACCAAACACCGATGATCAAGATGACCGCTAGAACAGCTCCGAGGATATAGGCGAACCCGATGAGGTTCTTCACGTCCACCATGTGCTGGACTTCCCCTTCGGTGAACATGCTTGAACCGGTGGAAAGCTTCAGGCCGGCCAAGTATTCGGGGCCGGCAAAGTTGTTCAGGTAATCCACACCGTAGCTGCCGTAGGTCAGGCGTTCAGAATCGGTGAAACCAAAAGAATCGCTTGGGAATCCAGGGCGGCCGTAGGACAGGGCCAGGAAAGCCGGCGTGGCAACCAAACGGATGGCAGCGATCAAGGTCAGCAGCGGGAAGACCAGAGCCACGATCACCTGGGCAGTACGGCCCAGGGCCGGCTTCGAGTTCAGCGCCCGTTCGCGCGCAACCCGGCGCTTCACGGCCGCTTCGGAAGGTTCCGGTTCTGGCGCGTAGCTGCCAAAGACGCGGTTGCGCGCCTGGGCAACGGCAGCCTTTGTTGTTGGCAGGGATCCGGTCTTCGGAGCAGCAGACACCGGTGGCACGCTTTGCGCGGTGGTTGCCTTCTCGCTGGCCTGCGGCTCAGCGGACTTCCCGGCACCGGCGGCGGCTTCGCTTTGCACCTGCTTCTCCGCTTCGATTTCGTGCGGCAGCTTGATGGCGCGAATGACATCTTCTACTGGCTCTTTAGCGGCCGGCTTCGCAGCGGGCGCCTTGGCGGCAGGCTTCGCGGCCGCAGGTTTGGCCGCAACTGGCTTGGCGGCTGCCTGCTTGGACGCCGCGGGCTTGACGGGCGCTGGCTTGACCGGCTGCTTGGTTGCCGGGGCTTTGGCCGCAGCAGGCTTGGCCTCAGCTGGCTTGGCCGCAGGGGTCGCGGCAGGCTTGTCTGCCGCTGGCTTCACGGGGGCAGGCTGCGCCTTGGCTGCAGGAGCTGCAGTTGGGTTCTTGGTCTCGGCGTCGGTTTTGCCGGACATCGCGCGGCGGATGGCCTCTTTGCGGGCTTCTTCCTTTTGGGCAGCGGCGTTTGCCTGGGCCTGGTTCTTGTGCTTTTCCAGGCGCGCAGTAAGCTCTTCAGCTTTTTGGCTCAGGCTGGTCTGTGGGCCTGGCATGTTGCCAGTGGCAGCCGGTGCCGGCTGGCCCGTAGTTCCTTGCCCTCCAGTGGGGTTTTTCGCCGCCTCAGCCATGAGGAGTCCTCCTGCAATTCGCGCGATGGTGTGCTGTTTTGGGGTTGCTTCACGGGCCGAGTACGGCGCACGCGCCTTTAGCATATCCAGCGAGTCGAGTCATCTGACGGATTACCACACCACAATTGGATTTCAGCTAGGACACAAAGAGGCGCTGCAGATGCCGCCAAAGTGCCGATGCAGGTTCAAGAATTCTTCGAGAAGAAGGTCTAGGCTTCTTCGTCGCCAGCTGGGAGCACAGCCAAGCGGACGCGAGTGTCAAAGCGCTGTGCACGGATATCGCGGGGACGGACCGAATCAATGGGCGAATCCGATGCATGGCGAGGTTCGCGAACCTTTGGTTCGCGATCGCGGACGGCATTCACCAACGCGTTCAGCTCATCTTCTGGTTCAAGCACATCTGGGATGGCGCCACGGATCAGGCTCCACCCGCTGGGAACTGTCAGACGGTTCGCATGGCGGGCGCACAGGTCATAGCAGTGCGGTTCCGGGTACGTCGCCAAAGGCCCAAGAACAGCAGTTGAATCTGCGTATACGTAGGTAAGAGTAGCGCGGGCCGTTTCACGGCAGGCTGGGCGAGAACAAAGACGAAGACCTTCCACGTTTGCCATTCTACTCGGCTGGTCAGCACATCCTTGGGATCTTCGCCCATTTGCGGGCTGATGGGCACCGGCACAGTGTCGCAAGCGCTAGGCTGAGTTAATGAACTCCAAGTTGCCTGATCCGCCAAGCGGTTCCCGTCGCCACCGCCACGGACGCGGGCGGCGTGGCCCGCTGATGCCCATGCATCTTCCTGCTTACCGTTCACGGCCGGAACGATTTGATGATGCCGTGATGGCCAGTGCGCAAAGGCTCTCGGAACGCTGGCCCGGAGAAATTGAAAAGATCGATTTCCTGATTGATCCGGTGCCCAGTGACAAGCTGCTGGAACAGGCTGCTGCACTGGGCGAGCGGGTGCCGCTTGCATCATCAAAATCAGCTTCGGCTAGCCGCCCAGCGCGCATCATCATTTATCGCTTGCCCATTGAGCAGATTGCGGAAAACACCGGCGAACTCTTGGATCTGGTCCATCAGTGCGTGGTGCACGAGGTCGCGCAGCTTTGGATGAAACCCATCTCGGAAGTGGACCCCGCATATTTCCCTGAGGATCCGGACTACTAGGGCCATCTTCTCTAGCTGGCCTGGATCCGGCTTTCACGTCCCGGCGCATGGGAGGCCAGGCCAACGCGCACGGCACCGATCCATACCAGCGCAGCACCAACCAGGTGGGCGACCACAAGCAGCTCTGGCAGGCTGGTCATGGCCTGGATCGCTCCGAGCAGCCCCTGTCCGGCCAATACCCAGAGGTAGAGCTTGGCTTTGTGCGCCACGTCCGGTACTTGTTCTTTTCTTGCTTGACGCCACATCACCAAAGCAACAACCAGTGCGCCCACGGCTGCTGCGGCATGCACGAGAGTGATCTGCAGCCAGTCGAAGCCCATCCGCGGGACCTCGGCCGAGTCTCCGGCATGCGGACCTGAGCCGGTCACCCCGGTGCCAATGATGACGAGCAGGGCGCTGAGAACAACTAACCAGGTTCCCAGCGACTTCAGCGAATCCGTACTGGCTTTTGAGCCGGCGTTTCCCAGATTCTGCACCTTGTCCCAGGTGGCCGCAGCGGCAGTGAGCAGCAAGGTCGCAGCCAGGAAATGGGCGGCAACTACGTAGGGGTTCAGTTTCACCCAGACGGTGATCCCGCCAATGACCGCATTGAGCACAACAAGCCAGAACTGGAACCACGCCCATCGGGTGATGCCCGGAACTGGTTCGCGTTGCAGTCGGGCGGCAATGATGACCCAACCAACCGCTGCGCACAGGACAAAGGTGAGCAGCCGATTGACGAACTCGATGGTCGCGTGAATCCCCATTTCAGCGGTTGGCGCGATGGAGCCGCCGGTGCAGGTTGGCCAGTCGGGGCAGCCTAGTCCTGACCCGGTGACTCGAACGACACCGCCGCCGACAATAATCAGAATCGCTGCGATCATTGCCGATAGCGAAGCTGCCTTGAGCGAACTACGTTCCAGCGTGATTCGCTCAGCCAGCCATGCGAAAGGGGTCTTCAATTATCCAGTTCCTTAATGGCGGATTCCTAGCCGCCGATGTTCACCACAATGCCGTCGCGTCCGGCATTCGCCTGTGGCATGGCAGCCCAAGCGATGGAACGTTCGGAACCGAGCACCAGCTGGGCCAGGTAAGCGTTGGCATCTGTCGAGAAGATGACTGCTTGGGCATTTTCGGAGACAGATTTCGGATCAAAGACAACACTCTGCCCGGCCTTGATCTGGAGTTTCTTCGGTTCCTCCAGCTTGCCGTCCTTATTAACCACCACTGCTTCCACCGCTGAGTCTGCAGCTACGGCGGCGATGGCGAATTTCCCAGTGCCATTAGCCGACAGCGGCATGGCCTGCGTACCGGCTAGCGCGTTGGAGCTCACCGCCCAGGCAGTGTCCGAGGAGTCCTTCGGGTCCGCACCGCGAACCATCTTCACCGCTGCGGTGACCGGAGCATCGGACTCGACAACTACCGTGTAATAGCCACCAGCCAGCTGGGTCAGATCCACAATCTTCGTCGCGTCGGAGTCGACGGCGAGGTTATCGTCGAAGCTGGCGGCGACTTCGCCGTCTTCGCCCAGGACCTTCACCTTGAATCCAGCGCCCGAGGAGCCTGTTGCCGCAACGTGCAGCTGTGGAACCAACGACTTGTTGTCCTTGCTGAGCTTGGAAATATTCTCCTTGCTCTCGATCCACACTCCCGGAATCACCTGGCTGTTGGAAGCCGTCGCGTTGGCGCTGACCAGTTCAACACCCGACGGGGTCAAACCGCGCAGGGCGGCCTGTTGGACCGATGCAGTGATTTTTCCGCCAACACTGGTGATTTCAGCCGAAACAGAATTCAGGTTCTGCGCGTAGCCGCCGAGCACGATGGCCCGGCTCTCCCCCGCTGCCAGGACAATGTTCTGCAGCGTCGAGGTGTCGATCAAGCCGTCTGGACCTCGAAGCCGCAGGGACACCTGGGCAGTGGTATGCGTTGGGTTGGCCAAATGCATCACGCTGGTGGATCCGGTACTTGTCTGCAGGCCGGTGAATCGCCAGTTGGACGCCGGGGCCTGGCACGTTGCGGCAGCAAGCCCTGCCAGGTCGCCATCCTTGGCTTGGTAGCTGCGCACGGCGCTGCCCTTAGAAGCGAGTTCGCCCAGCGGCTGCAAGGTGTAGACCTGGGCATCATCGATATCGTTGGCAGTTGAAATCTTGCTGGCGCGGCCGGTCAGGCCCTCATCATCAGCGCCACGGGCCTCGGCAGCTTCATCCTCAGCGATGCGTCCAGTCAGCTCATGCGCGCCGCTGCCATCGAGCTTGGTGAAGGAGGAGCCCGGAATGCGCTTGGCCAGATCCGAAACGGCAATGCTGCGCAGGTTGCTGGAAATGTCCTTGGCACCTGGGGCAAACTGCGCATCGGTGCCTTCCACGCCCTTGAGCAGCTGCGGGGTTGCCGAGCAAACGCTGCTGGAGTCACCTGCGGGCAGGTTCGTCACGGCAGCTGGCAAAGACTTTTCGGCCGGTGCCGGGGCAAAAATTGATCCGGCACCCACTGCAGCGCCAGCAGCCGCGACGGCTACCAGGCTGAGCAGAACCGCGCCGGTCTTCTTGCGCGTCGGCGCGGCAGCCGCATCCTTGGAGGCCGCGGCGCGGGCCTTGTCCAGCTTCTGGCGACGCTTCGAGACGTTGCCGTCCACCGATTCCGCCTGCGGCCCGGCTGCGGGCGCATCCAGCGCACTGGCAGCGGCAAGTTCTTCCTTCGCGGCGTTCCGCGCGCGAACCTTCTCCAGCCGATGGCGGCGCTTGGCAGCCTTCGGATCTTCCGGTTCTGATGCCATTGCGGCTTCTTCTCCAGGCTTCGGGCCGGCCGGCTGGTTCTTCTCAGCCTCGGTGGAACCAGCGCCAGCTGCGGCACCAGTGGCTGCCACGCCGGCAACTTGCGCAGCTGCGCCTTGCTGCCCCGAGGAGTCCCCGGCATCGTTCTGCTTCCCGGAAGCCCTAGCCGCTTCTGCGGCCGGCGGCTTGACTGGTTCGGGAACAACTACAGGGTCCTGGACTGCAGGCTTCTTCGGTCCAGCGTCCTGGGCGGCACCAGGCCCCGTCTTGCTTCCAGCCGCGGCTGGGCCGGCGTTCTTGGCAGGCTCGGCGCCCTGGGAGTGTTCCGGCTGCGCAGCTGCATCAGTGGTGCCCGCGGCGGCTGCATCAGCTGCAGGCAGTTTGGCGTGCGCAGCCTCGGGCTGCTCCGATCCGGCTTGAACGGAGTCCGGCTTGGGAGCCGGCTTCTGTTCCGCCGGTTCGCCTTGAGCCTTCGCCTGGGCAGCCTGCGCGGTGGGCACCGTTTCCTTGGCGTCCTTGTTCCCTGACTTCGCCTCAGGCTGCGGCTTTGCCTTTGGTTCTTCCCGCTGAGCGGCCTTGGCTTCAGCCTTCGCCGCTTTCTCGGCGTTCTTCGCTTCGGCCTTGGACCGGGCCTGGGCTTCCTTGGCGCGGGCCTTGTCCAATTTGGCATCGACCTTGGCCCGGGCCTTGGCAGCCTTTGTCTCAGCACGCGATAGTGTCGCCGACACTGGGGTGGTGTCCTTGGCTTCTGGTTGCGCGGAGGCCGGTTTCGGGGCCGGGGTCTGTTCAGTTGGCTTGTCAGCAGAATCCGCTGAGTTCACGTTCTTCTCGTCGCTCACTACTTCTTCTCCTGCTCGGCATCGGCGTCCGAAATCCGGTCGCTGAGCTTCGGGGTCAAGTTCTCACGCATCTCGCTGGCGCGTTCGCGTGCCTCGCGTCGGCTCAGTGGCATGGTGCCGGTAGCCGGGCTCTGGACTTCGGCGGCCGCCAAAACGGCCGAGCCGTCGGCGAGTTCTTCATTTTCGTCGCGTGGCTCACGGAAGCGGTATTCGTTGTTGCGGTAGTTGGCGAATCGCCGCGAGCTTGGCACCGGAATGGCCAAGAGGACGGTAATCAGCAGAACTATCGCGCTGAGCACCAGAACCGGTATGGCCGTGGAGTCCTTGTGCGACAACGTCAGCTTGCCGCCCTCGGCAGGAAGCTCGTAAGCCTGGGCCCATCGAGTTTCCGAATCCTCGGGATAGGACACCGAACGCAGGGATTCGCCATCAACGCTGGCCCGCAGCTTCGGATCCGACGCTGTTGCAAGGACCAGGGTCCGCTTGGCATCAGAAGCCGGAATTTCCAGATTGGCGATCTTGCCACGCTGGGTCGGCAATACGCTCACGTCTCCGTTTTCAGCGACAACGCGGGCAAATCCAGCGCCCTGATTCTCTTCATCGGCTTCATAATCCACTCGCCACAACCAGCCGCTGTCGGTCTGGCCGACCGATGCCAGCCCAGTGGCCGCATCCAGGATGCGAACGGTCGCTGGGACAGATTCACCAGTCTCGTTGAGCACGACAAAGCCCACGCCCAAGTCGCGCAACGATTCGCGCGAATCCAATGCAGACTCGGAGAGCAGCATCGCTACGGCTTTGCTCTGAACCTGCGCGGTGGCAGAAGCTTCATTGCGTTCAGGATCCAGCAGCGGTCCGGTCATTTGCTTGACCTGCGAGTAGCGGCTGATGCTGTCCAGGGTTTCACCGGAACCCGAAACCAACTGGCTGTCGATTTCACCGGAGGAACGCGGGCTGAGCACCAAGGTGCGCTTCTGGAATTCGGAGCGGCCCGCATCGGCTGCCGTGGCAGGCAGTGTGCGAGGCTGGGAGCTGTGGACCTGCTGGGCCGAATTCAGGGACGTCAGCGTTTCGGACTCCGCGGCCGGATTCAGCTGGGCGCCAAGCAGCACGGCGCCGGAAGCGAGAACCGCGATCACGCTGAATGCGGCCATCAGGCCCATCGCCGGACGAGAACCCTGCGTCCGCATCGAGCGCGGCTGATCTTCATGGCGCAGGGCAGCTAGCGCGTTGGCGGCAGCTGCAAGCAATGCAAACATGGCAAAGGAGACGAACGGACCGGTGTAGGCGCTCACCGCGGTGTGCGAGTCCAAGGTGAACGGGACAAAACCGACGGCCCATCCCGCTGCCAGCGACAGGACTGCGCCCCACAGCAGGCGGCGGGAGTTCCGGCGCATGCTGGAACTGTGGCTGAGCGAAGAACTCAAGGTCCCGAAAACAGCCAGCACGATGATTGGAGCCCCGACCAGCAGTGCGGCGACCAAAGCCCACGGACCGGCGGGCAGGAAGTCCCAACCCACCAGCGAGGCGTTGGCGTTGAAGGATTCCGGGAAGCCCAGCAGCATCTGCCATGGGGCAGCTGGCGAGAACGCGCGCGCCGCACCGGGCTCGGTGAACAGCAGCCGCAGATCGCCCAGGCCGGCAAACAGCAGCGGAAGATTCCACACGATTGCAGGCAGCGGGATCCACCACAGGCTGCGTGCGCGGCGCACCGAGAAGATGGCCAAAACGTAAATCAGGATGCTGGCGGTCAGGAAGAATGAAACGGAACCGGCGGAGATCACCCAGAGCAGCAAGGCGGCGCTAGCCGAAGCGGTCCATGCGGATACGGATTGCTGCTTCGGGTTCTTGGGCTTCGCGCCTTCGATGGCCACATGGGCATTCATGGCACGGATAATTGCCAGGAAGAACAGCGGCAGCAAGATGTGGATCAATACCGAGCCGACTCGTCCCGAGGCCAGCGAAGAGACCAGCGAAGGCAACAGGGCCCAGATCAATGCGGCGAAGAACCGGACAGCACGCGAACGGCTCACCGCGCCAATGCCCCACCACGCGGTCAGGGCGGCCAACGGCATCGCGGCGAAGAAGAGATAGATCGAAGCTTCGTTGGCATGGTTGAAAGTCACCAGCGAGAAAAGCCAGAACAGCACATCGGAGTTATCCGGCGGAGCGCTCAATCCGGTGGTGATGTTCTGCCACCACGATAGGGCGTTGGCGCCGATTTCCTGGTTGCTGTTGGACAGCGGGCGCAGCGCGCCGCCGGACAAAGCAGTGGATCCAAGCAGGCTGCGCCAAGCAACCAGCGAAGCGGCCCCGGAGAGCAAGAGTGCCAGAATCAGCGAGAGTACTGCGGTGGTGCGCGGCGGACGGGCGATTCGCACGAAGTCGGAGAAGTTGTCACCGCTAGGTTCAACCATCGCGTCGGCGCCACTGCCATCCCCGTAGACCTCGCCATCGGCACGCCCGGTGTTCACATTGCGGCGGTATTCGCGCACCTGTGCGCCGGAGACCATCAGCTTGCGGACCTGGCGGCGTGGAATTTCGCGGATCTGGGCGACGTTGCGACGTGAAGCGGCCAGCTTGCCCGGGGAGAACAGTCCGCGCAGGACCGAAGCCAGGTGGCTGAAGCCATGGCCCGGGTCCTTGGCCAGCAATGCTACGAGGAAGTGGCCGATGCCGCCGAGCAGCAATCCAATCCACAAGAACGGCAGTTCCAAAGGCGAAGCGAACTTCAAGCGCTGGAAGACCTCCGAGCGCTTGGCTTCGCGCGGGCCTGCCAGCGAGTCGACGACCTCGACCTGGTGGTACATCTTGGCACTTGGCACCACGACCACGCGGTGACCGGCCAGGCGGTTGCGCCAGCATAGGTCCACGTCGTCGCCACGGCCCGGAATAGCCGGGTCGAATCCGCCCAGCTGCTCAAAGACCTCGCGCCGGATAAACATGCCGGCCGAGGACACGGCAAAGTAATCGCTTCGTCCGTCGTACTGGCCCTGGTCGACTTCGTCGATATCGATCATGGTCAGGCGCTGGGCCTTGCGGTCCACGCTCAAACCCACCTCGACCAGATGGCGCGGGTTATCGATGTCCAGCAGCTTGCAACCGGCAATGGATACCGATTCGGAGGCCTCAACGGTCCGAGTCAGCTGTTCCAGCGCGTCGGGAGCAGGCATGGAGTCATCATGGATAATCCATAGCCATTCATCACGGTCCAAACGCGCTTCGGGCAGTTGCGAAACCGCTACTTCCAGCGACAGCCCCAAGGATCCTTCATCGGCGACCAGCAAGGCGGAGTTGGAAGGCAAGTTCGCCCGCAGGACCTCTAGCGATGCGTCAGAGGACGAAGCGTCAACTCCGACGAAGCGTTCGATAGGCCGGGACTGGTTTCGCAGTGCGGCCAAAGTGCGTGGTAAAAAGTCAGCGCCATCGTGCGAAGCAACGATGGCGGTGACGTGAATTGGCGGACGAATTAGATTGCTCGTTTCCGTAGACGGCGACGTTCGCGCTCTGAGAGCCCTCCCCAGATTCCGAAGCGCTCGTCATTGCTCAAGGCATATTCTAGACATTCCGAACGGACAACACATGCGCCGCAGACGCGTTTCGCGTCGCGAGTCGATCCGCCCTTTTCAGGGAAGAACGC
The DNA here is from genome assembly GCF_044743275.1 of Glutamicibacter sp. NPDC087661. Lineage (NCBI taxonomy): Bacteria > Bacillati > Actinomycetota > Actinomycetes > Micrococcales > Micrococcaceae > Glutamicibacter > Glutamicibacter sp. NPDC087661. The sequence continues at coordinate 37,161 of NZ_JBIUWE010000006.1, forward strand.
TTCGGGGTCAGTCTGTGCGCACAGAGCACGGGCCTGCCAGCCCAGCTCGCCCTCGTCAACTTCGCCGCCAACACCAAGCCAAACTGCCTTGATGGTTTCGCGCACTTCGTCATCCTCGTCGAGCTCAGGAGCCCACGAGCCAACCGAGGAGATTTCTTCGGTGTCGGATAACGTGTCGTGCTCTTTCAGGAAGCTGTCGGCCGCGGTCTCCAGATCGGCTGCAACTGCAACCCGTGCGGACTCACCGGCTTGAGGATCGACAAACCAGTCGGATGGTGCGTCCTCCAGCCCATATTGAGCCGACGCAACAGCCGAGGTCGAAAATTCGGAGTACCCCTGCTCCAGATTCGCCATGGTGATGTTGACCTTTCGATTGGTTTGAGGAGATCGGGCCGTCATTGCTCCCGATCCATCCGGCAGCATTTATTCCATCGAACTAGCGAAAAGTGATGAACCTGCCCGGACTCACCATCTAATTACAGCCGTGTAACTCCGCTAGAGTCAAGCGGGGAGGTCATTCTAAGAAGAGTTCTCAGGAAACTCCCGGCACAACACGCCGTCAAAAGACGCACATGAGGTGGGCGAGTCCCGTCTTGGCTGAATTCTCGGTGAATTCTCAGTAATTAAATTTAAGGACATCCAATGAGCAATAGCCTACAATCACGAACATTTGTCGAGAATCTTCTCGCGCCGCGGCGCAGTTCAGCCTCCCCATGGCTCACCTGGTACTCCGTCAGCGGGGAACGCATCGAGCTGTCCGGACGGGTATTTGACAATTGGGTCGCGAAAAGCGCCAATCTCTTGGGCGAGGTTTTCGACCTCGATGAAGACTCGATCGTGGTGCTCGATTTGCCGGCGCATTGGAAGTCCCTGGTCGTGGCCCTGGCCGCGCTGCACCATGGCGCCACGCTGGTCGATGCTGGGCATGATGATGCACAGCAGGCATCGGTGTGGGTGACGGCCCAACCGGATGATGAGCGCATCCCCAGCAGCTCTGAAATCCTTGCCGTGAACCCGGCAGCTCTCGCGCTGTCCTTCGGCTCGGATCTCGGCCCTGTCGCAGAAGACTTCAATGCCTCCGTGCGTACCTACGGGGATCAGTTCTATCCCTCGCCAGTAACTGGTGATGCCTCAGCCATCGCAACCAATGGTGACACCCCGGTCAGCCTTGCTGCGTTATTCGATACCGAAGCTAAGGCGCAAGGAACAATTCTAGTGCGTGCTCAGCAACCCGTGCTCTCCTTGCTGCCCTTCGCCATTGGCCAGTGGGCAGCGGGTGACGGAATTGTGCTAGTAGAAGACGGGATGGAAGTGACCCAGCGCCTGCGCGACGGCGAACGCATTAACTTCGACTACCAACCAGCGGATTAGCGAGCCACCGTCGGTACCGTGCCGGTATCGGCCTGGCCAGCGGAGTGCGCTGCGTCAGCGCCGGTATCGGCCTTGTGATTGCCCAGAACTTCGTGGTCGTGGGCGAATTCTTCCTCCGCATCCATCGCGCTGCCGAAGACCCAGAAACGGTAGGCGAAGAAACGGAAGATGGTGCCGAGCACCAAGCCGACTACCGAACCGGCAATGAACACCGAGGTGGGATCGGTCAAGCCCAGCCAGTATTTGGTGACCCATACGCAGGCCGCGGCAATGCCCAAGCCGATGGCATTCATGATGATGAACATCACGAGCTCGCGCACCACATTGGCCTGGCGGCGGTGGCGGAAAGTCCAGTAGCGGTTGGCCACCCAAGAGAACATCGTCGCGACGACGCCAGCAATGATTTTCGCTTTAACCTGGGAATCGCTCATGGAACCGTGCAGGAGCCAGACGTAGATCCCCGAGTCGATGATGAACGCAACGCCACCGACGACGCCGAACTTCGCCACCTCGCGCCACAGCAACGAGATGAGTCCGGCTATTTTGAGTTTGATGCGCTCGAGCAATTGTCCTCCAGGGAATATTGTTCCCGTCTGGCTAGCAGTAACAAGGCGCGCTAAGCACTACGAGAAGCGCGCGATCTTGCTATTTTATCGGCACTTTCTGGAAATTGACCGAATTGTGAGAGTAATCAGACAACGCGCATGCGATTCTCAACGTCGCTTTCGATACCCTTGTAATCGTGAGCTTTCCAAAAATTGGTGTGATTGGTGGCGGGCAGCTAGCCCGAATGATGGCCCCCGAGGCCCTGAACCTAGGTTTCGAACTGCATGTTCTTGCCGAAGGTCCTGATGTTTCGGCTGCGCGAAGCGTTCCCGACGCTCCTGTAGGCGACTACAAAGACCTCGAAACCCTGCGTGAATTCGCCAAGGGCAAGGACGTTGTCACCTTTGACCACGAGCACGTGCCCAACGAATTCTTGACCACCCTGATCAATGAGGGCGTCAACATCCAGCCCCGTCCGGCTGCGCTGATCCATGCCCAGGACAAGCTGGTCATGCGCGAGGCCATCGAACGCCTCGGACTACCGAACCCTGCGTGGGCCAAGGTTGACGATGTCGATGCCCTGATCGCTTTCGGTGAGCAGACCGGCTGGCCCATTGTGCTCAAGACCCCGCGCGGCGGCTACGACGGCAAGGGCGTGCGCATGCTGGACAATGCCCAAGACGCCAGGGATTCCGCCGACTGGTTCGCCCATGGCCCGCTGCTGGCCGAGGACAAGGTCGAGTTCTCCCGCGAACTTTCCGCGTTGGTAGCCCGCACCCCTTCAGGCGAGGCCAAGGCTTGGCCCGTGGTCCACACCATCCAGGTTGATGGAGTCTGCGATGAAGTGATCGCGCCTGCCCAGGATATTGACGAAGCCACCGCAGCCACCGCAGCCGATGCGGCCTTGCGCATCGCCGAAGAATTCGGCGTCACCGGAGTCATGGCCGCAGAGCTCTTTGAAACCCCAGGTTCAGGAGCCGGTTTCGTGATCAACGAATTGGCCATGCGCCCGCACAACACCGGCCACTGGACCATGAACGGTTCGGTCACCAGCCAATTCGAGCAGCACCTGCGTGCGGTCCTGGATCTGCCGCTGGGCGAAACCCGCGAGCTGGGCGTGACTGTGATGAAGAACTATCTCGGCGGCGCCAACCAGGACCTCTACTCGGCTTTCCAAGCCGCCTTGGCCGCCGCGCCAGAAGTCAAAGTCCATGCCTACGGCAAGTCCGTGCGCCCGGGCCGCAAGATCGGCCACGTCAACGTTGTGGCTAACGCCGGGCAAAGCGTAGATGAACTTCGTTCGCAGGCCAATAAGGTTGCCGCGCTCATCCGCGACGGCATCGAAGCCGCCGTCTAGACTTTATTTTGATCAAGAGCCGCTGCCGCGTACCGGGCAGCGGCTCTTACTAGAACACCGCAAGGAAATATCTCATGTCTGAAGCACCACTGGTCGGCCTCGTAATGGGTTCTGATTCCGATTGGCCGGTCATGCGCCTGGCCGCACAGGCACTGGCCGAATTCGGAATCCCTTTTGAAGCGGACGTCGTTTCGGCGCACCGCATGCCAGAAGAAATGATCGATTACGGCAAGAAAGCCCACGAACGCGGACTGCGCGCAATCATCGCCGGCGCAGGCGGTGCAGCGCATCTTCCGGGCATGCTTGCAGCTGTTACACCGCTGCCGGTGATCGGAGTTCCAGTTCCACTGGCTAAACTAGATGGAATGGACTCCCTGCTCTCCATCGTCCAGATGCCTGCAGGAGTCCCCGTAGCAACTGTTTCCATTGGCGGAGCACGCAATGCCGGCCTGCTGGCTGTGCGCATGCTCGCAGCGGGAACCGATGAGCTAGCCGAATCGTTACAGGTAAAGTTGCTTCAGTTTGCAGATTCACTGCGCGAGCAAGCCCATGCCAAGGGTTCGGCTTTGCGCGCTGAAGTTGCCAACGAGAATTTCGCTTCCTAGGGAAAGTCCAAAAGTACATGGGTTCTGCCAGTCACCGCGCACCAAGTCCGTTGCGCCAGCCGGAGACCATCAGCTCTCCGCAGCGCAGCAAGCGGGCTCTGATCCTGGTCCTGCTGACCATCTTCTTCCCCGGCGGCGCTCAGCTGGTCGCGGGAAATCGCAAGCTTGGACGGATCGCAGTGTCCATCACCATGGCCTGCTGGCTGGCCATTCTTGCGCTGGTTGCCCTGTACTTCATTGATCGTTCGATCATTCTCGGCTGGGTTGCCCACCCGAACTTCCAGCTGTTCTTGATCATCGTGCTCGGCACGCTGGCCCTGGGCTGGCTGATCATGTTCATCAACACCTTGGTGATTATCCGGCCTAAGCTGCTGGCCCCTGGCATGCGTGCCATCGTTACCATTTTCACCCTGGCAGCCGTGGTGGCCACCAGCGGTGTCTTCATCTACGGCGCCTCGCTGCTGAATACCGGACGCGAAACCATTGTGGCCGTATTCGATGAAGGACCCGCCTTCGAGCCAGTCGACGGGCGCTACAACATCGCAGTGTTCGGTGCCGACTCCGGTGCCAACCGCGAAGGCGTCCGCACCGACGTTGCGGCTCTGCTTTCTGTTGATGCCAAAACCGGCAAGAGCCTGCTGATCTCGGTGCCGCGCAACTTCCAGAGCGCACGCTTCGCCCCGGGCTCGCCCATGGAGAAGATCTGGCCCGAAGGCTACAACTGCGGCGACGAATGCATCTTCAACGCCATCTACCGCAATGCCGAAACCGAGCACGCGGATGCTTTCCCCGAGACCGTGAAGAACGTCGGCGCGCAAGCTGCCATGGACGCGCTGGAAGGCACCACGGGGCTCCCTGTCCAGGGCTACGTCATGATCAACATGGCCGGGTTCGAGCAGTTTGTCGACGCATTGGGCGGGGTCACCATCGACTCCGGCGGATGGGTTCCCTACAACGGGAAATACCACGAAAACAGCACCGTGCGCACGCACTGGTTCGCACCGGGCACCCACGAATTCACCGGCAAGCAGGCATTGTGGTTTGCTCGCTCACGCGACTTCACCGATGACTACCACCGCATCAAGCGCCAGCAGTGCTTGCAGCAGGGAATCATCAAGCAGTTCAAGCCGCAAACGATCCTGAGCAATTTCACTTCGATCATGTCCGCCGGTGAACAGCTGGTTGAAACCGACATTCCAGCAGGTCAGCTCGGTTCCTTCGTATCCCTGGCCGAGAAGGTATCCAAGGAGCCAATGGCCCGCTTGACCCTCGGTGCGCCGGACTTCGAACGCAGCTTCTCCACCTACCCCGACTTCGACAAGCTGCAAGAGCGTATCCAGACGTTGATCGCAAAGCAGAACGAGCCGGAGAAGAAGAAGGAAAAGAAGAAGGACAATCCTGAAAAGAGCGAGGACACCTCCAAGTCCTCGGCTCCGGAAGAAACAACCCAGGCTTCCGAAGAAGCGCCGGAAACCACTGACGTGAACAATGCTCCGAAGCTGTCGAAAGAGGACAGCCCGGAATTCACCCAGCCAGATGGCAGCCCGATCACCGAAGAGTACTTGGTGCAATTGGAAATGGCCGGCTACCGCACGTTGATTTCAGAGATCGCAGCCAATAACGACGAATGCTCGGTTCCGTAAACGGTCAAGACCCCCCGACCGCCATGCGACCCAACTACCGCTCCTGAAAGGCTATGGTCAAAAGACGTGTTCGAGTTGAAAAACGCGATTAGGGACTACCACTGGGGATCTGCTTCGCAGATTTCCGATCTGCTCGATCTGCCCGCGGAAACCACCCCGCAGGCCGAGATGTGGCTCGGTGCCCATCCCGGGTGCCCGAGCCGGATCTCCGATAGCGGGACAGCGCTCAATGATTTCATCGCCCAGGATCCAGAGCACATATTGGGTTCAGCAGTCGCCCAGCGCTACGGACGTCTGCCCTACCTGTTCAAGGTGCTCTCGGCGACCCAGCCGCTGTCGATCCAGACGCACCCCACGCTGAAGCAGGCGCAAGAGCGTTTCGCCCAGGAAAACGCGGACGGCAAGCCTTTGGATGCTGCTGACCGCAACTACCGCGATGACAACCACAAGCCGGAGATGCTCTTTGCCCTGACCGACTTCGTGGCGCTATCGGGCTTCCGCCAACCAGCGCAGATTGTTGAAGACCTGCAGATCCTGGCCGCGCAGCTGCCGGACTCGGCGCATGCACCGATAGGCCAGCTGCTCGACCTGCTGCAGGGCACCGATCCGCTGGCCCGGACTTTCAAGCATGTGCTGACCGAGGGGGACGAAATTTCCCAGCTGGTAGCGCAGATCAGCGAAGCAGTGGCAGGCAGCCCTGAATTGCACGGCAATGCCCATTTCGCCGAGCTAGCCTCGATCAACAAGATCTATCCTGGCGATCCGGGGGTCTTGGTCGCACTGCTGCTGAATTTGATCTTCCTGGAGCCTGGCCAGGCCATCAGCCTGGGCGCCGGCAACGTCCACGCCTACCTGCGCGGTTTGGGAATCGAGGTCATGGCCAATTCGGATAATGTGCTGCGTGGTGGCCTGACCAGCAAGCATATCGATGTTCCCGAACTGCTGGATGTCACCATTGCTGCCCCCTCCCCTGCCCCGATCCTGGAGCCGGTGGCCCTTGATACCCATGACCGCTTGTACAAGCCCGACTTCGAAGAGTTCCAGCTGCAGGTACTCGATCCCATAGAGCCGGGCCTTGCCGCTGATCTGCAGTTGCATGGTGCCGCTGTGCTGCTGTGCACCGCCGGTGAGTTCCTGGTAGCCACGCGTGAAAGCGAACGCAGCATCAGCCGCGGGCAGTCGTTGTTCCTCACCGCGGCCGAACTGCCAGCCACCGCCATCTTGCAGGGCACCGTTCCGGGCCAGCTCTTCGCAGCCAGCGCCCAGATCGACTAGCCGCACTGCCCTGAGGCCCTTCGTGGCACTATAGGGGCCAAACGCAAAACTGCGAGCCATGGACTTGAATCAAGTCCATGGCTCGCAGTTTTGCAATCAGATGCGGATTAGCGGGTGTAGGCTTCCCACTTATCCTGGTGGTGCTCACCCTCGACGAAGCGGATGGTGCCGGACTTGGCACGCATGACGATCGACTGGGTGTGGATGCGGTTGTCCTTGTAGCGGACACCGCGCAGCAGGTCGCCATCGGTGATGCCGGTCGCAGCGAAGTAGCAGTTATCCGAGGTCACCAAGTCGTTCGTGGTCAGCACGCGGCCCAATTCGTGGCCGGCGTCGATGGCCTTCTGCTTCTCGTCGTCATCAGTTGGCCACAGGCGGCCCTGGATCACGCCGCCCAGCGCCTTGATAGCGCAGGCGGTCACGATGCCTTCAGGGGTGCCGCCGACACCCATCAGCGCGTCAACGCCGGTGCCTTCGCGGGTTGCGGCGATGGCGCCGGCAACGTCACCGTCCATAATCAGCTTGGTGCGGGCACCAGCCGCGCGGATCTCCTCGATCAGGCCAGCGTGGCGTGGGCGGTCCAGGATGGTCACAGTCACCTGGCTGACCTTCTTGCCCTTGGCCTTGGCGATCAGATGCAGGTTCTGCTTCACTGGCAGGCGGAGGTCAACGAGCTCGGCTGCCTCTGGCCCGGTGACCAGCTTCTCCATGTAGAACACGGCGGAGGGGTCGAACATCGAACCGCGGTCGGCGACGGCCAACACGGACAGGGCGTTGTTCAGGCCCAGCGCGGTCAGACGGGTTCCGTCAATCGGGTCGACTGCGACGTCGCATTCGGCGCCGGTGCCGCTGCCAACCTGTTCTCCGTTGAACAGCATTGGAGCTTCGTCTTTTTCACCTTCGCCAATCACGACAACGCCGTTGAAGTTCACGGTGGACAGCAAGCCGCGCATGGCGTCGACTGCGGCACCGTCTGCGGCATTCTTGTCACCGAATCCGACCCACGGCGAGGAAGCGATGGCTGCCGCTTCGGTTGCACGCACCAGCTCCAGTGCTAGGTTGCGGTCCGGCTCCGCGTCGGAAACCGACAGTCGCGGAGAAAGGTGGGCATAATTGTTCTTTTCGGTCACGAAAGATCCCATCACTGAGTCGTAGTCATTGCGCCTATGCAAACAAGGACATTCTATCCTCTAGAGTTTTCGCTTTACAGTTCGTGTCGGGAGTGCCTGCTCATAGTTCGACGTGCGTTTGGGCACTCTGGTTCGAATTCCACAGAATCTTCGGGGAGAATGGAAGGCGTGCAACCTGAGAAGAACACCGAGAACAGCGTCCCGGCTACCGGCAACACGGTCAACGGTACCCAGACGCCTGCTGCGTCCCCTCGAAGCCTCGACGATCCGAATGCCACCTTCGAGGATCTGCCGTACAAGCCGCAGCTCACCGAGAAGCAGGCCAAGCGCGCGAACCAGACCTTCAAGGGCATGGTGCTGTCCATCGGCTTCACGGTTGCCATACTCATTCCGGTGCTCATGCTCAACCCGCCGCCCAAGGACGACGCGTTTGAAAGCGACGTCAACCTGCAGGCCACCGCGGAACAGACGGAACAGATTTCTGGCTTTGAGATCTTCGCCCCGGAACTGGGCGACAAGGCATATGCGAACTTCGCTCGCTGGCAGGCTAACACTGCACAGGGTGTCCCCTATTGGGAATGCGGCCTCGTCTTCGAAGACAAGAACTTCGTGTGGGTTCGCCAAGCTGCTGACGCCAACCCGACATGGATAGCCCTGATCACCGATGCGGCGACGCCCACCGAAACTCGCACCATCGGCGGAGCGCAGTGGGAAGTGCGCACCAAGGACCAGAGCACGTACCTGATCTCCGAGTTCAAGGACTCCACCGTCGTACTTTCCAGTGACACCTCGGCCGAACAGCTGAACAGTGTTGCCGAACAGGTCGCTAGCGAGCTGGATTAAGTCACGTTCACGGGAAAAGCCAGTCATATATTCGATATTCGAACAGCATCCCGTAGAATCTGAGTCATGCTCTCTGAATCAACACAACCGACCCTGACGCCTAAAGAGGCTTGGGAAAAGCTCAGCGCCGGCAATTTCCGTTTCGTCAACGAAGATACCCAGCACCCCAACCAGGACAGTGCTCGACGGCAGAAGTTGATCTCCGGCCAGGAACCTTTCGCTGTCATCTTCGGCTGCTCTGATTCCCGCCTTGCGGCAGAGATCATTTTCGATGTGGGTTTGGGCGACATGTTCGTGGTGCGTACCGCAGGCCATGTCCTGGATCCAGCAAGCCTCGGTTCATTGGAATTCGCCGTTGACGCCCTGAACGTACCGTTGATCGTCATCCTCGGGCATAACTCCTGCGGTGCGATTACCAGCGCCATCCAAGCCAAGGAAACTGGCAACATGCCCAAGGGCTTCGTTCGCGACCTGGTCGAGCACATCACCCCTTCAGTCCATGCCGCCGAACGCAAGGGCATCACCGACGTGAACGGCACCGTTGTCGAGCACGTCAAGCAGACCACCGACCGTCTCGTCGACCTGTCCAGCATCATCGCGCTGGCCATCGAAGAGGGCCGCACCGCGGTCGCCGGCGTTGCCTACCACCTGCACGATGGCCGTGCCCAGCTGGTCTCCAGCCTGGGCCTCGACTAGAAGCTCCAAGCTTCAGGAAAAGCCTTGTAAAACGGCTTTTATTCCCAAATCGGTGAAGCGTCACTGTTGGTTGTGATGTTTACGTCAGAGACCTGTCATTCGATGACGGTTCGGGCGTACTCTGGGCTCATGACTAACAGTGACGATTTCCGTATCGAACATGACACCATGGGCGAAGTCCGAGTTCCGGCTCAGGCCCTGTACCGCGCGCAAACCCAGCGTGCCGTCGATAATTTCCCGATCTCGGGCAAGACCTTGGAATCCTCGCATATCAAGGCCCTGGCCCAGGTCAAGAAGGCCGCCGCACGAGCCAACCTGGCGCTCGGCGTTCTCGACGAAGAACGCGCTGAGGCCATTGTGGCCGCAGCCGATCAGGTCGCTACCGGGCAGTACGACGAGCACTTCCCCATCGACGTATTCCAGACCGGTTCCGGAACCAGCTCGAATATGAACACCAACGAAGTTCTCGCCGAATTGGCCACCCGTGCCTTGAAGGCCCGGGACAGCGGCACCGAGGTCCACCCGAACGACCACGTGAACGCCTCGCAATCTTCCAACGACGTCTTCCCGACGTCCGTGCATGTTGCCGCCACCGGAGCTCTGCTCAATGACCTGGTCCCGGCCCTCGGAACCTTGGCTTCCTCGCTGGAGGCGAAGTCCGCCGAGTTCAAGGATGTGGTCAAATCCGGCCGCACCCACCTGATGGATGCCACCCCAGTCACCCTTGGCCAGGAATTTGGCGGCTACGCAGCACAGGTACGCTACGGCATTGAACGCATCGAAGCGGCCCTGCCACGCGTTGCCGAAGTTCCCCTGGGCGGCACCGCGGTAGGCACCGGCATCAACACCCCAGACGGCTTCCCGCAGCAGGTCATCGAGTTCCTGCGCGAAGACACCGGCCTGCCCATCACCGAGGCGCGCAACCATTTCGAAGCACAGGCCAACCGCGACGGACTGGTCGAGGCCTCCGCAGCTTTGCGCACCATCGCTATCTCGCTGATCAAGATCGCCAATGACCTGCGGTGGATGGGCTCCGGCCCCAACACCGGCTTGGGAGAAATTGCGATCCCTGATCTGCAGCCAGGATCCTCCATCATGCCCGGCAAGGTCAACCCGGTCATTTCGGAGGCAACCATCCAGGTAGCAGCCCAGGTCATCGGCAACGACACGGCCATCGCTTGGGCCGGAACCAACGGCGCCTTCGAGCTGAACGTGGGCATCCCGGTCATGGCCTCCAACCTGCTCGAATCCATTCGCCTGCTGTCCAGCACCTCAACGGTGATGGCCGAAAAGATGATCGACGGCATCAAGGCCAATGTGGAACGCGCGCGCTTCCTGGCCGAGGCTTCCCCATCGATTGTCACCCCGCTGAATAAGCTGATCGGCTATGAAAACGCAGCCAAGATCGCCAAGAAGGCTGTTGCCGAGGGGCTGACCGTACGCGAAGCAACCATCGCTTTGGGCTTCGTTGAACGCGGTGAAGTCACCGAGGAACAGCTCGATCAGCTTCTGGATGTTTCCACCATGGTGGGCAAGCACTAATTCCCTGCTGCTCCACCCCTGCTGCTACCGCGGTTCGATGCTCGCCATCGGGTCGCGGTAGCGTACTTTAACCCGGAAAAACAGACTCCTACTTACCGGTAACATCTGCTAGCCTCCACCTATGACCCGCACCACATCTCGCTCTTTTAAACGTCTTGGCCTCTGGATTTCCGGCACGCTGGTAGTCCTCTTGGCCGCATTCTTCGCTTTTGCTCCCGGCATCGTGGAAAACACCCGCAATAAGATCGAGGCCGCGGGTCTGCCAGCGGTCGGCGACGACGCCTCGGAACTGCATTCGCGCTTGCAGATTGCCGACATGCATGCCGACACCTTGATGTGGGACCGTTCGCTGCTCAAGCGCTCGGACCGCGGCCATGTCGACCTGCCGCGCATGGAAGAAGGCAATGTCGCCCTGCAGGTCTTCTCCTCGGTTTCCAAGTCGCCCGTCGGCCAGAATTACGACTCCAATAGCGCCGAATCGGATAACATCACGCTGCTGGGCATTGTCCAGCTGCAACCGCCTCAGACCTGGTTCTCGCTCCTGGAGCGTTCGCGCTACCAGGCCAAGAAGCTGCGCGACGACGCCGCCGACTCGCAAGGCACCCTGCGCACCATCACCACCACCGCCGAGCTCGACCAACTGTTCAAGGACCGCAAGAGCGGCCAGCAGGTCACCGGAGGCCTCTTCTCGGTAGAGGGCCTGCATAATCTTGAGGGCGACGTCAGGAACGTGGATGTCCTGTTCAACGATGGCATGCGCATGGCCGGGTTCACGCACTTCTTCGACAACTCGGTGGCCGGCTCCAAACACGGGGTCGAGAAATCAGGGCTCACCGACCTTGGCCGTGCTGCACTCAAGCGCATGGAAGAGCTGGGGGTCATCGTCGACCTGGCGCATTCCAGCGACGCGGCTTTCAATGAAGTCCTCTCCCTGGCTACTGAACCCGTGGTATTCAGCCACGGCGGTGTCCAAGCCACCTGCGATGTGAACCGGAACCTCACTGACGATCAGATCCAGGCCATAGCCGAGACCGGCGGCGTTATCGGAATTGGCTACTGGGACGCTGCGGTCTGCACCCTGGATGTGGATTCGGTGGTGGACGCGATGGAGCACGTCATCAAGGTCGCAGGAATCGAACACGTCGGTTTGGGCAGCGACTTCGACGGAGCAACTACCGTCGCATGGGATGCCAGCCAGATTGCTGTCATCACCCAGGAACTGATGAATCGCGGCTATTCGGATACGGAAATCGCGGCCATCATGGGCGGAAATACGTTGCGCGTATTCCGCGAGGTGCTTCCAGCGAACTAGCTCAGTTCAATCCAATAGCGTCGCAGGTCCTCAGTGGAGCCGAAGCGGGGCCCGATTTCGGCAACCGGAGTGACGCGTTCGAGGACTCCGCCGCAAGCTTCGATGGTTCGCGCCGAAGCAGTATTGGAGTCGTTGCAGGTAAGCAGGACCCGCGGCAGGCCAAGGCTGCGGGCTTGTTCCAGGGATCCGGCGAGCGCGGTTCTGGCCAGGCGATTGCCACGGGCGCCCGGGCGTATACCGTAGCCGATGTGCCCGCCGACTTCGCGAAGGAAATCATTGCCCAGCTCGTGACGCAAGCTGACCGCGCCCAAGTACTCATCGTCGTGCGCTAGCCACAGGGTGCTTTGCGCAACGAAGCCATCCGGTGGCGTGAAGTGCGGCTTTTCCAGATCCTTGAGCAGCTGGACCCACTGCGCGAAGTCTTCTGCGTTGCGCAGATCCCAACCGTATTTGGCAGCGTAGAAGACCGAGGCCCCGTCCTGCTCCGCCCCCGCCCATTCGGTTGTGCTCCGCATGAAGGAAGCATGCAGTGCGGCAGAAGGTTCAATCAGTCCAATCCCGGTCATGGAGCAAGTCTAAGCTCATGCCGGCGGCATTCACGCATGCCACAGCGGATTTGAAGGCAGAAAACGTCAACTGGCGAAATAGCCACCGGGCCGAGGGTCCAGTGCCCATTGCAGCGCCCGTTCGTGCAGCGGCGGGAGTTCTGGCCGGTCAGCCAGTTCGAAGTACCCCACTTCCAAATTCTCGTCATCGTTGACCTTCGCCGTGCCGGAAAGGTGCCGAGCCTTGAAAACTACATCCAGGTACTGCGCGTGATCCCCATTGGGATACACCGTGGGAGCTGTCACCCCGACCCCCAACAGGTCCGTGATTTCGCATTCGACGCCGGTTTCTTCCAGCACTTCGCGGTGTGCTGTATGCGAAGGCTCTTCGCCTGGATCAATAATTCCTGCCGGCAGGGTCCATTTGCCATTGTCAGCACGTCGCACCAACAGCACCCGGCTGTCGTGGAGGACAACTATTTTCACCCCGGAGAGCCATAGCAGTTCATGACCGATGCGTTCTCGAAGATGGGTTACGAATTCTGGAGTTGCCATGATTTCATCGTGCCATAAGCAGCACTGCTAAAGACCCAATGAGCATGAAGGGACCGAAAGGGACCGCTGATTTCAGCGTCAATTTCCGCACCGCCACGCCCCCGATAACCCAGCCGGTGGCCAGCAGGAAGGCAAGCAAGGTCGCGAAGAACAAACTGGGCAAGGAATAGTATCCGAGATTCATCCCCAGCACGCCGGCCAGCTTCACATCGCCCATGCCCATTGCCCCAGCGGAAATCAGCGCGAGGAGCAGATAGCCTCCGCCAAGCAGCAGCAACCCCAAAAGGCTCATCAGCAGCCCATGCCCATCAGAACGGAAGATCCCCAGCGGCGCGATCACCACGATGCTGGCCGCCAACCAGTAGGCCAGTAGCCGGTTGGGCAAACGATGCCTCGCCATGTCTTCCTTGGACAGGAGGAACCCGAAACCAAGAAAGCAGGCTAGCTGGAGGAGAACCAGCGCTGCGGTGGTCGGGCTTTCCTGTGCCACGTTCCAAATTTCTGACATGCATAGAGCATAGGCACCTCATTGGATCTTCGGCAGAGGGGTCTTCCTCTTGTGAATAATTCAGCCGCTTCTACAATTGGAGTATGGACGTTCCAGCAGTTCCAGTTCTTTTCCCCGGGCAATCCGCCCCTGAGTCGGCGGCCCGTCGTCGTTTCCGTGCCTTGGCCCGGTCCGCCCCATGGCTGAGCACCTCCTTGCAGTTCCAGGTCCAGGTCCCGGAGCATTACGCCAAACCGGACGAAGGCCTGGAAGGCCAGCTGACCGCCATCCTCCGCCAGCGAGAAGCCATAGCCGTGCGCTCGGCCGAGGGGCAACTGGTGTACCAAAAGGAGAAGTTCACCGCAGACCGGAGCCGAGGCTACGTCGCAGCCACCAATTCCTCATGGAAGCTGCCGGCCTCGCTGACCTCCCCGGTTTATACCTCAGACCACCTGATCTTGCGCCGTCCACAAATTTCTGGCTTCAATGGGTTGCTGCCCTTGGAGCATTGGGAACCAATGCTCGATCCGGTGGAACTTGCCGGCACCGAGCCTGCCGCCCATGATCTCGCTTTCGACCACCCCACCTACATTCACGAGCTCGCAGAGATCACCCATGGCAACCGGCCTGCTCTAGCCGCCGTTCTCACTGCGGGACACAACTACCAGCCCGCACTGGCCAGCTGTCCTCTCGTTCCCGCCGGGACACGAACCCTCGTGGTACTGGATCTGGCAACAGGCGTCTGCCTGAACCGCCGGGTGCTCTCCGCCCACGCCGGGATGCCTGCAGCCCCGGAGCTGTCGCTTCAGGTCCTGGCCCAGAACGAGTACTACATCGATTCCTTGTTCACCGCCCCAGCTCCCACGCTTACCGACGTGCGGGCGCCGATTCCGTGGGAGCTGCGCAGCGAGCGCCAATCCTAGGACAAGGTGGGCGAATCAAGCAGGTTGGTGACTAGCGCGGCGATAGCAGAGCGCTCGGAACGGGTCAGGGTCACATGCCCGAAGAGGGCATGTCCCTTGAGCTGTTCCACGACCGCGGCGACGCCGTCGTAGCGGCCTACATGCAAGTTATCGCGCTGTGCCACGTCATGGGTGAGCACCACCTTGGAATTCTGCCCGATGCGCGATAGCACCGTGAGCAGAACATTGCGTTCCAGCGACTGGGCTTCATCAACAATGACGAAGGAATCATGCAGCGAACGCCCGCGGATGTGGGTCAGCGGCAGGACTTCAAGCATCCCGCGTTCGACCACTTCATCAATGGCATTCTTCGACACGATCGAGCCGAGGGTATCGAAGACCGCCTGGGCCCAAGGTCCCATCTTTTCGCCCTCGGAGCCCGGCAGGTAGCCTAGTTCCTGGCCGCCAACGGCATAGAGCGGACGGAACACGGTGATCTTGCGGTGTTCCCTGCGTTCAAGCACTGCTTCCATTCCGGCGCACAGGGCCAACGCCGATTTACCGGTTCCGGCGTTGCCGCCCAGGGAGACGATGCCCACGGATGGATCCATCAGCAGGTCCAAGGCGATGCGCTGCTCTGCACTGCGTCCATGCAATCCGAAGGCCTGCTGGTCGCCACGCACCAATTTCAAGGTGTTCGCATCAACCTTGCGGCCCAGGGCGCTTCCGCGCGGGGATGTGATGACGAACCCGGTGTTGATCGGTTCATCGGCGACCGCAGGGTGGTTCAGAAGCTGTTCATGTTCGTAGAGCTTGGCCATGGTCTCTTCGCCCAGTTCCAGCTGCTGTATGCCGGTCCACCCGGTCGAGGCGATCAGCTCATTGCGGTACACCTCGGCATGGATGCCCATGGCAGAGGCCTTGATGCGCATCGGCAGGTCCTTGGTAACCAGCGCAACGTCGAGGCCAGCATCCAGCAGGTGCTTGGCGACAGCCAGGATGCGTGAATCGTTATCGCCTGAGCGCATGCCTACCGGCAGGACTTCCGGGGCGATGTTGTTCAGTTCAATGCGCAGTGTTCCACCAGTTTTGGACACGGGCACCGCTTGGGCTAATCCCCCATGGCTGGCAATCAGCTCATCAAGCACACGCAAGGCATGGCGTGCAAAGAAGCCCAGATCAGGATCCTTGCGCTTATGTTCCAGCTCGGTGACGACAGTCAGCGGGATCACGACATGGTGCTCATCGAAGTGGAACATGGCTTTCGGGTCAGAAAGCAAGACCGAAGTATCAATGACGTAGGTTCGTACACCCTGTTCGGCTGTTCGTGTCATGGCAGCGCACCCATTCTCGAATCCGGCGTGGGGACTCTCCCCACGCGTAAGTGGGGAATCCCGACACCGGATGTCCAAGGCGATTCCGGCAATTGCTCCGGCTGGCGCTGCATTTGGTCATCTAGTGAGGAACCCTTCGATCAGCTGGGTCTTGTTGCCCCGGCCTTATGATCACCATAGACCTTGAAGCGCTACCTGGGGACTACGTTCAGGTAACGATTAGCTGAACAGCTGAGCCGGGTGCACCATTCGGGGCTCAGGTGCCGAAGCGGCGCTGGCGATCAGCGAAGTCGCGCAACGCACGCAAGAAATCCACGCGGCGGAAATCCGGCCACAACGCCTCGCAGAAGTAGAACTCCGAGTACGCGCTTTGCCAGGTCAAGAAGCCGGAGAGACGCTGTTCCCCGCTGGTGCGGATCACCAAATCCGGGTCTGGCTGGCCCTTGGTGTACAGTGCCGATTCGATGTCTTCAGTGGACAGTCCGGCGGCAAGTTCCTCGATCGTGCGTCCATCCTCGGCGGCCTTGCAAAGCAGCGACTTGAAAGCATCAAGGATTTCACGGCGTCCGCCGTAGCCGATGGCCACATTCACATGAACACCGGTGCGGTTGGCGGTAACGGTTTCCAGCGCGGCAAGCTTCTGCGCCAGGTCTTCAGGCAGCAAGTCCTTGGCTCCCACCTGCTGGACCTTGACCCGGTTGGTCTCTCCCAGACGGTCCAGGGTCGTGCCGATAACTTCCAAGAGGTCGCGCAGCTCGCTGGCTTCTCGATTGAGGTTGTCGGTGGAGAGCATGTACAAGGTAACCATCTGGATGTCCAGGTCCTCGCACCAATCGAGGAACTCCAGGATCTTGTCCGCACCGGCCTGGTGGCCTGCCATGGTCGGGGTGCCGGCCAGCTTGGCCCACCGGCGGTTGCCATCGACCATCACGCCAATATGGTGCGGAAGCTTGTCGGCAGGGAGGGACTTCGCCAAGCGCCGTTCGTAGTAACGGTACGCAAGGTTCGGAAGCTGCACCTTGTCCCTGCCTTTCGATAGATTCCAAAAACTCTAGGTTCTAAATCTACCGCTATTTATCGCCCAGCATGGGTATCTGCCCGCTTCACCGCGTCCACGATGGACACATTCTCCCGGGCTCAGGCACCCTTTCCGGAAGCGAACAGCGAGAACAATCCGTCCACCCCGGCTACAGGCATCTGGCAAAGCTCTTCGCGGCAAGGCTGGATCTGGACGGTCTGGGCCGCACCAGGTAGCGACGGATCGTGGCGCACATTCAATCCGAGGCTCAACGCCACCGAACGCACGCGCTTGGCTTCTGCCGAATCCCACTGCGACAGCGCAAGATACTGGACCGGGCTGGAAACTATGCACTGCACTTCCAAGGCGGTCGCTACCTGTGTTGGCGCGTCGCTGGCCAAAGCCAGGGCGTGGGCAGAAAGTACGCGGGCGCTTTCCAAGTCCGCCGCATCTGCTTCGGTGTAGTCTCCCGCCGCCATGGACTGCAGGGCATGCATCGCCAGCGCCTTGGCGTAGAGCGCACCCGAGGCCGGCAGCGCATCATCAAGCACCGTGACGGCAGCAATGTTGCTGCGCTGGGCTGCGATGCGCGCATCGGCTTGGACCGCGTCACGCGGCACCCCGGTTTCCGGGTCTACGAAGTCGGCAGCGCGTCCCAGCAAGTCGCTGGCACGCTCGGCCCACTGCTTGTGCCCGGTGGCCTGGCCCAACGCCAAGAATCCCAGGGCCAGGGCGGCATAGTCCTGCAAGGTGCCTTCATTGCCGTGCTCAGCACGATTGGCGAAGCTCACGCGGGCCAGCCGTCCGGCTTTTTCATCCCACTGCATCGTCCACACCGAGGTTGCTGCCTTCTCGGCGAGCGCCAAGGCTTCCGGCTGGTCCAGGAGCAGCGCGGCTTCAGACAAGGCTTCGATGGCCAGCCCGTTCCAACCGGCGATCACCTTCTCATCGCGGACCGGCATAATTCGCGAGCGGCGCAGCGTGCGCATTGCATCCCGCAGTTCATGGAGAACACCGATTTCGTTCGTTTCAGGAACCCTCAACAGCGAGAAGCAGAAGTTCTGCGGGTCCTCGGCCACCGGCGCGAAACGCAACAGCCCCTTGGGCAGCCGCTGAATCAAAGGGTCGGTGACCAGTGCGATTTCCTCGCGGCTAAAGGTGTAGTACGCGCCCTCGATCTGCTGGCCATCACGGGATGAATCGGCATCCAGGGAAGCCGCGAAAGCTGGAGCGGCCGAAGATGCGGTGAGCAGTTCCTCGTTGAGGAAGTCGATAATGCCTTGGGCGCTGCGCTGGGCGAGCCAGGCGAGATTCTGCGCGCGCTGGGCTATCTCCCCTTCGGACTTGCGGGCGAATTCCGCCGCCAGGACGCTGGTGCGAGCCGCCAGTGAAAGCAGACCGGCATTGTCGTAGAGCATCTTTTCGAAGTGCGGGACCGACCAGTTCTCATCAACGCAGTAACGGGCGAAACCGCCATCAACATGATCCTGCAGGCCGCCAAGGAACATCGCTTCGAGATGGGTGGCCGCTGCGGCGAAGGCCTCGGCGGCGCGGTCAGGGGTGGTGACCACTGCACGCCACAGTGTCTTCAGAGCCCAGGTCGGCGGGAACTTAGGTGCCGGGGTGAAGCCGCCTTCCGGTTTGGTGGCGGCAACCCATCGATCAAGTGCTGCGCCGAAGGCCTGCGCTGCTGGTTGCTGCGACTGCAGCGACAACAGCGAGCTCTGGCGGCTTCCGAGTTCGGCCAAATGCGCGGCGAGCATCTGGGCCTGCTCTTCCAGCGAATCGCGCTTGGT
This sequence comes from Glutamicibacter sp. NPDC087661, assembly GCF_044743275.1. Taxonomy (NCBI): domain Bacteria; kingdom Bacillati; phylum Actinomycetota; class Actinomycetes; order Micrococcales; family Micrococcaceae; genus Glutamicibacter; species Glutamicibacter sp. NPDC087661. Next base: position 56,118 of record NZ_JBIUWE010000006.1, read on the forward strand.
TTCCCAGGCCTCGTGGACGGCGTTAAGCACTTGGCGGAAGCTTGGGGTCTCGCCACGGGGCGTCTTCGGATAGTACGTGCCGGCATGCGCGGTACGCCCGTCAGGAAGGGCGAAAATCGTCATCGGCCAACCACCGGCACCGGTGAGCGCCTGGGTAGCCAGCATGTAGGTGTCGTCCACGAGCGGATGCTCTTCGCGGTCCACCTTGATAGCTACGAAGTTTTCGTTCAGCAGCGCCGCGATTTCAGGATCGTCGAAAGACTCGTGGCTCATCACGTGGCACCAATGGCAGGCAGCGTAGCCGATGGAAAGCATGACCGGTACGTCGCGTAACCGGGCCTGTTCGAAGGCTTCGTCCCCATAGGGGAACCAGTCGACAAGTTGGTGCGAATGCTGTCTGAGGTATTGGCTGGATGAGCCAGCGAGTCGTTGAGCCACGCAATCATGCTATCGCGCAGCTCACAAAGCGCCTACTGCTGTTCGTCGGTCTTCGGGTCGTGCGGCTCTTCGGATTCCTGAAGCTTGCGCTCTTCGCCCTTGGCCACCATTTCCTGCTGCTTTGCCTCGGCTTCCGAGGTGTAGCGCACGCGGCGCACTCGACGGACCATGTCGCGAATCAGGAAGATCACGGCAACCACCAAGGCTGCGGTGAAAATGAACCCAAGGAATCCTGGACCGTATTCGCTGCTGGTCTCCGTACCGACACCGAGGGTCGAGGAAGTCAGAGCCAGGGATTCGAAGATCGTATTCACGATGTAAAGACAACTCTTTTCTAGTACTGGAAAGCGCTTAGTACTATCTTAGTCCGGCAAACAGGTCGGTCTCGGGCAACTCGGTAGCTACCTTGGAGGAAATCAGCGTGTAGTCTTCCCACGGCCAGTGCTCCGCGTAGACGTGTTCCGGTACGGCGAAGAAGAAACCTTCCGGGTCGATCTGGGTTCTGTGGGCCAGCAACGCCTGATCGCGCTGCGAGAAGAAATCCGCGCAGTTGATCTGGGTGGTCGTGGTGTGTGGGGAAACCCACTTGAACATCTGGTTTTCCTCGTCCGCTTCCCACAGCGCAACGCGCTCGGTGTAGGGGGACTCGTAACCTGCTTCCAGCATCGCGTAGTGCAAGGTGCGGAAACGATCCGGTGCGAAAGCACGGTCGTAGTACAACTTGCTCACCGACCACGGCGCACCCAGTTCCGGGTACATCTGCGGATTAGCCGCGTGCTCAAAGGCAAAGGTTGAAACCTTATGGCAGTGGATGTGGTCCGGGTGGGGGTACCCGCCGTTTTCGTCATAGGTCGTGATGACGTGGGGACGGAATTCACGGATCAGCTTGATGATGCCGGCAGCAGCGATTTCTACTGGCTGCAAGGCGAAGGCGCCAAAGGGCAGCTCCGGCAGCGGATCCCCTTCCGGCAAGCCGGAGTCGACATAGCCCAGCCAGCGGTGCTTGACGCCCAGCACTGCAGCGGCCTCGGCCATCTCGGTCCGCCGGACGCCTGCCAGGTCGCGGTGCGCATGGGCGAGTTCGCCAGCGGCGGCGTTGAGAATATCCCCGCGCTCACCGCCGGTGCAGGAAACGACCATCACTTCGGCGCCAGCATCAACATAGGCAGCCATCGTTGCAGCACCCTTTGAAGATTCGTCGTCCGGGTGCGCGTGAATAGCCATGAGCCGCAGACCCTGCGAAGGAGCAATTTTCTTCACGTCGTGAATCTCCACTTATCTTCTTTCCTTATGCCACGTTTTGGACGGCCCGAAGCTTCGAATCTGTCCGTCATCCATAACAACTCACAGCCGACCACCGGTTATTCCCCCATGCTGAAAGACGGTAAACTTGAGTAAGGAACCAACGTACGGCATTCCCAGTTCAAATGCCGCCAGGCAAGAGAGTGGTGCAAGGCAAATAATGTCTGATCCAAGCTTAACGGCTCGCTACAACAACCCCAAGAAACGCAGTCTTCCCAGGAAAACGCGTAACTGGCTAATTACTGCCGCGCTCTCAGTCGGCGTTGCGGGGGCCGCCTATGTCGGCTTCAACAACTACAGCGCCATCAGCGCGCAGGACATCGAGTTCGAGGTCATTTCCGCAACGAAGGCCAAGGCCATTGTCGCAGTCGAATACAACACCAAGCACCGCGTGCAGTGCGATATTCGTGCGATGAACGAATCCAAGGCCATCGTCGGATACGACACCATTTTGCTTGATCCTGGAGAAGCTACCGGGCACATCACCCAACGCCTGGAGATTGACCTGCACACCGACAACCTGGCGACCACCGCTGGCGTGGAGTCCTGCTACGAGGTTCCGCAGGAATACAAGGGTTAATATTTCAGCTTCTTCATCCCCTAATAGCTGAATCTATTGGGCTTAAATCGTTTTGGCGACTACTATCGTTGAAAAGATACGTTTCGCCCCGCATCGGCGCATGGTTCTAGCTGAGTACTAGGACATGAGCCTGGCGGGGTCTTTGCTTGCATCGCCCATAACGTGTGAGCCCTCAGATCCGTACCGAATCCGACTTCGTCGACGCCACCGTTTCGGTGGCTTTCGGCTTTAGGACCACTTATCGGTCCCAAGGCCAATCGAAGTCCTAACTGACCAAAGGAAGTACAACGTGAGCACCAACAGCAACGAACCTGTCGTTTGGCTGACTCAGGAAGCCTACGATCGGCTCCAGGACGAACTGACTTTCCTCTCAGGCCCGGGACGTGCCGAGATCGTTGCCCGTATCGAGCAGGCACGTTCGGAAGGTGACCTGAAGGAGAACGGCGGTTACCACGCCGCCCGTGAAGAGCAGGGCAAGGCCGAAGCGCGCATCCTCTACCTGAAGGATCTGCTGCGCCGCGCCGATGTAGGCGATGCTCCTGCCGATGACGGTGTTGTTGAGCCAGGCATGCTGGTTGTCGCCAATATCGCTGGCGACGAGACCACCTTCCTGTTCGGCTCCCGCGAAGTTGCCGGCGACACCGACCTCGAGGTCTACTCCGAGCAGTCCCCTATTGGCGTTGCCGTGCACGGCGCAAAGGTCGGCGACAAGCTGTCGTACTTGGCTCCAAACGGCCGCGACATCAAGGTTGAGATCATCTCTGCAAAGCCTTACCAGTCCTAGCAACTAGGCTGCAATGCAAAGTCCGAAGGCCGCCAACCCATCTGGGTTGGCGGCCTTCGGACTTTGCTGCTTATGCGCTAGGCGACTGAACCGCCGGCAGTATTGGTGATCTGCGGGTCGAAGCCTTCGGCGCGCAGGTTATTGAGCACCGTCTTGGAATGCTCATGGCCCTTGGTTTCCAGGTCGATGGTGATCGCGACATCGCCCATGGACAGCGAACCACCGATACGGGTGTGGTCCAGACGGGTGACATTCGCATCCGATTCGGCGATGATGTTGGAGATCTGCGCGAGCGAGCCGGGGCGGTCTGGAAGCATCATGCGTATGGTCAAGAAGCGGCCGGCCGCTGACAGGCCACGCTGGATCACCTTGAGCATCAGCAGCGGATCGATGTTGCCGCCAGAAAGGATTACCGCGGTGGTTGCCGGATTGATCCCGTGCGCTTCCAGCTTGTTCTCCAGCAGTGCCGCGACGCCCACCGCACCGGCTGGTTCCACCACGAGCTTGTTGCGCTCCAGGAGCACCACCAGAGCTCGTGCGAGCGTATCTTCCGATACCGTCACCACGTCATCAACCAATTCCTTGATGATCGCGAAAGGCAGCTGCCCTGGCTTGCCTACAGCGATGCCGTCGGCAATGGTGTGCACGTTATCCAGCGGGACCAACGCGTCAGCGGCCAGGGATGGCGGGTAGGCCGCGGCGTTCTCCGCCTGGACACCCACCACCTTGATCTCGCGGCCCAGTTCGCGGGCCTTGGCCTTCAGCGCGATGGCGACGCCGGCCAGCAGTCCACCGCCGCCAACACCCATTAGCACGGTGTCCACCTCAGGAAGCTGTTCGAGCAGTTCCAAGCCGATGGTGCCTTGGCCGGCAATGATGTCCGGGTGGTCGAAAGGATGCACGAAGACTGCCCCGGACTCGTCGGCAAAACGCTGCGCCTCGGCCAGCGCTTCATCCACGGTGTCACCGAAAAGCACGACTTCTGCACCATGATCACGCGTCGCGGTCAGTTTCGGCAAGGCGACGCCCCGGGGCATGTAGATGCGCGCCTTGATTCCGAGGTGGCTGGCGGCCTGGGCAACGCCCTGCGCGTGGTTGCCTGCCGACGCGGCGACCACGCCTCGGGCCTTCTCGTCGTCGCTGAGCTTGGACATGCGTACATAGGCACCGCGGACCTTGAAGGATCCGGCGCGCTGCATGTTCTCGCATTTGAGGAAAACTTCGGCGCCAACATGCTGGGACAAAACACGGGAATGCTCCACCGGGGTGCGGGCAATAACCGGTTTGAGTACTTCAGCGGCGGCTTCGATATCAGCCAGCGTAACCGGCAAAGTAGGTTCGGTGCTCATGGATTATTCCTCATCTGCTGTGGACTCAGGGTGCCGGGTTTCCGGCGAAGCTGTTGGTGCGGCGGCAGGTCCTGCAGCTGCAGCCGGCGGGTCGGCCTTCGCTGGGTCGCTCGCCTTGGGGCTCTGCGCCACTACTTGGTTTCCGTAGTGCTCAATCACGAATTGGTCGGTTTCCCAGGTTCGGCCCGACAGGTATTTCACGACCGCGTTGACCACCGCCAGCAGCGGTACGGCGAATAGCGCACCCGGAATGCCTGCAAGCATGGTGCCGCCGGCTACTGACAAGACCACTGCCAGTGGGTGCAGGCTCACTGCCTTGCCCATAATCAGTGGCTGCAGGATGTTGGACTCCGCCTGCTGGACCAGCAGCACTACGGCCAGCATGATCAATGCGTTGACCCAGCCATTGGCTACCAACGCGAGCAAAACTGCCAGGGCACCGGTAAACAGTGCACCGACGATCGGGATGAAGGAGCCGATGAAGACCAGGACGCCCAGTGGCATGGCAAGTGGCACGCCCAGGAAGAATGCACCGAATCCGATGCCGATGGCGTCGATCAGCGCAACGATCATCTGGACTCGCACATAGGTGACCAGCGAGGCCCAGCCCCGGGTCAAGGCGCCGTCCATCGCCGGGCGGGCGCGGCGCGGCAAGAGGTTCACCAGGAACAAACCGATCTTGCGCCCGTCAAGCAGCAGGAAAATCAAGGCGAAGACGGCCAGCAATGTGCCTGTCAGGATCTGCCCGATCGCGGAAGTCCAGCTGATTGCTTCACTTAGGATGTTGGTGGCATTGCCGCGAAGCTGGACGAGGGTATCGTCCAGCACCTTCTGCAGGTCGTCGTTGGTCAGCTTGAGCGGGCCATTGAACAGCCAGTCCTGGACCTGCTCGATGCCCGAAAGCGCTTGGGTCCACAGGGCGGTAAAACCGGCCGAAAGTTTTTGCCCTGCTACCGATAGCCCTGCGGTGACCAGCGCAAGGAAGCCGATGAGAGTAATGCCGACGGCCAACCCGCGAGGTACAGCAAGCTTGGAGTTCATCGTATTCACAACCGGTGAGAGCAGCCCTGCTAGCAGCGCTGCGATGAAAACCGGGATGACCAGCAAGGAGACTTTTGACAGCGCCCACACCAGCACGCCCAAGGCTGCGACGATGATCAGGAAACGCCAAGCCCACGCTGCTGCCATGCGCATGGCATACGGCATATCCTCGGCGCTTTTGAAATCCGTCAGATCTGGCCCTGGTGTGGCAGGAGTTTCCGCCGGCTGACTCGGAAGTGAAACACGAAAACGGCGTAGACGTTCCAACCGGCTCTTCTTCATGGAACCACGCTATCGCGTTTGCCAGACAGCTTCTTGATCCATGTCTCAATTGTGACAAAAACCAAGGACCAGTGCCCGATATGGGCACTGGTCCTAGAAATCTAATTCAATATGTTTATTTGCTCTTGCCGAGGGTAACCAGATTGCACAGGCTGCCTCTTATTGCTCACGCCAACTTGAAAACACGGCTCATCAGGCGCTTCGCACATGCTATCTCCGGCGGCGCATGACCGCTTCAAGGACCCTCTCCTCAGCGTCTTCACCGGGCTTGATGCCCGCGGGTACCTTGAAGAAGAAAATTGCCCCCAGTGCCCACCAAATGGCGAAGATGGCCCACGGTTCCCAGCTCAGCGAGGCCGGCATGCCGGGCATGTAGAGGCTGAAGAGCGCAGCGGTGAGCAGGACTGAAGTCCAGCCGATGATAGTCCCAGCAATTCCGTTGCCGCCAACGCGCAGCGGACGATCCATCATGGGTTCGCGCTTGCGCAGCACAAGGAAGGTGACCGAGACCAGGAAGTAGGCCACGATGATGCTTGGCGCCCCCGAATCCACGAGCCACCCCAGCATTTCAGCGCCGAAGAATGGGGCCAGCATGGAGATTCCACCGATGAAGACCAGTGCGTTGGCTGGCGTGCGGTATTCGGGATGCAATGTGCCAAACCAGGAAGGAAGCATGCCGCTTCGGGCCAGGGAGTAGACCAATCGCGAAGCTCCCAGCAATAGAGAGTTCCATGAAGTCAAGATGCCGGCAATGCCACCGGCAATCAGCACCTTGGCCATCAGCTCCGAACCGAACATGGCCCCGAAAGCATCCGCCGTTGCAATGTCAGCTCCAGCCAGTTGCGCAGCTGGCATCGCTGACGCTGTGGTCAGGACAACCATGACGTACCAGATGGTGGCCAAGACTACGGAGACGACTACGAGCTTGCCAATTTGCTTGGCCGGAATCTTCACTTCTTCAGCGGACTGCGGAATCACGTCAAAACCGATGAACAGGAATGGCACCGCCACCAGCACGGCAAAGAACCCGCTGGTTCCAGGGGTGAAGAAAGGTTCCATGTTCTTGGCTTCGCCGCCGGCAAAGGCGCCGGCAATCATCAGGGCACCGATTGCCACCAGGAAGAGCACCACGAAGGTCTGCAATACGCCAGCTTGCTTCACGCCGCGAATATTGATCCAGGTGATCACCACCGCTGAAAGCACGCCTACCAACGCCCACGTCAGATTTACTTCAAAACCGGCAACCGTCCACAAGGGGATCTGGCTCATGCCCGGGAAGATGTATTCCACGGTTCGTGGCAAAGCAACCGCCTCGAAAGCCACAATCGTGACATAGCCGCCGGTAATTGCCCACGATCCGATAAACGAAGGCCGGGCGCCCAAGGCGCGCAGGATGAAGTTATGCTCGCCACCGGCTTTGGGCATGGCCGCGGTCAGTTCGGCATAGGTCAGGCCAACGACCGCCATGATGCCACCGCCAACGAGCATGGCCAGGACCGCCCCCATGGTGCCGGCGTTATCCAGCCACCCACCGGTCAGCACTACCCAGCCGAAGCCGATCATTGCACCGAACCCTAGGGCCAGGGCATCCAAGTTGCCCAAGGATTTCACCAGCCCCGGCGTTTTTCCCGCTGATTGCTCGACTGCCATTGCGTTCCTCCTGCCAAATCTGCTGTGAGTTGAGTAACTGAATAGCTACAGGAGAATCTAACCAAGGTTTCGCATGAGCGCCCAATCAGCTGTCATTTTCCATGGCATAGGCGGTTGCAGTCGATCATAAAAATTCATATTTGAACAGGCGATTAACGGGCAAGGACCAGTGCCCGAAATGGGCACTGGTCCTTGCAAGCTATGCTATTGCGGCTAGTCGTCGCCACGCAGGATCGCGAGAATACGCAGGATCTCGGTGTACAGCCAGATCAGGGTCATGGTCAGGCCGAAGGCGCCGCGCCATGCCATGATGGCTGGAGCACCCTGGTCGGACAATTCCTCGATCATGGTGAAGTCGGCAACCAGTGCGTAGGTTGCCAGCAGAACGGCAACTACACCGATAACCAAGCCGAGCACTCCGCCGCGCATGCCGAACATGCCATCGATGACGCCGGTGAGCATCAGAACCATGTTGAGCAGCGAGAAGACGATCAGGCCGACCATGCCGATCATGAACATCTTGTTCAGCTTGGGAGTCATGCGGTACTTGCCCGAGCGGTACAGCGCCAAGGTTACGCCGGCAACACACAGGGTAGCCAGCACAGCCTGGATAGCGATTCCCTCAAGGCCCGGCCGGCTTTCAAGGAAGCCGGAGAGACCACCAAGGAACAGGCCCTGGGCCGCGGCATACAGCAGGATGAGCACAGGCGATGGGCGCTTCTTGAAAGCGTTAACCAGACCGAGGACAAAGCCAACCAAGGCACCTGGCAACATGAGGGCCGGCATGCCCCAGCCAATCGCGGCGCCAACAACAACCAAGGCCAGGCAGAGCACGGTCTTGTTGATCGTGGTTCCGATGGTCATGCGGCCGGTGTCGGCGCTGGTTGCAGCAGGCTGCTGGTACATCTGCTGCAGCTGGTCTGCGCTCATATTTGCGGTGTCACGGAATCCAACAGCACTTCCAGGCTTGGTTCCCCAAGCATCAGAGCGGCTGCTGGAACCAAAAATTGGATTGCCCAATGTCATTCCCCCATAGATTGCGATTGCGCCGGCACGTGGCTAGCTGAAGATCTTTTGCTTAATCCTATTGAGCATTGCTGTGAAATCACTCAGTCGGAAGGATGATATAGGGCATTTTTCCGAAGAAAAACTACTCTGTCAGCGATATTCTTGAAAGTTCTACCATCAAGGTTGCCTTGGCAGCCGATTTTGGTGGAATGCACGATGCCTGAGGTTGAACGATGGATGCGCTCCCACTTTTGGCAAAAGAAAAGACCACTGCTGACCGGAAAATCCGGAACAGCAACGGCCTTATTCTGTACCCCCAGTGGGACTCGAAACCTTTCGAACCTCTTGAGACTGCGCCACTCCCCCGGATTCTAGGGGTTTTTGGCTACATTGAATAACGACAAATCACCGTGCTTCAGTGGAAGGTGTGCCCCTTTTGTGCCCTCGGTACTGATAGAGCTCAGGCCTTTCTAGGCTGGCTGATGATTACCAGCCGATTTAGGTAGTTCAATGTCAAAATCGAAGTATGATTCAGTCCGTTCGGAAATTGACCCATTTCGTCCCGATCGGAAAAACAAGCTTCTGTTCTTTCGCACTTCGGTGTCTCGAAGCGAAGCAATCTTGTCAGCAACCGAGATACGCGAGTTAGTTACGCTCGGCACGTCGAGCGACTTCTTTTGCTTCATTCTGGCTCCAATCCTTGCCGTTACTTACAGTATGCCATTTAGCCGGTGGGGTTAGGCTACGTTCCTCATGTAATTTTCCTATGAGTCTCGCTATACCTGAGATATACACAAGGTGTTGTCGCTGAAAGTAGTTTTTTTGGTCTGCATTCACTGACAGCATACCGATCACTTCAGGGGTAGGGGAGCCACCACTACGGTTCTCGATCACTACGGGCACCGAGACGAAGCTTTTGTAGGACCTTTTCTGATTGGGGTCGAGCGAGAGTCGTTCCTGCTCAGACTCGTCGTTTATGTTGTTGCACTGAACTGTCATCTCTTGACAAACCCGTGCGATGACCGCAGCTTCTTCCTTCGCAGTGTCCGACTGAAGCTTCGTCGCTTTGCTCCCATTGAAAGAAACACGTGCGCCTGTCTCAGTTTCATTAATCCTGACAAGCTTTCTCTCATGCAAACTACTGTTGCCATTTATCAGCAAATAAAAGTTAGCATCTGCCGAAAACCCAAGCGGTTTACCTGCCTTCAGATACTCTCGCAGTCGGCCGACAATCCCTGTAACAACTTGTCTCTCGCTAGACTCATTCGTGCTTTGAAGGGCCATGAATCCGATTAGAAGTTTCGCTGTTGGAATCAAAGTTGAATCCATGAGCGCGGTCCCGTCCGCCAGAATTGCTGACTCACGCCGAACGGCCGCGGCTGTCGCTCCAATGGACCCTGCGACACCGAGAACGATCCCAAGTATTGCGGAAACCCAATAATCAGGAGCGCCCAGCCATCCTTTCATCCATTCGAAACCGAGGCCGGTAAAGGCCAGAATTAGTGACGACAGCAAACCGCAAAGCACAAAGACAAAGACACTAATTCGATTCCAAGCTCGCTTAATTCCACCCACTCTGAAATCTTTATTCACAGGTCTATTATGAGGGAAGATAATGTTTATTCAGTTAGATGAGCCATACTTTGAGTAAATTATGTAACCAACTGTATTCGAACCTGATCAGAGAGGCTCAAACGGCGACACCCCGTGAAGGATGCCGCCGCTAAACATGCTTCTATGAGTTTCGCTCCTGGTTCTGACGCAACTCAGAAACATTGTCCTGAATATCCACTATCGAAGCATCGATATTATCCAGCGTCTTCAAGATCTTCTGCAGAAGCTCGGTGTTCATGTCCATGACTAACTCCAATGTGTGATTACTGGTATGCGCGAGCATATCCGACTGCTCGGACAACATGCCCGTAAACACGAAAAGCCCCCAGCATCCGAAGACACTGGGGGCTAAACGGTTGGAATAGCATAGTCGCTACAGGTGGGGGTGCTTCCTTTCAAGTAAAAGCAACCATATTTCTGCTGCTCCTGGTGCTGGCAGGTCTTCGCAACTTCTACTGGGATGCTCGCTGCCATCGTTCGGCACTTACCTTGTTGCAGTACGCCGCGACGTTAACACCAATAAAACAAAAAACGGTTATCCGATAACCCCTACAGGTGCGAATAGACCCCGAAGGAAATATGCCGCTCACCATTAGGCCCATACGGGTTGAACGGCTGACTCGGCACAGGCATACCCAAAGGTATCGGCAGCCACCCTTCAGGCAAATTGTCTTTAGCCCAAGCCTGTCTCGCATCTTGCCAAGCCTCGTATTTTTCCCAATCTGATCCGCCCTCATAATGAGCAGGGTCGAACCATTCTAGATGTGGCTCTAACGGGGCACCTGTAAGGCTCTCTACGGGCTTCTCGCGGCGACGCACTAGGCAACGCCACTAATAGCGCGTACTCCTGACCGCTGCTGAGGTAGCCGGCCCTCGCCCTGAGCGTCATCCAATGGGATTCTGAGTGAAGCAACAAGCTTAGCCAGGGTAACGCGCTGCTGGCGGGCTTCTACCAAAGCGGGGTGTGCGCGAACGCCTTGAGGAGACTGATGCGTGACACCCTCGTCACGGACAATCTTCTCCAAAGCGCCCAAAGCGTCAACAGTGCGACAAGCTTCGAGCAGCACGGATAGTTCATGCTGTCCAAGCTCAAAATCTCCGGTTATTGCCTCCCAAAGCTTCTTGCCGCCGGCCTTGAGAGTAGTAGGTGTTTTGTGTTCCATATTCGAACACTCCTTTCATTGAGAACAAGCGGGTAAATCGAAGAATAGGTCTAATCATTCAGCAGGCGGGAGAGAGAACAGCCCTATGCCAGAGGAGTGCCCTGGGGGTGGGGTGGGGATATGCCGCCCCGGGTGCGCTGTGAGCCGCCGCCGTTGTGGTGACGGCTCACAGTTGGGTGTTGGTGCTTAGTTGATGTGTACGCCGGTTTCGTTGTCGGTGTAGTCGATCTGGTTGATGCCTGCTGCGATTGCGGTGCGCTGTAGTTGGTCGCGTTCGGCTTCGTAGGTTTCGTCTTCGGGGTCGTAGGCGAACTGTCGAACACCGTAGTTTGCTCGTTCGGCTCGTGTTTCCATTGGCTTTGGTTCCCGGTATGGCTTGATGTCGTTGAGTGCTGGTGCTTCGATGGTTGCGCCGAGCTTCCATAGTTCTCGCCATTGCAGGGCGCGTCCGGTGGTGTTGTTCCAGGCTTCCCAGACTCGGCGTCGGTGGAGGCCTTCGGTGTTGGTGGTGAGGCCGATGAGTAGTTTGTCTGCGTGTCCGCTTGGTTGGGTGGTGCCGGCGAGTAGTGCTGCGGTGTGCAGGGTGGGGAGTAGTGCGGTGAGCTGGTAGGCGTGAGCCGGTGCGTCTGCCCATGCGGTGCGGGTGGTGCTGTCGGCTTTGACCATGAGTTCTGGGCTGGCGTCTGAGTCCACTACTTCGAGTGCGTCGGTGAGTTGTTCTGCTAGGTCGTTGAAGCGTTCGCGGATGGTTTCGTAGTTGGCTTCGGCGACGGTGCGGTATTCGATGCGGAGCGCTGCGAGGATCTCGGCTGCGACGCTGTTGCGCACGGTTGCTTCGGTGACCGGGTTGCTACCTGCTGCGGCGATTGCGAGGGCGTGTAGGCGTGCGAGTTCTTCGGGCTTTACTTTGGGGTCGAGGACGGCTTTGATGAGTTCGGCTTGCATGTCATCTTCGAGGTTGGCGAAGGTGTTCCACCGTTTGGTGAGTGCTTCGAATTTGGTGGTGGTGGTGCCGCCGTTTTCGGTGATGGTGTTTACCTGGTTGATGAAGTCTGCGGGGGTGGTTTTCATGGTTATTTGCCGTCCTGTTCGGTGGTTCCTGCGATTGCGTTCATGATGCTGGTTTTGAGTTCGGGGCCGTTGAGCGCTGGTGGCTGTCTGGGGTCTTCGGTGTGGTTGCCTGAGAGGTCCACGCTGATGGGAGGTTTGCTTGCTCCGAGGTGTGTTGCGAGTAAGTCGCGGATTGAGGGTTGCTGAGTCATTTATTTGTCTCCTTCGCAGTGGTGTTCGAGCATTCGACGTTCTGCGGACTGTGCCCGCTGTTTCCAGTAGTTCGCGTTCAGTTCGAAGTGCCTTGCGCGTTCCCATAGGACTGCTGCTTGTGCGTGTTCTGTATAGGTTTGGATTTGTCGGTCTGAGTAGTGGTAGCCGGCCATTGGTTTCACTCCTTAGGGGGATGGGGTCCACGGTGTACGGTAGAGAACGCCATTGGCGTCCATATATATGTTTGGTGCCGCTGGCCAGGAGGCTTGTGGCGTGTTGGGGAGGACTACTCTCTCTTTTGCGGTGAGCCTTCCTTCGACTGTCATTCGTCCGCTTGCGTTGGTGTTAGGCGCGTTTATCTCTACGGTTGGCCCTTCGATGCGGACACCCTTGGTGTTGTTGAGTAGTGCGCCGAATGTTGGCGATGCTGAGAGTGATCCTCCGGTGAAGTTGATTTGGCCGCCGTTGGCTGGTTCGATTTCCAGATTTCCTGCGCGGATCTTGCCGCCGCTGGTCACGTTCAGGTCGTTCTTGAGTGTCGTTACACCTTCGACTGAAAGCGTCCCCTTCGTTGACATCGCCCCGGTAACGTCGAGCTTTCCGGAGATCGTTGTTGGCCCGTCAACTGCCAGCGTGCCTGAGAGCGTGGTGTCCCCACCAATGTCCAAAACGCCATCCAACGTGGTCGGCCCAGTCACGTTCAGCTCGCCCGTAATGTTCGTATTACCACCGATAGTCGTCGTACCAGTAACGTTCAACGGACCAGTAATCGCCGTACTGCCGGAGAGGTTAATGTTTCCGCTGCCGTTGAGTGTGCCGGTGACTGAGAGCAGTCCTGAGACTGTGGCGGTTCCGTCAATGTCGAGTAGTCCGTCGATGGATACGCGGGAGCCTTGGGTCCAGTGTGTGTTGCCTCGGTCGATGGTGCTTGAAGCGAGGTCTGTTTTGGTGCCGTAGGTTCGTACTTGGCGTTTGCGTTCCTGGACCTTGTTCGAGGTGAGGTCGTTGAGTCGTGCCATGGTTTAGTCTTCCTGTTCTAGGTGGTCGCTGAGCTGGTGAAGCTCAGTGTGTAGTTGGTTATTCGGGATGCCCTGGGCGATGTGGTCGGCACTGCGGCGCAGTAGCTTGATGACCTGCTCACGGTTATAGGGGTCGATGGCTTTTCGTGGCGGAATTTCCGAGGCTGGCGTGAGCACGTACCTCTTGCCGTTTTTGAGTTCTCCGTAGATGGGAGCCATTAGGTTTCGTCCTGTTCGAGTTGGTCCGCTATGTCGTGGAGCTTGTCGGCTATTGCTCGGGCTTCGGCGGGTGTCATGTGGGCTAGTACCTTGTGCCGGTGCATGAGTGCGATGCCGGGGATGGTTTCGCCGTTTGGTGTTAGCCAGTTGTATTTTTTGGCGCTGGCTGATGGTCGCCATGCTGGTGAGTAGGCCAAGACTGTTCCTGTTGCTTTCAAAGTGTGTGGATTGTGTGGAAAGTGGAATTGGGTTTTGAACCTGCTTTCCACTTTCCACACTTTCCACACGGTTTCTACGGATGGTGAACTGCGACCGGCGATGGTATTGGCGCATACATTCCGCGAGACTGCCGATGAATGCGACCGTCTTCGGCTGCGCGAGCCAAATAGGTTCCGACAAGTTTCTTGTCCAGGCCTAACGGAATGGCAATATCCTCAGCGTTTCGCGCTTCGGGATACTTATTCACTTGCTCGATGATTCGCTTCATGTCGTCGCCAACACCGGCTGATGCTTCTCGGGCTACGACTGCGTTTGCCGCCTCTTGCAGCGTTGTGCCGTCCATGCTCCATACGCCGTCCGTGAGCGTGAGCGCGTACTCGCCTTCAGCTGCATCTCGGCTTGTGACGTGCAACGTTGAATTGTCTGTGTTGCGTTCGCGCTTGATAGCAAGAATTGAGTCCGCTGCGCCGGCTAAACCCTGAGTGCCTGAGACGCTATCGAGAAAGTCCGACTTTTCGCCTTTGTTAGTGTGGTGCACAACGAGCAGCGAAGAACCTGGAACGTCGTCCACTAAGCCCTTGAGTGCGGACATTTGCGAGTAGTCGTTTCCGTAAGCGTCATTGCCCCCATACGTGCCCCTAACCTTGCCGAGGGTGTCCAGGATGATTAGCGGCTTGTTGTGACCGTGACGCTCAAGGAACGCGGTGATCGTATCGACAACACTGGCTCCAAGCCTCGTTAGGAACATGAGATCTTGAATCCCCTCAGTAACCCCGATGACGCTGAGCCTGGACTGCAAACGCCGGGGCCCATCCTCCAATGCGAGGTATAGGACTGGGCGTTGCTTCACCTGAATCGCACCGAACGCTTTACCGCCTGATGCGGCGGCTTGAGCTATGCCAAGCACCATCCACGATTTGCCGACTTTTGGGGGTGCAACGAGGATAGTCAGACCTTCCGGGATTACTCCTGGAACAACATATTCGACCGGCTGGAACTGCTGAGCTGTGAGCCAAGCTGAACTGAACACTTCGTCCAACGGGTCTGCTGCGGTGGGGCTGATGGTCAAGTTTTCCCTTTCTGGTGGGTGCGCAGAAGGCCCCCAGCGTGGTGCCGGGAGCCTTCAAGTGAGTTCGAATGAGTTAGGTGGTGGATTCAGCTTGCGATGAGCCTCATCCTTGCGTCGTGCAGTTCTATGCCCTGTGCTGCGGATCTGGCTGCTTGCCGGGTGAATGCTTCTCGGGCTTGCTGGTCGGCTTCGTCGCATTCTCTGATGCCGTCTTGCATTCCGTGTTTGTATCCCTGCTTATAGCCGTGGAGCATCCCTTGGTGGAATGCTTCAGGGTTCAGGGCTTGCCAGTATTCAGTCATCTGGTTCACCTGCTGGGACTAGTTTGCAGAGGATCAGTTCTGCGGATTGTCCGCGTGCGTGTGCGAGGTCTACGGCTCGTTGTGCGCTTGGGAGGTTGAAGTAGGTGCGCCGCTTGTAGTGCAGGCTGTCTGGCTTCTCGACTTCCACGACTACTACGTGCACGCCTTCTATGAGCGCATTCGGGTCAATATGCAATGGGTGCTCCTACCGCTTGTGCGATGGCTTGGGGAACGGTGACCATGATGATGAAGATTGTGCTGTAGAAGACGCTGCGCACGATGCCCCGGGTGACCTTATGCATGGTGACCGCCCTTGGTGAGTTCCTGGTAGGCGGCGAACGCTGCACTAGCGGTGACACCGTTATCTACAGCGAAGTCGCAGAGCTTATTTACTGTGGTGGTTGCGCGAAGCATCTCTGGCCGGCTCTTCATGAGATCTACTGCTATCTCTTGGTCAATCTTCTGTTCGATGCTGTCGATGAGTGCCGGCAGTTCTGCCAGCTGCTCACGGGTCCACAGTTCACCGTCAGTCTTTTGCAGGATGAAGAAGATGCCCTTTTCTGGTGTCCACTGCGAGGTGACGCCGCCGAAAGTCTCTCCCGAGGCGTTTGGGCCGTGGTAGCTGATCTCGCGGTCGCAAGCGCATGAGCCGTAGGGCTGGCATTCTGCGGGGATTTCGCCGGATTCGTCGGCGCAATCGAGGTAGACAGCTTTGGGGAATCCTGCTGGTGGAGTTGCTGGGGAGATGCGGGTAGTCTTGTTCATATGGATCAATCCCTTTTCTGTGGGTTGGTTAGGCGGCTTCGATGCGAATGTTTGGCGACAGGGCATCGGGGCCGTTCTTTATCTGTTCGAGAGCGTCTTGTCTCTCTGTGTCCGTGGCTGGGAGATACTGAGTTCCCCCGCCGCGTGAATCTGCAAATAGGTCGAAACCTAATCTTCGGATGAACGCTTGCTTTGGCGGATGAAGAATTTCATGCCAGCCGGTGGGCAAAAGTTCCTTGGACTGTTCTGAATTCTTGGTCACTTCACGGGCGAGCTTTTCCGCGAACCTGCGGTTATGGCTGCCACCGTCGCGACTACGAAAGTAGTTTGCAAGGTCTTTCATGGTGACCGAGCACAGAATTACGTCTGTTTCCATTGGTCTGTTCCTTAGCCGCCTATTCAGGCGAAAGAATGTTTAGGTGCGGTCTCGGGTCTGCTGTTCAAGCCAGGCTTGAATGCTAGATGCCGTGTAGCGAATCTGCCTTCCTGCCTTGATGAACTTGGGGCCATTGCCTCGGTAGCGTTCTTGCGCGGCTGCGCCTTTTGAGATTCCCCTCCATTCGCAATACTCATCTACCGTAAGTAACTTCTCCAACGAAGCTTGGGTGGTCATTTCCTCTCCTAATTTTCGAGTGAGTCACTGTTGTCATCTGTGAATCTACACTCAGCGTAACAACACGTGCGCAGTGTCGTCAAGCGTGAATCACTAAGACCTTGGGTTGTCATCGGTGAACCACCGTGACAAACTAGAAATCATGGAAGTAAAAGAAATTGTTTCGACGTATCAGCCAGACGCCGATTCCGAGAGGGTTCATCTCGGCTCGGTAATCATCGAGCTTCCCGGAACGCTGGTAGTCGAGGGTCAACCAGTGAGCGGCCAATCAGTTTCATTCCGCGTTGACTGGATCGAGGGCACAGGCGTGCGCCCTGTAGCGATTACGGTTTCATCCTTAATTGGTGAAGAAATAACTTCAACCGATCTACGGGCAGTGCAGACAAAGAATCTTTGGCGTGCAGCCATCGTCAAGCATGTTACGTATCAGCGCCTATTCCGATTCGAGTGGGAAGAGTGGGATGGCAAAGTTGCCCGAGAATCATCCATCAAACTGCCCACACACATGCTGGATCGAATGCGATTACGGGGACCTGAGCGCTCGACGCTCGAATATGTAGTCGATCTCTACACGTTCGCGGACACTATTGGGCTCGCCCCTGCATTGTTCGTTCAAGAGGTTTTTGCGGACGGATTTACACCACTGCCCCGAACCACAGCTACTAAATGGATCAAGAAGGCACGAGATATGGGGTTATTCGAGGAATATTTCGATGGCAACGATTGAGAAGTATCTGCTGCAAGACGGCGCAACAAGGTACATGGTCAGATACAGGAAACCTGATCGCACTCAAACCAAGAAGAAGGGCTTCAAAAACCAACGCGACGCCAAGCTATTCATGGCAACAGTGGAGGTCGATAAAGCCAGTGGAACATATATTGACCCGGCTAAGGCTAACGTCACTGTAGCGTCACTGGGGCCGTCCTGGTTGGAACGCAAGCAAGCACTCAAGCCGTCCGCGTATCGTCCGTTAGAGATAGCTTGGCGGGTGCATGTGGAGCCAGTCTGGGGCAAGTGGCCCATCGCTGAGATAGTCCATACCGAAGTGCAAGCATGGGTTACGAAACTGTCCATCGGTGAAGCAAAAGCAACGCCCGCTGTAAAGCCCAAATCAGCGACAACAGTAATCCGCGCATATGGCGTTCTGGCTGCGATCCTGGATGACGCGGTGAAAGACCGCCGGCTACAGACCAATCCTGCGCGTGGAGTGGATCTGCCACGAAAAACCAAAAAGGCCCACGTGTTCCTGAGCCATGAGCAAATACGCGATTTGGCTGATTGCTCGAAGTATCCAGCCCTGGTGCGCGTGCTGGCTTACTGCGGGCTCCGCTGGGGTGAAGCCACCGCGCTACGGGTGCAAGATGTCGACATGATTCGCCGGCGCTTGAACGTCAATCAGAATGCCGTCGATGTTGGCGGGAAGATCAAAGTTGGCACACCGAAAAGCCATGAGCAAAGATCTGTGCCGTTTCCCGCGTTCCTAGCGCCGGCCATCGGTGAACTTTGCAGAGGCAAGCATCGTGAAGACCTGGTGTTCCCGAATCCTGATGGCACTTACCTGCGCCATATCGACATGCGCGAACGGAAATCATGGTTCGGTTCAGCCGTCATAGATTCAGGCGTGCCCAGGGTGACACCACACGATCTACGGCACACCGCTGCAAGCTTCGCGGTCAGTGCCGGGGCGAACGTGAAAGCGGTTCAGAGGATGCTTGGGCATAGCTCGGCTGCGATGACTCTAGACGTGTATGCAGAGCTGTTTGATGACGATTTAGACGGTGTTGCAGTCGCCTTGAATGAGGCTGTTTCACGGATGAATGTGCCCTAAATGTGCCCTTTTGATTGTTTTCAGAAACAGCAAAGGCCTCTACTCCCTTGTAAATAAAGAGAAGTAGAGGCCTTATGTGTTGGTACCCCCAGTGGGACTCGAACCCACAAGCCTTTCGGCAGCTGATTTTAAGTCAGCCGTGTATGCCAATTCCACCATAGGGGCAAGACTCTCAAATTTTACGTGATCGGCAAAGCAAATAGAAAATCCTTCTTTGCTGACGTACGCGAGGGGCCAATTGCTTGGCCCCTCGCATCATCGTCGATCAACTACGGCTCAAGCCTACTTCTTCGGCTTGGCCGACTCTTCGAAAGCAGTGCGTGGTGCTTCGAGGTTGTTCAGCTGCAGGGCATCGCGCTTGAAGACCAGTGCAACCAGCCAGTCGCCAACGACGCGGAACTTGCGCTCGAAGGTCGGCATGGCCATGCCGTGGTAGCCGCGGTGTGCCATCCATGCTGGCCAGCCCTTGAGCTTGATGCCAACAACCTTGGCAACGCCCTTGTTGCGGCCGAAGCCGGCAACTGCGCCCAGGTTGGAGTGCTTGTATTCCTTGATGGTGCCAACACCGTAGCGCGCAGCGTACAGGTTCTTGGCCAACAGCTTGGCCTGGCGCACTGCGTGCTGTGCGTTGGGAACGCAGGTGCCGTCCGGCAGGCCGCCGGTGACGTCCTTGACTGCCGAGATATCGCCGGCTGCCCAGGCGCCTTCCAGAGGTTCGCCGTTGGCATCCTTGATACGAAGGTCCGTGCGGGTCTCGATGCGGCCGCGCTGCTCGATTGGGAAATCGGTGGAGCGAACCATCGGGTTGGCCATGACGCCAGCAGTCCAGATCAAGGTGTCGGAACCGAACTCGCCCGCTGGGGACTTGTCGGCCATGTTGATCAGTTCCAGGTTGCCTTCTTCGGCATTGTTCAGCGAAGTGTTCAGCAAGACCTCGATGCCGCGGCTGCGCAGGTGATCGACAACCCACTCCGCCTGCTCGGCGGTGACTTCTGGCATGATGCGGCCCATGGCCTCGATCAGGACGAAGCGTGCTTCCTTCGCATCGATGCGGTCGTTGAGGCCGATCAAGTGACGGGCCATGTCTTCCAGCTCGGCGATGGTCTCGATGCCGGCGAAGCCGCCGCCGACAACCACGAAGGTCAGGGCGCGCTTGCGTGCAACTGGATCACTCATGTTCGAAGCGGACTCGATGCGCTCGGCAACCTTGTTGCGCAGGGCGACGGCCTCTTCGATGGTCTTCAGGCCAATGCCGGTTTCAGCCAGGCCAGCGATGGGGAAGGTACGGGTGACCGCACCAGCGGACATCACGACATCGGTGTATTCCAGCTCGAACTGCTCGCCGTTGACCGGAGCAATGACAGCCTTCTTGTTGGCATGGTCGATGCTCAGCACGCGGCCGTTGACCAGCTCGGAGTGCTTCAGGTGCTGACGGTGCGAGACCACAACGTGGCGTGGTTCAATCTGGCCACCGGCAACTTCTGGCAGGAATGGCTGGTAAGTCATGTACGGGTTCGGGTCGACAACGGTGACGATGCCGCCGTGTGCCTTGACCTTCTTCTGCAACTTCATCGCGACGTACAGGCCTACGTAGCCACCGCCGACGATAAGAATGCGCGGACGCTTCTGGGAGGTTTCGATGATCGACATACTGTTGATTCTACGCGGATTTTTCGAGTTAGTGAAAACATTCACTAACTATTTCCGTTCGGTGTGTCACGTCGTCGCCAGGCATGGGCGTTTCCGACTGCCGAGGTTCGCGCCAACCTGTCGAATTAAGCATCGGAAGGCGCGAAAAAGCGGGGTGGATCTTCAGTTTCCACTCCGCTTTGTCCGCTATTTACTTCTCTTCTTCGGGAATCTCGTCGAACAGATCCCGGCCGCCAGCTTGATCCGGGACTTTCAATGAACTCAAGGAAGCCGAACCAAGCCGCGCCGCAGCCTTCTCGCGTCGACGACGCACCAGGGTCTGGGCGATGCCTGCAATGATCACCAGCAGCAAGAGCACTCCCCCGCCGACGATCAGCAACGGCTGAAGCGCCGGTGCCGAGTCATCGGGAAGAACCGGATCTGGCGCCGCGACCTGCTTGAGGTCCGATTTCTCCATCGAGACGCCCGGAGCTGGGGTATCAGCAGTCTTCTGGGTGTCGCGGCGGTGCACGCGAATCCACTCGCTGATCGTGCCCAGCGGGTTCTCGGATACCGAGGGGACGCTCGCCGTCACTGCCGCCTGCGCATCGATGATTCCGTAGCCGTAGAGGTTGTCCACGCCGGCTGTGCCGGTGTCCTTGGCGGTCTTCAGGATGCGGTTGATGACCTCAGGAGCTTTCATGTTCGGGTATTCCGAACGAATCAATGCGGCCACGCCCGCCACCAAAGGAGCCGCGCCGGAGGTACCGGACCAGCGCGCGTAGCCGTCATCTGGCAAGCCGCCGACCAACTGCTCGGCAGGGGCTGCAACGCCGATGGAAATGCCTTCGGTCGAGGAATCCTGCGAAGCCTTGCCGCTGGCATCAACGCCGGCCACGGTCAGCACTCCCGGAATGGTGGCCGGGGCGCCCACCTGGCTCATGCCGCCCGAACGGTTGCCTGCAGCGGCAACAATAACCACGTCATGGTCTTCTGCGTACTTGAAGGCGTCATCCCAGCTTTCCGGCCATGCTGGGCTGGTTGAACCGAGAGACATGTTGATGACCTTGGCCCCGGAATCCACGGCCCATTTCACGGCACGGGGGATCTGGGTTTCCACTGGAATCTTCGCCGGGTTGCCTTCGCCCATCCACAGCGACACAGACAGCAGGTCTGCTGCCGGAGCGACGCCGAGCACGCCGTCCTTGCCGCTCTTCAGCTTTGGCACCTTTTCGTACTCAGGTTCCTGGGGAATGTCCTCGTCTTCGTCTTCGGCGGTCTTCTTGGCCTTTTCCCACGCGGCCTTCAAGCGCTCGTTCTCGGATTTAACCCGCTTGATTTCGCCCTTGTTGTTGCCGCGCCCGCCGAGCAAGGTAGCCACCAAGGTGCCGTGCTCGCTCATGACGCCTATGGGCTTGTTGCCCTTGTCTCCGCCTGAGCCGGACATATCAGCACCGCCAACCACGGCACCCTTCAAGTCTGGATGCGCGGTATCAATGCCGGTATCAATGATCGCGACTTTGACGCCTTCGCCCTTTGTCGTCTTGTGCGCTTCGGCCACGCCCAACGACTTGAGCCAGTATTCGGACTCACGCATGTTGTCAGCGCGGGCAGGTACGCCCACGCTGAGCAGGGTGAAGGCCAACAGCGCTGCGACAAGCAGAGAGCCGAGCTTGAGGAAGCCCATTCTTTTCCTGGCACGCAAAGCTGAGCTCAAGACATCTCCTTGGGTCGGTGACTGGGTGACAGGTTCAGGCGGCGGCAGCTGAAGCCGCGATTCCGTCGAGAATATCGTGTTCGGAAGCAATCAGAACCATTTCGCGGTTCCCGCTGGCCTTTTCAAGGTAATGAAGGATGCGTTGCACAATGGCTGCGCCAGCTTGGATCACATCAACTCGTCCCGGATGCATGAAGCCCAGTGCCGCGCGCTCTTCCCGGCTGTAGGAAAGCATGCTGGCGGTGGCTTGGCGCATCTGGGCGAAGCTCAGCTGCGCCCCATGGATCTTTTCCGACTCGTACTGCTTCAATCCCAGGGCCTGGGCGGTGAGCGTCGTGAAAGTGCCTGCAACCATGATCACCGCGTCGACCTGCGCAACGTCAACCGATCCGGCCAAGGATTCCAAGGTGCTGTCCATGAATTCCAAGGCCTGGTCCGAACGCAATCCCGCTTGGTGGAACCGTTCGGTAACGCGCACACAACCCATGTCCAGGCTCTTGGCTGCCAACGGGCCGGTGGCATCACCGAGAACGAATTCAGTGGATCCACCACCGAGGTCGATCACCAGGCTCTTGCCGCTTTGCCCGTCCCGAACCGAAGCCGCACCGGCAAAGGACAGGGAGGCTTCTTCTTCACCGCTGATCACTTCCGGGGCGACGCCCAGGATCTTGGTGATCCGCTCGGTGAAGACCTCGCGATTCGATGCATCGCGGGCCGCCGAGGTCGCTGCGAAACGGATGGCTTCCACCCCATGCTCATCGCACAGCTTCTTGTACTCGCGAGCAGCTTCAAAGGTGCGCTCCAAGGCCTCGGGAGCGAAAGCGCCGGTAGCGTCAACGCCCTGGCCCAAGCGCACGATGCGCATGGTGCGCAGCACGTCGACCAGCGGGCCATCGGCCCCGATGTCCGCGATCAGCAGACGGATGGAGTTGGTTCCGCAGTCAATACCGGCCACGCGCATTAGGCGTCATCCTGGTCAGCGCCCTGTGCGGATTCACGCACGGCACGCTTCCGGGCGCGTTCTGCGCGCTTGGCCGCTGGGTCCTGCTGTTCCTGGGTCTTCACGTGGCGCGAGCGGTCACGGCTCGGCGCCTCGGATTCGGTATCCCAAGCACCTACGCAGTAGCACTTGTCCTTGGTCCACCACTGGGCAATCCCAGCCAGCGCTTCATCACCCAGCGGGTTCACGCCCTCGCCGGCAGCCAGCGAGTGCCCTACCAGCACGTGCAAGCACTTGACGCGGGTCGGCATGCCACCAGCGGAGACCCCAGCGATTTCCGGAACGGCCCCGGTTCCCGAGCGCTGGCCAATCGCATCGCGGTTGGCCAGGTACGACTCGTGGGCAGCTACATAAGCCTGCGCCAGCTGCGCGTCCTCACCCAGGCGGTCATTCATCTCGTTCATCAACCCGGCAGCTTCCAACCGCGACACTGCCGCAGTGATCACCGGGTGCGCCAGGTAGTAGGTGGTGGGGAAGGGAATACCCGAGGAAAGGCGCGGTGCCGTGGTGGCTACCAGAGGGTTTCCGCAAACGCAGCGCGCACCGATCTCCACCACATCGCGCACCGGGCGGTTCAGCTGGCGGGACAGGGTGTCGAGGTCAGCTTCGCTGGGTACTCGTCCGGCGGCGTCAAGGGCTTCGCGGATTGGCTGTTCAGTCACGGTTATAAGTCTCTTCGTGTTTAAAGTGGTTAGTCAGTGGCAGAACGTCGAACGGAGTCGAGCAGAGCATCAACCCATGGAAGTTCCTGGCGCACCTCGAAGGTGCTTCCGTTGCCGTCGGCGGGCGTCTCTTCATCCTTAGGGCGTTCACCCACCACCATGTAGAGCTTTTCACCAGGCATTACCAAGTTTATCCGCTCGCGTGCTTGCTGCTTGATGTACAGCGGGTCATCCCAGCGCGCGATCTCTGCCTTGAGGTCATCGCGCTGCGTCTCCAGCGCTTCGATCGAGGCATTCAGCTCATTCAGCTCCGCCATCTGCGTGCGGTAGAAATTCACCGTGGGCACGAGCATCACTGCGAAGAAGGCCAGGACCACGATCAAGGCGGCGATACGGCCGGAAAACCGGTGCGCAGCAACGGGTTCGCCCTCGGGGACGTGGTTCTGGCCAGACGGCTTCTGCCCCGGCTTGCGGCGTACGGCAGCAGAGAACTTCACCCGGTCATCGCGTCGGCGTTCGTTCTGCTTTTCCTTGGCACGTTCGCGCAGCGGCACCTTCGGCTTCGGCGCGTAATTTCCTGCAAATTTTTTCGGCTCACGTGACGCATCTGACGCTGGGCGTGCCGTCGATTTCGGCTGTGCTGCAACGCTTCTGGGCTTCTGCGCAGCGGGAGCGGCCTTCGGTGGGCGCGGCGTTGCAGGAGTTTGCCTGGCCTGCGCTTGTGGCCTGACGATGCGCAGAGCGTCGGTAGGCGGTTCAGCTTCGGAACCTGCGCCGTCATGTTTCGTCTGGTCAACCGGGGTTATTACGGCTTCTTCGGCCGGATCCGGAGTATTACGGCGAGGCATTCGCGGTGGTCGCTGAGCCATACTCCCCCAATTCCCGTGGTGCTTTTCTTGCGGTGTTGCCGTGGACTTGGCAAGATAATTCCATTAAATAACGAAAAGCCCGCCGGTATCCACTACCGACGAGCTTATTCGCTAT
Organism: Glutamicibacter sp. NPDC087661; assembly: GCF_044743275.1. Lineage (NCBI taxonomy): Bacteria > Bacillati > Actinomycetota > Actinomycetes > Micrococcales > Micrococcaceae > Glutamicibacter > Glutamicibacter sp. NPDC087661. The sequence continues at coordinate 80,619 of NZ_JBIUWE010000006.1, forward strand.
TACTGAAAATTAGCTGTTGAAACGCGGGAACGCGCTACGGCCAGCGTAGACCGCCGAGGCGCCCAGGTCTTCTTCGATACGCAGCAGCTGGTTGTACTTGGCTACGCGCTCGGAGCGAGCTGGTGCACCGGTCTTGATCTGCCCGGCGTTGGTTGCCACGCAGATGTCAGCGATGGTGACATCTTCGGTTTCACCCGAACGGTGCGAGGTGATGGTGGTGTACCCGGCACGCTGCGCCATGGTCACTGCATCGATGGTTTCGGTCAGGGTGCCGATCTGGTTGACCTTCACCAGCAGCGAGTTGGCGGTGCCCTTGGCGATGCCGTCGGCCAGGCGCTGCGGGTTGGTGACGAACAGGTCGTCGCCTACCAGCTGCACCTTGTCGCCAATGGCGTCGGTCAGGGTCTTCCAGCCATCCCAGTCGTCTTCATCCAGTGGATCCTCGATCGAAACCAATGGGAAGTCGGCCACCAGGCCAGCGTAGTAGTCGCTCATTTCCTGGGCAGAGAGCGCCTGGCCCTCGAACTGGTAAGCGCCGTTCTCGTAGAACTCGGAGGAAGCGACATCCAGCGCCAGGGCGATGTCTTCGCCCGGGGTGTAGCCAGCGCGCTTGATCGCTTCGGTGATCAGTTCCAGAGCCGCGCGGTTGCTTGGCAGGTTCGGAGCGAAACCGCCCTCGTCGCCCAGGCCGGTGGAGAGGTTCTTCTCCTTCAGCACGGACTTGAGGTTGTGGTAGACCTCGACGCCCCAGCGCAGGCCCTCGGAGAAGGTCGGCGCGCCGAGCGGGGCGATCATGAATTCCTGGATGTCCACGTCGGAGTCGGCGTGGGAGCCGCCGTTGAGGATGTTCATCAGTGGCACTGGCAGTACGTGCGCGTTAGGGCCGCCCAGGTACTTGAACAGTGGCAGGTTGGCGCTCACTGCAGCGGCGTTGGCCACTGCCAGGGAGACGCCGAGGATGGCGTTTGCACCCAGCTTGGACTTGTTGGCAGTGCCGTCCAGTTCGATCATGGTGGCATCGATGGCGCGCTGGTCGGTGGCGTCAAGGCCCTCCAGCTCGTCGGCGATTTCGTCGATGACGGACTCTACAGCACCCAGTACGCCCTTGCCGAGGTACCGGTCTTTGTCGCCGTCGCGACGCTCAGCTGCTTCGAAAGCGCCGGTGGATGCACCGGAAGGAACAGCAGCACGGCCATGCGAGCCGTCGGATAGCAGGACCTCGACCTCGACGGTCGGATTGCCGCGGGAATCAAGGATTTCGCGCGCGTGAATGGCGTCAATCAATGCCATGAGTATGGACTCCTTGTAGAAAAGGGGTGGTCTTGGGGCAGGTCAACCAGCGGTCGCTGATAAGACCGTCGGCGCCATTGCCTGTCTCTAGCCTAGCGCTTCGAAGGTGATTTGGGCGATGTTGTTGCGCCAGTTTCCGCGCCGTATTGCTGGCCCAGGGCCGCACGCAGCACCGATTCGGCATCCAGGCCCAGCTCCTCGGCCCTCGCTGACAGGGCCATTAATTCCTTGGCCAGGGAGAACTCGTCGACGATTCGTTCACGGATCTGCTCGGTGACTAGCCCGGCCGCGGGCTGTGCCGATCCTGCTCTGGCATGGCGATCAAGCAATTTCTGCGCGAGCGCCAGGGACGGCAGCCCAGCGGGCAGTCCCGCGTTCTTCCGCTTCTTCGGCTGGCCGGCGCGTTCGGCCTGCTTCGCCGCATCCCACACGCGGATAATCTCATCCACATCCGTGATGACGTCCTGGCGGACCTGGCCCTGCTCGTCGAAAATATGCCGGTTGCGGCGCAATAGCTTCGCATTCAGCGTTTCGGCGACATCTTCCAGGCCGAAATGGTCTTGCTCCTCGGCGATCAGCGAATGCAGCAGGATCTGGAAGAACAAGTCCCCCAGCTCCTCCTTCAACAGATCCGGGTTCCGTTCGGCGATGGCGTCCAGTACCTCATAGCTTTCCTCAATGAGGTAGGTGCGCAGCGACTCGTGAGTCAGCGCGCCAGTCCAGGCGCATCTGCTGCGAAGGGTCCGTACGGTGGCGTTGAGCTGCTCTAGCTGCGTTCTGTTCTCCGGCATAGGAACATGCTATCGAAGCGGGCTTTCAGCCTGCGGCCAAGGAGCTGCCCATTGCTGCCCATTCGGGCTAGCATGGCCGTAGTTCATCCCGACGACGCGAAGGATTGCCAATGACCGTCCAAGACACCGCCCAGCTGGAATTCCTGGATCAGCTTCCAGCCAAACTCTTCATCGGCGGCCGGTGGGTTGAGGGGCGCTCCGAGCGCATCCTGCGCACTGCCAACCCTTTTGATGACTCGCTCCTGGCCGAGATCCGCCAGGCGTCGACCGACGACGTCGACGACGCCTATGGCGCTGCCGCCGCTGCGCAGCCAGGCTGGGCGGCGCTCTCCCCCGGCAAGCGCTCGAAGGTCTTGAACCAGGCCGCCGACTACCTGCAGTCGAACTTCGAGGGCATCCTGGCGCTGTTGACCGCCGAGTCCGGTTCCACGCAGTTGAAGGCGAACATCGAACTGGGCGGCACCATCGCTGCCATCCGCGAAGCAGCCACCTTCCCCACCCGCGTGCACGGCAAGATCCTGCCCTCCAATGCCGAGGGCAAGGAGAACCGGGTCTACCGCGAACCGGTCGGCGTGGTGGGCGTCATCAGCCCGTGGAACTTCCCGCTGCTGCTGTCGGCCCGGTCCGTAGCGCCGGCCCTGGCCCTGGGCAATGCGGTGGTGCTCAAACCCGCCTCGGATACCCCGCTGGTGGGAGCCTTGGTCCTGGCCAAGGCTTTCGCCGAGGCTGGCCTGCCAGATGGCGTGCTGAACGCAGTGGTTGGGTCCGGTTCGGAAATCGGCGATTACTTCGTGGCGCATCGGACCCCGTCGCTGGTTTCGTTCACCGGTTCGACTCCGGTGGGCAAGAACGTCGGGAAAATCGCGGTCAGCGGCGAGCACATGAAACGCGTGGCGCTGGAGCTTGGCGGCAACGCGCCATTCGTCGTGCTCGAAGACGCTGATCTTGACGAAGCAGCCAAGGCCGCGACCCTGGGCAAGTTCTTGCACCAGGGGCAGATCTGCATGGCCATCAACCGCATCATCGTCCAGGCTCCGGTCTACGAGGCCTTCATCGAGAAGTTCATCGAGCAGGTCGGCAAGCTCGGCTATGGCGATGCCGCCGATCCAGCCAACCTCGTGGGACCGATCATCAATGATGCGCAGTTGGCGTCGGTGAGCGGCAAGATCAAGACCGCACGTGGCCAGGGCGCCCGCGAAGTCCTGGCAGGTTCGATCACAGGCCGTGTGGTCTCTCCCCACGTCTTCGCAGATGTCACCAGCGGCATGGAACTGTTCCGCGAGGAGATCTTCGGCCCGGTCGTGGGCATCGCCAAGGCCGACTCCGAAGAGCATGCGCTGGAACTGGCCAACGACACCGAATTCGGCTTGTCCTCGGCCGTTTTCACGCAAAACCTGGAGAAGGGCGTCGCCTTTGCCCGCGGCATCAAGGCCGGGATGACTCACGTCAATGACATCACCGTCAATGATGAACCGCATGTGATGTTCGGTGGCGAGAAGAATTCGGGTCTGGGCCGTTTCAACGGCGAGTGGGCTATCGAGGAATTCACCACCGATCACTGGGTCGGCGTGCAGTCCACCAAGAAGCAGTACCCGTTCTAGGAACCACCTGCCCTTGGAACCAGCGAAGCCGCCCCTTGCTTGGGCAAGGGACGGCTTCGGTGGTTGCCTGGCGGCTGGGTCCTGGAACTAGTCGGCGACGTTTTCGTATTCGTCTTCTTCGTAGTCCTCGTCATCCAGCAGGTTGTCGTAGTAGTCGTTGATGTACTCAACGAGCAGCTCGCGCATTTCCAGCGGGACGAAAGCAGCTTCGGCGGCGTTCAGCGTCAGATCCAGCAGATCTTCCAAGTCGTAGTCGAAGGCTTCTACCAGCAATTCGAACTCATCGGACAAGGTGGTGCCGGACATCAGGCGGTTATCCGGCGAGATGGTGACATTGAAACCGGTCTGGACCAGCAGGTCGATCGGGTGGTTCCCGATGCCTTCGCCGAATTTGGAGGTAGCACCGGTCTGCAGGTTCGAGGACGGGCAGACTTCCAGCGGGATGCCGCGTTCGCGGACCCAGTTCGCTACCGGGCCCAGCGATACCAGGCCGGTATCGTCGCTGAGTTCTTCGCCGTTCTCGTCGATAGCTCCGAACTCGATCTCGATGTCCTCGGCTACGCGGACTCCGTGGCCCAGGCGCTGGGCGCGGCCGATCAGGATGGCTTCCTTGATGGAATCCAGGCCGGCTGCTTCGCCAGCGTGCACGGTGGTTGGGAAGAGATTCTCGGCCAGCAGGTCGAAAGCTTCCTTCATCACTGAGGGCGGGAAGCCATCTTCAGCACCGGCGATATCGAAACCGACGACGCCACGACCACGGTGGCGCAGGGCCAGCTTGGCGATTTCCACGCCTTGGTCGCTGTGGCGCATGGCGGTAACGATCTGGCCGATCTGCATCGGGTGGCCCTCGGCGTTGAGCTGCTCGCAGGCCTGGTCCAGGCCTTCCTGGATGGCGTCGACGACGTCGTCCAGGCTCAAGCCTTCGCGGCGGTGCTGCTCTGGTGCATAGCGGACTTCGCCGTAGATGACACCGTCTTCAGCGAGGTCCTCTACGAATTCGCGGGCAACGCGGATCAGCGCATCTCGGGTCTGCATGACCGCGACGGTGTGCTCGAAGGTTTCCAGGTAGCGTGGCAGCGAGCCGGAGTCGGCTGATTCACGGAACCATTCGCCCAAAGCTTCTGCTTCGGTCTCTGGCAGCTCGTGTCCAATCTCGGCGGCCAGCTCGATGATCGTCTGAGGGCGCAAACCACCGTCGAGGTGGTCATGGAGCGAAACTTTAGGCAGATCCCGGAAGTCGAATTCGGGATCGTAGTCAGTATGAATCATTTCTTCAGTCACACCACTGAGCCTAGTCGCATTTTCGCGGAACTGACAGCTCCAACGGGTAAAGATCTGCGAGCCACTATGTGACCCTGATCAATACGGGAGGTTAACCCTCGTCAGGGGTTGGCGGGACGGTCTGCCTGGCTGGTTGCACCGGGTGCCCTTCGCGCTTCGCCGCGCGCCGATGCAGGCGATCCAGCACCCAGCTGACGATCCGGTCGATGACGAATCCGAGCACTACGGCGATGACAATGGAAACTGCAATGCCCAGCAGCTTGTTGTCGTGCATCCAGTTGCCGGCCAGCGCACCGATGCTGACGGAGTAGGCAGCCCAGGTCAGTACGCCGATGGTGTCGAAGAGGGTGAAGCGCTTGTGGCTGAATCCGGTGGCGCCCGCGGTCAGGTTCACGGCCACTCGGCCAATCGGGATGTATCGGGCCGTGAAAATCAGCAGAGCGCCCGAGGTTTCAAGTTTCTTCTCGGCATAGTTCAGCACCCGCTGCGCGCGTTGCCCGCGCATCCACTTGAAGCCCCTGGATCCGATCTTGCGTCCGATGGCGTACGTGATCTGGTCGCCGAGCAAGGCACCGCCGGCACCGAGCAAGCCAATCAAGACAAGGTTGGGAACACCGGTGTGGACGCCGACCGCGGCCAGCGAAACCAAAAAGGATTCACTCGGGACGAGGGGGAAAATCGCATCGATCATGCAGAACAGAAACAATAACGGCAGGATCCACCATGCGCTGGCGGCCTGCGTGATTGCCTCATTGACTAATTCCATGCGTGCCTACATCTACTTTCCCAAGGCGCTCCATGCGCTGAATGTCTCTCCATTTTCGCTCGAGAACTCACCTGCGCGCATCCTGCTTACGTTGCGTTGTGGACAATTCCCATCTGCTACCCAGGTAGGAGTTAACTGACTAACGTTTGACTACGCCGTTATTGTTCCCGGGAACTTTCTGGGAACTTCCACTGCGGCAGCTGGCCTGGGAACCACCAGGATGCCAGGCCATTGCTACCGCAACTTCGAAGACGAACGGACCTGCAGAGCCCTCCGGAAAAGAAAAGCCCAGCTGATGCAGGCAGCGAGGCCGGGGAAGAGCACTCGCAGGGCGACCAGGCTCCCGATATTTCTGGAGCGGGGCACTGATTGCCAGCGGATCGGTCGCCGGCAAGCGAAAGAGCCGGGAAACACGGCAACGTGTTTCCCGGCTCCTTGAGCGCCAATCCGGATTCGGCTACTTGGCGGCGATGCGGTCCAGGATCAGGCGGGTGTCCGGACGGTCATCGGCCGAACCGATCCTGATGGCGCGCTGGACCAGCTCGATGGCACGCTCCATCTTGGCCGGGGTGTCGGTCAGCAAGGTGGCAATCGGCTCGCCACGGCGAACCAAGGCACCTGGCTTCACGTGCATGCGCACGCCGGCGCCGGCCTGGACGCTGTCTTCCTTGCGGGCACGTCCTGCGCCCAGGGTCCACGCGGCCAGGCCGATGTCCATCGCGTCGAGCTTGATCAGCACGCCCTCGGCGGGCGCCACCACGGTGTGCGATTCCTTGGCTACCGGCAGCTTGGCATCCGGATCGCCGCCCTGGGCCGCGATCATCTTGCGCCAGATGTCCATGGCCTTGCCGTTCTTCAGCGCACCGGGGACATCCGCATCCTTGATGCCTGCCCCGGCAAGCATCTCGGTGGCCAGGGCCACGGTCAGCTCCACGACGTCCTCTGGTCCGCCGCCTGCCAGGACCTCAACGGATTCCTCGACCTCGATGGCGTTGCCGGCGGTCAGGCCCAGCGGGGTTTCCATGTTGGTCAGCAGAGCCACGGTGTTCACCGACGCATCGGTGCCCAGGTTCACCATCGTCTCGGCCAGTTCGCGGGCCATGGCCTCGTCCTTCATGAACGCGCCGGAGCCGACCTTCACATCCAGCACCAGGGTGCCGGTGCCTTCGGCGATCTTCTTGCTCATGATCGATGACGCGATCAGCGGGATGGCTTCCACAGTGGCGGTGACATCGCGCAGGGCATAGAGCTTCTTGTCCGCCGGAGCCAGTCCGGTGCCGGCGGCGCAGATGACCGCGCCGACGTTGGACAGCTGGGAGAACAGCGCTTCGTTGGACAGATCCGCCTTCCAGCCGGGAATGGCTTCGAGCTTGTCCAGGGTGCCGCCGGTGTGGCCCAGCCCGCGGCCCGAGAGCTGCGGGACGGCCACGCCGAAGCTGGCGACCAGCGGAGCCAGCGGCAAGGTGATCTTGTCCCCCACGCCCCCGGTGGAGTGCTTGTCGGTGGTGGCCAGCTTCTTGCCCGACGGGTCGGTGAGGGCAGAGAAGTCCATGCGTTCCCCGGAGTTGATCATCGCAGTAGTCCAGCGCGAGATCTCGTTGCGGTTCATGCCCTGGAAGTAGATGGCCATGTTCAGCGCGGACATCTGCTCTTCGGCGATGGCCCCGCGGGTGTAGGCATCGATGGTCCAGTCGATCATCTCGTTGCTCAGTTCGCCGCCATCGCGCTTGGCGCGGATGACTTCGACGGCACTGAATTGCTCGGTAGCCATATCAGGCACCTTCCATTCTGCTGTTGGCCGGTGTGCTCCGGCGCTAGAAGTTGAGATTCTGCGGCCCGAACGCGTCAGGCAAGAGGTCGTCGATTCCCACGATGCCGCGGGCTGTCTTGATCAGCAGCTGCGCCCCGCGGTGCTCGAAAAGCAGCTGGCGGCACCGGCCGCACGGGGTAATCAGTTCGAGCTCGCCCTCGCGCAGCTGGCCGAAGCACAGGAAGTATTCCATGGTGCCCCCGCCGGTGGCGAAGAGCTGGCCCACCATGGCGCATTCAGCGCACAGGGTGACCCCGTAGGCGGCGTTCTCGATGTTGCACCCGGAAATCAGGCGGCCGTCGCTGGTCAGTGCCGCCGCACCCACCCGGAACTCGGAGTAGGGCGCGTAGGCCTGGGACAGCGCGGCCGCAGCCGCAGCTTCGAGCTGCGGCCACGGCGCGTTGTTGCTATTCATGGGAAATCGCTATTCCTTCACGTAGGGTTCGCCCGCAGCTGCCGGTCCGCGCGAACGCCCCACCAATCCGGCCACCGCGAAGATGGTCACCAGGTAAGGCATCATGGCCATGAACTGGCTCGGTACCGGGGTGCCGATGATCGTCAGGATCACCTGCAAGTTATCGGCGAAGCCGAAGAGCAGGGCGGCCAGGAAAGCGCCGATCGGGTTCCACCGGCCGAAGATGACTGCGGCCAGCGCGATGAAGCCGCGGCCGCCGGAGATTTCCTTGGTGAAGGAGTCGATGGCCACCAGGGTGAAGAAGGAACCGCCGATGCCGGCCACGATGCCGCCGAGGGTGACATTCCAGAAGCGGATCGCGTTGACCTTGATGCCCAGGGTATCGGCTGCCTTCGGATGCTCGCCCACGGCGCGCACGCGCAGGCCCCACTTGGTCTTGAACAGGCCGAACCAGACCAGGAAGACGGCCAGGTACATCAGGTAGCCGATCACCGACTGCTTGAACAGGATCGGGCCGATGACCGGGATCGAGGAGAGCAGCGGGATTTCAATGACCGGCAGGTGCGCTGGCGAGTTGAAGCGCTCCGGGTCCTCCTGCATCACGGTGGTGAACAGGAAGCCGGTGATGCCCGAAACCAGCACGTTCAGGACCACGCCGACGATGATCTGGTTGACCACGTACTTGATGGAGAAGACCGCCAGGACCAGCGAGACCATGGCGCCGGCCAGGCCGGCGGCAACCAGGCCCGCGAAGGCGCTCTGGGTCAGCGAGGCGACCAGTGCCGCGGTGAAAGCACCGCCCAGCAGCTGGCCCTCGATGGCGATGTTGACCACGCCGGCACGCTCGCACAGCACGCCCGAAAGCGAACCGAAGACCAGCGGCACGGCCAGCACCACGCCACCGGCCAGCAGGCTGGCCAGCGAAATGCTGTTGATGTTGGCGCCGGAAACCACCCAGATCAGGAAGCCCAGCACGAACAGGACCGCCGCGATGGCGACCATCCAGGTGGCCAGGATCCTGCCCTGCTTGCGCTGCATCCACGCGTAGGCGGCAATGGCCAGCAGCAGCACGCCGAACACGATGTTGGTGATGCGGCCCGGGAAGACCAGTTCGGGCAGCTCGAAGGCGTCGCCGGCGCTGTTCAGCGTAAAGTGGGCGGCTTGGTCGTTGCCCAGCAGGCCGAAGCTGAAGAAGACGATCACTGCGATCACCGAGAGGATGATCGGGGTCTTCTTGCTCGGCAGGACGTTGATTGCCGGCTGCAAGGTGGAAGAGGTCACTTGGCACCTGCCTTAGTAGGTTCGAGCTTGGAGCTGCGCTTCTTCTTGCGGTTCATGCCGAAGATGGCCTTGACCAGCGGCGGGGCGGCGATGAACAGCACGATCAGCGACTGCACCACCGAAACGATGTCGATCGGGGTGCCGGTGGTGATCTGCATGTTCACCGCACCGGCCTGGAACGCGCCGAAGAGCAGGCCGGCGAAGAAGGTGCCCCACGGGGTGGAGCGGCCCAGCAACGCCACGGTGATCGCGTCGAAGCCCAGCGAGCCGGCGATGCCGCCGGTGAGCACCTTTTCGGTGCCTGCCACCTGTGCCACGCCTGCGGCACCGGCCAAGGCGCCAGCCAGCGCCATCGCAATGATGGTGGTGCGGGCCACGTTGATGCCGGCGGTCTGCGCGGCTTCCGGGTTGTGGCCCACGGCGCGGAATTCGAAGCCCACGGTGGAGCGCTTGAACATCCAGGACACGGCCAGCACCAGCAGCACCGCCATCACGAAGCCCAGGTGCAAACGCGAACCGGGGATCGCCGGGAAGATGGCCGAGCTGTCCAGGATCGGCGAGATCGGGTTGGTCTCGCCGGGACGGCGGAAGGCCTGGGTGTTCATCAGGAAGTCGATCAGGTACACGGCCACGTAGTTGAACATGATCGTGAGGATCACTTCGTGGGCGCCGGTCTTGGCCTTGAGCAGGCCGACCAGGCCGCCCCAGATCGCGCCGCCGAGCAGGCCGAAGACGATCACCAGCAGCAGGTGCAGGCCGATGGGCAGGTGCCAGGCGAAGCCGATGTAGGCGGCCAGCACCGAGCCGATGATGATCTGGCCCTGGGCACCGATGTTGAACAGGCCGGCGCGGAATGCCACGGCCACGCCCAAGCCGGCGCAGATCAGCGGGGTGGAGACGGTCAGGGTCTCCAGGAACGGCTTGAACCCCTGCGAGGAGTTGTAGATCGAGCCGTTGAACAGCGCCACATAGCTTTCGGTGGCCGCACGCCAGAATTCGCCGAAGAAGGCCGAAGGCTGGGCGAAGAGGTAGCCGGCCGTTTCGCCCACCTTCTCATCGGTGACCGCAATCAGCAGGCCGCCGATGACCAGTGCGACGATGACGCCGAGGACCGAGACCAGGCCTGGTCCCTGGGTGATTTGGCGCAAGAGGTCATTGCCCGGCTTGCCGGAGCCGGGAACCACAGGTGCTTTCTCGCTCACTGCGCTTCTCCTTCCTGGTTGTCATGCTCGCTAGCTGGCTGGGCTTCAACCGGCTCGTTCTCCGCCTTCGCGAATTCGGCCTGGGCCAGGGCTTCTTCCTGCGAAACGCCGGCCATCATCAAGCCCAGCACCTCGCGGGAGGTGTCGCCCGGCACGATGCCGTTGATCCTGCCCTTGTAGAGCACGGCGATGCGGTCGGCCAATTCCATGACCTCGTCCAGCTCGGTGGAAACGATCATCACCGGGGTGCCCTTGTCTCGCTCGGCCACGATGCGGCGGTGCAGGAACTCGATGGATCCCACATCCACGCCGCGGGTCGGCTGCGAAGCGATGAACAGCTTCAAATCGCGGCTCAGCTCGCGGGCCATCACGACCTTCTGCTGGTTGCCGCCCGAGAGGCTGGAGGCAGGGTTCAGCGGATTATCGGTACGCACGTCGAAGCCCTGGATCTGCTGCGCGGCGTTCTTCTTGATCGCCTCCAGGTTCATCGAGATGCCCTTGCCGAAGGGCGGGCGGTCGTAGAGGTCCAGCACCAGGTTCTCCTCGATGGAGAACTGGGTGACCAGGCCGTGCACCGACCGGTCTTCGGGAACGAAGCCGAGGCCCGAGCGCAGGATCTGCTTGACCGACTTGCCAACCAGCTCTTGGCCGGCGAGCTTGACCGAGCCGCCCGTCACCGGCTGGGTGCCCAGGATCGCTTCGGTCAGTTCGGTCTGGCCGTTGCCCTGCACGCCGGCGATCGCCAGGATCTCGCCTGCATGGATATCCAAGGTGACCGAGTCCAGCGTGGTGGTGCCCGCCGGGTCGACGACCGTCAGGTCCTTGACCTGCAGTACCGCCTGCCCGGGAGTGGCTGCGGCCTTGTTCAGGTTCAGTTCCACGGCGCGGCCGACCATGAGGTTGGCCAGCTCGGTGGTGGAGGATTCCGGGGAGACCGAATCGATGACCTGGCCGCGGCGGATCACGGTGATCACATCGGACACGGCACGCACTTCGCGCAGCTTGTGCGAGATGAAGACGATGGAGGTGCCGTTGGCCTTGAGCTGGCGCATGATGTCCAGCAGCTCGTCGGTTTCCTGCGGGGTCAGCACCGCGGTCGGCTCATCGAGGATCAGGATCTTGGCCTCGCGCACCAGGGCCTTGATGATCTCGACACGCTGCTGCACGCCAACGGGCAGGTCTTCGACGACCGCGTCCGGGTCCACGTCGAAGCCGTAGCGGTCGGAGATCTCGCGGATCTTCTTGCGGGTGACCTGCAGGTCAAGCACGCCGCCAGCCTTGGTGGTTTCTGCGCCGAGGGCAATATTCTCTGCCACGGTGAAGACCGGGACCAGCATGAAGTGCTGGTGCACCATGCCGATGCCCGAGGCCATGGCGTCGCCCGGTCCGGAGAACTCGACGGGCTTCCCGTCCAGCAAAATTTGGCCCTCGGTCGGCTGGTACAGCCCGTAGAGCACGTTCATAAGCGTGGACTTTCCAGCACCGTTTTCGCCGAGCAGACAGTGAATCTGGGCGTCATCGACCGTCAGGTCGATATCTTTGTTGGCGTAGAAAGAACCGAAGGCTTTCGAGATTCCTCGTAGTTCGAGTTTCACGATTCCACCATCTTCATTGTTCGTTTGGCGAGGTTCTTGCTTGCAGGTTGTTTTGGCCCTTAGGCAGGCATAAAGCGCGTCACCTGCCCACCGCTGTATTGCGGCGAGCGGTGACGCGCTCCATGGCTGGTTTGCCTAGACCTACTTGGGGCTGGAGGCCGATTCGATCTCCAGCTCACCGGAGATGATCTGCTGCTTCAGGGCATCGATCTCCTTCTTGGTGTCTTCGCCGATTTCCTCATCGAAGTTGTGGAACGGTGCCAGTGCAACGCCCTCGTTCTCCAAGGTGCCCACGTACGGGGTCGAGTCGAACTTGCCCTCGGCATCGGTGCGGATGACATCTTCGACTGCGGTGTCCATGGTCTTCACGACCGAGGTCAGCATGACGTCCTTGTAGTCGGGAGCGGTCAGGAAGCCGTCGGAGTCGACCCACACGAGCTTGGCTTCCTTGCCGCCGTCGTTGGCCTCGACCACTGCAGCGCCAGCGCCCTTGCCCACTGGGCCGGCGACAGGCATGACAACGTCAGCGCCGGAAGCGATGAAGTTCTTGGTGATCTGCTTGCCCTTATCCTGCTTCTCGAAGTCGCCGGAGAAGGTGCCGTCCTGCTTCTTCTTGTCCCAGCCCAGCAGCTTGACGTCCTTGCCCTTGTCTTCGTTGAACTTGGCCACGCCGTCAGCGAAGCCGTCCATGAAGATGGTGACGGTAGGGATCTTGATGCCGCCAAAGGTGGCAACGGTGCCGGTCTTCGAAGCGGCAGCTGCTGCGTAGCCTGCCAGGTAGGCAGCCTGGGCCGTGTCGTAGATGATCGGCTTGACGTTTTCGATCGGCTTCTCGTACTGGAAGTCGACGATGGCGAAGTTCTTGTCCGGGTTGGCCGCGGCAGCCTCAGCGGTTGCGTCGCCCAGCAGGAAGCCGATGGTGACGGTCAGGTCGCAGCCTGCGTTGACCATGCCGTTGAGGTTGGTCGCGAAGTCGGCGTTCGACTTGGACTCGGCATCCTTGGTCTGGATGCCCAGGTCCTTCTCGGCGTTTTTCAAGCCGCGGAAGGAAGATTCGTTGAAGGACTGGTCGTCGAATCCACCGGAGTCGGACACAATGCAGCCAACGTAGTCCGGGAACTGGCCAGCCGAGCTGGTCTCTTCCGGTGCAGCGCCGCAGGCGCTCAAAGCTAATGCCGAGATGCCGAGCATGGCTGCAGCCATACCGGTCTTGCGCGATACGAAGCGCATCTGTTCCTCCAAAGAATCTTGCGAGATAATGCGGGAGGCAAGACACCTGACCCTCGTGCAAGGCTTCATTGCCTAGGCCTTACTCGAGCACACCAAAAGTCATAGCATTCCCATCGTTTCCATAGCCTATCGGAGATATGTCACAGGTAAAGACGATAAAGATTACAAACAGATAACTTACGGGCCGCAAAACGGCAAGCGCTTAACGCCAAAGCCCAAGTCACTGACCGAATTGTTAAAGCGTCAAAGAAATGTTAAAAACTTTCGGGTTTGATGTGGCCAACGCCCTATTTGGCGTTCGCCTCGCGCACAGCCTGCATGGCGGCGGCCGCCATGATGCGAACCCCCACGCCAATGCACGATTCGTCCGGGATATAGTCCCCGCGGTGCAGGTCATAGGTTTTGCCGCCCGGGGTGCGGGTTCCCAGCCGCAGCATCGCACCGGAAACCTTCTGCGTCATCCACGCGAAGTCCTCCCCGCCCATGGACTGCGGAGTCAGCTCGATGGCCTCGGCCCCGAACTCGCGGCGCGCGGCGTCCTCGATCAATGCGGTCTCCGCCGGAGCGTTGACCACAGGAGGCACTCCACGGGTGTGCTGCAGCTTGATTTCCACTCCGTAGGGAGCGGCGATCTGGCGCACGGCCTGGTCCAGCAGCTCACCGGCCTCGTACCAGACATCGCCGTCCAGGCAGCGCATGGTGCCGGCCAGGTATCCGGTGGCGGGGATCGCGTTCGGCACGCTGCCGGCATGGATCTGGCCCCAGACCACCGAGACGGCCGAGCGCACGTCGACCTTGCGTCCGAGCACGGCCGGGACCTGGGTGGCGATCTGGCTCATCGCGAAAACGATGTCTTCGGTCAGGTGCGGGCGCGAGGTGTGCCCGCCCCGGCCGTTGACCTCGATGCGGATGGTGTCGCTGGCCGAGGTGATCGCACCGATGCGGGTGCCGATATGCCCGGCGTCGATCCGCGGGTCGCAATGCAGCGCGAGCACCCGCGGCACGCCATCGAGCAAGCCCTGCTCGATCACCGACAGCGCCCCGCCGGGAAGCTTCTCCTCGGCGGGCTGGAAGATCACCCGCACGCAGCCATCGAGCTTGCCGGCGGCATGGATCCTGCCCAGGGCCAAGGCCACGCCAATCATCACGGTGGTGTGGATGTCGTGGCCGCAGGCGTGCGCCACGCCCTGGGTCATCGAGGCGAAGTCCAGGTTGGTTTCCTCCACCACCGGCAGCGCGTCGATGTCGGCACGGAAGGCGATGCGGATGGGCCCTTCGCCAATGTCCACGAAGGCGCCGGTGTCGGCCATTTTCTGCGGAGCCAGCCCGGCAGCACGCAGGGTTTCGAGAATCCGCTCGGTGGTTTGGTGCTCAGCAAAGGACAGCTCCGGGTTGCGATGCAGTTCCCTGCGGAAGCCGATCAGCTGGTCGATCAGCGGCTCGGTGAAGTCGCTGACGGAAGCCGGATTGCCATTTTCATTCACGGTGGACACCTTTTGAAGATACTCGGCACGGTGCAGAAAATGACAGTTTTCCGTAATGTTCGGGCGCATTGCGCAACATCAGGCAAGGGAAACGGGGCGCGCCGACCTATTGCCGGCCAGCTCGCCCCGTTCGCAATCCTGCTGTGCTAGAGCACCTCGGTAGCACCGTCGGCTTTCAAGGCCTCCACGGTCTGCTTGACCTTCTGCGCATGCTCCTTGGTGGTCACCAGCAACGCGTCGGCGGTATCCACCACGACCACATCCTCGATCCCGACCAGGGCCACCACGCGCGGGCGGTCCGAATAGACCACGCCGGTAGCGCTGTCGGCATACACGCGCACCGACTCGCCGCCCAGGTTGATGATGCCCTCCTCGGCACTGGCCTTGTTCAAGCGGCCGATCGCGGCGAAGTCGCCCACGTCGTCCCAGTTGAAAACGCCCGGGATCACCGCGACGTCCCCAGCCGCGGCGGCCGGCTCGGCCACCGCGTAGTCAATGGCGATCTTCGGCAGATCGGCCCAGACTTCGCGCATCACGGTTTCGCGCTGATCGGTTTCCCAGGCATCGGCGATCTTCATCAGGCCCGCGTACAGCGCCGGCTCGTTGGCTTCCAGGTGCTTGAGCATCAGGCTCACCGGCGCGACGAACATGCCGGCATTCCACAGGAACCCGCCCGAGGCCAGGTACTTGCGGGCGGTGTCCTCATCGGGCTTCTCCACGAACTGCACCACGCCGCGCGCCGACGGCGCATTGGGAACCTGGAGCGGTTCGCCGGTCTGGATGTAGCCGAAACCGGTGGAAGGGTGCGTCGGGTGGATGCCGATGGTCACGATCTTGCCGGTCGCAGCGGTGTGGATCGCTTCGCTCAGCGCGGCCTGGAACACCTCAACCGGCGCGATGACCTGGTCCGCGGCGAAGGAGCCCATGATGATGTTCGGGTCGCGGCGGTACAGGATCGCGGCGGCCAGGCCGATGGCGGCGGCCGAGTCGCGCGGCTCCGGCTCGAGCACCAGGTCCTCGTCGCACAGCTCGGGCAGCTGGGACACTACGGCTCCGCGGTGCGCACGCCCGGTGACCACCATGATCCGTTCGCCGGCCAGCGGGACCAGGCGGTCATAGGTGGCGCGGATCAGCGTGGATCCGGATCCGGTCAGATCGTGCAAAAACTTCGGAGCGGAAGCCCTGGAGAGGGGCCACAATCGGGTGCCGACGCCGCCGGCGGGGATCACGCCGTGGAATCGGGCTAATAGGTCTGCATTCACGCCTTCCAGACTAATTCATTCGGTGGATAATCCTGTCCATTGAAACCTGTGCAACAGATTAAATACGAAAACATCGCATGAGGTATTACGGGCGGGATTTCGGCCTTTTAGCGCATAATTACCCCTTTTCGGTGAACATGCTCACAGGAACGAGACACGAAATAGATTGGAGCTAGCCAAGTGGTTTAGACTCGCACAAGGAACGCTCGCACAAGTGCGTCAAATCTCATTGTGTGCAATATACACATGCGCCGTTGCGAGCCTTGGAGGTTTAGTTCAGTGTCGAAGACTTCGTCAGGCACCCTATACCGCGGCCATGAAGGCATGTGGTCCTGGGTGGGACACCGAGTCACCGGTGTCGTTATTTTTCTTTATCTGCTGGTGCACGTGCTCGATACGGCCATGGTCCGTGTCGATGCCGGCGCCTACGACGCAATCATTAGCACCTACCAGACCCCGTGGATGGCACTTGGTGAAACCGGTCTGGTTGCAGCAATCCTCTTCCACGCATTCAACGGTCTGCGCTTGATCCTGGTCGACTTCTGGAAGCAGGGTACCAAGTACCAGCGCCAGTTGCTCTGGGGCGTATTGATCCTCTGGGTCATCGTCTTTGCGGGCTTCGCCATCCGTCACCTGTCGATCGCATTTGGGAGCCACTAAGCCATGAGCGTTTCTATTCCTGCTCCTCGCAGCCAGCGCATTGATCCAAAGTACAAGCGCGGACCAAAGTCCCGCGGAAGCTTCGAAATGCTGGCATGGCTGTTCATGCGCCTCTCCGGCGTCGTGCTGATCGTCCTGATCTTCGGACACCTGATCTCCAACCTGATGGTCGGCGAAGGCATCTCCGGCATCAGCTTCGGCTTCGTGGCCGGCAAGTGGGCCTCGCCGCTGTGGCAGTTCTGGGATCTGGCCATGCTGTGGCTGGCCATGCTGCACGGCACCAACGGCGTGCGCACCATCATCAACGACTACGCAGAGAAGCACGCTACCCGTGCATGGCTCAAGGGCATCCTGTACGTCGCCACGATCTTCATCATCGTGCTTGGTTCCCTGGTGATCTTCACCTTCGATCCATGCGTAGCCGGCAGCACCCTGCCGCAGTGCTAATTGGAACTCCCCTAGTTCCAGCCAATAGCCACACAGATTTTTAGAAAAGAGAGCATCAAGAATGCAGGTACATAAGTACGACGTTGTTATCGTCGGTGCCGGTGGTGCAGGCATGCGTGCAGCGATCGAATCCGGTCAGCGCGCACGCACCGCAGTGCTAACCAAGCTTTACCCAACCCGCTCGCACACCGGTGCGGCCCAGGGCGGCATGTGCGCAGCACTTGCCAACGTCGAGGAAGACAACTGGGAGTGGCACACGTTCGACACCATCAAGGGTGGCGACTACCTGGTTGACCAGGACGCAGCCGAGGTCATGGCCAAGGAAGCCATCGACGCCGTGCTGGACCTGGAGAAGATGGGCCTCCCATTCAACCGAACCCCAGAGGGCAAGATCGACCAGCGCCGCTTCGGCGGCCACACCCGCGACCACGGCAAAGCCGCCGTGCGACGCGCATGCTACGCAGCTGACCGCACGGGCCACATGATCCTGCAGACCCTGTACCAAAACTGCGTCAAGCACAACGTCGAGTTCTACAACGAGTACTACGTGCTCGACCTGCTGATGGTCGAAGAAGATGCCTACCGCGAGGACGGCACCGCCTACAAGCAGAAGCGCGTTGCCGGCGTCGTCTCCTACGACCTGGCTACCGGCGAACTGCACGTCTTCCAGGCCAAGTCGGTCATCTTCGCTTCGGGCGGCGCCGGCAAGGTCTTCAAGACCACCTCCAACGCGCACACCCTGACCGGTGACGGCATGGGCATCGCCTTCCGCTCGGGCCTGCCGCTGGAGGACATGGAGTTCTTCCAGTTCCACCCAACGGGCCTTGCCGGACTGGGCATCCTGCTCACCGAGGGTGCACGTGGCGAAGGCGCGATCCTGCGCAACTCGGATGGCGAGCGCTTCATGGAACGCTATGCGCCGACCATCAAGGACCTCGCTCCACGTGACATCGTGGCCCGCGCGATGGCCAACGAAGTCCGCGAAGGCCGCGGTTGCGGCCCGAACAAGGACTACGTGCTGCTGGATCTGACCCACTTGGAACCAGAGCACATCGAATCCAAGCTGCCGGACATCACCGAGTTCGCCCGCACCTACCTGGGTGTCGAGCCATTCACCGATCCGGTGCCTGTCTACCCCACTGCGCACTACGCAATGGGTGGCGTTCCAACCAACATCAACACCGAAGTGCTGCAGGACAATGACACCGTCATTCCTGGCCTGTTCGCTGCCGGCGAGGTTGCTTGCGTATCGGTCCACGGCTCGAACCGCCTGGGCACCAACTCGCTGCTGGACATCAACGTGTTCGGCAAGCGCGCCGGCGTTGCCGCTGCCGAGTACTCCAAGACCGCCGACTTCGTCGAGTTGCCGGAGAACCCGGAAGCATTCGTCACCGCGCAGATCGACGGCGTGCTGACCGGCAACGGCACCGAGCGCGTCTCGGACCTGCGCTCGATCCTGCAGGAGACCATGGACGCCAACGTCCAGGTATTCCGCGACGAGCGTTCGCTGAAGGAAGCGCGCGACGTGATCGAGGATCTGCGCCTGCGCTACAAGAACATCAGCATCCAGGACAAGGGCAAGCGCTTCAACCTGGATCTGCTCGAAGCCATCGAGCTGGGCTTCCTGCTCGACTTGGCCGAGGTCATCACCGTTGCTGCATTGCACCGCAAGGAATCCCGCGGCGGCCACTACCGCGAGGACTTCCCAGACCGCGACGATGAGAACTTCATGAAGCACTCGATGTCCTACCGTGACGCAGAAGCCGTCACCGAGGACATCAAGGGCATCCGCATGGAGACCAAGCCAGTGGTCTTTACCCGTTACCAGCCAATGGAGCGTAAGTACTAATGAGCACCGAACTGCCAGAACCACCGTCAAAGATCGACCTGAAGCCAGGCGTTGGCGGCGGCGGAGAGATCCCGAGCTTCGACATCACCCTGCGCGTTCGCCGCTACCTGCCAGAGGCTACTGCGGACGCATACTGGGAAGATTTCAAGCTGACCATGTACGGCACCGACCGCGTGCTGGACGCCCTGCACAAGGTCAAGTGGGAGCAGGACGGCTCGCTGTCGTTCCGCCGCTCCTGCGCCCACGGCGTGTGCGGTTCCGATGCCATGCGCATCAACGGCCGCAACCGCCTGGCCTGCAAGACCCTGCTCAAGGACCTGGACACCTCCAAGCCGATCACCGTTGAAGCCATCAAGGGCCTGCCCCTTGAAAAGGACCTCATCGTCGACATGGAACCGTTCTTCCAGTCCTACCGCGAGATCATGCCATTCCTGATCTCCAAGGGCCACGAGCCAACCAAGGAACGCTACCAGTCCGCCGAGGATCGCGAGATCTTCGACGACACCACCAAGTGCATCCTGTGTGCTGCTTGCACCAGCTCCTGCCCGGTGTTCTGGACCGATGGCCAGTACTTCGGCCCGGCCGCGATCGTCAACGCCCACCGCTTCATCTTCGACTCGCGCGATGATGCAGGCGACATGCGCCTGGAGATCCTGAACGACAAGGAAGGCGTGTGGCGCTGCCGCACCACCTTCAACTGCACCGAAGCATGCCCACGCGGCATCCAGGTGACCAAGGCTATCGCCGAGGTCAAGCAGGCAATTCTGGCGCGCACCGTCTAAGGACGCGCTGAGGGCCCGAACCGTTCAACGGTTCGGGCCCTTTTTGCATCCCTTCAACGCCCCCGCCTCGCGTGGCATGATGGGCAGTACTCGCCCTTTTCCCAATGCACCACATAGCTGAGGAGCAAACATGGCCAGTGAAGAAACCACCTCGACAACCCAAGCAGGAATCCCGGCAGCCAGCGACCGCAACTCGCTGACGGTGGGCGCCAACGGCCCCATCGTGCTGCACGATCATCATCTGGTCGAGACCCTGCAACATTTCAACCGGATGAACGTTCCCGAGCGCCGCCCGCATGCCAAGGGTTCCGGAGCCTTCGGCGAATTCGAAACCACCGAGGACGTATCCCGGTACACCAAGGCGGCCCTGTTCCAGCCTGGCGTGAAAACCGAAACGCTGATGCGTTTCTCCACCGTTGCCGGCGAGCTCGGCTCTCCCGACACCTGGCGCGATGTGCGCGGCTTCTCGATGAAGTTCTACACTTCCGAAGGCAATTTCGATCTGGTCGGGAACAACACGCCGGTGTTCTTCGTGCGCGATCCGATGAAGTTCCCGCACTTCATCCGCTCCCAGAAGCGGCTGCCCGATTCGGGGCTGCGCGATGGAACCATGCAGTGGGACTTCTGGACGCAGAATCCGGAATCCGCCCACCAGGTCACCTACATCATGGGCCAGCGCGGCCTGCCCAAGACCTGGCGCGAAATGAACGGCTACGGCTCGCACACCTACATGTGGGTCAATGCTGCCGGAGAGAAATTCTGGGTCAAGTACCATTTCCTGAACAAGCAGTCCGAGAAGTTCGAGACCATGCGCGGGGCGCAGGCCGAGGCACTGGCCGGATCCGACGCCGACTTCCACCGTCGCGACCTGTTCGATGCCATCAAGGCCGGAAATTTTCCCCAGTGGGACCTGTACGTGCAGATCATGCCCTACGAGGAAGCCAAGACCTACCGGTTCAACCCCTTCGACCTGACCAAGGTCTGGTCCAAGAAGGACTATCCGCGCATCAAGGTCGGCACCATGACGCTGAACCGGAACCCGGAGAACTTCTTCGCGCAAATCGAGCAGGCCGCATTCTCCCCCGGGAACATGGTCCCGGGCATGGGGATGAGTCCTGACAAGATGCTGCTGGGACGCAATTTCGCGTACGCGGATGCGCAGCGCTACCGCATCGGCACCAACTTCCAGCAGCTGCCGGTGAACAAGCCCAAGTGCCCGGTCCACTCGTACAACTTCGAGGGGAGCATGACCTACGATCACACCGGGGATCGCAGCGTCTATGCGCCGAACTCCTTCGGGGATTCATGGAGCGATGAAACCGGACCGGCGGAGAATTCCTTCGAGTCCGACGGCGAACTGGTCCGCGAGGCCTACACGCTGCGCAAGGACGATGGGGACTTCGTACAACCCGGCATCCTGGTCCGCGAGGTGATGGATGATGCCCAGCGCGCCGAACTGGTGGACACCGTCACCGGGGCGCTGGATGGCGTCATCGAGCCGGTGCTGTCCAACGCGATCCAATACTGGAAGAACATCGACGCCGATACCGGAGCGAAGATCGAGGCCAACGTCCGCCAGAAGTGACTCGCCAGCCGACACGGAAAACGCCAGCCGCGAGGCTGGCGTTTTCTGCAGGGTGAACTAGGCAAGCGAGGAACCCAGCGGAATCTGCTCGCTGAAGTTCCAATCCCCGCCACGGGTATCGAACAAATGGATACGATCCGCTGCGAAGGACAGGTGCGCCTCGCCCAATGCTGCCTGCGCGGCGTCCAATTGCCGTGCAGCCACGTTCTGCGCGATGGTCAGGTGCGGATGGTAGGCGAAAGCCGATTCGTGCCTCAGCGCGTCGCCCAGCAGCGCGCGGTGCAGCTTCCAGCATTCGTCCGCTCCGGTTTCCAGCGGCAGGAAGACTACTTCGCTGGCCGGCCGGAAGGTCCGGGCCGGACCCAGATGGATGGTGAAGGGCTCCGCCGTGGCGGCTACCCGGCGCACCTGGGCAGCCGCCTTCTCCCAGGAATTCAGGTACGACCCGGACACCAAGGTGATATGCGGGGCAATCGGCGCGGTGGCCTCTCCCCCGTATTCCTGGCGCCACGCGCGCAGAGTCTCGCGGTGCGGCTGCGGCACCGGGATCACCACGCCCAGGGTGTACTCGAAAACCATTGGCTCTTAGACTCCCAGCGGCGGCAGGAAGCCGACCTTCTGGTAGACGTCGGCAACGGTCTTCGACGCGACGACGCGCGCCTTGGCCGCACCGGCAAGCAGCAGGCGATCCAGCTCCGCCGGATCATCGAGCAGCTCCAGGGTACGGGTGCGGATGGGAGCCAGCTGCTCCACCACGGCTTCTGCCACAGCCACCTTCAGATGCCCGTACATCTTGCCTTCGAACTCGTTGACCAGTTCTGGCACATTCTTGCCGGTCACGGCAGCCAGGATATCGAGCAGGTTCGAAACGCCCGGCTTCTCGGCCTTGTCGTAGGCCACGACGGACCCGGCGTCGGTCACCGCGGACTTGATGCGCTTGGCGATCAGCTTCGGCTCATCCAGGACGTTGATCAAGCCGGCAGGGGATTCGGCGGACTTGGACATCTTCGAGGTCGGGTTCTGCAGGTCGTAGATGCGTGCGCCCTCCTTGGGGATGAACGCCTCCGGCACGGTGAAGGTCTGCCCGAAACGGTGGTTGAAGCGCTTGGCCAGATCGCGGGCCAGCTCCACATGCTGGCGCTGGTCATCGCCCACCGGGACCCCTTCGGGCTGGTAGAGCAGGATGTCCGCGGCCATCAGGACCGGGTAGGTGAACAGCCCGACGCTGGCGGCATCCGCGCCGCCCTTGGAGGACTTGTCCTTGAACTGGGTCATGCGGCTGGCTTCGCCGAAACCGGTGATGCAGTTCAGCACCCAGGCCAGCTGCGCATGCTCGGGGACCTGCGACTGGACGAACAGGGTGGACTTGTCCAGGTCGATGCCGCCGGCGATGAACTGCGCAGCGGTCTTTCGGGTACGCGCGCGCAGCTCCGCCGGATCCTGCGAGACGGTGATCGCGTGCATATCCGGGATGAAGAAGAATGCGTCGTGGTCATCCTGGGTCTTGACCCAATTGACCAGCGCGCCCAGGTAGTTGCCCAGGTGCAGCGAATCGCCCGATGGCTGCATTCCGGACAGGACGCGGGGACGGGTTGTTTCCATGGTTTTCCTTAGAACTGGTAGTCGACGACCAGCGGTGCATGGTCGGAGAAGCGCAAATCGTAGGCCGAGGCACGGTCTACGTGGGACTTGATGGCCTTGGCGGCTAGCGCCGGAGTGGCCATGTGGTAGTCGATGCGCCAACCTGCGTCGTTGTCGAAGGCCTGTCCGCGGAAGGACCACCAGGTGTACGGTCCCTGCACGTCGCCGGCCAGCTCGCGCGCCACATCCTTGTAGCCGATCTCACCGAAGAACCCGTCGAAGTAGGCGATCTCCTCGTCCATCACGCCGGCGCGCTTGTTGTGGTTCGGCTTCCAGTTCTTGATGTCCTTTTCGGTGTGCACGACGTTCAAATCGCCTACCACCAGGACGTGGTCCTTCTCGTTCTTCAATTCCACCAGGCGCACGTTCATGCGCTGCAGGAAACGGTACTTGTCTTCCTGCTTCTGGGTGCCCAGCTCGCCGGAATGGACGTAGGCCGAGACGACGGTGAAGCTCTCGCCGTTGATATCGAAGTCCGCCTCGACCCAGCGGCCGGATTCTGCGAAGTAGTCCTCGCCGATGTGCTCGCGCACGGCTACCGGCTCGGTGCGCGAGAGGACGGCAACGCCTGCGCGGCCCTTGTCCTTGGCCTCGGCATGCAGGATATGCCAACCCTCGCCAATCAGGTCGCGCAGGATCTTGTCCGGTGCGCGTACTTCCTGCAGGCACAGGATGTCCACGTCACGGGCGGCGATCCAGTCCGCCATATTGCGCTTGTAGGCCGCGCGAATGCCGTTGACGTTGACCGACGCGACGCGCAGCGCGCCGGCGTCCTTGTTGAGAATTTCCACACTGGTAGGTATCACTATTCCAGCTTACAAAATTATGCGATCGATTACGCGCTGATCTGGCCTGCGCCGGAACACGGGCAACGAAAAAGGGCAACGCTTGCGCGTTGCCCTGGACAATTAGTCGATGATTTCGCCATCCATCGGCTTGGCCGGCTTGATCATGTCCCGCGCATTCGTCGCGGTCATTTGGATCGTCTCCAGCGCCCGGTCGATCATGGCCTCGTGATCCTCGCCCCGGCTCTGGCGCTGTTCGGCGATCACGCGTGCCTGGACCTGGACGATCTTGAACGAGTGATCCAGCTTCATGTCGCGCTGGCTGGTGGCTTCGTCAACCACCACAGTGCCGGGCTGGGCGCGCGGGGTGGCCGCCGCGGTGGCTTCGCGCAGCGAGTTGTTGATCTTCTCGGCGCCCCGCTTGAGGCCGAACATCATGAATGCGGCCAGCAGCAGCCAACCGGCGGAGATGACGACTACAAACCAGCCGACGATCTGGTTGGAGTTGGCAGCGAATACCACTGCCACCAGAAGGACGATGACCATGACGGACATTGCCAAAGTTGATGCGTTCAGGGTGACTTTCCTGCCCTGCTTCGCGCTGCTGCCTAGAGGTTCCATGCCGTCAATTCTCGCATCATTACCCCGCTTCAAGCCAATTGGAACCGTGCCCTTTCGCCCACAGCGTGGCTAGCCGAACAGGCTGTGCAGGTCCTGCCCGGAAAGGCTCGCGCGAATCAGCAGGTATCCGCCGATGCCCACCACCCAGCCAAGGGTTTCCTGGGCGTATGCCGAGGCCTTGGCCCCCATTTTCTGCAACCAGGCCTCGATGCGCGGCCCGGCGAGCGCAAGCGCGCCAACCAGCACCAATGCCGGGACGATCATCACCAGGCAGTAGCCGATCAGCGCGAGCAGCTGCAGGCCGGTGCCCCAGCCGGCGCCCTGCATGACGCCAACGGCTGCGAGGTAGGGAAGCATCGTGGGAAGTTCCAGCAGGCCGGCGAACAGGGCCAGGGCAATCAACCCGGTGCGGGTATCCAGCGCAGTGCCCAAGCGGCTGCGCAGGCGCAGCGGCACCTGTTCGGTTGCATCCGCCGGTTCCGGCGCTGCCGGTGCCGCGCCGCTATGCGCGATGGCTTTCTTCCGTGCGCTGGCTTCCTTCTGCGCATCGGTGCGGTAGGTGAGCGCCCAGATGATCATCAGCGCCCCGGCGGCCATTCCTGCCAGCCGGAAGAACCGGTGCTCGAAGATGGCCGGGTCGATGAGCAGCAACCCGCTGCGCAGCAGCACGCCGATGACCCAGTAGAAGCCGGCGATCACCAGCAGATAGGCCAGGACCTTGGCAATGGCCGCGCGGCGTCCCCGCAGCAGCAGCCACAGCGGAATGACCAGGGTGCCGATGCTGGTCGAATCGATCAGCGCCAGGATGAGAAGGGATAGTTCGGGATTGCTTGTCATGATGTCCATGGGTTCCACTGTTCCGCGGCCTGCCGGATCGCGGTATCGGCCAGTGGGCTGCGCCTTCTCCTCCTTAAGGGGGATACCGGCGGGCAGCCAGTTCGGGGATGCTGGAAGCATGGACTTCATTCGGCGGATGGGCAGCGGCGACAAGGAACCCGAGGTCGTCGGCACCTATCTGGTGCTCACCGCCATCTTGCATCTTTCGGGACTGGCCAATCCCCCATGGTTCGCGATCCGCGGGTACGAATGGATCGTCTTGCTGCTCATCGGCTTGGCCGCTGTGCTGGTCCGTCGCCGTTTTCTCGTAGCCAGCTCCGTGGCCATGCTGCTCGCCGGGGCCGGCTTGCTGGCCGTGGGAAGCCTGGGCGGGTACTTCTTGATCTTCGAATGCGTCTTCGGGTTGTTCCTGCTCGGTTCGGTGCGCACGCGGACGGTGGCGCTGGCGCTGCTGTGCCTGGCGGCCATCTCGCTGGCCATCGCCGCCTGGCTGGTCACCGGGAATCCGCAGGAGGTGGTGCTGGCCCTGCTCATGGCCGGCTTCATCCTCTTCACCCCGATGCTCTGGGCGGAGAATGTGCGCACCGCCAAGGAGCTGGCCAAGGCCGAAGCCCAGCGGGCAGAGGCTGTGCAGTCGGCGGCCGATGCCCGCGAGGACCAGCTGGTCGCCGAGCACGACTTTTCCCGCGTCCAGGAGCGCACTGCGCTGGCCCGCGAGATGCATGACGTGCTCTCGGCCAGGTTCTCGTCAATCGCGCTGCTCTCCGGCGCCCTGCTTCCGGCCGCACCCCAGGAGGTGCGGGCTCCGTTGCAGAGCATCCGCGATGAGTCGGTGTCCGGCTTGGAAGACATGGCCGCGATGGTGCGGATGCTGCATGCCGGGGGCCCTGCGCTGCAGGCGCGGATCGAGGATCTGCCTGAGCTGGTGGCCGGATTCGGCAGCCCGGTGCGCTGGGAGTACCGGGTCGCGCATCCGCAGCGCTTCAGTCCTGCGGTGCATACCGCCGCGCACCGCACGGTCTGCGAGCTGCTGGTCAACCACGCCAAGCATGCGCCGGGCACTACCCTGGAACTGAGCGTGATCCAGGACCAGGGCCTGGCGATCACGGCGAGCAACGGCCTGCGGCCCAACGCCAGCCGCGGCCCGGGAGCGGGCACCGGGCTGGAGAATATCCGCACCCGGGTCGCCGCGCTCGATGGCCGGTTCGGGGTCCGCACCGGCCCGGATTTCGCAGTGCACGTCGAATTCCCGGGCCCAGCCGAAGCAATGGAGAAGCCGTGAAAGTCCTGATCGTCGATGACCATGCGACCGTGCGCATGGGGATCCGGCTGGTGCTGCAGGCCGCGGAAGACCTGGAAGTCGTGGGCGAAGCGGCCGACGGGCGATCGGCCATTTCCATGGCCCGTGCCCTGTCCCCCGACGTCATCCTGATGGACCTGCGCATGCCGGTGCTCGATGGCATCGAGGCCACCAAGGCCCTGCATGGCAGCTGCCGCGTCGTGGTGCTCACGACCTTCGATGACGACCAGTACCTTTTTGGCGCACTGCAGGCCGGGGCGCACGGGTTCCTGCTCAAGAGCGCCGAACCGCAGGCGATCATCATGGGCGTGCGGGCCGCGGCCCGCGGCGAATCCGTGCTGGATCCGCAGGTGACCTCGCGGATCCTGGCCCGGGCGCTGGCGCCGGAACCCGGCACCGCGAAGCTGCCCGATGGCTTGACAGGCAGGGAACGCGAGGTGCTCGACGGGTTGGCCGAAGGGCTGAGCAACCCGCAATTGGCGCAGCGGCTGGGCATCGGGCAGAGCACCGTGAAGACGCATGTCTCCCAGGTGCTGGCCAAGCTCGGGGTCTCGACCCGGCTGCAGGCGGCGAAGATCGCCTACGCGGCTACCAGCTCACCAGGCAGAACGGGTGGTCCTGCGGGTCCAGATAGACCCTGAAGGTCTTGGACCCTTCGCCGGTCGGGCGCGCACCGAGGTGCAGCACCTGTTCTTCGGCCAGGTCCAGGTCGGCGACTCTCACGTCGATATGCGCCTGCTGCGGGTGCACATGCCCGGGCCATTGCGGGGCCACGTACGGGCTGACCGCTTGGAAGGCGAGCGCAGGGTGATCCGGGGCATCGCCAATGGAAACCCAGTCGGGCTCGTTGTCGATGCGCACCATCCCGAGGAGCTGTTCATAGAATCCGGCCAGTGCATCGGGGTCCTCGCAGTCGATGACCATGGCCTGCCACGTGCCAATCATGTGGCCATTATGCGCGCACCAGGTGTTCGCGTCTACCAGGACTCAGCCATCGCGCAGGTGCAGTGGTCGATCAGCGCCTGGACGCGGGCCGGGATCTGGACCCCCTTGGGCGTGATCGCCACGACCGCGTTCGGGTAGTTGGGGGCCTTGAGCTCGCGGAAGGCCAGCGGGCGGCCCTCGATGGAGACCTCGGCATTGTTCGGGCGGCGCATGAGCAGCCCGTAGCCCAGGCCGCGGCCCACCATCGCGGAGACCAGGATCATCTGCGGGACCGAGGCGGCGATCCTGGGCTGCAGGCCCTGGGAGGCGAAGAGCTGCTGCTGGTGTTCGGTGCTCGGGTCGGACTCGTAGATGATCAGCGATTCGTCGACCAGGTCGGCCAATTCCAGCGGCCGGGCGAGGTTGGCCAGCCGGTGCTCGGGATGCAGCACGACCTGCATCTCGGTCTGGTAGATCCTCTGCTTGTCCATGTCCGCGGGCAGCTGCAGGTCGTAGACGAAAGCGACATCGATCTCGCCCTCTCGCAGGGCCGGCAGCAAGTCCTCGTGGGTGCCTACGCGCACATCGAGCTGCACCTCGGGGTGGTCGAACCCTTCCAGCGTGGCCGGAATCAGGTGCGGAGAGAGCGAAGCGAAGCAGCCGAAGCGCACCGGCCCGCGCAGCGCTCCTTCGGTTTGCGGGAATGTTGCACGCAATTCGCCGACATCGGAGAGGATCTTCCGGGCCATGGCGGCGAAGTGCTGACCCGAAGCGGTGAGCCGGATCCCGTGGGCCTTGCGGCGCAGGCACAAGGTCTCCCCGGCATGCTTCTCGATGGCGGTAATTGCCTGCGACAAGGCCGATTCCGAGATTCTCAATTCACTGGCCGCCGAACCGAGCGTGCTGTGTGCGGGAAGTTCAGCCATGATTTCCAGATGGCGCATCGAATACATAAGCCAACCTTCAGAAGTTTTGCAGATATTTGAAGTTTACCTTACTTGTGCTTGGTGCCACACTGGAGTGACCCAAAACTCAGGTGCCAGTGATTGACGCCTCGGTACCACTCGCAAGGGAAGCACTATGACACAACCCAAGGCCGCCAAGGCCAACCAGCGCCGCGTAGCTTTCGCGACGGTCATCGGAACCACCGTGGAGTGGTACGACTTCTTCATCTACGCCACCGCAGCGGGCCTGGTCTTCAGCCAGCTGTTCTTCGAACCAGCAGGCCAGGAGATCGCACTGCTGATCTCCTTCGCCTCGGTCGGCCTGTCCTTCCTCTTCCGCCCGCTGGGCGCATTCCTGGCCGGGCACTTCGGCGACAAGATCGGCCGCCGTGCGATGCTGGTCCTGACCCTGGCGCTGATGGGTGCAGCCACCACGCTGATCGGCGTGCTGCCGACCTACGAGACCGCAGGCATCTGGGCGCCGATCATGCTGCTGCTGCTGCGCATCCTGCAGGGCATCTCCGCTGGCGGCGAATGGGGCGGCGCAGTGCTGATGGCCGTCGAGCACGCCTCCGACGGCCACCGCGGCCGCGCAGGCTCCTACCCGCAGGTGGGCGTGCCACTGGGCATGCTGCTAGCTTCGGGCACCATGGCGCTGATGACCGGGGTGATCTCCCCCGGCGATGCGTTCCTCGAATGGGGCTGGCGCGTTCCGTTCCTGGTGTCGATTATCCTGATCGCCGTCGGCTACTTCGTGCGCCGCTCGGTGGACGAGTCCCCGGTCTTCGAGGAAATCAGCGAGAACAAGGCGCAGACCGCCGTGCCGATCCTGGTGCTGTTCAAGAAGCACTGGCCACTGGTGCTCATTGCCGCGCTGGTCTTCGCCGGCAACAACGCCGCAGGCTACATGACCACCGGCGGCTTCTTCCAGGCCTACACCACCAACCCTGATGGCCCGGTCGGGCTGGAGCGCACCGACGTGCTGGTCGCCGTGGCCTTCGGCGCCGCCGTATGGCTGGTCATGACCCTGGTCGCTGGCCTGCTGGCCGACAAGATCGGGCGCAAGCGCACCTACCAGATCGGCTTCATTATTCTGGCAGCTTCGCTCTTCCCGGTCTTCGCACTGGTCAACTCCGGCTCGCTGGGCCTGCTCTACCTGGCCTTCGGCCTGTTCTCCATCGGACTGGGGCTGACCTACGGCCCGCAGGCGGCGCTCTACTCGGAGCTGTTCCCGGCCTCGGTACGCTTCTCCGGCGTCTCGATCTCCTACGCGATCGGCGCGATCGTCGGCGGCGCGTTCGCACCGACCATCGCCCAGGCGCTGGTGCAGGCGACCGGCGGCACCACCGCGGTGGCCATCTACCTGCTGATCGTCGTTGCAATCTCGTTCACCGCGGTCTCGCTGATCCGCGACCGGGCAGGAATCGACCTGTCCTTCCGCAACCAGGCGGAGCAGGAAGTGGGCGCGCTGGTCTTCGACAAGCGCCGCGCTGAAGCAGTGAAGTCCACCCAGGACGCCTAATCTCCATGCAAATGGCCCGTTCCTTTTGGAACGGGCCATTTTTAGTGCAGCGCTACAGCTAATTCATGCATGGCGGCCACCGCACGCGATGGTCGCAGCGCCTCGGGACTCACCAGACATACCCGGACCTTGCTGACCACCGGATGAATGCCGCGCACGGCCAGCTCTTTGCCCTCATAGGAGCGATCTCCCTGCGGACGCTGGATCAGGATCGCGTAACCCATATTGCGCGCAACCATCGAACGGGTGGCTTCAAAATCGGTAGTCCGGTACCGGATCCACGGGGTCAACCCGGCGGCCGCGAAGAGCATATTCGTATGCTCGCGGCTGGGTTGCACATCAAGAAGGATCATCGGCTCGGAAACCAGTTGTGCCAAAGCGATCTTGGGCTGCTGCGCCAACGGATGCGCTGGCGGCAGGACCACGACCGGTTCGGAGATCTGCAGCACGCGCTGATTGAGCCCATCGGGCATGCCGAAGTCATACACCACCGCCAAATCCAGCTCCCCGGCCTGCAATTTCCGGTGAATCTGCTCTTGGGTGCCGGCGAAGAAATCCACCTGCACCTGCGGGTAGCGCTTGAGGTACTCGTCGAGCAATTCAACTAGGACCGTCGGCGCCAGCGACTGGTAGCACCCAATGCGCACCCGTCCGCGCAGCACCGCCCCGGCCTCGGCGGCCATCGCGTCCAGGTCTTCGGCCAGCTGCAAGAGATTGCGCCCCTCTGTTAGCACATATTCACCGGATGCGGTCAGGCTCACGCCATGCGCTTTGCGACGGACGGTCAGTTGGGTATTGAATGCGCGGTCGAGCTCGTTAAGTGCACCGCTTACAGCCGAAGCCGACAGCATCAGTGCCTGCGCTGCGGCGGCGATGGAACCATATTGCCCCACGGCGCGCAGGCATTCGATTTGGCGCAACGTATATCTCATCATCACCTCACTAAAACCGCGGATACTCATCGATAATAACCACTTTACCCGAGGTTATGACACGCCTCACACTGAAGTGAGAAGCAACTCCGAGGAGAACGAATGAATACCGCAACCTGCCCCTTCAGCGGGGCCACTGCCACCCCAGCCCCTGCGGCTGCCCCAGCCAGCACCCCCGGCCACCCCGCCCCGGTCGCCGACTGGGTACGCATCGAAGACCTGCACCAGGACCCGTTCCCGATCTACCAGCGCCTACGGGAGGAGGCACCGGTGCACTGGGTTCCGGCGGTCAACCGCTACATGGTGACCTCCTACGCCGCCGCGCATGAGATCGAACAGGATGAGGCGCGTTTCTCCGCAAACGAGCGCAACTCGCTGATGAAACGCTCCATGGGCCACTCGATGCTGCGCAAGGACAACCCGGAACACCAGGTGGACCGCGATGCCTATGGAGCGACCCTGCGTCCGGGCACCATCAAGAAGCACTGGATGGGCATTTTCGAAGAAAACCACGCCACCTGGCTGGCAAACCTGCGGGAGGCGGGCCCCGGCGCCGACTTCGTCTGGGACTATGCGGCTCCCTACACCGCGGAGAACCTACGCCTGATTTGCGGATTCCACAATGCCACCCAGCAGGATATGCAGCGCTGGAGCCAAACCATGATCGATGGCACCGGCAACTATGCCGACGACCCGCAGATCTGGGCCAAGGCAGCGCAGTCCTCGGCCGAGGTGGACGCCGCCATCGACGAAATGATCCCGTACCTCGCCGCCAACCCTGACCACTCGCTGCTCTCCAACCTGGCCACCATGCCAATCCCGCTAGAAGCGATCCGCGCCAACCTGAAGATGACCATCGGCGGCGGGCTCAATGAACCACGCGACGTGCTGGCCAACACCGTCTGGGCGCTGCTGAACCACCCAGAGCAGCTGGCCGCGGTGCGCAAAGACCCGGCGCTTCACGCCAAGGCCTTCGAGGAGTCGGTGCGCTGGATCGCCCCGATCGGCATGTACCCGAGGGAGACGACCCAGGCGGTGGTGCTCGAGGGGATCGAATTGCCCGCCGGCGCCCGGCTTGGGGTGGTGCTCGGCGCAGCCAATCGCGACCCGCAGATATTCGAGGATCCCGAAAGCTTCAACATCTTCCGCGAGAAGAAGCCGCATTTGGCCTTTGGCGGCGGGGTCCACTTCTGCGCCGGCACCTGGATCGCCCGCGCCCAGGTGGCCCAGGTCGCTCTGCCCGCGGTGATCGACCAGCTGCCGCAGCTGCGTCTTGACCCCGAGCAGGCCAGCACCGATGCCGGCTGGGTTTTCCGCGGCATGACCAAAATGCCAGTACTTTTCTAAGAAGGAATTATGCCTACCATCATCTTTACCCAACCCGACGGCACTGCCACCGAGGTCGAGCTCGCCGAAAGCACCAACGTCATGCGTGCCGCGGTCACCCGGGGCGTCCCGGGGATAGTCGGCGAATGCGGCGGCCAAGCCATGTGCGCCACCTGCCACGTCTACGTCGACCCGGCCGATGCAGCCCAGCTGCCTGCAATAGCCGACGACGAGGAAGAAATGCTGGACTGCACCACCGCACCGCGCTCCGAATTCAGCCGGCTCGGTTGCCAGATCTCGGTGGGTGCCGGCCAAAGCCTGCACGTGAGCATTCCCAGCGATCAGGTGTGAGCATGGAGCGCATCATCATCATCGGCGCCGGCCACGCCGGAGTCCAGCTGGCCGACTCGCTGCGCGAGCAGCAGTTTGCCGGCGCGATCGACCTCATCGACGACGAAGGCACCTTGCCCTACCAGCGCCCGCCGTTGTCCAAGGACCTGGTCAGCTGCGATGCCGTACTCCCGCTACGCGCGCCCGAGTTTTACGTTCGGCAGGCGATCACGGTGCATTCGATGACCGCCGTCGCGGTA
Source organism: Glutamicibacter sp. NPDC087661 (assembly GCF_044743275.1). Lineage (NCBI taxonomy): Bacteria > Bacillati > Actinomycetota > Actinomycetes > Micrococcales > Micrococcaceae > Glutamicibacter > Glutamicibacter sp. NPDC087661. The sequence continues at coordinate 113,372 of NZ_JBIUWE010000006.1, forward strand.
GATACCGCCGCGCGCACCGTGACCCTATCGAACGGGAAGCTGCTGGACTACACGAAATTGGTCTTCGCCACCGGTGCCCGGAACCGCGACCTGCCCTGCCCAGGCGCTGAATTGGACGCGGTGTACCCCTTGCGCACCCTTGCCGATGCCAAAGCCGTGCGGGAAAAGCTGAAGAACGCGCAGCGTGCGGTAGTCATCGGTGCCGGCTTCATCGGGATGGAGTTCGCGGCGGTGGCAGCCGCACAAGGCATCGGTATCAGCGTATTGTCTACCGGCCCCCGCCCGTTGAACCGGGCGTTAAGTTCCACCACCGCCGATTGGCTGGCGGCCGAGCATCGTGCCCACGGCGTCGACGTGCACAACGAAGAGGGCGTGGCGCGGATCGAGAACGTCGCCGGAGCACTCCAAGTCCACTCGACGCGGGGTCGAATACTCGATGCAGACTTGGTGCTTTATGGCATCGGGGTGCTTCCGAACACCGAGCTGGCGGCCGGCGCTGGCCTGCGCATCCAGGATGGCATCGTCGTGGATGCCACCTTGCAGACCAGCCACGCCGGGGTCTACGCTCTGGGCGACTGCGCCAACTACCCGTCCACAACGGGCAGGTGCCGACTGGAATCCGTGCAGAACGCCACCGACCAGGCCCGCACCTTAGCCCGCACACTCACCGATATACCCACCGAATACGGGCAGGTTCCCTGGTTTTGGAGCACGCAGAACAAGATCAAGGTCCAGATCGCCGGGCTCGGGGCACCGCAGGACACCCAGCTGGTGCTTGGAGAGCCGAGCACCGGGAAATTCTCCCTCGCCCTGTTGCGCGAGGGTCTGCTGGTCGCGGTCGAATCCGTCAACCGGCCCGCCGATCATCAGGCGGCACGCAAACTATTGGCCTCCGGCATGCCGATCACGGCAGAAATGCTCGAGCGCAACACGCTCAAGGAACTTCTCACCCTGGCTCCTGCCAGATAACCGCAAGGATCTGATTATGAGCTCCGCTCCTAGCACCAACCAACGCCGAGTGGCCATGGCCACGATCATCGGCACCACCATCGAATGGTATGACTTTTTCATCTACGCCACGGCCGCCGGGCTGGTCTTCGCGCACCTGTTCTTCGAACCTGCAGGCGAGCAGATCGGGCTGTTGCTAGCCTTCGCATCGGTGGGCATATCCTTCCTATTCCGCCCGCTTGGCGCATTTCTCGCCGGGCATTTCGGCGACAAGATTGGCCGGCGCGCCATGTTGGTGCTCACGCTCACCCTCATGGGGGCATCCACCACCTTGATCGGTTTACTGCCCAACTTTGAAACCGCTGGAATTCTGGCACCGATCCTGCTGCTAGTCCTTCGCATCCTGCAAGGCATCTCCGCCGGTGGCGAATGGGGCGGCGCCGTGCTGATGGCAGTGGAGCACGCCCCAGCTGACCGTCGAGCGCGCGCAGGTTCGTATCCGCAGCTGGGTGTGCCACTGGGCATGTTGCTCGCTTCGGCGGTCACCGCGCTGATGACCGGCGTCATCTCCCCCGGTGAAGCCTTCGTGGCTTGGGGCTGGCGCGTGCCGTTCCTGCTCTCGGTGGTACTCGTGGTTGTCGGCTTCTTCATCCGTCGTGCCGTGGATGAATCCCCGATTTTCCAGGAAATCGCAGACAAGAAGGCCCAAACCAAAGTGCCGGTACTGCTGCTGTTCAAGAAGCATTGGGCATTGGTGCTCATCGCGGCGCTGATCTTCGCGGGAAACAACGCCGCTGGATATATGACTACCGGCGGATTCCTACAGGCCTACATGACGAATCCTGAAGGACCGGTTGGGTTCAGCCGCACCGAGGTACTGTTGGCGGTCTCCTTCGGTGCCGTCATGTGGTTCCTCTTCACCCTGCTCTCGGGGATCATGGCCGATAAGATCGGTCGCAAACGCACGTACCAGATTGGCTTCACCAGCCAGCTGCTGTGCATCTTCCCGTTGTTCTGGATGGTGAACTCCGCCAGCCTACCGATGCTGTACCTTGGCTTTGCGTTGTTCGCAGTAGGTTTGGGTCTGTCCTACGGTCCGCAGGCGGCGCTGTACTCCGAGCTGTTCCCAGCCTCGGTGCGATTCTCCGGAGTCTCGATCTCCTACGCGCTCGGTGCAATTCTTGGCGGTGCTTTCGCCCCGATGATTGCCACCGCGCTGGTGCAGGCCACCGGGTCAACGGACGCCGTAGCGCTCTATCTGATCGGCATCACGGCGGTTTCGCTGATTGCCGTCAGCCTGGTGCGGGATCGAGCCGGGATTAACCTGTCCATCACCAATCAGGCCGAGCAGGAAGTCGGGGCATTGGTCTTCGACCGACGCGTTCCTCTCGAGGATAGGCAGCCGGTCGCCTAGACCCCTTGCGCAATCGCCAGCACATAGGCCAAGGGCCGGTTCCGCATGGAACCGGCCCTTGGGAGCTTTCGCGTTATCGGGCGTTGCGCTCGGCGGCCTCGACCACGTTGTTCAGCAGCATCGCGCGGGTCATCGGACCCACGCCGCCCGGGTTCGGCGAGATCCACGACGCGACCTCGGCGGCAGCCGGATCAACGTCGCCGGTGACCTTGCCATCCACGCGGGAAACGCCCACGTCCAGCACGATCGCGCCTTCCTTGATGGCGTCGGCCTTGATGATGTGCGGCACGCCAGCGGCGGCGATGATGACATCGGCCTGGGCGAGTAGTTCAGGAAGATTGGTGGTGCCGGTGTGGGCAAGGGTGACGGTCGCGTTCACGTCGCGGCGGGTCAGCAGCAGGCCGACCGGGCGGCCGATGGTCACGCCGCGTCCCAGGACCAGCACGTGCTTGCCGTTCAGGTCGATATCGTGGCGGGCCAGCAGTTCCACGCAGCCCAGCGGGGTGCATGGCAGCGGGGAGGCCATCGGGCGGTTGACGTTGGCGACCAGGCGGCCCAGGTTCATCGGGTGCAGGCCGTCGGCATCCTTGGCCGGATCCATGGCTTCGAGGATCACGTCCGTATCGATGTGCTTGGGCAGCGGCAGCTGCACGATGTAGCCGGTGCAGTCCGGGTTCTCGTTCAGCTCGCGCACCTTGGCCAGCAGCTCGTCCTGGGTGGTTTCCTCGGGCAGGTCCACGCGGATCGACTCGATGCCCACTTCGGCGCAGTCCTTGTGCTTGCCACCGACATACCAGGCCGAGCCCGGGTCGTTGCCAACCAGGATGGTGCCCAGTCCGGTGGTGTGCCCGGCAGCCTTGAGCTTGGCAACGCGTTCGGCCAGTTCCTGCTTGATGGCGGCCGCGGTGGCCTTGCCGTCGAGAATGCGTGCGCTCACGCTGTTCCTTCCGTAGGTGCCCTGTTCCCAAGGCGGGTGGTGTGCAAACCCAGGCGCGCGGCTCGCACGATTAGCTCCCTGGTGGTTACCCACCTAACGCCAGTCACGCGTTCCAGTGTAGCGAAAATGGCTTCGGGAATGACTTTGAAGTGCGCAGGGTTACCTTAAGCGTGTACTCGACAATCGTGATCGGCGCAGGGCAAGCCGGGCTTGCCGCCGCATACCATCTGGCCAAGCGCGGCATCGACTTCCTGGTGCTCGACGCGAACCCTGCACCCGGCGGGGCCTGGCAGCACCGCTGGGATACCCTCACGCTGGGCGACGCGCATCACATCCACCCCTTGCCCGATTTCCCGCTCGAGGTGCAGGATTCCACCCGACCGGCCTCGCAGGTGGTGTCCGAATACTATGCGGAATACGAACAGCGCTTCGCGTTGCCGGTACGCCACGGCGCACCGGCGACCTCGGTGCAGCAAGACGGCGAGCACTTCGTGGTGCACGCCGATGCGGATTACCGGGCGCGCACCATCATCAACGCCACCGGCACCTGGTCCAATCCGTTCTGGCCGGTCTACCCCGGGCATTTCGATGGTCCGCAGGTGCACACGAATGGCTTCGTCTCCCCGCAGCAATTCGCTGGGCAGCGCGTTTTGGTGGTCGGGGCCGGCGCCAGTGCCACCCAGTTCATCGTGCAGTTGCGCGCTGCCGGCGTGGATACCCTGTGGTCCACGCGCAGCGCACCGGACTGGCGCGATGTTCCCACCGGTGCCGAATGGGGCCAGGAAGTGGAGCGCCAGGTCAACGAGCGCACCAGTGCGGGGCTGCCGCCGAAGTCGGTGGTGGGCACCACAGGGTTGCTGCTCACCGAGAAGATGCGTGCCGGGATCGCCTCCGGGGCGCTGGTTTCGCGGGGGAAGATCGACCGGCTGGAATCCGACGCCGTCGTCTTCTCCGACGGGTCACGCGAAAAGATCGATGCGATCCTGTGGGCGACCGGCTTCCGGCATGCCCACCGGCATTTGCGCGATCTGAAACTGCACACGGCTCAAGGCGGCATCCTGATGGAGGACGGGGTGGCTGCCGTGGCGGTGCCGGGGCTGTTCTTCGTCGGCTATGGCGCGTCGGCCTCGACTTTGGGCGCTACCCGGGCAGGGAGGAAGGCGGCGCTGGCAGCCAGCAAGTTCCTGTCCGCGGTTGCGGTAAAGCGTGCCCAGTTACTTCTTGCTCACCTTGGTTAGCACGGTGGTGTAGCCGGGTTTCGAGGCCGTCACCCACACGCCCAAGGTCTTCCGGGCATCGGCTTTGACGACCTTGTAATTCGGCTTGGTGGCCTTGGGGATGATCTTTCCGGAGCGCGTCCATTGGTAGGAGATCTTCACGTTTTTAGTGTTGTAGCTGCCTGCCGTGGCTTTCAAGGTCTTGCCGGTGGATTTCTTGCCGGTGATCACCGGCTTCTTCAGGACCTTGAGCTTGGCGGCTGCGATCTTCCCGGTCGCAGTGCTGGTCACGGTCTTGGTAGTGTAGTTGGCCTTGGCATAGGTCACCGAGACTGAGATCCGTTGGTTCAGATCTGCGGGTTTGAGCGCGTAGGTCTTTGCCGTGGCACCTTTGATCTTCTGGCCGCTGCGCAGCCACTGGTACTTAGTGGACTGGGCGGAGGGAGCCGGTGTGGCGGCCTTGGCGGTGAGTTTGGAACCGACTTTTGAGGTTCCAGAGACCTTTGGCTTGGCAACCGTGATCGTACCCTTGACGACCTTGACTGCCGAGCTGGCCGGCAGCCATACCGATTCTCCGTCCGCCGCGTGCAGAGTTGCCCGCACGGCGATCTTGCGGTTGGCATAGGACTGAGGTGGGGTATAGGTTTTCGCGGTAGCCCGCGGAATCTCGAAACCGTCGACTAGCCACTGATAATGGCGTGTGAACTCCGGGAAGTATGCGGCGTCGAGGGAAGCGGTGAGCTTCTGTCCCACGATCTTGCTGCCGCTGATCGTCGGCTTGGCGATCGAGGCGACTGTCGCGGCAATCGGCGCTCCGTACTTCATCGTCCCCTGCGCCGAGGGGACCCATACTTCGCCGTTTTGACGAACTGCTTTCGTCTCATAGTTCAGCGCGATGACTTTCTTGGAGTCTTCGCGCACCAGCTGGTAGCTCTCTCCCACGGCACCGGGAATCGGTGCCCCGTTGCGGGTCCACTGCAGGGCCGTGTATGGGTAATTGGTTGTCGGTGCCAGCAGGGCATCTCCCACGACCGCCGCGTCATGGCCCGCCAGCGACGGGTTCCTGTTCAGTGAAATTCGGCCGAGCTGGGCAGTATCGCGCACGCCAATGTGCCAGCTGGCTGCGTAGCTGACAGACTTCAGATTCTCCTGTCCCGGGATCACCGCCTCGAAGTCGGTGAGTTCAGCCGCCACACCCGCGAATCCAGCTTTGTTCGCGGTGAATCCGGTGGGGCTGATCTGGCCTAGGATTCGTTCGCGGGTGTATTCCCACGGCTTGAGCACACTGCCATCCACCGTGATCACCGGTTCAATTTCCGTGCTGGCACCGATCTTCAGTTCGATGAGCGGCTTGGTGTAGCTAGCCAGATCCAGTACTTCGAGATCAGACAGATCCTTGGCCCAGCGATAATCCGTCGAACTCGTGGCGAGCACTTCAAGTTCCTTCAGGTCAGACAACTGTCCCAGCCCAGCCAGCTGCACCTGCTGCCCCTTGGGGAATGTCAATGACAGTGACTCCAGCACTGGCAGCTTGGCTAGTTCCGCGATGATTTCCTGTGGAGCCTTATTGATCCGCACCGATTGCAACTGGGGGTTGGCGGCCAGGACTTCCAGCCCACCGAGCGCCTGCTCCTTCTGGGTGTCGACGCCGATCCACTGGATATCGCGCGTCATCGGCAGTTCCTGCAACGATGCCACGTTCTTGCAGGACAAACCCACGACGACACTAGCGGTCTCATCCATGTACTCGAAGCAGTCTGCAGGGCTGATAGCACCGTGGGCTGGGGGCACGAGCCCGGCGAATACCAAGGCGGTGGCGCCTATAACCGAAGTAAAACGATGCAGCAGCCTCATGTGTTTCCCCAAGCGTGAAAATGCCAAATTTATAGACATCATGTCATAGCGCGGCCAGGTATTGATCATTAGTTCGCACGGTGTTTTTTGAAGACGCATAAAGCACCTCGGCTGAGTGCGGAAACCTGCTGATGATCCAGTAGCTTCGACGCCTAACTGTGTAACTCCACCGAGACGAATGTGCATGCAGCGCGCCAGCCGGTTAATCTCAATGCATGAACAATTTCATCGTCACCCTATCTTGCATCGACCGTCCCGGCATCGTCCATGCCATTTCCGGGGGTCTACTGGGTGCCGGTTGCAATATCACCGAGTCCCAGCAGTTCCTCTCGCCCGAAACCGGCACCTTCTTCATGCGCATCGAGGTAGCCACCGAGCAGTCCCTGGAACAGATCCGCGCGGGGCTCGCGCCCATCCGCGACGATTTCCACATGTCCCTCCGTGTGGACGATGGCGCCAAGCGCACCCGCACCATGATCATGTGTTCCAAGGCCGGGCATGCGCTCAACGACCTGCTGTTCGCCCAGCGTGCTGGCACCTTGCCCATCGATGTGCCGGTGATCGTCTCCAACCACCTGGATCTCAAGCCGATGGCCGACTTCTACGGGGTGGACTTCGTGCACCTGCCGGTGACCAAGGAGAACAAGTCCCAGGCCGAGGCTGAGCTGCTCAAGCTCGCCGAAGATTACAACATCGAGCTGGTGGTGCTTGCCCGCTACATGCAGATCCTTTCGGATTCGCTCTGCGAGCGCATGGAAGGCCGGGTCATCAACATCCACCACTCCTTCCTGCCCTCCTTCAAGGGCGCCAAGCCGTACCACCAGGCCTACGCCCGCGGCGTGAAGCTGATCGGTGCCACCGCGCACTACGTCACCGCGGACCTCGATGAAGGTCCGATCATCGACCAGGAAGTCACCCACGTCTCGCACACGCGCACCGCCGAGCAGCTCGTTGAGCTGGGCCGCAGCGTGGAGGGCCGGACACTGACCCGCGCGGTGCAGTGGCATGCCGAGCACCGGGTGATGCTCGACGGCCAGCGCACCATCGTCTTCTCGTGACTCGCCCCGCGCTCCTGAGCCAATTAGAGTAGGTGGCATGAGCCACATGATTACTATTGACGGGTCGACCCCACAGGTCGGCGAGAACGTTTTTGTCGCACCCACCGCAGTGTTGAGCGGGGATGTCGCCCTCGCGGATCACTCCAGCGCCTTCTATGGCGTCTCCGTGCGCGGCGATTCGGCGCCGATTCGTGTGGGTGAAGGCACCAACTTGCAGGACAACGTCGTGCTTCACGCCGATGAAGGTTTTCCTTGCACCCTGGGTGCGGGCATCTCGGTGGGCCACTCGGCTGTGGTGCACGGCGCCACCGTAGGTGACGGCTGCCTTGTGGGCATGAGCGCGACCATCATGAATGGCGCGGTGATTGGCGAGCTGTCGCTGGTTGCTGCAGGTGCATTGGTGCTGGAAGGCACCCAGGTTCCGCCGCGTTCCCTCGTTGCAGGTGTTCCGGCCAAGGTCCGCCGCGAACTGAGCGATGAAGAAGTCGCCGGGTTGAAGACCAACGCTGATCACTATCTCGTGCTGGCAGCCAAGCATCTGGAAGCCAACGCCTAGAGTTTGCAAGCTCCTGGAAGCACACGCTTCCAGGAGCTTTTGCTTTAAGCATTGTGCGCGCTGCTCATGGCTCGGCAAGTTCTACTTCCAGCAATCCCGCACGCCACCTCACTGTGGTCTCCTCCGCCAACGCTTCGGCGTCCAAGGCTTCGGTCGGCGTCATGAAATAGGTGTTGATCCGCAATTTCTGTTCCGGATCCAACTCCGGCGGCAACAGCACCATCGGCCGGCTCCCAGGGATCTTCACCGCCTGGAACAACCCGCAATGCCTGGCCGTATGGTGAATCAAGCAATTCAACACCGCAGACTTGATATCAGTGCGCCCGCCCTTCTCCCACGGATCCAGATGATCCGCCTCGCACCTCTGCGCCGGCATGCTGCACCCGGGATACGAACAACCTCGATAGGCTGCCCGCAGGGCCCGGACTTGGGCCTTGGTGAATAGCCGCTGCGTTCGTCCGAGATCCAAGGGCAGGCTCTTGCCGTTCAGCACCACCGGGAGAATCCCGGCATTGCACAGTGCGGTCCTGGTTTCCCCCGGGGATAGCAGAATCCCCGAGGAAGTCACAGCGAAATCCTCGGTTCGATGCTGCAATTTATCCCAATCCAAGATGACGCTCACCTGCGCGCTGGCAAGTCCTGATTGCTGTTCCGGCGGGCCTCCGCTGGGTTTCCGTTCGCTCATCAGCAAAGCCATGAAACCAACGAGCCGTCTTCGCTCGGGTTTCAGGTCTTCCCATTCAGCGTTGGCCGGCTTCGCTTCGGCGGAAGCAGCTTCTGGCTGGAGCTCATCATTTCCGCAGTGGAGATTCTCGTCTTCCGAGTCGAGATCTCCAATGTCCTCCGTAGCGTCGCCACCCGGTCCGTCTTTTGCCCAGTCGGGTTTGCTTTCTTCATCGTCCCAGCCGCTGGTTTCCTCACCGGTGAACTGGGCATCGACGTCTTTCAAGCCCTCGCGGTTGCCGGCAACGGTGGAAGGATTATCCAGATTGGCGAAGTAGGCCTCGATGTATGCGGCATGCGATGGGAGAACACGAATGATGTATTCAACCAGCCCTTTGCGCATACCGCGCTTGAAGATTCCGATTCCGTCGAGCAGAGCCTTGAGCGGGCGCTGGCCCGCTTTGATCTGCGAGACCATGTCGTTGATGTGCTTGCGCGCTGACTTGGGCTCTGAACGCAGGAAGGCTGCGGATTCTGCCTGGAGCTGCTGCTTCTTCGCCTCTGCGGCTTTGCCTTCGCCCAGATCCTTGCGGAGCGAATGCAGCTTCATTGCCGCCGAGGCCACCAGCCGCGGATCAATGCTCGGGTCGTCGAACTGCGTAGCAAGCTCCGGCAGCCACGGATCAGTCGGTTGTCCTGCCTCGTCCGTGCCGCCAAGCAGGCAGTCGGCCTGCACCAGGCGGGCGGCGGCGGTGCTGCGCGGGATATCCAGCCAGCCGGTCATCAGTCCTTTGGCATCCTTGAAATGCGTACGCGCTGTCGTGGTACGTCCTTCGGCGGCTTCGATTTGCTCGACGGTGGGGTGGGCCCCGAGATCGGAGATGGCCTGGAAGGATTCCTGGTCGAGCTTGTGGGCGCCGGTACGCCGCAGGGCAGCTGCCGCGTGGACCTGGGTCCGGGCGAGAGATTGGGACGTGTCTTCAGCGAGCATCGAAAAATAGGCGGCCTGGCCGGCGGTGAGGCCGCCTTGGGCCAGGACATGGGTCGCTGAAGCGGCCAACGCGTTGGCGTCGGCCAGGTCCTTCAGCGCTTGCGCGATTTCTCTGCTCATGGGTACACCATGCCCCGCAGAAATGGATCTGCAGGGCATGCGTGTACGGGCTGTGGACAAGTCTAGTTGCCGGCTTCAACCGGCAGCCAGAGCTCGCAGGTCGCGGTGCTGAAGTCCGGGGCCCGATCGAGCACGGCGACAATGGACGGCCCCACGCGCAAACGCCACGGATTGGACGGGAACCACGCGGTAGCGGTGGCGGCGTAGAGGTCCTGCAACGCCGACGGGTAGGGGCCCGAAACGCTGAAGACCGCCCACTGGCCAGCAGGAACCTGAATCGCGTCCAGGCCCTTCGGCACCTGGATGCCACCGGGTACGGCGACACCGTGCAGGTAGGTCAGCTCGCTGCCTTCGCGGTAATCGGGGTCCACCTGTGCGCTGACCTGCAGCAAACCGGCAGGTTGCGCGGAAGACAGCTCCTTGAGCCGAGCGTGCTCGGCTATCGGGATGGAGGCGATGTGGGCTTGGATGTGCGGGTTGGCACCGTTGTGAATCAGCGGTACCTGCGTGGCGTATCCAATGAGCTGGAATTCTTCTCGATCAACTATTCGTGCATCCATGGGACGATTCCCTTCGACGGTCAGGCTGAACCTGATGATTGGTTGGCTTCGAAGGGGGCCACCATGCTCGCGGACATCGGCCACGGACGCGCCATGCACCGCTCGGAAGGCCCGGCCGAATGCTTCGGCCGAACCATAGCCGTAACGGATCGCGATGCTCAGCAGGTCCTGACCGGCAAGCAGATCCGCGGCGGCCTGGGTCATGCGGCGCCGGCGGATGTACTCGGAGACCGGCATGCCGGACAGCGAGGAGAACATCCGCCGCACATGGTATTCGGTGCTGCCTTCGGTGCGCTGCAGGTCAGCGAGGTTGATCTCGGTGCGTAGCTGAGCCTCGATTTGCTCGATAAGCCGATTGAGAATTCCGATCATGATTCCACCCTTCCCCAACTACTATTCTTCAGGGTAGGGGCACGCCGCCCGATAATCGCGGTTCGAAGCGATCAGGCGTTTTCCAGAGTCTTTTCACATACCCGGGAGACGACCGGTTTGGACGCCGCGCGGGCCGCGGCCAGGCCGCGTTCCAGATCGGCAATCAGGTCGTCGGCTTCCTCGATGCCCACCGAGAGGCGGACCAGGTTGGCCGGGATTTCCAGCGGAGTGCCGATCAGCGAAGCATGGGTCATTTCGCGCGGATAGCAGACCAGGGATTCCACCCCGCCCAGGGACACCGAAAGCTGGAAGTACTCCATGGATTGGGCGAAGGCGCGGGCGGCGGCCTCATCTATTAGGGCCACCGAGACGATCCCGCCAAAACCGCGCTGCTGGCGCTTGGCCAGCTCGTGGCCGGGGTGGCTTTCCAGCCCCGGGTAGTAGACCCGGGTGACCTCGGGCTGCGCATCGAGCCAGCCGGCCAGCTTGTCCGCCGAAGCGCAGTGGCGTTCCATGCGCAGGCCCAAGGTCTTCAAGCCGCGGGCTGCCAGGTAGGAATCCTGCGGTCCGGCCACCGCGCCGCCGGCGAACTGCTGATAGCCCACCGCTTCGGCCAGGGATTGGCCGCGGAAGAGGTGGTCGGCCACGATGACGGCCCCGCCGAGCACATCGGAGTGCCCGCCGATGTACTTGGTGGTGGAGTGGACCACCGCGTGGGCTCCGAAATCCAGCGGGCGCTGCAGATAAGGAGTGGCAAAGGTATTGTCCACGACCAGCAGGGCGCCGTGTTCGCGGGCGATGTCCGCCCAGCCGGCCAGGTCGGCGATGCCCAGCAGCGGGTTGGAGGGAGTCTCCACCCAGAGCAGCGCGGTATTCGGGCGCACCGCGGCGCGCACCGAATCCAGGCTGGTGATGTCCACCGCCGAAGAGGTGATCCCCCATTTGCTGTGCAGCTTGGAGATCAGCCGGTTGGTGCCGCCGTAGCCGTCGGCGCCGAGGATGATGTGGTCGCCCGGTTCCAGCACCGCGCGCAGCAGCGCGTCTTCGGCGGCGATGCCCGAGGCGAAGGCGAATCCGGCGGTCCCGCCTTCCAGTGCGGTGAGCTGCTCTTGGAATCCGTCGCGGGTGGGGTTCGAGCCGCGGGAGTATTCATGCCCGGAACGCAGCACGTTGATGCCGTCCTGGATGAAGGTGCTGGTCTGGTAGATCGGGGGCACGACCGCCCCGGTGTGCGGATCCTTGTGCTGGCCGGCGTGCACGGCGAGGGTGTTGAAGCCAGTCATCATGCTCCTTGGGTTTGTGGGGCCAGGGCCTGGTCCAATGCCAGATCCAGTGCCTGGGTGAGGTCGGCGAGCAGGTCGGCGGGGTCTTCCAGCCCGACCGACAGGCGCAGGGTGGAGGTGTTCAGGCCGGCGTCGGCCAGCTGTTGTGCGGAGAGCCGGCAGTGCGTCATGGTCGCCGGGTGCGAAATCATGGTGCGGGTGTCCCCCACATTGGCGGCCAGCGAGATCAGCGTGAGCCCATCGATTACCGGGGAGACCAGCGACGGGTGGGCCAACTCGATGGCAACCACGCAGCCGGTGCCCTTGGGCGTGAGTTGTTGGGCCAGCTCGTGGCTCGGATGGGTGGGCAGCGACGGGTGGTGGATGGCCACAATGCCCGGGTGGGAGGCCAGAGTATCGATCAGCGTGGTGACGCTGCGTTGCACATGGGCGGCGCGCACCGGCAGGGTTTCGATTCCGGCGAGGATCCCCTGGGCGCTGGCCGGAGCCAGGGTCGGGCCCAGATCGTGTAGGAATTTGGAGCGGACCAGCATCGCGTAGGCAGCCGATCCGTGGCGTTCAAGCAGCGAGGTGTTGTTCAGCCGCACGCGCGGGGCGGCAATTTGCGGCCAGCGGACGGCATCGGTGAAGTCGAAGTTCCCCGAGTCGACCACGATCCCGCCGAGTACCGAGCCGTGTCCGGCCAGGCCCTTGGTGGCTGAGTGCACCACGATGTCGGCACCCAAATCCAGCGGGCGAATATTCAGTGGCGTGGCCAGGGTGTTGTCCACGACCACCGGGATGTTGTGTTCGTGGGCGATGGCCGCGATGGCGGGCAGGTCGGCCACGGTGCACAGCGGGTTGGAGACGGACTCTAGGAAGAAGGCCCGGGTGTCTTCCTCGATGGCCCCGGCCCAGGCGGCCGGATCGGCCTGGTCGACAAAGCTGATGCGGATGCCGAAGTCGGCGAAGGTGTCGGTGAACAGATCCACGGTGCCGCCGTAGAGCGAGGAGGAAGCCACGATGTGCTTGGGTCCCTGGGTCAGGGCCAGCAGGGACAAGGCAACCGCAGACTGTCCGGTGGCGGTGGCTACCGCTTGGGCTCCGCCTTCCAGTGCTGCCACGCGCTGTTCGAGAATCGAGACGGTGGGGTTGCCGGTGCGTGAGTAGGTGAAGCCGGCCTGGCGCAGTGCGAACTTTTCGATCGCTTCGGCGTGGGACTGGAATTGGTAGGCTGCGGAATTGTGCAGTGGCGGCAACATCGGGCGGAAGTCTCCGCTCGGGCGATATCCGGCGTGGACCGCGTCGGTTCCTTGGCTCATAGCTCCTCCTCGTTGTCTGCGAGGGAGTGCACCGATTGGCATCGTGCGGCGGCACGAAGCTACGCAAAAACGCGTTCGGAACTGCTCCATCGTTCCTGGCGGTAGCACCTTTCGGTTTCCCGATGGTTGCTGCGGCGTCTTCGAGCCAGATCTCTCGGCCGCTCTTGATGGGTTGTTCTTCCATGGTTGGCTATCCGCCGCAAACGGTGCAAGCGATATCCGGCGCCCGGCTTCATACAAGGCCGCTACGCTTCATATGTCGTCGCCTTGTCATGACGACGCGGTGGTTGGCACCACTTTGTGACGCGCAGAATTGAGAAAAACCGCATGGTTTAGCGGTTTCTCCTGAATTTTGTGACGATGCGCCGGTGCTCCATGACCGGCGGTTACGCTGCTGGCGGCTCAGCCGAGCACTTCTACCCCGAAGCTGGCGACCACCGTTCGCACTTCTTGCAGGTAGCGCTGGGCCTGGTCGGTGAGCGGGATGGCGGCGTGGTCAATCCAGCCGATCTCGATGCGCTCCTCGATGGCCAGCGGGATGGCCACGATGGAGGGATCCAGCTCGTCGCTGATGATGCCGGTGGAGATCGTGTACCCGCCCAAGCCGATCATGAGGTTGAAGATGGTGGCGCGGTCGGAGACCTGGATTTCGCGTTGGCTGGAGCGCGTGGAGAGCACCTCCTCGGCGAAGTAGAAGGAATTATTCGCGCCCTGGTCGAAGGTCAGCCGGGGCAGGTCTTCGAGGTCTTCGAGCGTGACCTGGTCCCGGGTGGCCAGCGGGTTGCTGCGCGAGATGAAGATGTGCGGATCGGCCAGGAACAGCGGGTGGAAGACCAGCCGGGATTCGCGCAGCAGCTTGTCGATGACCTTCCGGTTGAAGTCGTTGCGGTAGAGGATCCCGATGTCGCTGCGTAGCGTGCGCACGTCCTCGATGATTTCTTCGGTGCGGGTCTCGCGCAGCGAAAACTGGTACTCCTCGGCCCCGCTGGCCTGGACCATCCGGACAAAGGCATCCACCGCAAAGGAGTAGTGCTGGGTCGAGACGCCCAGCAGCCGCCGCGCGGCGGGGCGCCCGAGGTAGCGGTGCTCAAGAAGCTCCACCTGCTCGAGCACCTGCCGGGCGTAGCCGAGGAATTCTGCGCCTTCGGCGGTGAGCGTCACTCCCCTGGCCGAGCGCATCAGCAAGGTGCGCCCGACCCGTGATTCAAGCTCCTTCATCGCCGCCGACATGCTGGGCTGTGCGACGTAAATCAGGTCGGCTGCGGCGGAGATGGATCCCTCGGAGGCCACCGCCACGAAATAGCGCAGCTGCTGCAGTGTCAAGCCATTTGTTCCCTGAACCATAGATCGAGTCTATATGAATCCATAGTTATATCGAGTTACCTGATATCAAGAATCACCCTGCATGATTGACGCAACGACTTCCCCTCGGCCTGCCCAGGCCTCCCAAATACAGATTGGCCATCATGGCAGACGCATTAAATTTCAGCATTAGCACCACAAGATTCGACGAGAATTATTCCCCTTCGACAAATTCGCGCACCACGACAAACTTCGCTAATTTGGCACGCGGAGAGCGCCGTGAAGAGAACCTGCGCAATGCCCTGACGATGATCAACCGCCGGTTCAATTCCTTGGCTCACTGGGATAATCCCCAAGGCGACCGCTATTCTCTTGAATTGGAAATCATTTCCGCAAATGTTCATTTTTCTGCCGATAATACCGATCAGGAATTTCCACTTTTAGAAGTGCTTGAAACCACGATCGTGGATAAACTCATGGGTACTCGGTCCCATGGCATGGTCGGCAATAATTTTTCTTCTTATGTCCGCGATTACGACTTCAGCGTGGTGCTTCCAGCTTCGTGTAATGACAGCGGAGCCCCGGTGCTTCCGGAGGATTTTGGCGATCTCCATGGGCAGCTCTTCCAGCATTTCTTGAACTCACAGGCGTACCGTGAGCGTTTTGCCCAGTTGCCGGTGGTCTGCATCAGCGTCTCGACTTCCAAGACCTACTTCCGCACCGGCAACAGCCATCCAGTGCTCGGCTTGGAATACCAGCAAGATGAAAATTCATTGACCGACGCGTACTTCGGAAAAATGGGCTTGAGCGTGCGATACTTCATGCCGCCGGGTGCTGTCGCACCGCTGGCCTTCTACTTCCGTGGCGACCTGCTCAACGACTACACGAACCTGCAGCTGATCAGCCTGATCAGCACCATGGAGACGTTTCAGAAGATCTACCGTCCGGAAATCTACAACGCCAATTCGGCGGCTCCAGCTGTGTACCACCCGAGCCTTGGCGCCGAGGATTTCTCCCCCACCCGCGTCTTCTATGACCGCGAAGAGCGAACCCAACTGGGCAAGATCCAAGGCAAGTTCACCGAAGAGCATTTCATCACCCCGAATCGCCAACTGCTCGATCAGTGGTCCGCTTCCTGCCCGTCACCAGTCGCCTAAGATCCAGAAAGATTCCCCCATGACTTCTCCGCTTATCCCCACGTCAATTGTTGGCAGCCTGCCCAAGCCCTCATGGCTCGCCGAGCCTGAAAAACTTTGGTCCCCTTGGAAGCTTGAGGGCGCGCAATTGCGCGAAGGCCAGCAGGACGCCATGCGCGCAGCGGTCCTCGAGCAGGCCCAGCGCGGCATCGACATCATTTCCGACGGCGAGCAGTCCCGCCAGCACTTCGTCACCACGTTCATCGAGCACCTGAGCGGTGTCGACTTCGAGAAGCGCGAGACCGTGCGCATCCGTAACCGCTATGACGCCAGTGTCCCCACCGTCGTCGGTGCCGTTGAACGTGAAAATCCCGTCTTTGTCCAGGACGCAAAGTTCCTGCGTTCCTGCACCGACAAGCAGATCAAGTGGACCCTGCCAGGCCCGATGACCATGGTTGATACCTTGTACGATGCGCACTACCGTAGCCGGGAGAAGCTGGCGTGGGAATTCGCGACCATCCTGAACCAGGAAGCCCGCGAGCTCGAGGCCGCTGGAGTGGACATCATCCAATTCGATGAGCCTGCCTTCAACGTCTTTTTTGATGAGGTGGCCGACTGGGGCATCGCTGCCCTGGAGCGTGCCTGCGCGGGGCTCAAAGCCGAGACCGTAGTCCACATCTGCTTTGGCTACGGCATCAAGGCGAACAATGATTGGAAAGCTACTCTCGGCGCACAGTGGCGCCACTACGAGAAGTCCTTCCCGCTGTTGCAGGCTTCCTCCGTCGATACCGTTTCGCTGGAATCCCACCACTCGAATGTCCCGCTGGAGGTCGTCGAAATGGTGCGCGGCAAGCGAGTGATGCTTGGAGCCATCGACGTGGCCAATGACGCTGTGGAAACTCCCGAGGAAGTGGCGCAGACCCTGCGCAAAGCTCTCGAATATGTCGATGCGGACAAGCTGATTGCCAGCACCAACTGCGGCATGGCCCCGTTCCGCCGCGATGTGGCCCTGGCCAAGCTCAGTGCGCTCAGCGCAGGGGCTGGCATCCTGCGCGAGGAGCTTGTTGGTGCCCGCGTCTGAAGTGACAGAATCGGCGACACCATCGTTGCCCGCGGATGACTTCAAAGCGATCTTCCGCGGGCACCCCGGTGGCGTCAGCCTGATAACCGCCGATGCCGGCGACGGACCGGTTGCTCTCACGGCAACGTCCGTGGCCTCGATCAGCGTTGATCCGCCATTGCTCGTCTTCTCGATTTCTGCGCTGTCCTCGGCGGCCAAAGTGCTGACCCGCGCAACATCTCTTATAGTTCACAGCTTGGATGCGCATGACATCGAGGTTGCTAAATTGGGGGCAACCAGTGGGATCGACCGCTTCGCACAGAAGCAAACGTGGTCAAGGCTGAGCACCGGGGAACCGGTATTTGATGGCGTCCGGGCCTGGGTACGTTGCGCGGTCATCGAACGGGTTCAGGCAGGAACATCCACAGTTTTTGTCGCGCGCGCCCTTGAGTCGCACATTGAACGAGATAGCGAACCCGGCCAGCCCGGCAACGGACTGGTTTACCACAACCGCGCCTGGCACCGCCTGGATGAAAACTCGCAGTTAACCAGTTGAGGCTGTTCGGCCGCTGTCCCCTGGGACAGCGGCCGAACAGCCTCAGATTGCACTAGCGGTCTTTCGCCGCAGCGCGTTAGTGCTTGGCGGACTTCCTGCTTCCGCGGGCCACAACTGCCGCAC
Organism: Glutamicibacter sp. NPDC087661; assembly: GCF_044743275.1. Classification (NCBI taxonomy): domain Bacteria; kingdom Bacillati; phylum Actinomycetota; class Actinomycetes; order Micrococcales; family Micrococcaceae; genus Glutamicibacter; species Glutamicibacter sp. NPDC087661. The sequence goes on from NZ_JBIUWE010000006.1 coordinate 130,823, forward strand.
CCGCAAGGGCCATGAGAAGTCCTAGCCCTGCAGCTGAAAAGCCGTCAAAACCGGTGTTCGCCAACGCCGGCGCGGTGGAACCGGCAGCCTTCGTGAGGGCCTGTTTCTCGGAAGCAGGCTCCTTGCTAACCTCACCTGCCGGCTTGATTTCGGCGCTAGCCGTTGGAGACTGGCTTTCGTATGGGGTTGCTTCCTCCTCAGTTTCTGGACCTCCCGAACCACCGATTTCAGTCTCCGGCTGGATGCCGAAGTACATTTCAAGGTAATACGCTCGCAGTTCTGGGTCGTTAGCAAAAACCTCTTCGAGGAATGCTTGGATCTCCGCGGCGTCTTCATCACTCTCAATGCCTTCCATCATAAAAGGCAGGATCAAGTCAATCAGCTCGAGCCCGCTGTCGGATTGGAAATATTCTTCCCACTGCGCTTCATCCCAGTCGAAACTTTCCTCAGGAATAAGCTCATTGATGGACTCCCAGAAAGCCAGCTCTTCATCAGAAAGGTCGAATTCTTCGTCCCAGGTGATATCTTCAGCAAGCAATTCATCAAGAAGCCGGTTCATCTCCCGCCCGGCTTCAGTTTGCTCGAAAGCTTCCCACTGAGCTTCGTCCCAATTCTCACTGCCTTCGGGCAGCAGCGCGTCAATTTGGGCCCAGCGAGGGTCTTCATCCTCGACTGCGACGTCCGATGACGTTTCGGTGGGCTTGGCCGACTCACTAACTTCATCAGTGAGCTCAGATGCAGCGTCAGATTCTGCCGAAGCAGCTGATTCCGTCACCATGGATTCAGATTCTGTGGCCACGTCGGACTCGCCAGTTTGAGCTTCCGAGGATTCAGTTGCCGGGTCGATGGCCGGTTCTGATGTCTCGGCCACGACAGGCTCTTCCTTATCCAACATCGCCTCTGCCTCAGTTGGAAGGATGTGTTCCTCTGGTTCAACGACGTCCGCTACAGGAGACTGAGACGCAATTGGTTCCGTCTGCGCTTCCGCTGACGTTGACAATTCCATTGGGGTAGAGACAGCCCCATCCGAAATCACTTCTGCATTTGCTGCCGGGCCACTAAGCACCAATCCCGTGATCAGTGCCGTCGATATCGCCGTCGCGCTTAATTTAGTTTTCAATTATCCTACTTTAAAGAGTGCGAATCGGCGCAAGAACCTCACAACGGAATAAATTAGCAATTATTGCTAAAGCCGCTCTTTCTCGTGCCCACTAATTGATGATTAGGGTAAATCTAGCTCATTACCCGAAGATTCACAAAGAAATTTTTTCACATAAAACGCGTTTCCTACGAGCCTAGTCAGGAAAGGAATATTCGAGATTACGCTCGCCTCCTTCTATTGACTAGCGACCCACTCGCAAGATCACGATCGCCGACTAAGAAGCTGTTGGAATCTGAGCATCAATAGAATCCTTTTCGCGGTGGGAGATCGGCTTAGCCCGTAGTTCTGGCTCTGTCAACCGGAATGACATTTCAACCTTCCACAGGTCGTGATAAGAACTTTTTGCCAGGACTTTGTTATCATTTTGGAAACTGGAAGGCGCGGCGTTGGCCGAGGGACTTTCAAAAAGCCATGCATGCAACAATACTGAAGCAGACCCGCCAGCAATTCGTCACCACCTTAATCGGGTCTTATGCGCACGCCAATAACGGTCGTTTGTGACACATCAATCCGTGCGCTTCAGCGAAAACCTCCAGCAGTTGAAAACTCAACAGATTTTTGAGGGCACTTCTTCGCAAAACTCAGTGCCATAAACTATGTGGAGAAAGCACTTCCATTTCACGAGTATTGATACATTTTTCCGAATTGGCCTCATTGTGAGTCTTTGGTCCTTGATGAAGTAGTCATGCGATCGAGCAAGCAAGATGCGAACGTTTCCGCGGCGGACCTTAACACCATGTTAAAAGTCATGCGAACCGCCCCGTCGCGACTCTGGGCCGCAGTCAGTAAACGCAACCCGCGATGCGGGCTACACGGACCAACCTGCTCATCGCAATATCGATGCGTGGCCGACTATGGCAAGGAATACGGCACCGGTGAAGTCCTGGCAGAGAAGATGAGTCCGGCCTAACAGCGCACGTTTATTCAACGAGGTGATGGCAATATTCCGCAGTGTTTGGGAGCTGGGATTGGGTGAAGCAGTAGCAGTAATGGGTGAAACCGTGCCAAAGACGCCTCGCTGGTTCGGCTAGTCCGGCTAGGTGTTCCGGGCATCCAGAAATAGCGGATACCACGTCGCCGGAATAGCGGTAACCTATTCCCTCTTCGGCACGAAAACGTTCATCTTGTGTCGTAGAGGTCGTTTAGGATCTCTTTATGACAAATAACGAGGGACAACACGTTTTCATTTCATACGTCCGTGAAGACAAAGAGTGTGTTGATCGGCTATGTGAAATGCTGAAGGCCGCACAGATACCTTTCTGGCGTGACCTAAAAAACCTTGAACCTGGGGACGATTGGAAAATCAAGATCAAGGAAGCCATTCGCAATAACTCATTGGTTTTCCTTGCGTGCTTTTCTGACAACTCGCGAAACCGTCCAAGAAACAACATGAACGAAGAACTTCATTTGGCAGTCGAAGAGTTCAGAAGGATGCCTCCGGGAGAAACTTGGATAATCCCCATCCGCTTTGATGACGGCAGCGTCCCAGATTGGGGAATTGGTGCTAATCGATCACTGAACGATATAAACCGAGTAGACCTTTTCGGAGATTCCTATCCTGAGCAAGCGGTTGCGCTAACCAACAAGATTAATAGGCTCATGGGCGCGAACGAAAATGCAGCTACTACTCTGGCGTTTGTGGAGGAATCTCGGTCCCAAGAGCGTCCTGAACTACTGCGCCGACTGACTAAAGAGATGATCGTTAATCCGGCAAAGCAGATTGAGTTAGATGATTTGATCGCTGGGGAAGTACGAAGTGCGCTTGAGACTCTGAATGATGATCCTCGTTATGGCTCGCAGGTGCGTTCCGGAACGAACGAAGATCAGATTAGGAATTTCGTTCAGTTAGCAAGCGAAACTTGGGAAGCAGTACGCCCATTTTGCTATTCCCTAGCCATAGCTGCTCGATGGGGAACCGCAGATTCTCTATCTCCGTGGACGGCAGGTATCAAAAACATTGTCTCGGCTGCGAGCAAGCACCATGACGGCTACGAATCCATAAACAACGTTCGACATATAGCAGCGGTAGCTGTAATCGCCGTCGCAGCGCTGGCCAGCACGGCATATTCCAGGTGGGACAATTTTAAGACTCTTTTGGCCGGTCCTCGCGTTCCGGAAAACTATCACGTTGGAAGCACTATAGGAGTACTTGATGCAACTGGATACTGGAAACCATTTGATACCAGCGCTTCCTTGCCATCAATTTTTTCACGGGCTGAGACCTCTGGCGATGATCCAGTTGAGCTATTCAATCAGTACAACAACAGGCAGCTAGGAAAATTACACACACCAATACCCGACTGGCTGCACTCAGTTATGAAGCCTATCTTCGAGTGGACAGAAGAAGAACATACTCAGAACTATCATCTCTCGGAGCTCATGTTGGGTGTAGTCGGCCAAGATGTATCTACTCAAGATGCCCTAAATCAGGGTCATAACGCCCAATATGCTCGTTCCAACTGGTTTGGCCGCTCCACCTGGGCTCTGCGCCATGCATCGCAATCACCAGTAGATCAATTGAGATCGAAATTAGAACGCGAAGGTGCCTCAGGAGCTCTTCTACAAGCAGGACTTTTCGGAGGAGATCTGCCTAGAGCTTTATCCGCAATTGATAAGTACAACGAAGACTACAGAGAATACGCGAGAAGGATAAGCTGGTAATTTTGGGACGGCCAGCACCCTTAGGTGCTGGCCCCTCACATGTCCGCGGCTAGTTGACGTTTTCTCGTAGCTGCGCAACAACTAATGCTCGCCGAGGTCGAGGGAGTTGATGTGAAATTCAGCGCGTTCGCCTAGTGGACTGAGAAAACAGATCCTCATCTTCATCCAAACCAGCGGAAGGAATTGCAGCGACCCGCAGAGGGGTGCCATTTAAGACCATAGACTCGTGTGATCTTTGAAGCATGAGCCAAGATGGAATATTTTTTGCCTATGGAGGCAACTCTCCGCTACGAGCAGAAACGCTCCGCGAAGCTATATCTACTTTACAAGCGCGAGGTATCAATGCGACAGGGTGGGAGACTCTGCCGATTGAAGGCCAGCTACTTATAAGTACGATTTGCGAGGCTATCCAAAGCGCCTCGGCCGTCATGGCGGATATCAGCACAATGAACAGTAACGTCCTATTCGAAGCAGGTTACGCGTTAAGTAATAACAAGGTACTGTGGCTGCTTCTAGACGAGACGGACACAGAGGCCGTCAGAAAGTGGAACGATCTTAATCTTCTATCAACTTTCGGTCGTCTAGGTTACCAGGGGAATCCCGAAAGAATAATTTCAAGGATAACTAGCGAACGCCCAGAACTATCAGAACCGAAACTATTCGATCCATTGCTAGCCGGCGCCAAGGCCCGGGAACCGAATGCGATATTCGCTCCAGCATTACCCATAAAAACAACAGCCTCGACAGCGCTAAGCAAGATGCTCGAGCGAAATAGCGCGATCACAGTTTTAGGATCAAGTGACGATCTAGGATTAGCGCCATTACAATTCTATGTTCGAGAGATCTACAGATCATCTGCTGCAATTTTCCATCTTTTGCCCCCCACGAGGATACGTTCTGAGGAGCATAACGCCAGGGCTAGCTTCCTCGCCGGTCTAGCATACGGATTAGAGCTACCTCTTCTCCTAGTTGCTGAAAACGGTTTCACCGCACCGTTGGACTACAAAGACATCCTGTTTACCTATTCCACGTCGGCTGCGCTTCAAGACCATGTTCAAAGTTGGTTAGCAAACCTCCCAAAACCGAGCGGATCAAACAAGCGTTTAGGCCGTCTCGCTTTGGACATTGAACTACCTATCAGTTCCTTCGGGCAATATGTAGCCGAATATGAACTGGAGAATCTGAATGATTATTTCATTGAGACAAGTGAATTTCGAGCTATTCTCGAGGGAAGAGCCAAAATTTTCATCGGTCGTAAGGGAACCGGCAAATCAGCAACAATGAGCCAAGCTAATGCAGAGCTGGCAAAAGACAGACGAAACCTTGTAGTTCCAATTAAACCATCGTCTTACGAACTGAAGGGTTTAATCGAGTTCTTGCAAGACGTAGATGCGTCCACGACATCCGATTACCTCCTAACCAACCTTTGGTCATTTCTAATTTACACAGAGATTGCAATTCATGCCATCAAAGCAGGTGAAAGTAAACCAGCGGGAATCGCAGAAGGCACGCCGCTAAGGGCCCTCGAACTAGAACTGGAAAATCTCCACGTTGACACAGGGGGCACGCTGACCGATCGCTTAGAAGGCATAATAGAAGATCTCCTTGAAGCCAAAATCAGCGATAAAAATAAGGAAGGATACGATCCTAAAAAAATTATCGCCGATGGGCTCAGGATTCACGCACTAAAGAATCTCAAAATTAAACTGCGGTCATCTCTTCACGAACTCAACCGGGTAGCAGTTCTAATTGATAATTTAGATAAAGCATGGGAAAACGAAACCGACTATAAGCTGATGTCGAAGTTTCTTCTCAGCTTGTTAACAACAAGCGGAAAAATTGAAAAGGAATTATACAACGACGGGCGTGCCGAATCTATAAATCTAACCTTGAGCGTGTTCCTCAGGGCCGATATATTCGATGTGATGTCCTCCCATGCCCGTGAACCAGATAAAATCGGACAGCTATCTGTCCACTGGGATGATCAAGAATTATTGGCTCGCGTATTAGAAGAAAGATACGGTGCAAAAAGCCTAAGGACTAAACACAAGACTGAGGGTTCCCACTTATGGTCTGACGTTTTTACACCAGAGGTCAACGGAACGCCTACACGAGATTATTTACTCTGGCGCACCCTCCCGAGACCTCGCGATTTAATATATTTGGCCAACTCCGCACTAACGACCGCCATCAACAGGAAGCATCACGTAATTCAACAAGCGGATGTCATATTTGCTGAATCCGAGTATTCAAAATTTGCCATTGAAGCATTAATTGTTGAAAGCGAAGCTGAAGATTTTGATCTTGAAGAGATACTGTATGAATTCGCAGGATTCGATTCAACCCTGACCGAAGATGAATTAGCGGAAGTTTTATCTGGTACGGCTGATGCAAATAAAGTGAAATTCTGGTTGATTAAAACGTCATTTCTAGGAGTTGAGATCGCTGAAGGTGACTTCATACACGTAGAAGGAGATGCGTCAGCTAGACGTAAAATCAAGTTAGCCGAGAGGCTTTCAAAAAGATTGGAACGCCAGGTTAGGTACCGAATACATCCAGCTTTCAGAAATTATCTGGATGTTCGAGACGACGATCTGCATGACGACGAGATCCGAGACTTAACACTTGAGTCTGAAGAGAGTATCTAGCTAGCCGTTGAGCAGTCTATTGGTAGCGTTCTCTCAGGTTGACTGATCTTACGTTAAGAATCTCTTGTAGAGACGTCTTACAACCTATAGGTTGTAAGACGTCTCACCGGGCTCCACCCCCGCCACGTAAAATCTGCGGAATCTCAATGGTTCAAAATTCTCGCAACTATGTGTCGCAACCATTGGCGTACTATGATGCCTACAACATTAGTTGCGAGACACTTTTGGTGTACCAATGACGAAGCTGATCGGCTATGCCCGCGTATCCACCAAAGCCCAAGATGCCGATCGGCAAGTCCAAGACCTCCTCTGCACTGGCGTCCGCCGCGCTATCACATTCTGCACCAGCTCATGATTGCCAAGACTGATAAGACCAGGTCGGCAAGACTGGAGAAATTCGTTCGGCAGCTATCCGAAACATCAGACTGAAGAGAACAAGCCAGATTCTCCTTAGTCCTTTTCTGCAGCCAAAAGCGCGAAATGGCTATTCACGACAAAACAGACGTAAGAAACTCATCACAGCTACTTCGGCATTCAAAGATCAAGGTCTACCTTTCAGGCAACCTACGATCTGCTGCCCAGGCCAGAAGGCATCTGCCGATCCGGTTGGCCCAACGTCGTAAGCCAGCAGCCTCTTCAAAGATTCGCCAGCCTGTCACATGCCTCTGACGTGAACACCCTCAGAGGCGGTAGCATGCTGCGGGCAGTAATTAATCGATTGCAGCGACACTATCTTCTCTGCCGTTTCGCAGTACTGCGGACGCCTCCCGCTTCCTATTCAATGCCTCGGTGATCATGCCGCCACTGACCTGTACCGCGCCGGCAATTGCCAACAGCGCGCCGACCATCGGGTCGAAGAATAGCGCGGCGAGGCCAAGGACGAACACGGTCCAGCCAAGCCCCATCAGTATGGTTGTTCCGACGATCCCTCTGTGAGTCATGGGTTCAGCCTACTAGTTATTTGATCTGCATTCTGGAATAACTAATGTGGAGTAACGAGTCGGTCAGCAGATTCTTCATCCCTGCCGGCCAACAGACACAATGGTCATAGCAACCGAAAGGACACTCTTCGCATGGCATTACGTGTATTGCTCCCCTGGCAGGATCTCGTCGACCGGCTGCAGCTTCCGGGAATCGAACCGATCCTCTGGCACATCAATGATGACCCCAATGACGCCCCGCCGGCCGACGTGCTGGTCACCGAACGTCCGAGCAATCCTGAGCTGCGTTCAAGGGTCTCCCGCATCAAGGGGCTGAAGCATGTCCACCTGCTGTCCATCGGATACGAGTGGGTTCTAGAGCACCTTCCTGAACAAGTGTCATTGACCAACTCCAAGGGCGCCGTGGAAGATGCCACCGCCGAACACTGCCTCGCCCTGGTTCTGGCGTCCCTGCGCCAGCTGTCGCAAGTTGGCCAGCAGCAGCGCGAGCGGCAGTGGACCCGGACGTGGACCGGCTCGCTGCACGGGTCAAAGTTGGTGCTTCTCGGTGCCGGTGGAGTCGGCAGCGAAATCCGTTCGCGGCTGCTGCCATTCAAACCTGCAGAACTATCGTCTTTTGCCCGCACTGGACGAGTCCACGAGCAGGGCTACCCCATCTATTCTCTCGATAGGCTATGGGCTTTTCTTCCCACCGCCGACGTGGTGATTGTTGCCCTGCCGCATACCCGGGAAACCGAGCAGCTCATTGACGCTCAGTTCCTCTCTTCAATGAAGGACGGCTCGCTGCTGGTCAACGTGGGACGCGGGCCCATCGTCGACACCGACGCCCTATTGCCGGAGCTGCAAGCCGGCAGGCTGCACGCCGCCTTGGATGTCACCGACCCCGAGCCGTTGCCGGCAGACCATCCACTGTGGACCGCCCCGAATTGCATCATCACTCCGCACATGGCCGGAGACACTGGACAGTTCATCTCGCTGGTCTCAGAACTGGCCGTCGACCAGGTCATCGCCCTCGCGCACGGTGAAGAACTCGCCAACCGAATCATCAATTGACACGGCGCAAAGCCGTTGATCCCCTAGGCTGGTTTCTACCATGGAATACAGGGCCAAGACACATCAAAGCGGCGGGCGGGATCGCTCCATTGCTGAGCCAAGCCTGAACGATGAGGACGAGTTCCGCATCGATATCGAGCGCATCCGCTTCTCCCCCTATTTCTCCCGGCTGTCCTCGGTCACCCAGGTGATCCCGCAGGCCGGCTCCGGCACCCTGGTGCACAACCGGCTGACCCATTCGCTGAAGGTCTCAGCGGTGGCCCGCTCCATCGCCATCCGGCTGCGTAAGGCTGATGAATCAACTAGAAGACTCGTCGACCACTTGGGTGGCTGCGACCCGGTAGTCGTGCAGGCCGCTGCAGCGGCTCACGACCTGGGACACCCGCCCTTCGGCCACCTCGGAGAGCTGGAGCTGGACCGCGTGGCCCGGGGAATACTGAACCTTCCCGACGGCTTCGAGGGTAACGCCCAGACTTTCAGGATCCTTACCGCACTGGACAGCTGCGATGCCACCGCCCGCGGCATGAACCTCACCCGTGCGGTGCGCGCCGCCGTCCTGAAGTACCCGTGGACGCGCAATGAATGGCGCGCCCTGGCCCCGCTGGCCCCTGAGATGCTGCCGCGCGGCGTGGGGACCGACCCGGCGGCAGGGGCCTTGAAATATTCGGCCTATGATGTCGACGCCCATGAGATGGCCGATGTGCTCTCGGTGTTCCCCAACATCGGCCAGCACCAGCAGACCCTTGAGAGCTCGGTCATGGACATCGCCGATGACATTGCCTATGCCGTGCATGATCTGGATGACTTCTACCGCGCCGGGGTGCTGCAGTACACCAGCGTTTCGGCGGAGTTGCGCGCCTGGCTGGAGCATTCGTCGAGCCTGGGACGGCTGAAGCAGGCAGAGCTCGATGCCCGGCGCCCGGGACATGCCTTGGAGCAGACCTGGCGGCGGGCGCTGGCCAAAGATCCATGGATCGCCAATGCGCAGGCATTCCGGGAATCCGTGGAACGGGTGGGCCATGACCTGGTCGACGGGCTACTGGCTGTTCCCTATGACGGAGGGCTGGAAGCGGATCGCGCGGTCACCGCGTTCACCCGCCGTTGGATCGAACGGCTTCAGACATCGGTGACTGTCGAGCAGACCCCCACTGTGCGCAGCGGCCACGTCCGGTTGGGCGATGAGGCTTGGCATGACGTGATCGTGCTGAAATTCGTCCACTCGCGCTTTGTGCTCGAGCGCCCGGATTTGGCCGTGTACCAGCGCGGGCAGACCCGGATCATCCGCTCGCTGGCCGAAGGGTTCCACGGCTGGCTCAATGATCCCGATGATGCCGGTCGCGCCCCGCGTCGCCTGCTCGATTCGGTGGAAGCCGCCACCGAGGAGTACCGGCACCTGCGCGAGCTGTCCCCCGAGCTATTCCGCCAAGCCGGACCAGACGAGGTGCAGCGCCTGGGCCAGTCACGGGCCATCGTGGACTACATCGCCTCATTCACCGATGCGCAGGCCGTCTCGCTCAACGCCTTGCTGACCGGCACCGCCGACAACCTCTGGGAAGCAGGTCGCGGACTTTGAGGTGCTTCTCTTCATATAGTCAATGCAGTAGTCCATAATTCCACCGCAGCCACTTAGCCTGAGGATGTCACGGCCCTCGACATTCCCTAACCACAGCCAGCTGCCCTAAGCCGGCTCCTTGGACCAGATCGAGAAGCTCGCCCTCAAACAACGAAATGGGGTTGATGGCACGATGCGTCCGTGGGTCAACTTGCTGGCCTATGCCAAAGCGGTAGTCCGAAAGACACACAGACAATTTGCTGGAAGCTATCTTGTAACGGGACTTTGGATCTCTGACCGATATGATCAATGCATGCCCCCAAAGTTGAGAATGAGCGAGGCAGCATTGGCCGAGAAGATCGGCGAAGCCATCGCTACCCAAAAAGTCCTCCAAAATATGTCTCGGGATTCAGAATCGGAACGGTCGGCTCTGCGCCAGGCGATTACAACTTGGGATGAACGAAATACGTTGCTGCTTGAGCACGCGTTCACTCCCGTTGGGTTCGCGAAAAGCAGCCCGCACACGGACTATGTGTCAGCCATGGGACTAAAAAATCCCTTTCCATCGCTCAGCGATGGCGACAAACCAATTGAAGATCTGCTGACAGATTCTCGGACCAAAGTCGACCGCCTCCGACGGCTCCTTGCCAATCTTGACCTGTACGAGAAGGACGATCAAGATAGTGGCGCTAAAGCAACAAAGGAGGCGACAAGTTTGAATACCGTATTCATCGTGCATGGCCACGACCATGACGCTATAAATCAGGTCCATCTCCTCATACGCCAGACTTCGGATCTGAATGTCATCGTTTTAGGTGATCAGGCCAGCCGAGGACAGACGGTAATCGAAAAGCTGGAGCGTCATCTTGGTGACAGGTCATCCTTCGCGGTCGTTCTCATGACGGGAGATGATCTAGGAAGATCCAGATCCAACACAGACGAAAAGCCACGCGCACGCCAGAACGTCATCTTCGAGCTCGGCTATGCCTTAGCCGCGCTAGGCCGTGGGAATGTTACTGCCCTATACGAGCCGGGAGTTGAAATGCCGTCCGACTTTGCCGGTGTCGTCTACATACCATTTGATGAAAACGGCATGTGGAAACAGTCACTCATTAGGGAGTTTCGGGGAGCTGGCCTAAACGTAGATGCCAACAGGCTTTAGGTCGTGGATCTCCAGCGTCAGGGCGCCGCAGAGCAGCGTGGTGCCCAAGACCAGCCTCTTAAAGTTGAGCCAGCATGACGTATCCGGTATGGCTGGCTTCAAACAATGGTTAACCAGTAATGGCACCGCCCCAATGGGGCGGTGCCTGCCTGCTCAACTCGGAAGAACTACTTGGTCAGCAGTTCCAGAGCCTTGTTCAGGGTTGCGCTTGGGCGCATCACAGCTGAAGTCTTGGCTTCGTCTGGACGGTAGTAGCCAGCGATGTCCACGGCCTTGCCCTGGACCTCGGCGAGCTCGGAAACAATGGTTTCCTCGTTCTCATCCAGTGCCTTGGCGACTGCGGCGAACGCCTCAGCCAGCTGGGCGTCCTTGTCCTGCTTGGCCAATTCTTCTGCCCAGAACTTGGCTAGGTAGAAGTGGCTGCCGCGGTTGTCCAACTCGCCAACCTTGCGCTTAGGCGACTTGTCTTCCAGCAGGAAGGTGCCGGTTGCTGCATCCAAGGTGTCGGCCAGAACCTGGGCCCGGGCGTTGTCGTTGTTCACTGCCAGGTGCTCGAAAGAAGCACCCAGGGCCATGAACTCGCCCAGCGAATCCCAGCGCAGGTGGTTTTCGTTCACCAGCTGCTGCACGTGCTTCGGAGCCGAACCGCCGGCGCCGGTCTCGAACAGGCCGCCGCCAGCCAGCAGCGGAACGATCGAGAGCATCTTGGCCGAAGTGCCCAGTTCCAGGATCGGGAACAGGTCGGTCAGGTAGTCGCGCAGCACGTTGCCGGTCACCGAGATGGTGTCCTCGCCCTTGCGGATGCGGTCGATCGAGTACTGGGTCGCCTCGACCGGGGAGAGGATCTCGATGGTCAGGCCCTCGGTGTCGTGCTCCTTGAGGTACTCGTTGACCTTGGCGATCAGCACTGCGTCATGGGCGCGGTTCTCATCGAGCCAGAAGACAGCCGGGGTCTGGGAGGCGCGGGCGCGGTTCACTGCCAGCTTCACCCAGTCGCGGATGGCTACATCCTTGGTCTGGCAGGCGCGCCAGATGTCGCCAGCGAAGACCTGGTGCTCGATGAGCACTGCATCGTTCTCGTCGACGATCTGCACGTGGCCATTGCCAGCGATTTCGAAGGTCTTGTCGTGCGAGCCGTATTCCTCGGCCTTCTGCGCCATCAGGCCGACGTTCGGCACGGTGCCCATGGTGGTCGGGTCGAACGCGCCGTTGGCACGGCAGTCGTCGATGGCCACCTGGTAGATGCCTGCGTAGGAGGAATCCGGGAGCACAGCCAGGGTGTCTGCGGTGTCGCCCTTGGCATCCCACATCTTGCCGCCCAGGCGGATCATTGCCGGCATGGAAGCATCAACGATGACATCCGATGGGACGTGCAGGTTGGTGATGCCCTTGTCGGAATCGACCATGGCAACTGCCGGGCCTTCTTCCAGGCCCTTGGCGATCAGCTTCTCGACGCCGGCGCGAACCTCGTCGGAGAGTTCGTCCAGGCCGCCGAGGATGGCAGCCAGGCCGTTGTTCGGGTTCAGGCCGGCTGCTGCCAGCTCGTCGCCGTAGGTTTCAAACAGCTCGGAGAAGTAGGCCTTCACCACGTGGCCGAAAATGATCGGGTCGGAGACCTTCATCATGGTGGCCTTCAGGTGAGCCGAGAACAGCACGCCCTCTTCCTTGGCGCGGGCCACGGAGTTCTTCAGGAACTCGGACAGGGCCGCGGCGTGCATGACGGTGCCGTCGATGACTTCGCCGGCCAGCACGTCGAAAGGCTTCTTCAGGACCTTGACTTCGCCGTCTTCGCCGACGAAGCGGATCGAGATCTTCTTGTCCGCGTCGATGACTACGGACTTCTCGTTGGCCGCGAAGTCGTCAACGCCCATGGTGGCCACGTTGGTCTTCGAATCAGCGGCCCACTCGCCCATGGAGTGCGGGTACTTGCGGGCGTAGTTCTTCACGCTCAGTGGTGCACGGCGGTCCGAGTTGCCCTCGCGCAGGACCGGGTTCACAGCCGAACCCTTGATCTTGTCGTAGCGCGCGCGGACGTCGGTCTCTTCATCCGAGGTCGGGTTATCCGGGTAGTCAGGCAGCGCGTAGCCGGCAGCCTGCAGCTCGGCGATGGCAGCCTTCAGCTGCGGGATCGAAGCCGAGATGTTCGGCAGCTTGATGATGTTTGCATCCGGGGTCTTGGCCAGGTCGCCAAGTTCTGCCAGAGCATCACCGATGCGCTGCTCTTCGGTGACATAATCCGGGAAGGTAGCGATGATGCGACCAGCCAGCGAGATGTCGCGGGTCTCCAGTTCCACACCGGCGGTCGAGGCGAAGGCCTCCACGATTGGCAGGAACGAGTGGGTCGCCAGCATAGGCGCTTCGTCGGTGTGGGTGTAAATAATCTTTGCCATAGGTGTGGCGTCTCCCTGAACGTCGTGCGGAAGCGGTGTTACCGCCCTGAACTCAACGTTCCAAATCTACCTGATTTTGCTCTGCACCACACTTTGCGGCAGCGGGAAATACGCGCGGCAACGCCGTTTCTTCACCGAAATGCCGGGCTGGACAGCCTGCAAGCAGTTCGTCACATTTAAGTTAATCAGCGATAACTCAACAGAGTTATTCGCTATTCGGCTCTTCCGCCGGCCAGCGCTTCGAGATTCGCCATGGCCTCATCGAAGAGTTCGACGGGACCTGCAGGCTCCCCGGCGCGTTCCGCCTGGCCGAAGCTCTGCCAGGCCACGCGCCAGAGGGCGGCCAAGGCTTCGCCAATCATCAAGGCGGGCATGGCCGGCACCAGCCCGCGGCGGCGCAGCTCCTGCGAGGTGGCAGCGCAGAAGGCTTGATCTTGCCGGGTGATGGCCAATAGCAGCTTCGGCTCCGTGGCTATCAACCGGGAAATGCGGCGGTATTCATTGCCGCGGATCTCGGCAACAAGGATCCGGCGGCATTCGTTGGCCAGCAGCCGGAAAATCTGCGCGCTCGTGGATCCGTCTGCGATGGGGCATTCGGTCACGGCCTGGATCAATTCATGCTGCGCCGGCACCATGGCCGCTTCCCTGGATTCGCAGTAGCGGAAGAAGGTCCGCTCAGAGATGCCGGCCCGGGCAGCGATCTGCCCCACGGTCACCGATTCCAGACCATGGAGTTCCACCAGGTCCAGGGTTGCCGCCCGGATGGACTGGATCGTTGCCTCTTTGCGTTCCTCGCGAATCCCCATGGCGCTCTCCGATGCTCCGGACTGCCTGTGCTGCGCAGGCGTCGTCCACCAAAATTGTTTCCTGTCACAGTCTGACAGATTCGCTTACGAAAAAGTGGCAGAGTGTGACAGTATTTAGCGGTTGACACTCCACAGGAAGAAGACTTCGTGACTACAAATCCCCCTAGAACCAGCGCCAAGCCAAGCGCGGCGCCCGCCGGGCAACTCTCCGCCAAAACCCTGACAGGCATCATCGCCTCGCTGGCCCTGGCCGCTTTCATGATGATCCTGAACGAAACCGTGCTCACGGTGGCGCTGCCCGGCATCATGCAGGACATGGGCATTTCGGCGTCCACCGGCCAGTGGCTCACCACCGGATTCCTGCTGACCCTGTCGGTCGTCATCCCCACCACCGGTTTCCTGCTGCAGCGCTTCGCGCACCGGTCGCTGTTCTTCTTCGCCATCATCAGCTTCATCCTCGGCACCGTCATCGCGGTGCTGGCGCCGAGCTTCGGCTTCTTGCTGCTGGCACGCGTTATCCAGGCCGTCGGCACGGCCATCGTCCTGCCCTTGCTGATGACCACCACCTTGACGCTGGTGCCCGTCCACCAGCGCGGCACCATCATGGGCCTGAACTCGATCGTCATCGGCGTCGGCCCGGCTATCGGGCCTACCGCTTCGGGAGCCATCGTGCACGCATTGGGCTGGCACTACATCTTCATCCTGATGCTGCCAATCGCCGTGGCGGTCCTGGTACTGGGCGCCATCTTCTTCAAGATCCCTTCCAGTGCACGCAAGATCAAGGTGGATTCCGCTTCGGTCCTGCTATCCGCCTTGGCCTTCGGGTTCCTGGTGTACGGCATTTCCAGCATCGAGCATGCCGCGGATAACGCCACGATGATGATCGCCAGCTTCGCCATCGGCCTGGTGGCCCTGGCACTGTTCATCATCCGCCAGGTCAAGCTGGCCGCCAGCGGCCGCGAACTGCTGAACCTGACCCCGTTTGCCTCGCGCAGCTTCAGCTTCGCGATCGCGATGATCATGATTGCCTTCGGCACCCTGCTCGGTTCGCTGATGATTGTGCCGATCCTGCTGGAATCCGGGCAGGGCGTCGACTCGCTGCAGATCGGCATCATGCTGCTTCCCGGCGGACTGGCACAGGCCATCGCCTCGCCGATTTTCGGGCGGATCTACGACAAGCGCGGTCCGCGCCCGGTCCTGATCCCCGGCGCCGTGTTCCTGGCCGCCGGGCAGTGGATGTACGCCACCGTCACCGCGCAGACCGAATTGTGGATGTTCATGCTCTGCCACATCATCTTCTCCATCGGCTTGGCGCTGCTGATGACCGGTCTGATGTCCTCGGCGATGGCTTCGGTGGATCCGCGCCTGTTCGGCCACGGTTCGGCAATCTTCAATACCGCGCAGCAGCTGGGCGGTGCCATCGGCACCACGGTCTTCGTGACCGTGATGTCGCTGCTGTCAAAGGTCCAGCTGGACGCCGGGTCCGAGCTGGCCGAGGCCTTGTTCTCTGGCGCGCATATCTCGTTCATCGTCGGCGCCGCGCTGGCCACGATCGGCATCGTCTTCGCATTCCTGGTCAAGGGCGAAAAGCCTAACGCCAATCACTAACGCACTACCCCCGGCGCAGCACGCCAGGAAGGTCTGAAATCGCGCGGGCGCTGGTATCCAGAAGAGTGGCAGGCAGCACGGATAAGACTGCGATCAGCCCGAGCGGAGGAATTCCTCCGCTCGGGCTTCACTTGTCCTTGGAGGCACCTCGGACTGCAGGCCGCTTCCTTGCCCGTTGGGTTCTGGGCAGTTGCATGGCTACGACGACGTCATAAGTTCCCCAAACGCAAGGCTGGCCAGGAAACCGCCTGGTCCGCGATTCATGTTGGGAAGCACACAGTTGCCTAGGCGCTTCTACTGGGCACCGGAAAGGGAACCCGATACCACATACGTCATAATCTGCTACCGACACTCGACGGCCACATTCTTTGCACACCTGGGTGCATACTGCCACGGACGCCGCCCGATTCCGCGCCGTTCATTAGCGAGCAGCGGCAGGTCATTGATCGTTTTCCAACTCATTTATCCCAATAGCAGCTGAATTCTCACTCAACTGTCGGATCTGCCGAGACCAACTTTCCAGCGAACAGCCCTATTTCCCGGTAGGCAAGTGCACCCTTTAAGCGAAAGCTCTCTCCTTCTCACAAAAAACCCCACTGCATCGGGTTTAAACCATTACTATTTATTATAGCGACTCATACTGGGCTGAGTAGGGACTTTCGGACAATCCCGTGTCCGTAGTGCTGCCTTGGATGCATTTGCATCTGACTTGAATGCAAAGTCGCTGGATATTCCTAGGCATGCCACAACCATGCACCCGGTATTCACCTGGCGCATAGGAAAGAAGAAAATGAATAGCACTTTGTTCCGCCGGACTCGTTCTCGGCTCCTATCGGCGATAGCCATCGCCTGCGCAGTCTCTGTAACTGCATCGTCAGCCAGCCTCGCGGACCCCTCCGAGCCGAGCCAAGTAACGACACAAGAGCTCCTGTCGGATGCTTTAGCGGCAGCGGGAGAAACTGAAGCCAATTTAGTTGAACCGACGCTGAACTCTGAAGTTCTGGAGTTCGGCACCGGCGAGGGCGCGGTATTCGTCCAAGCAACTGAAGAAGGTAAATCGCTTGTAATTGGCGCAGAGAATGTGGAACGGGAGTTCAGCTTCGGACTACCCATTGAGAGTGCGCCAAGTGATGTGCAAATGCTCGACGATGGCACTGCTGTATTCAGCGATGATGAAATAGATCTTGCACTGCAGACTCATGACGATGGAGCTATACGTGCACAGACAATTATTCACGATGCCGATGCGCCTCATGAGTTCCGGTATGAACTGGGGCTACCGGAAGGGTCATTCGCTGAGATTGCCCAAGATGGCGGAGTAGACGTCTTTCAATCTTTCCCCGATGAAAACGAATCCGTCCTGACCAGTCGATTTGAACCTGCATGGGCAGTTGATGCAAGTGGCGAAACAGTCAGAACTTGGTATGAGCTTCACGATGGTGACTTGGTCCAAAAAGTAGACATTGGGGAAGACCATGAATACCCAGTCGTAGCTGATCCGTTTTGGATCCCAGCAATTATTATCGCTATCAGGGTTACCAGCATCGTAATCAAGGTAGGCTCCAAAACCGTCAAGTACGCTAAGGCTCCCGCTTCACGAGTTGTCAACGCGTTGTCTTCCTTCAAGACCCTTTCTTACAGAACGGGTTCACATACGTTCAAACTGGATAAGAGCGGAATGAAGCATATTCTTCAGCGGCATCATCCAAAATATTGGGATGGTTCTTCTAAGAGTAGCCAAACATTTTTCAATCCGAAGATGTCAATCAGCGATGTACGAAATCTGGTTCATGGCGCCATGAAGCAGAACCAAAGTAAACTGAAAAGCGGTGGAACCAACAAGCGAATACAGCTCGAAGGAACCTATAACAACGTGAAGTACAAGATGGTCATTGACAGAGGCCGAGTTGTCCAATTCTACCCGCGATAAGAATCAAGGTGAGATGAAAGAACAAGCCGTACATAGCGAACCATACATTCTGGTTCCGCACACGGTCACGGATATCGAGGATTTCGTCGCTAATCCCGAAAACTACTTGGTAAGCATGTTTCAGGAACCCGAACGGGCTGCCGAGATGTGGCGGAATCGACTCAAAGAAAATCCCTACGGCAGTGAAGGTTTTCTTTCTCTGTCTTACTACGGGATCGATTTGATCTCGGGTGACCTGTGGGATGAAGTTACAGGAATCTGGTTTGAGCTCCTTGAGCTGGTAGAAGAGTTCATGGAGAAAGGGTCAGCTGAAAGGCTGTTTCCTGGCCAGCCAGTGCCCCTTCGACTGGAAGTGAAAGGACGATCTACACTTTTCACTGTTAATCGCCAAACAAACATTGTTGATCCCGACGACTTTATTCCGGGAATCCTGGATGAAGCTTACCGCTACTACTCATGGGTCGAAGAAAACATTGGAACCGACGAAAGCCAAGCCCTCCAGTCTGTGAATTCGTTGCGTCATCAGTTCCTTGAACGGAAGCATTCAAGCTAACGGATCCTCCGCTCTCTCAAGCTGGGTCGCTACCAAGGGTGGCGACCCAGCTTTTGCTTTAACGAGGCACGGAAGGCAAACTAGAAAATCTAGGTAGAAATCTATATAGTTTTCATATGACTACTTTGAGCATCACCGAAGCATCACGCGCGGGGCTCTCTGCGCTTGTCGCCGCCGCCGAAGAGGGCCGGGATACCCCTTTGTCGCGCCATGGCAAGGTCGTGGCCGAAGTCGTTTCCGCCAAGGAAATCGCTCAGCTGCGTCATGACCGGGACACTCTTCGCGATGCTGCGCTGGTGATGGCACGCTTTGCCACTGATAGCGGCGTGCGCACGACGCTCGACCAAGCGATGGAATTCTTCAATTTGAACCGCGCAGAACTTGAGGGGGAAAATGTCGAAGAAGCCCAGTCTGATAATTCGTGAATCAGCCTCAAGACCGCCTGTGCATCGTCCGGCTAACTGAAGACGCAGTATCTGACCTACATCGTCTTCACAAAAAGGATCCGCAGATCGTGCGATCCGTTTTCAAGAAGATGCTGCTGCTCGAAAAATCTCCTGAGGCTGGCGAGCCCTTGCTCGGTGCGCTAGTCGGTTTCCGCAAGTTAGTCGTTGGCGATCGCGACTGGAGAATCGTATGGCGCATTACCGAAGACGCGTCCGGCCGCCCAATTCTTGATATTTCTGAGGTCTGGGCTGTTGGAGCTCGTTCGGATGGCGAGGTTTACGATGAGCTCACCTCACGGGTCGCACGCATGGGCGATGACCCGAAGATTCAATCGCTCAAAGACGTCATTGTCCAGATGGGACGGCTCTACGAATCCGTTGAAGCTCAACCTGAACCCGCACGGGGATCTGTCTTGCCCGAGTGGATGGAAGCTGCGCTCGTAGAACAACTTCATCTGTCCACACAAGAGATTTCAGGATTGAGCGAACAGCAAGCCCAGCAAAGACTCATGCAGCATTGGTCCCGCAGCGCTGACAGCTAAACCTTCCGCCGGCACCGCCGAGCTCAGCGGCAACCGCACGGATCCGAACGTCTGAAGATTTCCGGTGATGCTCTCCCATCGGCAATGAATTATCGTTGCCCGCACTACTCGAATTCCAGGCTGCCTCGTCGCAAACCCGCACTGTTCACTATGTTGTATCAACATTCGCGGTGATGAACTTGCGCAGCGATGCCGACGAAGCATCAGGGATAATTGCCAGTCAGGCTCGGCCCCACCCATCATCTGAAATCTCAATAGCACCCGCCACCAGAGTCTTTCCGGACGCACCACGTCCTGTACGACCGGGGCGGGGGCCCCGAAAAGGCTCTCGTCTACTTCGACTCGTCCGGAGAGCAACGTGCTCTAATAGTTCATGGCAGCTCAGTCGTAAGGTTTTCAGTTGATCCTCGAATCACGTTATCGCTTCACCACTCTTCACTGCATCATTCCGCTTGGATCCGACAATCCGGAAACACTATGTCCGGGAACGTGAGCGCGGCAAACGTCCTAACCAAGCGCTCATCGTGTTGACCATCCGACGCCTATCAAGATTGCTTGCAATGACGCCTCACAGCTGGTTCTGTGCCGTTTCGGAGCTGAGAATCGCTGGCTTCAATAGAGGGGCACCTTCTCCGTGAAATGTGGAACAGGTATTGTTACCACTTCGCCAGGCCCGGCTCGGGTAGACACCGATCCATGTTCTGCCCGGTGCAGCCTTCTCGCCTCGCCTGCAAGGTGATAGCTTGAAGGCCAATCAGGGAAAACCAGAAGCCTTGGTCTTCCTCACCCCCGGGTCACCGGGCAGCCAGACAGGGGACACAACATGGCAGCATTGCCGGAAACCGATATGAGCGATCTGGCCATTGCCTCGCGGGCAGTGCTCAGGCCGATCTCCCGGATTGCCGAGGCGGCCGGAATCCCGCAGGACGCGCTGGAGCCCTACGGCAAGTACAAGGCCAAAATTGATCCTGCCCTGCTGCCGGCCAACGGAAGCCGGCCCGGAAAAGTCGTCCTGGTCAGCGGCATGTCCCCGACGCCGGCAGGGGAAGGCAAATCCACCATGGTGGTGGGCCTGGGCGACGCGCTGGCTGCCACCGGGACCAAGACCATCATCGCGCTGCGCGAGCCCTCGGTCGGCCCGAGCTTCGGGATGAAGGGCGGAGCCACCGGTGGAGGCCAATCCCAGGTGCTGCCCATGGACGAGATCAATCTGCATTTCACCGGGGATTTCCACGCCATCACCAGTGCGAACAACCTTCTCATGGCCATGCTCGACAACCACCTGCAGCAGGGCAACGAGCTGGGCATCGACCCGCGATCCATCACCTTCAAGCGGGTGCTGGACATGAACGACCGCGCATTGCGCCACGTGGTGATCGGCCTGGGCGGTACCGCCAACGGGGTGCCGCGCGAAACAGGCTTCGAAATCACCGCCGCCTCCGAGGTCATGGCTGTTTTCTGCCTGGCCACCGGGCTGGCGGACCTGCGCGCCCGGCTGGGCAGGATCACCGTCGGATACACCTACGCCAAGGCCCCGGTCACCGCCGATGACCTGGGCGCGGCGGGTGCGATGGCGCTGCTGCTCAAGGAAGCCATCAAGCCCAACCTGGTGCAGAGCATCGGGGGCACTCCCGCGCTCATCCACGGCGGGCCCTTTGCCAACATCGCCCACGGCTGCAACTCGGCCATCGCCACCAACACCGCCCGCGCACTGGCCGACGTGGTGGTGACCGAAGCCGGCTTCGGCACCGATCTGGGCGCCGAGAAATTCATGGACATCAAGGCCCGCTACGCCGGGTGCCCGCCGGACACGGTGGTCATTGTCGCCACCGTCCGCGCACTGAAGATGCATGGTTCGGTGCCCAAGGAGGAGCTGGGGGAAGAAACCGTCGAGGCCGTGCGGGCCGGGCTGCCGAACCTGGAACGCCACGCCTCGATCGTCTCGAAGTTCGGCATCCAGCCAGTGATCGCCATCAACCGCTTCACCACGGATACCGATGCCGAGCTGGAAGCGGTCACCGGCTGGGCAAAACAGCAGGGCATTGCCTGCGCCATCGCCGATGTCTGGGGCCAGGGCGGCTCCGGAGCAGGCGAGCTGGCCGCCATGGTGCTGCGGATCATCGGGGAACCGGGCAATTTTGCCCCGCTGTACGAGCTGCAGCAGCCGGTCGAAGACAAGATCCTGGCCCTGGTGCGCGGCGTCTACGGCGGCGAAGGCGTCGAGTACTCCCCCAAGGCCCGGAGGATGCTCCAGCTGATCCACGACAATGGCTGGTCGCACCTGCCGGTCTGCATCGCCAAAACCCAGTACTCCTTCTCCGATGACCCCCAGCTGCTAGGCGCCGCCAGCGGCTTCACCGTGCAGGTCCGCGAGCTGATCCCCAAGACCGGTGCCGGATTCATCGTGGCCATCACCGGGGCGCTCACCACGATGCCGGGACTTCCGCGGGTGCCAGCGGCCCTGCACATGGATGTCGACGAGCACGGCAACGCCATCGGACTGTCCTAGCGGCCAGGCAAGGCCGCGGGGATCGCCAGCGTGCCGGGATTCCACGGCGGGCGAACATGGTAATTCCCTGATCGCACCGCTTTTCGCCACGATTCACGGCTAGGCTATGTGAACCAGCACCCGATAGCTGGCGACCAAGCAAGGCACGGATGAAGGGAAATAACCATGGGAACCGAAAACCACTACGAAACCACAGGTCCAGCTCAGACTCCGGACCCAGAGGGCGAGAACACTACTGTCCCTGATCCGGATGCGGCCCAGAACGCGCCTATTCCGTTCGGGCATGAAGATTCCGACGGCGAAGAAGGCCAGTAGCCGCACCGCCAGCCACAAGACCTGCCCGAGGCCAGGATTCCGCAAGGATTCCTGGCCTCGGGCTTTAGTATTCCACGTGCAAAACGCCTGATCAGATGACAGATGGGAACACCACTCCAGCAGAATTCCGGGAAGCGATGCTCAAAAACCCTGCCAAGATTGTTGAACAATTACCGAAAGTGGGGCATTCTTTTACCAAGAGGTTTTCACGAGACGGGGATCACAATGCCATACATAGACCTGAATTCAGACGTAGGCGAGTCGTTCGGCAACTGGACGATGGGCGACGACGCCGCCATCTTCACCTCCGTGTCTTCGGCCAATGTAGCTTGCGGGTTCCACGCTGGAGACCCCAGCACCATCGCCCAGACCTGCCGCGATGCGGTCAGCGCCAACGTCACCATCGGAGCCCATGTGGGCTACCGCGACCTGGCCGGTTTCGGCCGCCGCTTCCTGGACTGCTCGGCCACCGAATTGGCCGATGACATCCTCTACCAGCTAGGAGCCCTGCAGGCCCTGGCACGCGCCGCAGGCAGCGAAATCAAGTACGTCAAGCCGCACGGCGCGCTGTACAACGCCATCGTGCACCACCAGGTGCATGCCCAGGCCGTCATCGATGCCATCAAGGCCTTCGGCACCGACCTGCCGGTCCTGCTGCTGCCAGGTGCTGTCGCCCTGAAAAAGGCCGAAGCCGCTGGCCTGCGCGGCGTCGCAGAAGCCTTCGCCGACCGCAACTACACCCCCGAGGGCACCCTGGTCTCCCGCCGCGAATCCAACGCCGTATTGCACGACCCCGCGCAGGTCACCGAGAACATGGTCCGCCTGGCCACCGAAGGCACCATTGTTGCCGTGGACGGCAGCACCATCAAGATGGAAGCCGAGAGCATCTGCCTGCACGGGGATACTGCCGGTGCAGTGGCCATGGCCAGCGCCGTGCGCGCAGGACTGGAACATGCCGGCGTGCAGATCCGGAGCTTCGCGTGAGCATCCGCGCCATTCACCGGGCAGGTTCCCATGATCTGCTCATCGACCTGGACTCGCTCGATGCTGTCTTGGCGCTCAACGTCGCCTTGGAAACCTCTCCCCTGTCCGGACAGCGCGACCTCTTGGCCGCCGCGCAAACGGTACTGCTGAAATTCGATTCCGCGCAGAGCGCCGAACGGGCCATGGCAGCACTGCCAGAACTTGAAGTAGCTTCTGCACTCCACGCTGCGGGCAAGCTGGTTGAAGTACCAGTGAACTACGATGGCGAAGACCTCGCCGCCGTGGCCGAGCTGACCGGGCTGAGCACCGAGGCTGTGATCAATGCGCACACCAGCCAGAGGTGGCGTGCAGTATTTGGCGGGTTCGCTCCCGGCTTCGCCTATCTGCTCGGCGAAAACCAGGACTTGAATGTCCCGCGCAGAGACTCCCCGCGCACCAAGGTGCCCGCCGGAGCGGTAGCGCTCGCCGGTGAGTACTCGGCCGTCTATCCGCGCCAATCCCCCGGGGGCTGGCAGCTGATTGGGCATACCGATCTGCAAATGTGGGATTTGCAGCGCGAAAATCCTGCATTGATCCGGCCGCAGGATACCGTGCAGTTCGTCCGGGCCACCCGGAAAATATCGGTGAGCCAGGCACCCGCCGCACGAAACGAAGCATCGGAGCAGGCACTTGCCGGTGGCCTGAAAATCATCGACGCCGGCCTGCAGTCCCTGCTCCAGGATGCCGGACGCATCGGCTACGGCAACCTCGGAGTTGGCGTCGCAGGAGCCGCAGACCCGGCCGCCTTCCACCAGGCTAACCGTCTGGTGGGCAACCAACCAGGCCAGGCCGTGATCGAGAACCTCGGCAGCCGCATCACCGTTGAAGCCGAGCAAGACCAGGTGCTGGCGCTTACCGGCGCCGAAGCAGAACTCTGGATCACCCCGGCCGAAGACGACCTGCTCCGCACCCCGCGCCAGGCCGCGGCCAATGCACCGTTCGCGCTGCTGCACGGCGAGCGTCTGGAGGTTGAACCCGCCGGCCGCGGACTGCGCAGCTACCTTGCGGTGCGCGGCACCATCGAGCAGGAACCGGTCCTCGGCTCGCTGTCCACCGACACCCTCTCCGGCGTCGGTCCCCAGCCTCTGCAAGCCGGTGGCATGCTGCCGGTGAACCGCCCGCAGCTGGGCCACATCGTTGGCAACAGCGAACCGAGCACCCTGCCGGTCCCAGACGATAACGGCGTGTACACGCTGCGCGCCATGCCCGGTCCGCGTGCCGATTGGTTTGGCCTGGCGGGCCTGGACCAGCTGGCCGCCCAGATTTGGGATGTCACCAGCGAATCCAACCGCGTGGGCGTGCGCCTGGGCACCGGCGCGCAGCCGCTGCAGCGCGTCCGCTCCGGGGAACTGGCCAGTGAAGGCGTAGCCCGCGGATCCTTGCAGGTGCCGCCCTCCGGCCTGCCGGTGCTGTTCCTCGCAGATCACCCGGTCACCGGCGGCTATCCGGTGATCGCCACCGTCATTGCCGAAGATCTCAGCGCAGCCGCGCAGCTTCCGCCCGGAAGCAGAATTCGATTCGAACTCCATCCCGCTGCCAGCCACGCGGCATCAGACGCCTAAGGAATTGCCATGAAAAAAGTTCTCATCGCCAACCGAGGCGAAATCGCGGTCCGCATTGCCCGGGCGGCCACCGACGCAAATATTTCGTCGGTAGCCATCTACTCGGACCCGGATGCCGACGCCCTGCACGTGCGCCGCGCAGATGAAGCGTACCCGCTGCACGGTTCCACCGGTGCGGACACCTACCTGGATATCGAGAAGATCATCGAGATTGCCAAGCGCTGCGGCGCCGATGCGGTGCACCCCGGCTACGGTTTCCTCTCGGAGAACGCGAACTTCGCCACCGCCGTCATCGAAGCCGGCATGAGCTGGATTGGTCCGCCTCCCGCGGCCATCGAAGCACTGGGCAACAAGGTCACGGCCCGGCAGATCGCGGTGCGCGCAGGTGCGCCGCTGGCCCCGGGCACCGACGGCCCGGCAGTGGACGCCGGCGAGGTGCGGGCCTTCGCTGAAGAGTACGGCGTGCCGGTCGCCATCAAGGCGGCCTTCGGCGGCGGTGGCCGCGGCATCAAGATCGCCTACTCGCTCGATGAGATCTCCGATGCTTTCGAGTCCGCCACCCGCGAAGCCACCGTGGCCTTTGGCCGTGGCGAATGCTTCGTGGAACGTTTCCTGGCCAAGCCGCGCCACGTCGAGGCCCAGGTGCTGGCCGATACCCACGGCAATGTGGTGGTCGTCGGCACCCGCGACTGCTCCTTGCAGCGCCGCCACCAGAAGCTGGTGGAAGAGGCGCCTGCCCCGTTCTTGACCGATGAGCAGCGGACCCGGATCCATCAGTCCGCGAAGGCGATCTGCAAGGAAGCCGGATATGTCGGGGCCGGGACCGTGGAATACCTGGTGGCGCAGGACGGTCTGATCTCCTTCTTGGAGGTCAATACCCGTTTGCAGGTGGAGCACCCGATCACCGAGGAGACTTCCGGCGTCGATCTGGTGGCCGAGCAGTTCCGCATTGCCGATGGCCTGCCGTTGTCCATTACCGAGGACCCCCAGGCCACCGGCCATGCCATCGAATTCCGCATCAATGCCGAGGACCCGGCTCGCGGCTTCCTGCCTGCGCTGGGCACCGTGGAGCGGTTCGAAGCGCCAACCGGCGCCGGCGTGCGCGTGGACTCGGGCGTGCGCAGCGGCTCGGTCATTCCGCCGTTCTACGACTCGATGATCGCCAAGCTGATTGTGCGCGGGGCCGACCGGAACCAGGCGTTGCGCCGTGCCCGCCTGGCGCTGGAAGAAATCAGCATTGCCGGTGTTCCCACGGTCCTGCCATTCCACCGCGCTGTCATCGAGCACGAAGCGTTCAACGGCGAATCCCTGGGCGTCTACACCACGTGGATCGAGGACGAGTTCCTCAACGAGGTGGAGGCCAGCGACGAGATGGATCTGGACCAGCGCGATACCAGCCGTGAAACCATCACCATTGAGCTCGATGGCAAGGCCGTCCAGCTGGGTCTTCCCGCTGCACTGACCAACGCGTTGCGCAATACCCCGGGAGCCGGCACCGCCGCCGCCACCCAGGATGATGCTGCCGGCCAGGTCGATGCCGCCGCGGTACGCAGCACCATGGACGGGAATCTCGTCCGCTTCGCTGCTGAAGATGGCAGTGCAGTCGCCGAAGGGCAGAGCATTGCCATCGTCGAGGCGATGAAGATGGAATCCACCATCACCGCGCACCGTGATGGCATCTTCCGTGCAGCGGACTTGAGCGCAGGGTCAGCCGTACGCCGCGGCGACACCTTGGGCACCATCGGCTAGCGTCCAGGCCATGGAATCCGTAGCCGCAGGCCAGTTGGGATAAATTGGAAGCATGAAAGCCACCAGCAGCACCTCGCATCCAGCCAAGGCCCCACACGCGCACAGCGGGCTCTGGGCTGCCAATGAGCTGCGCCGCCGCATTGCCGAAGGCGAGCTACTGCCCGGTGACAAGCTTTCCGAGCAGACCCTGGCTGAATCGTTGGGGCTCTCGCGCAATACCTTGCGCGAGAGCTTCACCTTGCTCAATAGCGAGCTGATCATCACCCGGATCCCCAACCGGGGTGTTTTCGTGGCTTCTCCGGATGCTGATGATGTGCGGGAAATCTATGCGGTGCGCCGTACCGTCGAGCCGGCATGCCTGGCGTGGGGCCAAGACATCGACCTGGACCGGTTGGGCAAGATCATCGAGGAGGCTCGCACAGGTCTGGCTGCCGGCGACGTGCCGCGGATGGCCAATGCCAATCAGGCCTTCCACAAGCAGCTGGTCGCCTCCTCCGACAGCGAACTGCTCCAGGAGCTGATGAGCCGCGTGCTGGCCCGCATGCGCCTGGTCTTCCACGCCATGAGCGACGCCCCGGATTTCCATTCGCACTACGTAGAGCGCAATGCGAATCTGCTGGCCATGCTCCGCGCCGGAAAGCGCTTGGAAGCCGCCCAGACCCTGCGCGGCTATCTCGACACCGCTGAAGCTGAATTGCTCAGCCACATCGCCCAACGCTCGGAGTAGGCATGGAGCAGGGCCTTGGCCCATGCCACTTGCGATTTCCATCTCATCCGCGCCGTGCATTCCTCACTGCTTTGCGGCAAATGCCAGCCTCCAGCGCTTGCCTCATCGGGTTGTGCACCCTTGTTTTCCAAGGATGCCCCCGACGCCGAATCCGGGTTTGCTCCGCGGAATTTTCACTGCGATCACCGGTTTTTCCGGATCCTTGATGCTATCGCCGCCGCCTGCCTGCCGGTGCGGACAGCCGCAAGCCCAGCGCCCTGCGGGTTTCCTCGACGCACGGACAAACCAAGCAAGCACATAGATAGCCAACGTATGGTTTAACGAAACCATTGCGCGCCACCGCCGTTTCATCACGGCCTAGGCCCTCGTCCCCTGCTTGGAAGGTCGCACCACCCGTGAAATTGCCTGTAGCCGAATTGCACATCCACCTTGAGGGAACGCTGGAGCCAGAAATGATCATGGCGCTGGCGGCAAAAAACGGTGTTGAGCTGCCCTATGCCACCGTTGACCAGCTGCGTGCCAAGTACCAGTTCAGCAATCTGCAATCCTTCCTCGACCTGTTCTATGCGAATATGGCGGTCTTGCGCACTGCTGGAGACTTCCACGAAATCACCGTGGCCTACCTGCAGCGCGCCCATGACTCCGGCGTGCGCCATGTGGAATTGTTCTTCGATCCGCAGGCTCACATCCAGCGCAGACTGGGCCTGGGCGAGGTCATCGCCGGCATCCGTTCCGGCCTGGCCGAGGGCGCAGAACGCTGGGGGATCTCCCACAAGCTCATCGCGTGCTTCTGGCGCCATGCCCCAGCGGAAGAAGCGATGGACTTGATGAAGGTGCTGGTCGCCGAGAAGCACGATATCGATGGCATCGGCCTGGATTCCTCGGAGGTGGGTTTCCCGCCCGAGCTGTTCCAGGAAGTCTTTGCCTATGCCCGCGCCCACGGCCTGCACGTCGTTGCCCATGCGGGCGAGGAAGGCCCTGCTGACTACATTTGGCAGGCGCTGGACTTGCTGGAGGTTGAGCGCGTGGACCACGGCATCCGTTGCCTGGACGACCCGACGCTGGTTCAGCGCTTGGTCGACGAGCAGATGCCTTTGACTGTCTGCCCGCTATCCAACATCCGCTTGCGTGCGGTGGACACCATGGCCGATCATCCGTTGCCGCAGATGCTCGAAAAGGGCTTGAAGGTTTCGGTGCATTCTGATGATCCTGCCTATTTCGGCGGATACATGGATGCCAATTTTGCCTCGCTCATGGCAAGCTTCAACTTCAGCACCGGGCAGTTGGCTACGCTGGCAAGGAATTCCTTTGAATCCGCATTCCTGGATGAAGAATCCAAGCAGGTACTGCTTGCCGAAGTCCAGGCCTGGGTTCAGCGGCAAAGCCTTTAGACATGGGAACGCGGCGGCCTCTTGGGGGAAGGCCACCGCGTTCGATCCAGTGCCAAAGGCCCTGGCGGGAACTTGGCGGCCCCCTTGGGGTGAGGCCGCCTCGTTCGGTCTATGGGCTAGGGAACCTGGTATTGGGAATCCCTGATATCCGTAATGAGCATGTGCCCCGGTGCGTGGCCGATGGCCAAGGCCGGGCGGGACTCCATCACTGCTGCCTGCGGCGTGACGCCGCAGGCCCAGAACACCGGAATCGTCCCTTCCGGGATCTGCACTGCATCTCCGAAGTCAGGTGACCCCAGATCTGCTATGCCCAGCTCTTGGGGGTTCCCGATATGCACTGGAGCCCCGTGCACAGCTGGATAGCGCGAGGTAATGCGTACCGCGTCGGCAACCTGCGAGGCAGGAATCGGACGCATGGAGACCACCATCGGACCGGACATCGCTCCGGCCGACTGCGAGCGGATATTGGTCTTGTACATTGGCACGTTCACGCCCTGGTCGATATGCGCGATGGAAATGCCGCTTTCCATCAGTGCGCTCTCGAAGGTGAACGAGCAACCGACAATGAAGGTCACCAGATCATCACGCCAGTACATGGACAGGTCGGTGGGCTCATCCACCTTGACCCCGTTTTCGTAAACCATGTACTTCGGCGCGTCGGTACGGATGTCCCCGCCTGCCAGCAACTCGTTGCTGGTCTGCCCCGCCTCCAGGACACCGAGGATCGGGCAGGACTTGGGGTTGCGCTGGGCAAAGAGCAGCACATCGAAGGCCAGTTCCCGTGGAACGATGATCAGATTTGCCTGCGCATATCCAGCGCTGATCCCGGCGGTAGGCAGCACCTGCCCGGCACGGAACAATTCGCGAGCTTCGCTCGGGGCCATCGCCGCACGTTCGGAATGCCCGAGATTCTTCAAGTCCTTCATGGTTGCTTGGCTCCTAGCCGTTCCAGAGGGCTGCCAGACCCGAAATCGAGTTCCAGCCGAGGTACACGCTGAGCAGCCAGGTCAAGGCGCCGATGACCAGCAGGGCCTTGGGGTAGTTGTATCCGTTCATCAGGTCGCGGCGGCGCCATGCGACCCAGAGCAGTATTGCGAAGCCCACCGGAAGGATCAGACCGTTGAAGGCTCCGGCGAAGATCAGCAGGGTTGCCGGCGCCTTGCCCAGGAACAGGTAGATGATCCCGCAGACCACGATGAAAGCCACGGTGATCAGGTTGCGGGTGCGCTCCGGGGTGGTGCGCTTGGTGATGAAGGAAACCGAAGTGTAGGCGGCACCGATCACACTGGTCAGCGCAGCGGCCCAGAGGATGACGCCGAAGGCACGGATGCCGATGGGGCCCGCGGCGTGGCCGAAAGCTTCGGCAGCCTTGTTGTCGCTGGTCAGCGCTACGCCTCCAGCCACAACGCCGAGGATCGCCAGGAAGAGCAGTACGCGCATGACACCGGTGACGATAATTGCCAGCGTCGAAGTGCTGGAGATCGCCTTGACATGCTCCACGCCCGATGTGCCCGAATCGATCATGCGGTGGGCGCCGGCGTAGGTGATGTAGCCGCCAACGGTGCCGCCGATCAGGGTGGTGATGATCAAGAAATCGATCTTCTCGGGGAGCACCACGTTGCGGATCGCATCGCCCACCGGTGGGGCAGCGACAATTGCCACGTACAGCATCAGCAGGATCATGACGGCTCCCAGCATCACCACAATGCGGTCCAATGCCATGCCGGCTTTCTTGGAAAGGAAGACCAGAATGGCGATGGCCGCGGAGATGGCGCCGCCAATTTTGGCGTCAACACCCAGCATGGCGTTCAGCCCCAGGCCTGTGCCGGCGATATTGCCGATGTTGAAGACCATGCCGCCGATGAATACCAGTGCGGCCAGTACCCAACCGATGCCAGGGACGACTTTGTTGCCCAGTTCCTGGGCACGCATTCCGGATACCCCGATCACGCGCCAGACGTTCAGCTGGACCGCGATGTCCACAAGGATGGAGACGACAATGGCGAAGGCGAAGGCCGCGCCAATTTGGACCGTGAACTCTGTGGTCTGGGTGATGAAGCCCGGTCCGATGGCGCTGGTGGCCATCAGGAACATGGCGCCTAGGAGCGCCGTGCGCCGCGCCTTGCTGCTTTGGGATGTTGACTCAGGAAGTGCCATGATGACGTTCCAATGCGATAGTGGTGACAGCTGTCACAGAATCAATGTAACGCACAAGACAATACAGGTTGTTGAACAACTATTGCAACGGGTTGTTCAACAATTTTCGAATTTTTGCGCTTTTAAATTACTGTGGCAGCTCACCCGCATGCCGGTTCAGCTGAAAACGCCAATATGAAGGTGATCAGGGCTCCGTGCGGCGATCAGGCAAATGGGGCCGCGCGGGCCTTCGATTACTCGGTGCCCTGCCCGGCCCCAAAGGTTTCTTGCCGCTGCATCCCAGGAAGCGCAGCGTTCAGGACTGCTTCGAATCGCCAAGCTCCTCGTGCTTGGCCTCGATTCCCTTAGGCGTCGCGGACTCATCGGTCAGTTCCTTTTTCACTTCCACGATATCCAGCACTCCGGTATCCGTGTACCACTCGGTTAGCGCCGGGTCATCGCTTTCGAAGTCCGCGCCCGCACCTTCCTCCTCGGGCACTGCGGCCACGCCGAAGACGAAGTCATCGCCATGCTCGTCGATGCCCCGGCGGACACCGCCGCGGATCGCCTCGACCGCATAGCGGTGGCGGATCATCAGCGGATCATTGCTCAGGTCCATGGCCCAGGAGATCATCACGCCGATCAGGATCACGGTGAACGGCAAGGCGCAGGTTACCATGATCGACTGCAAGCCAGACAGCGCGTTGCGTCCGCCGGCCAGCAGCAGGAACATGGCAATCAGGCCGAGGGCGACAGCCCACACAATGGTCACGGGCTTGGAGGGCTCGGGTCGACCGGACTGGGACATCGAGCCCATGACATTGGCTGCGGAATCCGCTGCCGTCACGAAGAACACCAGAATTGCCACCAGACAGACCACCCACATCACCGGGCTGAACGGAAGATTCGAGAGCAGATCGAACATGACATTCTCACCTGAGTTCTTCACCTCCATGTCTTGCCCGGTCATCCGCATCCAGATGGCACTGCCACCGAAAACGACGAACCAGATGATGGAAATCGCGGCCGGCACAAAGACCACCACGGTCACGAATTGGCGCAGGGAGCGGCCCTTGGAAATCTTTGCAATGAACATGCCCACGAATGGCGACCACGAGATCCACCATGCCCAATACAGAGTCGTGTAGGCGGTCAAGTATTCCTTCTGCACCTCGCCCTGACTCGCGGCAACGGTAAGCATCTCAGGCAAGTTGCCGATCAGGGCAATCAGTGAGGTAGGAACCAAGTCCAGGATGAAGACCGTGGGTCCGGTGACCAGCACGAACAAGGCCATGGCTACGACGAGGGTCATATTCGCATTAGAAAGCAGGCGAATGCCCTTCTTGATGCCGGCTACGGCCGACAGCGTGAAGACCGCGGTCAGAATGCTGATCACGACGACAACATATCCGTTGCCCAGCTCCAGCCCGGTAATGATGTTCGTTCCGGTACGAATCTGCAGCGCGCCGATGCCCAGCGAGGTTGCAGTGCCGAACAGGGTCACCAGCACCGCGAAGATGTCGATGATCTTGCCCAGGACCTTGTTATTTCCTCCGGGGAATACCGGTTCGAAGAGCGAGGAGATCAGAGGCAGGCGACCGCGACGGTAGGACGCATACGCCAAGGCTCCGCCCACCAACGCATAGATGCACCATGCGAAGCTGGCTTGATGCAAAATCGAGTCGGTCATGGCTGGAAGCACCGCTGCCGCGGATTCCGCTTCGGCAGTTGTCGAAGGCGGCGGCGTGATGAAGTGGCTCAACGGCTCAAGCGGGCCGTAGAAGATCAAGCCAATGCCCAACCCCGCAGCGAAGAGCATCGAAATCCAGGAAATTGTCGAGAACTCGGGAACGCTGTCATCGGCGCCGAGGCGGATCTTCCCCGTCGGACCATAGCCGACCACCAGCATGAAAATGACGATTCCAACCACGGTGAGATTGAAGAGCCAGCCGAAGTTTTCCACGACCCAGCTCTGCATGGTCGTTCCCACCAGGTTCAGATTGCTCGGCGCGAAAATGGCCCAGACCAAGACCGCGGTTGAAACCAGCAACGCCACAACGAAGACGCTGCGGCGCGTCGAAAACTTGATTCCGGTGTCCTCAACGCTGATCCCCGGAATCAAACCTGGGTGGATCCCAAATGCTGGTTCCTTCGCGACACCGCGCAATGCGTTCTTAACCTTGTTGGCCTTCTTCCCCGAACTTTCTTGCATATCTGGAGAAGCCGAAGAAACTTCTCCAGACCTGTCTGCTGAACTTCTTGGACGTGACTTATCAGTATCCATAACTTCACATAATATTGCGTCGGACCCGATTAATTCCATTCCACCTGCTCGACCCCCGAAGAGAACCCTACCCATTAGGCTGTTCAGAAACTGGCATTCTCCCTAGGCAATCAGATGGATTAGTCGATTTGCCGGTTTGCACCGAGGACGGGAGCAGAGCCCGCATACGGCGGCCGTCATAGTGAGCTTGGTGCCTATCTGCTGGCAGCTTGCCAGCAAGCGAAGAAGGCTGCTGCTAAGACATTTGGATGTCTTGGCAGCAGCCTTCCTCACGACGCGGATCGACTAGTGGAAGAAGTGGCGTGCACCGGTGAAGTACATCGTGATACCGGCTTCGTTCGCTGCCGCGATGACTTCCTCATCGCGCACCGAACCACCGGGCTGCACGACAGCCTTCACTCCGGCATCGATCAGGATCTGCAGGCCGTCGGCGAATGGGAAGAACGCATCCGAAGCGGCCACGGAGCCCACGGCACGCTGTTCCGAAGCAGCCGCGTCAGCGTTCTCAGCGCCACCGGCTGCATCCGCGCCGGACTCGACCTTCACGCCCAGGGTGTTGGCACGTTCCACGGCCAGCTTGCAGGAGTCGATGCGGTTGACCTGGCCCATGCCGATGCCCGTTGCTGCACCATTCTTGGCCAGCAGAATCGCGTTGGATTTGGCAGCGCGCACGGCGCTCCAGGCGAATTCCAGATCTGCCAAGGTAGCAGCGTCAGCTGCTTCGCCGGCAGCAAGGGTCCAGTTCCCCGGGTTGTCGCCCTCGGCGTCGATCTTGTCGCCGGCCTGGACCAGCATGCCACCGCTTACCTGGCGGAACTCGTTCTTGTTCCGGCCGTAGCCATCTGGCAGTGCCAGCAGGCGGATGTTCTTCTTGGCCGAGAGGATCTGCACGGCTTCGGCCTCGAAGTCCGGGGCGATAACCACCTCGGTGAAGATGCCCTTGACGGTTTCAGCCATTTCCTTGGTGACCGTGCGGTTCGCGGCGATCACGCCGCCAAATGCGGACACCGGGTCGGTAGCGTGGGCCTTGCGGTGCGCATCAGCGATTGGATCTGCCGCGTCATCCGAAGCGACGGCCACACCGCAAGGGTTGGCGTGCTTGACCACAGCCACAGCCGGCTTCTCGAAGTCGTATGCGGCACGCAGTGCAGCATCTGCATCCACGTAGTTGTTGTAGCTCATTGGCTTGCCGTGCAGCTGATCAGCCTGGGCGATGCCGGCTGGAGCGGCTTCGTCAACGTAGAGCGCTGCCTGCTGGTGCGGGTTTTCGCCGTAGCGCAGCACATCGGCTCGCTGCAGGGCCACGCCTGCGTAGGCTGGCCAGTCGATGACGCCGTCGCCGTCCTCATCCAGGAACTGGCTTGCGGTCCACGAGGCTACCGCGGTGTCGTAGGCTGCGGTGTGAGCGTAGGCCTTGGCGGCCAGGCGCTGGCGGGTCTTCAGATCGAAGCCGCCCTCGGCTGCTGCTGAGATGACCTGCGGGTAGAAAACTGGATCAACCACGATGGAAACGGCGGCGTGGTTCTTCGCTGCCGAGCGGACCATGGCTGGGCCCCCGATGTCGATCTGCTCGACGACTTCATCCTGCGAGGCACCCGAGGCGACGGTCTGCACGAAGGGGTACAGGTTCACCACTACCAGGTCGATCTGCTCGATATCCATCGTGGAGAGGATGTCCATGTGCTCGGTGACGCGGCGGTCCGCAAGGATGCCGCCGTGGATGCGCGGGTGCAGGGTCTTGACGCGGCCATCGAGCATTTCAGGGGAACCGGTCACCTGCTCGACCTCGGTCACGGGAATTCCAGCGGCAGCGATTTTCTTGGCTGTGGAGCCGGTGGATACCAGCTGCACGCCTGCGGCGTGCAATCCAGCGGCCAGCTCCTCCAAGCCGGTCTTGTCGTAGACGGAAATCAGTGCGCGACGGATAGCGACTTTGTCCAGCACGGTCTTACTCACGAAATTTTTCTCCCGGCGGTGAGAATGAATGGGGCGGGCAGCGCAGAGGCCACCGCCTTCATTCTAACCAAGGAAGGCACCGGAATTTCAGTTCGTGTCAAGCCCCTTCCGGCAATGAGGAAAGGTGCGGGAAATATGAAGAAAGCTGCTTGTCAGTCAGGCAAAGCTGCAGAAGTTTTTCTGCATGTTCTTCATCTGCGACATAGGCCACGAGATCTGCCTTGGTCCGTTCGCCCAGCTCTTCGCGCAACGACCGGGCTACCGCAACCAACGTGTGATAATAGCGCTTGATGGTAGGTTCCCAGCCATCACGCGCTGCCAGTCCGGTCATCGCCTCGGACCATAGCGTGGCCGCGGGATCTTCGCATAAATCAATGGATGACCAGTGCCAATCGCTGGGTTCCCACTTATCCGAGTAGAAGCTCTCCTCGTCGCTGTCTTCCAGATCCGCTTCCAAGGAGGCCAAGACGTCGTCGAGATCTTCCCCGTCGGAATCCTCGTCATCCGGCTGGTCTTCGTCTTCATCATCGGAATCCGTGATCAGCAGCGAATCGTCTTCCAATGTGACGGTTTCAGGTTCAAGGCTTCCATCGCCTTCGGCATCGGGACGGTCCTCGTAATCGGCAGGCTCATCGGCGTCTTCACCGCGTTCCACCAATTGCTCGCGAGACTCCGT
The DNA here is from genome assembly GCF_044743275.1 of Glutamicibacter sp. NPDC087661. Taxonomy (NCBI): domain Bacteria; kingdom Bacillati; phylum Actinomycetota; class Actinomycetes; order Micrococcales; family Micrococcaceae; genus Glutamicibacter; species Glutamicibacter sp. NPDC087661. Next base: position 166,605 of record NZ_JBIUWE010000006.1, read on the forward strand.
GAGGCGATCTCGTTCCAGGGCCTGCACCGAGTTCAAGGCCAGCAACGGCATGGCGATGCTTTCGCTTTCCTCGGTGCTGACTCCATGCAAGGCAATGGCATAGAAGTCCTGGTCGGGGTGTCCAGCTATCACTTCCGCTGCGTGTCGAAGGGCAGTCACCCGTATAGCCTCTTCGAGAGCGGTCCAATCTACTCCCATGTCCAGAGATTACCCCCTTGCCGGCGCAGACAACAGGCCTTGACGTGGCGGGAGAAGAAGCGTAGAGAGCTACACCTGGAACCTGGTTTTCGGCTATGCTTCACGCGGTACAAACCATTTCTGCTCGCACACCGAAAGGTGCACCACTGTGTCTTCCGCACCCCTGCCTTCTGGCACATCGATCGTGCAAGAGCTGCCGTTCAAATGGAAGGTGCAGGGCACCATTTTCATTATCGGCGGACTCGGCTTCATGTTCGATGCCTGGGACGTGACCCTCAACGGCGCGTTGATTCCATTGGTCGCCGAAGAGTGGGGGCTTGACCGTCCCACCGCGGCCTTGCTGGGCACTTCCAATCTGGTGGGCATGGCGCTGGGCGCCTTCCTCTGGGGCGGGATCGCCGACCGCTATGGACGCAAGAACGCCTTCAGCCTGACGCTTCTGATGTTCTCGCTATTCACCATCCTCGGCGCGCTGTCCCCGAATTTCGGCTTCTTCGTCGCCTTCCGCTTCCTGGCCGGCGTCGGCCTGGGAGGCTGCATCCCGGTGGACTATGCGCTCGTCGGCGAGTTCACCCCTGCCAAGCTGCGCGGACGCGTGCTCACCGCCATGGATGGCTGGTGGCCGGTGGGCGCGGCACTGTCCTTCTTCGTTTCGGGGTGGGTGATGGCCACCGCCGATAATTGGCGGCTGATCCTGGCAGTCATGATCCTGCCCGCGTTCATGGTGTACCTGGTACGACGCTCCATGCCCGAATCCCCATTGTTCTTGGCAGCCAAGGGCCGCGACGCCGAGGCCCGTGCGGTCATCGACCAGCTCGTGGAACGCACCGGGGCCACTGAGCGCGAGTACGTAATTGCACCTGTGGAATTGGAAAAGGCACCGCGCTGGTGGGAGCAGGTCGCTTCGCTGTGGCGGTACTCCTGGAAGATCACCGCCACCAGCTGGCTGCTGTTCATGACCATTTTGCTGGTCTACTACCTGGCATTGACCTGGTTGCCATCGATTCTGACCGAGGCCGGAATGGCCCAGTCAGCGTCGTTCTTCGCTACCGCGGTGATGGCCCTGATGGGGCTGGTGGGCGTTGTTCTGGCAGCATTGCTGGTGGAGCGGGTTGGCCGTAAATGGCTGCTGGCGATCTCCGCGCCAATCTCAGGCATCGTGCTTGTGATCGTAGCCCAGAACCTGCATATCCCAGCGACCGCGATTGCCTGGGTGCTGGTCTTTGGCGTGGTGGTCCAGGTCGCTATTCCGGTGCTGTATGCCTACGTTTCCGAGCTGTACCCCACCGAATTGCGCGCCAGCGGTTTCGGCTGGGCCTCGACCATGTCCCGCTTTGCCGCCGGCTTCGGTCCCCTGCTCTTCGCGGCCCTGTGGCCAGTGGTCGGGCTGGGCTGGCTCTTTGCCGGCGCGACTGCGCTGGTGCTGGTCGCCGTCGTCTTCATGTCGCGATTCGCTCCAGAAACCCGCGGCATGAGTTTGGATTAAGGATCATCTGCCAGCGGCGAATGCCAGCACCTTCTGGTGCTGGCATTTGCTAGTCCTGCGTAGTTTGCGGGCGCAAGCCGTCGCGCATGATCTGCACGATGCGGTCCTCCAAACCAGGCTGGCTCTTGCTGAAGGCCCGCGGCAGTGGACGGGTCATGGCCCCGATGGTGGCAATCAGTTCTATCTCCGTTACGTCTTTGCGGACCAAATTCGCGTTCTTGGCCAAGTCCAAGGCGGAGTGCAGGGACTGGCCGGCCTCTGCCTGGACCTCCAGAATGCGGGGGCTGATCTTCCGTGGTAATTGCAGCCCGAGCGCTTCGCTCAGTGCCCCGAGATTCTGCTGGACCAGCGTGCCAAGCAGAACTTCCCAAGCGTCCGTGTCACCGTCTTCAAGCCGCTGAACCGCTGATTGGGAAGCGATTCGGATATCCCCAAGCGTGCCGAGGGTGACTTCTTCAACCAGCGCATTCCGGTCAGCAAAGTTTCGATACAGTGTGCCGATGCCCACTCCGCTGGCCTCTGCAATAGTTTCCATCGCAATCTGGGCGCCGTGTTCTGCAAATAATTCACGAGCTGCTCGAAGGATGTTCTCACGTCGCCGAAGAGCATCTGAACGCATGAGTGGAATCCGATCTGAAGGAAATTCTGGCGCACGACTTGCCACCTGACGATTTCACGATAGCGGACAGGCAGTGCTCTGACGAAGCGGAAATCAACTTTCCAGAACGAAAAGTTTGCTCCCCGCGCCCTCGCCCAGCCATTCCGCATTTCCAGAAACCGTGCTATCCCTAGGATCTAGAACCTCAAGGCCAAGGAATCCTCGGATATGCGTTTTCAGCTCATCAGGCACGGACAAACCCCATCGAATGTTGCCGGGCAGCTTGATACCGCTTACCCGGGTGCCAGCCTCACTCCGCTGGGGCATCGCCAGGCTCGTGCCCTGCCGCAGGCATTCAGTGGCGGGCAGCTGCAGTCCATCTATGCCTCGACGCTGAACCGCACGCAGCTGACGGCCCAGCCATTGAGCGAATCCACCGGACAGAAGCTGCAGGTCATTGACGGCCTCGAGGAGATTTCAGCCGGGACCTTGGAGATGCAGGCCGACGAGGCCTCACGCTATGCCTACGGCATGTGCCTGCATTCGTGGATGCATGGCGACTGGGAGCAGAAGATGCCCGGCGGGCCGAACGGCTACGACTTCATTGAAAGATATTCCAAGGCCCTGGAAACCATCGCCCGGGCACAGGACTACTCCGGCACGGTCGCGGTATTCAGCCATGGTGCCGCCATTCGCGTCTTCAGCGCATGGGCTACGAAGATGGCGCCTGCCGATGCCGCAGAGCTGCATATCGAGAATACCGGTGGCTCCTTGCTGGAATTGGGCATCGGCGGAACGTGGGCCTTGGAACGGTGGAATCCAGAACCGCTCGGTGGCGACTTCGTTCGCGATGTTCTCACCGAGGACGTGACGGGTGGCGAGGACGGCATCCCCTGAGCACCCCGCTCCACCGGGGATCGCGAGTTGCACCAACTCAGCATCTATTTTTTCGGTAGTCTGGCAGGGGAGCTCATTTTCCGCTGAGCGCACAAACGGAAGGCCCTCATGCACGACGACATTTCCCTGACCACCGGACGCGTCCGCCGCGTTCTGACCGAACGTATCCTTCCAGCGATATATTCAGAAACCATGCCATTGACCCTCTCCTGGCACGAATTGCCGGGAGAGCCGGTAGCTCCTGCGCAGGGCCTTGCACTGGACTACCAGCCCACAGAGGTGGGTACCCCGTGGGGCGCGGCCTGGGGCACCACATGGTTCCATCTGCAGGGCCAGGTTCCGGCGCATTGGGCCGGACGCCGGGTGGAAGCCGTGATTGATCTGGGCTTTGACATCAACATGACCGGCTTCCAGTGCGAGGGCCTGGTTTACCGGCCCGATGGCATCACCATCAAGGCGATCAACCCGCGCAACCAGTGGGTGCCCATTGCCGGTCAGGCCGAAGGCAATGAGGTCATCGACTTGTACCTGGAAGCGGCATCCAACCCGGTGCTGCTGGACTACCACCCGTTCCTCCCCACCGAGCAGGGCGATATCCTTACCTCGTCTTCGCGCCGGCTGTACACCACCCGCCGCATGGACCTGGCGGTCTTTGAATCCGTAGTACACGAGTTGTCGCTGGATCTGGAAGTGCTGCTGGATCTGCAAGAGCAGCTGCCGGCCGGCCCGCGCAAGATGCAGATCCTGCAGGCCATGGACAACGCGTTGGACGTGCTCGACCTGCAGCGGATTACCCAGACCGCGCAGGCCGCCCGCAAGGAGCTGGCAGCGGTCCTGGCCGCCCCGGCCGAGCACAGCGCGCACCAGATTTCCGCGATTGGCCACTCGCATATCGACTCGGCCTGGCTGTGGCCGCTGCGCGAAACCATCCGCAAGGTCTCCCGCACCTGCTCCTCGATGGTGGAGCTGCTGGGCGACGAGGAAGAATTCCTCTACGGCATGTCCAGCGCCCAGCAGTACAAGTGGCTCAAGACCCATCGCCCCGAGGTCTGGGATCGGGTGAAGAAGGCCATTGCCGACGGGCGCTTCCTGCCGCTGGGCGGCATGTGGGTCGAGTCCGATACCGTGATGCCCTCGGGTGAATCGCTGGTCCGCCAGTTCCTCTACGGCCAGAAGTTCTTCCGCGACGAATTCGGCATCGCTTCAAAGGGCGTATGGCTGCCCGATTCCTTCGGATACTCCCCTGCCCTGCCCCAGCTGATGCGCCGGGCCGGCTTCGAATGGTTCTTCACCCAGAAGATCTCCTGGAACCAGCAGAACAAATTCCCGCACCACACCTTCGATTGGGAAGGCATCGACGGCTCGCGCGTGTTCAGCCACTTCCCGTCGATGGACACCTACAACTCGCAGCTCTCCGGGGAGGAAGTCGCCAAGGCCTCGCGCCAGTTCCGCGAAGCCCGGCTTGCCAACAACTCCATCGCACCGGTCGGCTGGGGCGATGGCGGCGGCGGCACCACCCGGGAAATGACCGGCAAAGCCAAGCGCCTGGCCAATCTGGAAGGCAGTGCGAAAGTCCGGTGGGAACACCCGAACGACTTCTTCGACCGGGCCAAGGCCGAGCTGCCCAACCCTCCGGTATGGGTGGGAGAGCTCTACCTGGAGCTGCACCGCGCCACGCTGACCAGCCAGCACCAGACCAAGTCGGGCAACCGCCGCACCGAGCAGCTGCTGGTCGAGGCCGAACTGTGGGCGGCTACCGCAGCCATCCGCACCGGGGCCGAGTACCCGTACGAGCAGCTCGACGAACTGTGGGAAACCGTGCTGCTCCACCAGTTCCATGACATCCTGCCCGGCACCTCCATCGCCTGGGTGCACCGCGAAGTGGTGGCACGCTACGCCCAGGTCATCGAGCAGGCCGAGGCGCTGATCCGCGCCGCCCAGCAGCAGCTGGCTGGCGAGGGCTCCACCCCTATTGCATTCAACGGTGCGGCGTTCACGCGCAATAACCTGGCCTTCGGCCAGGCCAGGGAAGTGGAAGCCGTTCCTGTTTCCGCGGTCCGGGCAACGGCAGCCGATGGCGGCTACATCCTGGATAACTCGGTCATCCGGGTGGCGGTCAATGCCCAGGGCCTGATTGCCTCCGCGGTGGATCTGGCTACCGGCCGTGAAACTATTGCCGAGGGCCAGGAAGCGAACCTGCTGCAATTGCACCAGGACTTCCCGAACATGTGGGATGCCTGGGACGTGGACAAGTACTACCGCAACCAGGTCACCGACCTGCGCGAGCTCGATAGCCTGGAGCTGTCATCGCGCGAGGACGGCAGCCAGGTCATCACGATTGCCCGCAGCTTCTCCAAATCCACGCTGGTCCAGGAACTATCGCTGGCGCCAGGCTCGCGGACCGTGCAGATCTCGCAGAGTACCGATTGGCATGAGGCAGAGAAATTCCTCAAGGTCGCCTTCCCGCTGGATATCCGTGCCGAGCATGCAATTGCCGAAACCCAGTTCGGCTACCACAAGCGCGCCACCCACGTGAATACCAGCTGGGAAGCGGCGAAGTTCGAAACTTCCATGCACCGCTTCGTGCTGGCCGAGGAACCCGGCTTCGGCGCGGCACTGGTCAATGATTCCATCTACGGATTCGATGTCACCCGCGATGCCAAGGACGCGGCCGTCACGACAACCATGCGCCTGTCATTGCTGCGAGCCCCGCGCTTCCCGGATCCTGAAACCGACCAAGGCCTGCAGGCCCACCGCTACGGTTTGGTCATCGGCGCGGACGTGGCCATGGCAACAGAAGCCGGCGCCTTGCTCAACAGCGCAGAGCGAGTCGTCCATGGCGCCCACGGCGTGGACCCGCTGGTATCGGTCACCGGTGAAGGCCTGGTGATTTCCAGCGTGAAGCTGGCTGCGGACCACTCCGGCGATTTGGTGGTGCGGGTCTATGAATCCCTGGGGCGCCGTGCCAGCGGCAGCCTGTTGGTCAACGCGCAGGCCTTGTCTGCAGCCACCGCGAGCCTGCTGGAAGATGAGCTGGCGGGGCAGGCCATCGAGCTTTCCGATGGTGCTGTGCCGCTGAAGCTGGGCGCTTTCGAAGTGCGCACCCTGCGCTTCGCCCTGGCCAGGTAACCGCGGGTTCCGGGGCTGGACCTTCGCACGCCATGGCGTGCGAAGGTCCAGCCCCGCTGCAATCCACGGTCCTGGCTTGCTGGAATCACTGGATCAGTCTCCCGTCCGGAGCAACCGCATACCAGACCCCGCCTACGCCCTGGCCGTTGGTATCACCGGGCTTGGCGTCCTAGCCGGGGAGGATTCCGCCGACCCCTACCAGGGCGATGGCTCATAGTCCTTGAGGAAGCAGCCATACAGGTCAATGCCGCGTTCCCCGTCAACGATCGGCTGGTACACCCGGGCCGCGCCATCAATCAGGTCCAAGGGGGCGTGCCATCCGTCGGCAACTTTCCGGACCTTCGCATCATGCGGGCGCTCATCGGTGATCCACCCGGTGTCCACCGCGCTCATGAGGATCCGGTCGGTCTTCAGCATCTCTTCCGCGCTGGTGCGGGTGAGCATGTTCAGCGAGGCCTTGGCCATATAGGTGTGCGGGTGCCCGGCCCCCTTGTAGCGGCGGGAGAACTGGCCTTCCATCGCCGAGACGTTCACGATGTACTTGCGCCGGGCCCCGCTGGCGGCCAAGGCCGGGCGCAGCCGCGAAGCGAGCAGGAACGGGGCGGTGACATTGCACAACTGCACTTCGAGCATTTCCAGGGCATCAACATCACCCAGGATCTGCGTCCAGGAATTATCCGTCACCACGTCCGGGATCAAGCCCCCGGCATCGATTGCGGTTCCCGCTGCGATTCGTTCCAGCGATGCGGAGCCGGCCCTCATGGCCAGATCGGCCAGCTGCTGCGCATCGTAGCTTTCCGATGCCGCCGGGGCCAGCAGGGCTGATTCTTCCAGGCGGAAGGCACTGGCCAGGGCCTTGGGATGCTCGGAGGGCGGGTTCGCTTCGCCCCACAGCTCCGGTCCCCCGTTGCCAGGCAGCAACTGCGCGGTCAGGGGCTGCTGCTCGGATTCGACCAGATGCTGGTAGGAGTTGGCCGTGCGCCGCACGGTCTGGGCGGCGTTGTTGATCAGGATATCGAGCGGTCCTTCGGCAGCGACGCGGTCGGCCAGGGAGATGACCTGTGCCGGGTCGCGCAAGTCGATGCCGGCAATGCGCAGCCGGTGCATCCATTCGGCACTGTCCTCCAGTGCCGCGAAGCGCCGTGCGGCGTCCTTGGGAAAACGCGTGGTGATGGTGGTGTGGGCTCCATCGCGCAGCAGCCGCAGCGCGATGTGCATGCCGATTTTGGCTCGCCCGCCGGTCAGCAAGGCGCGCTTGCCGCTCAGGTCCGCGCGCGCGTCCCTGCGTTCGCGTCCCTGTGCGGCGCAGTCAGGGCAAAGATAATGGTGGAAGGCATCCACGGTGGTGTAGCGCTGCTTGCAGATGTAGCAGCCACGCGGCTTGCGGAATTCCCCGGCGCTTGCGCTTCCGGTTGAACTGCTCAGGTCCAGGCCGAGGGTTTCGTCATCCAGCCGTTGCGGCGAGCCGGTGGCGGTGCGCTCGATCACCGCCCTGTCCGCGGCACTGATCTCGGCACGCTTTTGGGACTTGCGGTAGCGCTTGGCCGCCTTGAACATATTGCTGGTGGCCCTGCGCACGGCAATGTGCCGTTCATCCTCGGGATCCAGCTGGTGCACCACCGACAGGACCTTCAAAGCGGCGGATAGTTCTGCTTCGGTAAACAGTTCGGTTTCTGGTGCCTGCAAAGGCAGCGGCGTAGGTTCAGTCATCTCCCCACCAATTTTACGCGGTGGGCAGCGCCCTATTTTCCCTTGGCGAGATCGGCGAGCGTGGCAATGAGCAGGCGGCGCTCGACGAGCTTGATGCGCTCATGCAGCGATTCCTCGGTGTCGTGCTCTTCAATCGGCACGGCTTCCTGGCGCAGGATCGGACCGGTATCAACACCGGCATCGGCAATGTGCACGGTGCAGCCGGTGACCTTCACGCCGTAGGCCAGCGCATCGCGCACGCCGTGGGCGCCCGGGAAGGACGGCAACAGCGCAGGGTGGGTGTTGATGTAGGTGCCGTCGAAGGCATTGATGAATTCCTCGCCGACGATGCGCATGAAACCGGAGGAGACAACATAGTCCGGGGCGTAGGACAAGCACTTTCCGGTGAGCGCATGGTTCCATTCGCCGCGATCCGCGTAGTCCTTGAAGTTCACGACGAACGTTTCGATTCCGGCTTCATCCGAACGCTGCACGCCGTAGGTGCCGTGCTTATCCGCTCCCACGGCCGCAATCTCGACATTGTCCAGCTGGCCGTCGGCCACTGCATCGATGACTGCCTGGAGATTAGAACCGGTACCTGAAACCAAAACCACAATGCGCATGAATTCAATTCTACGGTTCGCCGGGGCCGGCGCTTCATCCCGGACGCAATGTTGCATGGCGTTTCGATCCGCAAGCCTTTTCCCGGCACCGTTGTCGCGCGCCGGCCCTAAACTGGCCTTGAGAGTTCCATTCGAAGTGGAGATGCTGATGAGCCAGATAGTTCCCGACGGCAAGGACTGGACCGTTGTCCTGGAGACGGTATGCGCGCAGTGCGCCGTCGATGTGCGCGGCATCTCGCCCGGCGATGCCATGACCCAGCTTCCGGTGTGCGTGGACCGCTACATCGAGGTGCTCGCGCGCCCCGATGCGCAGACCCGCACGAACCCTGCCCGCTGGAGCGACCAGGAGTACGTGGCCCACGTCGCCGAAATGCTGCAGGTGATGACCGGGCGCCTGGACCTGATGCTTGAGCACGATGACCCGACGTTCCCCAACTGGGACCAGGACCGGGCCGCCGATGAGGGAAACTACAATTCGCTGCCTGCAGGGCAGGTCGCCGAGCTGTTGCGCGAAAGCGCCGCCCGCTACGCCGCGAAGCTGTCGAGCATCGACCCGGCGCAGTATTCCCGCCGCGGCCTGCGCTCGAACGGTGCCGCGTTTACCATTGAAACGCTGAATCAGTATGCCTGGCATGACGTCATGCATCATCTGTGGGATCTGGCTCCGCAGACCAGCTAGGCGCGCCCGACACAAACGAAGGGGCCAAATGGCAGGTGCACTGCCCTTTGGCTAGACTTCTTGGCGTACGCGCGAAAACAGTTCTACATAAGGAGCCAGGCAGTCATGCCCAAGGCATATTTCGGGAAAATTTCTGCACTGGCTTTCACCGGGCTGCTGTCCTTGACTGCGTGTTCTGCCGGGATTCCGCAGACCGGTGAATCCGCTGCTCCAGTCCCATCGGCTGAAGAATACATGCCGCTTCTGGTGCAAACGCAGGATGATGAAGACAAGCTTCCTGAAGGCTTTGAGGATACCGAGTCCTACGACGCGGAAACCCGCCACCTGCTGGCCACCTCGGACTTCGGCAGGCACTACGTCGCAGTAGGCAGCGAAGGCCAGCTGTGCATGATCGCCGTTCCCAAGCCCGTGGAAGAAGATGGCGATTACGAGATCGCCGGGACCACCTGCCCGACGATGGATTATGTGGTCCAGAACGGTATTCCGCTCAAGGTCGATGGCGGCGAAAACAGCTTCAAGACCGTCACCTACCTGATGCCGGCTGGCATCAGCGACGTGACGGTGGAGAACTCCATCTCCGAGCTTCGCGCCGAGCATCCCGAACTTGAAGCCGAGGATATCCAGGTAGTTGCCGAGAATGATTCGGTGCTGCTGGTGATGGAGGAGTCGACTGCCAGTGCGCTGGGGACGATCATCATCAACCGCCCCGATGGCGATCCGCTGGTCCTGGCCAGCCTGACCTAGGCCAACAGCGGCAAGCCTCTAGCCTTCGAGTACCGGGTCGGTCTCGAACAGCGGGGCAATCAAGTAGCCGATCGCGGTGCCCACACCGATTTGCAGTGCCAAGGCACCTGCGGTCGCCCACATGTTCGGGCCGATCTCAACCAGTCGCCCAATGGCCAGGGAGCCGGATGACAGCCAGGAACCGATCAGGCTCAGCAGCCCGCAGACAATGCCGGTGAAGACCGCCAAGGACGCGGTCGATGCCGCCAGCGACAGGGCATTGAACGGAATGCGACGGGCAAACCAGTCTTCGAGGTGGTTCTCGCCCACACGCAAGAAGTACCAGCCGGCCACGATGCCCGCGGCCACGGGAATCAGCAGGAACAGCCATTGATGGGCCATCTCGCCTGAAGGAAGTGAAGCCAGCATCGGAATCGACGGCAGCGGACCCACCGTGGTTTCCAAGGTGGACAGGGTGCTGCCGGTACCGATGCTGAAACCGCCGCCGCTGATCCAGGACAAGACCCAGAACACTGCGTTCGGGATGAAGGACAACTGCACCGTGGTCAGCGCGGCCGAGCCGATCGGGCCGGGGCGCAGCTCCTGCGACACGTTGGCGACGTCGGTCCAGTGCACGCCCAGGTTGATGGCCAGCAGCAATCCGGAGATTCCCACGGCAGCGACATAGCCGAGGAACCCGGCCACGATCACATGCCATACGTAGGATCCGGCCCAGCGGCGATGCGGTGAGATCCGCTGGATATAGGCGGCCGTATCGACACCGAAAAGGCGAGCCCAGGAGCCTGCTTCGCGCCGCGCGCCAATGATCAGGCCCACGAGCGCGATGATCAGCGGAATGAAGGTCGCCGCGATGATATTGACCCGCGCATGCGCGTTATTGGCGAGGAACCCGATACCGGTACCGATGGCCCCGTAGGCCACGAAGGCGCCGAGCAGCCCTTGCCAGAGCTGGTCGGTGTAGGAAGCGCGAGCGATGCGCCGTCCTGCACGCAAGCAGAACAAGAACGGCAACAGCGATAGTCCCAACGGGATCAGCGTGACCCATCCGGTCACTGAACTGGGGTCAGCTTCGGGGCCGAGATTCAGGATCTCCACCGGCACGCCGTGGATAAGCAGCCAAATGAGGCCGCCGAACTGCAAGATGGCCTCAAACGAGTCTTCGAGGAAGCCTCCGCTGAAATAGACGGCGACCAGCGGCAGGGTGATCAGGGCAAGGCAAAAGACCACGGATTGCAGTATCTCGAAGACCCCCTGCAACGCCAGGGGCATTGGCCAGCCGTTGCGCAGGCGCAACATCACTGCCTTCATGGGTTTCTTTTCGCGGCTCATCATCTTCAATGTTGCCATCATTGGCGCCGACCGGCCTCGATCGACGCGCAATGATGACCTGAAGGGTTGCCTAGAACACTGGGCTAATAGCTGTCCGGAGCAGCGCTTTGGGCCTCGGAATTGAAGCTTGCAGCCAGTGCTTCGGTGGCACGCGCCAGCAGTGCCACGTCGGCACCCACGCCGACGTAATCCGCGCCGGCGGCCATGTATTCGCGGGCGCTCTTCTGGTCGAAGGCGTTGACCCCGGCATACTTGCCTGCGGCCTTGGCGGCATTGATGGACTTGATCACCGCAGCGACCACGTCCGGGTGGCTCTGCTGTCCGATGACGCCCATGGAGGCGGCCAGGTCCGATGGACCGATGAAAATCCCGTCAACACCTTCGGTGGCAACGATTTCCTCGACGTTCCGCACCGCTTCATCCGCTTCGATTTGAACCATGATGGTGATGGTCTCATCAGCGCGGGTCAGGTACTCGGGGATGCGGTTCCAGCGAGCCGAGCGGGCCAGGGCGGAACCGACACCGCGTACGCCCTTGGGCGGGTACTGGCAGGAGGCGACGGCAGCGGCGGCTTGCTGGGCATCATTGACCATCGGGATGATCAGTGACTGCACGCCCAGGTCCAGGAACTGCTTGATCACCACCGGATCGTTGACCGCAGGGCGGACCACTGGAACGACCGGGTAGCTGCGCACGGCCTGCAGCTGGGCCAAAATGTTCTGCAGGTCGTTGGGCGAATGCTCGCCATCGATGAACAACCAATCGAACCCTGCACCTGCGCAGATTTCAGCGATCAGCGGGGAAGCTGAACAGACCCAGATGCCTGCCAACGAGTGGTCGGCGTCCTTGAGCGCATCCTTCAGCGACGGATCCGCTTCTACTCGAAATGACATGTCACAGTTCCTAGCGGTCCGTAATCGGCAAAGACGGTATCCCCTGCATTGACCCACATCGGGCGGGTGAAGGATCCGGCCAGGATGATTTCCCCGGCCTTGAGCTTGTCGCCGTGCGGGGCAATCTTGTTGGCGAGCCAGTACACGCCAGCGGCAGGGTGGTTCAGCACACCGGCTGCGACACCGGTTTCTTCGACGGTCTGGTTCTTGAACAAGATCCCGGAGACCCAACGCAAATCGATGTTCTCCGGCTTGACCGGGTTGCCGCCGATCACCATGGCACCCATGGCGGCGTTGTCGCTGATGGTATCCACAATGGTGCGGCCTTCCATCTCCACGCGGGCATCGAGGATTTCCAAAGCGGGGATGACGTATTCGGTAGCTTCGAGCACATCGAAAATGTTCGCCCTCGGGCCTTCGATGTCCTTCTTGAGCTTGAAGGCCAGCTCCATCTCTACGCGGGCACCGGTGAAGTCTTCCCACTTCAGCTTCGCGCCGGAGTCGTAGACCATGTCATCGAAGATGATTCCGTAGTCAGGCTCGGTGATTCCGGTAGCCATCTGCATGGCGCGGGAGGTCAGCCCGATCTTGCGGCCGACCAGCACGCGGCCAGCGGCTTCGGAGCGCTGGCGCCACAGGTTCTGGACCCGGTAGGAATCTTCTACCGTCATTTCTGGATAGCGTGCGGTCAGACGCGGCACGGGAGTCCGTGTCTCGCCGGCCTGGACCAGCTCATCGGCAATGGCCGTGATTGTTTCCTCGGATAGCATCGACGGCTACACCTTTCACTACTGTTCAAACCTCTTGGGGCTGCCGCCATCTCGAAGAGATGACTTAGCTCACGGTTCTTGATCGTACCGAGGTTCGAGATTGAAGGCACATCGTACTAACATTCTGCTCGACTTTTCGTGGTCCTTCGGGCTCCTTTTCGCAAAAGATTTGGCCCACCGCCATGAGCCCCGGTGCGGGTGCATGGCCGTGGGCGCAACCTGGCGGAACGGCCGACTCAGGATCCGGATTTGAGGTTTGCCAGCAACGCTTCGAAGGGCAGTGAGGAGAGTTCATCATCGGGGTCGGCGAATTCGCTGACCGAGGGAGCGATGGAACGGGTATCCCCCAAATCCGCATCAGCGGAGAATTCCCCTTCGTTCAGGGACAGCGCCAGGACGACTTCTCGCGCAACCCGGCGAGCGCGATCTGCCAGCGTGCCGGTCAACCCATGTCCCCCGAAGTCTTCCGAAGCCGCGAAAACCGTTGTCGGCATGATGTGCGCCCTGAGGTAGGAGAAGATCGGACGCATGGCGTAGTCAACCGCGAGCTGGTGCCGCTGGGTTCCCGCGGTGGCAGCGAGCACGACCGGTTTGCCGTTGAGCGATTTAGGGTCCAGGATATCGAGGAAGGACTTGAAGAGGCCTGAGACCGAGGCCGTGAAGACCGGGGTGACGGCAACGAGCACGTCGGCATTCACCACTGCGTCGATAACTTTTTGCAGGCCCGGGGCGGCGAAACCGGTCAGCATATTATTAGTGATTTCACCAGCATGCTCACGCAGTTCGATATTGCTCACGTCGGCTTGCACGCCGGCGGCAGCTAGCTGCGCGGCAATATTCTCTCCGATTTGCTGGCCCAGCAGCGAGGAGCTCGATGGGGTTCCCAGCCCACCGCTGATGACGACTACTGACTTGCTCACTGTTCTTGCCTTTCACTATTTATATGCGTATGCATGTATCAACAGCGGGGGCGCCGGACGTATTCCCGGCATCGGCAGATCTTTTCGCCTCGTCGGCTCAATTCGGTTTTTCACTATTGTGACGGTCGCAATCTTATTGATAATATCTGCATATGAGCACTCCGAAGCCACAGACCGAGAATCAGCGCGCGATTGAAGATGGCGTCCGCACTGACTTCAAAAACACGATGTCCTACGGCGGCTACCTTGATCTGGAACGCATCCTGTCAGCGCAGCATCCGGTCAGCGTTCCCGAGCACCACGATGAAATGCTCTTCATCATCCAGCACCAGACCAGCGAACTGTGGCTCAAGCTCATGCTCCATGAACTCCTCGAAGCACGCCGCCTGCTGGGCCTCGATGACTTCGGCAAGGCCCTGAAATGCCTTGCCCGTGTAAAGCACATCCAGAAGACCCTGACCGAGCAGTGGTCGGTCCTGGCGACCTTGACGCCGCGCGAATATGCACAGTTCCGCGACTTCCTCGGCTCCTCCTCCGGTTTCCAGTCCTTCCAGTACCGCGCCGTGGAGTTCATTCTGGGCAACAAGCATGAAGGCATGCTCAAGGTCCACGAGGCAGATCCAAAGGCCCACGAGCTACTGTCCAAACTGCTTCACGAGCCAGGTCTCTACGATGTGTTCCTGGCCGCCCTGTCCCGCCACGGTTACGACATTCCCGAAGACGTGCTTTCACGGGACTTCACCAAGCCTTGGGCATTCCAGGAGGCACTGGTGCCAATATTCAAGGATATCTACGAGTCCGAGGACACCCGCTGGGGCTTCTACCAAGCCTGCGAGGACCTGGTAGACGTCGAGGACAACTTCCAGGCATGGCGCTTCCGCCACATGCGCGTTGTCCAGCGCACCATCGGATTCAAGCGCGGCACCGGTGGCTCCTCGGGCGTTGACTTCCTCAAGCGCGCCCTGGACCTGACCTTTTTCCCAGAGCTGTTCGCGGTGCGTACCGAAATTGGCAAGTAGCACCTCCCTCACGGCTCTGAGCCTCGATGACTTCGAGGCGAGATGCGGAAGCGCCACATCGATTATCCGCACGATTACCGGCCTTTATATACGGCATGAGAAAACTCCGGTGGCGCGCACCCGAATAGTGGAACTGGCACATGCTGCCGGAGTTTCGGTCCCTGCGGCGCAAACCGCCATCTCCCGACTGATTGACCGGGAAGTGCTGGAAGCAGCGCAATCTTCCACCTTGCGCGTTCCGAGCGCGGCGCAACAGATGTTCGAGCGTGGCACCAGAAGAATATTCACCCCGCGCCAAATGTCAGGCAGTGACCCCTGGTGCCTGGTGGCCTACTCCCTGCCAGAGACCTTGCGCTCCTTGCGCCACCAGGTACGCAAGCATTTCTTGCAGCTTGGCGGCGGCATGCTCGGCTCCGGATTATGGATTTTCCCCGAGTACCTGCGAGAGGAAGTCTCGGCGGTGCTCAGTGCCCTGGGAGCCAGGGAACACGCGACGCTTTTTACCGCCCAGAAACCATACTTCCCCGGACCACCGCAGCAGGCTGCCGGGCAGTGGTGGGATCTTGAGCGCCTGGGCACGTTGCATCGAGCGTTCCTGGAGAGCACCGCTTCCCTGGATTCCAGCGACATTGCTCCGTCCAGCGCTTATCGGGGGTATGTCACGATGGTCGATTCATGGCGTGCTCTTCCCTACCTTGACCCCGGCTTGCCGGAGTTCATGCTGCCCGCCCACTGGCCTGGCGATGAAAGCAGGGAACGCTTCTTGGCACTGTCCAGCGCATTCCAGGAACCAGCCTCGCTCTTCGCACGCTCGCTTCTGGCTTCCTAGTTCCAGACTGGTTCATCTTCTCCATACGGAGCAGGCGGACCAGGGTAGTCCAGCGCCTGGCCTGCCATACTGAAGGGCGGCGGGACATAGTCAAGGGTGCCGAAAGTACTATCCACCCGCTTCAGCCGCACGCCACCGTCGAATTGAACGGGTTGTTGCGGGGCGTCGAAGGCGAACAGCGCATGAGCGGTCCGAGCCAAGGAGAATCGCACCGACCCGGTACGCCCTTGGACACTGCGCGCCCGAACCAAAGCGATGACGGCAGCAGCGAGCCCGTAGCCAGTGGCGTGGTCCAAAGCCTGCACCGGCAATGCGCCCGGTGATTGCCCGTTACCACGGTAAGCCTCCGAGATGCCGGTGGCAGCTTGCACGATACTGTCGAACCCGTGCCGTTGGGCCCAGGGTCCTTCGAAGCCCCACGCACCTAATTCAGCAACAACGAGCTGCGGGTACCGCTGGGCTAATTCATCCCCGCCAAGCCCTGCCTTGGCCAAAGCCCCGGGGCGATAGCCCAAGAGGACGGCATCAGCATCCTGCAGCAGTTCGTGGATCCGCGCCTGCCCTGCTGCGTTTTTCAAATCCAGCAGCGTGCTGCGCTTGCCGAATCCGGTATCAACATATTGCCAAGGCAATTCGGGGAGCAGCGGTCCGTCCACGCGCAAGACCTGGGCGCCAAGTGCTGCCAACGTCCTGGTTGCGGTGGGGCCAGCGATGACCCGTGTGAGGTCCAGAACCTTCAACCCTCGAAGGGGCATTGCTGCACGCGGGTCAAATTTCCAGACCGGAGCCGAACCTGTTGGGCGCATGCGGAATTGAGCCCAGTGCCCGCTGCCGGCCGCTTGGCCCTCTGCCGAGCTGAGCCACTGTTGACGGGATCGCACCTGCGCGGCTATTCCACCAGCGGCAATAATGCGTTCTTGGGCATCGTGGGCACAAAGGCTTGCCACTGCGTCGGCGATGTCAATCCCCGAAGATGTTCCCAATGCAGAGTGGAGCGAGCGTTCATGGTGAGGGTAATTCGCGTGGGTTCTGATCCAGCCGTCGGCCGTTCGGTAGAATCCCGAATATCGAGCAAAACCTTGTGGTTTCTGCCCCGCGATGCGCAAGTGGGCAGAGGACGCGAAGGCCGCTGCGATATCCGGCGTCGCTGTGGCGAGCCATGGTGAGGCAGCGGCAAGATCATTAAGGGCGGAACATACCAAGCCAACGGATCGAGCTGCGAGCTTCTCCGCGTTCAAAGGACCAGCCCACCAAACCGCGGGCCCCGTAACACGGCAATCACCTGCCGTCTCGAGCAATCGGTGCGCGGTGAACCCCGAACCCAGGATATGGCCTTCGGCCACGCGCTCATCTTCGGAATGCAGCATGAACCTCAGCCTATACCCGGAAAATCACCACTTCGATGCAGGCAGTTGGAAAACGGAAAACCCGCGTCGTGTAAAAAATACGCGACGCGGGTTATCTGAAGCTCTGCGGAATTAGTTCGCTGGAACGTTCAGGGTCTGCCCGACCATGATCAGGTCTGGGTTGCTCAGCTGATCGTCATTCAAGACGAACAGGCCACGCCAGTCCTTGACGCCAAGCTGGTCGGCAACCTTAGCCAAGGTATCGCCGGACTTGACGGTGTAGTCCTTGCCCGAATCGGTCACGTCAATGTTGAACACTGGTGCCTTTGGAGCTGGAGCAGCGTGCTTTGGAGCTGCCTGCTGCTTGGGAGCCTGCTTCTGGACCGGAGCGGCCTGCTGCTTAGGTGCTGCCTGCTGCTTTGGGGCCGCCTGCTGCTTAGGAGCGGCCTGCTGCTTTGGTGCTGCCTGCTGCTTTGGTGCTGCCTGCTGCTGAGGAGCCTGCTTCTGAGGAGTCGCGGAACCCGAAGGGGAACCGCTAATGCCCAGCTTTGCGGTACATGCTGGCCATGCGCCCCAACCCTGGGATGCCTGGACCTTGGTTGCAACGCGAATCTGCTCGGCCTTCGAAGCCTGGTGAGGCATGCCCGAACCGCCAAACGCCTTCCAAGTGGACAGCGAGAACTGCAGGCCACCGTAGTAGCCGTTGCCGGTGTTGATGGACCAGTTGCCACCGGACTCGCACTGAGCCAGCTTGTCCCAGGTGCCTGCGGCATTAGCTGGTGCGGAAGCTGCAACGATTGCGGTGCCGGCAACTGCAACGGCGGCCAGCGAGGCTCCACCGCGGCGGATCAAGTTCTTGGTCTTCTGCTGGATCATGATTCTCCAGTTGCTCTTCCCGCGCTCAGGTCTTCCTAGACCATCCTCGTGCACCACTCAGCGTCGCATTTCGACTTTGATTAAATACTGCCCTGGTGAGCGGTTTGGAAGTCCCGGCAGTACCTGTTTCCCCATAACACTGCGAGTGTTATCGAAACGTTATGAATGACCATAACGCACCAACCCACCACCCTCGCAACTCAGGAAACGGTCAGAAACCCCGTAAATACAGGTCAATTGGCCAGAAAAAAATTTTGAATCGGGTCCGAAAATCACCATGATCCCCATATCAAGCAACGAAAATGTTACTTTCCAAAAATGGAGATTATCCAGCTCGCTGTGATATAGCTTGCAATTCATTTCTGGGCCGTGCCCAGCTCCCTTCAAGGTTGCATTCCGCCTTCGCCAAAGCTGGAATAGCGGCGTCCGAAACCCAGGGCGTCAGGCAATCCGAAGGGGCAATTTTTCCCCGGCAGACGGCCTTTTCCTCGCTGCCACCTGCAAGGCCTCCCGGGCGATGGACACACCGCGGCGTTCAAGCAACAGGACAGCTGAATTGCCCTGAGGTAATTTGTTTCAAGAAGCCAGCGCTGTAGGTTTGATTTCATCAGTCAGACAGGGGAACTCAATGCCAGTACAAGGCAGCACAAGCAAAGACCGATTCATGGAATCCTTGACCTGCTACCCCCGGGCCCTGCGGGAATTCTTTCGCAACGATGGACTAGACGTTGCCGCTTCCCTGTCCTATTTCATGGTTCTTGCCATGTTCCCCGGATTACTGGCATTGATCTCGCTCCTGTCTTTGGCCGGTGCCAGCGAAAGCGGCACCAAATGGATCATGGAGCTGCTAGAGCAGAGCCTCGCCCCGAACGGACAATCTGCAAGTAGCGACTCCCAGCAATTGCTCGACACGGCCGAACAGCTGCTCGCTGGCTTGGCATCCCAAGCTAGCGGAACGTTCTGGGCAATCCTGGCCGGTTCACTCGGCGCGCTGTGGAGTACATCTGGATATGTCACGGCATTCAGCCGCGCGTTGAACCGGCTGTATGGGGCACCGGAAGGCCGCCCCCAGTGGAAACGGCGTCCTCAGATGTTCCTGATTACCGTGCTGATCATGCTGGTTGCCGTCGTGACCCTGGTGCTGCTGCTCGCTTCTGGCTCCGTCGCCCGCGGAATCGGCAATATTATTGGCATGGGCGACAGCTTTGTGCTCGTGCTGAATATCGCCAAGCCGCCATTGATGCTCATTATGCTGCTCCTGGTTCTAGCCTTGCTTTACTACTTCACCCCCAACGTCAAGCCAACGAAATTCCGCTGGTTCTCGCCCGGCACACTGACAGCTCTGGTGATCCTGGGACTGTCGGTATTCGGTTTCAGTATTTATGTTTCGCAGTTCGCCAGCTACTCCGCCACCTACGGAACCATTGGCGGGGTGATCATCTTGATTCTTGCTTGCTGGATCAGCAACATCGCTTTGCTCCTCGGAGCCTTGGTGGATATCGAATTCATCCGCCTCCGCCAGCTTCGCACGGGCATGCCTGCCATAGATGACGTACTTCTTCCACTGCGTGATGACACTTTGGTAGCCAAGCAGGAATTGGCAACATACAAGGATCTCGTCCAGGCCCAGGAAATCCGTATCAAGCACGGTGGCGACCCGCTGCAAGATATGGAGAGGGATCCATCCACGAAGCCTAAGCGCAAGACGAAGCTGCTCCCCATGGGGCTGGTTGCCGTGGCGGCCTGGACCGCTAGCCGCATGAAAACCAAACGCGATCTGCGCAGGGGCTCAGAATAGTCCCGACAAGCTCTGCAGTGCCCACCACAGGCCGCCGGAACCCAGAACAAGAATCACCACCACCCACAATGAGGCGAAGGTCCGGGTAGCCTCGGCGATCAGGTACGCATCGGACTGGGCGATATCGTGGCGTCTCCAAACATGTACCGAAAGAAGCTTGACGAAGTCTTTTAGGCCAGCCAGCAGCAAGAACCCGGCGATAAGCAAAGCCAGGTACAGGTACGCTTCGACCGGCGCAAAGAAGACCACTGCCAATGCCACGAGTGCACTAATAGTGCACACAATAAAGGCCGGCCAATTTCGGACAAAGATCAGCGCCAGCAGGAACAGCAACGCGTAGATGCCGAGCGCCCGCCCGGAATAGCCCGTGGATATGCCCCACAGCATCAAAGCTGAAACCCATATCGGTGCGGGGTACCCGAAAATCCCGGAGATGATGACAGAAATCTTGCCCCGTCCAATGCTCCGCACTTCTCCGGAATGGTCCCAGCCCAGCCGCAAGCCAGCCACGTATCTGCCCGTGAATAAGGCCGCGATGATATGGCCGAGCTCATGAATCAGCGTGGAGTACAAGCCGGTGATCCGCCAGACCGGACGAGGGACCACCAATAGCAGGATCAAGAACGCAACGATCAGCCACTGCCACTGGTTCAGGGCCACGTTCACCGGCTGCGAGAGCCGCTCCCAGGCCTGGGCAAAATCTAGATTCATTCCTGCTCCTCATCGGCGTTCGGTATTACTCATTCTTGCAAGCCCCACCGGCCACATAGTGACCGGCGAGTGCATTTCCCGACTTTCTGGGAAACATCACAGGTGACGGGCATAGTCTGCAAAGCGGAACACTGTGCCGTATATCTGGAGGAGTCTCATGTCTCGCATCGTTTCAACCGCCTTGGCCACCACCGGTTTAGTGGGCGGTTACGCTACCGGTCGTGCCACCAAGAAGCGCCCGCTGGCTGCCGTTGTGCTCGGTGCTGCAGGTGCCGGCGCCTTCCTGCTTTGGAAGAAAGATGCTGGAACCGCTAAAGCCATTGCCTTGATCAGCGCCTATCTCGGAGGCTTCGGCGCTTCGCATCCGCTGGCCAAGAAAATCGGTGCGTGGCCAGCGGTGAACTCGGTGACTGCCGGCGTTGCCATTCTCTCGCTCGTTCTTGGCGGCCCCAAGAAGAACAAAGACGAGCTGTCCTAAGCGGCATCAGCGAATCTGTCGGGGTCTGGTGCTACGTTGACTAGGTAGGAAACAAGTCAACGAAAGGCCCAGGCCCCGTGTTCTTTCTAGATGATCAGTTCATCTTCTCAGCGAGTGACCTGTCAGTCTCCGTTGACTGCAATTACCAGTCCCTGTACCTGCTGGATGTGAAACTCGGCCTGCGTCCCAAGCCTGACAAGGCACGAGACGAAATGCTGGAACGAACAGCGGTGCTCGGCGACGCCCATGAGCAGAACGTCCTCAAAGACCTGATAGCTGCCTATGGCGAATACGACCCGGCGACGGGAACAGGCGTCAAGCAATTCACTGATCGCCCACAGATGTCTGCGGCCGGTCTTCGGGCAGCCCACGAGGCGACCATGCACGTGCTTCGCAACGGCGCCGATGTCATTTTCCAGGCCACCTTCTTCGATGGGGCTTTCATTGGCTTTGCCGACTTCCTGGTCCGCCAGGAGGACGGCACCTGGGCCGTATGGGATACCAAGCTCGCCCGCCATGCAAGGGTCAGTGCCCTGCTCCAGATCGCAGCCTACGCGGATCAGATGCTGGCAGAAGGGCTCCCCGTGTCCACCTCGGCAACGCTGGTCCTCGGCGACGGGACGCATTCGGTGCATCGGGTTGATGAAGTGCTGCCAGTCTTCCGGGCCCAGCGTGAACGATTCGTGAAGATGGTGCAGGAACACCGTGCGGCCAACCAGCCAGTTCGGTGGAACTCCGATGAACTGCGCTTATGCGGCCGTTGCGATTATTGCGAAGAGCAGGCCCAGGAAACTCGCGACCTGCTATTGGTCGCTGGCATGTCCATGGTGCAGCGAGAAAAACTTCGCGCCCGCGGCATTTCCACCATTGACCAGCTCGCCGGGCTAGAGGATGGACCAGGCACCTCGCTGCACCGTGCCGCGGAGCAGGCCAGAATGCAGCTGGGGCTGGCCCAGAGCGATGGCATGGTCCACGGCGTCTCCTACCGGGTGAAGAACGAAGGCCCGATCTCTTCGCTGCCGCGGCCTGATCAAGGCGACATCTTCTTCGATTTCGAGGGCGACCCGCTCTACCAGGAACCTTCCGACGGCTCCTGGGGCCTGGAATACCTCTTCGGCGTCATCGAATATGACACCGGGGTGCCGGTGTTCAAACCCTTCTGGGCGCATAGCCGCGCCGAAGAACGCCAAGCCTTCCTGGACTTCATTGCCTATGTCGAAGAACGCCGCCAGCGGTTCCCGCGCATGAAGGTCTACCACTATGCGCCCTATGAGAAAACTGCCCTGCGCAAGCTCTCGCAGGTGCACATTGCCGGTGAGGACGAAGTCGACCAGTGGCTGCGTGAGAACCTGCTTGTCGATCTCTACGAGACCGTGCGTAACGCCCTGGTGGTTTCCACCCGCTCATACTCCATCAAGAAGCTTGAACCGTTGTACATGGGAGAGCACCTTCGCTCCGGGGATGTCACCGATGCCGGAGCATCGGTGGTCGCCTATGCCCAGTACATGCTGGCGCGGGATTCGAAGAACGACGGGGCCGCTGAAGCGATCCTCGAGTCGATTGCCGATTACAACGAGTACGACTGCCTTTCCACTTTGCGCTTGCGGGATTGGCTGCTTTCGCTCAGCGATGAGGCGCCTGGCACCCTGCCGGATATGCCTGAGCCAGGCCCGGCCGCAGACGAATACGAGCCCACCGCCGAAGAGCTTCGGCTGCAAAACTACCTTGCGCAGCTTCCCCACGCCCACGCGCTGAGCAACGATGACCGCGCGATCGCGATGGTCGCCGCTGCGACCGGTTACAACCGGCGTGAAAAGAAGCAGTTCTGGTGGGAACACTTCGACCGCTTGTCCGCGCCAATGGATGATTGGAGCGACGCCCGGGGAGTTTTCATTGTGGACACTGCGGAAGTACTCGAGGATTGGCATAAGGCCACTCCTCGGGCGCGCACCTCTACGCGCGTGACGAGATTGCAGGGAACCTTGGCGGAAGGATCCCTGCTCTCCCCCGGCTCATCAGTGTTCGCCATGTTTGATGCTCCGTTGCCTGAAGGCATGGCCGTTGACGACTCCGTGCGCGGCGGCGCATTCAACGCCACCGTAGTCGAGCTCGGTCCGGGCTGGATTACCATTGCGGAGAAAACCAGCGGCAAGATCCCTGCCTACGGTGCCCATCCATGCGCATTGGCTCCGGATAAGCCGTTGGCGACGATGAGCATCGATGCAGCGCTCAAGGAGATCGCCCAGCGGGTGGGCTCCACCGTACCGGTGCTTCCGGAACGGCCGGGCATCGACATCCTGCGGCGGATTCCGCCACGCCTGAAAACCCTTGCGGCACCGGTGGATCCAGCCCTGGTTGATGGACAGGCGCAGATCTATCCTGCCGTGGTCGAGACGTTGAAGGATCTTGATAATTCCTATCTTGCGGTACAAGGCCCTCCGGGGACCGGCAAGACCTTCGTCGCTTCGCATGTGATCCGTGAACTCGTTGATTACGGATGGAAGATTGGCGTGGTTGCCCAGTCCCATGCAGTAGTTGAAAACGTCCTGCGGAAAGCGGTGGAGGCCGGGGTCGATCCCGAGGCAGTAGCCAAGGAAGTCAAGCACGATGATCCGGTCCCCTGGGCCGGCACGTCCAAGGATTCTTTGGCTGAAGTTCTCCACGCATCGGGCGGCGGGCTCATTGGAGGTACTGCCTGGACGCTGACCGGTTCGAAAGTCCCCGCAGATAGCCTGGATTTGCTGGTGATCGATGAGGCCGGGCAGTTCTCACTGGCCAATACCTTGGCAGTTTCACGAGCAGCCCGCAATTTGCTGCTGCTCGGTGATCCCCAGCAGTTGCCCCAGGTCACCCAGGGCACTCATCCGCAGCCGGTGGACGAATCGGCGCTCGGCTGGCTGTCCGGCGGCGAACCCGTGCTGCCAGCCGAATTAGGGTACTTCCTGGCAGCTTCATGGCGAATGCATCCAGCGCTTTGCGCCAAGGTTTCGGCATTGAGCTATGACCACCAGCTGTTCTCGGCAGACGCCGCCGGGTTGCGGCAGCTCGAAGGCACACCGGCCGGGGTCGAGACGGTGTTCGTTGAACATCGAGGCAACACGGTCAGCAGCGCCGAAGAAGCCGGGGCTATTGTCCGATTGGTCCGCGAGCATCTGGGGATGATGTGGAGTCCGGGGGCAGGCATGCCTGCCCGTCCATTGGGCGCCGCTGACATCCTGGTAGTTGCTGCCTACAATGCCCAGGTAAATCTGGTGCGCGATGTCCTCGAAGCTGAAGGCCTATCGGCGGTCAAGGTGGGAACGGTTGACAAGTTCCAGGGACAGGAAGCACCAGTTGTGCTGATGACCATGGCATGTTCCAGCGCCACCGATGCATCGCGTGGCATCGAATTCCTGCTTAACCGCAATCGCATCAACGTTGCGATTTCCCGCGGCCAATGGAAGGCCATCATCGTGCGCAGCGAAAGGCTCACCGATTATCTGCCTTCCAACCCATCGGCGCTCGCGCAGCTCGGTGCCTTCATGGCTTTGTAGCTTGATGATCGATTGGCCCGGTCATTCGCGCGCCGGGTCAATCACATCCTCGACTTTGAAGAAACTTCCCAGGACTGGCCGGTCACCGCGCAGTTCCTTGGCGAACTGCAACCCATCCACATTGATGCGCATCTGCCGCTGGTACTCATCACCCTGCTGCATCCATGTGCGAGTCGTACCGTCAACGCCGTAGAAGTAACCGAACCCCTGGTCTTTGAAGAACTGGTACCGGTCCCCCGCGTAACGCTGGGTCCGGGCGATATCCGATCCAAAAGGATAGATGTAGTGCCCGGTTCTTCCCACGATCGGTTCCACTTCGGCTTTCCACAGTTTGGTGTCCCGCTTGAGCCGATCCATGCTGACCGTCCCAGTGGCAATGTGCCCCCACGAATGGGACGCGAAAACCCAACCGCTGTTCTTCATCGCTTCTGCGATCTCCGCAGCCTTCTTCTGGTCAGCTTCCAGAGTCTTGCTCTGGGGATACTGGCTGGCAGAGGTGCGGTAGCCGAATGCCCCGTTGTATCCGGTCATTGCGATCAGGCCGCGAGCGTCCCGATACGTGAAATCGGGATGTTCCGCTACGAAGTCATCGACCATCGTGGTCACGTCAAAAGCGCCAACCTGCGTTTTTCCCTCCGCATCGACGTATTCGTTGCGGACCTTGCCGTCCTTATCCAGCACCAGCTTGCTGGCGAAGCCATCACCTTCCATGTATTCGTAATAGCTCAGGTCATCGATGGACAGCACCACTGGCTTCTTGCCCTGGGGCAGCATGATATCCCGATACTCCATCTGCCCCTGGCCGTCGAGCGAGGCGAAATCTTCCGGGTTGACCAGGACATAATCACGCGCATACAGCTCGTCGAGGATGGCTGCAAATTCCTTCTGGGTCACCATGTAGTCGGCGTACCCCTGCGAACTGCTGCCTTCGTCAAAGGCCCTGCCGGGATCGACAATCAGCGAGTGGAAGAACAGGTGAGGTATGTTGTTCGGCTCTTCCCAAGCTGAAACCTGCCCTTTCTCTTCCTCTAGGCCGCTGGCCATCTGGTTCAGCTGTTCGGCGCTGTCTTTCTTGGCGAGTTTAATCGCCGCGTCATAGTCGTATCCGTCAGCTAGCCGGTTGATCTCGGCTCTCACGCCGTCCACTCGTGCTTCTTCCTGCTCAGCCTTTTCAACGGCAGCAGGATCCGGGGCCGGCGTTGGCGGCTCCTGTGAAGCACTGCACCCGGCAAGTCCCAGCGCCAACCCGAGCGAAATCACCAATCGTGGATTCTTCAATGGCTTCGACCTCCGTGACCTCCACCGTGCCCGCCAGGCCGGAAGAAAACGAGTTGTCATCTGGTTATTTCGACCCTACACAGGTAGCGCTAGAGGCAACACCCTTTCAGGATGAATTACCGAACTTGAGCGATGTCTAACATTCAGCTTTTAGGGAGCTCACATTTTGGAAGGAGTCCAATGATTTAGAATTGATTGGTTAGGCGTCCCAAAGATCAAGGAAGTACATGCAGCCCTCGCACCGCGCGAATAGTTTGTGGCTTCAGTCCCAGCAGTTCAAAAGCTCGGCAGCGTATCGGCTTCTGACCGCCCAGCCGTGGGCTGTGGCCTTCATCCGCGCAGAGTTCACCGCAGACCGTTCACGGATCGCATTGGAACTTTTCCATGCCTCCTTGGATTCCTTCCTGAAGCAAGCGCGCAAAAGCGATGACCAGATTCCCGCCTCGTATTCGGCCCAGGATTTCGCCGAAACATGGGTCAAACAGGGAATTCTGGCTCGTCCGCTGATTGATGGGCGCTTCGTGTATGAACCCAGTGCGCAGACCCTGCGCACCCTGCGCTACCTGGCGGATTTTTCCACCGACGATTCGCATTTGAACTCGTCTCGCCTGAACACGTTGCTTTCTTCCCTGGAATCGCTGGCCCACGAAACCGATCCGGATCCCGAAGCACGTATCCGTGCCCTCGAATCCCAGATCGCGCTGCGCCAAGCCCAAATCGACCAGCTGCGCAGCGGGGATGACCCGGCGGTGCTTTCTCGCACGACCGCCTTGTCGGCAACACGTTCCGTACTCGATCTGGCATCGAGTTTGCCAGCAGATTTCCGACGCATGCGCGACGGCGTCCAGGATATGCTCCATTCATTGCGTGAAGGCATTCTGGATGCCTCCACAGCCAAGGGCGTAGCTGTGGGCCAGGTTCTTGAAGCTGACCGTCAGTTGCGTTCCACTGCCGAAGGCGAAACCTTCAGCGGATTCACTGAATTCCTGAACTCCCCGGAAGCGCAGCAGCGTTTCCGCGCCGCATTGGCCGAAGTCCTGGACCGCGACTTCGTAGATGACCTGGAAACGCCCGAACGCCAGATCCTCACTAACCTGTTGCGTGAATTGCGCCGCCAGGCAGCTGAAGTCCATGCCTCCTATGGCAAGCTCTCTGAATCCCTGCACGCATTCGTGCAGTCCGAGGACTACAAGCAGGCCGAGCTATTGCGCCAAGCGGTCCGCGAAGCTGAACTAGCGATCAGCAAATCCACGAGCCTGAAACCCCGCAGCGGCTTGGCCCCGATGGAGCTCTTCGCTCCGCAGTTCGTCACCCTTTCCGGTCTTGGAATCTACGACCCATCCGAGCATGTGGCTCCGCCTCCGCTGGCTCAAGCGCCAGAATTCAGCGAAGCCGACATTGTGCGTCATCCCTCGACGCCCCAGGCGGACATGCCATTGCTGCGTGCATCGATCACCCGGCATCTGGGCCAGTCCAGTTCCGGCTCGATCCGGTTGGATGAAGTCTTCGAATCCTTGGATGCCGAGCAACGGCACTTGAATTCCATTCGTGCCCTCGTGGAAATCGGGCGCACCAATGGCGAATCGCTGAACGAGAGCGATCTGCTCAGCATCCATTTCCAGCAACTCGATGGTTCGATGCGAACCGCAATCCTGCCCGCGTTAAGCTTTACGAAGGAGCCGCTATGACCAAGAGCGATTCATACGCCGCACCGATCACCGAACCATTGTTCGAGGGCGACACCGGGAAGTTCCCGCTGCCGCTGCGCCAGCTGCTGGTCCGGTTGTTGCGCGGCCCGTACCTTGATGGGTCCATCGATGCCTCGGCTTGGCAACTGCTGCTGGACCAGCAGCAGAGCATCAGCGATTACTTCTCCGAGATCTTCTTGGCACTGCAGCTGGACATGGACCGCAAGATCGCCATGCTTGCCCCCGTCCAGATTGAACAGGTCCACACTTCCCCTATTGCTCCGCGCCGTCCGCTGAAGCGTGATGAAACCCTGCTCGCCCTGCGGCTGCGGCTGTTGCTCGAACAGCATTCGGGCAGCGGCAGCGATGCCGTGATTTCGCGTGCGGGCATGCACGAGATCCTGGCCGAGCACCGCCAGACCTCCGACCGGGATGACAAGCGCTTTGCCGAATCCTGCGATGCTGCGGTAACCCGTCTGCAGGCTCTGCGCCTGCTGACCGGCACCGAGCTGGAGAACGAGTTCCGCATTTCCCCGGCCCTGGCGATGGCGCTGCCGATCACCAATATCCAGGACATACCACGCTACATCGCGGCAATCGACGCTAATGATCCAGCTTTCAGCCTGGGAGCCGAAGAAACTGATGACCTCGCAGAGCAGACCCCCGAGTTGGTGCAGGAGTAACCGATGAGCATTGAAATGACTCTCCCGCTGGGCGGGGCTCTCAACCCAGGACAGCATCGTCTGATCCGGGTTCAAATAGTTAACTGGGGAACCTTCCACGGCTTGCATGATCTGGCCGTGGACCGCGCCGGCACCTTGGTCACCGGCCATCCAGGCGTGGGCAAATCCACCTTGTTCGATGCGATGGGCCACGTCTTCTTTGCAACGCCCCGCCTGAACGAATCGGCCAATGACGCGGCCACCCGCGAGGACCGCCGCACCACGTTCTCCTACATGCGCGGGCGCAAGTTCAAAACCAGCGCCGGCACTGTCTACCAGCGCCCCGGCGCGACGTGGAGCGCCATCGTGCTCAGCTACGACGATGGCATGGGCAACACCGTTACAGCCGGCGCGGTCTTCGATCTGCCCGATGCCGGCCTGGAAGGACAGGTCTCCAAGCACTATCTGTTGTGCGAGGGCAAGGTCAATATTGCGGAGCTGGAAAACCACGGCCCGCGCCGCTTTACCGTGTCCTCGCTGTCCAAGGCCCTGGCACCGAGCGAGGCATTCGATACCCACAAGGCTTTCATTGAGCGATTGCGCCGCCGTTTAGGCGTCGAAAGCGACAAGGCCTTTGCCCTGTTGCGCACCTTGCAAAATGGCAAGGGCCTGGCCAAGGGCGTCAACCAGTTCTTCCGCCACGAAGTGCTGGAAGAACCAGCCACGTTGAAGGCCGCGTCCGCAGCAGTGGAAGACTTTGCCCATTTGCGTGGCATCTACCGCCAGCTGGATACCGCCCGCGCCCAGCGTGACGTGCTCGCGCAGGTGCCGGAGCAGGATCAGGCCTACCGTTCCTTGGCTGGACAGATCGCCACCGCCCGGCAATTGCTGGAAAGCGACGTGCACACCCTGGAAACCCAGGTCCGCCAGCTGGTGCTGCGCAATGACCTGAACTCCCACGAAACGGAGCTAGCCAAGCTCAAGGCCGAAGAGGCCGAGCTGCGGCAGCGCAAGGAAAAGCTCGATGACCAGCTGGCGTCGCTGGAGGCTGCCCACGACTCTGCGGGCTCTGCTTCCCTGATGCTGCTGGAGCGGGAAGCCGATGTGGCTCGCAAGGCATTGAGCGAGAAGGAGAACATCATCCGGACCCTGCAGCAGCAGGCCTCGGATGCTGGCTTGGCCTTCGAATTCTCAGCCACCGGCCTGGATGAGCTGCGAGCCAACGCGGCACGTACCTTGCAGCAGCTCAGCTCGATTACGCATGATGCCCAGACCGTTGAGTACGAGGCCATGGCCACCTTGGTCAACCTGCGCAAGCGCGCAGAAACGTTGGCTGACCAGATCCGCTCCTACCAGCGCCGGGCCAGCAATATCGATGACCGTTCGATAGCCGCCCGCCGTGCCATCGCTTCGGCCTGCTCGCTCAAGGAAGAACAGCTTCCCTTCGCTGGCGAGCTCATGGATGTCTCGGCCGATGCCGGTACCTGGCGTTTGGCCGCTGAAAAGGCCTTGCACTCCTTGGCCCGCACCCTGCTGGTTCCCGGGGAGCTGCTCACCCAAGTCACCCACGCCATTGATCAACTCGACGGCTTGGGCCGCGTGCGGTGGAGCGACATTTCCCAGCCGCCGCGCACCGCTGAAGCTGGCCCGGCAGACCTGGTGGCCAAGCTGGACTTCGCGCCCGGCGAAGCCGGAACCTGGCTGAAGGCAAAGATCACCGCCGACTACCCATTGGCCTGTGTTGAGAACGATGCAGCCATGCATGTGCACCCCAAGGCGATAACCCCGGCCGGCACCATCAAATCAGGAACCGGAAGCTTCGAGCGCGATACCCGCACGTTGCCTGCTTCCGAGTACCTGCTGGGCTTCACCAACGAGTCGAAGATTGCCGAGTTGCAGTCCAAGGCGGCACGGTTGGATGAGAAAATCGTCCAGGCCCACCAGGCTGCCGATGAACGCAGTGCGGCGAAGAACAAGATCGTGGCCAAAACCCAGCTCTTGCAGGCCCTCATTGCCGATGAGCGGACTTTTGGCCAGTTCGACGCGTCCGAGGCACTGGAAGCGTTGCGCCGCAGCGAGCAGAAGCTCGGCGATGCCTTGGCATTGTCCGGGGATTCCTCCCGGGTTCGCCAGCAAATCGAAACGGCGAAGGCCGAGGCAGAAACCCTGGTCGGGGACCTCGCACTGGTTCGTTCACGCATTGCAGATCTTGGCTTGCAGGTGCAGCGTGCACAGCAGATCCTGTCCACCAGCGATGACTTGGGGACCGGATGGGAGCAGAGCATCCCGTCCGCGCTGCGCCAGCATCAGCTGCTTGGCCCGGTTCTCCAGCAAGTGCTTGCAGGCGACTGCCCTGCCAGTGAACAAATCAGCGAAGCCTTTGCCGAGGTCAAGCTCCAGTTGGGCAGCCAGGTCAACTCCTTGCAGTCGCAGCGCCAGGAAATCGGTGGCGCGCTGAGCGAAACCTTCCGTCGTTTTGCCCGTGAATTCGGCAACTCGCACGCGCAAACCCATGGCACCACCGCTGAAGCAGCTGAGCACTACGCGCAGCTGCACGATCAGATCGTGGCCGACGGCCTGCCGCACCATGAGGCGCAGTTCCGCGAATACTTCGCGAACCGTTCCTATGAACGCTTCAGCGACCTCTTGCAGTTGCTGGATGAAGAGCGCCGGATGATCTCCGAACGCATCAAGCCGCTGAACCAGATTCTGGCAGAGGTGACTTTCGAGCATGGGTCGGTCCTTCGCCTGGAAGCAGTAAATGCGATTCCAGTTGAGGCCGGTACCTTCCGCAAGGACCTGAAGGACGCATTGCAGGAGGCTTACACCACCAAGGACGAATCCACCTTGGCCAGCTCCTACCAAGCGCTGGAGGCACTGGTTACCGCACTCAGCGACCCGGCGATGGCTTCATGGCGTTCGACCGTGCTCGATGTCCGCCAGCATGTGATGATCAGCTGCAATGAGCACAAGCCCAATGGGGAGATTGAGACCGGCTTGGAACCCGGGACGCTCTCCGGCGGCGAAGGCCAGCGCTTCACATCCTTCATCATGGGTGCTGCCCTGGCCTACCAGCTGGGCTTCGCTTCAGCCGGGTTCACTTCCTACGGCACGGTGATGATCGACGAGGCGTTCATTCAAGCCAACTCCGAATATGCAGCGGCAGGCATACGCGCGTTGCAGGAGTTCGGTTTCCATCTGGTGCTCGCGGCCCCCGAGGACAAGATCGATTTGAGCCGCCATCTGGGATCCATCACGGATATCATCAAGCACCCTGGCTCCAATATCTCAGGCTTCGTGACCACCGGCCGTTCCCCGGCCATGGCCACGACGATTACCCTGCGCAGCTGAACATCCAGAACAAGGCACGAGGTCCAGAATTCGCCATAGCGAGTTCTGGACCTCGTGCCCTGGTGCTTCGCCTCTAGACCATGCTGCGCTGCACGCGTTCAGGGATCATGACCACCCGCGGGGACAGCTCTTGGGGTGCGAAGCCTGGATCGATGCACTGCTTCCAATACCTGAGGTGCACCTTGTCGATTTCATGTGCAGAGTCCTGCACCGCGGCACCGCCCTCGCCTTGGATGCTGTACCAGTAGAGGTAGACGACACCATCCAGGGTTTCGCTGAAGATCGTCTCCACGTACATCTTTTCGCCTTCCAGGGTTTCAAGCACCGCGGGCATATTGCTGTTCAGGAATTCCAGCCATTCATTAGCTAGCGCTGATTTGCCTGGCAGAACTCGGAATCGAGTGAGTTCAATTTTCATGTCTACAGCCTATGGGCTTGAGCCGCACCTGCGGAAAAGACAGTGGTCCTGAAAGCCTTGGCTTTCAGGACCACTGTCTTTGGCTGGCTACCGGCTATTCGACGGCCAATCCTTCAACCGGCGACAACTTTGCGGCGCGGCGGCCCGGAGTCACCGATGCCAAGAGCGCTGCCACGATGCTGATCAGCAGGACCAGTGCGAGCTGCCACCATGGGATCTCGTAGGTCATCGTTCCCATGGACGCGAGTGCCGAGCGGGCTCCAAGCAGGCCGTAGGCCACACCCAGCACCAAGCCGAGCAGGGCTGCGACGCCGCCAATCAGTACCGCTTCGGTCGCCAGCATGCCGCGCAGCTGCTTCTTCTTCAGGCCCAGGGCACGAAGCAGGGAATTCTCCCGGGTGCGTTCCAGGATCGAGAGGCTGAGCGTGTTGGCTACGCCGATCAGGGCGATCAGCACCGCCACTGCCAGCAACGCAGAGACAATCATCAGCAGCACGTCAATGATCTGGGAGAACATCGACTTCATCACCACACCGCCATTGATCATTGATGATTCAACGCCGGTGATGGCAGAAACCTTGGTGACCAGTTCGTTGACGCCCGCTGCATTGACGTCGGAATCCACCTTGATCAGGATCCCCGAGTACTGATTGGCTTCATCGATTTCCAGCTTGCTGAAAGTCTGCTCGGTGACGATATTTCCTGAGAGCATGGCCTCGGAATTCTTCACTGCCAGCGTTTGCCCGCCAACTTCCACCGTCGGGTTTTCGGGACTACCCAGCACATAGACGATTTCGCCATCTGCCGGCACGATATTCGGATCCAGTGCAACGTCAGCGAAGCTCGTGGGATCAACGGACATGACCTCGGCGTTGAACATTTCATCGGTTCCCATGTCCACATCCGCATATCCGGAGGTGAAGCTGGAGCTGGCGGTAATCCCGTCCACGCCATTGATTTGCTCAAGCATGCTCTTGGTCTCGGCGCCTGAAACTTGGCGGTCATAGAAGGAGACCATCATGTCGACCGGGAATTCTGCGGCCACAGCGTTGTTCAAGCTGGCCTTGGCGGTCTGGCCGCCGACCATGATCATGGACACCAAGGTCACGCCGATCAGCAGTGCCGTTGCCGTCGCGGTGGTTCGGCCCGGGTTGCGCACGGCGTTCAGGGCCGCGAGCTTTCCCGCCGTCGATTTGCCAGCCACGGCCTTGCCGATCCCGGAAACGCTGCTCGGCACGAACAGCGAAGCCAGCATCAGGATCCCCGGGAAGGAAACCAGGCCGCCCAGGAAGGCGACTACCAGATCCCCCTGGATCGCGCCGTAGGCCAGCAAGCTGGCGCCGGCCACCACGAACAGCGATCCGAAGATGATCCGGGCTTTGCCGGCACGGTTCTTCACGCTGGCAGCGTCGAAGGGGCGCAAGGCCGCCAGCGGTGCGAGTTTCATCGCCCGTCGAGCCGGCAGGCTCGCTGCGACCACAGTCATCAGCACGCCGACGAGAATTGGGATGGCCAATCCCTGCGGGGTCAGGGCCAACGCCGCATAGGACATCTCCGGCACCATCACGTGCAGCAGCTGGATCAGGCCCGCCATCAGTGCGACGGCGAGCAAGACACCGAGAATCGAGGCAAGAATGCCAATGAGCAGTGCTTCGATGAGCACCGAGCTACGAATCTGCTTGCGCTTGGCGCCCAGGATGCGCAGCAGTGCCAGTTCGCGGGTGCGCTGGGCAATGACTACGGCAAAGGTATTGACCACAACCAGACCGGTGACCACCAGTGCAATCAGTGCGAAGACCAGCAGGATCACGCTGAGTTGGTCGGTGCCTCCGGTGAACTGGGCGACTTCGTTCAAGACCTTCTCATCGGCGGTCACCACCGCCATGTCAGCCATCTTCTTGCCGGCAAACAGCTTCTCCAGCTCTGCCTTCAATGACTCGTCGGAGCCGTCGCCATTGACCACGATTTCGGTGATCAGGGCTTGCCCGCCGGAAAAGTGCTGCCACGCTTTCTCGCTCATGCCGGCCAAGGCGTAGGCCGAGGTCCGCGGGTTGGTGGTCGAGCGCTGGATGCCCACGATGTTGTAGTTCGCCGGCGAGATCGCGCCATTTTCCAGAGCCACGACGTCCCCGATGGACACGCCCATTTCCTTGGCGTGGGAAGCATCGATAATGATTTCGTTGGAACCTTGGGGCGCCCGGCCCTCAATCAATTCCATGCCACCCAGCCCCTGGTCGGGATCTACTGGCTGTGCGGACACGCCGTAGCTGTTGTCCGCCGTGCGCAGCAGGCCGTCGGCGTAGGCCAGGCCATAGGCGGTGGAAACTTCAGGCAGGTTCCGGACATCTGCGATGTCCTTGAGGCTCAGCTCGGTCAACTCCTCGGCGCCGGGAACCAGGTCCCAATCGGGGTAGGCCACCAGATCGGCGTTCTTGTAGGCGTCTCCGAGCGAGTTCTTCAGTGTCGCCTGGGTGGATGAGTTCACCGAAAGCGTTGCGGCAAGAAAGGCGGTGCCGATGGCCACAGCCAGGATGACGGCGATATATCGACGTGCATAGGTCTTGATATTCGAAAGTGCTACGTGCAGCATTGCTTACTCCGCCAAGGAGGCCAGGGCCTCGGTTACGGTAGCCACGGTTGGCTCCTGGATGGATCCGACAATTGTGCCGTCCTTCATCAGCAAGACATTGTCTGCATAGGACGCGGCCACCGGGTCGTGGGTGACCATGATGATGGTCTGGCCCATTTCACGGGTGGACGTGCGCATCAAGGACAGCACTTCGGCGCCGGTACGCGAATCGAGGTTGCCGGTTGGCTCATCGCCGAAGACCACTTCCGGCCGGGTGAGCAGTGCTCGGGCTACAGCGACACGTTGCTGCTGGCCGCCGGAAAGTTCATGCGGCTTGTGGTTCAGGCGGTCGCCCAGGCCGAGCGCCTGGATGACGGTGTTGAACCAGTCGCGATCGTGCTTCTTGCCGGCCAGCGACAATGGCAGCAGGATGTTGTCCTTGGCGGTGATGGTTGGCACGAGGTTGAAAGACTGGAAGACAAAGCCGATCTGCTCGCGGCGCATCTCGGTCAGCTGGTCATCGCTCAGCTCCAGCAGGTTCTTGCCGCCGATGATGATTTCGCCGGAGTCGGCGGTATCAAGTCCAGCCAGGCAGTGCATCAGCGTGGATTTTCCGGAGCCCGATGGGCCCATGATGGCGGTGAAGCGGGATCGTTCGAAGGAAACGTTTACGTCGCGAAGGGCCTCAACCCGGGTGCTGTCATGCCCGTAGGTCTTGGTCAAGCCGCGGGCAGCGACCGCATTTTCGGTTTTTGGCAGAGTCTCAGAAGTCATATTAGAAATACTACAAAGCGCCTAGCCAAACCCGCATCCACCATCAGGACCTAGTTTTCCGGGGGTGCGTCATACCAAGGTATGAGCAAATTCGTGGACGCTCTGCCCCCGCAGGTTACCGATTAGCAGCCATGTTCGCGTTCGGTTTCCTGGTGCGATGCCGGCTCAATCTGGAAGGTCGAGTGCTCAACGCTCACGGTGAAATGATCTGCCACGCACTGCTGCAAATCCCGCAGCAGCCCACCGGCTACCCCAGCGGAGAACATCGAGTCCTCGACCACCACATGGGCGGTGAGCACCGGAAGGTTGGAGGCAATCTGGCTGGCGTGCAGATCGTGCACCGCAATCACCCCGGGCAATGCCTCCAAATGCGCTTTGACCCCGAGCAGGTCCAGGCCCCTAGGCGTGGATTCGAGCAGGATGTGGGTGGTTTCCCCCAGCAGTTTCATGGCCCGGGGAACGATCAGGGCGCTGATCACCAGGGCTGCCACGGAGTCGGCGCGCATCCATCCGGTGTAGGTGATAACCAGCGCGGCGATGATAACGGCAACCGAGCCCAAGGCGTCGTTGACTACTTCCAGGAAAGCCGCACGCATATTCAGGTTGCTATTGCGCCCGGCGGAAATGATCCACATGGAGATGACGTTGCCCAATAGGCCGATGATGCCGAAGGCCAGCAGTCCCTCCGGTTGGACTTCTGCAGGGGTGAAGAGCCGCCGCACGGCGTCGATGGCCGCATAGATGCCCACAGCCAGCAGCAATGCCGATTGGAAGGTGGCGGAGAGGACTTCTGCGCGGCGGAATCCCCAGGTGCGCTTGGTCGTTGGCTTGCGCATGATCAGGTTGGCAGCGGTCAGAGCCAGCAATAGCCCCAGGGTATCGGTCAGCATATGCGCTGCGTCGACCAGCAAGGCCAGCGAGTTGGTGACGATAGCGCCAACAACCTCGGCGACGAGGATTGTAGCGGTGATGGCGAAGGCCCAGGCCAGGCGGGTTCGGTTTGCTCCGGAATGATCATGGGAGTGCCCGTGAGAGTGATCGTGTCCCAAGTTCAGCCTTTCTTCGGATCCATGCTGTGCGCTTCTTCCCAATGGTGATGGGATGCCTCTTGCGGCAGAAGCGCCGAGGCGGCAGCGGTCAATGCGTCAAGTGCTTCACCCTGGCCCAGCGAGTAGATGCTGGCCCGGCCCTGGCTTCGGACGTGCACCAGGCCGGTGTCCTTCAGGCAGGACAGATGCGCGCTGACCGTGCTTTGGGCAAGCCCCAAATGCTCGGTCAGTTCCCTGACCTTATGCTCCCCGGTGCGCAGATGGTCCAGGATCAGCAGCCGTGCCGGGTCAGCGAGCGCGTGGAAGAGCGCAGCGAACTGGAGCTTGCCGCTGCGGATTTCCGATGCATCGATATCTGACTCTATTATCGCCATATAACGATGATAGGTGACTTTGCCGCGAAACGGAACGTTGCATGGCCAACTGCGCATCGCGATGGATGGCAAGATGAAAATATGACTGAAGATCTCATCGTTGGCGAAGACGGATTGGCGCGCCCTCGCTGGGCCGCCTCGAATGACATGCTCCGCACGTACTACGACGCCGAATGGGGCATGCCGATCACCTCCGAAGAGGGACTTTTCGAGCGGCTGAGCCTTGAGTGCTTCCAGTCAGGCCTGTCCTGGGCCATCATCCTTTCCAAGCGCGAGTCGTTCCGCCGCGCTTTCGAGCACTTCAATCCCGAGAAGGTCGCGTTGTTTACCGAGGACGATTTCAATCGCCTGATGGAAGACGCCGGGATCGTGCGCAATAGGCTCAAGATCCGCGCAACGATCGCCAACGCAGAAGCGACCCTGATGCTGCGCGAAGAGGGCGGCCTCTCGGATTTCGTGTGGTCCTTCAAGCCGGAACAGACCCCGGCTCCGCGTAATTTCACTGAAGTACCCACGCAAAGCCCCGAGTCCAAGGAACTGGCCAAGGCGCTGAAGAAGCGGGGTTTCAAGTTCGTGGGCCCGACCACCATGTACGCGTTGATGGAAGCCATCGGCATGGTCGATACCCATCTGGTCGGATCGCACCGCCGCGGCACTTCCGGCATTTGGGCCTGAGGTCATGGAACTGCGCCTACCGGCAACGGGAATTCTGGACGTCGGCCACGCACTGGCAGTCCTGGAATTGCATTCGCTGCCTGCCCAGGAGCGGCTGGATGCCGCTGCGGCCCAGCTGCACCGCGTCCTGCAGCTGGACGGGAACCTGGTTGAAGTTTCATTGAGCCTGGATCCTGCAGGCGTATCGCTCACCCACGACGCCCCGGCTGAATCCATTGCGCGCCTCACGGAGATCATCAACCATTGGCTTGGACTGCAGCAAGACACCACAGCTGCTTATGAAGCGCTCCAGGCCCTTCCTTGCTACCAGCCGCTCGCGATGGCTTACCCCTCCTTGCGGCTCATCAGCTACCCGGATATTTTCGAGGCCCTGGCCACCACGATCATTGGACAGCAGGTGTCCTTGGCGGCGGCACGGACCCTCGGCGGGCGCTACGTCGGCGCATTGGGCCAGCAGCATGGCTCGGGCCTTCGGGCTTTCCCCACAGCGGCCTCAACGGCCGCCTGCACGCCTGGGGAATTGCGTGCAATCATTCGCTGCCCGTTGCCGCGGGCAACGGCGCTGCACGCGGTAGCCGAATGGTTCGAGCACAGTGGAAAGTTCCTGCTCGGAGACGTGCCGGCATTCCTGGAGCAGCTCCAAGGGCTGCGCGGCGTGGGGCCATGGACGCGCAATTACCTTGCCCTGCGGGGTTTGCGGGATCCAGAGATCTTCCTGGAGTCGGATCTAGTAGTTCGCCGAGCCATGAGCAAGCTTCATGATCGCGGCGTCACTGTGGCGCCTCCACCGAAGGGTGCGGGCTACCTGGCCACGTTGCTGCTGTGGTCCTTCGACGCCGCCAAGCTGTAGCAACGAGAAAGGGAGCTTATCAAGGTGTGCAATCCTGATAAGCTCCCTTTTCGACGAATCGGCCGACTGAGCAAGTCAGCCGATTCTCCATTCCCCTTATTCAAGCCGGCTACGCCGCTCGCTGCTTCGAGGTGAGCAGCCCCGGCAAGCAGCGAACTAGCCGATAAATATCGGTCAAGCTTGACGCTTCTCCCGACCACACACGGGAGAAGCTCTGGAATAAGCATATCCTAAGAACCAGTAATAACGTCAAGCCCTGTTTGCGTAATTTTTCGATTTATTTCTTAGGTCGCTCTAACTTGCTCGATTTTGTCCGCGCCAAAAGACTAGTCGGCGAAGATCTTGCCAACTTCCGTACGCTTCTCGGCCTGGAATGCATCTTCTGCACGGCCAAAGGCCCAGTAGGCAGATAGCGACATGTCGCGGCGGTCCACGCCATGCTCGTCATAGAAGTATGCGCGCAGCTTCTTCATGACTTCGCGCTCACCGTGGGCAAAGACCTGCACCCGGCCCTCGGGCCATGGAATCCCCCGGACCACGGACTCCAGGATCGTGGTTTCAGGGGAGAATTCGGCACCGCGGTGAATCCAGCGAATCTCCACGCCAGCCGGCGCCTGCAATTGCATTTCGTCAGCCTCGTCGGCAACTTCGATGACCACCAGGCCCCGCATCTGCGGGGCCATGGACTCCAAGGAGGCCGCAATGGCGGGAATGGCAGTTTCATCTCCGGCGAAGAAGTGGAAATCGAATTCATCCTTGGGGACAAACATTCCGCCCGGGCCCGAGAAGCAGATCGATGAGCCGATCTGCGCGTCACGCGCCCAAGGACCTGCTAGGCCCTCATCGCCATGGACCACGAAATCGACCTCGATGGTTCCCGCCTGCATATCGCTGCGGCGCACGGTATAGGTACGGCGAACCGGCAGATCCTCGGGAGCCAGCCACTCACGCAGCGCTTCCATGTCATAAGGCAATTCAAGGCCCAGTTCCGGCTTCGCGAACAGGAATTTCACGTAGCGGTCGGTCACCGGCTTGTCTGCGAAATCGCAGATGCCTGGACCGCCAAGGGTGAGCCGCACCAGATGAGGTGCGATATTCTCGCGCTTGAGGACCTGCAGGAGGACCTGGGGGCGCGCAGGTCGGCCTCCAGTTTGCGGGCGATCACCAGCCGGCTGGGACACAAAATCACTTCCTGTCTTAATAAGGGTAGATAGATCAATCCTAATTGACGGGAGCGCAAGTGGTTACTTCGGGAAGGTCGGAGGACCTTCATATGCACTGAGCGCCGCGCGTTCTCCGGGGCTCAAACGCTGCACCCGCGAGGACACCGGGTCGAAATAAGCCAACGTAGTGGAGGCCTTGACGCACAAATAGTCCTCCACCGGGTCACGGAACTCGTAGCAGATATCAAAGCTGGCAGGCTTGACATTGGCAACCCAGAGATCGACATTGACCGGCACGTTGCGGTATTCCAACGGGCGGGAATACCGCACCCGATGCTCGACAACGAGGATCTGGGTTCCGGCAGGCACTGCAGAGAAGATATCGGCCTGCGGCTGC
Source organism: Glutamicibacter sp. NPDC087661 (assembly GCF_044743275.1). Taxonomy (NCBI): domain Bacteria; kingdom Bacillati; phylum Actinomycetota; class Actinomycetes; order Micrococcales; family Micrococcaceae; genus Glutamicibacter; species Glutamicibacter sp. NPDC087661. The sequence continues at coordinate 206,398 of NZ_JBIUWE010000006.1, forward strand.
GAGCCTGGCGCGCCGGTGCCACCGGGCACGCCAAAGCCGGCGATTCGCGCTTCTTCCATTAACCGGATCAGATTGACATTATTGACATGGCCGTAAGCATCCATGTCGCCCCAGCGCATAGGGACCTGCACCCGCAGAATGCTTTCTTCCATGGCTAATCTTCCTTCAGCAGGTTTGCGCCGTCATTGCCCACGATCCCCAACTTGGCCAGCTCCCGAAGGATCCGGGCTCCGTCCGGCTCGTAGACCCAACGCACCCCGGGGGTGGTTCGGCGCAGCTCATGCGAACGTCCGCCGGCTAGCACCGCTTCCGAAGGGGTCAGCTGGCGGATCACAATAGCCCTGACCAATTCGGGGTAGCGGCGCGCGAACTCCGCATAAATGGCCGGATCATGCTGGCCGTCATCGCCGATGAGCACCCATGAAATGTGCGGGAATTCTTCGGCCAGGCGGCGCAGCTGGTCAACCTTGTGCTGCATTCCGCTGCGGAACCAGGAACGGTCTGTTGGCCCCCAGTCGGTGAGCAGCAACGGCCCCTTCGGGTACAGGTTGCGCGAGATGAAGCGCTGCAGGGTCTGCGCGACATTCCATGCGCCGGTGGAAAGGTAGATGGTCGGAGCTCCTGGATGCTCGAGCAGCACCTTCTGGAGCATTACCGCCATCCCGGGGGTCGCCACGCGGGCATGCTCGGAGAGCACAAAGGAGTTCCACGCCGCCAGCATGGGGCGCGGCAGTGCGGTGACCACGACGGTGTCATCCACGTCGCTGATCACCCCGAACTTCTGCGCCTGGTCGATAACGAGAATCTTCGCCTGCGCGGCATCGCCGTTGTGGGCATGAAGCCGGATCTCATTCCAGCCCGCGGGCAGGTCGACTACCAGCTTCACATCAATCACGCCGCCACGGTCAGCCTGGACCTCGAAGCGCTGGTCGCCAACGTCAATGCTGACCTTGCCGCCGGGAAGGATCGGGGAAATGAAATTGCGGAAACCGCGAATGCCATCGGCAATGACCTGGGCTTGGTGCTGCCCGTCTTCAAAGGCGCCGGGCTTGGCCAGGACAACGCGGGCGAAGACGCGAATCCAGCCGCCGCTCGGTCCGGTAGAGCCATATCCCACATAGGGAAGGATTACCGCTTGGTGGCCGTTGGCCAGGGCGCGCCGTGCACGCCAACGATGCACTCCGTCTTCCATTCGCGAAGCTACATGCCGGGCATCGCCATCAGCCGAAATATGACTCATAGCCCCAGTCTTTCATGTCGACCGCCAAGCACGGGAAAACGACAACTTGTGTCTTGAGCCCTTGCCTTTTTCTACAAAGAGTAGAAAACTGGTGCTATGAAATTCGAACACGAGCTCAATAGTCCGGTCCTGGTATTGGATGAGGACCAATCGTGGCAGCTGCTCTCGCACAGCTCCCACGGACGCGTAGCAACTTCGGTTGCAGGGTTGATCGATATTGTTCCGGTGAACTACGCGGTGCACAACGGGAAGCTGTTCTTGCGCACCTCGCCCGGTAATAAGCTTGCGGCCATGGCGATCAATGAAAAGATCGCTTTCGAGGTCGACGGCATCCTTTCCGATGAAGCTTGGTCCGTTGTCGTGCACGGCAGCGCCGAAGTATTGGAGCATGAGGCCGATATCAAGGAGGCCCGCGAAAGCGGCGTCACTCCCTGGATCCCCACCCAGAAGGATTTCTGGATTCGGGTCAACATTGATTCGGTCTCCGGGCGCCACTTCGAGCTTGGCGAGCAACCAGAGGTCGCTGAATAGTTCTCTCCGATCTGCACGGCAAACGCCGCCTCCCGCCCAATGGCCATCGGGCTGGCAGCGGCGTTTCCAGCTTTAAGCCGATGCCTGGGAATAAGGGTAGAACCCTTCTCCGCTCTTGCGTCCGAGCTTGCCCGCAGCCACCTTTTCGGTGATCATCGGGTGCGGCTGGTCGGCCTCGTCACCGGTCTCGGCGTAGGTCGCCTGGGCGATGAAATCGATAACATCAAGGCCCACCATGTCCATCAGCTCGAACGGACCCATGGGGTGGCCCAAAGCGGTCTTCGCGGTGGTATCGATATCCTCGATGCTGGCGATTCCCTGGTGAGCCAGGTTCAGCGCCTCGGCGTTGATCGCACCCATCATGCGGTTGGCAATGAAACCCGGAATCTCCTTGTTCACCAGCACCGGGTTCTTCCCCAGCTGGTTGGCTACCTCGGTAACAGCCTGAATCGTGGCATCGCTGGTCTGCCCATGGCGGACTATTTCAACGCACTTCATGACCAATGCAGGGTTGAAGAAGTGCATATTGCACACCTGCGCTGGACGGCCGCTGGCCTGGGCCAGCTTCGAGGAGGGCAGCGTCGAGGAGTTCGTCGCCAGGATGGCGTGGGCCGGTGCATGCTCGCCCAGTTGGGCGAAGATCTGCTCCTTGATGTCCAGGCGCTCCACAGCAGCCTCGATCACCAAGTCGGCTGCGGAAGCAGCCTGGTTCAAGTCGGTGTTCTGGCTCAAGCGCCCCAGCGCCGCAGCTGCCGTGGGCTGGTCGAGTTTGCCTTTGGCCACGCGGCCGGCAGCCCAGGACTCCAGCTCGGTGCGTGCTGCGCCCAACGCGTCGGCAGAGATATCCTGCAGCACGGTGACGTAGCCGCCCAGCGCGCAGCTCATCGCGATCTGGCGGCCCATGGTGCCGGCACCGATCACCAAAATACGTTCAATCTTCATTGACCATTCTTTCTCTGGAGTCCTGGCCTGCGCCTTTTAGCCGCGCAGGTAGGTCGTCGTGGTGTGCGTGTAGAACTCGCGAGCTGCTGCCCCCTGTTCCTTCGGTCCGTAGCCCGAAGCTTTCGCACCGCCAAAAGGCACGTGCGGGTCAGCTCCGGCTGACTCCGAATTTACATGCAGAATACCCACGTCGAGAGTTTGTTGCGCCTCCAGGGCCAGCGCAAGATTCGAAGTGAACAATGCCAGGCTCAAACCGTATTCCGAGTCTTCTGCAGCCTCGAAAGCTTCCTTCCACCCGTTGACTCGGCGGACCGACACGATGGGCGCGAAGAATTCTTCCTGCCAGGCGCAGTTGGCTCGCCCGGCTTCCCCCTCCGGAAGTTCCAGAATGGTTGGTGCCAGGAAGCTGCCGGTATCCGGGGCCAGCCCGCGATAGCGCAGTGTTGCACCCTGTGCCAGCGACCGGTCGATCCCCTGAGCCGCCGAGTTCGCCGCTTTGGCATCCACCAGCGGGCCCATATGCACTGACGGGTCCAGCGGGTCCCCGGTCACCCACTGCTCCAGCCTTTCGGCGAGCTTGGCCAAGAATGCGTCGGCGATGGACTCATCGAGAATCAGCCGGCTGGTGGCCGTGCACTTCTGGCCGGTGGAGCGGAAGGCCCCGAAAAGCACCTGCTCGCTGGCCAGGTCCAGGTCTGCGTCGGCCAGCACTACCGAAGCATTCTTGCCGCCCATTTCGGCCTGCACCGGAATCCCCCGGGCCGCACCTGCCGCGCAGAGTTTGCGCCCGACTCCGGTGGAACCGGTGAAAGTCAGCCCGTCCAAATGCTCATTGGCGATGAAGGCATCACCCAGCGCGCCCGGGCCGATGACCAGGTTCAGTACACCAGCGGGCAGCCCTCCGTGCTCCAGGGCCTGCACAAAGCGCATGGCCAGCAACGGCACCAGGCTGGCCGGCTTGAACACCACCGTATTGCCGAAAACCAGCGCCGGGGCGATCTTCCAAGCCGGAATCCCGATCGGGAAGTTGAACGGGGTGATCACCCCGATCACCCCCAGCGGCTTGTGGGTAACCAGAATCTGTTCCCCGGCACGCGGGGATTGGAAAACGGTGCCGGCAGCGCGCTCCGCTTCGCCGGAATAGTAGACCAGGATCTGTGCGGCCCGCAGCACCTCGCCGATTCCCTCGGCTCTGGTCTTGCCCTCTTCGGCGGCCAGTTCCGCTCCGAAGTCCTCCGCATGCTCCTTCAGGTATCCGGCGGCCTTGGCCAGAATCGCCCCGCGGGCGGCCATCGGAGTGGACGCCCAGGATTTCTTGGCCCGGTGGGCGGCGCCGAAAGCGGCGTCCACCTGGTCCACGCTGGCCGCGGTGCCCTCCGCGAGCACGATGGATTCGTCGGCGGCCGCCTTCGAATCGATGCGGCGGCCTTCGCCAGGCACCCATGCGCCATTGATGCAGTGCTCCAGGGTGGCAAGTGTTGTGGAAAGGTTCATTTGCTTGGTTCTCCCGTCTTCCTTGGCTTCGCGGCTTAGCGGAAGGCCGGCACGCCGGTGAGCTTGTTGCCCAGGATCAGCGTGTGCACCTCGTCGGTGCCCTCGTAGGTGCGCACCGATTCCAGGTTGTTGGCGTGGCGCAATGGCGAGTAATCCAGCGTGATGCCGTTGCCTCCCAGGATGGTGCGTGCTTCGCGGCAGATCGCGATGGCTTCACGGCAGTTGTTCAGCTTCCCCACCGAGATCATGTGCAGGTCCAAATTCCCGGCATCCTTCAACCGGCCGATGTGCAGGGCCAGCAGGAAGCCCTTGTTGATTTCCAGGGCCATGTCCACCAGCTTCTGCTGGGTCATCTGGTATCCGGCCAGCGGCTTGTCGAACTGCAGGCGTTCCTGCGAGTAGGCCAATGCCACCTCGAATGAATCGCGGGCGGCCCCCATGGAACCCCACAGGATGCCGTAGCGGGCTTCGTTCAGGCAGGAGAACGGCCCCTTCAGGCCCTTGGCATTCGGCAATACCGCCGAACCAGGCAGGCGCACATCGACCAGATCGATTTCGCACTGGATGGAGGCGCGCATGGACAGCTTCTGCTCGATCGGGGTGGCGGTGAAGCCCGGGGTGCTGGTCGGCACGACGAAGCCGCGGATGCCCTCATCGGTCTGTGCCCAGATCACCGCCACTTGCGCCACATTGGCCAGCCCGATCCAGCGCTTGGAACCGTTGATCACCCAGTCATCGCCGTCGCGGCGGGCGAAGGTCTTCATGCTCGACGGGTCGGAACCTGCCGTTGGTTCGGTCAGGCCAAAGCAGCCAATGGCTTCGCCGGCGGCCATCTTGGGCAGCCATTGCTGCTTCTGCTCCTCGGAGCCGTACTTGTAGATGGCGCTCATGGCCAACGATCCCTGGACCGAAACGAAGGTGCGCAGCCCCGAATCGCCGGCTTCCAGCTCGGCGCCGGCAATGCCGTATTCCACGGCCGAGCGGCCGGCGCAACCGTAGCCTTCCAGGTGCATGCCCAGCAGGCCCAGCTTGGCCATCTCCGGAACGATCTCCAGCGGGAAGACTGCGTCGTTGTACCACTTGGCGATATTCGGCTTGATGTTCTCGTTGACGAAACCGCGCACGGTATCGCGCAGGGCCAGTTCCTCCGCCGAGAGCAGCGAATCGAAATTGATCAGGTCGGCCGGATCCAGAAGGCGTTCTGCGGTGCTCATATTAAGTCTCCTTGAAAGTTCTTGCGATTAGCTATTTGCCAGGGTGCCCAGAAGCGCTTGGTGCTCCCCGTGGGCCGGCGGGATGGTGCGATATTGGGCGCCGGTGCGCGAGAGCCCGATGGGGCTGGCGATCTGCTCGGTCGCTTCCCCGGTGTCCGGATCGGTGATCAGCGCGACGGGATCCAGGCCAAGTTCCTTGGCGAAGTCGATGGCCTCGGCAATGGAGTTGACCTTTCCGGCGGGCACTCCCGCGGACATCAGCGCATTCGCCCAGTGCGCGGCAGTGGCTGAGGCGGTGGCCGCTTCGATGATTGCCTTGAGTTCTTCGCGGTGGGCCACCCGTGCGCTATTGCTGCTGAAGCGCGGATCCTGGGCTAGGTTCGGCTGGCCAAGGTGCTTGGCCAAGGCAGCGAACTGGCGGTCATTGCCCACGGCGATGGCCACCACGCCGTCGTTGGCCGCGAAGGTTTCATAGGGGGCAATGCTCGGGTGCGCGTTGCCCATGCGTGCCGGGGATTTTCCGGTAGCCAGCGTGCTGCTGGACTGGTTGGTCAGTCCGGCCAGCAGCGAGCCGAGCAAGTTGACGGTCACCCGCTGGCCGATACCGCTGGCATCGCGTTCGCGCATGGCCAGCAGGATGCCGGCAACTGCATTCTGCGCCGCCAATACGTCCACCAGGGCAACGCCGGCCTTGCTCGGAGGCCCGTCTGGTTCTCCAGTGATGCTCATCAGTCCGCCCACTGCCTGCACCAGCAGGTCGAAGCCGGGCAAGGTTGCACCCTGCTTTTCGCCGAAGCCCGAGATGGAGCAATAGACCAGTGCCGGGTTCAGCTCGTGCAGGCTCTCGTAGTCCAGCCCGAATTTGGCCAGGACGCCGGGGCGGAAATTCTCCACCAGCACGTCAGCGTCGCGGATCAATCCGCGCAGGGCCTGCAACTGGGTCGCGTCCGCGAAGTCGGCGACTACTGCCTGCTTGTTGCGGTTCACCGACCAGTAGTAGGTGCTGATGCCTTGGGCATTGACCGGAGGCTTCCAGCTGCGGGTCTCATCGCCAGCAGCGTTCTCCACCTTGAGAACTTCGGCCCCGAAGTCGGCCAGGGTCATGGAGCACAGCGGCCCGGCCAAGATGCGCGAGAGGTCGATGACCTTGACCCCTTCAAGCGGTTGGCTCATTTGCTTCCACACCTTCAATCCGCACAGAATTGCTTAGTTACATGTTGCATGCAACTCTATGTTGCCCGGATCACCCTTGGCAAGGATTTTCAGGATGTTTCGCTGCTCGGGTCTGCAGGGGGCGCGGAATGCCCTAGGAAATCAAGGCGTCCAGCCGCTCCAGGAACGGTTCTGCGTCCAGTCCCGGGGTCCGCGAACACACCGAGCGGATCAGCATCTGCGCGGTGCGCATGACGTGGCCCCGAACGGCCAGCGCGGCGGCGTCGGGGTCTTTAGCCAGAATCGCCTCCATGATCTCCTCGCGGTCCCCGGCCAGGTCCTGGCTGGAGCGGGCGAAGGGCACGGTGGTCTGCCCGTGGGCCAGGACAAGGTTGCGCAGCTCCCCCACCACGCTGTCGAGTTTCGCATTTCCGGCCAGCCCCAGAAGGCACAGGTGGAATTCCTTGTCCGCTTCCAGCGTCGCCCGGCCATCACCGGTTTCGCCGATTGCGAGCATTCGCTGGTGCAACGACTTCAGCTGGTTGATATCAGCCTCGGTCGCGTTCCGCACGCCACGTGCGGCAGCTGGAGGCTCGATAGCCAAACGCAGCTGGAAGACTTCGACAATGTCCTCCAATGAAATCTGGTTGACGCGCACCCCGCGGTTTTTCGCCACGGTAACGATTCCCTCTTTTTCCAGCAGCTGCAAGGCCTCGCGCACCGGAGTTCGCGAGACGCCGAGCTTTTCCGAGATGCCAATGGCCGAGTAGTGCTCCCCCGGAGCCATCTCACCGGCAACTATGGCGGCACGGATCATCGTGGTCACCTGCTCGGTAAGAGATACCTTCGGCTTAATCGGTTGCATGCTACTCATGGTCTGAAGCTTATCCTGATTCGACCCGGCGGCAAGGCCAGGTACTAGATCGTCTTGCGCAATGGCACTTCCTTGATGAGCAATACGCAGAAGAAGGCAACCACGGCTACGGCCGCCGAGACGATGAAGACGATCCCTGTCGCCTCGCCATACGCCGATTCCACCACCTGCCGTAACGCATCTGGCATCCCGGAAAGATTCAAGGAATCCCCGGTGGCCGGGGCTGAGGACAGCTGCCCCTTGGCCGCTAATGATTCGGTAATAAGATCTGCCACATTGCGCGAAAGCAGCGCGCCGAGCACCGCCACACCTGCTGAGCCGCCTACAGAACGGAAAAACGCCACCGAAGAACTTGCCGCCCCGATATCGGTAACTTTCACCGTGTTCTGCACCGAGAGCACCAAGTTCTGCAGCATGAATCCCATGCCCACGCCGTTGAGGAACATGCCACAGGCCAAGAGCCAGTATTCGGTATCCTGGCGCATCAGCCCGAGCAGGCCGAGTCCGGCGATGTTCAGGACCGAACCGATGAGCAGATAGATCTTCCAACGGCCGAAGCGGGTAATCATCTGCCCGGAGAAGACGGACCCGAAGTAGTTGCCCGCGATCATTGGCAAGGTCATGAGGCCGGCCATGGTCGGTGTCGCTTCGCGGGCGATCTGGAAGTACTGGCCGATGAATGCGCCGGTGCCGAACATCCCCACGCCAATCGAGATCGAGGCGAGAATCGCCAGCGACGTTGTTCGGGTGCAAATGATCTTCAGCGGAATGATCGGTTCACGAACCCGTGATTCAACAAGCAGCAACGCGGCAACCAGCAATAGGAACATCGAGACCATCGTGTAGGTCTGCCACGAATTCCAGCCGAAATAGTCGGCTTTGCCTACATAGGAGACCCAGATCAGCAGGATCGAGACGGCGGTGGTCAACAGGACCGCGCCGACCCAATCGATATGCACCGGACGCTTGAGGTGCTTCAGGTGCAGGGTCCGGTGGATCAAGAGCATGGAGAGCAGGCTGATCGGGATGCCGAAGAAGAAGCACCAGCGCCAGCCCAGGGGCGAGTCCACGATGAATCCGCCGAGCAGCGGTCCTGCTGCGGTAGATACAGCCATGACGGCACCGAAATATCCCGAATAGCGTCCACGTTCCCGTGGCGGGATGACCGTGCCGATGACTGCCATGCCCATGGCGGTCAGCCCGCCCATGCCGATGCCCTGGATGACCCGGGCGAACAGCAGAACGGGTATGGACCAGGCGAGTCCGGCCAGCAACGAGCCGAGCACGAACACCAGAATTCCGGCTTGCAGCAGCTTCTTCTTGTCGAAGAGATCCGCCATTTTCCCCCAGATGGGAGTGGTGGCGGCATTAGCCAGCAGCGTGGTGCTCAAAACCCAGTTGAAGTCGGTTTGCGAGCCGCCCAGGACATCCATGATGGTCGGCAGCGCAATAGACACAATGGTCGCCGCCAGCATGGCAGCGAAGAAGGATGCCAGGACGCCAGCGATGGATTTGAGCACCTCGCGTTGATTCATCTGCGGCTGGTCTGCCGCTGTCTCGGTGAGGTCAGTGGGACGTTCCTTTTCCGGCATGCTCTTATCCAAGGTCGGAATTCTCCACATTGCCGAACTGCTCGGTCCGTTGGGATTGGATGCCGCGGATCATCGTCGCGTTCAATTCGCTCAGCGCGTGCGCGACGCTGGCCAAGCGCTCGACATCCCAGTCCGGAAGGACATCCCGCATTCGCTCCAGGCGCAAGCGGTCGCGGAATTCAAGCCGCTCGCAACCCGCCTCGGTCACCCAGAGCACGTGGCGGCGGGCGTCGATCTTGCTGGGCTGCTTGGCTACCAGGCCCGTTTGCTCCAGTTCCGCCAAATGCCGGCTCATCGCCGCGGTGCCTATCCCCAAGGACTGCGCAAGGTCGGCAGCATGCGTGGGTTCACGGGTTTTCAACGTCTTGAGCACGTGATGGGAGGCGTTTGATACCTCGGGGTCAGTCTGATCCATATGCGAAAACACGCGAAGGATCCTGGAACTGCGGGCCAACTCGTCGAGCAGGATTTTGAGTTCAGAATCCGAAGGGCTATCTGGAGACTTGTCCACGATCTATCGGCTGCCTATCTATTGTGTTTCCACCAATGTAAGTTCGAATCGTTGCTCCAGTCAACGTTTTTGCCTGTTGCCACGGCGGTAAGCTGGTGTTGTGAATGATCAGCGAGTCCAAGCCAGCACGCAATACGCCGAAGAATTACGTCTTTCCGCGCTGAAGGCAGCTCGCCAGTCCGCCGAGCTGCTGCGCGCTTCCTTCCGCGGCAACGTGGTAGCCGAGCATAAAACCAACACCCATGATCTGGTCACCGACATCGACCGGCAGAGCCAGCGGCTCATCACTGCCTCACTGCTATCGGCCCACCCGGATTCCTGGGTTCTCGGCGAAGAGCAGGTCTCTGGCGATCAAGGACGGCAGGCCGCCGGGAAGGTGCAGTGGATTGTCGATCCGATTGACGGCACCAGCAACTTCGTCCACGGCGTGGCATTCTTCTGCATCTCGATTGCCGCAGCCATCGATGGAGAACTGGTGGCCGCCGCAATCCTCGATCCGGTTTCTGGTGATGAATTCAGCGCCAATTCGACTGCCGCGTTCCTCAACGGGCAGGTTCTTGAGCCCGGTGCCCGTCCCGAGCAGTCCCGCGCCAACCTGATGACGGATTACCCGGGAGCAGAATCCATGCTCAAGGACGGGGATCTGTCCTTGGAACTCTTTGGCCAGTGGATCCAGGACTTCGCCACGGTACGCCGCAAGGTCTGCGCGGCGCTGGCCTTAGCCCATGTTGCCGCAGGCTGGTGCGACGCCACCATCGGGTTCGATACCAAGGTGTGGGATGTGGCTGCCGGAGCGCATCTGGTGCGCATGGCCCAGGGCACGTTCCGCGGCTTGTCCTACGGACAGGCAGGACTCGCCGACCACTACTGCCCCGGTTTCATCGCGCAAGGGCCCGGCGCCGATTATCCTTCCTTGGCAACCGCTGCCGAGCGGATCCATCAGCTGCGCACGGGCCGCTGAGCCAACAAATCTGACAATATCGAAGTAGTTGGCCCTGCCCCTCGGCTTTGGCCGCTTTCGGACGTACCATGGCGGCATGGAACCACGATTTCAACGGACCGCGCATTCCGCCGCGCGGCACCATGGAGGCGGAGGTGTGATCCTGGGAGGAATCGGAGCAATTCTGCTTTTCGCTTCCTTCGCAGTGATGTTGGCAGCTCAATCCCTGGATTGGGAGCCACTGCTCATCGGCATTAGCTTGGGCATCTCGACAGTGCTTTTCGGTGTGGTGTTCCATTTCACCCACTGATCCGCACTTTTCCTCATCCACTAATCGCAACGGCCCCGGATCCATCGCTCGTGGGAGCAACAGGTCCGAGGCCGTGCGTGCGTTCGGATGCTTTACAGGTGGGTAGGCGCAAACATCTTCAGCAGGGTGCGGACCACAATGACATTTGGGCCATCTGCTTCCAAGGCGTCGGCGAGCGCCGAACCGATGCCTTCGGGATCGACCGCTTGGGCGGGGATGCCAAAGGAATGCGCAAGGGCCACGAAGTCCGGCCGGGCCAGTTCGGTGGCGGTGGCTTTTCCGAAGGCTCCCTCCATGTATTCGCGCAGGATGCCATATCCCCCGTCGTCGACGATCAACCAGGTGACCGGCGCATGGTGCTGCTTGGCGGTGGCCAGTTCGGCAATGGAGTACATCGATGAACCGTCGCCGCTGACTGCCAGCACGCGCTGCTTGGAGCCGATGGCGCCACCGATCGCGGCGGGGAAGCCGAAGCCGAGGCCGCCTGCACCCTGCGCGGAATGGAATTCGCCCTCCTTGGCGTCCCAGCAGCTCCAGCCCCAGTAGGCAGCGATGGTCATATCCCAGAAGGTCTGCATGCCTGCCGGGACTGCGGCGCGTATATCCGCCATGAACTTCCGTTCCTTGCCAAGGTCCTGGGCATCCAGGCGCGCCTGCACCTTTGCCAGGGTCTGGGCCACCACCTGTTGCGGGGTGCTTCCGTGCCATGATGCCTGGGCCTTGAAGCCCGTCTCGCGCATTTCCTCGTCCAGGAATTTCAAGGCTTCACGAGCATCGGCGCGGATACCCAGGGCCGGGGTATTGGACTCGAGCACGCGCGGCTCGGCATCAATCTGGATCATCTTGCCGCGGGGTTCGAGCGTGAAGTAGTTGCTGGTGACCTCGCCCAGGGCCGAACCGATCACCACCAGCACGTCGGCATCTTCCATGACGTCCGAGACATAGCGGTCTTCCGCCCACGACTGCAAGGACAGCTCATGGTTCCAGCCAAAGGCTCCGTTGCCGCCGGGGCTGCACAGCACCGGGGCCTGCAGTTTTTCGGCTACGGCCAGCAATTCAGCCTGCGCCCCGGCCCGGCGCACACCGCCGCCGGCGATGATGGCCGGGCGCTTGGCTTCGGCCAGCCAGCGCATGGCTTCGCGAATCAGCTCTTCGCGCGGGGGATGCTCGTAGGCTTCGGCCAGGGCATCCTGTACCGGTGGCACCATCACCGGGGCGAGCAGGACATCCTGCGGCACCTCAACCCACACCGGCCCCATCGGCACGGTAATGGCCCGGGCCCACGCGTCCTGGATCGCCGAGGGGATGCCCGATGCATGATGCACGGTCTGCTGGAACTTGGTGACGTTGGCGGCCGAGGCCTTCTGGTCATCGAGCTGATGCAGCATGCCCTTGCGGCGGGCTCCCAGGCCGTCCAGCGGAATCTGGCTGGCCACCACGACCATGGGCACACCGGTGGCGTAGGCCTCCTGCAGACCCGCTAGCGAGGTCAGCGCGCCCGGGCCGGTGGAGAGGAACAGCACGCCCACTTCCCCGGTAGCGCGGGAGTAGCCATCGGCGGCGAAGGCGGAATTGTTCTCCACGCGTGAGGAGATGAACTCCAAGCTTGAGCGCGAGAGGGCGTCGAAGAGTCCCAGGGCGTGCTGCCCGGGGATCCCGAACACGGTCTTGGCACCGAGCGCGGTGAGGGTCTCGATGACCAGATCGCCGCCGTTGCGTTGCGATTGCTCGTTCATTAGCTATTCATCCCCTTGCTGGCGCGGAAGTCGCTGATCAGGCTGATCAAATCATAGGTGACATGCGAGGCGGCCACGCCGGTCAGTTCCGCATGGTCGTAGGCGGGGGCGACTTCGACAATATCCGCGCCGATGATGTTCAACCCGCGCAAACCGCGCAGGATTTCAAGCAGTTCACGGCTGGTGATGCCCCCGGCCTCCGGGGTTCCGGTACCCGGGGCGTGGGCTGGGTCCAGCACGTCGATGTCCACCGAGATGTACAGCGGGCGGTTGCCGATGCGGGCGCGCAGCTTGTGCACGATTTCGCGGACGCCCTGGTAGTAGACATCCGAGCTGGTGACGATGCCGAAGCCGAAGCGCTGGTCGTCTTCCAGGTCCTTCTTGCCATAGAGCGGACCGCGGGTGCCGACGTGGCAGATCGCCTCGGTATCCAGGATTCCCTCCTCGACCGCACGGCGGAACGGGGTGCCGTGGGTGTATTCGGCACCGAAGTAGGCGTCCCAGGTGTCCAGGTGCGCGTCGAAGTGCAGCATCGCTACCGGAGCACCGGCTCGTTGCGAGGCGGCACGCAGCAATGGCAGCGCGATGGTATGGTCTCCGCCCACGGTGACCAGGGTGGAGCCGTCGCTGGTCAGCTCCAGTGCGTTGTGCTCGATGGTCTCGATAGCCTCGTTGATGTTGAACGGGTTGACCGCCATGTCCCCCGCGTCGGCCACCTGGCTCTGCGCAAACGGCGAGGTGTCGGTGGCGGGGTTGTAGGGGCGGATCAGGCGCGAGGATTCGCGCACGTGGTTGGCGCCAAAGCGGGCGCCGGGCCGGTAGGAGACACCGGTGTCGAAAGGCACGCCAACGATCTTGATGTCGGCCTTCTCCACCTGATCCAGTCGTGGCAGCCGGGCGTAGGTGCCACCACCTGCATAGCGTGGAATCACCGCGGCATTAATGGGTCCCAGATGCCCGTTTTCCTCGATGCGGATTTCCTTCATCGCAACTTCCTCCCCAGACATCCAAGAACGAAAGTCCAAGTTGTCTAATATGAAACTTCAGTTTTCCATTATGCTATTTTGTCTGCTGGGTCACGTCAAGATTCAGTTATCGCACAGCCCGGGAATCCAGGCAGAAATAGCCCATGCCACAACCCGCGAACGGGCTGCGGCATGGGCCGAAACTGCAGCAGGGCGATCAGCTGGCGACGCTGCGAATCTGCTGGGCAAGCACCTCTAATCCATCGCGCAGCAGTGCTTCGCCGATCACCAGCGGCGGCAGCAGGCGCAGCACATTGCCGTGCGTACCGCAGGTCAGGGTCAGCACCCCGGCTCGATGGCAGGCCTTGGAAACCGCCGCGGCTGCATCGGCGCGCGGCGCCAAGCTGCCCCGGTCGGCGAACTCGATAGCCAGCATGGCTCCGCGGCCGCGGACCTCGGCAACCACCGGGCTCTGCTGCATCAGTGGTTCAAGAACCTCGCGGGACACCCGCTCGATGAGCTGGGCGTTATCCAGAAGCATCCCATCCTCGAACTGCTCGAATACAGCCAGCGCCGCTTCGCAAGCCAGCGGGTTGCCAGCATAGGTGCCGCCCAGGCCGCCAGCGTGCGGGGCATTCATCAGCTCGGCGCGCCCAGTCACCGCGGACAGCGGAACTCCGTTGGCCAGGGCCTTGGCCGTGAGGATCAGGTCACCTGCCACGCCCTCGTGCTCCGAAGCGAATAGCTTCCCGGTGCGCCCCATGCCGGCCTGGATCTCGTCGATGACCAGCACAATACCGTGCTTGTCGGCCAGCTTGCGCAGCCCCGGGATGAACCCGGCCATCGGGACAACGAAACCTCCTTCGCCCTGAATCGGCTCGATCACCATCGCGGCGAAAGTCTGGGGGCCGTAGTCCATCAAGGTCTGCTCGACGGACGCCAGGACCGCTTCGACGGTGGCCGCTCCCCCAGAGGGCCGCAACGGGTTGGCCGAGGCGGCGCGCACGATATGCTCGGGCATCGGGCCGAAATTCATCTTGTACGGATTGATCTTGGCAGTCATGCCCATGGTCAGCAGCGAACGGCCGTGGTAGGCCTCGTCGAAGACCAGCACGTTAGCGCGTCCGGTGGCAGCACGGGCGATCTTGACCGCGTTCTCCACGGCCTCGGCCCCGGTGGAGAACAGCGCTGTGCGCTTCTCGAACTCGCCGGGGGTGTGCTGGTTCAACCAGCTGCACACCTGGGTGAAGGATTCGTACTCGGTGACCATGAAGCAGGTATGGGTGAAGTCCGCCAGCTGCTTGGCCACGCGTTCGGCCACGCGGCGGTTCGCGGCACCCAGTGAAGTCACGGCAATCCCCGAGGCGAAGTCGATCAGGCGATTTCCGTCGACGTCTTCGATAATCCCGCCATCGGCGCGGCTGACGAAGACCGGCAAGGTGACGCCAAAACCGCTACTGACCTGTTGCACCCGCTGCTCATGGAGGGCCGCAGAGCGCGGGCCGGGGATGCTGGTGGCAAGGTGCCTGGTCTGGGACAAGGTTGGGGCGTCGGTGGAAGCAAGGGTTTCAGTCATGGCTCAAGCCTAGAAATCCCCGTGACACGCGTCACTGGTCATTGCATCCAAGTCCAGCATCTTTCTTGGATAATTTACCCAATGATTACGCTTTTGCAGCTGGGCGCGGAGTTGGGCACCGAGTTCTTCCCTGCCAGCACCGGAACCTTCCGTGCCCAGCCGGTCAGCGGGGTGCACGTCTCTGAGCTGGAAGATCCCACCACCTATCTGGATGGCGGCGAGCTGCTGCTGACCACCGGCATGCCATTCGCCGCGAGCGAGGAAGCTTCCCGCGCATACATGCGCCGGCTGCAGGACAAAAAGGTCTGCGCCGTGGGACTGGGGCTGGGTCCATGGCTTCGCACGGTGCCTGAGCACGTCATCGCCGCCTGCGACGCTGCCGGCATAGAGCTGGGGATCGTCCCGGACCAAGTGCCCTTCCAGAACATTTCACGGGCATACTGGCGCCTGGCCTCACGTGATCAGGCTTCGAACCTGATGGGTTCCTTGGGCACGCAGACTGCCTTGGCGCGTGCCGCCGTACGCCCGGATGCCATCAATGCAGTCGTGTGGGGCTTGGCTGAGGCAGTGAACGGCTGGGCCGCCTATCTTTCCGTCGATTCCCGGCCGGCGGCCTGCTACCCGGCATCCGCCGAAGCGTTCCTGGGCGAACTCCGCCACGAGTCCATGCGCTTTCGGCGCAATGGCATGCCCTCGGCGTCCACCTTCGAGGTCCAGGGCCACGAAGTAGCGCTCTATCCCATCCTGTCCGGAACCACGATCCACGGATATCTCGGAGTTGCCGCCGGGCGCAGGCCGACCAAGGCCGACCGGCAGATCATCATGACGGCCTGCACGTTGCTCTCCTTGCGCGCCAGGCAACGGGAATTGGCTGCCAGCACGAATAACGCGCTCAGCTCGGCCACCGCAAAATTGTTGCTGCATGGCCAGCCCGAGGCGGCACGCCTGGTCGGGGAAGAAGCCGGATTGGGCAGAATACCTGTTCGTGTGCGAATCCTGCTGTACCGGGCAGGTGCCGATACCGATGCAGCAACCGCACTTCATGCGCTGCCCTCGCTGGCGCGCCCCGCCGCCTTGCCCGATGTCGCCGCAGCGGTACGCGAGTGCCAGCTTCACTATGAGGACGGCGCCGAACATTATTTGATACTTCCCGAACCCGCAGACAGTTCCGGCAATGGCGAGGCAGTGGCACCGCAGGCTGCAACCGCAACGGGCCCGATGGCGTGCGGGCGATTTGATTCCCCCGCACCCGAAGTCCACGCCGTACTCTCCCAACCATTGAATTTGGCCGAGATCCCTGCCAATTTGCCTGCCCTGCGCCAAACGCTGGACGCTGTCCCGTTCGGGACCATGGCCTGCGGCGCCCCGGGCTTCGATGCCAGCGCAGAGACCTGGGTCAAGGCCCTCGCAGCGTACGCGCGCGCCGATCTGCTCTCCGCGGTCACCTCCTACCTGCGCCATCGCGGCCATTGGGAAGAAGCCTCCCGCGAATTGGGCATCCACCGAAATTCCTTGCGCCACCGCATCACCGTGGCCCAGGAATTGCTTGGCGCCAATCTCGATGATCCCGATGCCGCCGCCTCGCTCTGGCTGGCCCTGCGCCGGGCACAGAAATAGGCACGCCGCAGTCTCTGCAATAGCCAGATCCCGCGGCGTGCCCTAAGTACAGCCGTCAGCCCTTGAGCCGAGTCCGGCTATCGTGCGGCGCACTGGCGCGTCGCGTTGCTGCGGCGTCCGGGCCGGTGGCACCGAGCTTGGCTTGCTGGCGGATGCTCAGCTTCTGCAGCAATTCCTCTTCCGCGAATTCGCCCGGCGCAATCCCGCGTGGCACCCGCAGCAAGAAGGCCATGCCCAGGATCCACCAAGCGGCGAAGAGCAGCCACGGCTGCCACCCGATGGCCGCCGGCATTCCCGGAAGATACAGCGAAATCAGGCCGGCGCAGAAGACCACCGACAGTACGCCGATGACCTTGCCGCCGTTTCCCGCACCGCCCACACGCAGCGGGCGTTGCATCTGCGGTTCGCGCTGGCGCAGAATCAAGAACGCCACGCCCACCAGCAGGTAGGCGATCACGATCGACGGCGAACCGGAATCCACCAGCCATCCGAGCATGGCGGTGCCGAAGAATGGAGCCAGAACGGAGAGACCGCCAATGAACAGCAGTGCATGGCTCGGTGTGCGGTACTTCGGATGCAGGTAGGCAAACCAGCGTGGCAGCATCCCGGAACTGGCCATCGCGTACATCAGCCGCGAAGCACCCATCAGCAACGAATTCCACGAGGTGAGGATGCCGGCAATGCCGCCGGCGATCAGCACCTTTGACATGATTTCGGAATTGAACAGTGCCCCCATCGCGTCGGCAGTGGCAAGTTCGGATCCGGAGAGCGCCGAAGCGCCCATTCCCGAGGCGGTGGCCAGGATGATCCCCACATACCAGGCGGTGGCGATCAGCACCGAAATCACCACGTACTTGCCAATTTTTCGCGGGGCGATGTCGCATTCCTCGGCGGACTGCGGGATCACGTCGAAGCCGACGAACATGAACGGCACCACGATCATCACGCCGAAGAAGCCGGCCACCCCGTTTTCGAAGAATGGTTCCATATTCCTGCTCTCGCCCCCGGTGAATGCGCCAGCAAGCAGCATTGCGCCGATGACGAAGAGGAAGAGCACCACGAAGGTCTGCACTACACCGGCGGTCTTGATACCCCGGATGTTAATCCAGGTGATCGCTATCGCACCGGCGACACCGACCAGCGCCCAAGTCAAGTAGACCTCTGAGCCAGCGATCTCCCATAATCTGATCTGCGAAAGCTCCGGGAAGAGATAGAGCACGGATTTGGGCAGTGCCACTGCTTCAAAGGCCACGATCGCAATGTAGCCGCCGACGATGGCCCACGAACCGGCAAAAGACCAGCGGGCGCCCATGGCGCGCAGCAAGTAGTTGTGCTCACCGCCTGCTTTCGGCATGGCCGCAACGAGTTCGGCATAGGTCAGGCCAACTACCGCCATGATGCCACCGCCAACCAGCATAGCCAGCGTGGCTCCGAACGGGCCGGCGGTGGTAATCCAGTCGCCGGTGAGCACGACCCAGCCAAAGCCGATCATCGCGCCCACGCCTATGGCCAAGGCATCCCAGCGGCCGAGGACCTTCTTGAGGCCTGGTTCTGCGGTGTGGTTCTTCGCGGTTTTTCCTGACATGGCAACCCCTTCTGGAAAGTTGATCAGGATCACACTATGCAAAATCGCGCCAAAGGGTATTGGATGTTTTGACTACATTTCAGGCTATTTTGCCCAAATCGGGAGGCTAGGCCTCGCCGGAGCGCTTCTTGCTGGCTTTCACCAGCGCGCGGTCGACCTCGTGAATGCCCAGGCAGAAGCCTGCGGACATGACCAGCGATTTGATAGTCAGTTCGGAAAGGTCATCAGCTACGTACACCAGCTGGATCGGTCCGGCCAGGACCAGCAGGACACCTGTCCACAGCACATACGCCCACGAGGTGCGCGCCTGCGCCATCACCGGGAAGCGTGCCCGTCGGCGAATCGTCCGCACGCCAATGGTGACAATGACGACGGCCAGAATCGCGGCGCCAATGAAGAAGAAATTGCGTTGGGTGCGGATCCAGGTCAAGGTGGTGCCAATAAGAACGCCGAAAAGTATCGAAGCCCACCAGCTGATACTGCGCAGTTGATCTTGCGCAGCGGTTGGTTCGCCTGTCCTCACGCCTCTCCCATCACTGATTGTCCCGAGCGCCCGGAACAACGCATCGTTCCTAGAATACGCGGTTCATCTCCCCGCAGACGAACGCGCAGCCGCACTGCGCATGCCGTGCCATGGCAGCAAGCGCAAGGGATTGGCGTCATGAGAGGATCAGCGTCCAGGTAACCACGGCAACCTCATCAGAATCGTTTTCCCAGCTATGCGGTTCACGCCCGGGGAAGGTGATCGTATCGCCTGCTTCGAGTTCTACGCGCTGATCAGGCAATACCAGGATGAATTTTCCAGCGATCACGTGCAGCACTTCCAGCTCGCAATCCACCGAATACAGCTCCGCTTCACCGGTGCCCTTGGGCGCAATCTCGGCGCGAATCATCTGCACCCGCTTCTCGCTGCGCGGCGTGACCAGCTGCTCCGTGATGCCGTCACCGCCCAGGGAAACACGGGGTGCCTGCTCCAGTCGGACCAGTTTCGTTTCAGGAACCTCGAAGAGGGTACCGACCTCCATGCCCAGCACTTCGCACAACCGCAAAAGAGTGGAAACCGAAGGGCTGGTCAGGTCGCGCTCCACACGCGAGAGGAAACCCTTGGTCAGTCCGGATAGCTCGGCGACCTGGTCAATGGTCATACGCTGGGTCTGGCGCACCCCGCGCAGCCTCGCACCGATATTGATCGCAGCACCGGTTGGTTCAACTGGCAAGGTTTTCATCGTTTGGCTCCTCGACGTTTTCTGCAGCAACAACCGCAACCACTTTGGCTTCAAGGCCTGCGGGGCAAGTTTACCAATGGTAAACACACCGCGCCCTCTACCGCGAGACTGCAGCGCTCACTAGACTCTGCCCATGGACAGCACCAAGGACAAGCTCTGCGGGTACCTGAACGACGCGCGCGAGAATGCGATCTACAAGGCAGAAGGCCTCGCCGAACACCTGGCACGCACTCCGCTCACCCCCACGGGCACCCATATCCTGGGAGTGCTGCACCATTTGGCGATCAATGAATACGAATATTTCGGCACCTGCCTCAAGCGCAGAGCCGATGACCGCTACGTTCGCGAATTCATTGCACCGCATGATCCCGACGCGGATTTCCTTCCGCCAGCAGATATGGATGCGCAACAGCTGATCGGCCTGTATCGGAAAGCCATCGCCTTCGCCGATGAAGCCATCAGCGACCTGCCCCTGGACTGCCCCGTAGAGGTACCGTGGTGGGGGCCAGCTGGCAAAACCACCTTGGATCACCTGCTCATCCATGCGCTCGCCGAGACCTCCCGGCATGCAGGGCATCTGGATATTATTCGCGAGCAGCTCGATGGCCGTGCTGGCTGGACCGCGCAACTGGATCTGCTGCCCGACTACACCGCGGGGCAATGGGCCGAACAACGCGAGAAGCTGCAGCAACTGGCCAATGCCTTTGCCCCGGGCAGCTGAGCCGCAGTCATATTACGCATTCGGACTTCACCGCGCCCTGCCGCCGGCGGTACCATCGGAAATGTTGCTTCACGAGACGCGGCGCCAAGCTCCGACTGGCCGCGCACCAACCCCAAGTTCATGGGTGGTTCGGATGAGGAAGCGGTCCGCGCACCAACAGGTGCACGGGCAAGAGCTCGCAAGAGAGTTGACCTCCATGGCATATCCGATTCTGCCCGTCATCGACCGCCAGACCGGCCAAGTGCAATTCAAGGCCGAGGGGCGCTGGCGCACCCGCTACGTTGCAGATCCGCTCAGGCTTGAACGGCTCATTGCCCGTTGCGCCCGCAGGCCGACCTATGATCCGGCCACTTCTGAATTGCAGCTGGTGCTGCCGGTAGCCGGAAATCCCGCGGGCAAGAGAATTGCTTTTAGCCTTGCCAAATTCCCAAGTGCAGGAGCCCTGACTAAACTGGGTGGTTGATCCGATCCACGGGTTTCATTGGAAAATCCATGTTCCAGGAGAGTCATCGTCGCGATGCCACAGCACCCAGAAACCGAACCTACCAAAGCGCAGATCCAGCGATGGCGCAAGTATCTCGCAGATGAAGTCGCCGAAGGCTCCATCTACAGGGCCCTCGCGGAAAAGAAAACCGGTCAAGAACGGCAAATCCTGCTGGGCCTTGCAGAGGCGGAAGCCCGCCACGAATCCCACTGGCGCGTCCTGCTCGGCGAGCATTTCAAGGAAGTCCGCCCGTCGCTGCGACGCACCATGCTGCGTTTCCTGGCATTGCATTTCGGTTCGGTCTTCGTGCTGGCCATGGCCCAGCGCTCCGAAAGCAGTTCGCCCTACCGCGACGACAAGGACGCCACCGCGCAGATGGCGGCCGACGAACAGGTCCACGAAGAGGTCGTCCGGGCGCTGGCTACAGCAGGCCGTGCGCGCCTTTCGGGCAACTTCCGCGCTGCGGTCTTCGGCGCCAACGACGGGCTGGTTTCCAACCTGGCGTTGATCATGGGTATCGGTGCGACCGGTGTTTCAGCGACCTTCGTGCTGTTCTCCGGTGTTGCCGGTTTGCTGGCCGGCGCACTGTCCATGGCAGCTGGCGAGTACGTCTCGGTGCGTTCCCAGCGCGAGCTGCTGACCGCCTCGCGACCAACCCAGGTCACGCTGACCGCCGCCCCGAACCTCGATCTGGACGCCAACGAGCTGGTGCTGATCTACAAGGCCCGCGGAATGAGCGATGAAGATGCAGCGCACCGGGCCGCAGAACGCATGGGCCTGTTCACCTGCGATTGCAACCCCGACTTCTCGTTGAACCCGGAAGGCCGCGGCGAAGAACTCGAGAAGGAGCACCAGGAACTGGGGTCGGCCACCGGCGCGGCGGCCACCTCGTTCATCCTTTTCGCTTCCGGCGCGGTCGTGCCGATCCTGCCTTATATCCTTGGGCTCTCCGGCATGACCGCGATCCTCGTCTCGGTAGTCCTGGTAGGCGTGGCCCTGATGATCACCGGAGGGATCGTGGGACTGCTTTCCGGTGCCTCCCCGCTCAAGCGCGGCCTGCGCCAGCTAGCCATCGGCTGGGGCGCAGCGGCCATCACCTACTGCTTGGGCCTGATCTTCGACGTCAGCATCGGATAGCAGCCTGCTGCGATTCGAATGCCGGTACAGCTTTGGCTCTACCGGCATTTTCCATGCCGTGCTCTAGCTGTTCTCCGGCCGCCGGGTACGCCGGCGCAGGGTTTGCATGCTCTGGATGAACTCCATCGCTTCTTCGGCGGTTTCCACCAGAGCAATCTTCTGTTCCATGACACGGTCCTTGGCCAGGGCCTGAAGCAGCGGCCAAGCAGGCAGATCCCTCGTCCAATAGTCCTTGCCGATCAGCACCATCGGCACCACGCGAGCACCGGTAGCGTAGTAGTTTTCGCAGGCATCCTGGAAGATTTCCTGCACCGTGCCAGCGGCCCCGGGCAGAACTACCAGCCCGCCGTTGGACTGCTCCAGCAGAATCGCTTCACGAATGGAATTGGTGAAGAACTTGGCAATCTGGGTGGCAAACAGATTCGGCGGCTCATGGCCGTAGAACCAGGTTGGCACGCCCAGGGACTGCCGCTGGCTCGGGAAACGCTCCTTGACCATCAACGCAGTTCTCGCCCAGCCGGTGCGCTGATGGATCGCATCTGGCGCTTCGGCCAGCATCTGCAATGCCGTAGCGACATCTTCTGGTCCGTAATCGGCCAGCCACGCACCGGCATTGGCGGCTTCCATTGCGCCGGGGCCTCCACCGGTGGCGACCGCGTAGCCGGCCCGGGTAATCATGCGCCCAAGCTCCAAAGCTTGCGCATACTGCGCAGTGCCCCGGCTCATCGCATGCCCGCCCATCACCCCGATAATCGGGGTTTCCTTGAACGTGCCCTCGTACACCGCCGAGACCAGCGCCTGGCCAATGTGGTGATCATGCAGGGTTCTTGCCAGCGCATTGCTATCGCTATCGGAATTCACCGCTGCATGCTGCTGGGAGTACGCGTAGATCTTCGCATCAGGCACATGCTCGTAGGTCTGCGTCCGGATCCCCGAGTACAACTCATGCGGCGAATACAAACCGCGAGCCACCGTCTCGAAGGGAAGCTCCTCCCCCGAGCTCATGCACAGCCCGCCAGTGGCTTGCACGATCTGCGCTCCTTGCGCGGAATACTGGCAATCGATGAATAGCGCTTCGGAAAGATCCAAGGATTCCAGCACGGTATCCCGTTCGCGCAGATCAACACGGTGCACTCGCCAGCCTTTTCCGCGTGCGCGGTGGGAAGCCAGCGCTTCGGCTGCGAGACGGTCGAATTCAACGAGCGTCGTTATGTTCACTGCGCGTGCTGGAAGGTAGGGCCACACTTGGGACATGCGTCAACGCTACGTCATAGATAGTGATTATTCACAGAAAGGCCCTTCAACTTTCGCGAAGGCCCGGAACGTGAAACGATGAGAGGATGATTGAATCTGTTCCACCAACCATTGATGCCCGCCACTTATTGGCTTTTCTGGGCAACGTTCCTTTCTTCTATGGAAAGAACCTGGCTGCAGAAGCAAATTCCGTGGTTGACGTGGAATTCGACGAAAGCACCCACCAGATCGAAGGCACCGTCACCGATTCTGGCGAAGAATATTCTCCGATGATCCAGGTCCTCATGGACGGTGGAGAGTGGAAGATCGAATCGTGCGAGTGCACCTGCGACGCACCGGGCATCTGCTCGCACATCGCGGCACTGGCTATTGTCTCCAACAAGATCGCTTCCCAGCCACGCCCCGTGCCTGCCCGGGAAGAGAAGCCGAACACAGTTTGGTCGCAGCAAATCGATTCATGGTTTGAAGAGTCCGAGCCGGGCCCGGCCGATGGCCTGCTTGGTTCGCAGCACGATCCGGTAGTGCCGATGGCGCTTCAGTTCCTGCTCTTCGATTCGAAGGACGCCACCCAGCAGCAACAATGGATGCCGACCGGAACCATCCCGCACCCGACCCGCAATAAGCGCTTCCGCTTGGGAGTGCGCCCAATGGTTCGCAACACCGAAGGCCGTTGGGTTCGTGGCCAGCTTCGCTGGACCACCCTGGGCTTCAAGACCTACGGCTGGAACCTGCTGCGGGCGCAGCACCACTGGTTTACCCGCTTTGCCTCCATGGCGCGCAGCGACAGCCAGCTGCAGTTCAAGGTGGATGAAGACTGGCTGTTCCTGGACGAGTACGCTTCCGAGCTGCTCTGGCCACTGCTTGACCAAGCTGATGAGCTGGGAATTCCGCTGATCACGACCCGATCCGAGCAGCGCGTGCGCATCGTTGCTCCAGCCAGCTTCAGCATGCAGGCCTCCCTGGATGAGCAACGGTTGCAATTGGACGGTGTCCTGCACATTGCAAACCAGGATCTCATTCTCGATCCGGAGGCACCAAGCGGTGTCATCGCCGAGCATGGTTTCTATGCCCAGTTGGCTCAGCCTGATGAGATTTGGCTCGCGCCAAGTGTTGAGCCGATTCCTGACGCGCACCGCCGCTGGTATGTTGACCGCCGTCCGGTCACCGTGCCTAGGCCGGAGATCAACGATTTCTTTGAATCCTCCTACCCGCGTTTGGCCCGCCGTTTCGAGCTGCGTAGCGTTAGCGACGAGCTGGAATTGCCTGCTTTGAAACCGCCCTATGTGCAGGCGACCGTGGTCTACAAGCGCGAATTCAACGAGAATAACGAACCGAACGACACCGCCGCGCTGGACTTCCAGATCCTCTACCCGGGGATCCCTGGCGACCAGGAAGTGTATGACCTTGAGGCCGAGGAACTGCTTCAGGCCGCAGTGCATGAAGTTTTCCTGGTCCATGAAGAAAGCGGCAATCCCAACTTGTCGCCGAAGTTCTACGCCCGCGATGACACCATCGATTTCGTCACCGAGATCCTCCCCGCGCTAGAACGCATTCCTGAAGTCAAGCTGGTTGAGAAGGGTACCCGGCCGAAATTCCGTCAGCTGCGTGAACTTCCTCAGCTGAAGATCAATGCCGTGAATCATGAACGGACCGACTGGCTGGACCTTGGCTTGCTGATCACCGTGGGCAACCACGAGGTTCCTTTCTCGCAGATCGTCGAGGCCATGAGCAATGGCCAGATGAAGCTGCGCCTGCCGGATAACACTTGGTTCTCGTTGAACCACCCCATGTTCGCCAAGCTCAAGGCGCTCGTTGACGAGGCGCAGGCAATGAATGACAAGCCGAAGGAGGGAGACCTGAAGCTTACGGTCTTCCAAATCTCATTGTTCGAAGAACTTGATGAGATGGCTGAAGGCATTGACGGCGCGGACTTGTTTATCGCACGCATGCGTTCACTGCTCAAGGTCGCTGAAGCCCACCACGCGCAGGTGCCGAACACGCTGAACGCCCAATTGCGCCCTTACCAGGTTGAAGGGTTCCACTGGCTCTCTCGCCTGTACGAAGGCGGATTCGGCGGAATCCTCGCCGATGACATGGGCTTGGGCAAGACCTTGCAAACGATTGCCCTGATTCTCCATGCCCACAAGCTCTGGGCCGATCCGCAGGCATGTGCTCAGCTGCCCGCAACCCAGCGCACCCGTCTGCCGTTCTTGGTCGTCGCACCGAGCTCGGTGGTTTCCAACTGGGAAATGGAAATCAACAAGTTCGCCCCATCCTTGCGGGTAGTCAGCGTCGAGGGCACCTTGCCTTCGCCACGGCAGCTGAGGGAACTGGCCGAGAATTACGATGTCATTCTCACGACCTATACCCTGTTGCGTCTGAACGACGAGATTTACGAGGCGCAGCGCTTTGCCGGCTTGATCCTCGATGAGGCGCAGTTCGTGAAGAACAAATCCACCAAGGCGCACCGCACCGCGGTGAACCTGCAGACCAATTTCAAATTGGCCGTCACTGGTACCCCGATGGAAAACAACCTTTCCGAGCTCGGTGCTTTGCTGTCGCTGATTGCTCCGGCATTGTTCCTGAACACAACACGCTTTAATCGCCAATTCGCCCGCCCCATCGAAGTGCTGGGCGACAAGGACACCCTTGCATTGCTGCAGCGTCGCATCAAGCCATTCATGCTGCGCCGCACCAAGGAATCCGTGGTGCTGGATCTTCCGGCCAAGCAGGAGCAACAGCTTCTGGTGCGCCTTTCCGAAGAGCACCAGCATGTCTACGACACCCATCTGAACCGCGAACGCCAGAAAATCTTGCACCTGGTTGAAGATCTGGATCGCAACCGCTTCACCATTTTCCAGTCGCTGACCCATCTGCGCATGCTGGCCCTGGAGCCTTCATTAGTGGATCCAGCGCTGTCGGACGTACCTGGTTCAAAGCTGGAAGCACTCTTCGACCAGCTCGATGATGTGGTGGGCGAAGGCCACCGTGCGCTGATCTTCAGCCAGTTCACCTCGTATCTGAAGGTGCTTGCCGACAAGCTGACCGAGCGTGGCGTGAAGTTCGTTTACCTGGACGGCAATACCCGCAACCGCGCCAAGGTCATCGAGCAGTTCAAGGAAGGCGAAGCTCCGCTGTTCTTGATCTCCTTGAAAGCCGGCGGATTCGGCTTGAACCTGACCGAAGCGGACTACTGCTTCTTGCTGGATCCATGGTGGAACCCAGCCGTGGAAGCCCAGGCTATCGACCGTACGCACCGCATCGGCCAGACGCGACAGGTGATGGTGTACCGAATGATTTCGCAGGGCACCATCGAAGAGAAGGTTGTGGCGCTGCAGGAAAGCAAACGCAAGCTGATCTCGACAGTGATGGATGAAGCCGATGGATTCTCCAAGGCCTTGACCGCCCAAGATATCCGAGGACTGCTTGAGTAACAGGTTGATTAAATCCGCCGTATTAGCAGGCGGCGCTCAGTAAAACCCTGTATATTCGAAGTGACCGATGATGTGCGCTACGCCACACATAGTGCGTTCATCGGGCAAGCGCCCAGACGGATCCTCGTCCGGGCGATACGAACGACAAAGGCGGTAATAACCGTGTCCCTGATTAAATCGGAGACTCTCAGTACCCCCGATGATGACTGGATGAGTGCATCGGTGAGTATCAACAACGATCGTGTGGTGATTGAAACCGAACAGGAACGCCTGTCCCTGGAAAACGACCGGCTTCTGGAAAAGATTCGCAGAGTTCTGGCGTCTCCGCTCGAAGAGATTTTCTATAACCCGAAGCACCGGATGCTCCTGATTCCGGGCGCGTTCGCTGCCATCGGCTCTTCATTCCTGAGAGTTGATACTGAAGCTGCTGCCGGCCTCCGCGGCTAGCCTGCTTCGACTACATGCCCCAAGCTGCCCACCAGCAATCTTGGGGCATTTTTGTGCCCTGTGGACTGAGCGCCAACCGCTGCTGAACAGCGTGCGTTTTTTACCGTCGGAAGCCCCCATTTGCCACCGGATTCAGGACCTTCAAGTGCACCGTTTTCGCGTTGTTTCGCTGATTTCCAACCCCTGGCGCTCCGAGTCCTTCGACACAATTTCGGCTTTTCGCGCACCTCGATCCACAACTTGGCCAATGGCTCGTTTGCCCCATGCTTCCGTGGGTATTCGGCGGTAGGTCCACGCAGGATTCGACTGCTCCCATGGGCACGCATACGCCCCTGGAGAGCCCCTCGATCAGGGAATTAATCCAATTTTTGGTAAACTTAATGATTGTCCGCTTAAGCGTTTCATCGCTCAATGCCGGTTTTTCGCCGGATTTTTGAGTAGAAATCTATCGATTTCGACGAGTCACACGGCGACCGCAACCAGCTCAAGGAGCAGCTATTTCGCTCCTCATTCTTGTGGATGAATATGGTCGCCGGCACCGGGACAAGATCAAGAAAGATATGAGGAGTGAAACTATGGAAGCAAAAAACACACGGAAGCAGCGATTCCTGAGGAAACGCCGCCTGAAGGTAGAAGACGTCAACGTCGTCGATAATTCGATGCTCAAGAAAGCCATCGGCGGTACCGTCGTTGGCAATTTGATGGAATGGTACGACGTAGGTGTCTACGGCTATCTTGCAGTAATTATCGGCAAGCTCTTCATGCCCGACACCGTCGAGCCTGCAATCCAAACCCTGTTCAGCCTAGGCGTATTCGCTGTCACCTTCGTCGCGCGCCCGCTTGGTGGCGTGATTTTGGGCCAGCTGGGTGACCGAGTAGGACGCCAGAAGATTCTGGTCTTCACCCTGCTCATGATGGCAACGGCCACGTTTGGCATCGGAATCCTCCCGGATTACTCGGTATGGGGTGTAGCAGCACCAATTCTCCTGGTCGTGTTGAAGCTTGCCCAGGGCTTCTCCACTGGCGGCGAGTACGCCGGTGCTACTACGTTCATTACCGAATACGCCCCGGACAAGCGTCGTGGATTCTTCGCCTCGCTGCTGGATCTAGGTTCCTACATGGGCTTCGCCCTGGGTGCCGCCTTCGTCTCCATCCTCCAGCTGACCCTGAGCGACGATGTCATGGAAGGCTTCGCATGGCGCATTCCATTCCTGGTGGCCCTTCCACTGGGTGTTATCGCACTGTGGTTCCGCGCCAAGATCGAAGACACTCCAGCCTTCAAGGAAGCCCAGGAAGCCGCTAACCGCGCGAGCGAGGACGCACGGAGCGCTGCCGATGCCCCGAAGGGCGTCATCGACCTGGTGAAGGCCTACTGGCGCGAATTGCTCACCGGCTTCGTACTGGTATCGGCTGCCAACACCGCCGGTTACGCACTGACCAGCTACATGCCTACGTACCTCACCGAGACGCTGGAATACGATCCGGTGCACGGCAATCTGCTGACCCTGCCGATCCTGGTGGGCATGTCCTTGTGCATCCCGTTGGCGGGCAAGCTTTCCGATAGCGTGGGCCGTCGCAAGGTCCTGTTCATTGGTTCGGTTTCGGCCATCGTCCTGGCTATCCCGGCCTTCCTGTTCATGATGCATGGCCAGATCTGGTCCACCCTGCTTGGCCTTGCGCTGCTGGCTGTCCCGGTAGTCTTCTACGTTGCCAATCTGGCTTCGTCGTTGCCAGCGCTGTTCCCAACCGCCTCGCGTTACGGTGGCATGGGCATCTCGTACAACTTCGCCGTAGCCATCTTTGGTGGCTTCGCGCCGTTCATCATGCAGGCGTTGGTGACCCTGACCAAATCCTCCCTGGCTCCGGCCTTCTGGGTTATGGGCACCTCGGTCGCGGGTTTCATTGCGGTCTGCTACCTGCGCGAATCCGCTCGCAAGCCATTGCCCGGCTCGCTGCCTTCGGTCGCGTCGGAAGCGGAAGCCATTGAGCTAGTTGAAACCCAGGACGAGAACCCTGACCTCGATGTCGAAGCGCTCTTCGAGCAGGTTCCTGAATTGGAAATGAACTACCAGCAGGAGATTGCAGACGCCGAGGCGGAGCAGTCCGAGGCTAGATAGCCTCGCAATAGGGTTAAGCGATGGCGGAGCCGGTTCCAAGCGGAACCAGCCCCGCCATTGTTGTATCCGGCTCAACGGCTAGGAGGATTGGCAGTAGGATTCATAGGCTGCTTGCGCAGCCCATTGAGCCATCGCATCCAGCCTCAGCTTGCAGTCAAGGATTCCGAATTCGGAGTCGGACCAGGTATCGAAGACCAGCGTGTAGCGGCTCTGCTGCTCGTTGAGGCATTGAACGCTATATGTGTAGGTCACGGGACGCGCTGCCCAGTAGCCCAGAAGCCCCGCAGACTGGTCGGAGCTTCTGATCAACGATTCCAGCCCGTCACTGGCATCGTAGGGCTCTTCGGCGACAGTGGTTTCGGAGACGGCGCTGGCTGCCATGAGCACTTCATTGACGTTGTCCCACTTGGGACGAGGGCTGAAGCTGATAGTCGAGCCGGTGGGTGCGTCGATCAGAGTTTGGCGCATCTGCTGATCGTGGAACCGGTCGACCCGGATCAGCTGCGGTGCGCCACGCAACTGACCGCCACTGGCAATGTACGGCCGATCGCAGGAACTTGCCGTTTCGGGGCTCAAAGGCATCGGCCCCGTACTTTCGCCGACCTCCGGGCTCGTGCATGATGCCAATGCCAGGGATAAGCACGCTAGTGTTGCCCAGTAGCTTCTCCGCATCATCGGCAATCCTTTTTCATTAGACCCTGGAACCATATATTCTAATCAGCTTATGAGTGCATCAGCGGTTTGACTAGAAGATTTCAATTAAATGCGAAACGGTCGCCGCTTTTCCTGAAGATTCAGGAGAAACGGCGACCGTTCGTTTCCGGCGTATGCTCCAGGGCGTCAGCCCTGGTTCAGCGTCAGCTTAGAGAGCTGCGTAAACTTCGCGCAGCAGCACAGCAGTCTCCGAAGGAGTCTTGCCGACCTTGACGCCTGCAGCTTCCAGTGCTTCCTTCTTCGCCTGGGCGGTGCCAGCCGAACCGGAAACGATGGCGCCTGCGTGGCCCATGGTCTTGCCCTCAGGAGCGGTGAAGCCAGCCACGTAGCCAACAACTGGCTTGGTGACGTTGGCCTTGATGTAATCAGCAGCGCGCTCTTCAGCGTCGCCACCGATTTCACCGATCATGACGATGGCTTTGGTTTCTGGATCAGCTTCGAAAGCAGCCAGGGCATCGATGTGGGTGGTGCCGATGACTGGGTCGCCGCCGATGCCGATTGCGGTCGAGAAGCCCAAGTCGCGCAGTTCGTACATCATCTGGTAGGTCAGGGTACCTGACTTGGAAACCAAGCCGATTGGGCCCTTGCCGGTGATGTTGTTCGGGGTGATACCAACCAGTGCTTCACCTGGGGTGATGATGCCTGGGCAGTTAGGGCCGATGATGCGGGTGATCTGGTTGCCGTCGGCGTCAACCTTCGACTGTGCCAGAGCCCAGAACTCAGCGGAGTCCTGTACTGGAACACCTTCGGTGATGACTACAACGAGGCCAACTTCGGCCTCGATAGCCTCAACGACTGCGTCCTTGGTGAACTTAGGTGGGACGAAGACGATCGATACGTCTGCGCCGGTCTCGGCCTTGGCCTCAGCCACGGTGCCGTACACCTTGATGTCCTGGTCACCGTGGGTCACGGTGGTGCCGGCCTTGCGGGCGTTAACGCCGCCAACAATGTTGGTGCCAGCCTTGAGCATCAGGGCGGTGTGCTTGGTGCCTTCGCCGCCGGTGATGCCCTGGACGATGACCTTGGAGTCCTTGTTCAGGTAAATGCTCATTGTTCGCTTATCCCTCTTACTTCGCTGCGTTGGCGAGCTCGGCAGCCTTGTCGGCGCCCTCATCCATGGTTGCTGCCAGGGTGACCAACGGGTGGTTGGCCTCGGCCAAGATGGCGCGACCCTCTTCAACGTTGTTGCCGTCCAGGCGGACAACCAGTGGCTTGTTCGCTGCGTCACCCAGGGTGTTCAGCGCACCAACGATGCCGTTTGCGACAGCGTCACATGCGGTGATGCCACCGAAGACGTTGACGAAGACGGACTTGACCTGTGGGTCATTCAGGATGACGTCAAGGCCGTTAGCCATGACCTCAGCCGATGCGCCACCGCCAATGTCAAGGAAGTTAGCAGGCTTGACCGAACCGTGGTTCTCGCCAGCGTAGGCAACAACGTCCAGGGTCGACATGACCAGGCCAGCACCGTTGCCGATGATGCCTACTTCGCCGTCCAGCTTGACGTAGTTCAGGCCAGCGGCCTTTGCCTTGGCTTCCAGCGGATCGGCTGCGCCCTTGTCCTCGAGCTCTTCGTGAGCCGGGTGGCGAACCTCAGATGCGTTGTCGTCCAGGGAAACCTTGCCATCCAGTGCAACGATGTCACCGGCACCGGTCTTCACCAGTGGGTTTACCTCTACGAGGGTGGCGTCTTCTTCCTTGAATACAACCCAGAGCTTCTGGATGGTGTCTGCAACCTTTGCGCGCAGCTCTTCAGGGAAGTTAGCTGCCTCAACGATTTCAGCGGCCTTCGCGGCATCAATGCCGACGATTGGGTCAACGGCAACCTTCGCCAGAGCATCCGGGCGCTCAACTGCGAGCACCTCGATCTCCATGCCACCTTCTACCGAGCACATGGCCAGGTAGTTGCGGTTTGCACGGTCCAGCAGTACGGAGAAGTAGAATTCCTCAGCAATGTCGGCGCCCTGAGCGATCATGACCTTGTTTACGGTGTGGCCCTTGATGTCCATACCGAGGATGTTGGAAGCGTGCTCGAAAGCTTCGTCGGCGGTCTTAGCGACCTTGACGCCGCCAGCCTTGCCACGGCCACCAACCTTGACCTGTGCCTTTACTACAACAACGCCGCCGATCTTCTCAGCTGCGGCTTTTGCTTCTTCCGGGGTGTAAGCGACGATACCGGCAAGCACGGGAACGCCGTGTGCCTCGAATAGATCGCGCGCCTGGTACTCATACAGGTCCACGGGTTTGTGTCCTTCGTTCGAAGTTCATGCTGACTCGCGGCACGGCCACAGACCGAAATCCATGCCATGCCAAAGAGAGCGCACCGCAACTACCGGGACGTCGTTAGGCGCCGTAGCCCGTGCGCACCTCTCAGACTATCCCGACTTTCGCAAACTTCCCACTTTTACAACACGTAGAGAAACTCGCGGGTCCTGCATCAAAGCAGCCGAATGTGACGCAGGAAACACGGAGGGCCCGTCGGCTAGTCCACGATTTCTAGCGGTGCATAGCGCAGCAATAGCCTCTTCTCGGAGTCCGGGAACTGCACCTTGGCCACCGTCTTGTCGCCTGCGCCTTCTAAAGCAATAACAGTGCCCAAGCCAAACGAGGAATGCTTAACATTCTGCCCGACTTCAGGGATGGTAATGTCCTTATTCTGCACAACTCGCGTCTTGGAAATAGGGGCGGCGTTGTGCCCTCGCACCGGTTGCGCCGATGCCGAACCTGCACCCCAGTGGCTGCCACGTTCATATCTGCTCGTGGCGAAATTCACCGCTGCGTTACCGAAACCGAAGCCCATTCCACCGCCAGAGCCCTCGCTCTTCCAGTCGATCAGCTCGCCCGGAACCTCTTCCAGGAACTGGCTCGCAGGGTTGTACTGGGCCTGCCCCCAGAGGCTGCGCTGTTCGGCACGGGTCAGGTACAGGCGTTCACGGGCACGGGTCAGTCCGACATAGGCCAGGCGGCGTTCCTCGGCCAGTTCCTTTTCGTCGGTCATGGAACGCTGGTGCGGGAAGACACCGTGCTCCATGCCCGTCAGGAAGACCACCGGGAATTCCAAGCCCTTGGCAGTATGCAGGGTCATCAAGGTGACCACGCCTTCCTGCACGGCCATTGCTGCTCCCTCATCATCGCTGGGAGCCTCTGGAATCTGGTCGGCATCGGCTACGAGCGCCACGCGCTCCAGGAACCCTTCGAGACCGCCTTCCGGTTCTTCGTTCACGTAGTCCCGGACCACGGCGACTAATTCGGCGAGGTTCTCCACCCGCGACTCATCCTGCGGATCCGAGGAGAGCCGAAGGGTCTCCAGGTATCCGGTCTGCTCCAGCACTGCTTCAAGGGCCTCTGCCGGCCCTGAGCCTTCCGCCACGGTCTTCAAGTCATCCATCATGGAGACAAACGCAGCAGTCATCTTGATTCCGCGGGTTCCCAAGCCTGGTGCTTCATCCGAACGGCGCAATGCGTCCATGAAGGAAACGCGATCCCGTTCAGCCAACGCTGCCACGGCGCCTTCGGCACGGTCGCCGATGCCGCGCTTGGGCTCGTTGAGGATTCGGCGGACGTTGATGTCATCATCCGGGTTCACCAAGGCGCGCAGGTAGGCCAGTGCGTCCTTGATTTCCTTGCGGTCGTAGAACCTGGTGCCGCCGACTACGCGGTACTTCAGGTCCACGCGCATCAGCTGTTCTTCCAGTGCACGCGATTGGGCGTTAGTGCGGTAGAAGATCGCCACGTCGCCCGGGCGGACATCCTCGTCATCATTCAAGCGAAGTATTTCTTCGGCAATCCAGCGTGCTTCGTCGGATTCTGACTCCCCAACATAACCGGTGATCTTCTCACCGTCGCCGCTGGCAGTCCACAGCTTCTTGTCATTGCGGTCGGGGTTTCGCTTGATGACCTCGTTGGCCGCGGACAGAATCGTCTGGGTGGAACGATAGTTCTGTTCCAGCTTGATGGTTGCCGCGTTCGGATAGTCCTTTTCGAAGTCGACGATGTTGCGGATATCGGCACCGCGGAAAGCGTAAATCGACTGGTCGGAGTCGCCGACAACGGTCAGTTCGCCTGGGACGGTATCACCTTCGGCACCGGTGAGTTCACGCACCAGCGAGTACTGGGCGTGGTTAGTATCCTGGTATTCGTCAATAAGCACATGGCGGAACCGGCGGCGGTAGTTATCGGCCACTCGCGGGAACGCACGGAACATGTAGACGACCTGTCCAATCAGGTCGTCGAAGTCCATGGCGTTGGCAGCGCGCAGGCGGCGGGTGTAACCGCGGTAGACCTCGGAAACGGCTCGCGAGAACGGATCATTGGTATTGATCGTCGCCGCGTAGTCTTCATCATCTATCAGCTCATTTTTCAACGAGGAGATCTTGTGGGCAATCGCCTTGGGCGTGAAACGCTTCGGGTCGATCTCCAAAGATTTGGCGACTAAGGTGATCAGGCGCAAGGAATCCGTGGAGTCGTAGATTGAGAAGTTGGATTTCATTCCAATGGTGGCCGCCTCGCGACGCAAAATACGCACGCATGAGGAGTGGAAAGTAGAGATCCACATCTTCTTCGCTTGCTCGTCGCCAATAAGCTCAGCGGCTCGTTCGCGCATTTCGGCAGCGGCCTTGTTGGTGAAGGTGATCGCCAGGATTTCGTGCGGCCGAGCACGGCCGGTCGCCAGGAGGTAGGCAATGCGGTGCGTGAGCACACGGGTCTTTCCTGAACCAGCGCCGGCCACGATCAGCAACGGGCCCCCAGCATAACGAACTGCTTCTTCCTGCTGCGGGTTCATGCCGACCAAAAGCTCCTCAGCAGTGGGCATGACCTGCTGTGCGGTATCCGGGGCGAAATCGTCAAAAAGGAAATCCATGATGTAGCCAGTCTACGTGGAGCGCCGGACACTTTCAGTGTGAGCGGGAAAGCCCACGCTATTGGCCGGGCATAATAGAAGATATGGCAAAGAAGGTCAGGAAAACCAAGGAATACCGCAAGCCCCAGCAGTTCGCCCAGGCGCCGAACGCGCCGCGCGGCATGAACATGGGGCCAGGCAAGGTGCAAAGCACCTCCCACGAGAACAGTTCGAACCCGATGCTGCTGATCTCGGCGGGCTTGATCATATGCGCTGCGCTATTCGCGTACTACCATCTGCTCACGATGGTGCAGATGCAGGACCTCAGCGATTCCCTGGCGATGCCCGATCAGCGTATTTTCGGCTACACCGTAAGCGACATAGAAGCATTGCGGGGCGCCATGGATGAAGATGCTGTTGGCCAGCTCAACTACTTGCACAAGACCGCTGGTTTCCTCTTCCCGATGTTTACTGCGGTCTTCTCCATGCTGTTGTTCATCCGCTGGATTCCTAACCGCCAGACGCGTTGGCTGGCTTGGGTTGCCCCGCTGGGCTTCGCGGCAATCGATATTTGGGAGAACTTCGCAAT
Source organism: Glutamicibacter sp. NPDC087661 (assembly GCF_044743275.1). Taxonomy (NCBI): domain Bacteria; kingdom Bacillati; phylum Actinomycetota; class Actinomycetes; order Micrococcales; family Micrococcaceae; genus Glutamicibacter; species Glutamicibacter sp. NPDC087661. The sequence continues at coordinate 241,640 of NZ_JBIUWE010000006.1, forward strand.
TGATGCCCTGTTCACTGGAGACCTCAGTGAAGGAGCTGTCGTTTTGGCATCGATCCTCACGACCATCCGCTGGGCACTGCTGATCATCACTGCGGGTCTTGTTGTGGGTCTTGGCGCTATCCGTGCCAATCGTGCGCTCAAGGCAAAGATGCTCGCAATTCGCGAGGGTACTGCCTAAGCCAGTGCGTGGGAATTACACCCGGGACATCCTAGTAAGATAGTGTTGTTGGTGTTTTCACGCCCATGCCCCTGTAGCTCAGTAGGATAGAGCGACCCTCTCCTAAAGGGTAGGCCGTCGGTTCGATTCCGGCCAGGGGCACAACTAGAGCCTTGTTTCCAGTCCTCGGACGGGAAACAAGGCTCTTGTCGTTACTACGGAGTTAAGCACTGCGGGTACGTTCCATCTGGAACGTACCCGCAGTGCTTAGTATGAGTCTCGCTTAACGCAGCAGCAATGCGGTCGCCTTTGGCGACAGCGAAGCGTCCATGACCACGCAAGCGCCACCGATGGCGCCGACGTTGGAGCCGAGCTCGGAGGTGCGGGTTTCGATTTCATGCACTCCGCGCAGAGCGAAGCGGCGGCCAATGGCGTCGCGGACTTGATCGTCGACCAGTTCGGATACCTTTTCCCACTGTGGACCGCCGAAGACGACTTCGCGAACGTCCAGCGAGTTGGCAAGCTGGCCGGCAACTTCACCAACCTTGATCATGGCTTCGGTGACCAGTTCCTTGGCGACCTTGTTTCCTTCGTGAGCCAGCTCGTAGAGGCGGTTCATTCCGGCAGCCCGCTGTTCCGGGCCAACGATTTCGTAGCTTGGCAGTTCCAGCCCGCGTTCCTTGGCCTGCGCGGCGATGAATTCGTAGGAGGTGCCGGAAGCGAGGCAATCCTCCGCACCGCATTGTTCGCAGGCCACAGATTTGTAACCGGTTGAGTAGTGGCCGATTTCGCCAGCGTTGTTGCTTGCACCGTGGTGGACATCGCCGTTGAATACCAGGCCAGCGCCGAAGCCGTGACCGCAGTAAATGAAGACGAAGTCGTTGTTCTTCTCTTCCTTGGACTGCCACAGTTCGCCAACTGCTGAAGCGATGGTGTCCTTTTCGATGATGACTTGCAGGCGCAAGAGCTTGCGCAGCGGGTTCACCAGTTCAACATCTGCCCAGCCATCGAGCAGTGGCGGGTTCAGCACCACTCCTTCTTCGACGTTTACTGGACCCGGAACAGCAATGCCGACACCGACGATGTGCTTCTTCGGCACGCGGATCTCGGCAATGAGTTCCTTAACGGTAGTTGCCATGAGCTGGACAGTTTCGGTAGCTACTTCGAGGTTGGGAACTTCGATGCGGCGTTCGCGCAGGACCTCGCCGCGCAGGTTCATTGCGACGAAGGTCAGCAAGCTGGGGTCTAGGTGGATGCCAATGGAAACAAGACGGTTGCCTTCGAGCTCCAGAACGGTGCGAGGCTTGCCTGGTCCGGAGACGATCGTGCGGTCTTCTCGGACGATTCCGTCATCCAGCAAACGGCGGACAACGTTGGAAATGGTCTGTGGCGACAGACCAGTCGAACCGGCCAGTTCAACGCGGCTAATTCCCTCTGGTGCCCGTCGAATTGACTCAAGAATTACGGCTTGGTTGAAGTCTCCCAAGCGTCCTAGATTTGTACCCCGTCGCATTTATTGCTCCATAGATCTGTAAAGTTGATGGATCGATCTTTCAATTCCAACGTTTTCGGTAGTCATCAATACTTCGGTTAGATACTGCGAGTAAAGTAACCATGGTGAACTAGAACTAAAACCGTTGGAGATCCAATTAAGCACGTTACCATCTCTAACTCCTGTAAACACGCGATATTGTGTTTTAGTGAAGAAAAATTTGACGATCTCAGCGGCGTGTTTAATCAACAACCAAGGAGAAATTCTCCTGGTTCGCAAGCGTGGAACGACGAAGTTCATGCAACCTGGCGGCAAACCCGAAGCCGGGGAAACAGCGTTACAAACTATCATTCGAGAAATTCGTGAAGAATTGGGCCTCAGCTTCACCGCTGACGAGCTGCAATACGACGGCGAATGGATCGGACCGGCTGCCAACGAGGCGGAGACGATGATCCGCGCCTCTTTATACAGCGCAGCCTTCGATGGCGAACTCGTCCCGTTAGCGGAATTGGAGGAGCTGCTGTGGATCGACCCGCAGGTGGCCCTGGAACGCGACGATCTAGCTCCGTTGCTTCGCGACCGCGTCCTGCCGCTAGCCATTGAACGCAGCAAGAAATAGGCGCCGCTGGGTTCCTCCCAGCAGCATCAGGCCAGCGGCTAGCTTGCGTGCAAGTATTCGTCCCATGCCGCATCAACGTGCTGCAGTCCCGAAACCAGATGGCCAGCAACGCGTGGACGATGAGGTGTAATACGCAGTTGCCAGCCCAGTTGCGAGAGCATCTTGTCCGCTTTGCGGCTATTGCATAGCAGGCAAGCGGCCACGAGGTTCTCCCAGGTGTTCTGGCCTCCCCTGCTGCGGGGAATCACGTGGTCAATCGTATTGGCAGCTTTGCCGCAATACGCGCAGGTAAAAGCGTCTCTACGCAGAACGCCCCTACGAGTGACATGTTGCATGTCCCTGTAGGGGCGTCGTACATAGCGTTTCAGAACGATGACAGTTGGCCGAGGTAGATCTCCATGAGAACTGCGGATGGGGGCGAGATCATCTTGGAGAACGATGCTCGCTTTTTCGGTCATGACTAGCACTAGTGCTCGACGGAACGTCACAACTGCTAGTGGTTCGTATCCTGCGTTTAATACCAAAGTTCGCATTGCTCGTACTACCTTCATGAACCGATGGCCACCATCTGGCATTGATGGAGCTCGCGTTCTGCTCGGAGTGTCTCTAAGCGCTAGCCTATGCGATGCTTCGGATTATTGGTGGGTACCTAACCAAGAAATTGTCTTCTTTTCATCGTTCTGTTGCCCGGAGTTCAACTGGTTAAACGAACATAGGCCATCGGATGTCTTTTTCATCCGATGGCCTATGAAAAGCTTTGAAGCTTAGCCAGCTAGGGTGTAGTAGCCGTACAGCGGGTTGCGCGAAACCGAGTGGATCATGGTGTCCACGGTTGGGTTCTGCGCGCCGATCATCTGGCCGCCGCCCAGGTAGATGCCGACGTGGCCGCCACCGTTCTGGAATACCAAGTCGCCTGGCTTAGGGTTGCTGGTGCGGACGAACTGGCCGGATCCGAGGATGGCCGAGGTGCCTCGAGCAATGTTGATGCCGTGCTGCGCGTAGACGTACTTGACGAAGCCGGAGCAATCCCAGCCGCTTGGACCGTTGCCACCCCATACGTATGGAACGCCCACGTACTTGGCAGCGGTGCCTGCGATGCCGGAAAGGTTGGAGGTCTGAACAGGAGTTTCAGCCTTTGGCTGAGCCTTCTGCTGCGGAGCCGATTCCTGTCCACCCGAACGGCTCTGACGAGTCATCGGGGCCATCGAATCAGAGTTACCCGAGTTGCTGCTGCGGGTAGTTGGGGTGATGTCATTCGAAACTGCAATGACAACAGGCTCTGGCTTCTCTTCAGCGGTGAAGCTGGCGCGCTCGATTGCGACATCAGCCTTCTTGTCAGCAGCTACCTTTACTGCCTTGACTGCAACACGCTCTGGATTGATGGTGTCAACAGGCGATGCAGAAACGTCACGTGGTGCAGTTGCCTGGCCAGGCACGCCCAGAGTGACGATCAAGCCGGATGCTGCAGCTACAACGGCGGCCTGGCGGCCTACCGAGCCAGCGTTGGATGCTACGGCCTGCGAAATCGCCTGTAGCGAGTTGGTGCGTGGAACGTCGGCGCGGCGACGTCCGCGTGCATGACTCTTGGTCAAAATATTGCCTCTCCTTGATACCTACGAGGTAAGCTGTCGGGTTCGAAGTGGAGTTACCTCGGTGGATTCGAAGTTGCCTTCTCTATCCACTTCACCCCTAGGGTTGTTAGCCAAAACTAACGACCCGATATTGGTTCCCCCGCCACTGCCGTACGAGTTGTGTATAACTACTCATTGCGTGTTGGCAGTGCTCGGTTCTCACGCAATGATGCCCAGGGATCCCCATGGCACGCATACAAGACTATAGGAAGTTTTTTGAAATGTCACGTTTTGATCACGGAATGGTGACGAACGTCGTTATAACCAACCTGCTGGGTCTTTGAACTGACCGTCAACGATCACTTCGAAGTGCACGTGAGGACCGGTTGAGTTGCCAGTGCTGCCGGCCAACGCAACAACGTCACCGCGCTTAACTTTCTGGCCAACCTTCACAACCAGCTGGCTGTTGTGGCTGTAACCGGTCTCCAGGCCGTTGCCGTGGTCAAGGGTGATGCGGTTGCCGGAGTGCCCAGCCCAACCCGAGACAGTCACAACACCGTCAGCTGCCGCGTAGACCTTGGTACCGCTTGGCACACCGTAGTCGGTGCCGCTGTGGATCATGAAACCTGGACCGGTTGGATTCTTGCGGTGCCCGAACGTGGAGGTGATGCGCTTCGTGGTGACCGGTGCGCCGAGCAATCCCGAGGTGTCCTTGATGGCCGTGACGCTACCGCCCGAAGCGGTCATGATCTCGGCGAACTTCTCTTCCTTGGCAACTTCGGTGTTCAGCTCGGAGGTCAAAGCTGCACGCTCCACGGACAGTTCCGCATTGCCGGTAGGTGCAGTTACATCTACAACTGCGGAAGTGGCGGTGCGCTGAGCTGCGACCTCAACGGCCTTGTTCTCCTCCGCGCTGCCGGAGAGCTGTGGAGTTACGGCGGCAAGCGCCAAACCCGAAACGGCGGCTACGGCTGCCACCTTGTGGGCGAATCCACGGTGGGTGGATTTCTGAACCTTGGACTTGAGGCTAGAAATGAACTCGACATTGCCTGCTGCTTCGATCGGGGCAGGCTTGCTGGCAGGGGCTTGAACAGCTCCTGGCAATGCAACGACGTTGCTCGCGGTATCCTTGCCGGCCAGCAGGGTCTGGTTAGGAGCAACACCGTAGCGCTGCATCGAGTCGAATCGTCGACCAACGAAATCTTCATGTACCGGCTTGACCGGTGCAATCATCGGGACGGTGGCAGCGGCACGTGCTGCTCGGCGCCCGCCGTTACGCTCAGCAGTCGAAGCGGTGACTTCTGCAATCACATCTACTTCGACGCCGGCAGCGCGGCGACGTCCCGCAGTCTTGGTTTCTACCAAAACATTCCTCTCACTGTTGCGCCTACGAAGTTAGCTGTCGGGTTCGGCTATTGAGAATCAGCCGGCCTGCTTGTCGCAGAACTTCACCCCAAGGCGTTTGCACGCCGGAAAGTGGGTCCCCCGTTATTGCCCTCAAGACTTGGTGACCGTTTCTGGCGCAGGGCAACACTAGGCGGTCGCACCAAAAATGGATAGAGCTAACTAGATCGCTAGCTCCAAGGCTTAACGCTACCTGTCAACGCCGAAAGTTACAATTTCGTTATCTTTTCTGAGACTTTACAAATACGTGTGCGCTGACCTCGACCGGCAGCTCCAGGGCGCCTTCGATGCCGTCCACGCGCACTACAACGTAGTCGTCGGCGCGCTCCAAGGTGACAATCGCACCTGGGCGGATTCCACCTTCGTTCAGTTGTCCGAGCAGGATTGGGTCCGTTTGGATAGGTTCGGCCAGGCGCTCAATTGCCACCGGGCCGATGTTTCCGGACAGCAGAGCATCATCCAAGTTCTCTACTTCATGTGAGATTTCGCCCACATTGGGGCCACCGAGGACTTCCAGGCCCGGAATTGGGTTGCCGTAGGGCGACACTGTTGGCTTGCCCAGAAGATCAAAGAGCCGACGCTCGACGCGTTCGCTCATCACGTGTTCCCAGCGGCACGCTTCATCGTGCACGTACTCCCAGTCCAACCCGATGATGTCCGACAACAGGCGCTCCGCCAAGCGGTGCTTGCGCATCACGCCCGTAGCCAGCTCGTGACCTTTTTCGGTCAAAGCAAGGTGGCGATCGGTCGATACGATAACCAGGCCGTCTCGTTCCATGCGAGCAACCGTCTGCGACACGGTTGGGCCCGAGTGGCCAAGACGCTCTGCAATTCGGGCGCGCAATGCCACGATTTCCTCTTCTTGAAGCTCAAGAATGGTACGCAGATACATCTCGGTTGTATCGATAAGATCAGACACGGCAGTCGCTCCTGGAAGTCACAACAATTAAGTTCGCTCGAAATTTACGTGGCGTCGATATCCCACTCTACTTGGTCGGAGCTGCAGAAAGCCCTGTAACCCGCCAAGCCCTCGGCGTAACCGACCGACGCGCTTTTCTCACGACACCCCGCTATTTGCGAAGATATCTATTGAAACGCCAAGGCTATCTGTCAATATTCCAAACCATGGGTAATGGTGGCCGTTATGGCACTTCAATCTATCGCTACAAGAGGAGCGCGATGAGCACGGATATCAACATTCCAGAAAACCTTCTGCCCGCCGATGGTCGATTCGGTGCAGGACCTTCCAAGGTTCGCGCAGAACAGATCCAGGCCATCGTCGATGCCGGCGCCGAACTGCTGGGCACCTCCCACCGCCAGGCTCCGGTCAAGAACCTCGTAGCTTCGGTTCAGGACGGCCTGAAGGAAATGTTCAGCGCACCAGAGGGTTACGAAGTTCTTCTCGGCGTGGGTGGATCCACCGCGTTCTGGGATGCCGCTGCATTCAGCCTGGTCCGTTCCAAGGCGCAGCACCTGTCCTTCGGCGAATTCGGCTCGAAGTTCGCCAAAGCCACCGACAAGGCTCCATTCCTGGAACCTTCCTCCATCATTGTCGGCGAGCCGGGCACCGTACCTGAACCCGTAGCCGAAGCCGGCGTAGACCTCTACGCGTGGCCGCACAATGAGACCTCAACCGGTGCCGCGGCGCCGATCAAGCGCGTTGCTGGCGCCAACGACGATGCACTGGTAGTCATTGACGCCACCAGCGCCGCCGGAGGCCTGGACGTGGATCTGTCCGAGACCGACGTGTACTACTTCGCTCCGCAGAAGAACTTCGCTTCCGACGGCGGCCTGTGGCTGGCCTTCGTTTCTCCCGCCGCGATTGCCCGCATCGAGGAAATTGCAGCAACCGACCGCTGGATCCCCGACTTCTTGAACCTGGCGACCGCGCTGGATAACTCCTTGAAGAACCAGACCTACAACACGCCATCGCTGACCACTCTTGTGGGCCTGGATGCGCAGATCAAGTGGATCAATGCCAACGGCGGCCTGAAGTGGGCGGCAGAGCGCACGGCACAGTCCGCAGGGATGATCCGGGCTTGGGCCGAGGCTTCCGAAATCGCTTCCCCTTATGTGGCCGACCCAGCGCACCGCTCGAACGTCATCTCCACCATTGACTTCGATGACTCGGTCGATGCCTCGGCAATTGCCAAGGCACTGCGCGCTAACGGCGTTGTCGACGTGGAACCATACCGCAAGCTGGGCCGCAACCAGCTGCGGATCGCCACCTTCGTTGCGATCGAGCCAAGCGACGTCGAAGCACTGCTCAAGTGCATCGACTACGTGATCGAGCAGCTCTAAGAACCCTCGATTAAAGCCAAAGACCTTCGCACAACGATTCATCATCGTTGTGCGAAGGTCTTTGCCGCTATTGCCTAGTTTTCCTTGCGCGTGCGATTACGCTGCGCTGCCCGGCGACGGGCTGCGGTGCGCTGCGCCGTGCGACGGCGGCGTACCTGGCGACGTGCCGGCGACTTATGCTGCTGCACAGCGTCATCGTCATTTTCGGCGCCGTCCGCTTCGGCTTCGGTCTGCGGATCCTGGGCCTCGGCGCCTGGATCCGATGGATCCGGCTCCTTCGCTGGCTCCGTGGCTTCAGGACCGTCGGCTTCCCCGCCGGTCCCGGCCAAGTCCTCTGCGGCTTCGGCGGCCTTGGCCGCTTCAATCTCTTCCTTTGCCAGGCGGTCGGCCCATGGCACCCATGCCGGAGCGAGCAATGACTGCTCCCCTGCAATAATGCCTACTTCGCAAACCGTCAGGTCCTTGGATTTTGCCCGTGAGACCCGCGCAAGAGTGGCGAACCAGGTCCATCCTTGATATCCCGACTTATGGGAGACAAAACGATGGGTGACAAGTCGCTCACCTTCCGCCGTGACGCCTAGGTGTTCGCCGATTTCTGACGCACCGGCAATTTCTGCGAGCGCGCCGCGAGCAGTATCCACTGCCTCGGCGAGGATGGTGTCCAACTTGGGTTTACGGGCCATTATTTATGCGTCCAGATCGTCGGCTACCGCACGAAGTACGGTAGCAACCTTCTTGCCATATGCCTGTTCAGGATAACGCCCATTGCGCAAGCTATTGGAAACGTTGTCGAGCAGCTTAATAAGATCTTCGATCAGCACTGCCTCGTCTTCGGGCTTCTTGCGCTTGGCACGTGCGACCGATGGAGCGGCTTCGAGCAAGCGCAGGCTCAGTGCCTGTGGACCGCGGCGGCCTTCGGCAACGCCGAATTCCAGGCGGGTTCCGGGGCGCAGGTCATGCACGCCTTCGGGCAATGCCGCGGCATTGACGTAGATCTCTTTGCCATCTTCGGCGGTGATGAAGCCGAAGCCCTTGGCCTTTTCGTACCACTTAACCTTGCCGCTAGGCATGATCATTTACCTCGTTCGTTCTTGTAGCTAAGCTGCATGGCCGAGGCCTGCTCAGCGCCATGCATATTCATATGTGCGATCCAGCGGAGCCACTGCCGGAATTCTTCTCTGCTTCTTGCCGGGTGCTCAATCTGCTGGATCGCTTCAAGTCCTTTATCTAAGATTATGTCATCTCTCGTGCGGTGAATTCATCTTTGCCCGGCAATCTTCGCATTCCGCCTGTCGCCCATGGCTCCGGGGCTAAACTTGGTAGCGTGAGCGATTCATCCAAAACCATGACTGCACTTTCCCGATTGGCGATCATCATCGCCATCCTTTCCGCCTTGGCGCTGGTCGGAACCCTCGTCTTCTACTTCCAGGAGATCGCCATCCCGCCGCTGCTGATGCTCTTTGCGCGCTTGGGCTTGCCAACGGCATTCATCCTGGCCGCCATCGTGGTCTTCGGAAACGTCGCCAGGCGCCGAAAAAGCTAGCCACTCGCTTCAGCATTCACTCAGCGGACTCCCAGACTTCTTCGGCACACTGTAATTCATGAGTCCAAAAACTGTTGAGGCAAAACTTCTCGTTGTCGATGACGAGCCGAATATCCGCGAACTGCTCTCCACTTCCCTGCGCTTTGCAGGCTTCGAAGTTGTCGCTGCTGCCAACGGACGCGAAGCCCTCGCAGCCGTTGAAGCCGAAGAACCGGACCTGGCCGTTCTGGACGTCATGCTTCCGGACATGGACGGTTTCACCATCACCCGTAAACTGCGCGCCGCTGGCCGCCACTTCCCGGTGCTGTTCCTGACCGCGCGCGACGACACCAGCGACAAGGTCACCGGCTTGACCGTCGGCGGCGACGACTACGTCACCAAGCCATTCAGCCTGGATGAAGTCGTCGCCCGCATCCGTGCCGTCCTGCGCCGTACCGCCAATGGCGAGGACGAGAACGCGACCATCATCGTGGCCGACCTTGAGCTGGATGACGACGCCCACGAGGTGCGCCGTGCCGGGGAGATCATTGACCTGTCCCCCACCGAGTTCAAGCTGCTGCGCTACCTGATGATGAACCCGAACCGCGTACTGTCCAAGTCGCAGATCTTGGACCATGTCTGGGAATACGACTTCAACGGCGATGCCTCGATCGTGGAATCCTACATTTCCTACCTGCGTCGCAAGGTCGACCGCCCGGAGTGGCCTGCACTGATCCAGACCAAGCGTGGCGTGGGCTACCTGATGCGCACCCCAGACCGCCGCTAACGGCACACGTAACGGTCCGCGCCAATAATTGAAGGCCTTGTAAAGTCAGCATATGAAGTCATTTCGAGCCCAGTGGCGTCGCACCTCGTTGCGGACCAAACTGGTCGCGGTCATGTTTGGACTGATGATCGTCGCGATCTTCGCTACCGCTATCGGTTCAGCGCATACGCTGAGGATCGCGATGACCAGCCAGATCGACAAGCAGCTGAACGTGTCCAAGTCGACGATGGCCTACGGGCTCAACAAGGCCTACCTCTACTCCTTGAACGAGGACAACGGCAGCCATGACGCCTTGGATGTCGATGCCACGCTGCTCGGGCTCAGCAGCGCCTACGCTGACATTCGCGACCAGGACGGCGAGATCGTCTACGTGATGCCGCGTTCGCGGGTCGGTCCTTCCAACGGCACGGATCTGCCGCTGCTTAATATGGAACAGATCCAGCAGCTGGCAGCCCACCCGAACTCCCCTGCCACGGTCCCCGGCGCCTTCCCCACCTCCGCTGGTTGGCGTACGGTGATGATCCCGTTGAAGAGCAGCGAGCTGAACCTGTTCTTGTCCATGCCGCTGGATAATGTGAACCGTACCGTCAGCCAAACTGCGGTGCTGGTGCTCTCCACCGGCACGCTTGCGGCCCTGCTGATGTCGATGATCGCCTACGGGCTCACCGGGCGTTCGCTCAAGCCGCTGATCAATGTGGAGCGCACTGCGTCGATGATCGCCGATGGCGATCTGTCCCAGCGCGTGAAGGACTATCCCGCTGAGACCGAAGTGGGCAGGCTCTCGCGCTCGCTCAACGCCATGCTGGCCCAAATTGAAAAAGCGTTCAACGACCGCGAGGCTTCCGAGCAGAAGATGCGCCGTTTCATCCAGGACGCCTCGCATGAGCTGCGTACCCCGCTGGTCACCATCCAGGGCTACTCGGAGTTCTACCGCTACGGCGGGCTGGCGGATCCGGAGGCCATGGACTCGGCGATGGGCCGCATCGAAAGCGAATCCAAGCGCATGGCCCGCCTGGTTGAGGACCTCTTGATGCTCGCCCGCCTGGACGAGCAACGCCCCATGGAAAAGCAGCCAGTGGATTTGCTGGTCCTGGGCCAGGACGCGGTGGAAGACACCAAGGTCCGTGCACCGGACCGTACCGTCAAACTTGTGGGGCTCGTGTCCGAACGCCCCAGCCCAGCGAGCACCGTCGGTGATGATGCCCGCATCCGGCAGATCATCGCCAACCTGCTCACCAACGCGCTGCGCTACACCCCGGAAGGTTCCCCCTTGGAAATTGCCGTCGGCGTGCGTTCATTGGTGGCTGGAACGCTGGACGCCGTCGTTGAAATCCGCGACCACGGCCCGGGCATCCCGGCCGAGGATTCCAAGCGCATTTTTGAACGCTTCTACCGCTCCGATAGCTCGCGCCAACGCGAGACCGGCGGTTCCGGCCTGGGCTTGGCCATTGTTGCGGCCATCGTCCAGCAGCACGGAGGTTCGGTGGCGTTGGCAGATACCCCTGGCGGTGGCGCCACGATGTCCATCTCCATGCCCTACGTGCCGCTGCGCGAACCGAAAGCACCGGAAGTCGACGATACGGAAGACTAGCGCCGATGGCTTTCTCCACACCCCGTGCCGGTTTTGCCCGGCACGGGGTGTGGTGTTTCTAAGGTGAGTGCATCAGTGATCAAACCGCTCATTCCAGAAAGGACGATTCCAGTGAGTACGTTCTCCACCAACACCGGCGAGATGCAGGTTAAATCCCAGGCCGTCATGAACACCATTGACCGGCTACGCAATGAGGTCTCGACCATGCAAATGAACTTGGACCAGTTGCAAAGCACCTGGCAGGGTTCCGCCGCGGCCTCCTTCCAGTCGATCGTGGCCGAATGGCGCTCAACCCATGTGCAGATCGAAGAGGCGCTGAGCAGCATTGCCACGGCCTTGAACCATGCCTCCATGCAGTACGAAGAGGTCGAGCAGGTCAACACCTCGCTGTTCCGTTACTGAAAACCGCAGACGCGACGGCCGGTTGATCAGTAGGCTTAGCCTTATGAGCATTCTGATCGACCCGCCGCGCTGGCCTGCCCACGGCACGCTCTTTGCCCACTTGGTGTCGGATACTTCATTGGCTGAACTCCATGAGTTCGCCGGGCAGCAAGAAATCTCCCGCCGCGCTTTCGACCGGGATCACTACGATGTGCCTCGCGAACGCTACGATCGGCTCGTGGCAGCTGGCGCCCTTGAAGTCTCCGGATCCGAGCTGGTCCGCGCACTGGTCAAGTCCGGGATTCGGATACCAGCCAAATACCGTCCGGAGAAGCTGGGCACCGTCCTCACCCGGCGTTGGTCCCGCACCTTGCCCACCGAGCCTCAGCTCGGAACCGAGCTGTTGGGCTATTGGTCCGAGAGCCATCGCCACTACCACGACCGGGTGCATCTGCTCTCGGTGCTCGAAGCCATCGACTGGCTGGCTGAAGGCCAGGCCGATCCCGAAGAGCTCATGCTGCTCCAACTCGCTGCGTGGTTCCACGACGCCGTCTACGCTGGAACCAGCGAGGACGAGTTCAAGTCGGCCACCTTGGCCCGTGAACGGCTGTGGGGAGTCCTCTCCCCTGGTGCCGTCTCGAAGGTCAGCGGGCTGGTCATGCTCACCGCCAAGCATGCCCCGGCAGAAACCGATCGCCTGGGCCATATCCTCTGCGATGCCGATCTGGAGGTCCTGGCCCGCCCCGCTCCGGCCTACCAGCGCTACGCCGAGGCGATCTACAAGGAGTACGGGCATCTTCCCCGCCATGTGCTTGCTTCCGGGCGCAGCAAGATCCTCAGCGGCCTGTTGGAGAAAGAACTGATCTACGGCACCGAAGCCGGATCCCGGCGCTGGGAGCAGCGCGCGCGGAATAATTTGGGCGCCGAGCTGGAGCTGTTGCACAGCTGGCTGTAGTGCAACGCTTGTCCCACGTTAAACGGCCGATGGCCCGGATTCTTCGAAAGGATCCGGGCCATCGGCGCGATTACTGCGTGCTTAGTGCGTGCTTAGTGCGTGCGGGAAGCTTAGAAGCCGCCCATTCCGCCCATGCCACCCATGTCATCGCCACCGGCTGGGGCAGCGCCAGCAGGAGCTGGCTTTTCTGCGACAACAGCTTCGGTGGTCAGGAACAGGCCAGCGATCGATGCCGCGTTCTGCAGTGCCGAACGGGTCACCTTCACTGGGTCGTTGACACCAGCTTCAAGCAGGTTCACGTATTCGCCGGTTGCAGCGTTCAGGCCGTGGCCTGCTGGCAGGCCCTTGACCTTGTCAGCGACAACGCCTGGCTCCATGCCAGCGTTCAGGGCAATCTGCTTCAGCGGGGCTTCGATGCCAACGCGGACGATGTTCGCACCGGTAGCTTCGTCGCCTTCCAGAACCAGCTTCTCGAATGCTGCAGCGCCAGCCTGGATCAGTGCAACGCCACCACCGGCGACGATGCCTTCTTCAACAGCTGCCTTGGCGTTGCGCACGGCATCTTCGATGCGGTGCTTGCGCTCCTTGAGCTCTACCTCGGTAGCAGCCCCGGCCTTCAGCACAGCGACACCGCCGGAGAGCTTTGCGTGGCGCTCCTGCAGCTTCTCGCGGTCGTAGTCCGAGTCGGTGTTCTTGATCTCGGCTGCGATCTGGGCCTTGCGTCCCTCGATGGCGTCGGCTTCGCCGCCACCTTCAACGATGGTGGTCTCGTCCTTGGTGATAACGACCTTGCGGGCGGTACCGAGGACTTCCAGGCCTACGTTATCCAGGGACAGGCCGATTTCCTCGGAAACAACCTGGCCGCCGGTGAGGATAGCGATGTCGGTCAGCATGGCCTTGCGACGGTCGCCGAAGCCCGGAGCCTTGACAGCAACGGACTTGAACAGGCCGCGGATCTTGTTCAGGATCAGGGTAGCCAGGGCTTCGCCCTCGACATCTTCGGCGATGATCAGCAGCGACTTGTTCGACTGCATGACCTTCTCCAGCAAGGTCACCATGTCCTTGACCGAGGAGATCTTCGAGTTCACGATGAGGACGTAAGGGTCCTCGAGAACGGTTTCCTGGCGCTCAGCGTCGGTGACGAAGTAAGCGGAGATGTAGCCCTTATCGAAGCGCATGCCCTCTGCCAGCTCCAGCTCCAGGCCGAAGGTGTTGGATTCTTCAACGGTGATAACGCCCTGCTCGCCGACCTTGTCGAGAGCTTCAGCGATCAGTGCGCCGATTTCCGGATCGCCAGCAGAGATCGAAGCGGTAGCAGCGATCTGCTCCTTGGATTCGACCTTCTTCGCAGCGGCGAACAGTTCAGCGGTAACAGCTTCTACGGCCTTGTCGATACCGCGGCGCAGTGCGATTGGGTCAGCACCTGCGGCAACGTTGCGCAGGCCTTCCTTGACCAGTGCCTGTGCCAGCACGGTTGCGGTGGTGGTACCGTCTCCAGCGACGTCGTCGGTCTTCTTGGCAACTTCCTTGACCAGCTCTGCGCCGATCTTCTCGTAAGGCTCTTCGAGGTCGATTTCCTTAGCGATGGACACGCCGTCGTTGGTGATAGTAGGAGCGCCCCACTTCTTTTCCAGAACAACGTTGCGGCCGCGTGGGCCCAGGGTGACCTTCACCGCGTCAGCAAGGGTGTTCAGGCCGCGCTCAAGTCCGCGGCGTGCTTCCTCGTCAAATGCAATCATCTTAGCCATTGTGGCGTACGGTCCTTTCGGGACGATTTTGCGAAAATGCAACCGACAGACAGCGCCCGCGACGGACGAGTGGACCGGTGCGGCATCGGGCCAGCAACCGTTTCAGCTCTCGCTATCTGAGGTATTTTCCACGCCCACGCCCTGCATCCGCTGTCCGGTGCTTCATGGAGTTCTTGGAGAACGCAAAAGCCGACCGGCGTTAGCAGTCGCAACGCATGAGTGCTAATACAAATATTGGCACTCTCGCATGGCGAGTGCAAGCCGATCGGCTCTGAGCGAATGGAATTTTGAACGAATTATTCGTTTAGCCCCAGGGTGTCATCGGAGCCCAGAACCACGGTGACCCGGTTCGGAATGTTGCTGGTCTGCAGAACTTCGTCGATATTCAGGATTTCTGCAGCTTTTTCAGCGGTAGTGCGGTAGGACTCGGACATGTAATAAACCGTGGAGACTTCTGCGGGCCTGGTCCAGTTGTCGGCCACAATGCTGGTGAACCCGGCTTCGGCCATGGCGTCTTCGCCTTCATTAGCCAGACCGGCAACACTTGCCGCGTTGTACACGCCAATCAGCTGGCCGTAGAGCACGTCTTCGTCATCGATGGTGCTCGTTGGCGATGCGGATTCACTAGGTGTGGGTTCCACGGAGGGCTCGGCGGTGACTTCCTGGGTTTGCGAGGTGTCGCTTCCCGTGGAAGTCGCGAGGGTCTCCTTGAGCTGAGGGCCGAAGATGAAGGACAAGGCACCGATCACCAGCACGAGTACAGCGGTCAGCACTACCCAGCGCAATTTCCCACCGGTTGACTTCGACGCGGCGGACTGCGCCCATCCGTGGGCGTGGTGCGAACCCACACGGGTGCTGAACTCCGGAACGCGATCAAATTCGTCACGCGGGTAGTTGGTCATTCTTGTCCTTGCTCGAGGTCTGATTGGTCACGGCAGGCAGGGTTATCGTCCCGTGCCGACCTTACCGCCCACGCGACGTTTTGTGGAACGTGCTCTGCGCAGGCGCTTGACCAACATCGGGTCGTAGGCCAGTGCCGCGTCGGTTTCAATCAGCTGGTTCAGCAGCTGGTAATAATTCGTCGGCGACATCGAAAACTGCTTGGTAATGGCTTGTTCCTTGGCCCCGGCATACTTCCACCACAACTTTTCCAGGTTGAGGATCTGTTGCGAACGCTCATCCAATTCCGAATCCGGGTTCATGACGAAATCCACCAGCAATTCATTCTCAGCCATACGTTCTCACCTCTGTCATTGGACCAGTTTTCTCAGGTTTCGGCTATGCATGTAATCCACCATCGGTAGACATACCACCGATATTCTAACCAATCTGCTTGCCTAACACCGTGTGGCCGAGCACAGGCACGCCAGAAAAACGGCACAATTACCCCTATGGACGATTTGCAGCCAGCACTTTTCGATGCACCCCAGCCAGCTCGGACACCAGTGTACGAAGCGGCTGATTTCCCGTTCTACCATGGTGCCCAATCCATGGCCGACCACGGGTTTATCGCTGCAGACTGGGTACCGGCACTCTGCGAGCAGGACTCGCTGCTACGTTCCCTGGCCACCGATTTGGCGGCCCGTTCGGCGGCCGGTGAACAGATCCTGCCGGCACCGGAGGTGATGTTCCGCGCACTGAGCCTGCCATTGTCCGAAGTCAAGGTCCTAATTGTTGGCCAAGACCCATATCCGACACCCGGCCACGCAAACGGTTTGGCCTTCGCGGCCAACAAGCAGGTGCGTCCGCTGCCGCGCTCCTTGGCCAATATCTACAAGGAATTGCACTCCGATCTGGGACTGGAGCCGGTCGCGCATCCAGACCTCAGTCCATGGCTTTCCGAAGGCGTCTTGCTGCTGAACCAGGTGCTCTCCGTAGCCGCTGGCAATGCCGGCTCGCATCAGAAGCTGGGTTGGGCGCCAATTCTGCATGCCATCCTCACCGCGCTCAATGACCGTCCGCGGCCTCCGGCGGCTTTGCTCTGGGGCAAGCATGCGCAGAAACTCTCCGAGTCCCTGTCCAACGCCGTGCAGCTGCAAAGCGCCCACCCCTCGCCGCTCTCAGCCTCGCGCGGGTTCTTCGGCTCCAAGCCCTTCTCAAGCATCAATCGGCTCCTGTCCGACAGCGGACAGAAGCCGATTGACTGGTCGTTGCCGAAAGCCTAGCGTCGGCGGATCCGCCGGCGCTCACGCCGGGCGCTGGAGGTCAATGGACGGCACAGCGTATCGCCGAAGACGACGCCGCCAGCGATGGAGAGCATGATCGCCATGGCGTTGAACATCTCCACCAGTCCCGTGGCGGTGTCATTGACGTTGATGACGATGCCGTACATTGCGCGGAAGATCATCAGGCCCGGAAGCAGGAACATGACCGCAGGAGCCGCTAGCACCAGCTGCGGGGAGCGGAGTTTGTCCGCCGCCAGCCGCGCGGCGAAACCGATCACCGTGGCGACCAGCGCCGGGGTAGCCCGGTCTCCGAGTCCAATGCTTTCGGCCAGCAGCTGCACCAGGTAGCCGCCGACCGCAATGCCGGCGGTAGGCAGCAGCAGGCGCAGCGCGCTCTGCTCGGTGACCGCACCGGCGACAATGGCCACGCCCACCAAGACCACCAGCAGCCAGGCCGGATAGTCGGTTTGGACGATCTGGTGAACGTCGACCTTCTCTCCCCCGAGCAGATCCGAGATCACCAGGGCCGTAGCAATTCCGCAGAGGATCGCCCCGTAGATCAGGCTGGCCGAGAACAACCGGCCTACCGCTGTCACCGGGAAGCCGTTGATGGCATCCTGCAATGCCGAAACGAATCTGCCCGACGGAAGCAGCAGCAAGATGCCGCCAGAGACCACCAGCGCCGGATCCAGCGGAGCGTGGAATTGATGCCCCAGCAAGGCAATGCCGGTGACCACCAATGTCGAGGCCGCGATAGTGAAGAACTCGGGCACTCTCCAGCGCGAGCCGTATCGGCCGATCTGCGTCACGAGGCTCGAGGACAGCATCGCCACCAGCGCACCAGCCCACGAGCCGCCAATGAAGAGCACGAACGCGGCCGCGAACACGGCCCGGCCGCAGGCGACGATCCAGCGCGGGAACGGCTTGGGCTGCCGAGTGATGTCCTTCAGCCGCTTCGCTGAAACGGATCGCGATACGCCGCCGGCAATGATATCCGAGACGAGTTCGTGCACCAGCACCATGCCGGCGTAGTTCGAGGTGTAGGAGCGGACCACACGCAGCACCGAGTAGCTTTCGGCGTCCGGCGGGCTGTAGTTCAAATGCAGGGACTGGTTGGTGATGTCCACATCCAAGTGGCTCAAGCCCAGTGCCGCGGTCACCGCGATCACGCTGGTTTCCACTTCCAAGGCGCCTGCGCCGTAGCGGATCAAGGTCTCGCCCAAATCCAGCGCGAACTCCATGGTGCGCCGGTTGGACGCGTCCTGGTCCACATTGACCTTGGGGTTGGCGTAGGGGGTGCCCTGCAGGCGCTCAACGATGTTCAGCGCCTCGGTGGGAGGGGTATCCGAGATCCACATTTTCGCCAGCAGCCGACGGGCCACCGGGTTGGCGCGGGTAGGCATGAGGGTAATGCCCTCATCGGTGGTGTGGACCTGGCCGGTGCGCCACTCGATATCCGAGACATCGGCAGCCGCCACGTTGGCGCTGACCGCCGTATTGAGCGGTAGTTCAGATGCCGTTGCCGGCTCTTCGGCGGGCTCTGCCGGATGGAAGCCCATGTTGATCTCACTAGTGGCAATGCGGGGCAAGACGCCAGCTAGCGGAGCCGGATCCTCGCCTACGGCATTCGACGAGGCGGCCTGTTCCTCGCTAGATCGATGCGCCACGAATCATGCCCCCTCATCCAAAGTTTTTCCCATGGGATTCACCATACAACCCGTGCATGAAAAGTTGTCGGGAACGTGGCGAATTCGGGAGGTATCGCCGAACACATTTAAGGGTATTTTCGGCCACTGGAATACCGGCGCTCGGCAGTTGGTTGCACCATGCAGAAGTTAGATGTGTTTGCATATAATCCGGAGGATCCAATGAATACGCAGTTCCCATTGCCAGAAATCGGAGCCGAGACCTTCGGCGACATCACCGAGGATGCCCAGGGCAACCCGCTGAGCCATGCCCAGGTGATCCGCAATGTCATCGCCGAGGGGCAGCAGGCCGAAGCCTCGGGTCTTGATTTCTTCGGTGTCGGCGAGCACCACCGCGATGACTATGCCATCTCCTCCCCCGAAATGGTTCTGGCCGCCCTGGCCAGCACTACCCAGCGCATCAAGCTCGGCACCGCGGTGACCGTGCTCTCCAGCGACGACCCGGTGCGCGTCTACGAACGCTTTGCCACCTTGGACGCGATCTCCAACGGGCGAGTGGAGATCATCGCAGGCCGCGGCTCCTTCATTGAATCCTTCCCGCTCTTCGGCCTGGATCTTGAAGACTACGAGGACCTGTTCGAAGAGAAGCTGCATCTGCTGGCCAAGCTCCGCCACGGCACGCCGGTTTCCTGGCAGGGCAAGCACCGCGCCGCCTTGCGCAACCAGCAGATCTACCCGCTGCTGGAAGACCAGCCCTTGACCACCTGGGTGGGTGTGGGTGGCAGCCCGCAGTCGGTAACCCGCGCGGCCCGGCATGGCTTGCCGTTGTGCTTGGCCATTATCGGCGGCCAGCCCTCGGCCTTCGAAGGCTTGGCCACCCTCTACCGCCGTGCGCTGAAGGAGTTCGGCCATGGAGAATTGCCGGTCTCGGCGCACTTCCATGGCTTGTTGGCTTCCACCGACCAGGAGGCCCTGGAAACCCTCTGGCCGCATTACCAGCGCACCATGAATCGGCTGGGCGCCGAACGAGGCTGGCCGCCGGCCAGCAAGATGCGCTTGCAGGCTTCCATGGGGCCCGAGGGAGCCATGATGGCCGGCAGCCCGGAAACTGTGGCACGGAAGATGGCCAAGGTGGCCCAGCAGCTGGGCTTGTCGCGCGTTGACATCAAGTACTCTGCCGGTTCCTTGCCGCACGAGGCGATGATGAACAGCATCAAGTTGCTCGGAGAAGAGGTCAAGCCCATGGTGCACCAGCTGCTTGGCGCCTAGGGTCCTGGCTGTCCCGGAAACAGCGAAAGCCACCGCATTGCGGTGGCTTTCGTTCTTGGTGGATCTTACTGGACTCGAACCAGCGACCTTTCGCGTGTGAGGCGAACGCTCTAACCAACTGAGCTAAAGATCCATCTGCGCCCTGACTTGCAAGCCAAGCGCATAAGCAATCCTACCGGGCCGTGGACCTCACTCCAAATCGGCCACCGGTTCCAGCGCCCGGAATCCGTCCCCGGAACTCGCCGAAATGCCGCTTCCAGCGCAGGTTCGAACAGTCGCGGTTCAGGCAATGAGTAGAGCAGAAAAACAGCGCCGAATAGTTTATTTGCGATTCACCTAAAAGTACCCATTTCCACTTGTCAAAAAGGGACTTTAGACTCCATAATTTTTCTAGCTCATCGAGCTCAAACTGGACCCTACAAGGAAGTTGCCGGAAGCCGCCGGCATCGGTCCCCTCAAGGCCAACGAAACCGCGCAGTGGATTTTTCCACCGCGCAAAAGCCTCATCTTTCGTTCGTTCTTAGAATTTAGGACCGTACCCAGTGTTTGAAAACCTGAACTTTTCCTTGTCATCCCTATGCGTTCAGCCGGCCCAGCGCGCCGAATTAGCGACCCTTTACCCCCTGGTCGACCAGCGTTGGAACCAGAAGTTCGACCGGCTCTCGCTGCTTGTGACCGTGCGCGACCAGGGCACCTTGGTTGCCGCAGGCCTCGTGCATGATTCCATCATTGCCCCGACTTCTTCGATGAACGCCGTGGAGCTCGGTTGCATGGCCGTGCGCCCGGACTACCGCCGCCTGGGCATCCGCCAGCATGCGACGTCGCTGCGCCTTGCCCACGCGCTGCGTTCGGGCAAAACCCCGATCAGCGTCATCGATTCGCAGAACCCGGCATCCTGGGCCTTCTACGAGCGCTCGGAACTGTGGCAGCGCGAGCGCAGCTTCGAGCACGATGGGCAGCTGAAGTTCATCTACCGGGCCACCGAGGCCGCATGGCAGTGGGCCGCGCAATTGCCGCAGGCCTCCGAGGACCACGTGGCCATCCACCTTCCCGAAAGTGCGATGCCGGCCCCGAGCCTCATGGCCGGCCCGGCCCCGGTCCAGGGATTCGCCGCGCAGTTCGGGTCCGATGATTCGGCCTCCGCCGTGCCGGTGATGTGACCGCCTAGAACAGGGCGTCCTGCTGTTCGTCCACGGAGCCGTGGCCCGGCAGCGGGGCAACTTCTCCGGCCCGGCGAGCGCGAGCGGCCTCGTGCAGGTCGATCGGGGTGACCTTCAGGACCGCATCGACCATGGCGTTGAGGAACTGCGGCGCGGCAATATCCGCGGGCACCGGAGCGTGGACGCATTTCACTTCGGGATGCTCCGCGCTCTCATCCCAATCCACCAGCAGCAGGCCGGTGGCGGTGTACCCGAAGCCGTCGCCGAAGTCGCGCAGCTTGCGGATCATGTCCACGGTGCGGCGGAAGGCAGCCGGCTCGGATTCCAGGATCGTGGCACGCTGCACGAAGAAGAACCCGACGGCTGCCAGCGGGTAGCGGGCCCGCAGGTTAGCCGCATCCCCATAGGCCTCTTCATAGCGGTTGGCCAGGTTCTTGCCGAAGGATGAGGTCATCGCCTTGGTGCTGAGCAGCAGTTCGGGACCGGTGGACCAATGGGTCATCACCACGTCGGTTTGCTTCATGTAGGCGCGGCCCAGGATGCGCGCGTCGATGCTGCCCGCCTTGCCCGCCATGATGGACTCGTGCACCTCGTCGGCCAGCCGCTCCGGCAGCTTGCGCAGCAGTTCCAGGATGTCGCTGGACAAGACCCGGGGCGCCTCGGGACGCGGCCACACCAGATCCGCATCGAATCCGGCACGGCGCAATTCATGGGCCAGCCATGCGTCCACGCCCTGGGCAAAGCGGCCCGATCGGGTGACCGCCTTGTTGCGGACCGGGATGCTCAGCAGGCGTTCGAGCACCGGGAAGGACGGGTTGAATTCCTCGGTTACCGCGCCATTGCCCAGCCAGGGCGAATCCTTCGCCGCTGACATCAACGTGGTATCGAATTCGGCAAAGGCCAAGGTCTTTTCGATCGCAGGATTGGCCACGTTCATCCCCTCACGGCTTTGCTTCTGGCCTTGCGGCGTTCGAGCATATTCATTCGCGCTGTGCGGACCGCCTCCAGCGCATCCGGCTCCAAGCCGAGCAGCTGCTCGAGCACCACGCGGTCCACCAGGTCGGTGGCCTCTTGCTTGCGCCCCTGCACCAGCAGTTCACGCACCGCCGGCTTGATGGCACGCAATTGCCGGGCATAGCGCTGCACCATGCCGATCGCCGGGACCGGCAGCTGGTCGGCTTCACGCGGTTCCAGCTTCAGGATGCCGCCGCCGTAGGAGCGGCCCACCATTTCGGCTCCGAGCATGGTCAGGGTATTGAGCGATGCCACCGGGAGCAGCTCGCGGCCCAGCTCGCGCGCATCGGCGCCGAGGTACACCCCATGGATCGAGTTGATGTGGTGCACCGCGGCCTCGTTGGCGGTCAACCGCGGGGTGTCGGCGTTCATGTAGGTCATGAACAGGTCCGGCACCGAGAGCACCGGCACCCGCCACCATGGCGAGCGCACCTTGCACTTGTAGGCCTGGTCGACGTTCTGCAGTTCACCGCTGGCCACGAAGCGCGCACCAGCACCGCTGGGTTCCGCGCCGGGGCGGAACATGTAGGCAGCTGCCCCGTGCTCGGCGAGCTTTTCCCAGCCGTCCTCGCTCAATTCCAGCCCGCGCAGGTGGCGCGAGCCCGGAGGCGAGATCCGGATCAGGTCCTCGCGGGCCAGCCCCAGGTCCTGGATCTGCTGGGCCGAGAGGGTGAACCACTTATTATTGCCGGTGACCGCGCCCAGCGAGGTTTCGCCCCAGGACTGCAGCGGCGCCATCCGGCCGGCGGCCAGTGCCGCCGACAAGATCCCCTGGGCTTCAAGGCCGACCAGGGAACCGGTCCAGCGCTCGTTCATGCGCACCGGGGTGTGGCGGGTGCCTTCGCCCAGGGCTTGCAGATCCAGCGCATTGCGGAATTGGTGCAGGTTGAAGGAACCGCTAGCCCCTTCGCGGTAGCCCTCGGCCAGCAGCAGCACCACTTCTTCCTGCGCGTCGGCGAACAAGCGCTCTTCGAAGACGGCCAGGTGCACGCTGGCGAAGCGTTCAAGCAGCATCTGGCGGACAGGCCCGGCATAGTTCACGAACATCAGCTCTGCCGGAAGCACCAGGGCCAGGCGCCCGCCGACGGCAAGGAAGCTGGTGGCGTGCACGACGAAAGCGGCCCAGATGCTGGCAAGTTCATTCAGTTCCACGCCCGAGGCTTTGGCCGCGGCGCGCGAGAGCTGCCGGTCAGCCCCGCGGTGCAGCTGGTAGCGCACGTAGGGAGGGTTGCCGATGACAGCGTCGTACTCGGCGTTGCCGGTGACCTCGAAGAAGTTGGCGTGCTCGATGCGCGCGTCGATCCCGGCGGCGCTCATCCGCTCACGGGCGGCCTGCACCGATGGTTCGTGCAGTTCCAGGCCCACCAGCTCGACCCGGTCTCGGCCATCTGCAAGCACCGGATGGGCAGCGGCAAGGAATTGTGCTTCACCGCAGGAGGGTTCCAGGACCTTGGATCCTTGCTCCCCCAGCGCCCACTGCGCCATGAAGCTGGCAACGGGTTCCGGGGTGAAGTAGGCTCCGCGCGCATGGCGGGCGGTGGCCTGATCTGTCAATTCTCTACTCAACACGCATCGATCTTTCCACGTAGGCCAGACAGTTGGGCTGGACCGGTAGACCGAGTCCGGGCGGCAACTTCTCTATTCTACGTGCGCGGGCATCTGGCTGATTCCTGTTCCTAGTGGTCTGCTTCGGCTTTGCCCTTGTGGCGCAGCTTCTCGATGCCCAGGATGATGACGGTAATCACGGTACCCATGATAAAACCGGCAAGGCAGGAGAAGGCGGTGTTCACCAGCCAGCCCAGCACGGCGCCGGCCTGGCCGGTCGCGTCGTGGACCAGCAGTTCAACGTGGTGCACGAAGCCGTACGGTGCGTGCCAGCCCAGTTCGTCCATGCCGACCAGCAGCAGGTGCCCGCCGACCCAGAGCATCGCGATCACGCCGACCTTGCTCAGGATGGACATCACGATGGGCATCGCCTTGACCAGGCCGCGCCCGATCTTCTGCGTGAGCTGGCGTGGCTTGGCGGCCATGTGCAGTCCGATGTCGTCCATTTTGACGATCAAGCCCACGGCGCCATAGACCACGACGGTCATCAGGATGGCGATCACAATCAGGATCAGCGCGCGATTCAAGAATGGCTCGTGGGACACCTCGTTCAGCGAGATGACCATGATCTCCGCGGAAAGCACGAGGTCTGTGCGCACTGCCGATCCGATGATCGCTTTCTCGTCGCGCACTCCCTCCTTGCCGCCCGGAGTGTGGTGCTTGATCGCGCCCATCGCCTCAAGCAGCTTCTCGGCGCCTTCGAAAACCAGATAGGCGCCACCGATCATCAGGATCGGGGTCAGCGCCCATGGAGCGAACTGCGATAGGATCAGCGCCACCGGAAGGATGAACAGCATTTTGTTCCGGATAGACCCAACGGCGATCTTCCAGATGATTGGAAGCTCGCGCTTGGGCGAGAGTCCGGCCACGTACTGCGGGGTGACTGCCGCATCGTCGATGACGACGCCTAGCGATTTGGTGCTGGCCTTGCCAGCGCCCAGCGCGATGTCATCAAGCGATGCCGCGGTGACTTTCACCAGCGCCGCCACGTCGTCCAATAGTGCTGCAAGGCCTCCGGCCATGGTCGGCTCCTCAAATATAGGTTCTGCGCAAAATTCTACCGGCGGGATCTTTGAGCCTGCCATAGGCGCGACGCTGGCTCGGGCAAGACCTGGGGCTAAAAAAAGAAACCGCGCCATGAAGATTCATGGACACGGTTCCCGTTGCTGGTCAGGACCAGGTCAGAGCCCCCTACCGGATTCGAACCGGTGACCTTCAGTTTACAAGACAGACGCTCTGGCCAGCTGAGCTAAGGGGGCGTACCGAATAAGAATATCCGAAAACCCTGCGGCACTGCGAATTGGCGATGCTCCGAGTTAAATGCCGATGGGAAGGAAGCCAGCATTGGCTTCCTTCCCATCGGTCGGGGTGCGAGATCAATAAGGATACTACCGGATCCCGAACAATTGTCCAGAGGCTACCGGTTCGACTTACTTGTTGGCAGCGATTGCTTCCTTCACTGCGGTTGGGAAGTCTTCCTTTGCCAGATCGACTACCTCGCCCTGGACGAAGATCGATGGGGTGCCAGCCACGCCATCGTACTGGCCGGCAGTAGTGGTGTACTGGACGAATGGACGGAACTTGTCATCTGCGATGCAGCTTTCAACGGACTGCGCAGCGCCATTCTGGATCGCCAGATCGGCCAGCTCGGCGTTCTTCATCTCGCCCTCTGGGTAGTGGCCCCACAGCGCCTTGACAAAGCCCATGTAGGCTTCTGGGCTTTCGTCGGCGACGCAAGCCAATGCGTTGGCGCCGCGCGAGGAGAAGTTGGTTGCTGAACCACGGTCAAGGTAGCCGACGTTGCGGTATTCAACGGTGACGTCGCCGTTGGCCAGCCATTCCTCGATCTGGTCCCCGTAGGTAGCCTCGAAGTCTGCACAGTGAACGCAGTTGGCGTCAACGTACATGGCGATGTTGATCGGTTCGCCCTTTTCAGCCACCGTCAGGTCGCGTGGGGTAGCTGGCGATGGCGCCTCGGCAGGTGCTTCGAGCGTCTTGATATCCACATTCTCGATGGACTTCTCTGCGACAGTGTCCGGCGAGGTGACCATGATGCCACCGGCTGCGGTACCGCCCTGCGGCACGGCGCCGGAGTCTGCCACCTTTGCGTTGTTGTTCTGCACGATCAAGGTAACTACCAGTGCGATGACCACAATGACTGCGGCCAATACGCCCAGCTTCACGAAAAGCGACTTGCGCTTCTGAGCGGCATCTTGAGCGGCACGCATCTGCGCCGCCTTCTCTCGGGCACTCGCGGTTCGCTCTGCCTTCGATGGACGCGGATTATTTGTAGACATAAATTTGGCGGTTCCTTGGTCAGCGGACAACTATCATCTGGAGTCAAGCTTAGCCAACTCCGAGCGCCAATATCCTTGAAAACTCAAGATTCCCCCACCTTCACAGGACTCACATATCTTTCGCATACAGCACCCAAAGTGCTTCGAAAACCTTAAGTTGAGCGTTAAACCAAGTCATCGGCGGATATCGTTTCTTTGCTGCCGGTCCTTTGCTGACCACGCGGCACATGCGCAGAAGTAGCCCATATGACGGAGAAATCCGTCTCTTCGTTCCCTTAGCAGTCAGTTTTCACTAGGCTAAATAGCAAGAGCGAGGAAATTTGACGAGAAGTCATTCACTCAGAACCGACGAATCTGCACCACGCCGGTGAACCAGATTGAACAAACCAGGAGGTTTGCAGTGGGTACCCCAGCGCCGAGTACAAAGACCGAAAATTCCTACGATTTTGTGGTTGTAGCCAACCGCCTTCCGGTGGACCGCATCACCAATCCTGACGGATCGCAAGGATTCCAGCGTTCGCCCGGTGGTTTGGTTACCGCCTTGGAACCGGTCATGGCTGCGTCCGAAGGTGCCTGGGTGGGTTGGCATGGCGGTATCGGCGAGAAGCTGGAGAGCTTCGACAAGGATGACATCCATCTGGTTCCGGTCCCCCTGGATGAGGATGACCTGACCCTCTACTACGAGGGCTTCTCCAACTCGACGCTTTGGCCGCTCTACCACGACGTCATCGTGCCACCGGAGTACCACCGCACCTGGTGGGACCGCTACAAGAGGATCAACCAGCGATTCGCCGATGCCGTACTGGAAATCGCTGCTCCGAACGCTACCGTGTGGGTCCACGACTACCAGCTGCAGCTGGTTCCGCAGATGCTGCGGCTGGCGCGACCCGATCTGAAAATCGGCTTCTTCCTGCACATACCGTTCCCGGCGGCCAGCCTGTTTTCGCAGCTGCCCTGGCGCACCCAGATCTTGCAGGGACTGGTCGGCGCGGACTTGGTCGGGTTCCAGCGCGAAACCGATGCGAGCAATTTCCTGCGCTGCTTGCGCCGGTTCACCGACTACTCCACCAAGGGCGATGTGGCTTCGCCCCCAGCCGGTAACGACATGCAGAATCTCTGCCGTGCCAATGCGCATCCGATTTCCATCGATACCGAGCAAATCGCCAAGCTCGCACGCGATCCGCAAATCATTGCCCGTGCCGCCCAGATCCGCCATGAGCTGGGCAATCCGAAAACCATCATGCTGGGCGTGGACCGCTTGGACTACACCAAGGGCATTCGCCACCGCCTGAAGGCCTATGGCGAGCTGCTCTCCGACCAGACTCTGCGCGCCGGTGATGTCTGCCTGATCCAGGTAGCCAGCCCCAGCCGGGAAAACGTGGACAGCTACATCGAGCTGCGTGACCAGGTGGAGCTCATGGTCGGGCAGATCACCGGCCAGCATGACACCCTGAGCCACACCACCCTGCGCTACCTGCACCAGTCCTATCCGCTGCGCGAAATGATCGCCATGTATCTGGCAGCCGATGTCCTGCTGGTCACGGCCCTGCGCGATGGGATGAATCTGGTGGCCAAGGAGTTCGTCGCTGCGCACCAGGATGGTCGCGGCGTACTGGTGCTCTCGGAGTACACCGGCGCTGCCGATCAGCTGACCCAGGCTGTCCTGGTCAACCCGCACGACATCGACGGGATGAAGGCCAAGATCGTTGAAGCGGTTCAGATGAATGAGGCAGAGCAGGAACGCCGGATGAAACGCATGAACCGCCACTTGGCGCTCAACGACGTCTCGAAGTGGTCCGAGGATTTCCTAGCCGAGCTGGCCGAGATCAACGCGGCCACCTCCGTGCACGAAATCGTTCGCTAGAAGATTCCGACAGGAATCCTGATCTCCGATGAGGAATACCATTGCCTGACCTTGACCCTGCCCTGCAGGCCGCGCTCGCTGAATTTGCTGCCCATCAGCGGGTACTAGTTGCTTTGGACTTTGATGGAACGATGTCCCCGCTGGTTGACCGGCCCCAAGAGGCCCGGCCGCTGGAAGAGTCTGCTGCTGCCTTCGAGCAGCTGGCTTCCAGTCCCGGGGTATACACCGCGGTGGTGTCGGGGCGTAACCTGCAGTCCTTGAGCGAGGTCTATCCTGAACCTCGTCCAGAGATTCGCATTGGTTCGCACGGTGCCGAGCGCTTGGTTCCGCCACAGCTGGGCGCGATCTGGCACGATGAGCCGCTGACCGCTAGGCAGTCCGAGCTGCTCGGGCAAATTACCAAGCGCCTGGAACGAGTTGCTGCGATGCACGCGAACGCCAGCGTGGAGTACAAACCGTCGGCCACGGTCCTGCACGTCCGCCAGGCAACACCTGAAGTTGCCGCCAAGGCCCTGGCACAGGCGCGGCAGGCGCTACGTGATTTGGACGGCATCAAACTGCTTGAAGGCAAAGCGGTGCTAGAGGCCACCGTGCATCACGGCGATAAGGGCCAGAGCCTGCAGTGGTTGCGTGAAGTACTCGACGTCCAAGCGGTCCTTTTTGTCGGTGATGACGTGACCGACGAGAACGGATTCAAGGTTCTTGGCGCAGCGGATCTGGGCATCAAGGTGGGACCTGGACCAACTGCGGCCGCGCATAATATCCTTTCGCCAAGTGAATTACCACACCTTTTGAAAAGTCTGATTTCCATGCGACACTGAAGTGTCCCAACTCACTTTCACTACGGATCGTCGGGCACGTACCTGCCCGTGAAAGGATTGTCATCATGGCAACTGTGACCTTTGAAAAGGCCACCCGCATCTACCCGGGCGCACTTGTGCCTTCCGTCGACGCTATCGACTTGGAAATCCAAGATGGAGAATTCCTTGTCCTGGTCGGCCCCTCGGGTTGCGGCAAGTCCACCACCCTGCGCATGCTCGCGGGCTTGGAAGAAGTAAACTCCGGTCGTATTCTCATTGGCGATAAGGATGTGACCAACGTTCCGCCTAAGGACCGCGACATCGCCATGGTCTTCCAGAACTACGCGCTGTACCCCCACATGACCGTTGCCGAGAATATGGGCTTTGCCTTGAAGATCGCCGGCGTCGACAAGGAGGAACGCAAGAAGCGCGTGCTGGAAGCAGCCAAGCTTCTCGATCTGGAGAAGTACTTGGACCGCAAGCCCAAGGCCTTGTCTGGCGGCCAGCGTCAGCGTGTGGCCATGGGTCGCGCCATCGTTCGTTCACCCCAGGTGTTCTTGATGGACGAGCCGCTGTCCAACCTCGATGCAAAGCTGCGCGTGCAGACCCGTACCCAGATTGCGTCGCTGACCCGCCGACTCGGTGTCACGACCGTGTACGTGACCCACGACCAGGTGGAAGCCTTGACTATGGGTGACCGCGTTGCCGTACTCAAGGACGGCGAGTTGCAGCAGGTAGGCACTCCTCGTGAGCTCTACGATCGCCCACGCAATGTCTTCGTCGCAGGCTTCATCGGGTCCCCTGCCATGAACCTGGTGCAGTTGCAGTCTGCCAATGGACAGGTTGCTTTCGGTTCAGCTGTTATCGATGCGCCTGGGGCACAGGGTGGAGTCACCTTGGGCTTCCGTCCAGAGGACATCGAGATTGTCGGTGCCGGCGAAGGTGTGGAGATTGTTGTCGACGTTGTTGAAGAGCTCGGCGCAGATGCCTACATCTACGGTTCGGCAGAGCTAGGCGGCCAAACTCAGATAGTCGTGGTTCGTGTTGACGGCCGTACGCCTCCCGCACGTGGACAGCGCATCAATATTGCACCAAATCTGCAGCACGCGCACCTGTTTGATACGGAAAGCGGTCTGCGCTTGGACAACGCCTAATACTGGCTAGCGCCAATGGCGGCTTGGAAATTGAACTCCAAGCCGCCATTGGCTTTAAGTCCGCTGCACGAGAGTCCGGTTAAACATCGAAGGCCCCGAACAAAAGTTCGGGGCCTTCGGCAAATTATGCCCGGCGATGACCTACTCTCCCACACCCTCCCGAGTGCAGTACCATCGGCGCTGTGGGTCTTAGCTTCCAGGTTCGGCATGGATCTGGGCGTTTCCCCCACGCTATGATCGCCGTAACTCTATACCTCATGGCTAGCCATGGGAAAACTACGGTGTCATTCGCGATTGCGACAACTCCATAACTATATCAAGCACGCAGTGGATGCGCCACTTCAGAACGCGTTACCAATAGTGTCCTTCGCCATACCCGGCTAATTGGGCTAGCTCCAGATATCGTCCCCGCGGAGCGTAGCCTCGGCACCACCATCGCAGTAAATCGTTTGCCCGGTGACGTGAGTATTTTCTGCACTCGTTAGCCACAGCAGTAGCTTGGCAATTACCACGGCTTCAGAGTGGTAGTTCAATGGCATCGGCACATTCTGGTCAACCATCGATTTGCCTTCTTCTGTCGCCAATAGGTCCCGAGTCATGTTGGTGATCACGGTGCCAGGAGCCACAGCGTTCAATGGGATCCCTGCGCCGGCCCACTTCTCCGAGATGCACTCGCGGCGAACCCAGCGGCTCAGCGCACGCTTGGAGGACGGGTAATTCAGGTAACCGGATCGCGGGCCAGCGGCTTCCAAGGCTGCACCAATGGCCAGGGCTGCTTCCTCGTCGCCTGCAAGCAACGCATCAACGAGTTCAGCGGAATTCTGCTGGATCGAGGCCATCGAGGAAACCACGGCCACGCGTGGTGACTGCGAGAGTCCCAATGCAGGCAGCAGGCCTTCCAGATACCTGGTTACGCCGAAATAGTTTACCGAGACGGTAATCGCCTTAGGAGCCGAGATGCCTGCGGCCGCGATGACCGCGTCAATCTTGCCTTCGGAATGCTCTAGGGTCTGGCTGATGGCGCTTAGCCGGCCCGCCTGCGTCGATAGGTCAGCAGTGACCTCGGCATCGCGTAGATCAACTCCAATGACCTTGTGCCCACGTTCTCGAATCAATTCTGCAGTGGCCGCGCCAATACCGGAAGCAGCGCCAGTAACGACATAAGTTCTCACGTTCGGTTTCCCTCTTTCGCAATTGGAAGACGAGTCGAGTCACCGTCGATGAGTCAGTCGCAGCCTCGCTCATATCCCACACTATGCCCATTTCGAGTGGCCCCTTGAACAATGATGCCTAAGTCAAGTGTTTGGGGTTGCCTTAGTCGCTTAGCAGCTATCGAGGTTAAAGCAGGAGGGGAGGAGGAACCAAGCAGCACCAGCTGCCTAATTCCCCCTCCCCTTCTCGTTAAACAGGTGAGGCCCCGGCACCAAACGGTACCAGGGCCTCAAACCATCTACTCAAGTTAAGTCCGGCGGTGACCTACTCTCCCACACCCTCA
>NZ_JBIUWE010000007.1:0-231256 GCF_044743275.1 Glutamicibacter sp. NPDC087661
CCATACACCGTGGCCAGTGTCCGCGAATCCTACGCACAGGTGATCACCTACCTGAACAAGGTCGGGCTATCGGCCCGGGATCCTTTCGAGTGCCCGATGATCTCCGGTTACCGCGTCAGCGCATAGTTCAGGCTGAAGCAGCAAAGAGCTAGGATCCCTTGCCACCAAAGGCAAGGGTTCCTAGCTCTTTCCCGTCTGCGTCAAGGACAAGCATCTTTTCGCCGTCCTCCAGCTTGGCGGAGGCAGCGCGCGAGAGCCAGTCATCCACGCCTTCGCAGAACATCTTGGTCGAAGCCAGCGCGGCGAATTCCAGGTCTTCGGATGCACTCCAGGTACCGGCGAGGCGGTTGCAGCCATCGCTGCCGGTGATCTTGCCGTCTTCGGCAAGCTCCAGCCACGGCTGGCCTTGCTCCTTGCTGCCCCACAAGCCGACCGGATCCTGGAGTATCACGCTGGTCTCGCTTTCAGTTGGCTGGCTGGCGCCCGGCTCGCCCGGGGTCGCCCCGCAGGCGGCAACACCGAAAGCCAAAGACAGTGCCGCGGTGCGCAGGAAGAATCGCTTCATATCCCCCAGCCTAGGTCTTCGGCCCACCCGCTGGCCAGTACCGGATTACGGCTGGGAGTCTACTGGCTGGGTAGGCTCCTTCGGCCCGACAACCTCGATTGCCCCGGTCACCGTACGCTGCACGCCGGTGCTGACGGGAACGACTTCTTCGGCAACTGGCTTGCTGCGGGCAGCATGGCTATGGCGCAGATCAAGGATACCGACCAGCAAGGTGGCCAGGACCAAGAGGGAAATGGCAGCGAATGAGAGCGCCATGGCGATCGAATACCCGGCTACGTGGTTCATGCCGTAGAAGACAGCGGTAATCACCGCAATGCCCACCGCAGTGCCCACGCGCTGGGAAGTCTGCATCAAGCCGCCGGCACTGCCGGAGTTGGCCACGGGAACTTCCATGAGGGTCAGCGCCTGGTTAGGCGAAATAATGAAGCCCTGGGCTACGCCGATGAAGGCCAGCGAAAGCAGCATCCACCAGATGTTCAGCAGCCCGCGATCCTCCAGGACCACCACGGCAATGGTGGCCAGCAGGCCGAACAGGGCGCTGAGAATGCCGCCGATGACCATTTTTCGCCCCACGGTCATGACATAGCGTCCGGCGATGTCGGAGCTGAAGGCGGAGAGCAGGGCCGCGGGAAGGCAGATCAGCCCTGCCTGCAGGGCACTGAAACCCTGGGATTGCTGGACGTAAATGGCCACCAGCACCCAGACGCTGGAAACACCCATGAAGTACAGGCCCGCAATGAGCGTGCCGTTGGTGAAGCTGCGGATCTTGAACAGGGCCAATTCCACCATTGGTTCGCGCCCGAGCTTCTTGTACTTCTTCTCCCACCAGACCCAGAGCACCATGACCAGGACTGCCAAGGCCAGCAGCGACCAGAGCCATGGGGTTTCGCGGCCCTGGACGAATGGCAGGAGCAGGGCGAAAATGCCAACCGCCAGCAGGAGGCCGCCAACCGGGTCCAGATCCACCTTGCCCGCTGGCTTGTTGAACAGCGGCTTGGGCAGCCACAGCAGCGCCAGGACAATAGCCAGCACGCCGACCGGGACGTTGATCAAGAAGGTGGCGCGCCAGCCGGCGTCTTCGCCAAACCAGTTGATCAGCAATCCGCCCAGCACCGGCCCAATAGCTACCGAGAAGCCGACGGCGGTGCCCAGCAGCCCGTAGGCCCGGCCACGGGCCGCGCCACGGAAGTGCTGCTGGATCATGCCCATCACTTGGGGGTTGAGCAGGCCCGAGCCAACGCCCATGATGAAGCGGGCAATGTTCAATACCAGTGGATCCGCGGCCAGCCCTGCGAGGATGCTGGCGGCTGTGAAGATCGCCAAACCCGCCACGAACATCACGCCACGGCCCAGCAGGTCGCCGGCGCGTCCGGCAGCAACCAGAACCACGCCGAAGGTCAGCGCATATCCGGCCAATACCCACTGCAGGTCCGATTCGGTGGCATGCAGGGTGGAACCGATGGCAGGAAGAACCACGTTGACGATGCTGACCGAAACCAGCGACATGAACATCGCTGCCAGCAGCACGCCCAGCAATCGCCATCGCGCTCCGGCCGAGAGTTCTTCAGCAATTGGTACCGGATGCGGCTTGCTCTGGGACATGGGCCAACTTTCAAACGAATTCCAGGCCGCACAATCCTGCGGTCCTTCAACCTACAGCGTTGGCCAGCTGGCTAATATTCCCTGTCGAAGTGCTTATTTCATTCTTTGCGGTCTTCGGCGGCCCGGTTGAGCTCGAGCATCTGCGCAATGGCCAGCAACCGCAACTCGACGACTTCCCCGAAAAGGTCATCGCTGTCTTGCTGCGGCAGCTCGAGCGCTTGGCGTGCCAGCGGTGTCGGAACTTCCGGGTAGGCGTCAAGCAATTGGACCGGCACCAGCGAGCTCACGTAGTCCGGGCTGTCCTTCGAGCGGCGGTCATAGTAGTAATCCACATGCATCACGAAACCCAGGACATCCCGTTCCAGGGCGCGGACCATGGCCACTGCCTGCTTGAGCGTCAGGCCGATATCCACGAAGAAGGCGAGGATCCGTTCCATCAATTCATTGCGGAACGGGCCGGGCTCCACCTTGAGCTTTTCGTCGAGCGTCAATTGCGAGGCCCGGGGGTAGGCCCGGTAGGCCCGGCGCGTCGCGTTGTACGCTTCGGTCACCCCGAGCTTCCAGTCGTTGCAGTCGAACTCGATCAGCGGATTGATCGAGATGAAGCGCCCCACCGCCAGGTTGATGACTTCTTGGCGATCCGCCACGTAGTTGTACAACGCCCGCGGGGTGACATTGAATTCGGCCGCAAGACGGTGCATGGTCAGCGCGTCGTAGCCCTCGGCACCGGCGATTTCCAGAGCCTTCTGGGCCAGCTGCTCTTTGCTCAGGGACTGGAATTCAGA
The DNA here is from genome assembly GCF_044743275.1 of Glutamicibacter sp. NPDC087661. Lineage (NCBI taxonomy): Bacteria > Bacillati > Actinomycetota > Actinomycetes > Micrococcales > Micrococcaceae > Glutamicibacter > Glutamicibacter sp. NPDC087661. Next base: position 2,953 of record NZ_JBIUWE010000007.1, read on the forward strand.
GTCCTTGCGCGGGCGCCCGCGACCACGTTTTGTCGGTTCAGGAGAGGAATTTTCCTTATTCTCGGCCATGTCACGAGGATATACGCATTTTCTCTGTAAATTCCCATTAAGCGCCTACAAGTATTGAAACTCCTAAAACAGGGCCAGCAATTTCCTGGCTCGTTCGTGCCACATGCCGGCAGCTAGCGCGAGATGTCCTACGGCGAAGCTCATGCCGCCAGCCAGCCACGGCCAGGCCAGGACCGCCCCGTAGGTTCCTGGCAGCGCAGCGACGAATCCAGCGGCCATCACCAGCAGGCCGGCTGCGACCAGCGCAATATGAGCCAGCTTCCAGCGGAAGGGCAACAGCATCGCCAGCACGGCCAGCAGCGCGGCCGGAGCCAGGATCAGCCATGGCGCAGCGCTGAAGCTGGCCAGGCCTTGGTAGCTGGCATACCCCAGGACCAGGATCAGCAGCACCGCCGCGCACACCAGCCAGCCGGGCCCGGGGCTTGCCATGGAACCGCGCATCATCAGCAGCGGGGTGAAAACCTGTGCCCAGAGCAGCACGGTCACCGGAATGAAAAAGAGCGAGAGCTGTCCGCCACCCGCCGCGCAGATAACGGTCATGATCACAGCCCCGACGATGTGGATGGTGGTGCCGGCACTATTGGGCAGCCACAAGGGAACCAGGCTGAGGATGACCGGAATGAACGCCAGCCAAATCAGCTGGGATCCGATCAGCAATTCGAGTTGCCCCAGCAGCCCGCCAACTCCCCCGGCAACAAAGACGAAGCTCTGTTCGTTGGCCAAGGCGGCTTGCGGCGGGGCGAAAAGCACCACCATCAGGGTCAGCAGTGCGAGAGCGAAAATTGGCCACGCCAGAATACGCGTCAAGAAGTACTTGCCGCTGCCCACTTCCAGGGCTTCGGGCTCATGGCGTTCGAATTTGAGCGCGCGCGAGGCAGGCTCGCCGAGCAAGCGGATCAAATCGCTCTTGCGGCGTCCGCCGCCAGGCAGGCGGAGAATCTCCTGCTTGGTGGTTTCAATGACTTCGTTGCGTTCTTGCAAAGACAAGAAATCCAGCGCACGGCGAAGTTGCTCCAGGTAGTTGCGGGCGGCGCGCGGCAAGTAGGGCTTCATGCCTTTTACTCTACGTGCTCCGGCCCATGGGCTGACGCAGGCAAAATGGGGCAACGCCAGTGGCGTTGCCCCATCTGCCCGAAGCGGTCAGTTGCTGCGGGCTACTTGCCTGCGCCGGCGGTCAGGCCGCCGACAATGTACTTCTGCAAGAACAGGAACAATGCCATCACCGGGATCGCTGCCAGTACCGCACCGGCAGCGAAGACCGACCAGTTGGAGGTGAATTCCTCCGAGACGTAGGAGTACAGTCCCACAGCCAGCGTCTGGTTCTCCGGGGAGACCAGGATGACCGAGGCGATCACGAAGTCCGAGGTGCTGGAAATGAAGGACAGCAGGCCCACGACGGCCAGGATCGGTGCCACCAGGCGCAGGATCATGGTGAAGAAGATGCGGGCATGGCCAGCACCATCGATCTTCGCCGCTTCATCGATTTCCACCGGAATGGTGTTGAAGAAGCCGTACATCAGATAGGTGTTCACACCCAGTGCCCCGCCCAGGTACACCATGATCAATGCGATCTGGTTATCGATGCCCAAGACCGGGAAGACATCTCCCAGCGAGGTGAGCAGGATGAAGATCGCCACTACGGCCAGCAGCTGCGGGAAGATCTGCACAATCAGCAAGCTGACCAGGCCCACGCGGCGGCCGGTGAAGCGCATCCGCGAGAAGCTGTAGGCAGCCAAGGCGCCGAGGAACACCGAAGCGGCCGCCGTGGTCAGGCCGATCACCAAGGTGTTGATGAACCAGGCGCCGAAGGGACGCTGCTGATTCTGGAACAGCTCCACATAGCTGTTGAAGCCGATGGTGGTGAACAATCCGTTGGAAGACAGCAGGGTTCCATTGGGGTTCAGCGAGGCCGAGAGCACGTAGAGCAGCGGGAAGGCCGCATAGATGCACAGGGCCACGCCGATCAGGTGGCGCCAGCCGGTGGAGGCGAACCATTTGCCCAGGCCCTGGCGCCCCGCGCGTCCCTTGGGTGCGCCGGCTACCGGCCTGCCGGTGATTTCGGTGCTCATTAGTTCAGCTCCTCCAGTGCCTTGGTCTGCTTGAAACTGATAATCGAGATGATCGCGACGATCACGAAAATGATGATGGAGAAGGCGCTGGCCAGCCCATAGTCGCGCTGGGAGCCAACGAAGGCCACCTTGTAGACCATGGAGATCAGGATGTCGGTGGATCCCACGTTCAGTCCTGCATCCTGCATGCGCGGCCCGCCTTCGGTGAGCATGTAGATCACGTTGAAGTTGTTGAAGTTGAAGGCGAAGGAGCTGATCAGCAGCGGAGCCACCGAGACCAGCAGCAGCGGCAGCTTGATCAACCGGAAGATCTGGAACGGCTTCGCCCCGTCGATGGTGGCCGCTTCGGAGAGTTCATTCGGAATGGACTGCAGCGCCCCGGTGCAGACCAGGAACATGTATGGGAATCCGAGCCACAGATTCACCCAGAGCACGGAGAACTTCGCCAGCCACGGGTCGGTCAGCCAAGGGATCTGCGCTCCGCCCAGGAGCACCTGGTTGACGAACCCGAAGTCGCGGTTGAGCATGCCGGCCCAGACCAGCCCGCCCAGGAACGCAGGGAATGCGTAAGGCAGGATCGAGATGACGCGGTAGACCTTCCGCCCCTTCATGCGCATGTCGTTGAAGACAATCGCCAGGAACAGCCCGAGGAAGAAGGTGGTCGCCACCGACAGGAAGGCGAAGGCGAAGGTCCACACGGTGACAGAGAACAGGGCGTTGCGGATCGAGGAATCGGTGACCGCACGGGTGAAGTTCTCGAAGCCCACGTTGATGGACCAGCCGGGCATCAGCTGCGAGCCGTCTTGCGCGGTATACGCGCCCACGCCGGTGTCCCGGTACACCACGCCGGTCTGCTGATCGGTCATGGTGTCCGCGGCTTCATCATGCTTGATGGAGGAAGTGTACTGGTAGGCGGTGCGGCCATCGCTGGTGCGCACGGTGCCATCTGCCGGGTTCTCGGTGAATGGAACGGCCAGCGAGGTGACCTCCTGCTGGCGGCCCAGCAAATCGGCGAAAGCCAGTTCGGAGTAGTCCCCCAGGCCAGCGGGGTCTACCGGGGCGAAAGGATCATCCGCATCGCCGAGCAGCTGCTGGCCATCACGCTCAATGAGCATCGCCAGCCCGTCTTGCCCCTCGAGGATGGACACCGGGTAGCCGGCTGATCCCTCGACGCGGTTCTGGTTGGATTGCAGCAGCGCGCTGATCGCGTCATCCTTATCCGAGTTGTGCCCCGAACCGTAGTTGGTGAAGGCGATATACCCGGTGTAGCCGATCACGAAGACCTGGAAGATCAGCAGGAAGATGGTGCCCGGCAGCAGGTACTTTGCCGGCAGCCATCCGCGCTTGAAGTAGACCACGTTGATCAGCACGGTAATGGCCGCGATCACCGCGGCGATCGCCCAGGCTTCGCGCCCCAGTGCGGTGAAGACCGCGAAGAGCGCGGTCGCATCGACGATCGCCACCAGGATGATCTTGGCGAGCATGGCGCCAGTGGAGGTACTGGTGGCGTTGGCGAAGCGCCTGGCTGCCGGTGACAGCTTGGGCTTCGTCTCCTCGGTGCCGGGTTGCGGCCCTTGGCGGGCGGTCTTTGTCATCTTCCAGATGTCCCTGTCGATCAAGTGCAGTTAGCGCTGGTGAATTGCAGGCGCTGGGGCCCGGAGGAGTTCCTCCCGGCCCCAGCGCCCATCGTTGTGCCTGGTGGCAGGCGTTCCTACTTCGAGATGGCCTTTTCGATGTCCGAGGTCATCTGCTTCCAGCGCTTGGCCGGATCAGCCTTGCCGGTGATGATCTCGGCCTCGGCTACGCCCCAGAACTCCCATACGGCAGCCATTTCCGGGATGTTCGGCATTGGCACGCCGTTGGCGCCGACCTCGCCGAAGGCAGCGATGGTTTCATCGGCCTTGGCCGCTTCGAATGCCGCCTTGTTTGCCGGCGGGCGGTTGCCTACCTCGTACAGTTCGGTCTGGACTTCTTCGGTGCCGATGTAGTTGGTCAGGAATTCGGTAGCGGCCAGCAGGTTCTCGGTCTTCGCGGAAACGAAGAAACCCTGCACGGCGACGAATGGCTGGGCCTGCTCGCCACCGGCCGATGGAATCGGGTCGATTTCCAGGTTGATTTCAGCTTCTTCTACTGCTTCCACGTTCCATGGACCGGTCAGGAAGAATGGCGAGTCGCCGGAGACGAACTTCTCCTTGGCAATGTCCCCGTCGAGGCTGGTCTTCAGGTTGCCTTCTTCGCCCTCTTCAGCCAGCCACTTGGCGAATTCGATGCCGCCCTCGTTGCCGATCTGCAGATCTGCCGGGTCATAGGCGCCCGTATCATCGGTGCCGAACACCGGTGCGCCGAAGGAGGTCTGGAACGGGTAGGCGTGGAATGGATCGCCGACATCAGAGACCTGGACCAGGAATGGGAATTCGGTGCCGGCCTTCTCGCCGGCGGCAATCATGTCATCGAAGCTCTTTGGAGCTTCCTTGACCAGATCCGCATTGCGCAGCAGGGCCAGGTTCTCGGTGGCGTAGGGAACGCCGTAGGTGTTGCCCTCGTAGCTCATGGCGTTGACCGCGACGTCCTGGAACTCGCCGGCCTTGTCGCCCAGCTCAACTGGCTGGACTACGCCGTTGTTGACCAGGTTGCCCAACCAGTCGTGGGCGCCGATGGTGATATCCGGGCCCTTGCCGGTTGGAACCTGGCGCAGGAAGTCTTCCTGGATCTTGGAGAAGTCCTTGATCACGAGGTCCACCTTGACCCCGGACTGCTTCTCGAAGTCAGCTGCTGCATCCTTGAGCACTGGCTCGCGGTTGGCGTCGACCCAGACGGTCAGCTTGCCGCCGGAGGCAGCTGCCGGCGAGGATTGCGCCGCTGCGGGGCTGGAGGAAACTGCTGGCGTGTTGGAGCCAGACCCGCCGCAGGCGGTGAGCGAGAGTGCGGCAATGGCCGTCAGTGCTCCGCCGAGAAGCCAAGGGTGCTTATTCACCTTCATGGGATGTCCTTTCGTGACAACTGTGTCATCAGGGACCGGGTCGGCCGCGATTTCCGCTGGGCCTGCCGGTCGGGTCTTTAGTGGTGCGAGTAACACATTGATTGTAAGCGTTTACAGCGTGGCACAGATCATGAAAATTGACAACAACGCCGATAAAAATCAGTTTTTATCGGCCGAGGCTCGAATTCAGACCTCACCATGGAACGAAGGCTTTGAAGCATAATTGCAAGCGTTTACAAACTGTGGTGAATCATTTATCGTTACCGTCATGACTTCAATTCGTTCAGTAGCTGATTCCCTTGTGCAATCCGAAGACTCGCAGTGGTGGCGCTCCTCGGTGATCTACCAGATCTACCCGCGCTCCTTCGCCGATTCCAATGGCGATGGGATGGGTGATCTGCGCGGAATTACCGAACGCCTGGAAAGCATCGCGCAGCTTTCGGTCGACGCGATTTGGCTTTCGCCATTCTTCACTTCCCCGCAAAAGGACGCCGGATACGACGTGTCGGACTACTGCGATGTGGATCCGCTGTTTGGAACCCTGGAGGACTACGACGCGATGGTGGCCAAGGCCCACGCATTGGGCCTGCGCGTCATCATCGACCTGGTTCCGAACCACTGCTCGGACCAGCACCCGTGGTTCCAGGAAGCACTCAAGGCCGCGCCCGGCTCCCCCGAACGCGACCGCTTCATCTTCAAGGACACCCCGGCAACCGGGCTCCCGAATAATTGGGATTCAGTCTTCGGCGGCCCCATGTGGACCGAAACCACGAATCCTGATGGCAGCGCCGGCCAGTCCTACCTGCATATCTTCGACTCCTCGCAGCCGGACTTCAACTGGCACAACGAGGAAGTGCGCGCGATGTTCCGCGACGTCCTGCGCTTCTGGCTGGACCGGGGCACCGACGGCTTCCGCGTTGACGTGGCCCACGGGCTGATCAAGGCCGAGGGCTTGCCGGACTTCACCCCGGACCCAAGCGGCGCCTCCATGGGCGGCACCGACGAACTGGCTCCGTGGTGGGGCCAGGATGGCGTGCATGAGATCTACCGCGACTGGCGCAAGGTCATGGACGAGTACGACGGCGAGCGCGTGCTGTGCGCCGAGGCTTGGGTCAATCCCCTGTCGCTGATGGCCAAGTGGGTGCGCGAGGACGAGATGCACCAGGCTTTCAACTTCCCTTATCTCTCTTGCGACTTCGATGCCCAGCAGATCCGCGAAACCATCGACCAGTCTCTGGAGGAGTTCGGCAAGGTCGGCGCCCCGAGCACCTGGGTGCTCTCCAACCATGACGTGGTGCGCCATGCGACCCGCTTGGCGCTGACCGATGAGAACCCGCAGGGCGAGGGCATCGGCCTGAACACCCCGAACCTGCCGGAGGCTGCCGTGGGATTGCGTCGCGCTCGTGCTTCCAGCGCGTTGATGCTGGCCCTGCCAGGTGGCGCCTACATCTACCAGGGCGAAGAGCTGGGCCTGCCAGAAGCCGTTGAACTGCCAGATGAGGCGCGCCAGGATCCTACCTGGTTGCGCACCAATGGCGAGCGCTACGGGCGTGACGGCTGCCGGGTGCCCTTGCCCTGGGAAAGCGGCAAGCCCGCTTTCGGCTTCAGCGCGACCGGTGAAAGCTGGCTGCCGCAGCCTGCAGGCTGGGACTCCTACGCCCGCGATGCGCAGGTCGATGACCAGTCCTCCACGCTGAACCTGTATCGCCGCCTGTTGCAGCTGCGCCAGGATCATGCACTGGGCACCGGCACCCTGGATTGGGTCGAAGGCACCGGAGATGATGTTCTGGCTTTCGCCAACGGCACTGTGCTGGTCGTGGCCAACTACGCTGCAACTGCACAGCCTTTGCCTGCCGGTGCGCAGGGCGCCACCGAACTGGTGCGCAGCCAAAGCGAGATTTCGGCGGAATCGGGAATGATTCCGGGCGAAACCACGCTCTGGTTCCAGTTGCCGTAGCCGGCAATCTGCTGACCGGTTGCAGCCGCACCGGGTAATGTTGGGCAGGAGCCGTGGCCAGGGGAAGGAATTTCCCCTAGCCACGGCTGTGCCTATGAAGGAAGGAAGAGAAGTGGCCGGGATCAAAGACGTCGCACAAGCCGCTGGCGTATCCATTGCCACCGTCTCGCGCGCATTATCTGGCCGGGGTTCTGTCTCCGCGTCCGCGCAGGAGGCTGTGCAGCGCGCCGCCACCGAGCTGGGCTATGTGGTCTCATCTTCCGCGTCCGGGCTGGCCTCGGGACGCACCCGCAACATCGGCGTGCTCGTTCCGGTGATCAACCACTGGTTCTATGCCTGCGTGCTGGAAGGCATTTCCAGCCGCTTGATGGACGAGGGCTATGACACCACCCTCTATCAGCTGACCAAGGACCGCACCCAGCGCGAGAAGATCTTCTCCGATTTCCTGCTGCGCCAGCGCGTGGATGCGGTGATCGCGGTCAACGTCGAGTTGGCTGGGGACGAGGTCCAGGCGCTGCTGGCCATGGACAAGCCCCTGGTTGGCGTGGGAGGACCGCTTCCCGGTGTGCCGACCCTGCACGTGAATGACGAAGCGATTTCTGCCCTCGCGACCGGGCACCTCATCTCCCTGGGCCATGAACGCATTGGCTTCATCGGCGGCAACGCGGAAACCGATGTGGATTTCATGGTGCCCACCCACCGCCGCACCGGCTACGAGCGGGCGCTGGCCGAGGCTGGACTTGAACTGGATGAGTCGCTGTTCGCCAGCGCGGACTTCTCCATGGCCCAGGGCTACGCGGTGGCCAAGCAGCTGCTGGGCAACCCGGCATCCCGACCGACGGCAGTGTTCGCAGCCAGTGATGAAATGGCCATTGGCGCGATCCTGGCCGCCCGCGATCTCGGTTTGCAGCTGCCCCATGACCTGTCGGTCATCGGCGTGGACAATCACGACCTGGCCGAGCTCTTCGGCTTGACCACCGTCGAGCAGCGTCCGCATGAGCAGGGGCAGCTGGCGGTCGCCATGCTGCTGCGTGCTATCCGCGGCCAGGAACCGGCGCAAGCCCACGAGTTGGGCCATCGGCTGATCGTGCGCTCCTCCACGACCCGCCCCGCCCAGTAACCTGGCCAAGCATTCGGGTCCCGCATGCCGACGGCCTAGGCGCAATGGATGGCGGTGGCCGGAAGTCGGCCGTGCAGCAAACTGCCCGCTGCATCCGCCCGCTGATCGCCAAACCACCGGTCGCCAGACGCGCAAATGCCCGCGCAGGCCAGGATCGCTTGATCCGTTGCCTGCGCGGGCATGGTGCTGCCGCGAAACTAGTGCGCCACGCGCGAGTCGGCCTGTTCGCCCTCGATTTCTTCCACGTGCAGGTTGCGTCCACGGGTCTCGCCCACCCAGAGCACCGCTGCCACGGAAATGATGGTCAGCACCATGATGTAGATGGCAATCGAGATCGAAGAGCCTGTGGTCTCCAGCAGGATCTGCGCCACGGTGGCCGCGAAGGCACCGCCCAGAATAGCACCAATGGCGTAGCCAATGGAGATGCCCGAGTAGCGGATCTGCGCCGGGAACATCTCCGCGTACATCGCCGACTGCGGGCCGTAGGACAAGCCCAGGCCAACGGTCAGCACGAAGATCGCAATGGTGTACAGCACGATGTTTCCGGTGTCGACCATCAGGAACATCGGGATCATCCAGATGAACACCAGCGCGTAGCCGATCACGAAGGTATTGCGGCGCCCGATCTTGTCCGAAAGCCAGCCGCCGACCAGGGTGAAGATCAGCCAGCCCACCGAACCGATGGTGGTAGCCAGGAGGATCGGTGCCACCGGCATCTCGAGGACCTTGGTGGTGTAGGAAATGAAGAACGCGATCACCAGGTAGCCGGCGGCGTTGTTCGAGATGAAGATCAGCGCTGCCTGCAGGACCTGCTTGGAATGGCTGGTCATCAGCTCGCGCAGCGGGGTGTGCTCGGAAGCCTTGCGCTGGGCGAGCTGCTTGAAGACCGGGGATTCCTCGACCGCACGGCGGATCATGTAGCCCACGAAGATCAGCGCAATGGAGAGCAGGAACGGAATGCGCCAGCCCCATGCGGCGAACTCTTCCGGGCTCATGGCAACGCGCAGGATGTAGAGCAGGCCGGTAGCCAGGATCATGCCGATGGGCACGCCGATCTGCGGGTAGGCGCCGAAGTAGCCGCGGCGATCCTTCGGTGCGTGCTCTACCGCCATCAAGGCCGCACCGCCCCATTCGCCACCGGCCGAGAAGCCCTGGACCACGCGCAGGAGCACCAGCAGGATTGGCGCGGCCACGCCGATGGACGCGTAGGTTGGCAACAGGCCAATGGCCGCGGTGGCAACGCCCATGAGGATCAGGGTGAGCACCAGGATGCGCTTGCGTCCGTAGCGGTCGCCCAGGTGGCCGGCAACCACTGCGCCCAGGGGACGGAAGAAGAAGGAGATGCCAATCATTGCGAAAGAAAGGATCTGCGCGACACCCGGATTCGACTGCCCCAGGGGCTCGAGGAACAACGGGGTCAGCAGGGTCGCGGTGAGCTGGGCGAAAATGAAGAAGTCGTACCACTCAATGGTGGTGCCCACCAGGGTGCCGGCAAGAACCCGGCGCTCCTCCTGGGTGCGAGTGACAGTCGATGACATGAGTTGGCCTTTTGCGAGTTGTTTACCGACCGTTCGGACGGTTTATGTCGCACACCATCATATGCCCACAGTGAAGCAGATCACAAGATCTATCCAAATCGTGACCAGCTCCAGCCAGGCACCCTCTCCCGCAACGGGCTGGGAATTCGGTGTTCTAATAGAGAACGACTAAAATCGGATATGGATCACCGACCGCTTGGTCCCCAGATTCACTACGAAGGCCCTCGACGACGTTCCAGCAGCGCCGCACGCCAGATTGAAGAGCAATGCCTACCTCCCAGACGCTTTCGCGTGGAATCCGCGTCCTTGAAATCGTCGCCAATTCCCCGGTCAACCTTTCCATCGCGGAAATCGCCGCGAAACTGGAAGTCCACCGCTCCATTGCCTACCGCATCATCCGCACCCTGGAGCAGCATCACCTGCTCAACCGCGACGAGGCCGGGCACATCCGTTCCGCTTCCGGCTTGGCCGTGCTCGCCCGCTCGGTCCAGCGCGACCTGCAGGCGGCCGCCACCCCGGAACTCACCGCGCTGGCCAACGAGCTGTCGATGACTGCTTTCGTAGCCGTCTGGGAACACGACCTGTGCACCACCTTGCAGTCGGTCTCCCCGTTGAACTCCCAGCGCGCGATCGTCCATCGCCCGGGCTCGGTGCACGGCATGGATGTGGGAGCAGCCGGCATCGCGATCCAGTCGCGCTATGCCAAGGCCGAGTGGGATGCCCTGGACACGGGCATCGAGTACCGCGAAGCTGCCGTCGCGGCCCGGATTGACGGCTATGCCACCAGCGAGAATGAAGTCATCCAGGGCGTGACGTCCATTGCCGTTCCGATCCAGCATTCCGGGCAAACCCCGGCGGCCTTGGCCGTCGTCTTCGCCGCCAGCACGGTCGGCGGGTACGAGCGCATGATCGAGGAACTCAAGCACGCAGCGGCGCGCATCAGCGAAAAGCTCGCGCACTAGCAATTCCCGGCGGGGAAAGAAGCATCCCGTTGCCCTTCGCCTGCTGGGCGAGGTGCAACGGGATGCTTCTTATCCAGCTTTGCTGGCCGGCCGCAAGATGCGCAGAGTTCTTGCCCTAGCGGACGCGGGCCAGCGTCGGGGACTTCGCGACAACGATCTTCATCGCCACAGCGGCCAGGAAGATCACCAGTGCGCCACCGGTGGAGACCCAGAAGGCGCCGAGGTAGCCCAGGGTCTCGGCGAAGACGCCGGCCAAGCCGTTTCCGATCGCGGTTCCCACAACAATGCCGGCAGAGAGCATGGTCATCACGGTGGACAGGCGCTGCGGCGGAGCGACTTCGCCGCCCAGGGTCATGACCGTGACGATCACCGGCCCTACCGCAAATCCTGCGATGAACAGGGCAACCAGCATCAGCGGGACATTGCCGGCCACGTGCAGGCCGAAGCTGAGCACGGTCAGTGCTGCGCCGCACAGGATCCAGCGGTTGATCTGCTTGAAGGCCTGCGGCCAAGCGGCCACGGAGATCGCGGCAATCGCGCTGGAGAAGCCCATGGCGCCATAGAGCAGGCCGCCGGAGTTGGAATCGCCCTGCGCCCCGGCAAAGGCCAGGGTACCGGCCGCCGAGGAACCGAAGACCGTGCCCAGCGCCATCATGCCCAGGACCAGGGCACCGATCGCGGCAACCTGCGCGCCGCTGATCGAGACCTTGGGAGTGTGCTCGGCGGTTCTCGCCGGCTTCACCGCATTGCCGGTACGGTGCGAGGCGAACACCGGCACCAGCACCAGGGTCAGCAGGGCGGCAAGGTAGAGCGGCAGCACCGGATCCACCAGGGAGGCCAGCAGGCCCACGGCAACCGGGCCGAAGACGAAGCCCAGTTCATCGAACATGGACTCCAGGCTCAGTGCCGCCGAAAGGACCTTGTGGTTCTTCTTCTGCTGGCGGGTGATTGCAATCCAGCGGACGCGGGACATCGGGCCGACCTGCGGGCCGGTAGCACCGGCGGCCAGGCACATGATCGAGAGCAAGGCCGCGGACATGTCCGGTCCCGAATCGGCAAACAGCGTCAGGGCAACCAGCAGGATGGTGTGGATGACCGCGACAGTGGTCAATACCGGGCGCTGGCCCACCCGGTCAGCCAGATAGCCGATGCTCGGACCGCCAATGGCGGACCCCAGGCCAACCATGGCCGCGGCCAAGCCGCCCATGGCATATGAGCCGGTGGTAGCAGTTACCAGGGTCATGGACCCGATGGTGAGCATCGCCAGCGGGAGGCGTGCAAGGAAAGTAAGCGGCAGGAAGGGTGCTCCCACCAAAGGAACTAACGCGGAGTATCCGGACATCTTCTCGGATTCCTCACTGTTTTCCTTCGACAAAGTAGACTGAGTCAACAAAACTCCATGACGAAGCGTGCGTCGTCCCACACCCCCCGACGCACAAAATTTCCCAGGCATGCCTGATGGCACTACCTTCAAGATAGCTACTGCCCTGGGGCAAGTCCAATCTATCCAGCCAAGATCACAGTGCCATCGCGTTCAATGGTGGAACCGTGCTGGGTCTTGCTGACCGAAATCCGATTGGTGATGCGCTGCTTCATTTCCGCCACGTGGGAGACCAAGCCGATGGTGCGGCCCCCGGCACGCAAGTTTTCCAGCGCCTGCATGACTTCTTCCAGCGTCTCGGCATCCAGCGAACCGAAGCCTTCATCGACGAAGAGCGTCTGCATGTCCACTGCCCCGGAATGGTGCGAAATGACATCCGCCAGGCCCAGTGCCAGGGCCAGCGAGGCCATGAAGGTCTCGCCTCCGGAGAGCGTCTGGGTCTCCCGGCGCTTCCCGGTCCACGAATCGAGCACCTGCAGCCCCAACCCGGACTTCGAATTGCCCTGCTTGGAATCATCATGGTGCAGCGAGTAGCGGCCGCCGGACATCATGCCCAGGCGCTGCGTTGCGGCGATGGCCACTTCCTCCAGCCGGGCAGCGAGCACATAGGTGCTCAGCGTCATCTTGTAGAGGTTCTCTCCCCCGCCACGAATCACTTCAGCCAATCCGCGCAGCCGGCGGTAGTCTTCGATGACCGGGCCTGCCTCGGTCCGCTGGCGTTCAAGATCAGTGGCTGCTTGCTCGTGGCGAGCGAGCTGGGTCTGCGCCAGCACTTCTTGTTCCCGCGCCGCTTCGAAGCGTTCTTCGACAAGGGAAGAGAGCAGCTTCGCTTCGGCAATCCCTTCTTCGCTTGGCCCTTCAAGGCCCTGCGCGGATAATTCCTGGGCCTTGCGGCAGTCCTGCGACGCTTCAAGCGTGGCAATGGCACTGGCCAGATCGGCATCGGCACGCTGCAGCTGGCTCAGGCGCTCGCGTTCGGCGCTGTCCAGCAAGGCGGCCTCGAAGGCAGCCGGATTCTCGAAACCGGCGGCCGTGCGCTGGCTATTCCAGGTGGCCTCGGCCTTCTCCAGCGCCTCGCCGGCCTCAAGGAAACGGCGCAGGTGCCGCACCGCGCTGGCCAAGCCCTGGGACGTGGCGGACAGCTGCGCCACAAGTTCGGCCAGGTTCTCCCGGCCTTGACGCAGCTGCTCCAGCTTGGCATCGAGTTCTGCCAGCTGGGTTTGCAGGGACTGCGCCCGCTGCTTCGCGGTGGCGTGCTCGAGTACCGCCCGGGATGCGCGCGCGTTCTGCTGCTCGGTACGCTGGCGCACCGCATCCAGCTTTGCCACGCGGGCAGCGATTTCTCCTTGCTGCTTCTGCTCCCGTTCCAGTCCGGCCTGCGCCGTGGCAAGCTCCGCCCGCAGGTCCGCGACCGGGGCATCGCCAGCGGCTTCCTGCGCGGCCTGGAACTTGGCCACCAGGGTGTCGCGCGCCTGCGCGGCCCGTTGCCCGGCAGCTCTTGCCGCAGCCACCGCGGCTTCCAGCGCTTGGATCTGCTCATCGTCGATCAGCGGCGCATCGGCATCCGCCCGGGCCGGGGCGGGATGCTCTTGCGCACCGCAGACCAGGCACGGTTGCCCGTCTTCCAGCGCGGCAGCCAATCGCAAAGCGCTCTGGGCCAGCTGCTCGGTACGCAGGTCAAGCAAGGTATTGGCTACGCCTACAATCTCCAGCTCTTGTGCGCTGGACTTCTCCCGTGCGGACAGCGCCTGCTTCTCCAGGGTGTCGCGCTCGGTGGCATGCTGGATCCTGGTCTCCAGCCCCTTCACGTGTTCCTTGGCCTGCTGGACCTTGCCGCCGGCGGCTACCTGGTCGAGGTCCGCGGCTTCCAGCGCAGCACGTTCGGCCTTGAGCAAGGCAACTTCGGCTTCGGCCTGGGCACGGGTCTCTTCCTGCGCAGCGGCCAGTTCGGCGGCCTTGCGTGCCTGGCCGGCCAGGACGCCGCGGCGCTTTTCATCGTCCAGGCCCGCCTTGGCCACCGCTAGTTCTTCGGCCGCTTGCTGCGCCGGCAGGCGCAGCTGCTCCAGACCGGCAGCGTCGGCGCTGGGGTCCAGCCCCTGTTCGGTTTCAAGCCACAGCTTGCTGTCCAGCCAGGTTGCCTTGGCCTGCTCCTGGGCGACGGATGCCTCCTGGAGCTGGGCCTGGTAGGCACGCACCGCGCCTGCCTTGGCATCGCTGTCCAAGCGCGCGGCAGCCGCTGCGGCCGCTTCATGGTTCTGGGCATAGCCGGCCTGCATGCCGCGCAGCTCGGCCAGGCGCGCGAAGATCCGGCGGCGTTCCTCCAGGGCCTGCGCCTGCTCGCGGGTGCGGGTCATCTCGGTGCGCAGTTTGGCCGCTTCTAGGGCCGAGTCCCGGTGAACCGCCGCGATCCGGCGGTGATAGCCGGCGAACTGCTCGGCACTGCTCAGGTCCACCGCCGCGGCCTGTCCAGCGCCATCGGCGTCGGCGTTCGCTTCGCCGTCGGCCTCGGCGGGCTCATCGCTGGCTTCGCGGCCAGCGAGGAACGCCCGGGCAGCGGAATGGATGGCCTCTTCGCTGGCGCTCAGGCGTGCTTCCAGGCTCTCGGTTTTCTTGCGCTCTTCGGCCAGCCGAGCGGCGAATTCATCCTCGATCCGCGCATAGCCGCTGGTATCGAAGAGATTCGCCAGGAGATCTTCGCGGTCCTTGGCCTTGGCCCGCAGGAAGTCCGCAAAGCCGCCCTGCGGCAGCATGACTACCTTGGTGAACTGCTCGCGGTCCAGACCCAGCAGGCTGCCCAGGACGTGGCCCACCTCGTCGTTGCGGGTGGACAGTTCCTTCCAGCCCGAACCGGTGAACTCGCGCAGGAAGCTGGCGGCCTTCTGCTCGGTGGTCTTGTTCTTGCCGCGCTTGGACGGGCGCATCCAGGCCGGCGAACGGGTGACCTCGAAGCGCCGGTCGCCGATGGTCAGCTCGCAGACCACTTCCGGAGCCAAACCGGCCGGGGCATGGTCCGAACGGATCTGCCGGCTGCCGGCGCGGCTTCCGGGCAACGCACCGTACAGGGCGTAGCAGATCGCATCCAGGATGCTGGACTTGCCGGCACCGGTGGGGCCATCAAGCAGAAACAGCCCGCCTTCGGCCAATTCATCGAAGTCGATCTCTTCGGTGCCTGCGAAGGGCCCGAACGCCTGGATCTGGAGTTTGTGGATTCTCACTGGCTGGCCTGTGCCTCTCGGGTGGCTTGGATGACGGCGCCGATGACTTCCCGTTCCAGTTCATCGGCCGCGCGTTCGCGGACATGTTCCATGAAGTCCCCCACCACTTGTTCGGTGCTGGCGGCCTTGGCCATGCGCTCGGCATAGCTCGCCGGCTTGGCATCCCCGCCGGCGTGTTCGGGGGCGAAATTCAGCACCACAGTGTCGGGGAAACGGGTTCGAATCGTTGCCATCGCGTCGGCGGGGCGTTCGCTATCGGTCAGCGTGACCTGGCACCATGCATCGGCGGCGGATTCCAGTTCCGGATCCGCCAGGAGCTCAGCGAGCTTGCCCTTGAGGATGGCCAATTTCTTCGGCACCGGAAGCAGGACTTCCTGCACGGACTCTATGCCCCGGGCGTTGGTGTCGATCAGCCATACGCCCTTGCGCTGCGTTGCCTCGGAGAAGGAGTATGCCAGCGGAGAGCCCGAATAGCGCACGTGCTCCTTGACCTTCTGCCGTCCATGCAGGTGCCCCAGCGCCGAGTAGTCGAAGCGCTCGAAAAGCTCTGCCGGAACCACGTCGAGGTTGCCGGTGCTCAGCTCGCGTTCGGAGTCGCTGCCGTAGCCGCCGGCGGCGAACAGGTGGGCCATCGCGATGGAAACTACCGGTTTTTCCCCTGCCCGCAGTTGCGCAAGATCTTCTTCGATCTGCGCGATGGCCGCACGGACCACCGCTTCGTGGCTGGCCTTTTCCACGCCCAGGCGTTCCATCACCATGCGCGGTTCCAGGTACGGGATGCCGTAGATGGCCACCCGGTGATCGCCGGCATCGTGGATAACCGGCAGCAGCATGCGCTGGAGGTCGGCGATGATGTGCACCCCGGCGCTGTCCAAGAGCTCTGCGCCGAAGCCCAGACGGGAGGCCGAGTCGTGGTTGCCGCTGGTGACCACGACGGCGGCCCCGGTGGCGCGCAGCTCGCGCAGCACCCAGTTGCACAACTGGACGGCATCCACATGCGGCAGCGCGCGGTCGTAGATGTCACCGGAAATCAGCACCGCATCAACCTGCTGATTAATCGTGATATCGATGATTTCCTGCAGCACTGCGCGCTGCGCTTCGATCAGGGAGGCCCCGTGGAAGGTCCGTCCCAAATGCCAGTCCGAGGTGTGAAGCAATCGCATGTGTCCAACCTTATGCAATGCCGCGGACAACTTGGACATTAGAATGGTGATGTGAATGAAACCGGTGAAACTGCACTCCTGCCAGAGAACTACTCAGACAAGGTGTTTGCGATCCTCCTCGGCCTAGCCGATGGCGCAACCCACGCCCGTGACGAAATTGACCCCGGGGCCACCGAAATCCTCCCGCTCTACCTGGCCGACGGCCTGCTGGAAGCGCTGGAATGGGCCAACGACGGTGTCGCCAGCGACGAAGCGGCCTGCATGTGGCTTGCGGCCCTGCGCGGCTACAGCAAGATCGCCGGCTCCTTCCCGGAACGCGCCCCGCAACCGCTGGGCCGCTGGATCGACAAGGAATTCGCCAACGTCGAGATCTTCGAGAAGATCCTGGACGGCGATCCGCAGAACCTCGCCGGCCTGGACAGCCCCGACATGGGACAGCCGGGGCGTCCCACCGGCGCTGGCGCCGACTCCACCGGCGTGCTGCCGCGTGCCGCGATTGCCGCGCTGCTGGCTCGGGTCCCTGTGGGCACCACCGAGACCCTGGCCCGTTCGGCCGCCTTCCTGACCCACGACGACCAGGCGGCCAAGACCGCCATTGCCGCGGCGAAGATCATCCGCTCGGCCATGGAACGCTCCGAGGCCGCCACCGGCGAATGGGCCGAGCTGCTCGTTGGCCTGCAGGGCCCGTCGGCCGATGCGCTGCGCGAGGTGGCCACCAGGATCGCCGAGAACATCTCGCTGTCCTCCGAAGAGGCCTACGCGGCGTACTTCGGCGAGCATGCCGCCGAGCAAGACGCGGAATCGGACATCGAGGCCGCCCCGGCGGCAACCGCCGAAGAAGAAGCCAGCCGAGATCCCGAGGTCGACGCCTACGCTGTAGCGCTGCTGGCTGCCATCTACGGCACCGAAGCCGTCGGCGAGCGCCCCGCGAGCGCACTGGATGACATCATCTCCGAGCTGCATGACCGCTGGATGGCGCTGCTGGTCTAGGAACCGCGCCCAGGACCAAGTGGCAGAAGCCCGGCCGGCACAGATTCGATCTGTGCCGGCCGGGCTTCTGCGGTTTGCTAGGCGGTCAGGCCGAACCCGCCAACCATCTGCATGAACTCGCCTTCGGAGATGATGCTGACCCGCTGGCCCTTTTCGCGCAGCCGGAGTACGTGCTTGGCCTTGTTGGTCAGCCGCCCGTTGGCCAGATCCTCCGGGACGAAGCCGTCTCCGACGACCAGCGCCGTGGTGGCGCGGGTGACCCGCGAGGCGGTCTGCGCGCCGTGTTCGGCGGCCAGTTCCTTGGCCTTGGGGCGCGGCATGGACAGGTTGCCGGTGAACACCATGATCTGGCCGAACAGCGGATGGCTGGGATCCGCGTTGTCGCTCGGCTTCGGGTTCGGCCCTTCCTGCGGCCAGTTGTTGAAGGAATCCTGCGGCGGCAACGGGTTGCCTGCAGCCAGCCAGCCTTGGGCGTCGCGGGTGGCGCGGGACAGTTCGTGGCCTGGCTGCCACGGCTGGGTCAGGCTCAGCCGGACGCCATAGTGGTCTGCCGTCTCCAATACGGACTGCTGTCCGCTGCGCCCGGCGATATCGATCATTGCCCAGGCACAGGCCACAGCGTCAGCCAGGGCCTCGTGGTGGTTTTCGATAGGGTGCCCGGCTTCTTCGGCAACGAACGGCAGCGAGTAGCTGGGCAGATCGTAGGCCTTGCGGGAGAGCTTGACGGTGCACAGGTGCGCAATTTCCGGTACCGGCAGTTCGCCGGCTTCGCACGCCGCGCGGATCACTCCGGAATCGAACGAAGAATTGTGGGCCACCAGCACGTCGGATCCGATGAATTCCAGCAGTTCCGGAATCCTGTCGGTCACCCGTGGCGCGGCGCTCACCATGTCGGGGGTGATGTGGTGGATCGAGACGTTGCGCGGGTCGAAGTGGTCGAAGCCTGCCGGCGGCTGCATGAGCCACTGTTCGGTTTCGACGATTTGCCCGGAGCGTACCTTGACCAGGCCCACCGAACAGGCGGAGCCGATAAAACCGTTTGCTGTCTCAAAATCTACTGCTGTGAAGTCCAATGCCACGCCCAATAGCTTACTCGCTTAATCGCTGGCACCGGCATGCGTGACATTCGCGCACCGTGCACCGCGCGGTGACCGCCGGGCGATAACGGGCCAATAATTCACTGCAACCCGATTTTGACCTGTATCGATCAAGTTATCGGCGGGCTGGCTGGCTTGGGCGCAAGGCAGGGCATCTCACAATCATCAGCCGGCCGCATTGAGCGAGTCGAACCCTGCACGCAGGGAACTCAGCGCCCGAACAGCTCCTCGTAATGCTCGCTGAGCGCCGGATAGTAATCGGCTTCGAAGTCCACGCTGTCGGCATCGGCTCCGTTCACCACGGCTGCCAGGCGGTCCAGGTAGTAGTCCCAGCCCGGCCCGACGGAGCCGGCGAGCTGCGGGTCTAGGCCCGGCATCCGGAAGACCAGGGAACTGCTCTCGCCGCAGGACTGCACCGCGAGCTCCAGCCGCCAGGCCGAGGGGCCTGTTCCAAGTTGCACCTGCAGGTGGTGCATGCGCGGATCGCAACGCAGGATTTCGACTCGTTCGGTGGGTGAACCGTCCTCGAGCAGCATCACCACGTCCACCGCGCCGCGCTCCGGGTCCCCGTGCCATGGGCCATACCAGAGCGCCAAGCACTGGGAGTCTGCCAGATAGCGCCAGATCCTGCTCGGGGATTGGGTGAACTCGCGGCGCAATTCCAGCGCTCCGTCTGCGGTTCGAATTCCGGTCGGCGAGGCGCTCATGATTTCTCTCCTGGGTTGCTCCCCTGCCGCCGCGGCACGGGCGGCTCCAGCGCCTTCACCGGCAGTCATTGAAGAATAGCAAATCGCGGTCCCGGGCCGCTGGGCGCCTTCTTGCAAAAGCAGGCACCGGTTCCCTTCCCCCAAGGGAAAGGGAACCGGTGCCCATATGCCCTGCATTTCGGACCCGGGCTAGGCGGTTGCCTTGCGCAAGGTGAGATAGGATCCTCCTGCCATCAGCAGGGCCACCAGGCCGCCCCACAGCGTGATCCCCGCGGCGGTCCAGGTCAAGGCCCAGCTCCAGAACTGGTCCCAGTAATTGCCGAAGGTGAACAGGGCGATGATTCCCAGCACCACCACACCCAGCAGGGTGAAGAAAACCACCATGCCCGTGGTGCGCCACCTCATGTAGATGGTCGCTATCAGGAAGCCGACCATGAACAGCAGCACCATCAGCACGAAGTAGAACAGGATCTGGACCAGCCAGTTGTTATCCGCAATCCATTGCAGGGCGAAGAACTGGCCGCCCATGCCCCAACCACCGGTGGCGACTTCCAGCAATCCAATCAGGTAGTAGAACACCGACAGAACCAGTGCGCAGACGGAGAACAGTGCCACGGTTCCCAGATAGAAGGTACGCCGCGAAATGCTCATGGCCATGGAGAACGGGAAAGTCAGCGTCAGCGCCTGGATACCCAGGGCCAAGAAGTACCACATCGGCGCTTGGGCGCCACCGCTGTACAGCCCTTCGTCGCTGCCGTTGCGCCGGACCAGCCACCAGATGGCCAGTGTGAAGAGGAACGATCCACCCAGGATTATCAGCGGGATTCCAATGAAAGTGGCTTTGTTGATCAGTTGCATGCGGGCGACTTTGATGATGCGGTTCATTTTCTTGCCTCCGTCCGTTCGTCGATCCCTGTTTCGGTGGTGCTGCTCAAGGCGCTGCGGACTACCAGTTGCTGCAGCGACACCGGACTCAGGTCCAGGCCCATGAGCTTCGCTTGTTCGCGCTGCTCCGAATCCAGCTTGGCCTTGATGGTGACGCTGGCCAGGGCGCCGAGTGCATCACGATGGATTATCTGCGCGGAGCCGATGAATTCCTGGACCTTGGCGTCCTCGCCAGTTACCGTTACCGCTGTGCCGCGCAGCTCTTCGGCATCCGAGTCGATGACGATTCGCCCCTTGTCGATCACGATGACGTGTTCGAGCAGGTTGGCGACTTCATCGATCAGGTGGCTGGAGAGCACGATGGTGCGTGGATATTCCGCGAAGTCTTCGACGAGGCGGTCATAGAAGATCTGCCGCGCTACCGCGTCCAGGCCGAGGTAGGGTTCGTCGAAGAACGTGATGTCCGCCCGCGAGGCCATGCCGATGATCACGCCCACCGCGGACAGCTGCCCGCGGGAGAGCTTCTTGATCCTGCGCCTGGTCGGCAGTGCGAACGCCTCGACGAGATCCTTGGCCAGTTCCTCATCCCAGTTCTCGAAGAACAGGGCTGCGGATTTGAAGGCCTGGTGGACCTTGAAGTCATCGGGGTACTTCTGGGATTCGCGGATGAAGCAGATGCGCGAGAGCGTCGGATCATGCTCGAAGGGGGCGTGGCCGAAGATTTCGGCGGTGCCTTGGTCCGCATAGTTCTGCCCGGTCAGGATGGACATGAGCGTGGTCTTGCCGGCCCCGTTTCGTCCAAGCAGCCCGTAGATACGGTCGGGTTCCAGTTCCAGGCTGACGTTGTCGAGCGCTCGCACGTCCTTGTAGGTCTTGCTCAGCTCGCGTGTGGCGATTGCTGTCGTTCGTGGCATGTCGTTCCTCCCTGCCTAGTAGAGATGTTTCAAGAATCCGAACCGGTCTTGATCATGGCGACCAGCTCATCCAGGCCAATGCCCAGCTTGGAGGCTTCTGCGGTCAATGGGGTGATGAATTGCTGTTGGAATTTCTCGCGGCGCTGTTCTCGCAGCCGCCGCGGTGCACCTTCGGTGACGAACATGCCGATCCCCCGCTTCTTGTAGAGCAGTCCGTCTTCCACGAGCCGGTTGATTCCCTTGGCTGCTGTGGCCGGATTGATCCGGTAGAACGCTGCGAATTCATTGGTTGATGGAACTTGCGCTTCTTCTGCAAGAACACCAGAGATGATGTCGTTCTCAATCAGCTCAGCAATCTGCAAGAAGATCGGTTTTGAATCATCAATCATGCTGGCTCCTCTCCGTGCTCATTTCCACTAGGTTAGTTAGTGGGTTAGTTACTCATGTAACTAACCATAGAACCTAGTTCGGTTCTGTGCAATAGCGGGGCGGCAAAATATCCACGGAAAATCCGGTACCCCAAACTGTCCCCCTCGCTATCTATGCTGGGAACTGTCGACGGGGCTGCCTGGAACGGGCACCGGCGATGGTGCGTTCACCGTGGTGAGCACGGAAATGGAGCTGCAGACCGAGACAACGCATGGCGCAACCCGAAACCGGGAAGGGCTGGCGATGGCTACGAATAATTTGCAGTATCTGGCCCAGGAAAATAGTGATCGCACGCTGGGCAATGACCGCAATCCACGGATTGCAGGCCTTTATGGGAGGGACCATGCAAGAACTTTTCAATCGCCTTGAGGCTCCGGATCCGCTTCTCGGAGCATTGGATCGCCAGATCCTGCTCGGGCTGTACACGGTGCTTTTCCCCGAATCCACCGGTGAAGAAATGGCCCGCGCTACCCGGCGCGAGCTGATCGCCAGAATCCAGGACTCGCGCGCTGGCACCATGCAGCGTCCCGGCCGCAATATCCTGGACTACCCCTTGCGCCGCCCGAACCAAGCGGCATTGAATCGCGCACTGCTCACCGGCACGAAGGGCCAGCCGGTATATTGGTGCCGCCAGGCAAATGCACTGGCTTCCGCGGCGGCCCTGGGGCAGGAGAACGAGTCATTCCGCTGGAATTTGGAGGACCCCCTGCGGGCAGACGATCTCGTCCTGACGGCATTGGAGGGCACTCCAGCGTTGATTGCCAGCCTTGAAATCACCGAAGCCGATGAGGCGGAGCGGCTCACCTTCACCAATTTGGCGACCTTCACCGACCCGATCTCCGTGGCTGAGCTCGAGTCCATGATCGGCGCAGAACTTCCAGGACGCTCGCAGTATTTGGCAGATTCCCTTGCCCAGAAGCTTCTGGGCAGCATCGGGGATCTTCTCGAACGCCCCCGCCCGATATTCGTCACCGCCGGACCTTGCACTCCCTCGCAGCCTGCGAAGGCCAATGAGGTGCTCGGCGTTGTGGCCATCCTCCAGAAGGCTTCACCGTATGAACCGCTTGCTTGCGAAATCTGCGATCGGGATATTTCTGCCAGGCCCGAGGTCCATCTGCCGCAGAGCCATCACAACGGCCTGCGTTGGGAGATCCAGGACCATGCCGATGAGGTGGTGCTGCTTTGCCGTGGCTGCCACGACATGGCCCACCAGCCAACCCTGGAACAGCTTCGGAAGTTCGCGAAGCCTGCCTGCCCGGAATGCGGGGAACGCAATCCGCTGAAGATCATCTGGGGAATGCCAAGCTTCATGCCCGATGACGACGAGTACGTCACCGCTGGCTGCATGATGCCTGTGGGGCCTCCCGCACAGTGGCAGTGCCGCGCATGCGAAACCCAATACCTGGTGACCGAGTTCGACGAGCGGCCCTATCTGGCCCTGGCACGGTTCGGCGAGAACTTCCCGCACTAGCGCAAGAACGCCAGCAAATCCGTTTCAGGATTTGCTGGCGTTCTTGTTCTATCCGGGATTTGGAGGCTACTTGGCCAAGGCCTTGGTGACCTCGTCGATGATGCTGGGCAGCAACGCGGCGAAGGCGCGAGCCCGATGCGAGATCGCGTTCTTCTCCTCCGGAGTGTGCTGGGCCATGGACTTGCCGGCGCCGGCCGGTTCGAAGATCGGATCATAGCCGAAACCATGCTCGCCGGCACGCTCGGTGCGCAGCACGCCTTCGACCTTGCCCAGTTCCACGTGCTCGGCACCCTCTGGGGTAGCCAGTGCCGCGGCGCAGACGAACTGCGCTGCGCGGTGCTCGGCTGCAATATCGCCGAGCTGGCCGAGCAGCAGATCGATATTCGCTTCGTCATTGCCGTGCACCCCGGACCATCGCGCCGAGAAGATTCCCGGCGCTCCCCCGAGCACATCCACGCTCAAGCCGGAATCATCGGCCAGCGCCACCAGGCCGGTGGATGCCGAGATCTCGCGGGCCTTTTTCAGCGCATTGCCCTGGAAGGTGACCTGGTCTTCAACCGGATCGGCAGCCCCAGCGGTGGCGGCGTCGATGACCTGGCTGTCAACATCCAAGCCCGGCACCTGCCCGCGCAGCAATTCGCGCAATTCGCGCAGCTTGCCCTGGTTGCGCGAGGCAAGCACCAGTACCGGCTTGCTCATTTGGTGCTGCTCAGGGTTTCACGCTGGATCTCGGCCAGCTCGTTGGTTCCGCCAAGGGCCAGGTCCAGCAGGGCATCCAGCTCCTCGCGCTTGAATGGAACCGCTTCGGCGGTGCCCTGGACCTCGACGAAGTCGCCGGATCCGGTGACCACGACGTTCATGTCGGTCTCGGCGCGAACATCTTCCTCGTAGGGCAGGTCCAACATCGGGGTGCCATCGATGATGCCCACCGAGATCGCGGCGACCGAGTCGGTGAGCACCTTGGCGTTGGCCTTCACGATGCCCTGCGAACGGGCCCAGGAAATTGCTTCTGCCAGTGCCACGTAGGCACCGGTGATGGCGGCAGTGCGGGTGCCGCCGTCGGCCTGCAGGACGTCGCAGTCCAGCACGATGGTGTTTTCGCCCAGGGCCTTGGTGTCCACGACGGCACGCAGCGAGCGGCCGATCAGGCGGGAAATCTCATGGGTGCGGCCCGAGAGCTTACCCCTGACCGATTCGCGGGAGTTGCGGGTGTTGGTAGCACGTGGGAGCATCGCGTATTCAGCGGTGACCCAGCCGGTGCCTTCGCCCTTGAGCCAGCGTGGCACGCCCTCGGTGAAGGACGCGGTGCACAGCACGCGGGTGTTGCCGAATTCGATCAGCGCCGAGCCTTCGGCCTGAGCGGACCAGCCACGGGTGATGGTAATGTCTCGAAGTTGCGCGGCTCCTCGGCCGTCAGCGCGTAAAGTCATGCTTCCATCCTAACCACGCGCACCGCGCGATCTGTACGGGTGAACCCGCGAGTTACGGTGAAATGCACCTCGTGGCGCATCCTTGGCAGCTACTGAGGATGCACCACAACGCAGCATCGCCCGGGACGCGGGCTCAGCTCGGCCCGGCTGCAATCCAACTGGCACCCCTCCAAGACGCCTGAAACCAGTTCATAGTTCATGGAGCAGACCAGTTCGGTCTGCTGCTGCGCGACCAGATGGAAGGGGCAGTTCCCCATGGAGATCTCTCCTCGCTCGTCTGCTTCAGGCGCATAGCCCAGCTCGTCCAGCAGCGGCACGAGCCCGTCACCGGCCTGCCCCAGATTCTGCCCCTCGCCTCGTGCCGCCTGACGCAGCGCCTGGAGCACAGCCCCCGAGGCATCGGCACTGGCCGCGTTGGCCAGCAAGCTGCCCAAGAGGCGGTAATTGCGCGCTGGCAAGCTCACGGAGACTTCCTCTTGGGCGAGCGCGTAAAGTTTCGCGGTGCGCCCGGCCCCCGGACCGTTTTTGCCCTCCGGCCGCGCGAAAGTCACCGCCAGCATTCCTGCGCTTGCCAGCCGGTCCAGATGGTAGGCGGCCAGGGTCCGGCTGATTCCTGCGGCCTTGGATGCCGCGTCGCGTCCTGCCGGTTGCGGGCTTTGCGAAATGAATTCGAACAGTCGCCGCCGAACCGGATCGTTGAGCGATTTGAGGACCGCATCTTGTTGCAAGCTCAGTTTTGTCGACATGCCAGAATTCTATCAACAATGGATATTGACAAATAGGCCCGAGAGGCGAATTCTGGGTATACGTTCAAACCTTTGGAGGGTGATCGCCATGAGCGCCTCATGGAGCGAGAAGCATCCGGTCTCGCACATACGGGCAACAACAGCTGCACGAGTCAACACCGACCCGTCGTTGAGCGCATTCTGGATCCTGCGCATTGGATTTGTCGTCCTGCCCCTGCTGATGGGACTGGACAAGTTCGCGAACGTCATGACCTACTGGCCGGAATACCTGGCCCCGTGGATCATTGACGTCATGCCGTTCTCCGCGCAAACCGCCATGCATTTCGTTGGCGTGGTGGAACTGGTTGCCGCCGCATCGATGATCATCAAGCCGCGCTACGCGAGCTATGTGCTGTCACTGTGGCTGCTGGGCATCATCGTCAATCTGGTCTCGATGGGCGTCTTCCTCGATGTCGCCCTGCGCGACGTGGGACTGCTGGTCGCCGCATTGGCCCTGACCCGACTGGCCAGCAAATACGACAAGCCCTGGGGTGCCAAGCACGGCGCCGGCTAGGCTGCTTCCGGGAACGCGAAAAGCACCGGCGCAGAGGATATTTCTTCCTGTCCGCCAGTGCTTTTCTCCGGTTCCGCGTGCCTACTTCTTGCGTTTGAGCAAGGGGAACTTGCGGGTCTTCTCGTACTTGATGGTCGGCATGGTGCCTGTACGGGTCTTCAGGTAGTCGGTACCGCGCTCCCCCTTGAACAGGGCCGGGTCCTTGTCTTCCTTCAGGCTGCCGGAGTACACGCCGTAAGTCACCCCGGAAACGGCAACAGCGATCCCGCCGTCGTAGGTTTCCTTGGCTTCTTCGACTACCTTGTTGATGTCGGTCCATACCGGAATGTGCGTCAGCAGCATGCGCTCGGCACCGGCCGCGGTCGCCATTTCGCCAGCACGCTTGCCCGTCAGGTGCACGCCGTCGATATGGTCATCGCGGCCCTCTTCGAAGGCCGCTTCGCACAGGAACATGTCAGCGCCGCGGGCTGCCTCAACCAGGCCATCGCAGCTGTCGGTGTCCCCGGAATAGGTCAGCACGCTGGTCAGCAGCTCGCCATCGGGGCCCGGCTCATGCGCTTCCACGCGCAGCGCATAGGCTTCCTTGATCGGGTGGCGCACCGGGTAGGGAGTGATGGTGAAGGGACCGATGTTCACCGGCTGCAAGGATTTCCAGACCTGGAAGTCGTAGTCCTTGGCCATGGTGTCGCCATCGGGCAGGGAGTAGGCCGTTTCAATGCGTTCGGCAGTATCTTCCGGACCGTGCACCAGCATCCGGTCCCGGCCCCAGCCCGTCGGGTCCCAGCGAATCGCCACATGCAAACCGCAAAGGTCCATGCAGTGATCGGGATGCAGATGGGAAATCATGATCCCGTCAATGTCTTTTAAATCGGTGTAACGCTGAAGCACGCCCAACGCGCCGGAGCCCAGATCCAGCAGGATCTTCCAGTCGCGCGTGCCATCAAAGGCCGACACCAGGTAGCAGGAAGCGGGCGATCCCGGCCCTGGGAATGACCCGGTGCATCCAATGATGGTCAGCTTCATTCGTTACTCGCTTTCGACGCGGCAATCATCTGCGGGGTAATCCGCGAAATAGCTCCGGTCGGATAGTGGGCGGCTACATGGTCCACGTGGCGCACCTGCAGCACCTCGGGTCCGAGGAATCGGCGAGCCAGTACACCAAAGCTATCAGCGTTGCCTGTGGCTAGGAACTCATGACGCGCCGCGGCGCCGTCGTTGCGCACCAGGGCATGGCGGGTCAACGCCCGGAAAACGTCCTTTGCCGTTTCCTCCGCACTCGAAACCAAGCTGACCGAATCCCCCATGACATAGGAGATCACGCCGGTCAGCAACGGATAGTGCGTGCATCCCAGAACCAGGGTGTCTACATCGGCGGCCTGCAGCGGCGCCAGGTATTCCTGCGCGATCTCCAGCAGCTCGGCACCGGCGGTAATGCCGGACTCCACGAACTCCACGAAGCGCGGGCAGGCCACGGTGGAGACCTGCAAGTTCGGCGCGGCCGCAAAGGCGTCCTCGTAGGCGCGTGAACCAACAGTCGCCTGGGTGCCGATGATGCCGATCTTGCCATTCTTCGTGCCGGCTACTGCACGGCGCACCGCCGGCTGGATGACCTCGACGACCGGGATGCCATAGCGCGCGGTATAGCGCTCGCGAGCATCGCGCAGCACTGCGGCAGAGGCCGAATTGCAGGCAATCACCAGCAGCTTCACGCCACCATCGACCAGCTCATCCATCACCCCCAGCGCATTGGCCCGAACCTGGGCAATGGGCAGCGGGCCATAGGGAGAGTTGGCGGTATCCCCCACGTAGATCAGCGATTCGCCCGGCAGCTGGTCAATGATCGCGCGGGCCACGGTCAGCCCGCCAACGCCCGAGTCGAAAATGCCGATGGGGGTATCGGCCTCCGGGGCCGAGACCTGCCCGGTAGCAAAGTAGGAATTCATGGATTAGAACTCCGCATCCATCAGTGCAGCCATCAGGGTATCGAGGACCCATGAAATCAGGTTGTACACCAAGGACATGTATTCGTCCGGGGTGTTCACCTCGGATGCATCGAGCACCTCTGCGACCCGGGCCGAATCCTCTTCACTGCGGATTTCCAGGCGCTCTGCGAGCACCAGGCGCACGTCGTTCAGCGCTTGGGCAAAACGCGTCGCGGTGTCCTTGTCCAAGACCAGCTTTTCGGTGTCCAGCAGCATCTGGGCCTCGCGCAGGCGGCCAACCTTTTGCGCGATCAGGTCGGCTTCGGTCAGCCGGCGATGCTCCGCGGCGGCCACTGCGTCATCGCTGGCATCCGGCAGCAGCCTGGCCAGCGCTGGATCGGAAACCGGCGGCAGGTCCATGGACTCGGGCCGCATGCCGGTCAGGGCGTAAAGCGGATCAACATCTTCGGGCAGCTGGTGCAGCTGCGCACGCTCCTCGAGCATTCCAGTGACATCGCCGAAGAGTTCGCGGATCAGTTTTCGTTCTGCGGAGTGCAGTGTTCCGGTAATGCCCTTGGAACCGTTCTTGAAGGCCTTCGCCACGTTCAGGCTCCCTGGGTCATCGTTGCGTTCAGGCCGAATCCGTGCATTGCCTGCACATCGGATTCGATAGCTTCGCGGCTGCCGCTGCGCACCGTGCAGAAGCCGTCATGGTGCACCTGCAGCATGAGCTTCTCGGCTTTTTCCGCGCTGAAACCAAAGTAGGAACGGAACACGTAGGATACGTAGCTCATCAAGTTCACTGGATCATTCCACACGACCAAGCGCCAGGGCTTGTCTTGGGATACCAGGGTTTCAAATTCGGAAAGTACATCGGGCATTGCGGTCATGGCTTCCATTTTACGCTTGGAAGCTGAACGCAACACCGGACACGGCAAATATCACCTTGAGCGTGAGCCGTTATACAGTAAAACCGGTCTGCTTTCCCAAGCAGCACCCTATAAGGCCTTTTCCGATCATCAGGAGCGTCACATGCGCACCAGTCTCTTCACCGACCACTATGAGCTGACCATGCTCCAAGCAGCGCTGGGATCCGGTGCAGCTCACCGCCCGTCTGTCTTCGAGGCATTCGCTCGCCGCTTGCCCGAGGGCCGGCGCTATGGCGTGGTCGCAGGTACTGGTCGCGTGCTCGAAGGGTTGGCAAACTTCCGCTTCGATGACGAACAGCTGCGTTTCCTCAGCGACAACAAGGTAGTCAACGCGGAAACCATCAAGTACCTGGAGAACTTCCGCTTCACCGGCAGCATCTCCGGCTACGCCGAGGGCGAGTTGTACTTCCCGAATTCGCCGCTGCTGACCGTGGAGTCGACTTTCGCTGAAGCCTGCGTTATCGAGACTTTCCTGCTCTCGGTCATGAACCATGATTCGGCCATCGCTTCGGCGGCATCGCGAATGATCGCCTCGGCCGGCGAACGCCCATGTATCGAGATGGGCTCGCGCCGCACCCATGAGGAATCAGCAGTGGCTGCCGCGCGGGCCGCCATGATTGCCGGATTCACTTCAACGTCCAATTTGGAAGCCGGTGCCCGCTATGGCTTGAAGACCGTTGGCACTTCGGCCCACTCGTTCACCCTGCTTCACGACACCGAGCGCGCCGCCTTCGAAGCGCAGGTTGCCTCGCTGGGCAAGGACACCATCTTGCTGGTGGATACCTACGACGTGGAGAAGGGCGTACGCACCGCGGTTGAAGTTGCGGGTCCGGAACTGGGCGGAGTCCGGCTGGACTCGGGCGACCTGGTGCAGCAGGCAGGCTGGGTTCGCGAGCTGCTTGATGACCTGGGCAACTGGAACACCAAGATCACCGTGACCTCGGACCTCGACGAGTACGCGATCGCCGCCCTGGCCAGCGCCCCGGTTGACGCCTATGGCGTCGGCACGGCATTGGTCACCGGCTCCGGCCATCCGACCGCGTCGATGGTTTACAAGCTGGTTGCCCGCCAAGATGATTCGGGTCAATGGATTCCGGTCGCCAAGGCCGCGGCGAACAAGGCCAGCGTGGGCGGGCGCAAGTACGCGGTGCGCCAGCTCAATGAACGCAACCGCGCTGTCGCTGAAATCGTCTCCATTTCCGAGTACACCACCGGCGGCCCCGAGCGGGATCTGGTGGTCCCGTTGGTGCGCCATGGCGAGATCGATCAGGCGTACGTGGGTGCAGCTGGCGTCAAGCTCGCCACCGAGCGCCACTTCGCATCGGTCCAGGAACTGCCAGGCGTGGCACGCAAGATGCAGCGTGGCGAACCGGTCATCCCGACCGTCATGATCCAGGACTAGTCGAACACACGAAAATCCCAGCTGCGGGACGTAGGATCCAGATTCAAGGATCCTGCGGTCCGCAGTTTTCCAATCTCTACACTTCCCCTAGCCAGGAGGCAGCGATGAGCAGAGCCCTGTTGATCATTGATGTCCAACCCGACTTCTGCGAAGGCGGAGCCCTGGCCGTGACCGGCGGCAACGCCGTCGCAACGGCCATTGCCGCGGATATTGCCGAACGCCGCGATGCCTACTCGGCAATCGTCACCACCCAGGATTGGCATATCGAGCCGGGGAATCATTTCTCGGAAACCCCCGACTTCATTGATTCCTGGCCGGTGCACTGTGTCGCCGGAACATCTGGCGCCGCCCTGCATCCGCAGCTCGCCGAGGTGCCCCTGGATGCGCACTTCGCCAAGGGGCGCTTCACCGCAGCCTATTCGGGTTTCGAAGCCAGAGTGCTGGATCCATCGGCTGACCAGGCTGATGAAAGCGGAGAACTGCTAGGTCCATGGCTCAAGGCCAGAGGCATTGACTCTGTAGATGTCGTAGGCCTCGCCGCGGATCATTGCGTAAAGGCGACCGCCTTCGATGCAGCTGAAGCAGGATTCACCACGACCATCATTTCTCCGCTGACCGCAGCAGTCTCGCCGGAGAATCTGCCGGCGATACGCGAGGAACTGAGGGCAGCCGGGGTAACGGTGATTTCGCTGGGTTGATGATCCCCCGGAAAGCAGAAACGGCTTTGCTCCTGACCGAATTTTCCGGTCAGGGGCAAAGCCGTTCTCTCGTGGAGCCTATTTTCGCCCGACGAACCAGTCCTGCAGCTTGTCAATGCGCGCCTGCAGCTGGTCAGCAGTAGCCTGCGGCACTGCAGGCCCGCCGCAGACGCTGCGCAGCTTGTTGTGGATCTGCCCGTGCGGGGTGCCGGTGCGGGCAGCCCATGCCGAGACATTCTTCGACAGCTTGGTGCGCAGCTCCATCATGCGGCGGTGGTCCGAGACCGGCTCGGGCTTGGTGCCGCCCTTGGAAATCTGCTTGTTCTGCTGCTTGCGCAGCAGCTCGGAAACCTGTTCGGTATCCAGCAGGCCCGGGATCCCCAGGAAGCCGAGTTCTTCTTCACTGCCGATG
The DNA here is from genome assembly GCF_044743275.1 of Glutamicibacter sp. NPDC087661. Taxonomy (NCBI): domain Bacteria; kingdom Bacillati; phylum Actinomycetota; class Actinomycetes; order Micrococcales; family Micrococcaceae; genus Glutamicibacter; species Glutamicibacter sp. NPDC087661. Next base: position 33,992 of record NZ_JBIUWE010000007.1, read on the forward strand.
TCGGCGCCGGTACCGAATTCGCCGCCGTCGAAGAGCACGCGGTCAAAGGAGGCCTGCGAGTTCAGCGCCTCGAACTTGTTGCGCGTCAGCTCGTCGCTGGCCTTGTCTTCCTTGTTCGCCGCTTCCAGCAGCGAATCGTCCAGCCCGTCTTCGTCCTTGGAACCTTCACGGTCCAAGGCGTGGTCACGTTCGACTTCCATCTCGTTGGCCAAGGCCATCAGGATCGGCACCGAGGGCAGGAAGACCGAAGCCACCTCGCCGCGCTTGCGGCTACGCACGAAGCGGCCGACCGCCTGGGCGAAGAACAACGGAGTGGAGGTGGACGTCGCATAAACGCCCACGCAGAGACGCGGAACGTCCACGCCTTCGGACACCATGCGCACCGCAACCATCCAGCGCGCGTCGGATTCGGAGAAATCGTCGATCTTCTGCGATGCCTTGGGGTCATCGGAAAGAATGGTGGTGACCTTCTCGCCACAGATCGCTTCGAGCTGGGCCGCGTAGCCGCGCGCGTCCTCGTGGTCCGTGGCGATGATCAGGCCGCCGGCGTCCTTCACGGTGCGGCGGACCTCCGAGAGCCGCCGGTCAGCGGCCTGCAGCACCGACGGGATCCAGTCGCCGTGCGGATCCAGCGCGGTACGCCAGGCGTGGGCGGTGACATCCTTCGTGAAGCCTTCGCCGAGGTTTGCTTCCATCTCCTCGCCGCCGGAGGTACGCCAGCGCATATTGCCCGAATAGGCCATGAACAGCACCGGACGGACCACGTGGTCGGCCAGGGCGCTGCCGTAGCCGTAGGTGTAGTCCGCCTTGGAACGGCGAATGCCATCGCCCTCGTCCACATACTGCACGAAAGGAATCGGGGCCGCATCGGAACGGAACGGGGTACCGGTCAGGGCAAGCCGCCGGGTGGCCGGTTCGAATGCTTCACGAATGCCATCGCCCCAGGACAGCGCATCGCCTGCGTGGTGGACCTCATCCATGATCACCAGGGTGCGGGCATCTTCGGTTTTCGCGCGGTGCACCGCGGGCTTCAGCGAGACCTGGGCATAGGTCACCACCACGCCCATGTAGTGCGAGCCGTGCCGGCCGTCGGAGTTCTTGTAGTTCGGGTCCAGTGAGATGCCCACACGCGCCGCCGCATCCGCCCACTGCTTTTTCAGGTGGTCGGTGGGCGCGACAACGATCATGCGGTTGATCTTGCCCGAGTCGATCAGCACTTTGGCCAGGCGCAGCGCGAAGGTGGTCTTACCTGCGCCAGGGGTCGCCACTGCCATGAAGTCCTTGGGCTCCGTATCGAAGTACAGAGCCAAGGCCTCGGCCTGCCAGGCACGCAGCTTCGGCCCAGTTCCCCAAGCCGCACGTTCCGGATACGCTACCGGCAGCTTGTCTTCTAGTGGAAGCTTGTCGCCAAAATCAAAGAGTGTCTCGGTCATTTACCTTTTCCCGGCCGCGTGCATTGTGTGAAGTAGTGCTAGTTCATTCGCAGCACTACCCCATCATGGAGTCGTAGACTTCCTTGCACTCGGGGCATACCGGGAACTTCTGCGGATCTCGGCCTGGCGTCCAGACCTTGCCGCACAGAGCGATCACTGGGTCGCCGGTCATTGCCGACTCCATGATCTTTTCCTTCTGCACGTAGTGAGCAAAACGCTCATGATCTCCGGCCTCGACACTCTGGGTTGTCTCGGTACGTTCAATCGTGGCAGTGCCACCGCGGGTTTCTTCAGACTGTTCCACCATGCCTCCAAGTCTAATACGGATTGCCGCTGCTGTCCGCGTGGCAAGCACGGGAGCTTGTCCACATTGACTTTGCCGCGCTGCACTAGGCCGACCCATCGATTTCTTCCTCGCTGCAAGTCAACAACCATTTTTCAATGTTCTTGCGATGCGTTGCGGTGCCGTTGGAAGTCGATATTGCGCCAATTGGGCGCCACCCGATCAATATCCTGTGAACCTCCTTGCACCCAAGGCAGGCAAACGGCCGCCTAGCGGAAAACAGCGTCCCGCTAGACGGCCGAAGGCAGCAATTCGGCTGCTGCGCCTACTTATTGAGAATGACCGACTGCATCAGCTCAGGAGTGCGCTTTTCGTACCATTTGCCACCGAGGGCAATGCCGCCGAGCATCAGCCCGATACCCACGGCCAGGCCCGCGCCCAAGGTGATGAAGCCGAAGGACTGCGACTGCTTCACCCAGCCGATGATGTACGGAATGAGTACCGGGATCAGCAGGAGGCCCATGGCAAGCATGATTCCCAGCTGGGTCAGCGCAATGCGCATGCCATTACCCGGAGGGGTCTTCATCGGGTTATCACCCGGCAGCGGCACCGAATAGGTGTAGCGGGCCGAGGACACCGACGCGACGCCCAACGCGATGAGCAGCCCCGCCAGTGACAGGCCCAGGTCTCCCGGGATGCGCCACAGCGCACCGGAGATGAGGCCCGGCAAAATGGCTGCCGCCAGGACCGGAACGATGGCAATCAGGAAACAGGACAGCACTCGCCCTGCCCGATCAGCACGTCCGGAAATGCCGGTCAGCGCGTGCAGCGCAAAGGCGGTGTTGTCATAGGAAATGTCGGCCGAGATGGAGAAGCCCATCAAGATGCCGATCAACGGGCCCAGCAGGAACATCATCACGTAGCTGCCGGTCTGGTTGCCGGTGAACCAGAAGAGCAACGGCAGCATCGGCACAATGAGCACGCCAATGGCATAGCGCGGATCCTTGAACCAGTAGGTCAGTGCGCGGGCAGCCACTGCGCCCGTTGGCGTGGCCGGCATCAACTTGAAGAAGCCCAGCCCCTTGGCCGTGGCAGCGCGCTGCTCTGGCGGCGGGGTCACCGTGGCTTTGGCGGTAGCTCGAGCCAGCAGCAGGTAGAGTCCGCCAAGATAGAGCAAGCCCAGCGCCAGATGGATCGCCATCTGGCCGTAGTGCGCCGAGGCAAAAGCCCCGGGAATCGCGGCAAAGGCACCCAACGGGGTGTAGCCCAAGACCGAGGCAATCGGCTGGATCCAGTCGCTCATGCTCTGCGCGGCAGCCAATGCCGAGGTCACGATCGGCCCCAGGGCGATGAGCACCACGAACAGCAGGACGAAGGTCAATTCACGGAATCGGCGCTTGGCCCGCAGTGCGGTCGCCATGATCACCAGATACTGGCAAAGCAGAATCGCCATCACCGCGGTCGCCACCGCTGCCAGCAGGGCCAGCATGAGCGCGCCCGCATCGAAGCGCCACATCAGCGAGGCGCCGAGCAGGCCCGCAATGGTCAGCACCGCGGGAATCGAGATGAAGCCAGCCAGCACCAGCGCTGGCCCCAAGGTCTTTTCCGGAATCCCGAAGTGGACAAAGCGTGAAGGTTCCAGGGTGAGGTCAACACCGGTCAGCAGCGGCGGGATGATGGCCCAGCCCAGCACCACGGCCGAGCCGATCAGGGTGAAGATTTCGCTCTGGAAAGGAATATCGCCGGCGGTAAACCACATGGCCAAGGTCAGCATGGTGATCATGGCCAGTGCGTACAGGCCACCGATAATGACGCCGATGAGCTGGCCGACGGAGCGCTTGAAGCCGTTGGCGAGCAAGCGCAGTTTCAGGCTTAGGACGTGCGCAACCATGACAGCCCCTCATTATTGGCGCGGCCGCCCACCAGATCGACGAAGCGATCTTCCAGGCTCATGCCGCCGCGGACTTCATCCACGGTGCCCTGCGCCTTGAGCATGCCATCGGAAATGACCGCGACATGCGTGCACATGCGCTGGACGAGGTCCATCACATGCGAGGAAACGATGACGGTGCCGCCGAATTCAACGTAGTTATTCAGGATGTCGCGGATATTCGCCGCAGATACCGGGTCCACCGCCTCGAACGGCTCGTCCAGAACCAGCAGCTTTGGCGAGTGGATCATCGCGGTAGCCAAGGAAATCTTCTTGGTCATGCCGGCCGAGTAGTCCACCACCAGCTTGTCGCCGTCATCGAGCAAATCCATCACGCGCAGCAGGTCTTCGGTACGCTGGGCAACTTCTGCGCGTTCCATGCCGCGCAGCAATCCCGAGTAGGTCACCAGCTGGCGGCCGGTCAGCCGGTCAAACTGGCGCACGCCATCAGCCAGGACTCCCAAGGTGGCCTTGGCCGCTTGCGGATCAGCCCAGATATCCACGCCGTTGACCAGCGCTTGGCCTGAATCCGGGCGCAGCAATCCAGTGGCCATGGAAAGCATGGTGGTCTTGCCGGCACCATTGGGTCCGACAAGACCGTAGAAGGAACCCGCAGGAACTTGCAGGCTGACGTTGTTCACGGCAATCTTGGCGCCGAATTGCTTGGCAAGACCCCGAATGTCCAGTGCGATCTGATTCATAGCTTAAGGCTAGCAATGCCCCTAGTCAGAACGCATCATCCTTTGGAGTTAAACCCAGGTATAAGACAACCGCCGCGACCCAGGGAAAAACCCTGTGTCGCGGCGGTTGAACTGCTTGGTCCAGTCCCTGGACGTCAGCCTAGAAGAGTACGCGTGCCAGCTTCTGCCGCGAGGCAGCTACGCGTGGATCGCTGTTGCCGATCACCGCATAGAGCTCAATCAGGCGACGGCGGACCCGCTCGCGGTCTTCATCAGCCAGGCGGGAGATCAGCGAAACCAGTCGGGCGAAGGCATCTTCGACATGCCCGCCCACCACGTCCAGATCTGCTACATCCAGCTGCGCCGCGATGTCTTCAGGGTTCTGCGCGGCTTGCTCGCGGGACTTGTTCAGATCCAGGTTGTGCGTACGCGAGAGCAGTCGAACCTGGTACACGCCGATCTGCGCGTCCTTGTCGTTCGGCTTCTCGTTCAACGCTTCCAGGTAGGCGGCCTCGGCGGCGACGTAGTCCCCGGCATCGATGGCGTCCACGGCCTTCTGGTGCAGCGGCGGCAGCTCTGGTTCAGGTTCGCCGGCCTGCCCGGAGAATGCCGGGGCGGTACCGCTCATGCCCTGCTGGACTGCGAGCTGTTCAAGCTGTGCGAAAACCTGGACAATTTGCTGTTCCTCGGCAGGACCCTGGAACAGCGGCACCGGCTGGCCCTTGATCAGCGCCACCACCATCGGGATCTGCTGGGCCTGGAAGGCCTGGGCGATCTGCGGGTAGGTTTCCGCATCCACCAGGCCGAGGATGAATTTGCCGCCCTTGGCATCCACCAGCTTGCGCAGCGTCGCATCCAGGTCTGCCGAGACCTGCACGCGAGGCGAGCCGAGGGAAACGATGGCAGGTACCTGCTGGGACATGCCGACGAACTGCTGGAACGCAGCCTCATCCAGATTGGTGGTCCAGCTTGCCGGACCAGCCGGCATGCTGCCGGTAGCTTCCGGGCCTTGGCTGGCCAGGGCGGAGAGATCTACCGCACCGCGGGTTGAGGGAATGTTCTGATCAGTCATGGGGGTTAGTCAACTTCCTTCACATCGAGCAGGATCTGGCTTGCAGAGATCAGCTGGATCTTGTCCTTGGAACCGTCGGCTGGCAGGTAGAACATCACCGGTTCGGCGTAGGTGCTTTCCACGTCGCCGTTCGAGGAGCTGGATCCCAGCAGCTGTTCGGTCAGCTTGTCGGTGCTCTTGAGCGGGTCAGCGTCTTCGGTGCGCACGAAGAGCGCCTTGTTGTTCAGCTTGCCGGTAACAATCGCTCCGCCATCCGGGGTGGAAACCACCTTGGTGTCGCCCTTGGTGACCGTGCGGTTGTACTTGACGTCCGCCTCGTTGGCTTCCTTGGACTCATCCTTCTGGGCTGCGTGCACCGCCTTGATGAAGTCCGATTCGGCAAACTTGTCCTTGTCCTTGGCATTGCCATCGGTCAGCACTTTGCCCAGTGCTTCCAGGGCCTTCTCCGGGGTCATCTGCAGGCCCTCGGCGTTGGCAGCAAGCTGCTTGGTCGACGGGTCGCCAACGGCGATGCCCGGGAAGGTGGAGTTCGGCAACATCTGGCCGGCGAAGACCACCTTGAAGTTATCGCGGGCGTTGGCCTGCACCAGGGTCAGCGCCTGCGGCAGGGTGTCGGCATCATTGTTCTTCGCGGTCACCACGGAGATTACGCGGGGGAACTTGGCTTCATTCGCATTCGGCACAGCGGCCGAGCGGATGACCTGGGTATTGAGCGCCAGCGGCTTGTCTACCTCGAACTTCTCCTTGAGCATGTCGTAGCGCTTATCGCGCAGGTACTTGAACGCACCGGCGGTGCGTGGTTCCAGGGCCTTGGCGTCGATCTTCTCATCGGCCTTGGCTACCTGCTTCTGGGCATCAGCCAGAACGCGCTTGAGCTGCTCTTCGGTGATGACCGGGAAGCTGGATACTTCTTCAACCGAGGAAGAGGCGGACTCGGAGCCCTTGGCATCATCGGACGCCTTGGCGTCCTGCGACTTCTGCTCGGATTCCGAAGGCTTGGCGCTGGACTCGTCGCTTGGCGCCATGGGCAGAGAAACACCGGAGATCGCCAGGGCCACCACGGCCACGGCGGCGACCGAGTGCTGGGTGTTCGCCCCGCTCTTCGGCTTGCCCGGGCGCATGACCAGCAGGGCCAGTCCGAAGACCAGCAGCAGCGAGCCGGCAATGATCAGCGGCAGGGCAAATGGCATGGCGTCGTCGTTCGCGTAGGTTACCGAGATATCCACCGGAGCGGCATCCTTTCCGCCTGCGGCCAGCAGCAAGGACCAGTCGCCGGAATCCGGAGCGGTCCAGCGGTAGGTCATGGTCTGATCCGCGGTCTGCGAGTCGAAGAAGATGTCATCACCGGCGGGATTAGGCGCATCGGCCTTGCCCTTGGCGTGCTCGGCGATCATCTTGTGGTTTTCGGTGTCGATGCCGGTGACCGATACATGCGATGCATCGCCGATCCACGCCTCGACGTCATAGTCGCGGCCCAAGGAAGCAGTGAATTCACCCTTCGACTTGATCACCAGTTCCACCGGGTCCAGCTTGGGGTCGTTGACCGAGGATTCAATCAAGGTCAGCGGTGCCTCATCAGCTAGTTGCGGCATGCTCGCGGTCACCGTTTCGGGCGGGGCCCAAAAGGTCTTCTGTCCGATGCCGACTACCAGGGCCGCGGCCCCCAGCAGCATCGCGATCACGGAGATTACTTTTCGCACAAGTTCACCTATTCGCCTACGTCTCACAGCTGTTCTTTGACAAGTCTAACGAGTTGCGGCCGATCATGGTTCCGATCCGCGCCTGTGAACTGGCTCAACAACGCAACAGCACGGTGTCTTGAACCACTTAACAGTGGCCGATGCGCGATATGCTCTGACCCATGGAGCCTGATCAGCCGCACCCGCATCGCGATAAGCACGTACCCGAGCAGCGTTCCGACGCGTCGGATCGCTCTTCCGGGCCGGCAACCTCCGGCCCGGAATCCACAGCGCATTCCCAGCCTCATGAGGGCAATTCCCAACCGGAATCACCTGCGGCCGCCAGCGCGCAGGCCCGTTATCCGGGCGCTGCGCCGACGGGCGCTAATCCGTCCCGCGAGGGCTGGTCCAAGAAGATCGCCGAACGCGTGGGCAAGATGCTCAACACCCCGCAGCGCAGTGCGGCCCTGGGCGAGGAACCGGAGCATCCGCTGGATGGCTCGCCGGAACCGATTCCGGCGCTGCACCCTATTTCCATGGGCTTCTTGGGCACCATTGGCGTGGGCATCGCCCTGGGCGGCTACTACCTGCTGACCAACGTCGGTTCGCTGATGACCTGGATTGCCATTGCGCTGTTCATCGCCTTGGGCCTTGATCCGATTGTGCGCTTCATGATGCGCAAGGGAATGACCCGTCCGCTGGCCGTGGCCGCGACCATGGTCAGCTTGCTGGCGATCTTCGGCGGCTTCATGGCCTTGATCATCCCTACCCTGGTCAACCAGATCACCGCCTTCATCACGCGGGCGCCTGAAATCGTGGATGATTTCCTCAATAGCGATTGGGTCCGGGAAATCGACCGGCAATACGCGATTTCCCAGCGCATCACTACCGAGGTCGACCGTTTCTTTGGCGATTCGGGCGCGGTGACCAATGTGTTCGGCGGCGTCCTGGGCGTATCGCAGACCGTCGCCCAGTCCATGTTCGGCGTGCTGATCGTGCTGGTGCTGGCCATCTACTTCCTGGCTTCGCTGCCAGGGATGATGGGCTTCTCGCTGCGCCTGGCCCCGCGCTCCAAACGCGACCGCGTGGCCGAATTGACCGTGCGCATTACCCGCTCCGTGGGCAATTACGTGATGGGCCAAGCCACTGTGGCCATACTGAACTGCCTGGTGGCGCTGGTGCTGATGAGCATCCTGGGCGTTCCGTTCACCGCGCTGCTCACCTTGCTGGTGGCGATGCTGGCCTTCATCCCATTGGTCGGCGGGGTGATCGCCGGCGTGCTGGTTACCTTGGTGACATTGTCACTGGGCTGGCAGACCGCCCTGATCTACGCGGTGTGCTACTTCGGCTACCTGCAGGTCGAGGCGTATTTCGTTTCGCCGCGCATCATGCGCCGTGCGGTGGCAGTGCCCGGCGCGGTCGCGGTGATCTCGGTGATTGCCGGCGGCACCCTGGCCGGGGTCACCGGTGCGCTCATGGCCATCCCGGTGGCAGCCAGCGCCATGATCCTGCTGCGCGAAGTCTTCATCGCCCGGCAGGACCGCCGCTAGCACCTGCCCCTCCAGGCAGCTGGCCTAGTAGCGGTAGGAACGGGTTTCCCAGCAGTGCGGATGCCAGTGGCGGCGCGCGTTGGCCGCGGCGTCATCGCCCGACCAGTGGTCCGCGCGCCAGGCGACAACATGGGCAACTCCAACTCCGATGGAACGGTGGCACCCCGGGCAGGAATAGGGCTTGTTGGCGTTCATCGGCGCAATCTTGCGCACATGCCATTGGCCGTCGGGGGCATCCTGGCGCAGCACCACGCCGAAGCGGGCACGCTGCATCCACTCTTCCTGGCCCGAACCGTAGCCCTGCTCTTCATCCCCGGAACCGTAGCCGGAGCCGGAGTTCCGGCCTTGGGCGGGTCGGGAATTCTTGGAGCGGCGCGGGCGGTTGGAACGTGGCATGTCTTTAATCATGCCGTATCTCCCGGCACAAGTCGCAACCAGCTAGTAAAGTGTGTGGGGTGCGTTTAGTGGTAGCGAAGTGTTCAGTTGATTACGAGGGCCGTCTTCGAGCCCACCTTCCGTTGGCGACCCGCTTGATCATGGTCAAGGCCGACGGCTCGGTACTCATCCACTCGGACGGCGGCAGCTACAAGCCGCTGAATTGGATGAATCCGCCGTTGATCCTGCGTGAGGCAGATCCCGATGAGGACGCCGCTGCATTGGGTGCCACCGCTACCTGGACCGTGTCCAGTGCGAAGACCGATGACAAGCTGACCATCCACTTCCATAGCTTCGAGCACGACTCGGCCCACATCCTGGGCACCGATCCGGGGCTGATCAAGGATGGCGTCGAAGCCGACCTGCAGCGCCTGCTGGCCGAGCAGATCGAGTTGCTCGGCGCTGGCCACCAGTTGGTCCGCCGTGAATACATGACCGCCATCGGTCCGGTGGATATCCTGGCCCGTGATGCCAAGGGCGCCACGGTTGCCGTAGAGCTCAAGCGCCGTGGCGATATCGACGGAGTGGAACAGCTGACCCGCTACCTGGAGCTTCTGAACCGCGACCCGCTGCTCAAGCCGGTTACCGGCATTTTCGCCGCCCAGCAGATCAAGCCGCAGGCCCGCACCTTGGCCGAAGACCGCGGCATCCGCTGCCTCACCTTGGATTACGACGCAATGCGCGGAGTCGACGACTCGGCAGGACGCCTCTTCTAGGGTTGCGGGTCCTCCCCGGGCTGCCTGGCAGCCTTAGTTTGGCCCTGCAGAAAACTGCATCCCGACTGCTAGTCTGATCTCCTCTACCAAAAGCGCTCGGTGCCGCACGGCCCGGGCCGCCAGGCTCGGGAGGTCCATTGGATCCGCTGACAGCTTCGCTCATGGCCATTGGCAGCGGTTCCGCTGCGGGCCTGCGGCCGTATTTCACGGTATTGGCCCTGGGCATCGCGGGACTCGTGATCCCCGATACCGCACCTGACATGATCGCTTCTGCGGCACGGCAGATTCCTGAAAGCATCACCAATCCGTGGGTCCTGGCGATCTGTGCCGTACTTGCCATCGGCGAGGCCGGCCTGGATAAGATCCCTTTCCTCAATCTGTCCATGGAAACCATCTCGGTGTGGCTGCGGCCTGTTTTCGGTGCTCTGGTTGGCATCGGCCTTGGCGCCAATTCGGGAGTCGAGGTTGCCGTCCTCACCGGACTGCTCGGTGCGGGCTCCGCGCTGTCGGTGAGCCTGGGCAAATCGTCGATGACCGCGGCGACCAATGCCGTGCCCGAACCCATCACCCAATGGGTGCGCAGCCTAGCAGAAGATCTTGGCGCGCTGGTTCTCGTCTTCGCAGCTGTGCTGGTTCCCGTACTGGCTGCCGTGCTCGGACTCGTTGCCATTGCCATCGGCTTCTTCCTCTACCGCATGTTCCGCAGGGTCTACCGGTCAATGAAGAAACGGGTCGGCAGCATCAGGCAGAACCGGGCCGCCGCGCACTCCGCGCGCGAAGCGCAGCTGGCCTCCGGCACGAAGACCAGCACGCTGCAGGCCCTGCAGGCCCTGGCCACCGGCAACGCGCCGGCTTCCGAAGATCCTGCGGGCAAGGACAGCTAGCGCCTCGCCTTGGCCAGGAGCCCGGCGCACTGGGGCCGTTGCGTTCCCGATTCGCTAAATGCCAAGTCCGCTGAGAAAATAATCCGTCGAGTCGGTGACTGGACGCGTTCTCTCTTCTAAGCTGGGAACATGACTACGACGCGCTACGCCCTTCATGCCACCCTGATTTCCGATGGCCTCAAGGTCACCGATGGCGTGCTCGCCGTGGAAGGCGACCGCATCCGCTTTGCCGGCAACCGCGATGACTTCGACGCGCTGGCCGATGCTGCCGATTACCCGGTACGCGAGGTAGCCCCCGGATCCATCATCATCCCGGGCCTGATCGACCTGCATTGCCATGGCGCCCTCGGCGCGGACTTCTCGGCACCGGATCATTCGAGCGTCACTGAAGCGGTGGAGTACCTGCACCGCTCGGGCACCACTACCCTGCTCGCGTCGCTGGTCACCGCAGAGCCCTCGTCCATGATCGAGGCCGCCGAGCTGCTCGCCGAGCTGGCGGAGGCCGGCCAGATTGCCGGCATCCATGCCGAAGGCCCGTTCCTCTCCGTAGCCCGCTGCGGCGCCCAGGACCCGCGCTTCCTGCAGGATCCGGATCCGGAATTCGTCAGCGAGCTGGTGGCTGCCAGCCGCGGCCAGCTGCGCACCATGACCTACGCTCCGGAATTGGCCGGCAGCGAGGAACTCGTTGAGCAGCTGGTCTCCCACGGCGTGGTTCCGTCGCTGGGGCACACCGATGCCAGCGCCCAGATCACCGCGGATTCCCTGCGCTTTGCCCGCGAACAGCTGCGCAGCGCCGGGGTGGACGGCTTCACCGAACGCCCTACGGTCACCCACCTGTTCAACGGCATGCCTTCGCTGCACCACCGCGAACCCGGTCCGGTGGCCGCCTGCCTGGAAGAGGCGGTGAACCGCAATGCGTTCGTGGAGCTGATCGCCGACGGGGTGCACCTGTCCCCCGATACCGTGCGCCTGGTCTTCCGCTTGGTCGGTGCGGAGAACATCTTGCTGGTCAGCGATTCCATGGCGGCCACCGGCTTGGCCGATGGGCAGTACACCCTCGGCCCGCAGGATGTGAATGTGGCCCTGGGCCAGGCACGGCTGGCCAGCGATAATTCCCTGGCCGGCGGCACCTGCACGCTGCTGGAAATCGTGCAGCGCGCCGTGCAGGCCGGGGTCTCACTGGTCCAGGCGGTCAACTCGGCTACGTCCATCCCCGCCTCGCTGATCGGCCTGGCCGACGAAGTCGGTTCCCTGCACTACGGCTTCGCCGCCGATGCACTGATCCTGGATGCCAATCTGCAGCTGGTCCAGACGATCCGCAACGGGGAATACCTCTAGCCCACCGAAAATCCCGGACTGCGCTAGCCCTGCCGGATCCGCCCGAGCTGGCCGAGCAGCTCAAGCTCCTCGGCCCGGCCGAGGCCAGCACGCCGGGACCGGTCCAGTCCGCGAGCCCGTTCATCGGCCAGCACGTCGCCAAGCAAGTCCTCCAGGTCCCGCTCCGGGCCACCGGCCAAGGCGTACCGCTGGTTGCTGCGCTGGGCGAAGCCGTGGTCCTCCAGCGCAAGCCACAGCGGCAGCGAACGCGCCCCGGCCCAGTAATTGACCTGGCGTTCGCGCAGCCATGCGTCCTGGGCGGTGACCAGTTCCCCGCTGAATCCCGCAATCCGTGCGGCCGTACTGAGGAACTGGGCGAAGCCATGTGATGTTCCGGCCACGTTGAAGGTTCCGGTCAGCGAACGCGCGGCGGCGTCGATAATCCACGCGGCGGCATCGCGCACGTCGATGACCTGCACATGGCGGCCCGCGGTTGGCGGGATGAGGACCTGGCCGGCACCGGCCAAGGCCAAGCGCGAAACCCAGTAGGAAAAGCGGTCGCTGGGATCGCCAGGTCCGGCAATCAGCCCCGGACGGGCAATGAGCAGCCGGTCGGCAACCATCGCCGTGCTGGCCCGTTCGGCAAGGACCTTTGCATGCCCGTAATCGCCGGGATCGGACGGTTCATGCAGTTGCGCGTCTTCGCCGGCACCGGGCAGCTGCGCGCTGGCATACACCGAGATGGAAGAAACCAGGGTCCAGTGCCGCGCATTCGCGGCCAGGGCCGCCAGCGCTTCGTGCACCCATTGCAGCTCATAGGACAGCTCGATGACCGAGTCGAATCCGATGCCCTGCACGGCATCATAGGCCCCGGGCTGGCTCCGGTCGGCACGCACCAGCTGCGCGCCCTGGGCAACCTCGCCGGAATTGCCGCGCGCCAGGCAGGTTACTTCGTGGCCACTGCGGATCAGCTGCCGCGCCAGCTCGCGGCCGAGCCACGCGGTGCCGCCAAGGATCAAGGTTCGTTTCATGCGAACAGTCAACTACGTCCTGCGCCACGCGCCCAGGCATTTCGCACTCAGCGCAGTTCCTGCCGGCCGTTTCCGGATCGGTGGCTGCGGTGCCCGGGATCCGGAGGTGCTCCCCCAAGCCGCCACGCGCAGCTGAGCAGTGCGCCGAGCACGCAGGCGATCCGCAGCGGCCCCCAGCCTGCCAACGCTGCCTGCCAGCATTGACTGGCCAGGGAACGCGAAAACCGCCGCTGCATCTGCAACGGCGGCTTTGCTTTATCAAGTTCTAGATCTGCCAGCTCCCGGCGATCGGCCCGGCTTCGAGCCAGGCCGAGAAGCCGGTGTAGTCGCGGTAGTCCATGGCCAGCAGCAGCTCATCACCGCTGCGCACCAGCATCACGATGATGAATCCTGGCGGGATCCGCGAGGTTTCCTCATCGGTGGGCTGGCGTGTCCCGGTGATATCCAGGCCACGGCGCTCGATCACGAAGCTCGGGACCGGGGAGACAGAGAAAAACCGCAACAGGTCCACATGCGCTCCGCCGTAGCGGCCGATGACCATCATCCATTTGCCCGAAGGCGCCAGGATGGATGCATCGAAGGTGCCCAGCGTGCGCCGCAATTGGATGCGGCGCACGGCCATGGCCCCGAAGAACATGGCGATGCCGATCAGGATCAGCAACGCGATCAGAACTGGTGCGGTTATCTCAAACAATTCATCGCCTACGCTGCGGTACCAAGCACAGCGTTGTCAGCAACGATCACTACGCGATCCGAATCAACAGAGAAGAAGCCTCCGTCGATCTGGACCGAGAAGCGGGACTCGGAAACCGGTTCGATTTCCAGGTCCCCAGCGGCAAGCACGGACAGCATCGGAACGTGACCGGGCAGAACACCGATCTCGCCGTCCACCGAACGAGCCTTGACCAGCTTCGCAGCGCCCGACCACACGAAGTGGTCAGCCGCGACGATTTCGACCTGAAGCTCAGCCATAATTAGCTGGCCTTCTGGATTTCGGCCCACTGGCGCTCGACGTCGTCAAGACCGCCGATGTTGAAGAACGCCTGCTCTGCAATGTGGTCCAATTCGCCATCGCAAATGGCCTTGAAGCCTTCGATGGTGTCCTTGATCGATACGGTCGAGCCCTCGACACCGGTGAACTGCTTTGCGGTGTAGGTGTTCTGCGAGAGGAACTGCTGGATACGGCGTGCACGGGCAACGACGATCTTGTCCTCTTCGCCCAGCTCGTCGATACCGAGGATCGCGATGATGTCCTGCAGTTCCTTGTTCTTCTGCAGAATGGCCTTCACGCGGATGGCTACATCGTAGTGATCCTGGCCAATGTACTGCGGATCCAGGATTCGCGAGGTCGAGGTCAGCGGGTCGATCGCCGGGTACAGGCCGCGCGACGCGATTTCACGCGACAGCTCGGTGGTTGCATCCAAGTGGGCGAAGGTTGCTGCTGGAGCCGGGTCGGTGTAGTCATCGGCCGGGACGTAGACAGCCTGCATCGAGGTGATCGAGCGGCCCTTCGTCGAGGTGATGCGTTCCTGCAGCAGACCCATTTCATCGGCCAAGTTCGGCTGGTAGCCCACGGCGGAAGGCATGCGGCCCAGCAGGGTCGACACCTCGGAACCGGCCTGGGTGAAGCGGAAGATGTTGTCGATGAACAGCAGCACGTCCTGGTTCTGGACATCGCGGAAGTATTCCGCCATGGTCAGAGCCGACAGTGCCACGCGCAAACGGGTTCCAGGTGGCTCATCCATCTGGCCGAACACCAGTGCGGTGTCCTTCAGGACGTTTGCCTCGTCCATTTCGACCCAGAGGTCGTTGCCTTCACGGGTGCGCTCGCCAACACCGGCGAATACCGAGGTACCACCGAAGTTACGTGCAACACGGGTGATCATTTCCTGGATCAGCACGGTCTTGCCAACGCCGGCGCCGCCGAACAGGCCGATCTTGCCGCCCTTGATGTACGGGGTCAGGAGGTCGATCGACTTGATGCCGGTTTCCAGCATTTCGGTCGAGCCCTCGAGCTCCGAGAACTTCGGAGGCTGGCGGTGGATTGGCCAACGCTCGGTGACCTGGATCTCCGAGTTGTCAACGTCCAGGGCGTCGCCCAGAACGTTGAAGATGTGGCCCTTGACGCCGTCGCCTACTGGGACGGAGATAGCAGCGCCGGTATCGGTCACCGAAGCACCGCGGACCAGGCCGTCGGTGGCCTGCAGCGATACTGCGCGGACCAGGCCCTCACCGAGGTGCTGGCTGGTCTCGAAGGTGATCTTCTTGGTTTCGCCGTTGAGGGTCAGCTCAGCGGTCAGTGCGTTGTAGATAGCAGGCAGTGCGTCGGCTGGGAACTCGACGTCCACGACCGGGCCAGTCACGCGCGCGATGCGACCGATGGCCCCTGCGGTAACCTGCTCGTTGAGTTGGGCAGTCATCTTTCTCACTTCTTGTCTGGTCGGAGTATCGGTAATTAGCTGTTCAGCGCGTCGGCGCCGGCGATAATTTCCGAAAGCTCCTGGGTGATTTCAGCCTGACGGGCATTGTTGAGCAATCGGGTGTACTTCTTGATCAGTTCACCAGCGTTGTCGCCTGCGGCCTTCATGGCGCGCTGGCGGGCAGCGAGCTCGGAAGCAGCGGACTGCAACTGGCAGTTGAACAGTCGAGAATCGATGTAGCGCGGAAGCAGTGCGTCAAGCACTTCTTCCGGCGATGGCTCAAACTCGTACAGTGGCAACAGCTCGTCGGTTGGAGTCTCGGATTCATCCTCGACAACCTCCAACGGCAACAGACGGATGACCGTCGGTTCCTGCGTGACCATCGACTTGAACTGGGTGTAGACGACGTGGATCTCGTCCACGCCACCCTGCTCGAAATCGGTGTCGAAGTCCTCCAGGAGGACATCGCGCAGCTCGCGTGCGGTTTCGAAACGCGGGGAATCAGTTTCCCCGGTCCACACTCGTGCGTACTCGCGTGAACGGAAATCAAAGTAAGCCTGGGCCTTGCGGCCGACCAAGTAGGTCTTGACTTCCTTGCCTTCTTCACGCAGGAGTTCCACGAGGTGCTCTGCCTGCTTCAGAACGCTGGCGGAGTAGGACCCGGCAAGTCCTCGGTCCGAAGTCATCACCAAGACCGCGGCGCGGCGTACCTGCGCCGGCTCGGTGGTCAGTGGATGCTCGACATCGGCCTGGGACGCGACGGCGGTTACTGCACGGGTAATCGCATTGGCATACGGCAGCGAGGCCGAGACACGCGTACGTGCCTTACCAATGCGGGATGCAGCGATCAGTTCCATCGCCTTGAAGATCTTGCGCATCGACTTGGTCGATCCGATCTTCTGGCGGTAGACCCGAATCTGGGCTCCCATGTGTGTCCTTTCCTTATCCCCTACCTCGGGAGGGCGGCGCCGTTACCGGCGCCGCTCCCCCTTGGCAAGGAAATTGTCAGCGCTTCTGCTTGACGATCTTTTCCTGGTCAACGGACTCGGAATCGAGAGCGTCGTGCTCTTCGTGCCCGGCGGCGACAAGCTTGTCGTCGCCTTCGCCGAAGAAGCCGGCCTTGAAGTCCGCAACAGCGGTCTTCATGGCTTCCAGAGTCTCGTTCTCCAGCTTGCCGGTCTGGCCAATCACGGTCAGTACATCGGTGCGGTGACGCAGGTAGTCGATGAACTCGCCCTCGAAGCGGCGTACATCCTCAACCGGGACATCGTCCAGGTAGCCGTTGGTGCCGGCCCAGATCGAAACGACCTGGTCCTCAACCGGGTACGGGGTGTACTGACCCTGCTTGAGCAGTTCCATCAGGCGCGCACCACGGGTCAGCTGCTGCTTGGAAGCAGCATCCAGGTCCGAGGCGAACATTGCGAATGCCTGCATGTCGCGGTACTGGGCCAATTCCAGCTTCAAGGTACCGGAGACCTTCTTCATGGCCTTGACCTGTGCCGAACCGCCAACGCGGGATACCGAAATACCCACGTCGACAGCTGGACGCTGGTTGGCGTTGAAGAGATCCGACTGCAAGAAGATCTGGCCGTCGGTGATCGAGATGACGTTGGTCGGGATGAACGCGCCCACGTCGTTGGCCTTGGTTTCGATGATTGGCAAGCCAGTCATCGAACCTGCACCCAGCTCGTCCGACAGCTTGGCGCAACGCTCAAGCAGGCGGGAGTGCAGGTAGAAGACGTCGCCTGGGTAGGCTTCGCGTCCTGGCGGACGGCGCAGCAGCAGGGACACGGCACGGTAGGCTTCAGCCTGCTTCGACAGATCATCGAAGACGATCAGAACGTGCTTGCCCCCGTACATCCAGTGCTGGCCGATGGCCGAGCCTGCGTATGGAGCCAAGTACTTGAAGCCGGCCGGGTCGGATGCCGGGGACGCCACGATGGTGGTGTACTCCAGTGCGCCCTGCTCTTCGAGGGTCTGGCGAACGGCAGCGATGGTCGATGCCTTCTGGCCAATTGCCACGTAGACGCAGCGGACCTGCTTGGTCTGATCGCCGGATTCCCAGTTAGCACGCTGGTTCAGGATGGTGTCAACCGCGATAGCGGTCTTGCCGGTCTGGCGGTCGCCAATGATCAGCTGACGCTGGCCACGGCCGATCGGGATCATGGCGTCGATAGCCTTCAGACCGGTCTGCATTGGCTCGTGCACGCTCTTGCGCTGGGTCACGCCTGGTGCCTGCAGCTCCAGGGCGCGACGGCCCTCGGCAGCGATTGGGCCCAGGTTGTCCAGTGGCTCGCCCAACGGGTCGACCACGCGGCCCAGGTAGCCGTCGCCGACTGGAACCGAAAGGATCTCGCCGGTGCGCTCTACCTTCTGGCCAGCTTCGATGCCGGTGAAGTCACCAAGCACAACGACACCGATTTCGCGGGTATCGAGGTTCTGGGCCAGGCCCAGGGTGCCATCTTCGAACTTCAGCAACTCGTTGGCCATGACGGAAGGAAGGCCTTCCACTCTGGCGATGCCGTCGCTCGCGGCGACGACGCGTCCCACCTCGGTGCGCTCTGCCTTACCCGGTTCGTAGGAAGATGCGAACTCGTTTAGGGCATCGCGGACGTCGTTGGCATTGATGGTCAAATCGGCCATCTGCAGTCCCTGCTCTCCTAAATTGTGATCCGGTCCATTGGACCGAATCGAATGTGAATGAAGTCTGTTGTGGTCCTGGCAGCCAGGAACACCAAGCGAAGGATCACTCCCTAGCCCAATGAGTCCTAGCTGGCCAAGGCGCGGCGCAACTCGGCCACGCGTGATGCCACGGAAGCGTCGACAACTTCGTCGCCAACCTTGACTACCAGTCCACCGACCAGCGATGGGTCGGTAGTGGCGTTGAGCTTGAGCTGACGACCGTAAAGCTTGTTCAGGCTGGTCTCCAGGCGCGAAAGCTGAGTCGCCGAAAGCTCTACAGAGCTGGTCACCGAAGCGATCCAGCGCTGCTGGCGCTTGGCCACGAGCTCCACGAAGCGTTCAAGCAAAGCTGCTGGCTTCAAACCACGAGGGTTCGAAACTGCCTGCGAGATCAATACCTGAGAGGTCTGCGACGCGTTAGGCACGAGCTTCAGCGCGAGAGCGCGCTTTGCCTCGACTGGGGCCTGTGCATCATCCAACGCACGCTGCAGTTCGTGGTTGCCACGAACTACCTCGATGAAGGAGAACAGATCCTGCTCCAGCTTGTTCAGCCCCGAAGCGCCGTCCTGCTGCTCAGCCACTGCGGTAACCGCAGTGACAGCCAGCGTTTCGAGCGCATCGCTAATGTCGCGTTCCGAGCTCCAACGGGTAGAAGCCAGCTGGGCAACGGTGTCCTCAGCGTCAGCCGAGACCTTTCCGTGCAGCAGCTGGGCCAAGAGGCCTGCCTTTTCGGCAGCATCACGGGCTGGGTCAGTCAATGCGCGGCGAAGACCGGCATTTGCATCCAGTACTTCCAGGACCGCGAACAGTTCCTTAGGCAGCTCAATAGATGCCAGTGCCAGCTTGGGTTCCAGGAACGCCAAAGCCTTTGCTAGTGACTCGCTCGATACACTTGCCATTAGTTCGATGCACCTGCGTTCTGCTGAGCTTCCAAATCGGTCAGGAACTTGTCAACCACGCGCTGGGCACGGGCATCGTCCTGCAGAGCTTCGTCAACAACCTTGCTTGCAAGCTCGGTAGCCAATGCGCCCACGTCGGTGCGGAGCGAAGCCAGAGCCGAAACGCGCTCTGCTTCGATCTGACGGTGCGACTGCTCGGTGATACGAGCTGCCTCATCGGTTGCCTTGGTCTTCAGATCTGCGAGGATCTGAGCACCTTCGCTACGAGCTTCCTCACGGATGCGGTTTGCTTCGGTGCGTGCTTCCAGAAGCTGGGCCTTGTACTGAGCCAAGGTCTCCTCTGCTTCCTTCTGCGCTGCTTCAGCCTTCTCCAGGCCACCTTCGATCGCGGTGACGCGATCTTCATAGGACTGCTCGAACTTCGGAGCAATTACCTTGATGACGATGAACAGAAGGACCGCGAAACCAACACCCGTGACGAGAATTTCCCACGGGTTCGGCAACAGCGGGTTGACCGATTCGCTCGCAGCGAGGATGAAATCAGTGCTGTTCATTCTCACTATTCCTTATCTACTAGTTTCCGCTTGTGTGTACGCCTCGCGATAGTGGCGAGGCCACTACAGTTGCGAAAAGACTAGGCGCCGATGACGAAAGCGAAGACCAGGCCCAGGATGGCCAGTGCTTCAGCAAGTGCGAAGCCAAGCATGGCGATTGGCTGCAGGATGCGCTGAGCCTCAGGCTGACGTGCAACACCGTTGATGTAGGCAGCGAAGATCAAGCCAACGCCGATAGCCGAACCGATAGCAGCCAGGCCGTAGCCGATCATATTCAGGGAGCCGTGCAACATGTGATTATGTTCCTTTCAAGATACCGAGCTTTTGCCGGTAGGTTGTGAGGTATTCCTTGAGCGACTCAAGGAAGATCTTTATGGGTTGGAAGAAAAGAAGTGTTGGCCTAGTGGGCGTCGGCTTCGATTGCACCCTGGAGGTAGATCGCGGTCAGCAGGGCGAAAACAAACGCCTGCAGGACCATGATCAGCAGTTCCAGGAAGTACATGGCGACCGAGCCAACGATGACCAGGATGCCAAGGCCGTTCATGGCCAGGGAGTCCTGGACAACGATCAGGTGACGAGCGCCGGCAGCTGCCAGCATCACGATCATGTGACCGGCCAGCATCGTTGCCATCAAACGCAGCGAGTGCGTCAGCGGGCGAACGATGAAGTTAGAAATGATTTCCAACGGAATCATCAGTGGCATGATCCAGCCCGGAACACCGGACGGGACGACGGCCAACTTGAAGTAGCGGATACCGTGGTTCTTCAGGCCTACAGCAATCCAGGTGCCGTAGATGATGATAGCCATCGCGTATGCAGAACCAGCGTGTGAGAACGATGGAAGCTGCAGGAACGGAATCGCGCCGAAGAGGTTGTTCAGCAGTACGAAGAAGAAGGTCGCGAACAGCAGAGGAATCCAAGGACGGAAGTTCTTCTCGCCGATGATGTCGCGGCCAATTCCGTTACGTACAAACGCGTAACCGGACTCAGCGATGTACTGCATCTTGCCTGGAACCAGCTTCGGGTTCTTGATGGCCACGGTGAAGAACCAAGAGATAAGCACGATCGACAAAACGATCATGAGCATCTGCTTGCCGAAACCCGTGCCGTACTCAGCCATCCACGGGAAAAGATCCGGGAGGTGGGTATCGGAAACGGATGGCGGTACGAAGCCGCCTTCTTCTGAGGCCATTGGGAGCGCAAACGCGAACAACGCGCTGTCCTCTCTGCAGTAACGGTCACGGGCAAAAGGCGGTGACTGGCGGTAACTGCCTCTCACCGTGTGAAGAAAAGATCAAACGGGGATCCCATCATGGCCCATGCCAGAAGCATCAACCCTGATGAAGGTCCATCTGCGGGTTACCCCGCGGATGCATATTGCGTATTCCGCCCGCAGTTGAGCGGACGGCCAAAAATGACCCGAAGTAAGCTTATCAAACTCACAGCACCCCACCGACACAAAGTCGCGCGGAATACTCTATTCCTCGTTGTAGATAGCCAGGCGCGCCTTCATGAAAGCACGCACCTCGCCAACCTGCCAGGCAACAAGGGAGATAGCAGCTGCAAGAACGAATCCCTGGCGATTAACCCAATCGGGCAACCCCAGGTTCAACAACACGAAGGCGATGCCAAAAACCTTGATGACAAAGACACCCAAGAACGCGGGCATGGCCCACGAGTGGCGAATTCGCCCTGCAGCTTCGGCAATGAGAATGCCAATCGCGAAAAAGCCAATCACAATCCCGGCAGCCAGCGCGCCAGAAAGCGCGTAGCGAAGATCGGCAACCAACCATGAAATCAGGAAAAATATGGCGGTAGCGATCAGCGAATACACCAGTGACAAGCCAAGAATCGGCAACCAGATGGATTTCGGGGCTGACGAAGCACTGACGCGGGCAGAACCAGAATTCACGTCCGCAACCTTTCTTCGTCAACACCGAGGAACCATCGTGCACCCATCGATGCTGATGAAACTTGAAACTTCCACCTATTCCCTAAAGAACAGATGAAAGAAGATCCAGATTGAATTCTACACGAGATAGAAACAGATTGCTTGTGCGTTACCCTGCTATTTGATCGGGCTAGGCTTTGCCCATGCGCTTGCGTAAGGCCTCGACCCGCTTGATCACCAGGGGACGCCACGTTGCTACCGCTGCCACTAGGAACAACAGCAAGGCCATCGGGACCACCAGAATGACCGGGATGAAGGCGATGGAAACCACTGAGACTGCAATCACGGCGGCCCACAGGTAGAGCAGAACTACCGATTGGCGCACGGAGTGGCCCTGGGCCAGCATCCGGTGGTGGATGTGCTTGGCGTCCGGGGAAAAGGGTGAGCGTTTGTTGGCCAGCCGGCGGAAGACCGAGAGTACAAGGTCCAGTACTGGTAGGAAGACGATCACCATCGGCAGCAGCATCGGCATGTAGGCCGGGATGTTGCGGAAGCGCCGGGCCTCCAGGCCCTGCACATCACCGGTCACCGCCACCGCGGCCACCGAGAGGATCATGCCGATGGCGAGAACGCCGGTCTCCCCCATGAAGATATTCGCCGGGTTGAAGTTGTGCGGCAAGAAGCCCAGGCAGGCACCGAGCAGCAAGGCGCAGAGCAAGGCCCCGATGTTCGCGTAGTCATCGGCGCTCACGTGCGTGGCCAATACATAGGAGTACACGAAGAAGGTCGCCGCGCCAATGGCGGCCAGGCCCGCGGCCAGGCCATCCAATCCATCGGAGAAGTTGATCGCGTTCATGGTCAGCACGATCAGGAAAATGGTCACCGAAATCTGCATCCATTGCTCATCGATCTGCCACGACCCCACGGGCAGGGACTGGATGACGATTCCGTTGGTGGCGACCAGCCAGCCGATCAGGATCTGGCCGGCGAGCTTCAGCCACCATTTGAGGTCGAACATGTCATCGGCCAGGCCCATGAGCACGATGACGCCCAGGGCGTAGGCGATTCCGCGGATGGCGTCGTCATTGCCGAAGACCCCGCGGAAGAAGTGGAAGTTGCTGGCCAGCCATAGCCCTGCGGCGAAAGCGGCGATAATCGCCAGGCCGCCGAACTTCACGATCGGTTTTTCGTGCTGGTCGCGTTCGCGCACCAGCTGGTTGCCGGTGAAACGGTGGCCTAGGGTGCGGATGATCGGGGTGAGCAGGAACGAAACCGTAAAGCTGAATGCTATGAGCAGTACGTATGTTCTCATGCGCCGGTTTCCGGTGCGTCCTGTCCCAAATCGAGAATGCCAGGGACGACCACGCGCAATTCCTCAATGGAAATCGCGCCCGAGCGAACGACCTGCAGGTTCTGGCCGGTGCAATCGATGATGGTCGATGGCAGGACCTCTTCCCCGGCCTCGCCACGCGGGCCGCCGTCGAGGTAGACATCCACCGACTCCCCGAGCTGAGCGAAAGCCTGCTCGACATCCAGCGCCGCCGCGTTGCCGGTGCGATTGGCCGAGGACACGGCCAACGGGCCGGTCTGGCCCAGGAGTTCCAGGGCGGTGTCGTCGTTGGGCACGCGCAGCGCCACGGTGCCGCGGGTCTCCCCCAGATCCCAGGTCAGCGAAGGCTGGGCCTGCAGGATCAGGGTCAGTCCGCCTGGCCAGAACGCTTCGGCCAGCTTGCGCGCGGCCTCGGGGATGTCCCTGGCCAATCCGTCCATGGTGGAACTCTGGGCGATCAGCACTGGCGGGGGCATGGTGCGGTTGCGGCCTTTGGCGGCCAGCAGCATCGCCACGCCCTGGGCGCTGAATGCATCGGCGCCGATCCCGTAGACGGTATCTGTAGGCAAGACGATGCAGCGCTTGTCCGCCAGCGCGGCCTTGGCTGCGGCGATGCCTTCAGCGTGTTCCTGCTCGTTGCTTACCGAAAATGTTGTGCTCACGGGATCATTCTTTCATGCACTGGGTGTGGTTTGGTTATTGCGGCGCGTAGCCGGATGTGGCGCGGGCGCGCCCGGTCAAATCTTCATGGCCAGCTACCTGCGTGAATCCGGCCGCGCGCAGCATGGCTGCCGCGGTTTCGTGCTGCACTTCGGCGTGTTCCATCACGTAGTAGCCGCCGGGACGCAAGAGCTTCATGGCTTGGGCGGTAATGGCTCGCGGAATGTCCAGTCCGTCCTCCCCGAGCCCGTATAACGCCATTTCCGGGTCGTGCTCGCGCACTTCCACTTCGCGCGGCACCGCGTTGGGCGGAATATACGGCGGATTGGAGATCACCAGGTCCATGGTGCCTTCCAGTTCCCCGGGGACCGCCGTGGCATCCTGGTGCAGCACGGTGACCCGGTGCGGCTCGCAGTTGGCCCGGGTGTAGCCGATGGCATCCTCCGAGAGCTCCACGGCCCAGACGCTGGCTGCTGGCACTTCGCTGGCCACGGACGCTGCAATGGCGCCGGAGCCTGAGCACAAATCAATGCACCGCGGGGTGCCGATGCCTTGGCCGGCCAGGAAATCAAGGCCGAGCTGCACCACGGTTTCGGTTTCCGGGCGCGGGGTGAATACTCCCGGTCCCACCTTCAGCTCCAGGTAGCGGAAGTACGCCACGCCAGTCAGGTGCTGCAGCGGGATGCGGGTGCGCCGGGCGGCCACCAGGGCGGTGAATTGCTCCCGGGATCCAGGGTCGAGGCCCTCGCCACGCAGTTCGCGCAGCTTCAGTTCCGAGCGGTCGATGCCCAGCACGTGGCACAGCAGCAGGTCGACGTCGACGCCGGGGCTTGGCACCCCGGCGTCGGCCAGCGCCGCAATCGCCTGGCGGCGTACGGCAGTGAGTTCTTCCAAGGCGTCGTTACTCGCCCAGCGCTGCCAAGCGCTCTTCCTCGTCCATCTGGATGCAGGATTCAACCACCGGCTGCAGGTCCCCGTCCATCACGGCGTCAAGGTTGTAGGCCTTGTAGCCGGTGCGGTGGTCGGCAATGCGGTTTTCCGGGTAGTTGTAGGTGCGGATGCGCTCGGAGCGGTCCATGGTGCGGATCTGGCTTGCACGCTGGGCCGAGTTCTCCTTGTCGATGATCTCCTGCTGGTGGGCCAGCAGGCGCGAACGCAGCACGCGCATCGCGGCTTCGCGGTTCTGGATCTGCGACTTCTCGTTCTGCATGGCCACCACGATGCCGGTGGGCAGGTGGGTAATTCGCACCGCGGAGTCGGTGGTGTTCACCGACTGGCCGCCGGGGCCCGAGGAACGGTAGACATCGATCTTCAGGTCGTTCTGGTGGATGTCGACTTCTTCGGGCTCGTCCACCTCGGGCAGGACCAGCACGCCGGCAGCCGAGGTGTGGATGCGGCCCTGGGATTCGGTGACCGGCACGCGCTGCACGCGGTGCACGCCGCCTTCGAACTTCAGCTGGGCGTAGACGCCTTCGGCCGGGTCATTCGATTTGCCCTTGATGGCAACCTGGGCGTCCTTGTAGCCGCCGAGGTCGGACTCGTTGAAGGAGATCATCTCCACCTTCCAGCCCTTGTGCTCGGCGAAACGGGTGTACATGCGCAGCAGGTCGGCTGCGAACAGCGCTGCTTCGTCGCCGCCCTCGCCGCCCTTGACTTCGAGGATCACGTCGCGGCCGTCGTTCTCGTCGCGCGGGATCAGCAGGCGGCGCAGCTTCTCCTCGAGCTCTGGCAGGGCGGCGGTGAGGGTTTCCACCTCTTCTGCGAAGTCCGGATCCTCGTCAGCCATTTCCTTGGCTGCTTCCAGGTCCTCGGTGGCGGCGTGCCACTTGTTGTAGGCCTCGACGATGCCGTTCAGCTGTGCCGAGCGGCGGCCGAGCTTGCGGGCCAGCGCCTGGTCGGCGTACACCGCTGGATCCGAGAGCTGCGCCTGGATTGCGGCATGCTCTTCTAGTAGCGACTTGACGGACTCGAACATGGTGGGTGTGCTTCCTTGTTGGCGTTTTCCGCGCAGTGCCGCCGGCTATTGCGGCTGGGGCACTGCTGGAATTCAATTCTAAACGCTGCGCCGGCCGGGGCCGGCGTGCGAGGTGTCACTACGCGCCGATGGCGTCCAGCCAGCTGCCGGTGCGGCAAGCTGGCTGGACGCCATGGCGGTGGGTGGTGCTAATCCTTGTTTGGAGTGGTCTTGTTGACCAGCATCAAGAATTCCGCGTTCGATCCGGTTTCGCGGATCTTCCCGGTGAGCACTTCCAGTGCCTGCTGCGGATCGATGCCCGAGAGCATGCGGCGCAGGCGCCACATGATGCGCACCTCTTCGGCACTCATCAGCTGCTCTTCGCGGCGGGTCGAGGAAGCGTTGACATCCACTGCCGGGAAGATGCGCTTCTCGGCCAGCTGGCGCGAAAGGCGCAGCTCCATGTTGCCGGTGCCCTTGAATTCCTCGAAGATGACCTCGTCCATCTTGGAACCGGTCTCCACCAGGGCGGTAGCCAGGATGGTCAGCGAGCCGCCATTCTCGATGTTGCGGGCTGCACCGAAGAAGCGCTTCGGCGGGTACAGCGCTGCCGAGTCGACGCCGCCGGAGAGGATGCGGCCCGAGGCCGGAGCGGCCAGGTTGTAGGCACGGCCCAGGCGGGTCATCGAGTCCAGCAGGACCACGACATCCATGCCCATTTCCACCAGGCGCTTGGCGCGCTCGATGGCCAGCTCGGCCACGGTGGTGTGGTCATCGGCCGGGCGGTCGAAGGTCGAGGCGATGACCTCGCCCTTCACGGTGCGCTGCATGTCGGTGACTTCTTCGGGACGCTCATCAACGAGCACCATCATCAGGTGCACTTCCGGGTTGTTGATGGTGATCGCGTTGGCAATGGCCTGCAGGATCAAGGTCTTGCCGGCCTTCGGAGGCGAAACGATCAGGCCGCGCTGGCCCTTGCCGATTGGCGCGACCAGGTCGATGACGCGCGGGCCGACCAGCTTCGGATCGGTTTCCAGGCGCAGGCGCTCGGTCGGGTACAGCGGGACGAGCTTGTTGAACTCGACGCGTTCGCGGTTGTCCTCTGGCTTCTTGCCGTTGACCGAAGTCAGCTGCACCAGGGCGTTGAACTTCTGGCGCGGGTTCGGGGTCTCGCCCTCGCGTGGCTGGCGGATCGCGCCAACGATGGCGTCGCCCTTGCGCAGGTTGTACTTCTTGACCTGGCCCAGGGTGACGTAGACGTCGTTCGGGCCGGGCAGGTAGCCGGAGGTGCGCACGAAGGCGTAGTTCTCCAGCACGTCCAGGATGCCGGCGATCGGCAATACGACGTCGTCCTCGCTCAGCTGCGGCTCGTCGTCATCACGGCGGTTGCGGCGGTTGCGGTTATTGCGATCGTTGCGGTCGTTGTTGCGATCGTTGCGATCATTGTTGCGCTCGCGGCGGTTGCTGCGGTCATTGCGATCGTTGCGATCATTGTTGCGCTCACGGCGCTCGCGGCGGTCATTGCGGTCGCCACGCTCGGAACGGTCCTCGATGTTCTCCGAGTCGTTCGAGTCGTTGTTGCGCTCGTTGCGATCATTGCGATCGTTGTTGCGCTCAGCACGATCGTTGTTGCGCTCATTGCGGTCGTTGTTGCGCTCGTTGCGGTCGTTGTTGCGCTCGTTGCGGCGGTTGTTGCGCTCGCGGCGCTCTTCGCGGCGGTCGGTGCGCTCTTCAGCGTTCTCCGACTCGGCAACTTCGGTGCGCTCGGTGCGCTCGGTGCGCTCGGTGTTGCGATCGCGGCGGTTGCCACGCTCACGGCGGTTGCCGCGCTCGCGGCGCTCTTCGCGTGCTTCGCCGTTGCTCTCGGCGTTCTCCGCCGGTGCCTCGGCCTGCTCGGCTGCCTGCTCTGCTGGCTGGTCAACCGGCTTGTTGTTCCGCGAGTTGCGGCGCTGGCGTGGAGCCTTGGACTCCTCGGCTGCTGCCTGGTTCTCGGCTGGAGCCTCAGTAGCGGCTTCGTTGGCTTCGGCAGGAGCCGCAACCTTGCCCGAGTCGGTCACACGGCGCGAGGTGCGGCGTGCGCGAGCTGGCTTTTCAGCCGGAGCTTCAGCAGCCGCGCCGGCCTCTGGTGCGCTCTCGGTCTCAGCCTGCGCCTGGGCCGCGGCCTTTGGCGCACGACGTGCACGGGTCTTGGTTTCCTTGGCCTGCTCAGCTGGAGCTTCAGCCTTCGCTGCGGGAGCTTCGGTCTTGGCAGACTTCGCTTCCTGTGCGGCCTTGGCGTCCTTGGCGGCAACGGAACCACCGCGCTGGTGGTCGCCGATGGCCTTGACCAGATCAGCCTTGCGCATCCGCGAACCGCCGGTGATACCCAGCTGCGAAGCCAACTGCTGGAGCTGGGTCATTTTCAAAGAGGCCAGTCCGGCGCTCTTGTTTTCGGAAGTCTTGGTGTCCACGCCTTCGTTGAGGCTCGTGGTTTCGGTCACGAAAGTTCCTTCTGACTCGTAGGATGGGCCGCTTCAAGGCAGGCCCACTATGCCGTAAATGATGTTCAGCAGCCGAAGATTTCGTGGCTACTTCACTTTCTCCCCGCAAGATGGCCCAGAATTCGAGGCAAAACTGCAGTGGATTAGAGAGACTGACATCTCCTAGGCACGAAGACGTACCTGAATGCGGGATATCAAAGTTGCTGCGAACTGCAGGAAGATCCGGGACGGCTGGACGGATGAAATGGGGTTCGAGAACCGAATTTATCCGCATCAACACTGGCCACAAAGGATTCGGACCGGGCTACTGCCCAGCTATCCGGCCTGCCATGGTGTTACAGCACTTCTACTGTAACACCGTTGGCGGCCAGCTTGGGAACTTCAGCACGCCATGACACTGGAGATCCTGCAGAGAATTCATCGATGGCCGCTTGCACGGCAGCGACCTGTTCATCGCAGGCCACCAGGGTCAACACGGTCGGTCCGGCACCGGAAACCACTGCGGCCAGTCCTGCGCCGCGCAGCTTGGCAATCAGCGCCGCGCTTTCGGGCATGGCCGCGGCGCGATAGTCCTGGTGCAGGTAGTCCTTGGTGCCGCCCAGCAGCTGGCGCGGATCGTTGCTCAGCGCATGGATCAGCAGCGCGGCGCTCGCGCTGTTCGCCGCGGCTACCGCGTGGTCGACCTGTGCAGGCAGCGCGCCGCGCGCGACCTCGGTGGACAAGCCGTTGGACGGGATCGCCAGCACTGCGCGCAGGTCCGGGTGCAGGGGCACCTGCACCGAGCTGAAGCTGCCGGCGGCATCGGTGGCAGAGATGCTCAGCCCGCCAAAGACCGCCGGAGCCACATTGTCCGGGTGCCCTTCCCACGCTGCAGCCGCCTGGAAGATCCGCTCGGTCCCGCCACGAGCTGGGGCTGGAAGCAGCGCATCGGCGGCGGCGTAGGCCGCGACAATCGCCGCGGCCGAGGATCCCATGCCGCGCGCGTGCGGGATGTTGTTGTGCGCGACCAGCTGGACGCCAACCGGTTCAAAACCGGCGTCTTTCCAGTAGCGGTGCATTTCCTTGATGATCAGATGCGACTCATCGCGTGGCAGCTCCTGCGCCCCATCGCCGAAAATCTCGACACTGCTGGACCGCGCGGTGCGCACTTCGAGGCGGTCGCGGTATTCCAGGGCCAGGCCCAGCGAATCGAAGCCAGGACCGAGGTTGGCTGAGGTGGCCGGCGGGGAAACGATCAACTTCTGGCCCAGGGCGATCTGCTGCGTCATGGTTCCTTCAAGAATTCGGTGCGATAGGTATCAGGTGCGCAACGGCCCGCCGCGATTGGCTCCCCCGGTCCGGGAGAGCCAATGACGCGGCGGGCCGTCGTGCTGCCGGCGGCTGGCCGGCGAAAAGCTGCTAGGCCAGGCCCAGCGCGCCGGCGACCTCGACCACGTCGAAGGCCACCTTCTTCGGCGCAACTTCCGAGCCGTCGGCCTGCTTCAGGGCCCAGTCCGGGTCCTTCAGGCCGTGGCCGGTCACGGTGATCACGATCTTCTTGCCGGTCGGCGCAGTGCCGGCGGCGTGGTGCTTGAGCAGGCCGGCCACGCCGGCTGCCGAAGCTGGCTCCACGAAGACGCCTTCGCGGCTGGAAAGCCAGCGGTGGGCTTCGAGGATCTGCTCGTCGGTGACCGAGTCGATCTGCCCGCCGGACTCATCGCGGGCGGCTTCGGCCTGTTCCCAGGATGCCGGATTGCCGATGCGGATGGCGGTGGCAATGGTATCCGGTTCGGTGATCGGGTGGCCGGCCACGATCGGGGCGGCCCCGGCGGCCTGGAAGCCCCACATGACCGGGTTCTTGGTGGACACCGGCTCCAGCACCTTGCCCGCCTCATTGGTCCACTTGGAGGAATACTCCTTGTACCCCTTCCAGTACGCGGTGATGTTGCCCGCGTTGCCTACCGGCAGCAGGTGGTAATCCGGGGCGTCGCCCAGGAAGTCGACGACCTCGAAGGCGCCGGTCTTCTGGCCCTGGATGCGGGCCGGGTTCACCGAATTCACCAGGAACACCGGGTAGTTCTCGCTGAGCTTGCGCGCCACTTCCAGGCAGTTGTCGAAGTTGCCGTCGATCTGGATGATGTCCGCACCGTGGGCGATCGCCTGGGACATCTTGCCCATGGAGATCTTGCCATCGGGCACCAGCACCGCGCACTTCAGCCCTGCCTGGGTAGCGTAGGCGGCGGCCGAAGCGGAGGTGTTGCCGGTGGAGGCGCACACCACGGCCTTGGCGCCGGCAGCCACCGCGGCGGTCATCGCCATGGTCATGCCGCGGTCCTTGAAGGAACCGGTCGGGTTCATGCCCTCGACCTTCAGGTACACCTCGTTGCCGGTCTGCGCCGACAGCGCCGGGGCGTAGACCAGCGGGGTGCCGCCCTCGCCCAGGGTGATGACCTTGGTGTTTTCGTCTACTGGCAGGCGATCGGCATATTCGCGGATCACTCCGCGCCACTGGTGAGCCACGTTAGTTTCCTTCAACTCGCATAACGGATAGAACAGAGTGCACCGCGTCCAGCGCGGTCAGCGCCTCGACGGTGCTGGCCAGGGCCGCTTCGGTGCCCTGGTGGGTCAGGATGCGCAGCTGCGCGCCCGCTTCGGCGTCCACCTGCTGGCTCATCGACTCGATGGAGACCCCGTGCTCGCCGAAGACGGTGGCGATGGCGGCCAGCACGCCGGACTGGTCCTTGACCGACAGGCCAATCCAGTAGCGGGTGTCGATGGCCTCGAAGTCCAGCATCCGTGGCGCCTGGTTAACCGAGCCGTTGGGCAGCGGGGCTCCGGCAGCGATCTGGCGGGCCACGGCAACGACGTCGCCCATGACCGCCGACGCGGTCGGGTTGCCACCGGCTCCAGCCCCGTAGAACATCAGGTCGCCGGCGTTCTGCGCTTCGACGAACACGGCGTTGAACGCGCCATGCACGGTAGCCAGCGGGTGGCTGCGGCGCACCAGGGCCGGGTAGACGCGCACCGAAATCCCGGCTTCGGCCTGCTCGGCGATGGCCAGCAGCTTGATCACGTAGCCGGCGGCGGCCGCGGCCGCGACATCGGCGGCGCTGACTTCGGTGATGCCCTGGGTCCAGACCTGGTCCGAGGACACGGTGGTGTGGAAGGCCAGCGAAGCCAGGATCGCGGCCTTCGCGGCGGCATCGTGCCCGCCCACGTCGGCGGTTGGATCGGCTTCCGCATAGCCCAGCGCCTGGGCTTCGGCCAGCACGTCGTCGAACGCGGCACCGGTGGTGTCCATGGCGTCGAGGATGAAGTTGGTGGTGCCGTTGACGATGCCCATCACCTTGGTGATGTGGTCCCCGGCCAGCGAGTCCGCAATCGGGCGCAGGATCGGGATGGCCCCGGCCACCGCGGCCTCGTAGCGCAGCTGGGCGCCGTTGCCGGCAGCGATCGCGTTCAGTTCGGCGCCCTTGAGCGCAATCAGCGCCTTGTTGCCGGTGATGACGCTGGCACCCTTGGCAAGGGCGGCGGCGATGTATTCGCCGGCCGGCTCCATGCCGCCGAGCAGTTCGATGACCACATCGGCCTGGGCGATCAGCCCGTGGGCGTCGGTGGTGAAAAGCTCCTGGGGCAGCACTGCATCGCGCTTGGCATCCGGGTTGCGCACGGCAATGCCGATCAGCTGCAGGCCGGCGCCGGAGCGGGCAGCCAGTTCGTTTGCATCTTCCAGCAGGATCCGGGCCACTTGGGCTCCGACGGTGCCGCAACCCAGCAGGGCTACCTTCAGGTTCTTTTCGCCGCTCAATTAAACTCCCATGTCACGGGCCAACAAGTCTGTTTCCGTTTCCCTGCGCACGATCAGACGGGCTTGGCCATCGCGTACCGCTACCACCGCGGGGCGGGTGAGGTAGTTGTAGTTGCTCGACAGCGCCCAGCAGTAGGCGCCGGTGGCCGGAACGGCGATCAAATCGCCGGCCGCCACGTCATCGGGCAGGTAAACGTCCTTCACGACTATGTCACCTGACTCGCAATGTTTCCCAACTACACGAGAAATAATTGCGTCGTTTTGCGTCATACGGCTAGCCAGCACGGCGGTATATTGCGCGTCGTAGAGCACCGGGCGCGGGTTGTCGCTCATCCCGCCGTCCACTGAAATGTAGCGGCGCGGGTGCAGCGCCCCTGAGCCGTCTTCCACCTGGACGTCCTTGCGCACGCCAGCCTCGTAGAGGGTGAAGGTGCTCGGGCCGGCGATGGCGCGGCCCGGCTCGATGGAAATGCGCGGGCATTCCAGCTCGAGTTCGGCGCAGGTCGCCGAGACCACTTCGGCCATCTGCCCGGCCAGCTTGGCCGGGGTGGAGGGGTGGTCCTCGGAGGTGTAGGCAATGCCGTAGCCGCCGCCCAGATCCAGCTCGGGCAGGGAAACACCATGGATCGAGCGGATCTTGGCCAGCAGGCCGAGCATGGTGCGGGCGACCATTGCGAAGCCCTCGGCCTCGAAGATCTGCGAACCGATGTGGGCGTGCAGGCCCAGCAGGTTGATGTTCTGCGCCTCGATCGCCTGGGCGACCGCACGCAGCGCAGGAGAAGTGCCGGAGGCATCGTCCAGGATGGACAGCCCGAACTTTTGGTCCTCGTGCGCGGTGGCGATGGCCTCATGGGTGGAGGCGTGCACGCCGGGGGTAATGCGCAGCATGACCTGCGCGCTCTGGCCCATGGCGTCGGCGATCGAAATCACCCGGTCAAGCTCGTCCAGCGAGTCGATGACCAGGCGCCCGACGCCCATTTCGATGGCGCGGGTGATCTCGGCTGCCGACTTGTTGTTCCCGTGCAGCGAGAGGTTGGCAGCGGGCACCTTGGCGGCGTTGGCCACGGCCAGTTCGCCCCCGGAGCAGGTATCCAGGCGCAGGCCCTCGTCGGTCACCCAGCGGGCCACCTCGGTGCACAAGAATGCCTTGCCGGCGTAGTAGACGTCGACTCCCCCGCACAGCTGCCTGAACGCGTCGTCGAAGGCGGTCTTGAAACCCCGGGCGCGGGCGCGGAAGTCGTTCTCATCGAGCACGAACAGCGGGGTGCCGAACTCGGCGGCCAGCTGGGAGACGGGAAGGCCCTGGATGGACAGTTCGCCGCCAGCCTCGCGGGAAACCCCCGAAGCCCACTCGATCTGTCGAAGTGCGTTGATGTTTTCCGGGAATTGCAGCCATTGCGGGGCTAGCGGCGATACGGCCATAAGGTCTTACATCCTCTCTGGGGCGGAAACGCCCAGCAGTTCCAATCCATTTGCCAAAACGGTGGTGGCGGCGTCGTTCAGCCACAGCCGGGTGCCGTGCACCGGCGCGACCGCTTCGCCTTCGCCCACCGGGGTGATGCGGGTTGCGGCGTACCACGAGTGGTAGGCGCCGGCGACCTGCTCCAGGTAACGGGCAATGCGGTGCGGTTCGCGGAATTCCGCGGCACCGGCAACCACCGACGGGAACTGGCCGAGCACGGCCAGCAGCTCGTTTTCGGTCGGGTCGGTCAGCAGCGCGGCATCGAAGCCGTCACGGGTCACGCCCTTGGCGGCGGCATTGCGGGCCGCGGCGCACGAACGGGCATGGGCGTACTGGACGTAGAACACCGGGTTGTCATTGGTGTTCTTCTTCAGCTGCTCGGGGTCCAGCGCGATCGGCGAATCAGCCGGGAAACGGGCCAGCGAGTAGCGCAGCGCGTCGGCGCCGATCCAGTTGATCAAATCGCGCAGCTCGATGATGTTGCCCGCGCGCTTGGACAGCTTGGCTCCGTTGACGGAGATCAGCTGGCCGATCAGCACCTCGATGTTCTTGTCCTTGTCATCTCCCGCGCAGGCGGCGATCGCCTTCAGGCGGTTGACGTAGCCGTGATGGTCGGCGCCCAGCAGGTAGATCTTCTCTTCGAAGCCGCGGTCCTTCTTGGACAGGTAGTAGGCGGCATCGGCGGCGAAGTAGGTCGGCTCGCCGTTGGCGCGGATCAGCACGCGGTCCTTGTCATCGCCGAAGTCGGTAGTGCGCAGCCAAACCGCGCCCTCCAGATCGAAGATGTGGCCCTGTTCGCGCAGGCGGGCCACGGCGTCAGCCACCGCACCGCCCTCATGCAAGGTGGTTTCGGAGAAGAACACGTCGAAGCTGACGCCGAAGTCGGCCAGGGTGGACTTGATGTCTTCGAGCTGCGCCTTGTAGGCGGCGTCGCGCAGGGCAGGAATTGCTTCTGCTTCGTCCAGCTCGCGCAGCTGCGGGGCTTGGGCCAGGACGGCGTCGCCCAGTTCCTTGATGTATTCGCCCGGGTAGCCGCCCTCTGGCACTGGCAGGCCGTGGATGCGGTTGTACACCGAACGGGCGAAGACGTTCATCTGGTTGCCGGCATCGTTGATGTAGTACTCGCTGGTCACCGAAGCGCCCGAAGCGCGCAGCACACGGGAGATGGCATCTCCCAGCGCGGCCCAGCGGGTGTGGCCGATGTGCAGCGGGCCGGTGGGGTTCGCGGAAACGAATTCCATGTTGACCACGTGGCCGACCAGGGCCTCGTTGCTGCCGTAGGCGGAACCCGCCTCGACGATGGTGCGGGCCAGCTCGCCGGCAGCGCCGGCTTCGAGGGTGATGTTCAGGAAGCCGGGACCTGCGATGTCCACGGCGCCGACTCCTGGGACCGAAGCAAGTCGGGTGGCCAGGATCTGGGCGAAGTCGCGCGGGGCCATGCCGGCCTTCTTGCCCAGCTGCAGCGCGATGTTGGTTGCCCAGTCGCCGTGTTCACGGCTTTTCGGGCGGTCCACGCGTACGGTCTCTGGCACCTCGACGGAGATTTCGCCGGCGGCTACGGCTTCGGTGAGGCATGCGGATATTGCTGCGGAGAGTTCTTCAGGAGTCACCGTTCAAGAATACCGGCAATTGCCGTGCTTCTTCAGCATTCATGACTTGCATCGCCTGTGAGACTGGCCCAACCCGGTGACTTTTGCAACACATGCGTGCCAAGGTGCTGGAATTGCGCAGATCAAGTGACGACCTGATAGTATTTTTCCTGTTGCCCAGCAACACGCCTCTGTAGCTCAGTGGATAGAGCGTCTGCCTCCGGAGCAGAAGGCCGAAGGTTCGATTCCTTTCAGGGGCACCACCTAAATTGCAGGTCCTGGTTACCAGGGCCTGCTTTTTTTCGCTCTTCTTCTCACGCCGCAGCTCGCGCGAGGCCGCGAACAATCTCCTGTCAGCATTTTCTGGCAGCTTCCCCGTCGCCACAACCTTTAGCTTCGGCTAGGCCCTAAACTCGGATAAACCAACAAGCGCTTAAGGGCACCATGAAAAAAACCATTCTCATTACCGGAGCCAGCGACGGGATCGGGGCCGCATCGGCCCGAGAACTGTCACGACAGGGGCACCAGATTGTCGTTGTCGGTCGGTCGCAAACCAAAACCCAGGCCATCGCCCATGAGCTAGGCGCCAGCTATTTCGTGGCAGACTTCAGCCAGCTCGCACAGGTACGCGGCCTGGCCACGCAGTTGCTCCAGAAGTATCCCCGAATTGATGTGCTGGCTAATAATGCCGGCGGGATCAAGGCAGAGCGCGAACTGACCGTGGATGGATTCGAAAAGACTTTCCAAGTCAATCACCTCGCGCCCTTCCTGCTCACGAATCTGTTGTTGCAACGACTAATCGATTCGGGTGCCACGGTCATTCAGACCGCCAGCATGGCTGCGCGTCTCATGGCCAAATTCGACATTGCGGACCTACAGGGCGAAAACAGCTACTCACCGAGGGCCGCCTACGGCAATGCAAAGTTGGCGAACATTCTGTTCACCTCGGAATTACAGCGGCGCTTTGGCGGTTCCGGGATTAACGCCGTGGCGTTCCACCCCGGGATCGTTGGCACCAGTTTCGCCTCGGACTCCAAGGGGTTATTGAAGTTCCTTTACCACGGTCCGCTTAGGCGCTTCTTCACGGTCGACTCGAGCAAGGGTGCCGACCAGCTCGTCTGGCTTGCGGAGGCGAAGCCTGGCGTGCAATTCGAACCGGGCGCCTACTACGAGTCGGGAAAGATCGCATCGAAGGTCAACCCGCTGATCCATGATGAGGTACTAGCGAAGCAACTCTGGGACCGCTCGGCGACCTTGCTTCAAATCCAGAACTGCACATAGGGGATCTCGGAGTCGACCCGACCGGCCTATTCGGGAACTACTGCCGGCATGGACCGGGCTCGTCACCAATCCGAGATGGCGATACCCGCATCAAATTGCCCGCGGCCGCTAACTGCCCACCGCTTGATGGAAAGAGCGATACTCCATCCACTCGACACTGAATTCGCATCGCTGCCATTCAAGAGTTCCTCGGCAAACTACCCGAGCGAAAACGCGGGAAATCGAAGTACTCTCATGAACTCTTGATTTTATCCCGCTAAAAGATAATCTTGACACATGACGAAACGCCTCTTTGGAATCATTTCACTTGCTTCTGTGATTGCTTTGGCACTGTCTTCATGCAGCCCTTCGACTTCCCCTGAGACAGCGCTTGGAGAGATTCCTTCGTCAGATACGTCGGCCAGCACCTCGGAATCGCCAGATCCCCTAAAGAAGCATGCCGAATTCCTCGCCCAGAGCGAAGACTCCTTCCAGATTCTCAATGAAACTCATTCCGTGGGCTCGACCACTCTGCGCCTCGGGGATCTTCCCGGAGGATTTGATTCAGTTGGCTTCATAATTTCATGTGATGCAACGTCCCCTTGGGAGATTATCCTGCTAGGTGGATCAAAAACCGGTGCGAGTGGTTGCGATTCGAATTCAGAAATATATACGAGCCTTTCTACCCCGGCACATCAAATCAACACCAATGAGGTACAGCTCGAATTCAAAGAGCCGGTGGGAGTCTGGGTCACTGTTTATGCCACGAATGAAGAATAAACAGGCGTTTCCGATGTTTCATTTGGACACTAGGCGAAAAGCCTAAAGACATCGCGCGGCAG
This sequence comes from Glutamicibacter sp. NPDC087661, assembly GCF_044743275.1. Taxonomy (NCBI): domain Bacteria; kingdom Bacillati; phylum Actinomycetota; class Actinomycetes; order Micrococcales; family Micrococcaceae; genus Glutamicibacter; species Glutamicibacter sp. NPDC087661. Next base: position 70,812 of record NZ_JBIUWE010000007.1, read on the forward strand.
CTGACTGTCCGCGCTAATGATTCGGCGAAAGCCTAACCGGCATTGCCGAGAGGGAACCAAAGCTCCACTTAGAGCAATAGCCGGGGAAATTTCGCTTTGTATCGCGCTTACGAGATACCCGGATGCCAAGAATCCTGAATCACTAGAATTGCAAAGCTTAGGGATCAACCGTGGATGACTGGGATGCCGGATGCTCGGGCGCAGCAGGATACAGTTCCTCCGGTAGCCCTATAGTGAATCCTTCCTCACGGATACTATGGCCACCGACCCACAGTGAGTGCCGAGCATACTGGTTACCGTCAGTCAGGTGAACGGATACTGCGCTTCCAAACTGCTCTCCAACCACGACCGACACATTTTCAGGTGTAATGCCGTGGTTCTCTAGAATCTGCCGAGTCTGGCTGACCATCTCGTCATCCAGGTTTCCTCCTGGAAATGGCGAAGTAACCCGGCAAACTCCAGTGCGATCGCCAGCATACGCAGCAACTACCAATTCCGTGCCCGCCTGCTCTAACGAGCTGACGGGTTTGCGGCCGTCGCAGGTTTCATCGGAGTATTTCCCAGTCAAAGAGCAACCCGACAGCAATCCAGTGATGAGAGCCAGACCGACGACTCCTGTCGCTGCAGCTATGTACGCGCTACGGGTTCTCAATAGTCCACCATTCGTTTCGCAGAAGGTGTTAATCCTAGGCAGGTTTATAGCAATGCATCTTTAACTGCATGAATATTTCTCAAATTCATATTGAGTATCGAAGATCAGCTGCATGAGTAAACCCATTAATGCCACCTACGATGCCAGAGCTGCGGCCGCGCATGTCGCGCTCTCTCATGAGCTAGCAGTTGAAACGGCAGAAATCGAGTCTTCTAGCATGCCGTACCTCGTGAACTAGGATCTTGACAGCGCAGGCAGGCCGACAGGTGTAGAACTGATCCATCCTGCTGGTCACTGCCCCAGCCATGTCCAGTCTGCTTATCGCCAGCAATGCATGTGCCGAGGCGCTCTATCGCCGTTGCGGGTACCAATGGACAGGACAGCAAGTCATCGACCGGAGCTCGGGACGCGTCGAGCACCGCCTGCGCAAACCGCTGACTTAAACCCGACAGGCCCCGCACCCATCGGGTGCGGAGCCTGCACGGATACTGGCCAGCTGCTACTGCAGCATGGTCTTGTCATCGAGCTGTGCGCCCTTGATCTTGCTGAATTCCTCCAGCAGGCCCTTGACGGTCATCTTGGACTTCTCTTCCTGGTCCAGGTCCAGGATGATCTGCCCGTCGTGCATCATGATCAGCCGGGTGCCCAGCTGCAACGCCTGTTCCATATTGTGCGTCACCATCAACGTGGTCAGCTGGTGGCGTTCGACAATTTCCTTGGTCAGGCGCGAGACCAGCGCGGCACGCTGCGGATCCAGGGCCGCGGTGTGCTCATCGAGCAGCAGGATCTTGGGCTTGGAGAAGGTGGCCATCAGCAAGCTCAGCGCCTGGCGCTGGCCGCCCGAGAGCAGGCCCACCTTGGTCTTCAAGCGGCCTTCCAAACCGAGTTCCAGGCTCTTGAGTTCCTCGACGAACAGCTCGCGCCGCTTGGAGCCTACGCCCAGGCCCAGGCCGCGGAAACGGCCGCGGGCGTAGGCCAGAGCCATGTTCTCCTCGATGGACATGGTCGGCGCAGTGCCGGCCATCGGGTCCTGGAATACCCGGCCGATGTACTTGGCGCGGGTGTAGTCGGCCATCCTGGTGACGTTCTTCCCCGCGATGGACACCGAACCGGCATCGGGCTGCAGCTTGCCTGCAACCATATTCAGCACGGTGGACTTGCCGGCGCCGTTGGAGCCGATGACGGTGACGAATTCACCGTCCGACAGGTTCAGGTTGATGTTGCGCAGCGCCTTGCGCTCGTTGACAGTTCCCGGGAAGAACGTGCGCGACAGGTTCTTGATTTCAAGCATTGGTGCGAACCTCTTCCTTGGTTTCAACTGCTGCTGGGGTGCGCTTGAAGTTCTTGATGATCTTCTGGAAGCCCTTCCACTTCGGCAGCAGCAGGGCGACGACGACGAGGACCGCGGAGATCAGCTTCATGTCGTTGACCTCCAGACCTGCCGACAGGGCCATCTGGATCACCAGGCGGTAGATCACTGCGCCGAAGACCACCGCGATGGCGGCCAGCCAGATGTAGCGCTGGGTGAAGATCGCCTGGCCGACGATGACCGAGGCCAGGCCGATCAGGATCAGGCCGATGCCCATGCCGATATCGGCGAAGCCCTGGTACTGGGCGATGACCGCACCGGACAGCGCCACCAGGCCGTTGGACAGCGCCAGGCCCAGGATCTTCTGGTTGTCGGTGCTCACGCCGAAGGAACGGATCATTTCCTGGTTGTCGCCGGTGGCCCGCATGGCCATGCCCAGCTCGGTGTGCAGGAACCAGACGATCGCTGCCACGAAGACCAGGCAGACGGCAAAGAGGATGGCCACCGACGCCCATGAGCCGAGCAGGCCCGAGACGCGCATCGGGCTGATCAGGGTCTCCTCCCCCAGCAAGGGGGTGTTGGCCTTGCCCATGATGCGCAGGTTGATCGAGTACAGCGCGATCATGGTCAGGATGCCGGCGAGCAGGCCGTCGATCTTGCCCTTGGTATGCAGCAGGCCGGTAATGACACCGGCAACCATGCCGGCGAAGAAGGCCAGCACGGTGGCCAGCCAGGGATTCATCCCGTTCACGATGCCCACCGAGGCGACGGCGGCACCGGTGGTGAAGCTGCCGTCGACAGTCAGGTCGGGAAAGTCCAGGATACGGAAGGTCAGGTACACCCCGAGCGCCATGATGGCGTAAATCAGGCCGAGTTCAACCGCTGTGATCATGTGTGGATCCTTGAGTTGTAAGTTTTGCAGGTAATCACGACGAAAGGCGAGGCACCAGGTTATGCGCCTCGCCTTGCGTCGGTAAGTTGTTGCCGGGGCTTAGTAGACCTCTACGGCTTCGGACTTCATCTCGTCGGTGAATTCGATGCCTGCCTTCTTGGCGGCATCTTCATTCAGGTAGAGATCGACCTCGGAGATGGTCTCCACCGGCAGGGTTGCCGGCTCGGCCTCGCCCTTGAGCAGTTTCACGGCCATGGCAGCGGTCTGCGCGCCCAGCTTCTCGTAGTTGATGCCGTAGGTTGCGGTAGCGCCGCGCTTGACGGACTCGCCGTCAGCCGAAATGACCGGCACGCCGTTCTTCTCGGCAACCTGCAGCAGGCCTTCCAGGGCGGAAACGACAGCGTTGTCAGTCGGAACGTAGTACGCGTCGACATCCAGCGAGCTGGCGGCCTGCTGGACTTCGCTGGACGCCGAGACTGCGGCTTCTTCAATGGTCAGACCCAGGCCCTTGGCTGCTTCCTTGGCCATCTTCACCTGGACTGCGGAGTTGGCTTCACCCGAGGAGTAGACAATGCCGACCTTCTTGGCATCGGGCACCAGGTCCTTGAGCAACTGCAGCTGCTCGTCGACCGGGTTCATGTCCGACGTGCCGGTGACATTCGCGCCCGGAGCTTCATTGGAGGCGACCAGCTTGGCATCAACCGGGTCGGTCACAGCGGAGAAGAGCACCGGAACCTTGGTAATCGCCTGCGCCGCAGCCTGGGCCGATGGGGTAGCAATTGCCAGCACCAGGTCGATATCCGAATCAGCGGCGAGCTTGCCGGCAATCGAGGTGTTGGTAGCCTGATCGGTTTCGGCGTTGTTCTCGTCGTAGCTGATCTTCTCGCCGGTGTAGCCGGCTTCTTCCATGCCTGCCTTGAAGCCGGTGACCACTGCGTCCAGCGAAGGGTGCGAGACGAACTGGGAGATGCCGATCTTGACGGCCTCGTCGCCGCCCTCCGCGGTGCCCTGCTCGCCACTGCCGCCGCAGGCGGTCAGGGCCAGTGCGCCAGCTGCTGCGATGGCAGCGAATTTCATGGCGGTGAAGCTCTTCATTGAAGTTCCTTTCAAAGTTCCCTTGCGAGTGATTCCCACCGATAGCGCGGAAGCCTGGTTATGAAGCGCAACTGGTGCGCAGCATGCGGGAACCGTCCAGGCATCACATCGATGATTACCCCCGATCTTACATGTGAACGACCTCACCTTGCCTACAATCAAGGTCGATTCCTAGACGTTTGCATCTTGATACGGATTCTTGTGGACACAAATGCTCCGCCGGGAAGCAGAATCTGGAAGTTTTGTATTTACCGGCCCGAACTTGTCGACAATTGCTTGGACAATCTGAAAATTTGACTCATGGAGCAATGCGTCCGGGAGCACATTTCCTGCCCCGAATCGGGCTTCGGCCCGGCGGCCACCACGAAAATGCGTGGCGCGAATAGAATGGGAACATCATGGCGCTCAGCATTACGTATCCCGAAGCCCTTCCCGTTTCAGCCCGCCGCGAGGACATCCTCGCCGCGGTCCGCGAAAACCAGGTCGTGGTAATCGCCGGCGAAACCGGTTCGGGCAAGACCACCCAGCTTCCCAAGATGCTCATCGAGCTCGGCCTGGCCGAGAAGGGCATGATCGGGCACACCCAGCCGCGCCGCCTGGCCGCGCGCACCGTGGCCGAGCGCATCGCCGAGGAAATGGGCACCGAAATCGGCGAGGAAGTCGGCTTCCACGTGCGCTTCACCGGCGAGGTTTCGCGCAAGACCAAGCTGAAGGTGATGACCGACGGCATCCTGCTAGCCGAGATCAAGCGCGACAAGCTGCTCAAGAAATACTCGGCGATCATCATCGACGAGGCCCACGAGCGCAGCCTGAACATCGATTTCCTGCTGGGCTACCTCAAGCAGATCATGCCCAAGCGCCCCGAGCTGAAGATCATCATCACCTCCGCCACCATCGACCCGCAGCGCTTCGCCGAGCACTTCGGCAAGCCGCTGCCCGGCGGCGGCGTCGAGCCTGCCCCGATCCTGGAGGTTTCCGGGCGCACCTTCCCCGTCGAATTGCGCTACCGCCCGCTGCAGGCCGAGCTCGATGTCGACGCGGACGAGGCCGCGGAGAACACGCTGGAGGAAGAACGCGACCCACTGGATGCGGTCACCGACGCGGTCAAGGAACTGAGCGGCGAAGCGCCCGGGGACATCCTGATCTTCTTCTCCGGCGAGCGCGAAATCCGCGACGCGGCCGAAGCCTTGCGCGCCATGGTCACCGCCAATAAGCGCCTGCCGCGCTATGAGGTGCTCCCGCTGTTCGCCCGGCTGTCGCTGGCCGAGCAGCACCGGGTCTTCCACCCCGGTGGCGCCCCGCGCATCATCCTGGCCACCAACGTCGCCGAGACCTCGCTGACGGTGCCGGGCATCAAGTACGTGATCGATACCGGCACCGCCCGCATTTCGCGCTACTCGCACCGCACCAAGGTGCAGCGCCTGCCCATCGAGCGCGTCTCCCAGGCCAGCGCCAACCAGCGTTCGGGACGTTGCGGCCGCGTGTCGGAGGGCATCGCCATCCGCTTGTACTCGGAGCCCGACTACGAGGCGCGTCCCGAATTCACCGACCCGGAAATCCTGCGCACCAACCTGGCCAGCGTGATCCTGCAGATGATCTCCATGGGCGTGGTCGCTTCGGCCGCCGAGGTGGCCAGCTTCCCGTTCGTCCAGCCGCCCGAAGCCAAGGCCATCACCGATGGAGTGAACCTGCTGCGCGAGCTCGGTGCACTGGAGCAGGACAAGGCCGCGAAGCTGACCGAAACCGGCAGGGCGCTGGCGGTGCTGCCGCTGGATGTGCGCTTGGGCCGGATGATCGTCGAGTCCGCACAGCGCGGGGTCGCCAAGGAAGTGATGGTGCTGGCTGCCGGGCTGAGCATCCAGGATCCGCGCGAGCGTCCCAGCGAGGAAACCGGGCAGCGTGATCGTGCGGTGGAGCTGCATAAGCGCTTCGCCGATGACAAGTCCGACTTCATTGCATTGCTGAATTTGTGGGCCTACCTGCAGGAGCAGCAGAAGGACCTGTCCTCCTCCGCTTTCCGCCGGCTGTGCAAGAACGAGTTCATCAACTACCTGCGCGTGCGCGAGTGGCAGGACCTGTTCACCCAGCTGCGCCAGCTGGCCAAGCCGCTGGGCATCACCATGGCGGCCGCCCCGATCGACCCGGCGGCCAATGAGGACCAGGTGCACAAGTCGCTGCTGTCGGGCCTGCTGGGGCACATCGGGCTCTACGATGAGCGCAAGCGCGACTACCTGGGCGCGCGCGGCACCCGTTTTGCGATCTTCCCCGGCTCGGGCCTGTTCAAGAAGTCCCCGACCTGGGTGATGTCCGCCGAGCTGGTGGAAACCTCGCGGCTGTGGGCCCGCACCAACGCGGCCATCTCCCCCGAATGGGTGGAAGAGCTGGCTCCGCACCTGCTCAAGCGCACCCACTCCGAGCCGCACTGGTCCAAGCGCACCGGTTCGGTCATGGGCTACGAGAAGGTCACGCTTTTCGGCCTGCCGATCATCCCGCGCCGCCAGTTCCACTACTGGCGGGTGGATAAGGACCTGGCTCGCGAGCTGTTCATCCGCCACGCGCTGGTGGAGGGCGATTGGCGCACCCACCATAAGTTCTTCGCCAAGAACCGGGCGCTGCTCGAAGAAGTCGAAGAGCTCGAAACCCGCATGCGCCGCCATGACCTGCGCATTTCCGATGAGGACCTGTTCGCCTTCTACGATGCCCGGGTGGGCGCCGAGGTCTACTCGGAGCGCCACTTCGACCGCTGGTGGAAGAAGGCCCGCGCCACCGATCCCTCGCTGCTGGACTTCGACCCCGAGGCGCTGCTGGCCGAGTCCGATGCGGTTGACGAGGCCGCGTTCCCCACCACCTGGCAGCTGGGCAGCATCCACTTGCCGCTGTCCTACGAGTACAACCCGGCGGCCGCCCCGGGAGAAGGCGATGGCGTGTCGCTCACCGTCCCGGTGGTGTTCTTGAACCAGCTGGATCCCGCGCGCTTCGCCTGGCTGATTCCGGGGTTGCGCCACGAGCTGCTCACCGCGCTGATCCGTTCGATGCCCAAGGCCATCCGCAAGAACTTCGTGCCTGCCCCGGATGTGGCGGCCAAGGCGCTGGCCATGCTGGAGGCGGACTTCGATCCGGCGGCCGATGACCTGGCCGATTCCCTGGCGCTGGTGCTGCGCCGGCTGCGCGGCATGGTCGTCGAGCCTTCGGTGTTCGATTTCTCCACGCTGCCAGCGCACCTGCGCTTCGGCTTCACCGTCACCGATGTTTCGGGGAAGGCACTGGGCAGCGGCGATGACCTGGCCTCCTTGCAGTACAAGTTCGCCGCGGCCAACCGCGCCGCGCTGGCCAGCGGGGTCAACTCCCCCGGTGTCGCCACCGGCAAGCCGGGGGTGCCTGGCAGGCCTGCGGCCGCGTCGAAGGCGCAGTCCAAGAAGAAGGGCGCCGCGGCCACCGCAGCGGCGGCCACCGGCGCCTGGGACCAGAAGTCGCTGGATCATTGGCCGCAGCTGGAATCATCAGGCGAAACCCTGGGCGATACGCTGCCTGCCAAGGTCACCACCACGGTGATGGGCCAGCAGATCACCGCCTATCCGGGGCTGATGGACACCGGCGAAAAGGTCGACCTGAGTGTTTTCCGCACCCAGGCCGAGCGCGATGCGGCGCACCGCACCGGTGTCATCCGGTTGCTGATGCTGCGCTTGCCGCCTGCCGGGAAGTTCGTGATTTCGCACCTGAAGAACGCTGAGAAGCTGGTGTTCACGCAGAACCCGCACGGGTCCATCGAGAAGCTGATTGCCGATTGCACCATGGCCGCGGTAGACCAGCTGGTGCCCGAGAAGCTGCCGATGAACCGCGCCGAATTCGAGGCGCTGTTCGAGACGGTGCGCGCCGAGCAGATCGACACGGTCTTCACGATTACCGCGATCGTGGCGAAGGTCTTCGGCTCCTCGACCCGGATCAACAAGGATCTGAAGAGCACCAACTCCCTGGCGATGTTCGCGGCAGTCACCGATATCCGCTCCCAGCTCGAGCAGCTGATCTATCCGGGCTTCATCGCGGCCACCGGGGCAGCGAACCTGATGCGCCTGCCGCGCTATGTGCAGGGCATCGAGATGCGCTTGGAGAAGCTGCGCGCAGGTGCGGTCACCCGTGATTCCCAGGCCCTGGTCGTGATCCAGAAGCTGGAAGACGAATACGATACCGCCCTGGATCGGGTTCCGCCCGGAGCCCGGGTGCCGGCGGACTTGGCCCAGGTGAAGTGGATGCTGGAGGAAATGCGCATTTCGCTGTTCGCCCAGGAGCTGGGCACCGCCTATTCGGTCAGCGAAAAGCGCATCCGCAAGGCGATCAAGGATTCGCTGGCGCAGCTATAGCGGCCAGCTGAGGATCCCAACGTAGACGGCGGTGCCGCCCAGCACGCTGAGCACCGCATTGGACTTGAGCAGGTGCAGCACCACGGTGGAAGCCAGGGCGGTGGCCACCGGCCACGCCACGGCCGGATCCGCAATGCCGGCAGGCACCGTGGAAGCAACCAGCACCACCATGATTCCCAAGGGCATGCGCAGCGCCAGGTAGTTGATGAACGCGTTGCTGCGCAACTTGGCGATGAAGGCGAAGGGCAAGGCGCGCAGCCCGAAGGTCACTGCGGTGCTCAACGCGATGGCCGAGAAGAGGTAGAGGCTATCGGGCATCGGCTGCTTCTCCCGCCTGCTGCCCGCCGGCCTGCTGAGCGGTGCCGGTGCGCCGTCGCAGCAGGTAGGCCGCCGCAAGTCCGGCCAGGAAAATCGCCATGGCTACCACCATCATGCTCTGCGGTGCGATCCAGCTGGCCGCCACGGCGCTGATCAGCGCCAGCATGGACAGCGGCACACTGCGGTAGGCCTTGAACGCTTCGATCGCCAGCACGGCAAACAATGCGGTCACCGCGAATTCCAGACCCCTGATGGATTCGGGGATCATTGCGCCCAGCAGCGATCCGCCCAGCACGCTGGTGGTCCAGCTTGCATGGAACAGGCTCTGGATGGCCAGGATCCGCGTCGAGGAATAGTCCTTCCGCTCGGCCTGCAGGGTCAGCGCATAGGCCTCATCGGTCAGCGCAAACATGCTGTAGAACTTCGCCCCCTGGCCCTTGACCCGGTGCAGCGGGAAAGAGATCGCATAGAATACGTGGCGGAAATTGACTACCAGCGTGGTCAGGGCGATATGGGACAGCGGCGCCACGGCGGCAAGCAGCCCGATCAAGAGGAATTCCAGGGAACCGGCGAACACCAGCCCGGCAAGCAAGGGAGCTGACCACCAGGGCAATCCCGAGCGCACCAGCAGCACGCCCAGGGCCAGGCCCAATGGCATGACCGCCAGACTGGCGGGAAGCACATTTTTCGCGCCCAGCCTGATCTGCTGCCATCGGCCCTCGTCGGACAAAGGCCGGGAACCTTTAATTGCCAGTTTTTCGCTCATGAAGCAATATTAGGAAATTCCAAGCCAAATATGGTTGCCAATTCTAGCCAACCGACGGGTTGGATCGGCAATAATAGATGCATGGATGATCTTGACCGCGCAATTATTGCCGAACTGGAAAATGACGGCCGCATCAGCAACCTCGAGCTCTCGCGCAGGGTGGGCCTGACCCCCGCTCCCTGCCTGCGCCGCGTCCAGCGCCTGGAGGCCGAGGGAATCATCCATGGCTACAAGGCGATCGTCAATCCCAAGGCCTATGGCAGGGGCTTCGAGGTTACCGTGGCCATTGACGTCGAAATGAACAACGAGCACAGCCTCGACGAATTCGAGAAGGCGGTGGACACCGTTGCCGGCGTCACCGAAATACGCCGCCTCTACGGCCAGCCCGACTACTTCCTGCGCATCCAGGTGGCCGATGCCGAGGCCTACGACCGGGACCTGATTCCCAAGCTGACCGCGCTGCCGGCGGTCCGCCGCGTCACCTCCCACATGACCATGCGCCGGGTGAAGGGCTAGGGCACTGCGGGCGTGGCGATCACCTGCACGTCATCTTCGTAGATGATGGTGCCCGGAGCACTGCTTTCCAGCTTCTCCCAGCCGATCCGGTGCGCGTCGAGCAACCGCAAATACGGCTCGACGCGCTCCAGCAGGTGCTGCGCGCTGCCCTTGAACCACGCCACGGCCCCGGGGTTGATCGCATGATCGTAGATTGCCCGATGGGTGCGGCTCGGGTTCGGATAGGCAGCGTCGTACCAGTCGTTGCCCGCACGCCAGATGGCGTGTTCGGCGGCGCTCAGCTTCCCGCCGTGGCCCAGGGAATTGGCCAGCGCGAAAATCCCCAGGTGCACGCCGCGGTGATTGGGCTCGGTGCCCTGGTAGCGGATGAATTGCACCGGCTAGGCCTCGGGCACGAATTCCCCGTGGCCATCTTCGCGCAGGCCCGCGCGAAGCGCTTGCGCGTTCTTGTCCATGGCCACCGGATCCGGGTTATCGGCCGCATTGGACAGGTCGAAGTCCGCCAGCGAGTTGGTCGGCCAGACATGCACATGCAGGTGCGGCACCTCGAATCCGGCGATCATCAGGCCCGCGCGCTGCGCGGAGAACACGCGCTTCTGGGTGCGCCCGATCTTGGCCGCGACCAGGGTCAGGTGCGCAACCAGCTCGTCGGAGGCATCGGTGAACTCGTCGATTTCCTCGCGCGGAACCACCAGTGCGTGCCCGTCGGAGAGCGGCCCGATGGACAAGAACGCCACGCAGGTTTCGTCCTCCCACACGAAGCGGCCCGGGATCTGCCCGTTGATGATCTTGGTGAACAGCGTACTCATTGCTGCCTTTCTTGCTCGATGGCTGAATTCTAGTGGCGGTGCTTCTCGTCGCTCGTAGCGACCGGCGCATCCGGGTAGGAGCAGTATTCGGACCAGCTGCCGGGGAAGAGCCCCAGCGGGATCCCGGCACTTGCCGCGGCCAATACCTGGTGCGCCGCGGTGATCCCCGAACCGCAGTAGGCGGCCGATCCCGGCCTGTGGGCACCCAGCGTCACGAAGCTGGAATGCAGCACCTCCGGCGCCCGGAAACGCATCTGCGCGTCGAGGTTGTCGGTGGTGGGACGGTTCAGCGCACCGGGAATATGCCCGGCCACCGGGTCGATGGGCTCCTCGATGCCCAGGTAGCGCGCGGTGGCCCGCGAGTCGATCAGGGTGCCGGGCAAGGTGTCCAGCTCCTCGTACTCCACCACCGGCATCCGGCCCCACGACAGCGAAACGCTGCCCTTGGCGGCCTGCTCGTAGCCCAGCGCCAGCTCTCCGCCGGCGTCCGTCCAGGCCCCGAGCCCGCCGTCGAGCACCTGCACGCGGTCGAATCCGGCATGGCGCAGCAGCCACCAGGCCCGGGCCGCGGCGAGGGCTCCGGAGTTGTCGTACGCCACCACGTGGCTCTGGGCGTTGATGCCCCAGCCGCGCGCGGCCTGCTCGAAGTCCGCCGGCAAAGGCAGCGGGTGGCGGCCGGTATGCTCGCCCGGCGCACCGGAAAGCTCTTTTTCCAGGTCAGCGAACACCGCGCCGGGGATATGCCCGGCAGCGTAGCTCTGCGCCCCGTCGTCGCGGCCCAGGACCCACCGCACATCGAGCAGCACCGGCTGGCCCCCGGCGTCCAGGATTTCGCGAAGCTGCGCGGCGCTTATCAAGGGGTTCATTCGTTGGTGCCTCCCAGCAACTCGTCGAGATGATGTTCGATTCCAGGTTCCAAGCGCACATAGCTGCATCCTGCCCGCTGGGCGATCGCGCCGAGCTGGCGATCGAAAAGCCCCAGTCCGTCGGCGTTGAGCAGCCCGTCGTGGATCGGCATCCAGCACTTCGCATCCACGGCCACCGCGAAGTCGGCAGCCTCGGCCATCTTGCCCCACGGGGCCATCACCGGCAGCAGCAGCACATCCGGCTGCGCCCCCACCGGCACCTGGTAGCTGTCGCCCGGGTGGAAGACCTCCAGCTGGCCTACCGCGCGGTCCCCCAGGAGGTAGCCCACGTTGGCAACCACTGCAATGGAATGGTGGATGGTGGCGTGGGTGCCTCCGAAAGTCCGTACGCGAATGCCGCCGACAATGAAGTCGGCCCCGGCTCGCACCGTCACCACCTGGGATTGGGCCGCTGGCGGCAGCTGGTCGCGCATCGCCTGCGCCAGCGCGGCCGGCGCGTAGAGCTCCAGGATGGAATTCGCCTCCAGCGCGGCGGCAATGGCCGGCTGGTCGGCATGGTCAGCATGCTCATGGGTGACCAGCACGGCATTGATGCCGTCGAACGCGTCGTCAAGCTGCGAAAATCCGCCCGGATCCAGCAAGACCTTGCCGTCGATCGTGCTCGCTTCCAAGCAGGAATGGCCCCTAAGTTTGATGCGCATATCCTTAGCGTAGGCTCAGCGCCCCGCCCATGCCAGAGCCAGACACGCATTGCAACGCAAAGTTGGCTAAAATTGAGGGAAACCGCAGGTGATTGGCCCAGTTCGCTGGCTCATCGCCGGTCCGCAACAAACTCAAGGAATGGTGCACGTCGATGTCCCAGCCAGAAACCCGGGTCACCAAGCAGCGCCTGGCCGTCACCGAGGCACTGGGCGAGGTCGATGATTTCGCCACCGCCCAGCAGCTGCATCGTTGGCTGCAGGATTCGGAGAAAAAGGTTTCGCTGGCCACCGTGTACCGCCTGCTGCAGTCCATGGCCGACGATGGCCTGGTCGATGTGCTGCGCAGCGGAGATGGCGAAGCCCGCTTCCGCCAGTGCGTCACCGAGGTCCACCACCATCATCTGGTCTGCCGCGTTTGCTCCAAAACCGTCGAGGTACTTGCCCCTTCCGTCGAGCGCTGGGCCGCTCGGGTTGCCGCGGAGCACGACTTCGCCGATCCCGAGCACACCGTGGAAATCTACGGCCTCTGCGCCGACTGCCGTGCCAAAGCCAAGGCTGGCGCCCCCGCTGCCTCGTAGCCCTTTCCGCTGCCTGGACCTGGGTCCAGCGGACTGTTCAGCGCCCCAAGAATTCGGTAATCCCCAGCTGAATTATTCGAAGACATATTCGAACAATGGGCGTATACTAGTACTATGCTCGAAGCAAAGGCGCACGTAAACAGCCTAGCCCGCCCAGCAGATCAGCCGGATTTCGAATCCCACCTGATCCAGCTGCAGAACGACCTGTCATGGTTCCATGACCACGGCGGCAAGGCCGCGTGCGCCCGGGTTATCGAGTCCGTCGAAGGACTGGTCTCATCCTTGCGCTATCAGCAAGCCGGCCTGGCTCACCAGTTGGAGAAGGAAATCCTGCGCGAGAATGAAGAGCGCGGCACCAACATCGATGACCAGGTCCGCGGAGCGGCCAGCCGCGTCGCCATCGCCCGCAAGCAGACTCAACGAGGCTCCAGGAACTACCTGGCCAATTGCCGCATCCTCTTCGAGGACACCCCGAATATCGCTGCCGCATTCTCCCGTGGTGAATTCACCGAAGCGCAGATCAATGCAATGCTCACCCCGCTGCAGGAAGTCCGGCCATTGCGCCGCACCGAGTTCGATGCGATCTACGGGCAGAATCCAGACATGTTCGAATCCATGGGCCCCAAGCGCATCAAGGAGACGGTCACCAGCTCCACGATCAAGTACGCATCGGACCGGGAAGACAAGAAGCTGAAGGAAGCCAACCAGCAACGCTACGTTCGCTTCCGCACCGATCGGGAAGCAGGGTGCGTCTTCCTCCAGGCCCGTCTGCCTATCGTTGGCGGAACCGGATTGCAGATGACGCTGCGAAACCAGTCATGCAGGATCAAGCGCAAGGGCGATGCCCGCACCCGCACCCAGATCCAGGCCGATCTGCTGGCCCGCTACATGTTCTTCGATGAAAACAATGAGCAGAAGATCAACGTCCAGCTCGGACTGGTCATGACCGATAGAGCGCTGTTCAGGGGTGATCGCGAACCGGCCCACTTGGAAGGCTACGGCTTCATCCCCGCGCAGACTGCGCGGGAACTCATTGGCGGCCACCAGATTCCCAACGAGCTGACCTTCGCGGAAATGGAAGCCGAACTCGCCCCCGAGAATATTGAGCGGATCGAAGTGATGACGGAGATAACTCGTCTCTACACCGCTCCCGGGGACCAGGAACTAATCGCGATGGATTCCAAAGCCCGGATCTTCCCGGATAAGCTCAAGAGGTTCATCGGGATTCGCGATCGGCATTGCCGAACGCCCTTCTGCGACGGGCTGGTCGAAGAAACAGACCACGTGCTCCAGTATGCACGTGGCGGCAAGACGACCGTGGCCAATGCCTCGGGCCGTTGCGCGACCTGCAACAAGGCAAAGCAGGCCGACGGCTGGTACGAGTACACCGCTTTCCGCGATCGGCACTCGATGATGATCTGTCCGGGCTCGGCGATGTCCTATCGATCCACTGCGCCACCGGCAACTGGATTCATGCACAAGCCATTCCCGCAACTAATGCGCGACTCGAAATGGTTCGCTGATTTCAAGGAACGGCTCACCAGGCCCGACGGACCAGGACCTACTGAAACCTAGGCAGCGGCGCGCGTTCTGCCGCGCGGCCCCTCACCTTTCTGCAATTTACCGCACGAGGGCCAGCCCCGGACCCGACAGGCCAACCGCGTGCTTGCCTCGGCCTGAAACCAGCATCAGCAGTTCCAGGCGCGGTCCTGCAATCTGCGGGCCGATGCCCAGCCGGAAGCCTTCGTCGTCGCTGCACAGCTGGACCCTGCTCGCTAATTCCTTGGCACCCCCAACACCTTGCGGCGTGGCTGCCTGGTATTTGATTGCTGGCTCCAGGGATTCTGCAGGATAGGCCCGTTTCAGGCCCACGGCACGACGGATGTCTTCCCCATGGGCGATTTCCTCCACCAACCTGCTGGCAATCGGAACCGGTGGAGTGGCCCGCAAAGCCGCGACCTCAACGAGCCTGCGCAATGTCCCATCGGGAGTTGCGGCCTTCTCGGCGGCCACGCCATTGTCGTTCTGGCGGTCCAAGCTGAATCCGGCCTTGGCCATCCCGGCAAGCAGGCGGAAGAAAGTCGCACGCGCGTTATCTGCCAAATGAGCAGCCACGTCATGGACGCTCCACCCATCGCACAGGGAGGGAACTCCCCACTGATCCGGATCCAAAGTTCCCAGATCATCGATCAGGGCCAGGCGTTCGGCATGCACCAATGGCCAGATCTCACTGGCTGGAATTTTGCTCATGCTCCAGCTTGGAGGTTCGGCTGCCGGCTAGTCAACCGAGCCCGGAACCAGCGGGGGCGCGCTGGCCGAATGCAGCCCCTAGACTTGGTGGCGGCGAGGGGAACGCACCGCTTCGATTCCGCGGCAGACCACATAGATCACGAACGAAATCGTGGTCACATACGGACTGATCGGCAAGGAACCAGCCAACGCAAGAAGGATGCCGCCCACGACAGCCAGTTCCGCGAACACGATGGAGAGCACGACGGTGATGACCGGATTGGAACTCACACGCATGGCGGCTGCGGCGGGCGTGATTAGCAGCGCCAGCACCAGCAAGGCACCGACCACTTGAATCGTCACCGCTACAGCCAGCGCCAGGATCATCATGAAGACGATGGACAGGCCAGCAGTGCGCACGCCCCGGGCATTGGCAACCACCGGGTCCACCGAAGCGAAGGTCAGCGGACGCCAAATAACCAGCAGCGCGATCACTACCACCGTCGAAAGGACCAGCATTCCTGTCAATTGCACGTCATCCACGGCCACGATCTGGCCGGTCAGCAGGCCAAACTTATTGGCGCTTCGCCCCTCATACAGCGAAAGGAACAAGATGCCCAGGCCAAGGCCGAAAGGCATCAGCACGCCGGTGATGGAATTCCGGTCCCTCGCCCGGGTTCCGAGAATGCCAAGGATCAGCGCCGCGATCATGGACCCGAACACCGAGCCAGTCACCACGTCGGCGCCGATGAGCAAGGCGAAGGCCGCCCCCGCAAAGGACAGCTCAGCGATGCCGTGCACGGCGAAAGCCATGTCCCGCATCATGATGAAGATGCCGATCAGACCGCCAACCACGCCCAGAACTGCACCGGCAATCAGGGAATTGGTCACCAGCGGAAGCAGCAGTCCGTAATCCTGGAAGTTGAACGCCTTCTCGATGAGATCCGAAAAGTCCATGTCCTGCTCCTACTTTCCGGTCTCTAGATCGATTTCTTCAACGTGGTCGTGCCCATCGGCTGGCAATGCCCGATTGCCATCGCCCGAGACCACCACGATGCGGCCATTGACCCGCAGCACCTCGACCGGAGCACCGTAAAGTTCGGTGAGCACCGCAGACTGCATGACTTCATCCACGCTGCCCAGATGGAAGCGGCCTTCGGCCAGGTACAGGACGCGGTCGACATAGGGCAGGATCGGGTTGATCTCGTGCGTCACGAAGACTACCGCGCTGCCGCGCTCTGCGGCCTGGCGGTGTATCACTTCGCTGATCGCCTGCTGGTGATTGAGGTCCAGGGAGAGCAGCGGCTCGTCGCATAGCAGTACCCGGGGATCACTGGCCAAAGCCTGCGCTGCGCGCAGGCGCTGCTGCTCGCCTCCGGAAAGGTCGGACACCGCACGGTTGGCGTAGGCGGTAGCGCCGACCAGTTCCAGCAGTTCGTCGACCTTGTTGCGCACGGCCCTGCGGGCCACGCGAATCCCGGGCCGGGTTCCATCCAGTCCCAGTGCGACCAGGTCGCGAGCGCGCAGGGGAACGTTGTCCCCGAAGGGGCGCTGCTGCGGGATCAACCCCACGGCAGCCGACCCCCGGCGCACGGCCTCCCCGGCGATCGAGACCCTGCCTCGATTGAGCGCGGTGGTGCCGAGCATCGTGTTGATGAAGCTGGTCTTGCCCGAGCCGTTGGGCCCTAGAACTGCAAGGAACTCCCCCGCCGCTATGGATAGGTTGAGTTCATCCCAGAGCACGCGGGAGCCATAGGCAAGGCGCGCGTCTTCAAACCTGACGATGGGGGTCTCTGTCATTGACTGCTTTCTGGATTGCGCTGGCTGAGGATGGGCCGGCAACGAAAAACTGCGGCACCCGCAATGGGTGCCGCAGTCAATCGTATCAGTTGCGAGTCATTCGCAATATGCACTCAGGGGTGAGCTTGAGCTAATTTGCCCGTTTTTCGCTGCGAGGCGGGTTGACGCGTTTTCGCGTGGTATCGGTGATTTCACCGACCAGCACCTCGATCACGTCCTCCAGGAAGAGCACGCCGAGCGTTGCGCCCGACTCGTCGACAACCGCCGAAAGGTGGTTGCCTTCCTGCCGCATCGCTTCCAGGGCGGCCTCGATTTCGGTGTCCTGCTCCAACCGGCCCAGCGGGTGCAATGGCAAATCAAGCAGTGGCTGCGTGGAGTGGGCATCATCGATGAGCATCACGTCCTTCACGTGCCAGTAGCCCACCGGAACCTCGTTCTTGGTGATCACCATGCGCGAGAATCCGGTCTTGCCGACCTTCTTCTCGAAAGCGCGCGCGGTGGTCTGCCCGTATTCCAAGGTGAACAGGTCATCCAGCGGAACCATGCAGCTGCGCGCGGTAACCGAGGAGAATTCCAGCGCTTTGGTCAAGCGTGCGGCATCGTCCTCATCCAGCGCGCCTTCCTCGGATGAAGCATCGATGATCGATCGGACTTCAGCGGCGGTATACGAGCTGGCCACCTCATCCTTCGGTTCGATACCGAAGGCGTGCAGCACCAGGTTCGCCACGCCATTGAGCGACGCCGTAATCGGCTTGAGCACCTTGGACAGGCCGACCAGTGGCATGGCCAGCAGCAGCACGGCCTTGTCCGCAACGGAAACCGAAATGTTCTTCGGCACCATTTCGCCGAAGGTCACGTGCAGGAAGGTCACCACGATCAAGGCAATCAGGAACGCTACGGTGTCCGCAGCTGATTCGGCCATGCCGATCATGGTCAGCGGTTCGGCCAGCAGGTGGTGGATCGCCGGCTCCGAAATATTCAGGATCAGCAGCGAGCAAACGGTAATGCCCAACTGGCACACCGCGAGCATGATCGAAACATGCTCCATGGCGTACAGCGCGATCTTTGCCCGCTTATTGCCCTCGTCGGCCAAGGGTTCAATCTGCGAACGACGCGCACTCATCACCGCGAATTCGCCGGCAACGAAGAAGGCATTGCCAGCCAGCAAGACAATCAGCCAGACCAGGCCCATGAAGTCATTCATTGCCATCCTCCTGCACTGCTGGTTCGAAACGAACCTGCGAGATGCGGCGGCCATCGAGCTCGGTCACCGTGAAGGTGCCGTGCTCGGTGGCGACGCGGTCGTTGAGTTCAGCCAAGCGGCCCAATTCGGCGAGCATGAAGCCGCCGATGGTTTCGTAGGTCGACTCTTCCGGGATGACGTCCGTATCGAAGTTCTCGTTGATCTGGTCCGGGCGGTACATGCCCGGGAACAGCCAGTTGCCGTCGGGCTGGGTGACCGCTTCTTCTTCATCCTCGTCGTGCTCATCGGAAACTTCGCCGACGATTTCTTCGACCAGGTCTTCAAGGGTCACCAGTCCAGCGGTTCCACCGTATTCGTCCATCACGATCGCGACCTGGAACTCGGCGGCGCGCAACTGCTCAAGCAGCACATCGAGGTGAATGGTTTCCGGAACGTACAGCGCGTCGCGGGCGAACTCGCCCACCTGCAGCGCTGCGCGGCGTTCGCGGGGCACCGAGACAATTGCCTTGACGTGGCAGATGCCTTGGATTTCATCGGTGGAGCCGGTGGTGACCGGGAAACGCGAGAATCCGGTGTCCGCGCTGACTTCGATCAGCTCGGAAAGGGCCGCCTCGGAATCAATGGTGGACATCGAGGTTCGCGGGGTCATCACGTCGGCGGCGGTGCGCTCGGAGAATTCAATGGTGGATTCCACGAAGCGAGCGGTCTGCACATCCAAGGTGCCCAGCTGAGCCGAACGGCGGACCAGCGATGCCAGTTCCTGCGAGGAGCGGGCCGCGGAGATTTCTTCCTTGGCTTCGAGTCCGAAGAACTTGCGCAGTACCGCATTCGAGAAGCCGTTGAGCACGATGATGGCCGGCTTGAAGATGGCGGTGAAAACCAGCTGCGGGCGGGCCAGCAGCTTGCCAACCTTCATCGCCTGGGCAATTGCCATGTTCTTCGGGACCAGTTCGCCGATCAGCATCGAAAGCAAGGTGGCAACGACCATCGAGATCACCACGGCAATGGCCAGCGAACTTGCGGCCGGAATGCCGAATTGTTCCATCAACGGCTCGAGCAGCGCGCTCATTGCGGGTTCAAGCACGTAGCCGGTCAGCAGCGTGGTCAGCGTAATGCCCAGCTGGCAGCTGGACAGCTGGGTAGAGAGGGAGGTGAGGCACTGCAGCAGCGGCTTGGCGCCACGCTCGCCGTCATTTACGGCACGCTGCACGGTGCTTTTATCCAAGGCGACCAAGGAGAATTCCACGGCCACGAAGAAGCCGGTGCCGAGAATCAGCAGCAGGCCGAAAAGTATTGAGAGCCATTCCATAGGCGTTTACCGCCGCCTATTCACTGGCGTGCGAAGTTCAGTTCCAGTGCCGACAGGGCGGCAACTAGAAGGCTCCAAAAGGGAGGCGGAACTTCCTGAACATGGACTGTTGTGGCCGGCACTGCGCCCTTGGGCGGCACACCGGCTTGGAGAGTGGGATTCCATAGTGCGAATTAGTCTATCGAACGAAGGGCCATTGCGCACCACTTCGACACATGCTCGCCCAGCGGTGCTTTGGATACGCTGAACGGCATGTTAGGCGCAACACTTTCGTGACATTACATACGTGCCGTGGCCAAGTGGGCGGAAAAGTCACTAGACTGGTGCGCAGGTCTAGAAATCTTGTGGGCCGCAGTGGTCGTATCACGTCCTCGAAAGACCACCGGCTCAAGCTAGAACAACGTAGAAATCAGGGAAGAGGCGTTGCACGTGCCAGAGCAAGCACACCACCGACTTACTGAAGAGTTTGGTGGAAACGAGTGGCTAGTAGACGAGCTGTTCGAACAGTATCTCGTCGACAAGAACTCGGTAGATAAGAAATGGTGGGATATTTTCGAATCTCTCGCCGCCGAAAAGAAGGCACCAGCAGCACCGGCAGCGCAGCCGGCGCCAGCAGCGGCAGCACCTGCCGCAGCATCTGCAGCCAACGGGCAGGGCGCGCCACGCGCCGCAGCCCAGGCCCGTGCCTCCGAACCAGCACCGGCTGCCAAGGCAGCACCAGCTCCGGCCGCTGAAGTCAAGAAGGCCGAGCCAGCACCGAAGACTGCGCCGATCCCGGCACAGGCTCCGAAGGCTACGCCGTCCACCGAACTTTTCGGTGAGGAAAAGCGCACCCCGCTGCGTGGACCAATGAAGGCCATCGCAACCAACATGGATGCCTCCCTCACCGTGCCTACGGCCACGACTGTGCGTGCCGTACCGGCGAAGGTGATGATCGACAACCGCATTGTCATCAACAACCACCTCAAGCGCGCTCGCGGCGGCAAGATCTCCTTCACCCACCTGATCGGCTTCGCCGTGATCCGTGCGCTGAAGCAGATCCCGTCGATGAACGTCACCTACGACGTGATCGACAAGAAGCCAACTGCGATCCAGCCAGCCCACGTGAACTTCGGCATCGCGATCGACATGCCGAAGCCGGATGGCACCCGCATGCTGGCCGTGCCGAACATCAAGGCTGCCGAGACCCTGAGCTTCAACGAGTTCTGGGCCACCTACGAAGACCTGATCAAGCGCGCCCGCGGCAACAAGCTGACCGCTGACGACTACGCAGGCACCACCGTTTCGCTGACCAACCCAGGCGGCATCGGCACCGTTCACTCGGTTCCACGCCTGTCCAAGGGCCAGGCCGCGATCATCGGCGTTGGCGCACTGGAATACCCGGCAGAGTACCGCGGCTCCTCGGAGAAGACCGTGGCCGCCCTGGGTATCGGCAAGCACATCACCCTGACCTCCACCTACGACCACCGCGTCATCCAGGGTGCAGGTTCGGGCGAATTCCTGAAGCTGGTCGAGTCGCTGCTGCTGGGCGAGCAGGGTTTCTACGACGAGATCTTCGAGCAGCTGCGCATCCCTTACGAGCCGGTTCGCTGGGCCATTGACAACCAGGTCGACATCGACCTGCAGGTCAACAAGGTTGCCCGCATCCAGCACCTGATCAACTCCTACCGCGTGCGCGGCCACCTGATGGCCGATACCAACCCGCTGGAGTACGTCCAGCGCAAGCACCCGGACCTGGACATCAATTCCTACGGCCTGACCCTGTGGGATCTGGACCGCGAATGGCTGGCCGGCGGCCTGGGCGGCAAGGACCGCGGCCTGCTGCGCGACATCCTCGGCGTGCTGCGCGATGCCTACTGCCGCACCATCGGCACCGAGTACATGCACCTGCAGAACCCCGAAGAGCGCGAATGGTTCCAGGCCAAGCTGGAGTCCGGCTACGCCAAGCCAAGCCGCGAAGAGCAGCTGCGCATCCTGTCGAAGCTGAACTCCGCCGAGGCTTTCGAGACCTTCCTGCAGACCAAGTTCGTCGGCCAGAAGCGCTTCTCGCTGGAAGGCGGCGAATCGCTGATTCCACTGCTGGATGCGATCATCTCCGACGCAGCCGACGAGCAGCTGGACGAGGTCGCGATCGGCATGGCCCACCGCGGCCGCCTGAATGTGCTGACCAACATCGCCGGCAAGACCTACGCACAGGTCTTCCGCGAATTCGAAGGCACCGCAACCCCGGGCTCGGTCCAGGGTTCGGGCGATGTGAAGTACCACCTGGGCACCGAGGGTTCGTACACCTCGGATGCGGGCAACCAGACCAAGATCTACCTGGCTGCCAACCCATCGCACCTGGAAGCAGTCGATCCAGTGCTCGAGGGCATCACCCGCGCCAAGCTGGACCGCCTGAACCAGAAGAACACCGTGCTGCCGATCCTGGTCCACGGCGATGCGGCATTCGCCGGCCAGGGCGTGGTCTCCGAGGTACTGGCCATGAGCCAGCTGCCCGGCTACAAGACCGGCGGCACTGTCCACGTGATCGTGAACAACCAGATCGGCTTCACCACCGCGCCGAGCTCCTCGCGCTCCTCGGTGTACGCAACCGACGTTGCACGCACCGTGCAGGCTCCGATCTTCCACGTCAACGGGGATGACCCGGAGGCAGTGGTGCACGTGGGCCAGCTGGCCTTCGAGTACCGCCAGAAGTTCGGCAAGGACGTCGTCATCGACCTGGTGTGCTACCGCCGCCGCGGCCACAACGAGGGCGATGACCCTTCGATGACCCAGCCGATCATGTACAACCTGATCGAAGCCAAGCGCTCGACCCGCAAGCTGTACACCGAGGCCCTGGTGGGCCGCGGCGACATCACGCAGGAAGAAGCCGAGAACGTGCTGGCCGAGTACAAGGAGAACCTGGAGCGCATCTTCGCCGAGACGCATGCGGCCCAGACTTCGCCGATCCCGATCATCACCCCGGGCTCGACCATCAACGACCTGGAGAAGCCATTCGCCCAGGCTGCCGACGAGAACACCGTCGACGGCGCACGCGGCTCGGCCATCACCGCCCAGACGCTGGCGAAGATTGGTGCCGCCCACCTGGATATCCCGGCCGGCTTCACCATGCACACCAAGCTGAAGTCGCTGCTCGAGCGCCGCGAGAAGATGTCCCGCGAAGGCGGCATCGACTGGGGCTTCGCAGAACTGGCAGCCCTGGGCACCTTGACCATGGAAGGCGTGCCGGTCCGCCTGGCAGGCCAGGACTCGCGCCGCGGCACCTTCGTGCAGCGCCACGCAGTCTTCCACGACCGCGAGAACGACACCGAGTGGTACCCGCTGCACCACCTGGCCGAAGACCAGGCACCGCTGTGGATCTACGACTCCCTGCTCTCCGAATACGCCGCGCTCGGCTTCGAGTACGGCTACTCGGTAGAACGCCCGGATGCACTGGTCATGTGGGAAGCGCAGTTCGGCGACTTCGTCAATGGCGCGCAGACCGTGATCGACGAGTTCATCTCCTCCGCAGAGCAGAAGTGGTCGCAGTCCTCCTCGCTGGTCATGCTGCTGCCGCACGGCTACGAAGGCCAGGGCCCGGATCACTCCTCGGCCCGCATCGAGCGCTTCTTGCAGCTGTGCGCCGAGAACAACATGGTCGTTGCCCAGCCTTCCACCGGTGCAAACCACTTCCACCTGCTGCGCCGCCAGGCCTACGCCCGTCCGCGCAAGCCGCTGATCGTCTTCACCCCGAAGCAGCTGCTTCGCCTGAAGGCCGCGGCCAGCTCGGTAGAGGACTTCACCACCGGAGGCTTCCGCGAGGTCATCGGCGATGCGTCGATCACCGATGCGAACGCCGTGGACAAGGTGCTGCTGTGCTCGGGCCGCGTCTACTACGATCTGCTGGCCGCTCGCACCAAGGCGAACGACACCAAGACCGCGCTGGTACGCGTCGAGCAGCTCTACCCGGCTCCGGCCGAGCAGATCGCTGCCGAACTGGCCAAGTACCCGAACGCCGAGGTGGCTTGGGTCCAGGACGAGCCTGCGAACCAGGGTCCATGGCCGTTCTTCGGCTTGTACGTTGCACCGGCACTGGAGCAGAAGATCACCTTGATCTCCCGCCCGGCATCGGCTGCGACCTCCGCTGGCAATGCAAAGCGCCACGACGCAGAAAACGCAGTGCTGATCCAGCAGGCCTTCGCCCGCTAGACCGCATCGCCTGAACGCTGCTGGCCAACTGTTGCCGGCGAACTATCCGGGGGTTCCACCTCGGAGGTTCGCCGGCAACAGCGCTTTAACCCCGGCGCTGGTTTTTCGCAGGGAATTGTGGGGTTTAACCAATGACCGCCTCCCCCGATGCCAGCGTTCCGACTGCTAAGGTGGGGAGCGATTCATCATTTTTGAGCCAACGAAAGGTCGCCCAGTTGGAGTTACGCACAATCCGAATTACCGCAATCGGAGATGAGCTACTGGCCGGACATGGCGACCCGCGGGGCCTGGGCTGGTTCGGCCGCGTCATGGCCCGCACCCAGGATCCGGCCCTGCGCCTGCAGTCCTTCGTCCTGGCTTCCCCGGCCGAGGGATCCGAAGCGCTGGCCGAACGCTGGCTGGGGGAAGCCTCCCGCCGATTCAGCGACCAATACGAAAACCGCCTGGTCATCGCGCTCTCGGACCGCGACGTCGATCTGGATGTCACCACCGCGCGCAGCCGGCTGAACCTGGCCAACATCCTGGATTCGGCCTCGCAGATGAACATCAAGGCCTTGCTGGTCGGCCCGGCCCCGGGCCTGGATGATGCGCGCAACCAGCGCGTGGCCGAACTGAACCGCGTCTACTCGGATGTGGCGCTGCGCCGCAACCACCACTACGTCGATACCTTCACGCCCCTGCGTTCCCATGCCCAGTGGCGTGCCGATCTGAACGCTTCCGGCGGGGTGCCCGGCCAGGCAGGCTACGGGCTGATGGCCTGGCTGGTGCTGCACCGCGGCTGGTATTCCTGGCTGGAGTTGCCTGAGCCAGGCGAGGGCTAGGGACCGCCGGTCCGTTAGGAAAATGGGCCGGAAGTGTGAAAGACTATGAGCCGGCCCGAATTTTCGGGAAGCAATATTGTTCCCTCTAAGGAGTCACCATGTCGAAGCGCGCTCGTAAGCGTCGCGATCGCAAGCGTGGCGGTGCCAACCACGGCAAGCGCCCAAACAGCTAAGCGAAGCGAACAAAAAAAGAACCCCGTACCCTTCGAGACCAACTCGGAAGATACGGGGTTTCTCTTTGCCGTGCTAGTGGCCTGATTCCACGCGGATCTGGGAGATCCGCGCGATGATGCTGGCCTTCAAGGTCTGCGGGGCATGCTCCTGGCAGCTGCGGCGCACCACCGAGCGGATGATGCACTCCAGATCGTACTGCTCGGTGCATTCCGGGCAGCCATCCAGGTGGGACTTGACCTCCTTGAGGTCATCGAGCGTCAGCGCTCCGTCGAGGTACTCGTAGATGCGGACGATGCGGTCATCGGCGCAATCACCCATTGAATTGCAATCCATCTTATTTCGCTCCTCGGTCAGCCTTGGCGGCACTCTTGCTCTGGGTGCCGGTGGCGATCCCACGATCTGCTGCGTAATCGGCCAGCAGTTCCCTCAAGTTCTTGCGTCCGCGATGCAACCGGGACATCACGGTGCCGATCGGCACGCCCAGGATCTCGCTGGCTTCCTTGTAGCTGAAGCCCTCGACATCCACGAAGTAGACGGCCATGCGGAAATCCTCGCCGATCGACTGCAGCGCGGCTTTCACATCCGAATCCGGAAGGTGGTCCAGCGCCTCGGCCTCGGCCGAGCGCAAGCCGGTCGGCGAATGCTCCATGGCCTGGGCCATCTGCCAATCCTCGACCGTATCGGTGGAAGTGCGCAGCGGCTCGCGTTGGCGCTTGCGGTACAAATTGATGTACGTGTTGGTCAGGATGCGGTACAGCCAGGCCTTCAGGTTGGTGCCCGGCTTGTACTGGTGGAAGGCGGAATAGGCCTTGGTGTAGGCCTCCTGCACCAAATCCTCGGCATCCGACGGGTTGCGCGCCATGCGCAGGGCAGCCGAATAGAGCTGGTCCACGTACTGCATCGCGTCACGCTCGAAGCGTTCGCGGCGCTGCTGCTCGGACTCGGAGGCCACATCGGGCAAATTCTCGTCCACACTCTTGTTGTTCATCACTGCCGAGTCTACGCGTTCGAACGGCTTTATGCGCGTGCCAGCGCGGGCCCGGGCCGGCCGCGGTTGCTCGGCGACGGCGCAAGCGGTGCCGCCGGCGTTTGAAGTGTCCTGTCGTATCGTCACAGTAGGTATAACCAGCGGAGCTAAAGCCTTATTCCCGCACCGATCTCGGCTAGAATTAGGCAGTGGGCGCACAGTACTTGCGGTACTGCCAGCGGCCCCGAATTGAAGCCTCGAGCCTAAGGATCTACCAATCAGCACTGCAAGCGCCCCCGGGAGCCCCCTCGATCAGCTGCACGACGCAGAAAAGAACTGGTGGGCAGCGCCCTATGCCGCCGCCGGACTGGATGCAACCGTCCCGGTGCCAGCTTCGAAGTCGCTGACCAACCGGTATCTGATCCTTGCGGCCCTGGCCTCCTCGCCATCCACGATCCACAACACGCTGATCAGCCGCGACACCGAGCTGATGCTCAGCGCCCTGGCCGGATTCGGGGTCGGGATCAAGCGCACCGAGCAGGCCGACGGCTCCACCACCGTGGACATCACCCCGGGCCAGCTGGCCGCCGGACCGCTGGCGATCGACTGCGGCTTGGCGGGCACGGTGATGCGCTTCGTTCCCCCATTGGCTGCCGTCGCCGGCGCCAAGGTGGCCTTCGACGGCGACGCCGCGGCCCGCGTGCGGCCCATGGCCCCGGTACTGGACGCGCTGGCAGCCTTGGGCGCCCGCATCGACTACGCCGGGAGCACCGGCATGCTGCCCTTCACCATTGATGCCAGCGAGCTGAAGCAGGATGCCGAAGTGGTCATCGACGCGTCGGGCAGCTCCCAGTTCATCTCCGCGCTGCTGCTGGTTGGCCAGGCACTGCCCGGCGGGCTGAAGCTGCGCGCCGCGCCGGGGCCTATCGCTTCCCCGGACCACATCGCGATGACCGTCCAGACCCTGCGCGATTTGGGCGTAGAGGTAAGCGTCGATGCCGACGCGCGCGGCTGGAGCATCGCCCCGGGCCAGCTGGCGGGCTTCACCGTCACCGTGGAACCGGACCTGTCCAACGCCGGACCGTTCCTGGCCGCCGCGCTGGCGAGCCATGGCACCGTGCGCGTGCCCTTCTGGCCTGCCAGGACCACCCAGGTCGGCGGCAAGTGGGTAGAAATACTGGCCGCGATGGGAGCGGAAGTCAGCCACGGCGGCGACGGCGTGCTCACCGTGCGCGGAACCGGAGTCATCCGCGGCATCGACTACGCCGATGCCTCCGAGCTGGCCCCTACCCTGGCAGCACTGTGCGTGCTGGCCGATTCGCCGAGCAAGCTGACCGGCATCGGGCACCTGCGCGGCCATGAAACCGATCGGCTGGCCGCGCTGGAAACCGAATTGTCCAAGGTGGGCGCCAGAATCACCGCCACCGCGGACGCGCTGGAAATCGTTCCCGGAGCCCTGCAGGCAGCGGATATCGATTCCTACGAGGACCATCGCATGGCGACCGCCGGCGCCCTGCTGGGCCTGGCCATCGACGGGGTGCGCGTGGAAAACATCGCCACCACCGCCAAGACCATGCCGGATTTCCCGCAGCTATGGTCCCGCATGGCGGCTACCGCAAAGGGCCAGGGCTAATGCGCTACTCCGACTACGACGAATCCTCGGTCCGCGTCCGCCCCAACAAGAAGGGCAGCCGTCCGCGCACCAAGGACCGCCCGGCCTACGAACAGGCGGTCATCGGCCGCATCATCACCGTGGACCGCGGCCGCTACACCGCAATCCTGGATGAGGACACCGCCACGGAGCGCATCGTCATCGCCGCCCGGGCCCGCGAGCTGCGCCGCCAGGCGATCGTGCCCGGGGACCTGGTGGGACTGGTGGGCGACACCTCCGGAAAGCCCGATACCCTGGCCCGGCTGATCCGCATCGAAGAGCGCACCACGCTGCTGCGCCGCAGCGCCGACGACACCGACGCCACCGAGCGCGTGGTCGTCGCCAATGTCGACAAGCTGGTCATCGTCGTGGCCGCCGCCAATCCCGAGCCGCGCACCGGCTTCGTGGACCGCGCGCTGGTCGCCGCCTTCGACGCCGGCATCCAGCCGGTGCTGTGCGTGACCAAGGCGGATGTGAAGGATCCGGCCGACTTCCTCAAGCACTACGAGGGACTGGAGTTCCCCGTGGTCATCTCCCGCACCACCACTGCCGACGCCTCCGGCGTGGACGCGCGCGGCGCCGACGGTTCCAGCGCCCGGCTGGATGCCGGCGCGCTGGCCGAACTCGAAGAGATCCTCTCCGGCTGCGTCTCGGTAGTGCTGGGCCACTCCGGAGTAGGCAAGTCCACCCTGGTCAACGCCCTGACCGGTTCGACCCGCGCCACCGGGCACGTCAACGCGGTCACCGGCCGCGGACGCCATACCTCGTCCAACGCCCTGGCACTGCGCCTGGGCGACACCCCTGGATCCTGGCTGATCGACACCCCCGGCATCCGTTCTTTCGGGCTGGGACTGGTAGACCGGGACAATATCCTGGCCGCCTTCGAGGACCTGGCAGAAATCGCCACCGGCTGCCCGCGCGGTTGCACCCATGCCGCCGGCGAGGCGGGCTGCGCGCTGGAAGCTTGGGCCGAAAATGCCGAAGGCACCCAGGCCGCTGACCGGTTGGCCTCCTACCGCCGGCTGGTCACCACCGAGGAAACCACGCACGAAAAGGAGCTCGGCGCGCTCTAGGCGCCCGCAACACCATGGCTGAATACACCCTGCAGCAAGATCTCGACTTCGCCCTGGCTCTGGCCGGGAAGGTCGACGCCTTCACCCTGGCCCGCTACGGCGCCAACGACCTGGTGGTCGAATCCAAGCCGGACATGACCCCGGTCTCCGACGCCGACCGCGGCGCCGAGCAGCTGATCCTGGCCGAGCTGGCCGCCCACCGCCCCGATGATTCGGTGCTCGGCGAAGAATTCGGCGTGCACGGAACCGGCTCCCGGCGCTGGGTCATCGACCCGATCGACGGCACCAAGAACTTCGTGCGCCGCGTACCCGTCTGGGCCACGCTGATCGCGCTGGAGATCGACGGCGAACCGGTGCTGGGAGTCATCTCCGCCCCGGCCATGACCCGCCGCTGGCATGCCGCGAGCGGCCTGGGCGCGTACGTCACCGAACCGGGTGCCACCGCCGGTACCACCGCCACCCGCCAGATCAAGGTCTCCTCGGTGAGCGAGCTGTCTGACTCCTCGCTGGCCTACGCCTCGCTGAACGGCTGGAAGGAGGCCGGCAAGCTCGAGGGCTTCCTGGAACTGCTGGATACCGCGTGGCGCACCCGCGGCTACGGGGATTTCCTGTCCTACGCGCTGCTGGCCGAAGGCGCGGTCGATGCGGCCTTCGAACCCGAACTGGAGCTCTACGACATGGCCGCCCTGGTGCCGGTGGTACGCGAAGCCGGGGGCCGCTTCACCTCGGTGGCCGGAGAAGAGGGCTGCCATGGCGGCAACGCCCTGGCCACCAACGGCAAGCTGCACGAGGCGATCCTTCCCTACCTGAACCGCAGCTAGGCAGCGCGAGGACGATGGCAACTGCACGACGCGGGCCGGCCGGGCTGACCACCAGCCAAGAGGACTACCTCAAGGCGGTGTACCTGCTCACCGAATGGGAAGACACCGAAGTGGGCACCGGCGCGCTGGCCGACCAGCTGGGCTTGTCCCCTGCCTCGGCCACCGCCATGGTGCAGAAGCTCGCAGCCAAGCACCTGGTCCATCACGTGCCGCGCGGGGCCATTACGCTCAGCGGCACCGGCCGGCGCGAGGCCTTGCGCATGGTGCGCCGCCACCGCCTGCTGGAAACATTCCTGCGTGATGAGCTGGGCTACGGCTGGGATGAGGTGCATGACGAGGCCGAGGCCCTGGAGCACACCGTCACCGACCGCTTCATCAACGCCCTGGAAGCCCGGCTGGGCCACCCGCGCCACGATCCGCATGGCGACGCGATTCCCAGCGCGGAAGGGGAACTGCCGGTCTCCGGGGCCATCCGGCTTGACCGCTTCTCCGGTGCCCGGGCCGTCATCGACCGGATCAGCGATGAAGATCCCCAGTTCCTGCGTCGTGCCGCCGCCCAGGGGCTGGTTCCCGGGGCGGTCATCGAGCTGCCGCATCAGCTGGATTTCATTGAGGCTTCGCTGATCTGGGTGCGCAAAGCCTAGCTGATTGCCGGCTGTGCAAGAATTAAAAGCAGCGACGCGCTGCACGGTGCGCCCCACTGCCAAAGGGAGGGCCATTGGAGACACGACCGATCATCCTGGGCATCCCGGATCGCCTCGATCCCCACGTTCTGGACGCAGCCGCAGACCTCGCAGGCGCGCTCGGAGCGCGGTTGCTTTGCGTCCACGTGGATCCCACCCGCTATCCGCTCGAAGAGCTTCCCGATGGCACCATCCGCAGCGCACCGCTGGATCCCGAATCCGGGGACGAAGCAATTGAGCGCTTCCCGGCACGGCTTCTGCAGCAGCTCGAAGCCCAGCTCGGCGGATCGGGACTGGAATGGCAGGCGCATGCCGCGGCCGGTGGCCCCGGTCAGCAGCTGTCGCATCTTGCCCTGCAGCATGATGCGGCGCTGATTGTGCTCGGGGTTCGGGAGCGTTCCATGGCCAACACTATTGGGGAACTGCTCAACGGTTCGGTAGCGGTGCATCTGACCCATCGACAGCGCCATCCGGTGCTCCTCGTCCCGCCACGCCGCGCAGAACAGATTCGCAATTCATGACCCGTCCGCCAACACCCATGGCCCAGCGCCCCGCGCAGGGTTCCTTCCTCAACCCGCGTTTCCTGCTGCTGGTATTCCTTGGCGGCGCTGCCGGTACTGCCTGCCGGCAAGGCCTGGGCCTGCTGCTGCCAGATCCCGGCGGTTTCCCGATCGCGATTTTCCTAGCCAACATGCTGGGGGCGTTCCTGCTCGGCCTGCTGCTCGAGGCGCTTTCGCATCCCGGCCTCGACGAGGGCAAGCGTCACCGGCTGCGGCTGCTGCTGGGCACCGGTTTCCTGGGCGGCTTCACGACCTACAGCGCGCTGGCCACCGGCAGCATGCAGATGTTCGCATCCGGCGCAGCGCTCCATGCCCTGGGTTACGCACTGTTCACGGTGTTCTTCGGTGCATTGGCAACCTGGTGCGGAATCGCCGCCGGTGCTAGGCGCATGGCCCGGAAATCGGGAGGGCTTCACTAGTGCTCTCCCCCGGCTTATTTCTTATCGTTGCGCTCTGCGGCGGCCTTGGCGCCTGCCTGCGTTTCGTGGTCGATGCCCTGATCAAGCGGTGGCTTCCGGCCCCGCTGCCCTGGGGCACGATCCTGGTCAATCTCTCCGGCTCCTTCGCGCTGGGTGCGCTGACCGGGCTGATGGCCCAGCAGTTGTTGTCGGCGCAATGGCTTGCGGCCATAGGTTCAGGATTGCTCGGCGGCTACACGACGTTTTCGGCGGCCAGTTTCGAAACTGTCCGGCTGCTCCAGGCCGGCCGCCTCGCAGCCAGCCTGGCCAATGCATTGGGGACCCTCGCTGGAGCGGTGCTCGCGGCATTGCTCGGCTACCACGTCGCTGGGCTCTTCTAGCCGCAAACGAAAAATGCCAAGCCTTTCGGCTTGGCATTCCATCAGTTCTAGCGTGCTGCCCGGCGTCCCTTGGGAGCACCCGCTCGTGCCCGGCTCGGAACTTGCTTCGGTGGCTGCTTGGTTCGATCGTGCGGGACCACGTATCCGCCGGTGGCGATGACCAGAATGGCGCTGATACCGGTCAACGCAAGCATTCCGATGGCCCAAATCTGCGATTGATCGTAGAAGGAATGGTCGACGCTCAGCCACAGCACGTAGGCTCCGATGAGGTAAATGATATGGACCAGGAGCAGACGGGTTCGCAGCCTCAACTTGATGACGGCTTTCGGCGAGAAGAAAATCGACCAGAGGATCAGCAGCGGGACAACTACTACAAGGATTGCTGGAATTGTCGGCCATGGGATGAAAGCGATAGCGGCTAGTGCCGCGGCGAAAAGCAATCCTACTTCCAAGAGGAAGGCAACTGCCGCATAGCTTGCTGAAAGGAAAGGCGATACCCGCTGGGAACTGTTTTTACCCATCGACTTCAATCTCACTCCGTTTCTGCACACGCTGTCGTTTCGAAAGCCTTGGACTTTCATTTCAAGTCTATGTGTAAATTCTCCATCCCGCGAACAGGCTCGCGATGTGACTGCGGACTCCGAAACAAACAAAAAGCTCCGGAGCCAGACCTATGGGCCTGGCTCCGGAGCTGGATATTGTGGAGATGGGGAGAATTGAACTCCCGTCCGATGTGGTGTTGCCAGGTCTTCTCCGGGCGCAGTTTGCTGCGGATTTTCTCTGCCCCAACCATCACGCAAACATGTGGTTGATCCGGGCACAGTTGCCTAAATGTGTATCCAGAAGCGGCAACATCCGCTGGATACATTGGCTATCTAAATGACGTTAGGAACAGGGGCGATAGCGTCCCCTGGCTAACGGACCGTCTGGCTGCTTAGGCAGCGAGAGCGAAGTCAGTGCGCTTTGATTCGGCACTTATTGGTTTGCAAAGGGCGTTTACGAGATAACTTTGCGTCCTCGGCCCGCTTCATCTGTCGCGACTCACACCGTCGAAACCGATCATCCCCGTATTTTGTTGTCAGTCCCGGTCTCCCGGGTACAACCACACCCTAGGGCGTGTCTACCAATCATAGCGCACTGCCCGGGTTTCCCCCAATGCGAAATGCGCCACAAGCTAACCTTATGCGTTTCCGCGGTTGCGTTCGCGCATGGCACGCAACGCCTCGCGATTATCCTGCTTTTCCCTCAAGGTCTGGCGCTTGTCGTATTCGCGCTTACCGCGGGCAACGCCGATCTCCAGCTTCGCCCGACCGGATTTGAAGTACAAGCTCAGCGGGACGACGGTCAGGCCGGCTTCACTGATTTTGCGTTCGATCTTGAGCAGTTCCTGGCGGTGCAGCAAGAGCTTGCGGCGACGACGGGCCGCGTGATTGGTCCACGATCCATTGAGGTACTCGGGGATGTAGACGTTCTCGATGTACAGCTCGCCACGGTAGAACTGGCCGAAACCGTCAACCAGCGAGGCCTTGCCTTCGCGAAGCGACTTCACCTCAGTACCCGTGAGCACCATGCCAGCTTCGAAGGTGTCGAGTATTTCGAAATCGTGGCGCGCCTTGCGGTTGCTCGCGATTACTCGATCTTCTTGATTCTTCTTAGCCACGTTACTCCTTGCATGTCGCGGGCGGATTCCCGCGCACAGATTACAAGTCTAGCGCTAGAGAAGTCCCAAGGGGTTCACATGTGAACCATTGATGATCGTTTCGAAGTGCAGATGGCAGCCGGTCGAATTGCCGGTGGTGCCAACGTAGCCTATAACCTGGCCCTGCTTCACATGCTGGCCGACGCTTACCGCGATGCGGGACATGTGGTGATAGTTGGTGGCCAGGGCCTTGCCCTTGATGACGCCGTGAGAAACGGTGACCTTGTTACCCGAGGATCCGCCCCAACCGGCCATCCACACTTCACCGGAGGCAGCAGCCGTGATTGGCGAGCCGCACTGGCCGCCGAATCCCCAGTCAATGCCTGCGTGGACATAGCCGCCACGGCCGCCATAGTCGATTGTTCCAGCTGGAGTCGGGCGCCACCCGAAGGTCGAGGTCAATCGGTTACTGGTAGTGGGCTTAACCAAACCCCAGCTGCTTGGCTCGGCATATGTCGGTGCCTTTGGCTCGGATTTGGGTGCTACATAGGCCTTCTTCTTGTAGGCCTTTTTCTCTGCGCGAGCTTCTGCTGCCTTGCGCTCCTGCTCAGCTTCGTAGGCCGCCTTTTCCTCGGCGATGCGCTTTCGCTCGGCTTCTGCTTCGCGGCGCGCTTTTTCTTCTGCCTTGCGCTTGCGTTCGGCAGCTTCCCTGATCAAGCGCTCCTGGCGTTCCTTGATCTGCTGGTTGACCGCGGCGTATTCCTTCTGCTGCGATTGCAGTTTCGCCTGGATACGCGGCTTCTGCGCTTCAAGTTCAGCACTGAGTTCTTCGGTGCTGGCAACCAGCGCATCCAGTTCGTTCTTGGCGTTCTGCGCAGCATCTCGCGCCGCCTGCTCCTGCGCCAAGGCTTCCTCAGCCTGGGCTTTCAGGGAGGAAATTTCCTTTTCAACAGCAACCAGGCGAAGCTTGTTGCTTTCATTGCTGGCTTGTTCCTGGGCCAGGTCATTGTATGCGGCATTCTGGGATTCCATGGCGCGGTTGGCCATGTCCAGGCCATCGGCCATCTTGGTCGCCGAATCCATGTTGAGGATCATGTCCAGCCCGCCAGAAACGCCGCCGCGCTTATAAGCTTCAGAAGCGATCTGCGCCATCGCATCTTGAGCGTCGGAAAGCTTAGCCGCGTTTTCCTCGATCTGCTTAGCCACTTCATCACGAGTCGCTTGCGCGCTGATTAAGCGGTTGTTGAGATCGGAAAGGGTGGCCTGTGCATTGGCTACGCGGCTTTGCGCGTCAGCCAATGCCTGCTGGGCTACAGGAACCTGTGCTTGCTGGTCACGCAATTTCCTGTCGGTTTCTTGAATGTCGGCATCCAAGAATTCCATGTCGTTCTCGAGGGTATCGATGTTCTTTTCGACTTGAGCTTTCTTGTCGTCCAGTTCATCGGCGGCTACCAGCCCTGCGGGCAGCGTGAGCGCGAGAGCCATTGCTCCACCGATGGAGGCGCGTAAGAATTTACGTCGCACTGCGTTCGACAGCATAAAGCTCCTTTTAGAAATTGCGTACTTCAGTTCAAGCCTAGATAACGTTTCAGCTAAACCTTCAGGTAACGCTTCAACGTTACCACTGATGAAATTGTGGCCAAAACGATACCAATAATCAAGAGTATCGGAGCAACTAGCCATATTTCGCTGGTGGAGATGAACGCTACACCGACGTTTTCATTGGCCAACTTATCCTCGACGAGGAACTTCAGCAGCAACCACAAGGTGCCAGAAGCCAGCAATCCACCAATCAGCGACGCGATGACTCCTTCGATAATGAACGGCAGCTGAATCGTTGCTTTCGATGCACCAACCAGTCGCATGATCGTTGTTTCGAGTCGCCGGTGCATGGCTGAGAGCTGGATAGTCGTACCGGTCAGCAGCACCGCGCAAACAATCATCACGATTGCAACGACAGCAGCGGCGGCGGATGCCACGCGCACCAACTGGAAGACCTTTTCAAGCAGTTCCCGTTGGTCAATGACCGAGTCAACGCCTTGTACCGTGGAGAACGCTTCGTTGATCACCGGATACTTCTCCGGATCTACCAGTGCGACGCGGAATGATTCGGGCAGCTGCTCAGCAGTGACCTGGTCAACCAATGCCGAGTTCTCGTATTGGTCGAGGAAGTTTTCGTATGCCTGGTCCTTCGACTCGTAGGCGAATTCCTTGATATACGGCGCAAGCTGCTCTGATTTGAGCATCTCTTCAATGCTCTGGCGCTGCTCTTCGGAAACCGCGCTACCAGCGCAGTTGGGCGAAGTGCTCGTGTCATCACAGAGGTACACCGCAACTTCCATGCGGTCGTACCAGTAGCCCTTCATCTGGTTGATCTGGAGCTGCAGTAATACCGAGGCACCGACGAAGGTCAACGATACGAAAGTCACCAGCACCACAGAGACGACCATGACGACATTCTGCCGCAGGCCCTTCGCCGCTTCGCGGAGAATAAATCCTAGTCTCACTGGTCCTCGTCTTTCTTGTCCTCAGCAACCTGTGACTCTTCGTCGTACTCCACGGCGGAATCGCCGACGAGCAGTTCGCGCGAACCGTCCTGGTTCACCACGGTGGTCATCGGGGCGTACTGTCCATCAATTTCATCGCGGATGACCTGCCCGCGACTCAGTTCAATAACGCGGTGGCGGTATTCGCTCACCAGTTCATGTGCGTGCGTAGCCATCAGGACAGTCGTACCGTTCTGGTTAATGCGGTTGAGCACGTTCATGACTTCGATGCTGTTCTTGCGGTCGAGGTTACCCGTAGGCTCATCGGCAAGCAGGATCGAGGGCCTGTTCACAATGGCGCGGGCAATGCCGACGCGTTGCTGCTCGCCACCGGAAAGTTCAGTTGGCTTGCGACGCGCCTTATCTTCAAGGCCGACCATTTTAAGTGCATCTGGCACACGCTCGCGGATCTGGGCCCGTGAAGCTCCAATGACCTCCATGGCGAACGCGACGTTGTCGAAGACCGTGCGCTCGCGCAGCAGGCGGAAGTCCTGGAAAACGAAACCGATGTCACGGCGCAGCTTAGGCACACGGCGGCTCGGAATGCGGTTGAGGTTCTGTCCCGCCACGTAGACGGATCCGTCGGTGGAGCGCTTTTCGCGCAGCACCAAGCTGAGGAAGGTCGACTTACCCGAACCGGATTCGCCAACCAAGAAGGCGAACTCGCCACGGTCTATCTCGATGTTTATATCGTCCAAAGCTGCATTCTGCTGCTTTGGCTCGTAAACCATCGAGACGTTTTCGAATTTAATCATGTCTTCAATCGCTAGTCTTCGTCGGGGCGCGACCCACGAATACCAATCTCGAGATCAAACGTCTTTTGGTGCGCCAGTCTTCCAAACACTATCGGTGCCAGGTAGCTAACCAGCCGAAATATAAGGTGTGTTGCGAGATTCATGCCGTACATACAGCTAACGCAGAATGCCCAGCTTAGGCATGACTAGCTGGAATTAGCGAAACGGAGTTCGTAACGGTGATGATACTTACACCCTCTGTGGCAAAAGCGTTTAGACCAGCTGGAATTCGCGATTTCGCTTACTTACTAGGGCGACGCTGTCCTGCACGCCAGCGGATGCCTGCATCAATGAAATCGTCAATTTCACCATCAAGTACTGCCTGGGTATTGCCGACTTCATGTTCGGTACGCAGGTCCTTGACCATTTGGTACGGATTAAGCACATAGGATCGCATCTGATCGCCCCAAGATGCCTTCACATCTCCGGCGAATTCCTTCTTCTGGGCGTCTTCTTGTTCCTTCTTCAGAAGCAGCAACCGCGATTGCAGAACTCGAAGTGCGGCAGCACGGTTCTGGATCTGCGACTTTTCGTTCTGCATCGAGACGACAACTCCGGTAGGAATATGCGTCATGCGTACTGCAGAGTCGGTGGTGTTAACGCTCTGTCCGCCAGGGCCAGAGGAACGGAAGACGTCCACGCGGATTTCAGATTCAGGGATTTCGATGGTGTCAGTCTGCTCAATCAGCGGCACGACCTCCACTGCGGCAAACGACGTCTGGCGACGTCCCTGATTATCGAATGGTGAAATACGAACCAGACGGTGCGTGCCGGCTTCTACCGAGAGTGTGCCGAAGGCATACGGTGCGTCGATTTCGAAGGTTGCCGATTTAAGGCCGGCCTCCTCGGCATACGAGGTATCCATAACGGTGGCCTTGTAACCACGGCGTTCAGCCCAGCGCAGGTACATGCGCAAAAGCATCTCTGCGAAATCGGCGGCATCAACGCCGCCGGCACCGGAGCGAATCGTGACAACCGCTCCGCGAGCATCGAATTCACCGTTGAGAAGGGTAACAATTTCGAGTTCGGCAAGGGACTTCTGGACGCTGACGAGCTCTCTATCCGCTTCGTGCAACGTATCATCGTCGTCTTCAAGTTCAGCAAGCTCAACCAAGACTTCCAAATCGTCGATGCGGGTCTTCAGCCGGGTCAGCCGTTCCAGCTCAGACTGGCGATGCGATAGCTTGCTGGTAACGATCTGCGCGGCGGCCGGATCATCCCAGAGGTTCGGAACGCCAGCTTCCTCCGAGAGGACTGCGATGTCAGCTTTGATCTGCTCGACATCGCTCACGTCTTCAATTGCGGAGAATGTAGAACGCAGTGAGCGGATTTCAGCGGAGAAGTCAGTTTTTGCCATGGTCCTCTAAGACTACGTCATTTAGCCATTGATCAATGAGTCCGGTGCTATCGCCGAAAAGAAGTTCCAATCGAGGTTTTCACTGAAAATCGCGCTGTGGAACCCCTAGCCAACTTGCAAGGCTTGCATCCACGGGTCGATCGGGAATCCGGCCAGTCAGTTCTCGAACAGTATTTCTGAACTGGGATTTGGAGGTGGGGTCCGCAAGCTTCCAAAGAAGCCCGAACTACCGCAAAAATGATGGATCCGGTTGCGCTGGATCCATCCTTCTTGGATTCCGCTCCTGGGGCATGCAGCAGCGTTGCTCGCTGACACGTTCTTTCTCTTGCTTCCCAGTACTTGTGCATTTCCCGCTTCCCTGGAACATCCATGCTGCTCTGCGCGGAGGTGTTCACCTGCTCAGTACAGTTCTTGCTGATGAATCTAGAGATATTGGTACTCCGTCTGGAACGATCCACCCCACTATCGGCGGTTGCACCGAGCCCTGCAGCACGAGATTCGCGCCTTGCCCATCAGGCGTGATCTGCACCCGGCCAATGCGTAAATTGTCGACGCGGCCGGCCGCACCCACATCCGAAAGGTACTGTTGCACGGCTTGTTGCACGCGCTGCTGGTCCAACTGAATCCTCGGGTCGCCATTGTCCGCAACAAATTCGAATTCATCCACGGCAGCCACGACCGCCCCGTCGGCAATTGACAACAGCTGACGCGCTTTGAGGTTGACTGCGCTGACTGCTAGCACCACTGAAATAGTCAGCAAAGTGATGGCGCACAAGCCGATTGCCAGCACTAAGGATTGTCCATCCTCGTCCCGTGGATTCAGGGCAGCGCGTTTTGTCCTAGCCAAAGCGATCAGTCCTTTGCGAGGCTGAAGAATCCACGGTGAAAGCAGATACCTCTGCCCAGTCGGAAACGAAAGGAAGGGGAACATCCAACGCTACCGTCACAGTGACGACACTGCCCGGACTCAAGCATTCCTTGTCGCAACTAATCGATGTGCGAGCGTCGGCATATCCAAAGTTGTTCATGGTTCTTCGTACGACTGCGTGCGCATCTGACCTTGCCTGGGCGGGGTTATCGGCGGCGGCGAAAACCTTCGCTGCATGATCAGCAGCTCCAACCACGGCATAGCTACCGCCTTGCAGCTGTCCGACGGCCAGAATCAGGTACACCATGGGAATCAGCAAGACAGTTGAAGCAAAAATAAACTCCACTATCGCGCTGCCGCGATCTTCGGCCCGGATTCTCTTGTGCATCGCGGCAGCGAGATACTTGGCTCTACCCATAACGCACAGCTTCTCCCTGAACCTGCAAATCCCACCCGTTGGGCAAGAACCCGATTAAGGGCACCCTAGTGTTAACCGATACGGTTACCAACTGGCTATCACCAACGCGGGTTGTGCTCACAGCAATGTCACGGGCAAATCCGCCATGCAAGCTTTCGGTGATCAACATCCGAGTTCTGCTTCGAGCGTCGGATACTGACCGATTGGCCAAAGCACCGTAATGGGCGCCGTTCGATGCTGCGTCAATCAGGGTGTTGCGCACATGCAGTACCAACGCGAGTTGGATGAGCGTCATTGCGATGACCACAAGCAACGTTGTGACCATGACAAATTCGGCTACAGCAGACCCGTTCTCGCAATCTACAAGTTCCGCAGATTCCGAATTTCCAGGAGACCCCGCACTCGACCACATGCGCGGTTATCCCAATCCGGAAACTCGATCGATCGCTTGGTTGAACAGGTCCTGCAGCCTAGGCCCTGCAATGGCCAGCAAGGCGGCAACCAGCAACGCGGACATGAGTATGACTAGTACCTGACTGCTCCTAGACCCTGACTAGGAAGTACTCCCCCAGCGAGGCACGATCTGCACCTGACCACGAGGCCGACCAGGCTTCACCACAATCTTCGCCACCACCCTGGCCAGCAGCTCCCGCTTCACCTCCGCCGGCATCTCACCCCACTGCTCCATCAGATCAGGAGGCAACTTCAAGGGCTCAACCCGGGACTCGACACGCGCCGCCATCAGCTGATCCTCCAGAGACTTCTTCTCACCGACCCACTGATCACGCATCCGCTCATAGACCTCCTGCGGCACCGTCCCATCCACCAGCTTCTCAGTCAACGCCTCCAACCTGGACTCCACCTTGATCAGCGCTCGCCGAAGTCCGGGTGTGGGGTCGTGGGGCTTAGGTGCCTTGTGGTCCTGGGTGGCCTCGTTGATTTCATCCGCTATGTCGGACAGCCAGGGAAGTAGGGTGGCTTCGATGGTGCTGTTCATGACGTAGCCGCCGGGGTGGAGTTTCCATTGGGCGGCCCCGCTGCAGCGGTATTTGAGGGTGTGGTCTGAGCCAAAGAGGCCGGCGTACATTCCGTGGCCGCAGAGCTCGCAGAAGATCAGGCCGGTGTACGGGTATTTTCCTTTGGTGCGGGAGCGGGTGACCCGACGGCTCTTGCGGCGCACCTGGAATTGTTCCCATGTTTCTTCGCTGATCAACGGTTCGTGGATCCCTTGGCGGACTTCTCCTTTGGAGATGAAGCGGCCTGAGGCGAAGGGGTTGTCCATGACGCGGCGTACGGTGTTTGCTGACCAGATGCCCGGCTTCGGCCCGGTGTAGCCTTCCCCAGGCTTGGTGGGTCCTGCGTTGAGGTAGTCGGTAATGTCGTAGAAGGAGGCCCCGGCGACGTATTTGCGGTAACACTCTTGAAGGATCGGGCCCTCGATGGGGTCCGGGATGAAACCGGTCTTCTTGTCGTACTGGTAGCCGAAGCGTTTCTTGCCAGTCGCCGGCAGGCCCTGCTCGATGCGGCGCCGGTGTGCCTCCTTCCAGGTGTCGCCGATGCGTTCGGATTCGAAGGCTGCGAATTCTGCGAGCATGCCGCGGGCGAAGCGTCCAGTGGACGTGCTGACGTCGACTTGCTCAGTCGCGGATTCGATACGGCCGCCGGCAGCTTCAACCTTGTCGATGGCCACAGCCCAGTCCAGGCGTGCGCGTGAGAGGCGTGACCATTTCCAGAGGATGATGACGTCGGCTTCCTGGTCTTCGATCATCTTCATGACGCGCAGCACTGCCGGGCGTTTCCATGTTCGGCCGCTGATACCGTGATCGGACTCGACTGCGACTACATCGTAGCCTGCCTGTGTAGCGTAGCGGCGGCCTGCGTCCTCTTGCAGCTCTAGGCTGATGGATTCCTCCTTGGCCACGGATTGGCGCAGGTAGAGGATAGCTCGGGGTCGTTGCTGGGTCCTCTTTGGATTCATCGGAATCACTCCTGTGCTTCGGAGATGCTTCTA
This sequence comes from Glutamicibacter sp. NPDC087661, assembly GCF_044743275.1. NCBI lineage: Bacteria > Bacillati > Actinomycetota > Actinomycetes > Micrococcales > Micrococcaceae > Glutamicibacter > Glutamicibacter sp. NPDC087661. Next base: position 111,584 of record NZ_JBIUWE010000007.1, read on the forward strand.
CTTTGTGCGTTGACGCGAGTTTTTGGGCGCGACTAATTACGGGATGGGAATAAGTGGTTAGGCGATATGTTCGCCTGGCGGCCAAAGCGCCTGGATCTGGTCGCCGTCTAACGTGGCCAGCCGATCCAGGATGACTTGTTCGGTGACGCCGATTTCCTCGGCCATTTCGGCCGGGCAGCGTGACCAGCCTGCAACTTCCTGTAGGCTCTCGAAGCTGACAAGGAAACGAGCTACTTCCAGGCAGACTTGCCGTTCGATGGCCCGCGACTGGCAGCCGTCGTGACCGTGCCGGATGTGGATTGCCTCGTGCGCCAGGAAGCATTTCCGCTCCACTGCGGTGAGTTTCGGGTCGATCCAGATACGCCGACCATCCGTGGCCGCAACTATGTCCGGGTGAGGACGATTCCAAATGATAATGACGTGCGCGAACGAGCGCAGCATAGCCCATACAGTTTGCATATAATCGAATATATGTTCGAAAGCTTGCAAGTCACAATATGACTGGAATCAGGTCCGTGACATCAGCGGTCGGTGACGTTACTTAACTTGGATTCTGGCGATATTGGCGATGAGCGTCGAAAGATCAGCGATGCTGATACTTTCGATTTTTTCGCCGGAACCGGATTGAGGGCGCCCTGGCTCTTCGCCAAATACTCGTTTCGCAAATTCGGCGCGAAGTTGATTTTTGGAAGCTTCGTCTCCGATTTGCTCGGTGTAGGAGGCAAACGTTTGAAGCTGAACTTGCATCGTGTCCGCCCAAACTGCGAGGCGGCGATGATATGTGGCCAGTCGCAACAAATAAGTTCCAATCGCTCCGCCCCCGGCCACAATTGCGAACCGCCATGACAGTTCAGGCAAATTAAATTCGGCGTCCCCGGACTGCAATGCAAAGGTTACTGAAAAGTCTGCCACTCCGAAAAGGACCATGATTCCAATTGTGAAGAAGAACATGGTTGACACATCATGCTTTTTACGAAACGACTGAAAATGTTGCACAAGCGTGTCTGCCGAGGACCGCTTAGAAACTGCGTCATACCTTGCCTGGGCGGCGGAGAAATTATTTACTGCATCCAGTGCCTGTGACTCTAGTTGGCTTATCGTGCTTTTAGTTCCCTCAAGATCCCTCGCCAAATTCTCTGCTCGAACTGTCCACGAACTCAAGTCAGTAGCTTGGCTTTCCAACCGATTCCGAAGGCTCGATATCTCATCCGGATCCAGATTGATGGAGTTGAGTTTATCAATCGCCGCTGCTGCTTGGCGATCAAGCGCCAACTGCTGCTCCTCCTTCTTCAAGGCATACTGGAGATCTATGAAATCTCGACGGAGGTTGGAGAACTTCTTGCCGTAAGTTGGGTCGTTAGACAACTCGGGAATATAGTGTGCGGGGTCTAACTCCATGAAGTAGACCTCTTCCATCCAGTGCAAAACCCTCGTCAGATCTTGAAGTGTATTGGCAGAAGAAAGATCCAGTTTTTTATAGGACTGGTCAAGATAGCGCTCAAGATTGACAAATTTGTCCGGGGAGACCTGGGTCAAATGCTCAAGTACCAAGCCCGTGAACATGTTGGTGTGCTGATCAATTACCGAAGCGATTGAGCTCGCCATCCGCCCCATAGGGTCTGCCTGGTTGAAGGTCCGAGCCCAGCCGTTGAAGTTATCCGAGATTCCTTGGAGTGTAGCCCGCAAAAGTCGAAATGCGTTGTCTTTCGCTGCGAGATCAATTTCAGAAATCGGAATCACGTCCTTCAGGGTCAACATCGGACACACTGTGGTCCAATTCCGCGTCAAGTTGCTCTTGCTTGGTCTTCACCTTTGGGTGCGCTGCGAGTTTCTGGAGTGGTGGCACTGGGATGCTCCTGGCTTCTTCGCCGTGGAGCTCCGTGATGCCGTAGTCACGTTCGGTCTTCTGTCCAGGGCGAGCGTCACCCGCGGGCGCCACCTCTCGCAGTGTTGAAGTTTCGCTTGCTTGAGATTGGCCTCGTTGTCCATTAATGCCACTTTCCGCGTCATGCATCGCGGCTACCAGAGACAAAACTAATCGCTGGTCCCGGACGCTTAGATCCGTTGAATAGCGAAGCGAATTTTCCAAAGATGCATCCTGGGCGTCCATTTGGACTCCCATGCTGGCCACGGCCGCATAAGCGACCGCCTGCTCTGAGACACCAAGCACTGAAGCTAGGACTTGAATCTGGCTGGCTTTGATTGCAACTACAGGTTCAATCTTCAGCCGAGAAAAATTCGAGTGCTTCATCGAGTGGCCGTTTCGCTCAGCCACCCTCTCCATGTCGCGGGTTGACCAACCTTCACGGTCTTGCGCTGCCTGGATGAGGCGGCCGAGTGGGTGTAATTCGTTCACAGCCATAGTCTTTCCGGATCGCATGGACACGCGCAAACAGTGCGGACACTTCTTGTAAGCATGTCGTGGACACTAAGAACTCTAGCTATAAATTGCGAAGAATGCCTGAATCCACGCAGTTCTAGGTAAATCCGTAGAAAAAGAGTGGACACTAGCGGGCAGTTAATGTAATGATTATCTGGACACTTGGAAGAAAGGCTAGTACAGTGAAGGTCGTAAAGTTCCCGATCCAGCTAGGAGATATCTGGATGAAACTCAAGGACAGGAAGAAGCTCCTGACCATCATGGAGATTCAGGAGGTGTCTCGTCGCGAACTCGCCAGCATTGCGGGGTGGAAGTCTCATAGCTACATGAACCGCCTCTGCAATGGCGAGGTTGACACTTTGCAGCCAGAACCAGCGTTGCGAATTGCGAAATTCCTAGGCGTGGCTGTAGACGATCTTTTTTTGACCAAAGTGGAAGAAAAGAGTGGCCAACCGGAAAATAAGTCAGGAAAGGTACGTGCGGCATGAAAAAGAACCTCACACCCCTCGCCGTCGCAGCCCTCGCGCTCGCCGGTTGTGTACCCGCTCAGGCAGACGCGAGCCGGGTTGCCAGCACGGCCGCTGTCAAGAGCCACTCTGTCGGCAACACCTCGAACAGCATCACCGAGGTACGCGATGCGCTAGAGCGTGACGACATGCGAGCCCAGGTTCACGCGAACTTGGATTCGCTGTTGTCCAGCTCCGAGGCGTACGCGACGCACTTCGAGTTCGAGCGTGATCTGTTCGTCTGCGAGCAGCTACACCCGGTTCCGGCCGACCACGAGACTGATCACCCGGAATCAAGGCCACTCGCCAATTGTGTGCGGCTCACCTTCGAGGCGCACCAGGCAGGTCAGTCGTGAGTCGGTACAGCGACAACTACGACCAGGCCGCGATGCTCTACCGCACTGCCCGGAACGATGCCATTGAAGCTAACGAGCTCGTCGGCTCTGCTGCAGTAGACGTTGCAGAACAGATCCTGGATACCGGAACCGCCGATGCGACCGTGCTTGCCGTCTATAAGAAGGCGAAGGAACTGGCCGCGCAGAAGTCGGCTGTGATGCATGACGCCTGGGGTGTCTATGACCAGTCCTACCGGATCTGGACCGGCCAGGAAAAGGTAATGCCCCCAGCAGGTGCAACTGCTGAGGGCGATGAAACCAAACATTCAAACGGTAAGTAAGGAGTGATTTCAATGTCCAGTGTATCGAACACTGTTGATAGCACGCAGGTCGAGGCTCGGCCATCGCGGGAGCAGTGCATCCGTGAGGCAGGAGCTGTGCTGGCCAGCTGGCGCGCCGAGTCCATCGTCCAGGTGGTGGCGGCGTGAACGATCTGATTTTCACCGTCATCGGTTCCGGCGTTGGCCTGACCGCGATTGGCACGCTCGGCTCGGGAATGTTTTTCTTCCTGACCGGGGCGAAGAACAACCAGAAGACCGCTGAGTTGCGCGAGTCCGAAGCGGCGTTGAACCGCACTCGGGTGGAGTCCGCGAAGGTGGCGAACCGTGTAGCGAACGAGATGGGCCGCAAGCTGGCTTCGGTGGAAGGCCTGGGCGAGTTCGCCCTTGGTTTCTCACCCAACGAAGACGGACCGTGCCAGTGCGGCAAGTGCAAAGCAAGAAGAGGAGAGACCGATGTCTAAGTTTTGGTTCCGGAAGAATCACCAGTCAGTTTCCCCAGCACGTCTGGCCGAAGCACAGAATCTGGTTACCCGCCAAGAGGCGTACGACCGTGCGAAAGAAGCCACCGTTCACTTGCTGCTTGCTTTGAAGCAGTGGCCAGGCTTCGACTCCACCGGCAACATCAACGGGGCCATCGACCACACGCTAGTGAACATTGACCGCCTTGACGACGCTCTCGACGAGCTGCGGGACCAGGTCGATAAGTTCCGTGGCCAGCAGGTGGCAGAGATGGTACAGCGCTCAGACCATCCGTCCATGCGCTCGCCTGAAAATATGATGGTCCAGCCCAGCGGGCATGGCCTTCGCGTATCCATCGGCGGCTCGGTGGTGGCCACGCCGAAGTCAGTCGCCGTACAGGTAACCAAGAAACTCGACGAGGTCTTCACCCGAAAAGGCATAGTGCTGTGAGCCGGGTCGAGGGCCGCGTGGTGATCAATCCGAAGGGTTCCGGCCGGCCATCTGCCACGCTGCACACGTCCTGGCTGGAATCACCCAAGTCTGATCGTGCCAAGGCTGCTAAGGCAACGGTGAGTGCTTGGGCGAAGAACAAGTACCGCGGCTGCAGCGTCTACGTCGAGGTCGGAACCATCGCGGACGGCGACAACGGCGTGGGCCACTTGCACGTGAACGGGATGGAGATCGCGGACTTCTCCGCAGTCCTCGCTCCTCCCCCTGTGCCGGCCCAGTCCTTGTTCGAAGGATGATCGCCATGAGTCCTGCAGACATTCTTCGTTTCGCGGTTCGCCGCATGTTCTGGATCCATATGCCGGCCATTTGTCTGCTGCTGTTGCTCTGCATGCTGACCGTGCAGTTGCCTTCCGGTTTCAGTGGCTTGTGCGCTATTGCCGCGTTTGGCTGGGTTGTCCTTGCTGTTGGCGACTGGGTGGCATCTGACCTTCGCGCTTTCCGCGCCGCATAACTCTTTCTTTCCAAATCTTTCTTACGCACTAGAGGTGTATTTTCTTGGCTAAATTCAACGGCAGACTTGAAGTTCTTGCCCTTTCCGCAGTGCATCAGCACCCCGATAACATCCGTGAGGATTTGGGCGATCTGACCCAGCTGTCCGGCGAGATCAAGGAGTTGGGGCTGCTCAACCCGCTGTTGGTGTACCCGCATCCGGACCGCGAGGGCGACTTCGTGGTGCAGGACGGTAACCGCCGACGTGCAGCTGCCGCTCAGGCCGGCCTGACGGAGGTTCCTTGCGTGGTACTTCCAGTGCCGAAGGCCGATCGTGGCCCACGCGCTGACATCGAGACGATGCTGACCACCGGCCGCAACCACCGACCGTTATCCGAGGCCGAGGTATCCAAGGGCATCCAGGGCCTGCTGGATCTGGGCTTGGATATCACGACCGTGGGCAAAAAGTTCAAGATGTCCCGCAAGGAAGTCCAGGCTCGCGCCAAGGTCGCCCTGAAGAACGATGGCGTATCCAAGGCCTACTCCGCCGGCCGACTGAGCTTGGACGCGGTACAGCGCTTGCAGGAGCTGGAAGAGAAGTCCGATATCCCCAACCTGTACGAACGCGCCGTGGAGCGCATCGAGGATATGCCTAACGGTGCCAGCGTGGAGACCGTTGAGCGCGTCATTACGGAGACTGAAATGTCAATCAAGAAGTCGCAACGCGAGGCGGAGCTGAAAGAGCTGGACGCCAAAGTTGGAGACTTCAACATTCAGTACGACGCCTCGTGGTCGAAGGTCGAAGACGAAATGACCGACGAAGAACACAAGGCGGCCGGCCACCGCTACTACTTCAGCTATCGCGATCCTGAACCTACCTGGTACGTCAAGGAGAAGAAGGTCAAGCCCGAGCTGACCGAGCAGGAGAAGCACGACAAGGAAACCCAGAACAAGCTCAAGAGCATGCTCAAGATCGTGCAGCGCTCCCGAATCGCGTTCATCAAGAATGCTTTCGAGACCGTGAAGCCGTCGGAGCAGCTGGCGAAGGAAACCATCGCCAAGAAGATCATGGAGCAGATCCTCTACTCGGATGAAGGCCGAACCATTATGGGCGAGGTCGTAGGCATCAAAGCCCCCGAGCTGGACGGAATCACCAGCTCTTCCGAACTCCTGGACCGCTGGAACGCTGAAGTGCACAAGCACCTGGTGCGTCAGTCCATGGCTTATTTGGGCATGATGCTGGCCTTCGCTGGTTACGTCGGCACTGAAGAATCGCTGGGCAAGCTGTCTGGCTTCGAACGCTCAGGGTTTGAAAACGGCAACTACGGCGCTCGCTGGAAGAACGGTCACGCCTACTACAAGTTCCTTACTGAGCATCTCGGCTATGAACTCGACCTCGACGAGAAGCTGGCCATGGAGTACTCGGCCATGAATCTGACTGGCCGCAATCGCGATCTGGATCTGGTCCCGCTCCCTGACGAGGTCACCGCGACCTGTGGCGGCTGCAACCAGGAAGTCGTGGCCGACTCCGAGTGGCAGGGACTGTGCATCGACTGCGACGGGGAGAACGAGTAGCCGTGGCCACCAGAAGCATGGCGAGCATTACCCGCCAAGCCCCGGACATGGCCGCCGACGACCGGGACTGGCGAGCCGAAGCGCTCTGCAAGAACTGGGATTTCAAGAAGAAGGGCGATCCCTGGCACCCGGCCAGCGAATCCCGCGTAGCGGCCATCGAAGGCAAGAACCTCTGCGGAGGATGCAAAGTCCGATTCGACTGCCTCATCGACGCAGTCCAATCAGATACCAGGTACGGCATCCGTGGCGGAAAGACACCCGACGAACGAAGAAGACTCAGGAAGTAGGAACCACGAATGCTGCAATTCACAGTAGACCTCCACACCTTCCGATCCGCCTTGGCATCCACCAAGACGCACGTCTCCAACGACAAGGACGATCTGGTCGGCCGGAGCATCGACTGCACGATTCGCCCAAACCGCGAACTGCTCGTCACCGCCACCAACGGCCTGACCGTCGGAGTCGCACGCGTACCCATCGAGGAAGAGAGCTTCTACGTAGAACTCGGCCAGTTCTCCATGACACCGGAAACCGCCGGCACCATCATCGACATGTTCGCACCAGGCAAAGAAGACTGGAACGTCCAACTGGAAGTGATCGTCACCTTCACCACCGAGCAGCAGCCCGGAGAAGAAGACATCACCGTATCCACCATCAAGGTGCGACGCCTCGGCCAGCTCTTCGGCGGCGACCAGCTCACCGTCACCACACCAGTCCAAACAAACAAGGACTTGACCCGCATCTGGGCCAGCCTCGGACGCGCAGCCCAGCGCAACCGCGCAATGCTCCCGCCCACCAGGTTTGACCTGAAACGCATCACAGCGTTCCGGGCAGCACAGACCACCTACGGCGAACCGCTCACGGTCTGTGCGCTTACCAACGGCTTCGGATCACTGCTTGTCCTCTGCGGTCACTACTTCATCGGCATGCTCCGCGCCGACCGCGTGGAACTCGAAGACCAGGACAAAGACAACTACGACGGCATCAAAGAGCACTGGGCCAAGGAATTGCCCTCGCTCTTCGCGGCAGTCAGCTGAAACCTTGTCAAGAAATTAACAAACCAAAGACCTTGTAAGGAGGACCTAGTGAACGACCTCTTCACCTACGCAGCACAGCAAAACGGAGCCCGGACGCCGTTCGACCAGATCAAGCGCAACGATGACCAAGGAAATGAGTACTGGTCAGCCCGCGACCTGATGCCGCTCATGGGATACAGCACGTGGCAGAACTTCGCCACACCGCTGAACCGGGCGATGAGTTCCGCGGCTAATCAAATGGTGGACGTGGAGTCCAACTTTATGGCATCCCATAAAGTTGCCGCTGCCGGGAAGATGCCGCAGTCAGATTGGCACTTGTCGCGTTTCGCAGCGTACCTGGTCGCCATGAACGGGGACCCGAATAAGCCGGAAGTCGCGGCCGCGCAATCGTACTTCGCGATACAGACCCGCGCCGCGGAGGTGCAGGCAACGTTGGTCAAGCCGTCCGGTGCCGAGCTGCTGGCCATGGCGGTGATAGAAGCGCAGGCGATGATCGCGGCGAAGGACCAGCACATCGCGCAGCTGGAGCCGAAAGCGGATTACGTCGATACGTTCGTGGCCGACGAGGATCTGATCACCTTCCGAACGCTGGCATCGGATTTGAAGGTAGGCGAGGGCGTGCTGCGCGCAATCCTCTTGGACCGGAAATGGATCTACAAGCAGGAGTCCTCGCGCTGGTCGGAGTCGGAGCAGCGCAAGAAGCCGATCTATCGGTACAGCGCCATGGCGGATAAGAAGAATTACTTCCACGCAGTCCTCGCCCACGACGCGCCCCGGTTCCGCGGAGAAGTGATGCACACGCTGAAGCTCACGCCAGAAGGCGCCATAGCCGTGACGCGACTGATCAGCCAGCTGAGAAGAGCCACGGACTCGCTCAAGGGTCTGGAAGGAGCAACAGCGTGAGCAAGCTCGTCACCTTGTACACGAAGCCAGGAACGTGCAACCAGTGCACCAACACCAAGCGTGCACTGGACACCGCCGGCATCCCTTACCAGGAGATCGTCGTCAACGAGTCAGATAAGCAGTCCATCGACGAGTTGAAACTGATCGCACAGAAGAAGGGCGTCGCGGCAACGATGCCCTACGTCCTAGTCATGGATATGGAAACCAAGGATTCTCACGACTGGTTCGGGTTCCAGCCGGACGAAGTCAAAAAGCTGGCGAAGGAGCTGACGGCATGAGCACCGTCATTGAAGCCCGGCGCTTGAACAACACCGATCTGGACAAGACGGTCGAGTTTGCGCCAACGAAGGGCACGTTGGAGTCCATCACCCACGGATCCTACGACGTCGTAGGCGGCAAGAAGATGAAGTACGTCGGAGTCATGCTGGACGGCCAGCATCACGTCCTCATGCCATCGGACAAGATCACCATCACCGGCCAGATGAAGAAGCCAGAGGTTCAGTCATGATCGCCCCGAAGTCCCACATCACGGAGGACCTGGTCGAGCAGGTGGCCATCGTCTCCTACGAGCAGACCAGGATCCAGAATAGCGAGCTGCCGATGCCTAGCTGGGCCGGCGCCGGAGCGTTCAACCGGTATCAGCACAAGGTGGACATAGCAGAAGCACTGAAGCTGATCCTCCCGGTCATGATCGAGCAGGGCTGGAAAGCACCCGAGCCAAGAGACGAAATCCAAGGAGATCCCCAATGCCTGACCAGCCCCCGCTAAACCCGGACGCTCTCGAAGCTGGCGCGAAAGCGTTGTTCATGCGTGAAAGGAAGTACCACACGCCGAGCATTGAATGCCCAGAACCGCCGAACTGGGAAGACCTCACCGAAACCAGCATGGAACACTACCGGGGCAACGCACGCGCTGTCCTCGCCGTCGCCCAGCCGGAAGTTCGCGGGTACATCATCGTCGACAAGAAAACCAACGCGATTGACTGGGACGGTGAACTCCACACGAGTATCGAATCAGCCATTGAATCCATGACAGGGCTACACCAGAGCATGTGCCGGACAGCTGAAGAAGAGGACGACGCGGCAAACGACGGCAGGACAGCCTGGTGGCGCTTCTACTCGATCCATGCCGTTACTGACGGACCGGAGGTGAACGATGCCCAGGCATGGCGAACGGGGCCTCACCCCGAAAGGTAAGACCCCGTTCTGTCGCGCAAACTACGCCTTCTTGCGTGTGATCAGTCCCCAGATAACGAGGACGATCAGCGAGCCGCCGATGGCCAGCAACCATGTAGACAGATCCCAGAATTCGTTTACTCCGACTCCGAAGATCGCGGATCCAATCCACCCGCCAACAATAGCGCCAACAACACCAAGCACCAGGGTAGCGAGCCAGCCGCCACCCTGCTCACCAGGCTTGATCGCCTTAGCGATCGCGCCAGCAATAAGGCCTAAAACAATCCAACCAATGAAACCCATAACTTCCTCCTGTTGGGATCGAGTGACTTCGTTCAGCATCAGGACTGAGATGCACAAGGGAAAACAATACAGGTCGGGGCACAGGAATTACTAATCAAAAACATAGGAGATGATTCCCATGGGCGCTAATGGCAAGCATGAATCCACCTACCACGGCGGGGAATTCACGCCGGACACTGCGACCATACGAACGTTCTATACAAGCGACACTGACGGAAACCCTATTCCGGGTCGCGCTGCCCAGTTCAACCGCTGGCTTGAAACCGTCCGCGCCGAAGCAAAAACAGAAGCGCTCAACGAGGTAGCCAACGCTTTTCAATACAAGGCATGGAACGAACTGATCCAGGGCAGCCTGCAAGACCGGTTGCGCGTAGCCCAGCCAATCACCGCATGGCTCCGTGCCCGCGCTAACCAGTCTCAGGAGGAAAAGTGACTGAACCAGCAACCCCTAAACGCCCCAGGAACGATGGCCCAGTCCCACGACTCGACCCGCTCCGGGACATGGATGAAATCCATACCGGCCGGCTCAACAACCTCGACCACTTAGGGCTCCACGCCTGCATCAACATCCCGGGAGAACCACGACTCTACGGGCGCATCACCTACATCACCCACCAACTCCACGCCACCGTCGTGGAACTCACCTGGAACGGCGTCCAAATCAAGCACCGAAGCGACCCCGAACAAGTAATAAGAATCGAGGCCCACCAATGATGCTAATCAGAGCGCTCACCGACGACTCGGAAAAAATCTACGTCTGCCGAAACCCGCACTCCCGCCGCTGGATCACCCTCCAACGCGGCAACGCCCTCGCAGACACCAAACACCCCAAAGAAGCGCTCGCCGTAGCCAGGGCGCAAGCCCGGAAGCTGCCGAAGCCTAAGAACATGAACAGGAACGCCAATGTCGTGGTTGAAGCAGTCGGACGTATCGGCGAATCATCCACTGATTTTGCGTGTTCTGGAAGTGAACTGGGTCGATGATCGCCTACTGAACGAGGTCTACGGGTGGGTGAATCGGTGCGCCACGCAATCGGCTGCATTCGATAAGGACTACATCGTAGAGGTCGGCACAGCCAGGATGCTGGCCGGCCTGAGCCGGTACGCCGAGCTGCTGAAGACCACGCTGTATTGCGGGATCTTCGAGGAGAAGGAGATTGAGGAGAACGGCAAGAAGCGTCGGGTCCTCAAGCTGGTGGAAGAGGAAGACCTCTTCCACATGATCCTCAAGTCGGATAAGGACCGCGAGAAGAACCGTCGCGCGGATACCTACGACATGGCCAAGAAGGGCGCCATCATCAAGCGCGATGGCGCCGAGTGCCGCTGGTGTGGCCGCATTGTCACCTTTGGCAATGACCGCAAATCGATCAAGGCCCACACCATCGATCACCTTGACCCGACCGATCTGGACACCAGCGACCCCACGCCCATTGACCGGCTCGTGGTGGCCTGCCTGGATTGCAATTCAACGAGAAAGGAAGGTGACTTCTGGGATAAAGAACTCAGACCGGCACCAAGAATCCCGTACTTCACCGCCGCCGCGGCCGCATGGCTGCGCGACAAGGCGGGAATCCTGGTCAAAGTCTCGACTGAACGTGTAGAGCTCCACGCTCCTAAGCCAGCTCCTGCATCGACCCCAGTGAATGGTCCGGCCTCCACCGAGGTAACGGCAAGCGACGAAGCAACGGATACCACCGGCTCGTCCACCACCACCGGCAAGAATGCGACGGCAGCCAGCAAGGTTGAGCGCTCCGAGGCAACGGATAACCCGGCCCGGAAAGAACGCCTGTCCACTTCGGACATGGCCACCGAGCTCCACGACATCGAATACTCGGAAATGATCGCAGCACTTGAACGCGAAGCCGTAGAGACTCCCCGCCAGGGTGAGACTCCGGCCGGCGACGAAGCAACGGATACCACCGGCTCGTCCCCCGCGCAGTCACCGATCAACTCCGAATCAAAAAATAATCAGTTGATCATCAAGAAACCTGAGGGTGTCGGATCTGGATCTGTCGGGACGGGTCGGGACGGGTCGGGACGGGAAGGGTCTGGTAGGGCTGGGTGGCGCGATCACTCACCTGCTGATTCCCCTCCTACCGCTAAGCCTTCGAACAATACTCAGCCCCGTTCAAGACGTAGAAGACCTCGTAGGAGGAAGAGCTAATGAAGTACAACCAGAAGCTGTTCAAGAACCCTGTCCTCTTGTGGAGTGAATCAGAGTTCCAGTCGCATGTGCAGAACCTTGCGAAGTCGTTGGGTTACACGCAGCAGTACCACACCCATGATTCTCGGCGTTCGAATCCGGGATTCCCTGATCTGGTGTTGATCCATGGTCGGACGAAGATGTTGATGTTTGCCGAGTTGAAGGCCCCGGACGGCCGGGTGGGTCCAGCGCAGGAGTCGTGGCTGAATGATCTTCGCTTGGGTGGTCAGGTTGCTGAGGTGTGGCGTCCATCGGATTGGGTGTCTGGCCGGATTCTTCGGGTGTTGCGAGGAGGTGCGACAGTTGTCAGAGCATAAGAACACTGCGGAGTGCGGTTGCTGGGGTTGCCAGTCGATCGCGCGTGAAGGTGCTGGGGTGTGCGTGGTTCATCTGGTAGCGGAGCAGGACAAGGTTCCCCCTGCTGCGTCGGCTGACCTGAATCTCTGCCCTACTTGTGATGACCGGATGCGTGCTGATCTTCACCTGGTGGCTGATCGTTGGGATGAAGCCCAGGACGCTTTGCATCCGTCGCGAGGTGGTGACAGTGAGCGTCACGCCCAGCGCACTGAAGCACCGTTGCCGTTGAACGTTTCAGTATCGGATGCGTTGATGATCGTGCGCGACAACATCTGGTCAGTGGCGCTCAGGCTAATCGATGATCATCCTGGTCTCATGTTGCCGGCTGATCAGACCACGCCGAGCCTGGCCGAGTGGCTGGCCCGCTGGCAGATGGTGAAGATCGCAGGAGCAACTGACAAGGGCTTCACCCGCCTGGCGTATTGGTGGGTTGCCGAGGCAGCTGACCAGATCGCGGCCAAGACGTACGGTGTCGAGACTACGGCCAAGCTGCCGGATCAGTACTGCAAGCGCCCCGGGTGCAAAGGCCAGCTGTTCATTGCCGAGAGGTCCGATGGTGTGAAGACTGTCAGGTGTGCAGCTGATGCCCATCACGCGGTGCAATGGGACACCTGGTCGAAGATGTTGAAGGCGTCTCGACCTCAGCGTCGAGGTGCTCGGCCTCCCCGTCTGGGTCGGGTTTGACGGACTTGACTTAGTGGCGTAAATTTACTGATTGAATGGCCTTACTGGCTCAAGCGATAGCCCCGAATCACAACAGTGGTTCGGGGCTTCGTCGTACCTAGACGAAGGAGGCCATGAGCATGAATCACATCTACCTCGGGCAACACTCAAACCAACGGGGCTCGCAACTTCAGGCGTGGATCATGGCTAACGGCATAGATCCAGCGCTTGTGCCGCATGAGTCAGTTGCTGAGATCCATGGTTCTTGGATTACCTACGTGATCTTCAAGATCGACTACCGCACTAAGCTCCGGGTTATCGGTGATGAACGGTATGAGAAAGAGTTCCTTTCCGTTCCGTTGGTAGCCCGGCCTGAAGAGTTCGGGCTGTGAGCAACTATGCCAAGCGCACCGAAGAAGCCATGCACTCAGCCTGGTTGCACCGAGCTGGTCCAAGCCTTCGGTAGTCGTGGTCGATGCGACGAGCATGAGAAGGCAGCCGAAGAACACCGGGGCTCGTCTAGATGGCGCGGGTACACAGGCCGTGGCCACCGCCGGTTCCGTGAAGAAGTTCTCGCTCGTGATCCGATATGCGTCTTGTGCATGAAGAGACCATCTAAAGATGCCGACCACTACCCCACCTCCCGAAAGGGATTGATTTCGCAGGGCTTGAACCCTGACGATCCCAAATACGGTCGGGGTTTGTGCTCGCCTTGCCACAAGACTGAAACCGCCGAACATCAGCCCGGAGGATGGAACGCGAAGCAGTGACACGCCTCGAATGCCTTGACTTCATGCCGATCGATGCCCCTCAAAGGGGGTGGGGGTGACCCCCTCCCGGGCTTTCAAATTAGCCGCCGGGCAGGCGAACTCGTAGTCCCGCAGGTTAGAGCTTTTTGATCAGGGGGTGTCGCCGTTATGCCTGGTCCGATGCCAAAACCGGCGCTCGCCGTGGTGCGCGAGGGCAATCCGGGGCACCGTCCGGAGCCGGAATCGGTGGTGTTGCCGCCGGCCGACTTCATCGAGCCGGATTGGTCTCGCGAACTTCCAGAAGCTCAGGCTCCGAAGAAGCCGAAAGAGCCGGAGCGTGAAGACGGAGAGTCCATTGAGCACTTCCAGCAGCGCGTCTACCGATATGAGAAGCAGTTGGTCTCGTATCAACTCAAGAGGCAGGCCATCAACGGCACTCGCTTCGTGAAGAGACGTGCGAAAGAGGAGTGGGATCGAGTGGTGCCGGTGCTTGAGAAGAGCGTCGGTCTCGCTGCGGTGGACTTCTCACTGGTTGTGGACATGTGCATCTGTGTGGCTCGCCTCGAATGGACCGAGCACGAGCTGTCGCGTGAAGGCTTGATCACCATGGGCCAGCGCGGGCCGGGGAAGAACCCGCACACTACGATTGCCGGCCAGTACCGGACTCAGCTCAAGAACTACGTCCGTGAGCTTGGGCTGTCGCCTGCAGCTCGAACCGGCTTGCCTGGTCGCGAAGACACCTCCGTGGACGACGATCCGTTCGATTAGACGTTGGGGAGGGTGATTGCACCTCTAGAGATGGAGGTGGGACATGCTCGAGTACGACTTCGACCGGCTGCCGGTTCCCTATGAGGCGCTGATCGAGCTGGGGGTAGAACATGACCAGATCATCGAGGCGCTCAAGCGCGAACCGCTCACCGTAGCTAATCAGGCCGACCAGCAACCGGGCGCGTGGTTCGACGTAGGACGGGCGCGCAAGGCGCTGATGGCGCTAGGCTCCTTCCGGCACACGAAAGGTCGCTGGGCAGGCGTGCGCATGCGTCTGGGCGAAGGTCTGGACTCGTGGCAGGTCGTCTGGGTGCTCGCTCCGGTCTTCGGATGGGTTTACCACGACGAAGAGATTGACCGAGTTGTCCGTGTGATCCGCTCGGTGTGGGTAGAGATACCGCGTAAGAACGGAAAATCGACCTTCGCCGCGGGGTTCTCCGGCATCCTGCTCCTGGCGGACGGTGAGGCCGGCGCCGAGGTTTACAACGCGGCCGGTTCCAAAGATCAGGCACGCCGCGTATTCGACGACTCTAAAGCCATGCTCATGTCCTCACCGGCTGCGCGTAAGCGTATCGAGCCATTGACTGACGTAGTCCGCGTTCCTCGCACACTGGGAATTCTGCGCGTGCTGTCCAAGGTCGCGGAGACCGCCCACGGACTCAACGTCTCCGGCGCTTCCATTGACGAGATCCACACCCTGCGCAACCAGGGCAAGCTGATCGAAGCAATCGAAACCGGCACCGGTGCACGAGACCAACCACTGATCCTGTTCATCACCACCGCCGACGAAGCCGAAGACGGTACACCGTACGACGAAAAGCACACGTACACCCTCAACATCTCCAACGGCATCATCAAGGATCCGCGTTTCTACGGAGTCATCTGGGCCGCCGAAGAAAAAGACGATCCATACGCCGAGAAAACCTGGTACAAAGCCAACCCTGGCCTAGGAAAATCGCCCACCCTCGCGTACATGCGAGACCAAGCAACCAAGGCCCAAGGCTCCCCGGCTGCGCTCAAGACCTTCCTGCAGCTCGCTTTGAACCTGCGCTCGCCGGGTTCTGCCCGCTGGGTGGATTTGAAACGCTGGGACGAGCTGGGCGGCGCTAAGCGCACTCCCCTGCGGGGCCGGCGCGCCTGGGGCGGCTTGGACTTGTCTGCAACGAGTGACTTCACTGCTTGGACGGTCTGGTCGCAGTCGAACCGGCCGGGTATGAAGTTCGATCTGTTCACCCGCTTCTGGGTGCCGGAGGAACGAATCGATGACTTGGAGAAGCAACTGTTGATTCCGCTACGTGACTGGGTGGATCGCGGTTATGTGACTGCGTCCGAAGGCGACGTGATCGACTACAGCGCTGTGAAGTCGGCGGTGATTGGCGATTGCAAGCACTTCGACATGCAGCGCGTCTCCTATGACCGCATGTTCGCTGGCCAGCTGGTGCAGGAACTTGACTCGGAGCTCTCAGGAATCGATATTGTGCCGGTCGCTCAGACCTTCTATGGCTTGTCTCCTGCTTCCAAGGAGATGGAGCGCATGTGGAAGGCCAAGGAGATGCGCCACGACGATAACCCCGTCATGCGTTGGATGGCGTCCCGCGTGGAAGTCAAAACCGATGACGCTGACAACATACGCCCAGTGAAACCGAACCGGCGCACCTCGACCGCTCGTATCGACGGGTTCCAGGCAGCTGTGACCGGCTTGGACGGAATTGTCCGTACCTCGCTGGAAGAAAAGCGCAATCTGGTGGCAACAGGCTCTAGTACACGAAGGAGGGCACAATGACGGTTGACGTTTTTGACCAGGATTCAGTGGCCCGTCGTGTAGACGAACTGGCACGGGAGCTGGAGCACCGCGGACCGACCATCGAGAAGTACGTGAACCGCTACCAGGGCGAGGGCGAAACCTTGCGCTGGGCATCGAAGAAGTTCGACGAGTACTTCAAGAAGCAGTTCGCTGGATTCGGCGACAACTGGTGCATGCCGGTGGTCGACGCAGCTGCGGAGCGCATGCAGGTCCTCGGGTTCCGTGCACACGGTGAAGACTTGAAGATCGACGAACAGCTGCAGCGCGACTGGCTCGGATCCAACTCGGATCTAGGCAGTTCCGAGGCGTTCACCATGCAAATGGCCGGCGGCCGGGCCTTCTCGCTCGTGCACCCGGCAGACTCTCCGGACAAGGCACCCAGCGTCACCTGGGAGCATCCGCAGTCAGCCATCGTCAACACTGATCCTGTCACTGGCATCGACCGCGACGGGCTGGTCATGTGGCAGGACGATAAGTACGACTTCGCTACCTACTACACGCAGACCCACTTCGTGAAGATGAAGCGGGAGAACGGCAAGCAGCGGTACGAGAACACCGAGCGGATCTCCCCCACTGGCGGCTGGGAACCTCGCGACGATGAGCACCAGCCAGCTGAGCACCACCTCGGCGAGATGCCTCTGACCGAGATACGCAACAAAACCTTGCTGGACGATAACCCGATGTCTGATATCGCCGGTGTCGCCGCCCTGCAGGACGCGGTCAACCTCGTCTGGGCTTACTTGATGAACGCACTCGATCAGGCTTCCATGCCTGCCCGAGTCGCCGTGAACGCGGACGTTCCCCAAGTGCCAATCTTGGACAAGGACGGCCAGGTGGCCGGCTACCAGGATGTCGAACTGGACGAGCTTCTCAAGGAGAAGATCATCTTCCTTCCGGGCCAGGATGCTCGCATTGAAGAATGGACCGCTGCGAACCTCGAAGCCTTCTCCAAGGTCATCTCGCAGCTGGTCGAGCACATTGCAGCCCAGACCCGCACACCACCGCATTATCTGGTGGCGAAGATGATCAACACCGCGGCCGAATCGTTGAACATCGCTGAAGCCGGCCTGGTCTCCAAAGTCAAGGAACGCATTCTCTATGCTTCCAAGGGCGTGAAGAAGACCTTTCGGCTCATGGCTGCAGCACGCGGTGCCACCAATGATCGAATCGAATCTCTCCGTGCGGGAACGATTATCTGGGACAACATCCAGTACCGGTCCGAATCGCAGATGGCAGACGTCGGAACCAAGTACAAGGCTGCTGGGTTCCCGACCGAGTACGTCTACGAGAAGCTCCTCACCGACCCGGTCCAGGTTGCAAGGGTGATGGCCATGCGCCAGAAGGAACTCCAGATGGATCCGTTCTTGGCAGCAGAAGACAGGATGCGTCAAGGGGGCTTCTAAATGGCTCAGACCATCATCGAGGCAGCAGCCACCCACTACGCCTACGGCAAGCAGGTTCAAACACGAGCCTTGCGAGACCTCACGCGTCTGTGGGTGGCTGTCGACCGAAACAACATCTTGGACTCATGGCAAGCGCAACTGGGCTCAGCAACACTCATTGTGGCCCAAGCCCAGCAGGCCGTCGCAGAGGACTCCATCGAGTACTCGGCGGCAGTCTTGGAAGCCCAAGATGCACCCGCACCAGAGCATCAGGTACTCGCTGCTGGGTTCGCCGGAATCGCCTACCCCTTAGGCGACCAGCTGCGCCGGCCGATCGGCTTGGAAGACTCGATCGCATCTCCGGCCTACAAGACCCTCCGGGCCATCGGGCACGGATACACTGTGGACCGATCCATGGGCATAGGCCTGGACAACCTGCTCTTGCGCTCGCAAATGCAGATCGCCGATGCATCCAGACAAGCCGAGGGCGTGGCCATGGCAACCCCGCCGGTACGCATGCACTACGTCCGCATGCTCAACCCGCCATCGTGCTCGCGCTGCGCAATCCTGGCCGGCCGAACCTACCGAGCTCAAGAAGCATTCCGGCGCCACCTCGGATGCGACTGCAGGCATATCCCGGTCAGTGAAGCGCTCGCCGGTGAAATGACCACTGATCCGTATCGATACTTCAACTCGTTGAGTCCGGAAGACCAGGACAAGTACTTCAAGCCAACGGACGCTCAGGCGATCCGTGACGGCGCGGATATCTTCCAAGTGGTCAATGCCCAGTCGGAGACCTACACGACCGAGGGCGGGGCGCTCGCGACCTATTACGGCACTACCCGGCGCGGGTACTGGGGCTCTTTGCAAGAGACCAGGAACCGTCAGGGCAAGGAACGCTACGGCGTAGCGATACGTGAGCGTCTGATGCCTGAAGAAATTTACAAACGTTCCAACGGCAACCGTGAGCAGTCGCTCCGGATGCTTGAGGACTACGGATACATCACTGGTCTGGGGCAAAACCCAGAAGGTGTTGTCCGTGGGCCCGGTGTCGGCTACCTCGGTGGCCGGAAGCCGAGCTACTCACTCGACCCTGCAACGGGGTCGTGGACCGCCGCGTCGCGCAATGTGACCGACTGAAAGGAAATTTCCCATGCCTAAGACCGTTCACGGTATCGATCTCACTGCACCAGGTGGGGTCGAGGCACTGCTGGCCTTCCACTTCCAGCAGTTTGGCAACGCAGTGATGCTGGCCAACGGCGAGGAAGACGAAGATGGCGATTCGGACGAGGACGAGGAAGAAGAGGATCAGGACAATTCCGGATCTGACGAAGAATCGGACAAAGACGAGGAGGACCCGGACGGGGCTGATGCCCTCGGCGACAAGGGCAAGAACGCCCTTCGAGCTATGAAGGACCGGGTCAAGGCTTCCAAGAAGGCTGAAAGCGAGGCCAAAGCCGAGCTGGAGCGTCTCAAGAACTCCGCGGGCAAGTCCGAGGAGCAGGTGGAAGAACAGCGCCAGCGGGAACAGCGCGAGGCGGCGATCCTCAACAAAGCCAACGAACGCATTGTGCGTTCGGAGATCAAGTCGGCTGCTGCAGGCAAGCTGCAGAACCCGGCATTAGCTGTCCGTCTGCTCGATCTATCTGATTTCGAGGTAGACGAGGACGGCAACGTAGACGAAGACGATATCGCCCAGGCGATTGACGAGCTTCTGGAAAAGGAACCGTACTTGGCCGTGCAAAGCGGCGCCGGTCCTAAATTCGACTCAGCTCGCGGCAAACGCAAGGTGGCGAAGAAACTCACCGCAAAAGACTTGGAAGGCATGAGCCCGGCAGAAATTGCCAAGGCTTATGACGAAGGCCGGGTCAAAACCTCTTAAGGAAGGAGATTGCAATGGCAATCACCAACGCAATTCCTGCGCTGTGGTCGGCAAAAATTCTGACTCAGTTCCAGGAAGCAACCATCTTCGCCGGTCTCGCTAACCGCGAGTACGAAGGCGAAGCCAAGGGCGGTAACACCGTCAATATCACCGGCATCGAGCCGATCGCGATCAAGGACTACAAGGCAGCCGGTCGTACGACCACCGCCGACGAAGTCACCGATACCGGAATTGATCTGCTGATCGACCAGGAGAAGTCCTTCGACTTCTACGTCGATGACATCGATGCAGCCCAGGCCAAGCCGAATCTCATGTCGGCTTACACCAAGTCGGCCGCAGATGGCTTGGCCGAGGACACGGACAAGTTCTTGTCTTCGCTCCTGATTGCCGAAGGAACCGCTGTGACTGCTGGTGCACCTGCAACTGATGGAGCCACCGCTTGGAACGTCATCCGGGACCTGAAGAAGGCCATGATGAAGTCGTCCATCCCTGCTGACCAGCGCGTGTTCGTGGCCAATGCAGAATTCGCCGCCCTTCTGGACGAGAACGATTCCAAGCTGATGAAGGCGAACGAGTCCGCTACGACCGCAGGCCTGCGCAACGCATCCTACGGCAAGCTGCTGACCTTCGACTCGTACTCTTCGGAGAACTTGCCGGAGACCACCAAGCCGCAGATCGTGGCCTGGCATCGCTCCGCCCTGGCATACGCCTCGCAGATCGAGAAGACCGAGGCGATGCGCGCTCAGAACAAGTTCGCTGACCGCCTGCGCGGCCTGCACGTTTACGGCGGCAAGGTCATCCGCCCGAACGCCGTTTTCCACTGGACGGCGGCCTAGCCATGGCTCCATTCGTTGGACGCTCCGGCGTCGTCTTGAATCTGGCGCCGCTGACTTCCGCTGGCCTTGTCCGCAACGGCACCCTGGTGGAAATCGATGACGGTCTAAGTGCCAAGGACGTGGCTAGCATCGTTGCGGAACGCTTCGGCAAGAAGCCAGCCGAGGAAACCACAGCCGTAGTTTCTTCTGCTGTTGCCACCGGTGAGGTTGAAGAACCGCGCGGGAACGCCTCTCGTGAGGACTGGGTGGAATACGCAATCGCCCAGGGCAAGACCGAGGACGATCTGGCCGGCCTGAAGCAGACCGAAATCCGCGCCCTGCTCAAGCAGGAATCGGAAAAAGCCGAACTCCAGGGCAAGTCTGAAGAAGGCAGCAAATCCAAGGAAGAAGAAAAGTCCGAGAACACCGTCCCTGCGGGTACC
Organism: Glutamicibacter sp. NPDC087661; assembly: GCF_044743275.1. Classification (NCBI taxonomy): domain Bacteria; kingdom Bacillati; phylum Actinomycetota; class Actinomycetes; order Micrococcales; family Micrococcaceae; genus Glutamicibacter; species Glutamicibacter sp. NPDC087661. Next base: position 132,602 of record NZ_JBIUWE010000007.1, read on the forward strand.
TCGGACGCTTCGGACTCCGACAACGAGTAGGAGGTGAGCCTGTTGGCTTTGATCACCACAGCGGACTTGGAACAGTACCCCCTTCCCCCAGAGGTGGTGCTGACTGATCCCATCGTGACCGTGCTGATCGAATCGGCTTCGGCCGAAGTGGTCGACGCGGCAGGCTCACCCATCATCCAGAAGCGCAGCACGGTCGAGCTTCTTGCCGGCCGTGCTCGCATCCTGCGGCTGCCAGGCTTGCCGGTAACAGAGATCCACACGGTCACTGTTACCGGCCAGCCGGTAGCCGACTGGAAAAAAGCCAACGGCGGCATCTACCGGCCTTCCGGCTGGGCAGAGGACGGCGCGGAGACTGTCACTGTGGAATACACCCACGGCCTGCCGAATCTGCCGGCAGACATCAAGGACTTGGTCTGCCGAATGGTCATCTCCGGTCTGCTCAACGCCGCTGACAACGCTGCGGACGGATTCGCACTGAACAACGGCCGCTTGTCTTCGATCAAGATTGACGACTATGCCGAGGGCTACGCCACCGGCGACACCGTTGACGCGATCACTGAAATGTCACTTCCGAAAAGCACCAGGGACCGCCTCGCAAAGAGGTTCGGTAACTACGGCGCCAAGGTGGTGGGCAGCCTGTGAGCATGCAACGCAGAGCAATCTACGCAGCACGCCGAGGACGTGAACGAGCCAAGATGCTGATGATCGCCGAGTGCATCGTCAAGCGTCCTACCGGCAACACCTACGACCCTGCGCTGCGGCACGAGGTAGCCACGTACGACACCATCTACACCGGTAAGTGCGGCTATGAAGTGGACTCCACCCAACCAGCTGAATTCGTTCTGGCCAACACGGAATTCACCGTCACCAACGCGCTGGTGAAACTCCCTATCGGCTCCGGCGCAATGCATGGAGACCTCGTGGAGATCACCAGCTCCCGGCTGGACCTGCCACGGCCGGGGACCAAGGCCAAGCTCATTGAGCTGGCTGAAGGAACTCACCGTACGGCAGAGCGATGGAGGGCGGTGAGCGTGTGAGTCTCGATGATTCCCAGCTGCGCCTGCTATCCCAAGACCTAGGACTCGTACCTGACGGCATCATCCCGAAGGTTCGCGGCGTGGTCAGGAAAGGCGCGCTCAACGTCAAGAACGCCATGCAGGCCGACTTGCGTGCCTCATCCTCGTTCCGCCATGCAGCCCGGTCAGTCGACTTCGAGGAAGTCAGCTCCGACGCATTTGGGCAAACCAATTTCGCCGCGGAGATCGGACCCAACAAATCCCGAGCCAACACGGCCGGTCTGGCAGGCTTCGCCTACTTCGGCGGCTCTCTCGGCGGTGGCGGAACAGTCCGCGATCCATCCGAAGCGCTCTCCGATGAAGCACCGAACTTCGAGAAGTACCTGCTGGATGTCTTGGAGGGGCTGATATGAGTCTTGAAGTGTTCCGTGGCATCGAGGCGATGTTCCCTCCTGGCACGCGGGTGCATATCCACGAAGCGAAGTTGTCCAGCCCTCCGAAGCTCTCCGACTTCCCCTACGTGGTGCTGCACGGAGGGTGGGGCGAGGAGACCTCGGGTGAACGCGGCGACCGTTCCAGCGACGACATTCCGGACCAGACGGCGTTCACATTGCGTTGCACGGTCGTGGCTTTGTCGCTGGAGGGTCTGAACGAGTTGGCCCGCACTTCACGCACGTCCTTGAACCGTCAGCGTCCGGTGGTTGCCGGCTGGCAGTTCTCTCGTCTTCGCCAAGTCGAAGTACTCACGGCTGAACCGGATAACCGGGTCTCCGTGGAAACCACTAACCCCGTGTACCTCGTGGACGAATACCCGTTCATGGGCTCTCGGGTCTGACCGAAAGGACACATCACCATGGCTAAGCCTGGCTTTGTGGAAGCCCGACCCAAAGGGGGCGGGGACATCCGGCTAGTTCCGGAGCACTACCTGACCAATCCGGCACTCGGCTTCGTCGAAGTGTCATCCATTCGTAACACCGGCGTGAAGGCGAAGGCCAAGCAGGTCAGCGACGCTGAGGAGGATGCCAAGTGAAGACTTCCGCTGATGGCAAGAAGAAATGGGCGATGCTGCTTACCAAGCCAGCGGGTCCGATCCCTACTGCAACCGAGCTGAATGCTGGCATCGACTTCTCGTGCGTGGTGCTTGAGTCGGACATTACTTGGTCGCCGACCGCATCGGATCGTTTCAACGAGAAGGTGTCGTGCCAGAAGGGCAACGCCCAGGCGTTGGGTGCTTCGAACTACGAGACCGCGCTGACCTTCGTACGCGAATGGTTGGCAACCGGGGCTGGCGCAGACATCGCAGAGCTCGACGCGGCCTACCAGGCAGTGATCGTCAAGGACACCACCGTGTGGATCTACCTTCGCGAGACCGACAAGGACTCGACCGAGGACTGGGCCGCGGGAGATGAAATCTTCCTCGGTGGCGAACTGAAGACCGACTCGCCGACCCGCCCGGGCAACGATGGCAACATCAAGCGCCGTGTGGAGTTCCTGGGCCAGAACATGGTCAGCGAAGTGCTGGTGCCTGCAGGCGTTTAGTCGGCACCCCCTTTTACTAGCCCGGTGACGTGGATGGGCTCCTGCGTCGCCGGGCTTTCCCATACCCATAAGAGCCCGCACACCTGAAATGGAGCCCACCATGACTGAACTGAATCCTGCTGAATTTGACTTCGAAGCCTGGATGGATGATGCACGTCTTCCCGAGGATTCGGAGACCGTGTTCAAGCGCGGCGACCTGGTCGCGAAGATCAATCACCTGGCCCGCCAGATCCGCGTCGAGACCGAGGCCATCCACTACGAAGAAGTCAGCGGCGGATCCCCGCTGCTAAACCGGCTGAAGAAGGAACGCGAAGAGCTGATGAAGGCCTTCGCCCGGTCCGAGGTCACTTTCTACCTGCGCGCACTCCCCCAGTCCAAGATCAAGGAACTGGTCGATCATCACCCGCTCTCCGATGACGCATCGCGTGAAGACCAGTTGGCGCAGCGCGTTGCATTGAACCGTGCGCTGCTGGCTGAGTCCATCGTCGCGTTGGAGTCCCCGACCTTGGAGAAGCGCGACATCAAGATGACGATCCCGCTGATCGCCACCTTGGAAGCGAAACTCGGAGCGGCCCAGCTCTCCAAGCTCCTTACCAAGCGTCAGCAGGTGCAGTCCGAAGCGCCAGCCCCGGACGCAGATTTTTTGCCCGATGCCTCTGGTACCAGCCAAGACTCCGGCCAGTAGTCAACGTCCTGCGCACAGCCCGAGCCGTCCAGAAGCCGCCCATGCACTGGTTCACCAGCCAGCGCGGCGACTGGACGGACAAGGACTACCTCCTGTCCTTGGTCCTCACCATCTACGAGGACGGCCTGTGCTCCTGTGGCCAGCCCACCGAGCTGGCCCACCACCCGGACAACGACGGCTGGTACACGGCACACAAGAAGGTCTGCCAGTCCTGCGCGGCCCGTGAGCGTTCCACCCAGGGAATCGGCAAAGAGCAGTACAAGCCCGACCCCGGCGAACGGGTCTACACCAGCTACGACAGGCCAGCGGATAAGCCAATCCGCGACCTGCCGGGATAACCCGAAGGAGGGCACATGGCCGAACGCCGAGTAGTCGCCAGGCTTGAAGCCGTGGTGTCGAACTTCATCAACGGGTTCAAGGACGCGAAGAAGTCCACCGAAGAACTGACCCAGTCCACCCAGAACGCCAACAAGGCGATCCAGGAGAACTCGCGCTTCTCCGAAGAAGCGGCGAAGAAGATCAAGCTCGTTGCCGACGCTGACCAGAAGGCAGCCAAGGCCGCAGGCCTGCTCTACAACGCCAACGGCCAGCTGGTGAACGCCAACGGGAAGATCGTTTCTTCATCCCAGGCCGCGGCGCACGGCGTCGATGCGTTCTCCGATGCCGTGTACCTGGCCAACGTCGAAGCGCAGGATGCAGCTGCCGCCACCAAAGCGGCCGTGGACAAGCAGGCCGAGGCCTACAAGACCCTCGCACCTGCCGTCACGATCGCCGGTGGCGCGCTCACCCTCGCCTTCGGCAAGATGCTCACCACCTACGCCGACTTCGACAAGTCCATGTCCGAGGTCCAGGCAGCCACGCACGAGACCGCCGGCAACATGAACCTGCTCCGCGAAGCAGCAGTGGGTGCAGGCGCAGACACCGCCTTCAGCGCCTCCGAAGCAGCCGGAGGCATCAAGGAACTCGCCAAGGCAGGCGTAGACACCCAAGCCATCATCAACGGCGGGCTGACCGGTGCACTGTCCCTGGCAGCAACCGACAACATCGAAGTGGCCAAAGCCGCCGAAATCGCCGCCTCCGCGATGATTCAGTTCAACCTCGCAGGCGAAGAAGTCCCCCACGTCGCCGACCTGCTCGCAGCAGGCGCCGGCAAAGCCCAGGGCGGCGTCGAAGACCTCGGCATGGCCCTGAACCAATCCGGGCTCGTCGCCAACGGCGTGGGCCTCACCATCGAGGAAACCACCGGAGCGCTCACCGCCTTCGCCGCCGCCGGGCTAACCGGATCCGACTCGGGCACCAGCTTCAAAACCATGCTGCAGTCCCTGACGCCGAACTCCAAGCAGGCCGCAGACCTCATGGACGAACTCGGCATCAGCGCCTACGACGCCCAGGGCACCTTCGTAGGCATGTCCGAATACGCAGGCATCCTCCAAAACGCGCTCAAGGACATGTCCGACGAACAACGCCAAGCAACCCTCAAGACCATCTTCGGATCCGACGCAGTCCGCGCAGCCAACGTCCTCTACGAACAAGGCGCCGAAGGCATCCAGAACTGGGAAGACGCAGTCAACGACGCAGGATACGCCGCAGAAACCGCAGCCGCCATGCAAAACAACCTCGCAGGCGACCTCGAAAAACTCGGCGGATCCTTCGACACCGTCTTCCTCCAATCCGGCTCCGCAGCCAACGACACCCTCCGAGGCCTCGTCCAAACAGCCGAAGGCTTCATCGACATCATCGGCAACCTCCCCCAACCAGTACTCGCAACCGGCGGCATCCTCACCGGCATCGCCGGCGGCGCAGCGCTCGCCGGTGGAGCCCTGATCACGTTCATCCCTCGGATCCGCGACACCCGTGCAGCACTGCGGGATCTGGCTCCCGACGGCACGCGTGCAGGCCGGGCGCTCGATGGCGTATCCAGAGGGATGCGCGGTGCGGCGCGGGCTGCAGGCGCGGCCGGAACCATCATGGCCGCAGGTGTCGGCATCGCGAAGCTCGCGGAGCTCTCCTACACCGGCGACCTGATTGAAGGCACCGGACACGTCGCAGACAGCATCCAGCGCATCGTCAACGAAGCGCCAGGTGCAGGCGTAGCACTGGACAGCGTATTCAAGAACCGCAACGGCGAAGGCATCACCGGCGAAATTGACGGCATCAACTCGGCCATCGACTACCTATTCGCCGACGACCCCGGCCAGAAATTCAACCGCTGGGGCCAAGACGTCGTCAACTCGCTGACCGGCATCCGTGGCGGCAAGCAAATCGCCGAAGAAACCTTCGGAGGAATCGACGCAGAGCTGGCCAGCCTCGTCTCATCGGGCAACGCCGAAGACGCAGCCGAAGTATTCGGCCAAGTCCAGGACCGCTTGAAAGATGCCGGCGTCTCCGCGGAGCAAGCAGCCTATCTCTTCCCTGCATACTCGGATGCACTCAACCGGGCCTCAGCCGAGACCCAGGGAGCCGCAGACGGCAGCGCGGAACTCACCGGCGCACTAGAAGAAGTCGGAGTCTCAGCCGAAGGTGTAGTCGATGACATGGAAGCATTCCTCGACATCCTCTTCCAAGCAGGAGTCATCACCCGCGACGAACGCGCAGCCTTCCGCGAATACCAGGCAGCGATCGACGAAATCGGCGCCTCCATCGAAACCAACGGCAAGTCACTGGACGCGCACACCGAGAAAGGACGCGCCAACCAAGCCGCCCTCGATGCCCTCGCCGAAAGCGGCGAAGGATACGTCAGAGCGCTCGCCGCCGGCGGCGCCACCGAGGAAGAACTGCAGGCGGCAATGTCTTCGACTTATGAGTCGTTGATCGTAGCTGCCGGCCAGTTCGGAATCACTGGCGACAAGGCCGACGCGATGGCGCGCGAGATCATGGGCATCCCCGAGGACGTCAAGGTCGAGTCTTGGATGTCCGAGGCGGCGAAGAAGACCGCTGAGGAAACCAAGGCCGCGGTTGATGCAGTGGATGGGAAGACGGCCAACGTCTGGATCACCACGCATGAGAAATCCATCTACTCGGAGACGCATGTTTCCACCGGTCGTGGAGGCGGTGGTGGCCAGACGAAGGCTACCGGCGGTGCGATCTTCGGCCCTGGATCCGGAACTTCGGATGATGTGCCGATCATGGCTTCCAACGGCGAGCACATGCTCACCGCCAAGGAAGTCCAGCTCATGGGTGGGCACGACAGCGTCTACAAGTTCCGTGCAGCGCTGAATGCTGGGTCCATCCCTGGTCACGCGACGGGCGGCGAGATCGGAGGCGTATCGGTGGGTATTCCTACGGCTTCGGTTATGCAGTCCACTGCGACCCCGGTCATCTCATCCGGATCCAGCCTGCCGCCGATCACCGTCCAAATCACGGGGGCGACCGATGCTAACCGTGTTGCTCGTGAAGTAACTGACGCGATCAGCCACAAGCTGGCGAAGGTGGGGATGCGCATTGGATAACGAGCTAGTGACACTCGACGGTTATCCGCTGACCGGGATCACACGCGACGGGGTGTGGAAGCGTCTGGGATCGATCGAGGGGTGGTGGGACAGCCCGCCACCCCGCCGGCAGCGTGCCGACCGAACGAACGGCGACGGCAGCTTCCGCACTCCGATCGAGTACGGCAATCGTCTGATCACCTACGAAGGCCGGATCATATCGAAGAACCACGACTACCTGCACCAGACGGCAGGGATTCTCACCGCGTTAGGGCACCGCGGCAATACTAAGTTCTTGGTGCAAGGCCACGGGCCGACGCAATGGGCAATGGTCGATCCTCGCGATTCTGTGAAGACTAGCTTCGAGACCGACACGTATCTAAACTTCCAGATCCCGTTGGAGGCGATCGACCCGTTCAAGTATGGCGAGTCGTATGCGGTTCCGGGAAACACCGTTGATGCGGCTTCTTTGTTTCATCGTGGGACGGTTCCTGCATGGCCTGTGGTGACGGTTTCAGCGTCTTCGTCCAGCGGGTACACCCTCACGCTGAATGGCAGGCAGGTTGTGGTTACGCGTGCAATTGCTTCATCTAGCCCGCATGAGATTGATTTCAGGACGGGCATCCTCCGGGTCGGGGGTTCGGTTGTCCGCGGCGGGCTAAGCACAGCGAACTTTGCGCCCGTCAACCCTGGTATGGCTCAGAACATGTCGATCAGCACCGGCACCGGATCTTACGGGTCGATCACCGTCCGCTATTCCGACACTTACATCTAGGAGGGATCATGAGTATTTCTGTTGCTTGGCTCCGGTCTATCGAATACCACAAGATTGAGTTGGAGTCCTTCCAGGGCTATGTGGTAGCGGATTGGGGCGGCTGGATCCCTGGGGCTCGCTCGAAAACTCACTTAGGTGCCTACGTTGCGGCGATTCGTGCTCGTCTTGATGGGCGGATCTAATGGCGGGTTACCGTGTATGGAGTGTTTCTTCGAAGACGTGGGCTGCCCGGGTTGAACTGAAAGTTCAGTCCACGTCGTGGGAGCGGACGTTCAACCATAGTGCTGGCGGTTCAACGTCGTTGGTCTTGTCCGATCCTGACGTGGCAGCGGTCGCAGGGCTCAACGATTCCTATCCTGGGCAGCGTGCCATCGTCGTGGACTACGACAACGTTGTCGTTTACGCGGGAATCATCTGGGAAGCGCACTACAAACGCAACACTCAGATGCTCACGATCGACCATGAGGATATCTGGTCGCTCTGGGATGCGCGCCTCATCAGTGAGATTCGTGACGAGAACATCGTGAACTGGGAGAAAACGTACTCCGGGCTCGAATACGACACCATCGTGAAGCGGATCATCCAGCTAGCCGTAGTCGGGTCCGGCCGTGGTGTGCCGATGGTTTACGAGGACGACTACACAGGTGGCCGTTCCCGTACCTATAACGGGTACAACATGGACACCGCGCTAAGCGCCATGGAAGAAATCATGGACCTCTCCGATGGGCCTGATATTGATTTCCGGCCCGAATGGGACGGCGCCGGTGGCATCCGCTTCACCCTGCGCACCGGCGACCTCTCGCTGAACACTATCGAGGTGAACTTCTCGGCCCCGGAGACCCCGGCGCAAGAGTTGTGGATCAAGACCAGTGCCCGCGACGTGGCAACCCAGATGTTCGCGGTCGGTGAAGGATCCGGCAAGAAGACCGCGAAGAGCCCTGGAATGCTGGTGCGCGAGTCGCAATCGGCAAACATCGCAGACTACCCGGCACTAGAGCGGGTGGAGCAGTTCAAGAACATCAAGAAGGGGTCCGAACTCTACGACCAAGCGGCGTCCGCGCTAGTCGCGACAAACAGTGCTGTTCGGCAGGCAGGTTTCGAACTGAAGCTTGACTCGCCCATCCTCGGGAATCTGTGGGAACTGCGACCGGGCACGATCGTCCGCTGGTACATCAGCGGTGACCCGTACTTCACGGACGGTTGGCGTGAATGGCGAGTGCTCAAGTACTCCGGAGATATTGACAGTGACTTCGTGACGATCGAGTTCCAGCCCAAGGGAGGTTAGCAGTGAGAGTCGTTGACCTCACCGGCGAGGACGTCACCCGGCAGCGGCGTAAGGAACGGAACTACGGCACCAAGACCGACTTATCGTCCACAACGGTTGAACGCGGTAACACGCACTGGGCCGAGGATTCGAACGTCAACATCGACGGGTTCCTCGGTGTCGCTGGAATGCAGCGGGTTACTGGACTGCTCGATGTTACGGGGACGTTCAACGGTTCCGGCACGAACAACATGGACGGCACCAATAATCTGTCCGGAGATAACAACTTCTCCGGCGACAACGATTTCACCGGGCCAACAACCATGTCTGGCACGTTCGAGCAGAATGGTGAATCAACGTTCAACGGGCCTACCCACTTCAACGGGTCGGTTGATATTACCGAGACTCTGGATGTGACGGCAGAAACCCGTTTACGTGGTGCGACTACCGTTGAAGCTGACTTAGAGATTACCGCCGGCGGAATATTCAAAGCCGGCGTGACGAAGATCGAACCGAACGGCAAAGCAACGTTCGGGGACGTGGTCATTGACCCGAACAGCATCTACATGATTCAGGCTCCGGGCGGAAACATGGTTTCAGGTGCCGCTGATCAGATTTCATTGTCGTCTTCTTCCTCATCGTCGGTATCTCTGGACTCCACCCGAGCCGAACTGGACTACAAGGGCGCAGCAAAAACCACCTTGGACGGGTCGAAAGCTCAGCTCACCTTCGGGACAACTCTGGTCAAAGCCCGCGCCGGAGCGATCGATCTGGACGCTGCCAAAACGTGGCTAACCGGTCAGATGGAAGTTGCCGGGATTGCCCGCTTCCAAGGCGTGGGGTTCTACGCTCCGAATCTCCCGTTAACGTCGAACCCACCGAACCTTCACATCACTTCGGGCGGTCAGGTGTACCGCTCAACATGGACCCCATAAGGAGCCACAGCATGCCTCAGCATGACGATACGGAATCAGAACTTCTTGAGTGGATCGAAGAGCTACAGCAAGAAGTAGCCGCACTTCGGTTAGAGAAAAGGTCGCTTCGACAGCAGGTGCTGGTCGCTGAATCAGTAATTCCGAAGTACCAGGAAGCTCTTGACGCGTCGCAGTTCGAGCTGTGGAAAACGCAGGCACTACTCAATATCTCAAACCAACCCACCGCATAGCACGGTGGGTTTTCTCATACCCAAAGGGGGACGACATGGCGATAGTGAGCGGTGACGTACTTGACCTAGGCGGGCAATCCATGGCGGCCTATAACGCCGTGGTTATATTCAACCTAAACCGTCCGAACATCATGGCCAACGGTGGAGGCATACGACCGGACAAGCCAAAAAAGGTGACTCCAACTTCGGACGGGAAATTCTCCACGAACCTTGAACCAACAGTGTCGATGCTCGCTGACGCCTGGTACAACGTACGCGTCGAATGGCTGGACGACAAGGGCAACTTGATTGCCTATCTGGAATTTCAGATCAGGGTCCCCTCCGGCGGCGGCACGCTGTCGGAATTGGCGAATCTGAACGGCATCGGCGGGGGCGGGGCTAACCCCTGGATCTGGTGGGTCGGACTCACTCCGCCACCTGCACGCGGCTACATCTGGAATTACCTTGATCCAGCCGACCCAGACCGGGAAACCGGACCAATTTCCTCGCTCACTCTGGGCGACATTATTACGAGATGGTGGTGACCCGACTTGGCATACATTGTTGTTGGAAACAACAGGGGTCCGCGAGGGATTCAGGGAATCCAGGGGCGGCCCGGTGACATCAGCTTCCGACCAACCTCGGACCTGCCTACGTTGAACGTTGCCGAATGGCTCGGCACCTCTCTAGTAGGAATCTACCGGTTCATCACTTCGGATGCTGCCCAAGCAGTGATCAATCGTCCGTTGGGTGCTGACGGGCCTGCGTTCGCGCAGATCGAACCAATGGCCAGTGGCGGTTCGAAGGTCACGTGGACTGAATACCAGGCTCCACGGCGCACCTTCGAGAAGATCATTTCCACTAGCTCCAGCAACCGCACTGACTGGAAGCGTATCGACAAGGTCACTCGCACTGTCCTGCACCAGCTGTCCATGCCTGGCTCTCCGGCCACCCAGGACACGGAGCCGACCCGTCACGTGCGATTGCCGATCAAGGTGTTCTCCACGATTGACTCGTGGGAACTGGCCTTCAAGAACTTCAACGACCGCAACTCCGCGAACTACGGAGCCTTGGATTTCGTTGACGTGTTCATTGCGAAGCGCGCTTCGGACGGCAACGGAGGGTACACGCAGAATTTCGCGGAAACACCGACGAAGCTTGGCACTCCTGTGCGATACAGTGCCGGTGCTACGTCTGAGCGGTACTTGATCACGGATATTCATTTCCAGTTGGAAGCCAACGTTGAGTATCTGCTCTCGTACGCGTACACGACCCCGGGCGGAACACCGAACCATATGGGTATTGGCGGTTCGTATTTGGGAACAAACCCGGCTGGTGTGCAGTCGATGAGCGTTTCCAACCAGTGGTCGCAGTACACCCCGCTGGATGTGTATTTGAAGCTGGAAGCCTCCACCGACGTTCCTTTCTACGTCTATCCAGGGTCGTCTTCCGAAACCGGGTTGAACACCGACTACCCTTTGCGTGACGTGTGGGGATGGCGGCACGCAGAAGCACATGGGGCGATCCCCGCGTTGATCGGGCAGTCCGGCACCACGCTGGATTCGTGGGTGGGAGCGAACAACTACATCCGTGGCAAGTTCTCCACCATCGCCCGCGCTGACAAGGTTATTGGAAACCCTGGCTCGAATGACGTTTATGGCGGAAACTCGCTGAGCGTTATGAAGTCACGGTTCGAGGCGTTCGCTGTGTGGGTGCGCAAGTACCTTGGCGATGCTTTTGAATCCGCTGACGTGTTCCCGCGTAGATCCGAAACGGCAGCTATCAAGGCGGTGCGTGAAGAGTTCAACGCCTGGCTGAAAACGCTGCCGGCGAATACCCTCGTCAGCCATGACCGTGTCTCGGTGGTATCTGATGCGAATGGCTTGATGCGCGTTGATTTCGACTCGGGCGATGGCACCCACCTGAATACCTACGGTCAGCATATGCTCGGCGCTTCCATCCTCGTTGCGAGCGGCGGGGGCGCACCGGGCCCGGCTGGTCCTGCTGGTCCGGGAGTACCTGCCGGCGGTGCAGCTGGTCAGGTGCTTCGCAAGGATTCGACAGGGAATGGCACTGTTTGGGACACCATCACGGGCGCCCTTGTTGGATTGGGCAACGTGGACAACACCACCGATGCGAACAAACCCGTATCAGGCCCGCAAGCGACAGCTATCGCTTTGAAGCAAAACAAACTCGTCAAAGACCCGGAAGGGTTCTACCTCATAGGAGGATAAACAATGGCCGACCGTCTCGTACCTGTGGACGAAGAATATCGGATGCCCGCTCCACTGGAAATCCGACATCAGCGACAGGCTGACTACGTTGGTTTGCTTGATTCGAAGTCGCCCATGAATGGCGTCCAAATACTGAAAACTGATTCCGGCGAATCGCTTCAGATTGTGTCTCATTCCCCGAATGGTGACTTCACAGCTCACCTGATGGAGGGAAATACCGCAACGTCCGGGCGCGACGACTACCGCATAGTCGGCGACGTCTACGCCGGAAAGCTTCCAGCTAAAGAAGTGACTTACAGCGCCCTCACCACTACTGGGACGTTCGTCGCAACAAGTGAACAGTATGGGTACACGACACAGGTCGGCGCAAAATGGTCGGTGCTCGTAAACGTTCCGTTCAAGGGCGCAGAGATCAGAGTGCATCCATATAAGGACAACCGTGGCGGGATCTGGCGCTACAGTATCGGAGGGCAAGTCACAGAGTTCTCCACATACTCAGCTTCAGCTTCGCGTGAAACTAATGGCCAGTTGGTATCCTCACCGGAGGTGTCTGCGGGCAGCCAGCTGCTAACCGCGGAGTTCATTGGTGCGGACCCGGCGAATCCTCCGATCGGCGGCACAGCGCGAGGTTGGCTGGCACGCACGCCCGGAACCGACCAGTATCCAGGCCAATACGCGCTCATTCAGTACCCGGACATTTCTGGTGGTTGGGTACAAGGAACGAAGCAGGGTATAGAGTCGAACCGCGAATTTGCGTGGTGGATCAAGCGGGCTGCCACAGAGCAGACCGCTCGTTGGGTCCCGTACCATACCGCTCAAACGGCTTTCAACGCTGAAGCCCCAAGGTTCTACGACGGCAACCGGGAACTGAACATCAGTTGGTTGCAGGTCGGCCAGCCATACGACGCAACGGGGCCAGTGAGCATCGTCCAGCATGTCTACGGCAGAAACCCTGACGAGCCCAGCGTGAACCTGTTGGATATTTGGACTACAACCACGATCCACCCCTCTGGACGGATGACGATCGAAGGCAAGATTCGCGTGAACTTCGATATCCAAGTAACGAACACGTACGTATTGATGAATCCGGTCAATTCAGCAGTTTTCGACACAGTTATTTCCCCGATTGGAAACTCGTACCCAAACACAGTTGCGCAGGAGGGAACTAATACCAACCTTCCCGAATCGGACTGGGGCACGTCATGGGCGTTCCTCTCGTCGGCTTCACCGGATAGCGTAGCTGCGTTCCGCTACAACAACCCGGCTGAAACAACTCGCCGGGGCCAGCCGGGGAAGAATCCGGAAGGGACACGGGCGTGGTTGGAGCACAGGGCAGGCGGGCAGATCCTCAAGCACTACCAAAAGCTGTGGGCAACTAACGAAGTAGTCCCCGCCGGAACCATTCATCGATTCAGCGGGGACTACATCCATCAATTGCGGCCGAACGCTTACCAGGAGTTTTCAACCTAGGAGCGAATGTCCTCAGAGCAATGCTTCTGGTCGGGGTCGCCGTTTGGATAAACGGCGGCTCCGCATGTGCAGCGACGCATACCTACATCGAACAATTCATCATCCGAAAGATCACTAAAACTGTTGGTGCTCACCGTAAAAATCCTGTCACTCATTTTCAACTTGCTAACATCTAACTATAAGACGATGAAAAGGGAGCATGAGTGGATTATCTAACGAGGATACGAGAACGTGGCGCTGGGCAAGAACGAGGAGTGCCCTCGTACCTACACGACAAAATCAAAGGCCGAGAGTTCGTAGAACGCATTGGAGGCCCAGTTCCAAAACTACTTGCTACGTATACCTCGGCTGATGACATTCGTCTAGACGAACTTCCTGACACGTTCGTACTGAAGCCAACGTTCTCTTCATCGTCATTCGGCGTTATGGTCCTGGAACGAAAAGAGGAGGGTTATCACGATCATCTTCGACACCGAGATCTCACAGCCGAGCAAATTGTTGCTGAGCAGACCGAGCTATCTGAGAAGACTCCAAGGGCCAAGCACGAGTGGATAGTCGAAGAGAGAATTGTTGACCCTCAAGGGAATCCCGTTCCGGACGATTATAAATTCTTTACTTTCCAGGGTGAGATAGGTCTAATCCACAGAACGATTCGCGATCCCAAAAAGAACAAACATGCATTCTTCGACGGAAATTTCGAACCAATCGTTGACCCTGAAGATCGACTAATCGAAGTCAACACCAAGATCATTGAACGAATTGTGGAGCCACGCCCGGATAACTGGAAAAGCATGCTGAATATCGCCAAGCGAATATCTGTGGCTGTTCCGTCTCCATTCGTTCGCGTGGACATGTACGACACCTTGAATGGTCCGGTCTTTGGAGAATTCACACTCGTTCCGGGAACGTTCTACTATGAAGACCGCGAAAAGATGCATGCTCCACTGTCCTATAGGATGGGATATCTGTGGGAGCAAGCTGAAAACCAACTTCGATAAATTCAGAATGCATAAAGGCCTTCACCTTCGCGGGTGAGGGCCTTTGTCATACCCGAAACCTTTAGGAGGCTCCATGCCGACTCATGTTTTTCAGCCGTCCCGCAACCCGCCGAGGGGGTGTGCATGCCGGTGATTCCAGAGTTCCTGGGTGGGCCGAATGGGTGGCTCGGTTATACAGCGGTCGTGATCCTGTTGATCGCGTTTTTCTGGAAGCCAGTAAGGGTTATCTACTCAAGACTGAAAGAGTTTGCGGCGTTCCTCGACCAATGGAACGGGAAAGCTGAGAAGAAAGACCGCTCTGGCCAGATCGTGCAACATGCCGAACCTGGCGTTTCGGCCCGCATTCTCACCTTGGAAGAGAAGACTGAGCGAATCCACCATGAGGTGACACCAAACCATGGGGGTTCGATCAAGGACGCAGTGAAACGCATTGAAGAACGAGGGAATGAAACCGCATACAAGCTCGCTGAGACGACCGAGAAGCTCGATGAACATATCGTCATCGCTAAGGATTCCGACAAAGCCCAGGAACGACTCATTGCCGATATAGGAAAGTTGAAATCGAAATACGCGCCAGAAAAGTGATACTCACGCAGTAGGGGATTACTTTAAGTAACGTTCAGCAAGTTGCTCGATAATTGGTTGAATACTAGTTCTCGTGAAATCGGCAACATCTGACGCTGGAACAGCCCAAGTCAATAGAGCTACAAGAAACGAAAGTAGGTTCAGGATCCGACCGCGACGGTCTGATTTGCCGAGTTGATCGGTGAGATCCGCCGTGATTCTGGATTGTTCCTGAATAAAGCTTGCCAGCGTTGAATCAATTTTCCCTACTTTATCAGTCAACTGCTCAATTGCTTCAAATAGTTGATCGTTAGTTGCGGCCAGTTCCGCCTGTGCTTTTGTGTTCTTGACGGCGTCACGTAGTCCAGCTAGAACGTCTTTCGTCCAGGTCGGAGCTTGTAAAACCTGAATGTAATCCGGGCCGACATTGAAAGTACCTTCGATGGTTTTCGATGGCTTTCCGCAAATTGGACAGGATTCGATATTCCCACTTAGAGTGAGTCCGTTTATGGTGCCGCCAACTAGCCGACTAGGGAATGTTCCGTGGTCGGGGCACAAAG
This sequence comes from Glutamicibacter sp. NPDC087661, assembly GCF_044743275.1. NCBI lineage: Bacteria > Bacillati > Actinomycetota > Actinomycetes > Micrococcales > Micrococcaceae > Glutamicibacter > Glutamicibacter sp. NPDC087661. The sequence goes on from NZ_JBIUWE010000007.1 coordinate 148,279, forward strand.
CAACTATTTGATTCATAGGAACAATCTCACCACATTATTCGAATCCAGAGCCAGAATACGCGACTCTCTCGTACTCACCCAGACACGAACGGTGTCTGGGTTTTTCTATGCCCGAAAGGAACGCATCATGTCGGACCGTAACCCGATGGAAGCCATCGACCAGGACAACTACGAGGACCCGAACCCCGAGGAGATCACTGACCCGGACCACCCGGACTACGTGGCGCCGGCCGAGGGCATCAAGCCGCTAGGAGGCAAGTAAGCATGGCGATCTACCGAGGCTACGCAGGCGCCAAAACCTGCACCCAGGGCCCGACCACCGGTGCGAAGGGCGCCATGTCCTGGTTCCTGGCCAAGTACAAGGAGCAGGGCGGCCGAAACTCAGGCATTTACAACTGTCGGCCAGTGCGCGGTTCTAAGCGCACGACCTCGCTGCACGGCGAAGGTCGTGCTTTCGACCTTGGTCTGCGCTGGTTCGACAAGATCGAGGTGTTCCAGGAGCTGGCCGAGCAGCTGCGTCTGAACTCCAAGGAACTGGGCATCCAGTGCATCATCTTCAACCGCAAGATCTTCTCCGGTGGCTACAAGTACACCGGCTGGTACAAGTACACGGGCGTGAACCCGCACACCGATCACCTGCATGTTGAGTTCTCCTGGACGGCTGCTAACCGCAGCGTCGAGGACACCGTGGCCTTGTGGGAGAACGAACTGGGCGGCAAGGTCACCGGTGAGACGGTGCCTGTGGCTTCGCGTCCGAAGGTCGAGGACCAGTCGCCGACCAACGTTCCGAACGGTTCCACGAACTTCCCGGACAACTACGCCGATCTGAAGAGCAACGGCAACTTCCTGTCCTGGGAGGTCGGCGCGCTGCAGATCCTTCTGGAGAACGTCGTGAACGGTCTCAACAAGCAGTGGGATGGCAAGTTCGAGAAGCTGACCATCACCGACACCATGACGCTCATGCAGCGCAACGGCTACTACCTCAAGACCCCGTTCGCCGCCCGTGGTGCCAAGAAGGGCACCCCGCTCAAGAAGGACGGCAAGGCCGGCTACTGGTTCTGGGTCGAGTTCCAGCGCATGCTGGCCGACGACCTGGGACACCGCGGCAAGGTCTACTACGACGCCCGCAAGTGGCGCCTCGACGGTAAGCCGTTGAAGGAAACCGGCAAGGCCATCCAGCGATGGCTCAACGACAACAACTAGGAGACACCATGGCTAAGCATGCAGCCGTCACCACCCAGTCCCAGCACCCCTGGCGAGCTACCGTCCGCACGATCCTCGCGGTCATCGTCGCTCTCGCGGCCATGGCCCCCTCGATCTACACCGCGGCCACGATGGGCAGTCCAGAGGCTGCCACCGGAGCCGCTGCGCTGGCACTGGGTATCGCTGCGGCGATCACCCGCATACTGGCTCTGCCCGGTGTGGAGGCGTTCTTCCAGCGCTTCCTGCCGTGGCTGGCAGCAGGCACCAAGACCGACGAACCACCCGCAGGCAATGTCGAAGGCACCGTGACCCTGGACGAATAGACAGAACCGCCCCATCCTCATAGCGAGGGTGGGGCGGATTTCTGCGTTAAGGCACAATTAGGTTATGACTGAACGGGATCCGCGTTTCGAGCGTATGAGCCGGTACGAACCAAGGCGCAGACCGTACGTGCAAGTTACCTGTCCAGACCTAGGGAAGTACCATGCGCGGGTTATCGGCTGGATCCCAGGGGAAGTGTTCATTGAGTATCCGATCAAAATTCTCGACTACGTAACCACCGGACAACTAGAAGTCATGTGGGTGCCCACTGCTGCTGCCGTCCGCATCCGACGGTCAGACAGTATTTGGCTCTCAACCGAAGACGACCACGGCTGGCACCAGACAGAGGACGAGAGAATCAAATACCGGGCAGACCCATGGACCGTCTACCAACAAGAAGCCCGATAGAATTCGCGTTGTGGAAGTGAAAGTGAACTACCTGCAAGACGGCGAACCCGGCGCCGTGTCAGTCATCGGTGATGACTACGAAACAGCCCGAGACCAAGCTTTCGACCTAGTACCCAAAGCTGCCGTGTGCCTTAGCATCATGGTGGACCGTTCGCACGGGGGCAGTAACCAGTAGCAATCGGGGCATACTCATGAGTGTAATCATGACCCAGCAGATGATTTCTAGGTAAGCTTGTTTCATGAATGACGCTACAGAGAATCCCCGAAACGTGGCCATATATGCCCGTATCTCAGACGATGCCAAGAGGATAAAGAGCGGGGAGGGTGGACTGTCCGTAGAACAGCAAGTCAGAGACTGCCAAGCCTACGCAGAGAGGGTGAGCCTATCGGTATCCGAAATCTACGTTGATAACGACATTACCGCCACTAAGAAAGTGGAGCGTCCGCAATTTGAACGAATGTTGTTAGATGCTCCTGAATTGGTTATCGTCGCGCACCAAGACCGATTAGAACGTGATACCGGCGACCTCGAACGAGTCATGTTCTCAGGTATCCAAGGCGTAACGTCAGGGGGCACGAAAATATCCTTTGACACAGCCGACGAGGAACTAATGGCACGTCTACGTTCGACGCTAGCCATACACGAGGGAAAGCTAAAGGCTGAACGAATCCGACGTGCAAGCCGTCGAAACGCATTCAACGGAAAATACCGAGGCTCCATTCGCCCATTCGGTCAGACCCTCAAAGGTGATTGGGTACAGCCGGAAGCAGATGCCGTAATCGAGGCCGCCGAGAAACTAGCATCGAATGAATGGACGTTCTTTAAGGTCTCAAAGGTCTGGAATGATGCTGGACTGAAAACGCCACTGTCTAAACGCGAGGGAAGTGCCAAGGGGCAAGGCGGCAATGAATGGACAGCGGGAACCGTCAAGCAATATTTCGGACGGCCAAGGCTCAAGGGCTACCAAGAATACAACGGCACGCTGTATAAACTGAGTGACTGGACTCCCCTGCTATCTGAAGAACTTTTCGACGCGATACAGGAGCGTATCCAACGTGAGCGCAAGGATTCATCAGGCAGGGCACCAATCCGAGTAACTACGCACCTGTTGACGAACATCTGCGTCTGCTCTGCGTGTGGACGTGGTGCGAACGTTGGTTATCGTGGTGGAGCTGGTTCGAAGAAATACTATCGTTGCCCAACCACCGGCCATGGAACAGTCACAGCCCCACCCATGGAAGAGGCCGTAAGTCGGTACACGATAGCCCTGCTCAGCCAGCACGCAGAGCTAAAGGCCGAGTCTGAAAACGTGATCCAGCAACGAACCACACTCCAGAAGAAACGCAATAAGTTGATAGCCGAGCACGAAGCATGGGTAGATGACGCGCTAGCCAGCAAAATGAAAGCCTCCCGCATTGCCAAGGCTGAAGAACTCCACGACGCAGAACTAGAAGCGATTGACGCAGAGTTGCTGGAGCTGGACGCTAATCGGTTCTCTACCATCTTTCGCGAGTCCACCAATAGGACTGGCAAAGGCAAATGGGATTATGCGACAACCATCGACCTATCAGGGTGGGAAGAGCTGGAGATCCAGAAGCGCCGGGAACTTCTACAGACACTCTTCACGAGCATCGAGATTACGAAAAGCGAACGCGGCAAGCGCTTCAGCGAAGAGGCCAACCTCAAGTACAACCACACAGCGTTAGGGCGAAAGCTTCATGATGCACTAATCGATTCATTCATGGATGCCACTGATGAACGGCACCTTAAATAACTTACTACTAACATCCCACTCCGTTCACCCGGTCAAAATCTCTTGAATTTACAGGGATTTTGGCCGGTTCGCATTTAACGCGCACACACCACCAAAACATGTGTTACTCAAATCCATGGGATAATGGATTATAAGCAAAAAGCTTATGACAAGTAACTATTTAGGAGTACACATGTACGTTCAAAAGGATTGGGCCAACGACCCCACACTAGAAATCACCCAGATCATCAGCAAGAGCACTTCCCCCGTAACGACTTTCCAGCACAGCTACATCGACGAGCAGGACGGCGAGACCGTCTACATGGGCTGGAACTTCATCCCCGCAGGCGGCTTGAGCGGCTGGCTGGATGATGTGGACTTGACCCTAGATGACCTCGTGACAGCCGGTTACAGGATCCATTACGCTATCGAGCCGCACGAAGAGGTTGCCCTCAGCGAGCATAGCTACCCCGGCGACGTGATCTACTTCGAATTCAAGGCAGGTTCCCAGTGGTAACCATTCTGACCGGCCTTGGATGCCTTGCCGTGGCAAACGTGGCGCACAGGCTACGAGTCAAAAAGTTGACAGCACAAGGCTATATAGCGTAATCTGTCCTCGTGTCTCATTTTGGGCAACGGAACGTGAGGGCATTCAGCCCCTTTGAAAGTAGCACGTCTCGGATCCGGATGCAAGACCACTGAAAGATAACCAACCGCGCTAGGAGAGCAAACCATATGAAAATTACTAAGACAGGAAAAACCCCTAATGAAAGAGCACAATACTGATTTAATCCGCACCGTCTGGAACTCAGACAAGCAAAGTCAGGTATCCGATTACTACACCGTGGCCGACTATGACAGCGCATCGTTCAACCGCTTCGCGCAGGAATGGGCAGAGCGTACCCCGCAAACCGAAATCGAGTTTGCCGAGCAAGCGGCCATGAAGCTACCGATCAGCTACAACGGCACCACGAAAGAATGGCACGTGTTCAACGGCCACATCTGGGCAGTAGCTGACAAAGACGTGATTATCCGTCTACTGGGCAAGTTAGCCCAATCCATTCACCGAGGCCTAGATTACGTTGGCACTCGCGCACAGAATGACATCCGCACCCGTGGAGCCGCTGGCGAGCCTAAGGCCGAGGCCGCCAAAGCAATCAAAGAGATACAGGACATCCACGTTAAGCCGCGTAAGCCGCTGGTGTTACGTATGCAGACCTCAGCAGGGCTGAAAGCGGCACTGGAGCTATTGCAGGGAATCGCCCCGCTGAACAATGCCCAGGCTCTAGAGGATGACAAGAATTACTTGGTATTCCGCAATGGCGTGCTGGACGTTCAACAGGTCATCGATACCGGCAAGGCAGTGCTCAAGGAACATTCCGATGTTCGCCTGTGCTCCCGTATGGTGGACTTCGATCTAGACCTAGAAGCCACCGCCCCGGACTGGGTGAACTTTCTTCACGAGTCGATCCCAGATACCGAGGAAGTCATCTATCTGGAAAAGTCGCTGGGCTGTGCACTATTCGGTGAACGCGACACCAGACGCATCATCTCGCTCCAAGGTGCCCCGCGTTCTGGCAAGTCAACCATTCTGGATGTCATGGGCGATATCTTCCCCATGTACTCAGCGACCCCTCAGCACGCCGCGATTACCGCAGGGCATAGCGCCAAGGCCACGGCTAACGCCCGTTTCGATATGCGCTATTCCCGCTTCACCCTGTTCTCAGAGGTACGCTCCAAGCTGGACAGTGATTTCCTGCTGGGCTATTCCACCATCGACAAGTTCACGGCTGAACAGAAATTCAAGGAGTCAGGTTCCTACGCACCGCAGGGAACCATCTTCATTGCCAACAACGTTCCGCTGAATCTGGACAAGTCAGATCCCGCCATGGCAACGCGTCTGGCCAAGGTCACCTTCCCGCAGACGTTCAGCGAGCTTGACCCAGAGCACACCATGGATCGACAGCTCCCCCAGAAGCTCCGCGAACAGGCACCCGGCATCATTGCCCGTTTGGTGAATGCGTTCATCCTCAGGCATCAGCAGGGCATCGACCGCCCGGAGAGCATGCAACGTGAGCTAGAGGCCGAGCGTCTGGAAGATGACCTAGTGCTCCAGTTCATCGAGGACATGAAAGCCGAGAAGCGCCTAGTAGAGACCGACGCAAAACCAACGAACTGTGTCAAGGCTGGAGCGCTTTACAAACTCTTCCAAGAGGATCTGAAAGCCCAAGGGCACAAGGCCGCAGATCTTCCACTCCGCAAGGAATTCAACTCCCGCATCCATTCCATGGGTTACGAGTACACGAAATCTGGCAGTTGGGTCTTCACTGGGCTGACCCTACGCTAGCAATCACAGAGCTGGGCACTTCATCCGAGGTGCTCAGCTTTGGCCAATTCTGGACAAACTCACTGGTCAAAAAGTGCCCAAACTCGATTGAGCGAGATTTCATCCATCTGGTGCTCTATCCCTCCATAACATCCCAAAGCGTTGCTTACTCGGATTTGGATAAAATTTTGCCCAGTCAAACCGAAGAGTCCAAGGTTTTGCCCAGACCTTTAACCCCTAAAAACCCCTAGAATACAAGGATCTACAACTACTAAATACTATAAATATACAACTTTGGACATTTGGACAAAAATATATATAAAAAGACTATACTATAAAAATACTACTCAATTAGTGATCTACACAACACTTTAAGTGCACTTTATATTACTAGTGAACTTATGGCAGAAAAAAACGTCCAATGTCCAAACGTCCAAACTGGGAGTATGCCCATCGATGAGATAATAGATAGGAAAGGATCAACATGGAATATCTACCACTACTCCAGACTCTTGATCCTTGGATGATCCTTGTTCTGGCACTGGGCTATCTCGGTTACAGGGCGTGGAAAAACTGGCTGGATAAAACCAACTGTCCAGAGGATCAAGAGCAAGACTCCGAGGGGCTGGGCGAATAATCGTTCAGCCCTTTGGGCTATCTAAGAATGGAAACACATGCAGAAACTACAGTGGCCGCTCTATAACCTCAGAGCGCCTATTACACAGCCTTACGGAGCTAATCCGAGGGTTTACCAACGATTCAATTTACAGGCGCACAATGGCATCGACTACGGATGTATCGAGGGAACGGCGATCCTGTCATCAGCTCCAGGAATCGTCAGGTTTGCCGGCGATGGAGTTGGCTCTCCGATCATGGGAGCAAGTGCCGGCCTATGCTTGCTGATCGAACACGAGGGGCAAATACTGACCGAGTACGCACACCTCAGCAAGATCTACGTAGAAGAGGGCCAAGAGGTAGGCAGGGAGATAATCGCACTCTCTGGAGCTACCGGGGCGGTCTCAGGTGACCATCTCCACTGGGGAGTGCTAGAAGTGCCCCTAGCCCTAGATAACGGCTACATGGGTCGCGTAGACCCCACCCCCTACCTAGCCGGGGAGGTGACCGGGGATGAGTTGGACGACAGCACAAGCGAAGAGGCTTAGGCCTATGGTCATTGCCCAATGGGGAATGCACTGTCATCTGTGTGGCAAGAGCATTGCTGGATTGGAAGACTATTCAATCGATCACGTGATTCCACGCGCTCAAGGTGGAAGCAATGAGCTAAGCAATCTCAGGTCAAGTCATCGAGCTTGCAATTATTCGCGACAAGATCGAAGCATCGAAGAATATCAATCGCTGAACACTGATCAGGTGAACTGGTTCATCGGATTGGCCGCTTAGTTGACGAGGTGGGGTGATTTAAAAGCAAACCGAAGCCCAGATCATCCCGCGCCCCATGATTCGTTTCTCTCTGGTTTTTGCGCGAATATCGAGCTGGCAAGCGTTTAATTAGTACAAAAGTATGCTATAATGGATGTATGAATAAAGCACTAATCAAAGGCATCACATGGCATCTAATCCCCTACTCACAGGAATAAACAAAACTCTTCGCATCCTCAAGCAACAGGAATTGCTAGAAGACAGGCACGCCGGTTACGTCGCTCTGGTCAAGCAATTGGCCAAGGATTACCAGCTAGCCACCACGAGCACACAGCAAGCGGCTCTCTCCAAGGAAATACGCGAGTGCCTGAAAGCCTTGCCGACTCCCCCAGCGGAAGAAACCCCGGTCGCAAAAGATGACACCCAAGACGTTTGGGAGTCCATAGCGAATGTTTGATCTGGGCACTCTCGGAAGTGCCCAACCGAAATACGCAACAAAGCAAGATCCAAGTCTTCCCAATGAACTCGCTTCAGTGGAAGCACTCGCCAAGGTTCTGAGAATCGAACTTCTCCCATGGCAACGACTATTCGTTTCAGTCGCAACTCAGTATTATCCGGATACCGGAGCTTATCGCTATCCGTTCGTAGGTCTCACCGTTCCCCGCAGAGCTGGCAAGACAACCATCATCGGATTGATCCAGTTAGCCCGATGCATCCGCAAACCTCAGCGCCGCTCATGGCTCACCGCACAGTCAGGCAAGGATGCCAAGGAACGCATCTTCGATCTGGCCGACAAGGTTCTAGCTTCACCACTTGGAAGCAAGGCCAAAGTCCGCAGAGCGGCTGAATCGCCAAGGATCGAACTCCCGAACAATTCCCGTTATCAGGCGTTCCCGCCAACTCCGGAATCGCTCCACGGCTATAACGTCTTCGACGTAGCCGCAGATGAGATTTTCAGCTTCACCGAGGATCAGGGCGATCTTCTACTTGGCGCACTGACTCCAGCAATGTCTACCGTAATTGACCGACAGTTCTTCTGGCTCAGCACGATGGGCACCTCGGAATCTATCTGGATGAATGGGCAGGTGACCAAGGGCAGGGAATCAGTCAGTGATCCTGAATCCTCTATGGCCTATTTCGAATGGTCAATGGAAGACGGCTTAGACCCCAACGATGACGAATCGTTTGGATTCCATCCCGGCCTGCAAGGTGGACTCATCAAAATCTCGGATATCCAACAGGCACGCGAAACTCTAAGTAGTCCAGGCGAATTCATCCGTGCATATGCAAACGTCATCACGACCAACGAAAACCCGTTGTTTGATTGGGAACGATTCCAGAAAGCAACAGCCCAGCAGAGCAAGCCAGAACGCCGAGATGTGGCCATTGGCTGGGAAGTCAATATGGATAGAAAGAGGGGCGCAGTAGTAGCCGCATGGAGGGATCAGGGCAAGGTCTCACTCAAGCTACTACGCAACGGATCCAACCCCTCAAGCTGGCTCCCAGAAGCTCTGGTAGAAATCAACGATGCAAGGCCACTTGCATTAGGTGCTGACAGATACGCCGAGAACTTGGCAATGCTCCGCGAGGTGGAAGAACTGGACACGGAATTCTCTGAAGAGCACTACCTGTTGACTCCGGAACAGGCTAAGACAGGCGCAACCCTGCTGAAAAACTACATCGAGGATGGAAAGCTTCAGCACAATGGGCACGACGCACTGGTGAGCGCAGTTCGCACCGGGGTGAGCAGGCGCATGGGCGAGGGCTGGGTACTTTCCCACAATTCGGAACCTGAAGTCTTGGCGGCAATGACAGCCATTCAGCTACTTCACGAGAACCGACCTCAGGCCAAACCAATGAGCGTGATTCTATGACCATGGAACGCGCAACAATCACTATCGATGTCTCCGATGAATCCATTCTCTGGATGTGCGATAAGTGCAACGTGAGAAGAATTTACGTGCTCTCAGACCGCACGAATGCCATTACGGAAATGCGCTTGCATCGTCATATCAATCACGGAAAGTCTGATAGCTGGAGAATGCACTCCACGCGAGGCAATCACTACGACTATCGCATTTAGTCCATTCGATTGTGGTATAATAGATATGTAAGTTCTTTTCTTACGTTTTTCCTCTTTCTAAATGGTTATCACACGGTTTGCCCTGCTGGGTATCTCTCAGCAGGGTACCTCCATTTAAAACAACTTCAAAGGCACTCATGGGATTTTTCAATCTATGGGGAGCGCCGAAACAATCAGGTTTACTGGCAACGCTGGATGACGATTCCACACTAATTGCCGAGCAATATCTCAGCCCATGGTCTGACAGTTCACATCTGGAACAAATCACATGGGAAGCGCTTTATCCGAACACTTCAGCGGATAACGCACCGCTGACGAGATCTAGCGCAATGCAGATAGCCAGTGTTGCCAAGGCTACGCAAATTTTGAAATCCATCATTGCCAGACAGCCACTTATTGCAACCGATAAATCGGGAACTCCCCTCAAAACACAGCCTACGTTTCTCAAGCAGATAACGCAGGGCACACCGAATTACATTCTTCTATCAGCCGTCATCGACGATCTGATTTTCTACGGCAGGTCATACCTGCTGATCACTGAACGCGACAAGCGAGGCTATCCGCTTCATGCCCGATTCATCCCCAAGGATGCACAGGAGCACGACGAACACGGCCAACTGATCAAGGCGTTCGATAAGCCGGTGAAGCCTACCGACTTCATCAGGATCGACGCGAACCACTCAGGCATTCTCAGCTATGGCCGCGAGGTCTTACGAGAAGCCCAGGATCTGGAACGAGCCGCGCGCGAAGCGTCACTAAATCCGATTCCATCGCTGATTCTCAAGAATCAAAAGGGCGAACTCGGCCCCGCTGAAGTTCAGGAGCTTCTAGCCTCTTGGAATGCCGCACGACGCAAACGCGGTGGCTCAGTCGCTTACATCAATAGTTCGCTTGAGGTGGAAGAGATGGGCGCTCATATTCAGGAACAGCTCTTGATCGAGGGCAGAAATCAGGTCGCTCTACAGGTTGCCAGAATCTTTGGCCTACCGGCCTCAGCACTGGATGTTTCAGTACCGGGCGCATCGATGAACTACATCAACCGCTCAGCGCGTAACTCGGAACTACTGGATGCCGTGGCACCGTATCAGGTCGCCGTAGAAGAGCATCTTTCCCTATTCCTACCTAACGGGCAGTCCGCACGCTTCGACGCTTCAGGCCTCCTGCTGGAGGAACCCGGCTCCCGATATCAGGCATACGCAACAGCTATCAACGCTGGCGTTCTCACGCCCAACGAGGCACGCCAAAAGGAGCATCTAGAACCGCTCCCAGAACCACAGGAACCACCAAATGAACAAGCTTAATCTTTACGGCCAACTACTGGCCTCCGAGGATCAGGACTCCCGCGAACTGACCTATCAGCTACTCCCCTACGGAGAAGACGGTTTCACCAATCTTGGCAAGGTCAAGGCATCACATGGCGCTTTGGACTTCCCAGAAAATCTGGAATCGCTACAGCTCAATCTAGAGCACGACTACAAGAAACCCGTAGGCAAATTCACCGCCCTCACGGATGACGAAAACGGCATCTTTGCCACAGTCCGACTCTCGGAAACATCCCGAGGCAACGACGCACTTCTAGAAGCTCGCGAGGGTCTACGCACTGGAATCTCAATCGAGATTGACGAGCCAATCATTAAGGCCGGTCAGATTATCGCCGGTCGCATTACAGGAGCTGGCTTAGTGGTCAGACCCGCTTTCGAAAACGCACAACTTATTGCCGAGGATTTCGGCGCATCAGAACAGGATTCAAAACAAATGGAAAACGAAACTCCACTAGTAGAGCAGGGCGCACCACTAACCGCCGCTCATTCAGACAAGGCCGAACTTGGACAGCTAACTTTTGACGCAATGCGCAATGGTACTTCCCTACAGGCCGCACTAGCCGATCAGCTTGCAACCGATGACGCTGGCAAGGTCTACATCAAGGATCAGGAAGTGGGCGAACTTTTCGAGAACCGAAAGACTGAACGCCCATTCGTCAACAAGGTTGGCGTAAAGAGCCTGACTTCCCTAGTGCTCACTGGCACCCGCAAGAATCGCACTTTCGCGGTCACGGACTGGGCTGGTAACAAGGTAGAACTACCAACAGGCAAGTTCACCACTTCCCGCGAATATTGGAATTCCAAGGCTAAGGCCGTCGCCGTAGACATCGGCATGGAGCTTATCGAATTCGGTGACGCCGATGTAATCGCAGATCTCTACGAACAGGCTGTAGATTCCTACGTCGAGCAGACCGAGGATGAGCTAAAGGCCGCTGTAGTCGCTGGAGCTACCGCCGTGACTGGTGGAGCTACCAACGTTATCGACGTAGTCAGCAAGGCCGCAGAAACCCTTAATGGTCTTGGTGGCCGCATGGATTTCGTGCTTCTATCCCCAGAGCTTTACAGCAAGATCGTTAATCTCAAGACCGCAGACGCACCTTACTGGTTATCAGGTCAGAGCACCGTAGACATTTCAGGCCAGCGCGTTACCGCTTCAGGTATCGTCATTGCCTCCGATGTCGATCTACCTGCTGGCACCGTTGTTATCGGTGACGTTCGCGCGATCGATTACCGCGAGTCAAAAGAATTCCGTTACAAGGCCGTGGATCTTCCACGCGGTGGCGTAGACATCTCCCTGATCAAGTTCAACGCAACCAAGATCACCGATGCCGGTTCAATCCTGAAGTTCTCAGGCGTAACCGATGCAGTAGCCCCAGCTCCAGTAGAGCCAGCGGCCTAATCATGCTTACGACAGCCCAAGTTATTAGCTGGGCTGATCTAAGAATCTTGACCGATGACGAGGATTTGACCCTTGTCGTGGATTTCGTAAACCACTATGTGGATCAGTTGCCAAGCGTCGATAAAGATGAATTCGGCGCTTGGCAACCGAACACCACTTACGGAGCCTTGCTTCTCGCTAACAAGCTCTATCGCCGTAAGAACTCTCCAGACGGGATTGTTTCACTTGGTAACGACACCGTTTACGTGTCACGCTTCGATGCTGATATCTCCCGTGCTCTGAATCTCGGAGACCACCTCAAGCCGGTGATCGGATGAAATACGGCGACGCACTGGCCGAGGTTCAGACGCAGATCGAGGCCGCAGGAATCCCCTGCTATATCGACGCTGAAAAGGCTATGGCTCCCTGTGCTCTTCTAGTTCCTGGAGTCCTACGCTTTGACCGTCTTTCAGGCTCAGAGGACTACTCCGCAGAAGTGGATGTCTATCTGCTGGCTCCCGGCAACAATTCGCTGGACGCACTGAATCATCTTCAAGATCTCTTGGAACAGCTATCTACAGCGTTCCCAATCCCCGAGGCCGAACCAATCTCGTTTCCCCTCGGAAGTGCCGGAAGTATCCCGTTACCGGGTCTGGCAATCACCCTAAATCTTAACGTTTCAAAGGATTAACAACATGGCAGTAAATGCACAAACCCTAGGAGCTGGCACCCTAACTATCGGCGCTTCAACCGATATCATCCAGCTTGCATCTCAGGTTACCGAAGTAGAGCTAGCCCCAGAAATTGACCGAGGCGATAGTATCCGCGTTCTATCTGGCGAGTCAGTAAATGGTGACCGAACGGAATCATGGACACTTTCGGTGACATTCCTAACCGACCTCGGAGAGACCACCTCCGTATGGGAATACCTCTTCGAAAATCGCGGCACCGTTCAGCCGTTCACCTTTACCCCGAACAACTCCAAGGGCAAGCAGATCAACGGCTCCCTGAACGTAGAAGCCGCTTCACTCGGTGGCGAGGCTGGAGCTACTAGCACCTCTGAAGTTGAATTCTCCCTAGTTGGCGAACCAACAATCAGCGCTATCACTCCGTAATCATGGCTCAGCTCTACATCGCCGGGGGCGCGAGGCTACGCCGAACATTCAATCAAGCCGGGGGCAATATGAAAAACCTCAAGGCACTGAATCGTGAAGCCGCTGGAATCGTCGCAGACGCATCCAAGCCACTCGCTCCCGTCGATAGTGGCAAGCTCAAGCGCTCCATCAGACCCTACGCAACTACACGCGCTGGCGTAGTCCGAGCAGGTAGCAAACGACTCCCCTATGGCGGCGTAGCCAACTACGGCTGGCCAGCGCATAACCGCGAAGCAACGCACTTTATCAACGAGGCCGCACAGCTCACCGAACACACATGGGTGAACCTGTACTGGTCAAAACTCAACAAAGAACTATCAAAAGTAAAAGGAATCTAAAACATGTCTTCCACGCAGACCATGAAATTAGTAGTAACCCTCGCAGACGCAGAGGCTCAGGAAATCTCCATCAACTATTCCGACCTAGTGAAGTACGACGTACTACGCGCACGCAAGAACTTCCCAAAGCGCGAGGAATCAGAATTCCTCTTCATGGGCATCGTCACCTACGCGGCCATGATCCGTACCGGCAAGGTACAGGGAATCGAGGTCGATAAATTCCTGGAGAAGATCGAAGCTATCGAACCGGTAGAGGACGAAGCAGAAGCCGAGTTTCCAGTTTCAGAATCTGACTAACGAGACTCAGGCGGTGATCGGTCTGTCGTATAAAACGGGCATTCCGTTCCAAGACTTGGCAGACCTACCGCCGCCCATCTTTGCCGGATATCTCCATTTGCTTCAAGAGGAAATCAAGCAATCCAACAAAAAGTAAGGTCACCTAATGGCGAACAAAACCGCGATCCTCAGCGTTCGCATCGTCTCGGACTCCAAGCGCTTCAGAACAGGAATGAAGCAAGCCGAGAGCACGATTTCAAAGTTCAATAAAGCCGTAGGTAAGACTTCGCGTATAGCCGCAACCACAACAGCCCTAACAACTCTGGGCGCAATGGCGACGGCATCAGCTTCTAACGTCGCCGCTCTCACAGCTTCACTCAGTGCAGTTGCGGGAGCGGCGCTCGCTTTACCCGGAATAGTTGGGGCGTTCGCAGTTGGTCTTGTGGCCATGGTCGCCGCACTGAAAGACGCACCCAAGGTACTAGGAGATCTGGCCAATAAGTTTGGTTCTCTCCAAGATTCAATATCTACGGCGTTCTGGGCATCAGCAGAAAAGCCAATACGAAGTCTTATCACAAGCACACTTCCCGCATTGGAATCCGGACTGTCAAAGGTCGGAGATTCCCTAGGCAAGTGGACAGGCGAACTAGCCGCCTCCATCGAGAAAGCCGCTAGCAACACATCACTACAAAACCTCTTCGAGAAGACCGCCGAGTCAATCGACATCGCATCTCAAGGGCTACAGCCACTAGTTGACGGCCTCAAGGCAGTTGGCGGAACCGGGCTGGAATATCTGGCACCACTGGCGCAGGCATTCACCGACCTATCCACACGCTTTGGAGCATGGGCACAGCAAGCCGCTGAAGATGGATCACTGAAGCGCTGGACTGAGCAAGGCATCACAGCATTGCAAAACCTAGGCGGCATTCTGCTGGGCTTAGGTGGCATCCTCTCCGCAATCGGCACCGCCGCACAATCCGCTGGAGGCGCTGGCATCGCTGAACTGGCATCAGGTCTACAACGAGTAGCCGATGTGATGAACGCCGAGCCATTCCAAGGCGCACTAACCACCGTCTTTGAGGGCGCACATACAGCAATGGGAACCCTCGGAACCGTACTAGCTCCACTCGGTGATCTATTCGTAGCACTGGCTCCAGTCATCGCCCAAGTGATGACCACAGCCGCCGAACTTTCAGCCGCCGTCGTTTCTGGTCTAGCCCCTGGCCTCTCAGGATTGACTCCGCTCATCAGCTCAGTTGTCAGTCTCTTTGGCTCACTGGCACCGATTATCAGTGTCGTGCTGGGCATCGTCTCGCAACTGGCAATCTGGATCGGACAGAACAGCACTCTATTCATGACGCTGGCCTCAGCAGTACTAGGAGCCATGGCCGCAATCTCAGCTATCCGCGCAGTCATGACCGCTTACAACGCAGTGATGATTCTCGTCAAGGGAACACAGCTTGCAGTCACCACAGCAATGACAGCCTATCGAGCAGGGCTAACAGCAAGTACAGCAATTCAAGCCGGGTTTAACGCAGTCATGGCCGCTAACCCGATGACACTAGTCATCATTGCAGTGCTGGCACTGGTAGCAGGAATTATCTATCTCGCTACGCAGACGCAGTTCTTCCAGACAATCTGGGCGGCAATGACTTCATTCGTGCAAACCGCTATCGCCGTAGCTACCGCGTTCATCGTGGCCGCATGGCAGAAAGTCAGTTCATTCTTCACCGGAATGGTAGCCGGTATCCGTGGTGCATGGGTCGGATTCACAACCGCCGTTCAAACGCTGATAGCCGCCGCAATCGCCGTAGTTCGATCAACTATCGAAACTGTCAAGAGCACCGTAGACAGCGTGATCTCTGGAGCGCGTTCACTCTTTGAATCCGGATTCAACTTCATGCGTTCCGTAGCCGAGGGCGCGATTAACGGCGTGATCGGACTGATTAACAACATCTCTGGCGCAGTACAGGGAGCCATTAGCTGGGTACGAGATCTCTTCTCATTCGAAATGCCCGGCTGGATGTCTTCAGTCTTTGGCGGTGGCATGACTGGCTCGGACTTCACCGGAACCATGAGCCTGTTACCTGCTGGCGATTTTGGCACAGGCGTTACTGGTGGAGGTTTCGCACTCGGAGCACTGACCAGTGGAAGCAACAGAACCGAAATCCACAACACGAACGTGACTATCGAATTCTCAGGCGTAGTCACTGACCGAGTAGGCACAGCACGCGAAATCAAACGACTACTAACAGAACACGATGCACTGACAGGAGGTGCCTAAGGAATGGCGTTAACCGACTACACACCGGGCAGACTCCGCAGAACGCTAGCACCAATCACTGCAGACCAGCTCAAGTTCTATATGTACTCAGAACCGACAGGTGGAATCTATGAAGATGAGATTGAATCAGTCTCCATTTTCCGTGGCACCGATGGACGCGCAACAGGATCCAATCCAAGTGTCATGGAACTGACCCTCACCGGGCAACGTCTGGCCAAGGTCAGTGGCCATAACATCCGCTTTGGACTCCGTGAATCCCCAGCAAGTCTGCTGGCCACGCATCTAGGTGGCAGTGCCACAGGCGCGGACATCGAAACCCGATACACAGGCCGAGTGGGCACCACGGCAATCAATGACCGTGGCACGCGCTCCAGCACAACCTACAGTGCCGCGAGCTGGATCGCTCAGATGAATTACAGCCCAGTGCATTACACACCAACAGCCGGTCAGTATTTGCACACCGTGATCCAAGGTCTGGCACATGCCGATGAACCGCTACGAGGAATCACACTGACCAGTCACGGCAATTTGCCGAACATTGCCACCACGGACAGCCCCCAGCTATTCAAGGATGGAATCGGAAAATATGCCGCTGATCTTGGCGTGCTCATGCGTGAAACCCGCGACGGCAGAACGCAAGTCATGGGTCATGAATACCGCTACACCATGGCAATGAACAGGCTTAGCTCAGCTATCCCGCTCATTCGCTCAGAAGCAATCTCACCGGCTGACTATGAACAGCCCAACGAAAGACCGGGCGCAATAGTCCAATTCAAGGTCACCAACGAGAACAACCTCGTGTCTACACGTACCGCCGAAACCACCAATCCAAACGGTGAACTACGCGAGACCGTGGAACGCGACTGGTCATATATCAAGGTCACCAATACGGACAATCAGCCGTACCGGGAAGCTTACGCACAGGTCTACGAGAGCAATAACCGAGAATTTCGCATTCCGAAAATCAAGATCGATTTGCTCTACCTGATCGGTTCAAACAGCGATTACCACAAACAGCAAGCCGCCCAACTCTTGGCGCTGGAAGCTGGAGACCCAATTTTCCTATCTGGAGACTGGGCAACCGCCCTCGGAGGCATCCACTTTGCCGAGGGCATCCGAGAAAACATTACCCCCGATGAATGGAGTCTAGAACTCTCACTAGTACCTATCGCGCAAGCCATTGGCTACACCGGAACCTCAGTTCCTGCTAAGGCGTGGGATTCAGCCGTTCATCCGTGGGATTCAGAAACCCGAGAATGGAACCAAGCATAATGGCTAAAACTCCTGCCCAACTGGGCATGTCTACCCCTGCTGGAAGTGACTTCATTTCACAGGGCGACAACGCAATTACCACCAACGCAACACAAACCGCGACATGGATCGGCAACCTCTTAGAGGGAGCCGTAGAGCCTAAGGCCATTGCCTCCAACGCAGACCTATTAACTCTGCCTACCGGCTGGCACTATTGCCGACTAACCACCACAGCGGCAACGATCACCAACAGGCCTACCGGCATCGGAGACGGCCCGTTCATCGTAAGAATGGTTCGAACAGCATTCGGACACAGCACGATCACCTACTACGGCTATTCAGGCTCAGCGAACGGAATCTACGAAAACCACACGGGCAACTCCACCCACACCAACTGGGTTGGCTGGAAACGTCTGGACAATGAGACCGTCGGTTCATCCGGAGTCGCTGGCGTAGCGAACACGTTGCGAGTCCAAGAATTCCGCGACGCAATAGGCACCGTGAACACCAACGGACGTGGCGCAATCGCTCTACGATTTGACCACGGCCTGTCAGCATTCAATAACCGAATGCGCCCCAGCTTAGAAGCAAGGAATATCCCCTACTCGCTGGCACTCTCCGCTAGGAACTTCAACGCTGGCGAGAATGCCGGGGTAACCGCCGCAATGGTCGATTCATGGGTAGGTTGCGAGGTTTGGAACCACGGAGCAAATCAGCATCAGGATCAGTCCACAGTTTCCGGACTGACTGACCAAATCGTGACAGGCAAGACCGAACTCCAGGCACTTCTACCCAACAAGGAAATCTGGGGGTATGCAGTACCGGGAACAGGTGGCACCGGCCAAGGCGGTTTCGGTGGCGGCTCAAATCCAGAGGCGTTCTACTCCACCCTTGCAGGTGACTTGATTCTGACCAATCACGCAGTGTCTACAGGTGCATTCTCTGGAACAGCACGCAGACCACTAGACGGCAGAATTCGCCAAGGAATGGCACACTTCACGATTGAAGCCCAGACCGTGGCACGCATCAAGCTGGAAATCGATAACGCGATCACCAACAGAACCGGCAATCAGCTCATGATGCACCCAAGCCTATTGGACACAGCCGGATACCTCACACGAGCACAGTTCCTAGAGGTACTGGACTACATCGTAAGCAAGCGCGATTCAGGCGAGTTGGTTGTGTTGTCTCCGTATCAGATGATGGTTGCAGATGCCCAGACCGAAAAGGCATTCACATCCAGAAACATCACAGCACTTTGGGATGGGGGCACAGGAGGTGGAAACGTGACGCTTGCTAGGACAGGTAACACGGTGACTCTTAATGTCTACGGAACCACTTCTAGCACTGAATACATCAAATACAACGCCGCACCGCTAGGGTTTAGACCGCCGTCTAATTCCATGCATTTCAACCCGTTCTACGGTACCGCAAGCACGTCAGCTAGACTTCTGGTTTACTCCAACGGGCGCATTGATCTTCTATCAAACACCGCAGGCGTTACGTTATATGGAACTGTTTCATGGCCTACTAACGACCCGTGGCCAACCGCCTTACCGGGCACAGCCGCGTAACCCTTAGACCCCTTGCCCTACTGGTGAGGGGTCTAACTTATGCTTAGGATATGCAAAAAATTCTAGACTCATTAGCTGAATCCGTAGGCGGGAATGAAGTTCTCTACTTATTCATTGGTGTTGGAATCACGCTACTGCTTACCTCGATTGGATGGATCATCAATTCCATTAATGATCACGGAAAATGGATCAGGCAAGAAAAATACAAAATCTATATTAAACTTACGCGCATACAATCAGGTCTAACCTACGCTTATTCGGAGATAACTAAGAATCATCACGACTCATACCATCTCTCAAAAAAGGTAGAACGGCTGGGTGGTGAACTAGTTGAATTAGAAACTTCTAAGGCCGAGGGAAACAGAAGGATCCCTAAAGAACTTATTGAAAGTCGAATAAAATCCATTTCGGAAGATCTGCAGAAGAATAAGGATGATTTTAATTCGACCAATGAGAAATTTCAGGAATCGTCGAACGATATAGAAAGATATAACAACGAACTAGATGACCTAATGGGGTCGCTCGCAATTGTCGGTTCGATGCGGATGATGAATTACTTACATCACGCAACTCGAATTCGTTTTCCTAAAATAGATATAATTGATAGCGAAAAATTTACTGCCGAAATCAAGAAGAACAGGAAGGAGCAATCCACCCTCTGGGCGTACATTGCTCTCGCTGCGAAGGTTGAACTCCGAACCATCCCGCTAATCGATCGGCTAGCTGTCCGCATGCGTCTTACCTACTACGATGCCAAACTGTGGGTCACCGAACGCAAACGAAGCAGGAAATCCGTTAAGTCAAAACATGCTTAGTTAGAAATCTTTGCCCATCCGGGCACGTCGCCTCTGCTATCCCTGAGTTTCGGGGAAACCTTACGAAAGAGTAGTTCACCGGTTGCAGTGATTTGCAATACCAGTTTGAGCATCATTTCTTGTATGTGATTCATGACGGCCCTTCTAACTTGCTAAAGGATTTCAAAGTGGGAGATTCAAGCTTTTCTATGCTCCGATCAATAACTCATCTCCAATAACGCCAGACCGGGGAATACGGCGAAAACGATCGTGAGAGGAAGAATTCCGAACACGACCGGTACCAGCATGGAAATCTCGCGTTTTCCTGCAACTTCCATAAGTTCTCGTTTGGACGCATCGCGGACATCTTGTGCTTGGTCTCTGAGCACTTGAGCCAATGGTGTGCCTCGCTCTGTTGCAACAACGATTGCATCGACAAATCGCGTCATGGCTCCAACTTGCATCCGGTCGGACATATTCTGCATCGCTTGGACCATCGGTGTGCCTGCGTGAATGTCGTTCAAAGTCTTGGTGAATTCGTCACCGATCACCCCGTGGCAGATTCGTGAAATTCTTTCGATGGCCCCGGTGGTTGATTCGCCTGCGCCGACAGTTAGCGCCAGCACTTCGGCCACGGTTGGAAACTGAGTCAATATTTTCCTGGCCCGCCGATGGATCTGTTCGCCAAGCCACCAACCACGCAATGCATAGCCAACAATCCCGAAACCAATAACGACTAGCACCGATAGGATCAAAGAGACATGATACTGAACGGCGGCAAAGGCCATGAGCGCAGATCCTGCTACTAGCCCTGCCAGAGCATAAACAATTTCTTGAGACCGGTAGTCAATTACGCTCATGTCCAATCCGGCAGCGTTCAGACGCTTCCGAAGAGTACTTGCCGAAGGACTGTGTAGGCTAGCCAGCTTCTTGATTTGCAGCAACATGGGGGCAGCGAGTTGGCCTAAAGCCGAGTGCCCGGAGTCAGAGTGCCATGAGTCTTCCAGCATGCGTGAGCTTCGAACGCCAACGCGAACATGGGGCGCAATACGATCAGCGAAGGCCATTCTTCGCCAGCCCGGCAGGTTCACAAAGACCAGCCAAAGGCCTATGCCAAGTCCCAAACCGCAAAGCGCCGCCCACGGTGTATAGCTGTTCATGCCAGGACTCGTTCTTCTACTGGCAAGGTGCCCAGCCGGAGCATGATTCGATAGCAAACGAGGGAAACCAGCATGCCCAGGCATAGCACTATCACTCCCCCGAACGTCATATATGCATCCTTCGCAGCTTCCTGGGTGCCCAAGACCAACAGCAAGATCCATGGCGCGGCGACTGCCAAACGCGCTGCCGAGACAATCCATGATTGGCGGGCAGCGAGTTCCCCTCGTGTTCTCACGTCATCGCGCAAGAATGCCGACAAAGTTGTGAGCGTATGCCCCAAGTCGGTGCCCCCGACTTCACGCGTAATCCGCAATGTCGTGAGAATCTTGTCGGCTACCGGGTCTGCCAAGCGTTCGCCCAGCTGGTCCAGCGCCACGGAGAAGTTCGCTGTGGCTCGATAGTCCAATGCGAAATCCCGAAATAGCGGACGCAATACCTGCGGGCCGACGACAGCCAATTGGCTCAATGCTTCGGGAAGAGATAGGCCCGCCCGGATGGCACTTCGCAAGTGATCAACCACCTCTGGCCATTGTTCTTGCAATGCTGTGCGGCGCTTGGTGGCTTGATGGCGCAGGTAGACCCATGGTGCGAATGAACCGAAGATGCTAAACACCAAGGCGAAGAGCCACGAAGCGGTGAGTCCCAACGTCACCAACGCGGAAGTCAGCCCGCAGACCAGGCAAATCACGATGAATTTTGCCGGAGCCAGATTGCTCATTCCTGCATGCAAAAGAGCATTCTTGATGGCCGAGCTACGTTTGGGCGATTTTGCCCACGGGGCGAAGAGCAACCAGTCAACCATGAGGGCAATGCCTAGCCCGCCAAGGAGAGCAAAGAAAGCAACCACCGCTACACCGCCATCAATTCGGCAATATTGATTCCAGCGACATCAAACTTTTCATGGGACCAATCGGCTCCCCGAGCCGGCAGCAGGCGATCGGCTTGCCGCTCGAAAAGCGTCGAGGACTCAATTTGCCCTTCCTCCACGCGGTTGCGCACGCTGAGAATCTCGTTGACATAGCGATGGCCCTGTGGACTCCGCACGCAATGAACCACAAGGTCAATGCATGCAGCCACGGTCTTGATGGTGAAGTCGCTGGTGATATTTGGTCCTGCAAGCAACGGCAAAGTGCAAATTTTTGTGATAGCGTCGCGGGCAGAATTCGCATGCAAGGTACATAGCCCCGCGATTCCCGAGTTCAGGGCAATGAGCATATCCAAGGACTCTGCTTCGCGGACCTCGCCGATAATGATCCGTTCCGGGCGCATGCGCAAGGCCTCCTTGACCAGCCGGCGCATCGTGATTTCACCGGTGCCTTCAAGATTGGCGAGGCGAGTTTGCATGGCAACGACATCTCTTAGTGAAAGATTCAGCTCAAAGATTTCCTCGATGGTGATAATGCGTTCCCTGGGGCCGATCGCTGATGCCAGACAGTTGAGCATTGTCGTTTTGCCGGCTTGTGTAGGGCCAGTAACGATGACATTCAGACCGGCACTGATCGCCGTAGAAAGGAACCTCGCTGCTTGTTCGCTCAAGGCTCCCAGCTCAACTAGATCTTCAAGTTTTCCCGCGCGAGCAATGAACTTACGAATGTTGATGGCCCAATGCTCATGGGTGATGTCTGGAATCACGACGTGAAGACGAGACCCATCAGGCAATTGGCAGTCGACGAATGGCTGGGAAAGGTCCAGACGCCTGCCCGACGTTTTGAGCATGCGTTCTACTAGAGCCGCGATTTCTGCCGATTCCATGCGTATGTGGGTCAGTTCGCTTTGGCCACCTCTGGCGCAAAATACTTGATGTGGAGAATTTACCCAGATCTCTTCAACAGAAGGATCATCCAATAAGGGTTGCAGCGCTCCGAACCCGGCCACATTATCGAATACTGAACGTTGGGCGGCCTCTAGCGATCCAAGTGAAGGCACGGCGCCAAGCAATGCGCGTTCGTCGTAGTCGCGAATGACCTCTTCAATAAGTGATCGGATCATCGCTGGCTGCTTTGCCGGGTCCAATCCACGCCGGCGAACCAGCTCGCGTACTTCGTCTTCGACAATGGACAGCGCGTCCACGACTGACTCCTTTGGCTTCCCTACTGGAGGATCCCGATCTCGGGGACTATCGGCGAGCGCGTCGTCGGTGCAGCATACCTATTCGTATGACAAGGGATGCTATCTGCAGCAGAGACCGCTTTCAAGAGGTTCCCGAAGTTGTGGATAGTTCTTGGTACTTTCTCCACACCAAGATTCTTATCTTCCAGCGCCGCCCTCAATGCTGGTTTAGATGGGAACGACAACATTCCATTACATTCAGGAGACCTCATGGTCCGCTATGAATTACTTCTGATTTCCCGAAAATTCCAGCATCCGCGGCAATTCGAACTTGTCATGTCCGGACGAATATCGGGCGAGCAGCTCGCCGCACTGCTGCAGCAGCATTTCCCGGGACAACGATGGTATTCGGGAATAACGCGGATAGAAGAGTTGGGGATCCTGCATGCGTCTGAACGTCTTCTGCTCAATGAATTGCCCCAACCTGTTCGCGCCACAAGCACCACAGCTTCGTGCCTCAAGTTATATGTAGTTCGCGGCCCCGACGCTGGTGCCTGGATTCCGCTCACAAAGGGAGAACATGTCATCGGCAGAACCGCCCCATTATGGTTAGAAGATCCGCTGGTGTCCCGGGTTCACGCGAAGTTATTCGTGACAACCCGGAGCTTGCGCCTGGTAGCCTGCTCTGAGCAGCAACTTGCCATGCCAGATGGCAGCCGCTGCGAGTCCGTGGAATTGGAACACGGATCGCGCTTCTTTCTGGGCAACACTGAATTCGCTGTCGGCGATCCATTAACCGCCCAATCCGGTCAATTGGTAACCCCCGAACAATTGGAAATCCAAGTACCTTCCAAGCCCGAGCTGTCCCGCTTAATTGCTCTGGTCCTCGCAGCATTCGTTCCGATCATCTCCGGCGTCTTGCTTGCCTTGGTTACCGGTTCGATGCTCTTTCTGATCTTGAGTGGCGTTTCGGCCCTTATGGGTATGGTGCCTGCCGGTCAACTGTTCGTGGAGCGTCGCGAATGGAAAAGGGAAATGGAAGTGCAACGAGCTTCCGCCATTATCGCGAGAAGTAAATATTCTCCGGCTCTCGGAGAATCGTTCGTAGCCGGACTGGATTCCGCTTCTTTGGGACTGTCGCATGCCCGGATACCACCACTGGTTTGGGGCGAGGGACTGTGGTCTCCGCAGGACACCTCTCGTTCTGATCCCACGGGGATCCGCAAAGTATTTCGTAGCCTCAGGAAGACGAAGTCGGACGCGCCCTGGTTCGGTCCAGTATTTTTCCCGAGTACCCCGAGCGTCTGGCAGCTGAATTCTGCACAAGGGCAAAGCGCTGGGGCTATTCTGGCCGCAGTACTTGCACGCTATCTCCCGGCCATACATTCCGGCCAGATACGGCTCGTGCTCGATCCCAGTGTCAGGTGTCTTCCGGCGTCGCTGCTTTTGGTGAGCAACGTTTCCGTGGCCCACCTGTCGATTCCCGAAGAATCGAGCTTCACCAGGAAAGAGGAAACCAACCTGGCGACGTTGTACGTCACTGCCCAGGAACCTCAACCTATTTCCGGCGCCCTGGTGCTGGGCGTTTCACCGGTGCTGGCCGAATCCGTGGAGAATTGGATTGTTCCAAGCCCCGTGTCCTCGCGTTTGCCCGACGAACGCTTAGTGCTGCAGAACCTAAGCACGCTGAGCCTTTCGCGGTTCGACAGGATGGTGCAGCAGTATGTGCAGCTGCAAAAGCAGGCAATAACCAAGAACGCAGAATCCATTGCATCCCCGTCACTAGCCGTACGGGCACATCTGGGCCTCGATGAACAGCAAGAGGACGTGTTCCTTGATCTTCATGAGGATGGTCCGCATGTACTGATTTGCGGCACTACAGGGTCAGGCAAGTCAGAAGCGCTCAGGCGCCTGATTGCTGATTTTGCCCGGAACTACCCGCCGACTCAGCTTGCCTTCGCACTTATTGATTTCAAGGGTGGAGCTGGACTAGGCGTCTATGCAGGTTTGCCCCATGTCCAGCTCTTCGCAAGCGACCTCGATGAGGCAGCGGCTCAGCGCACGTTGGAACAACTAGAACATGAGGTGCGGCGGCGCGAGGAGCTTCTGGCAGCACAAGGCTGCAGCGACATTGCGGAATATCAAGATCTCGACGAATCAGGCCCGATTCTGCCTCGCTTGCTGGTAGTCATTGACGAATTCCGTGTTTTCGTCGAAACGCTTCCTCAAGCCAGCGCCAGAATTGATCGTTTAGCTGCGGTGGGTCGAGCTCTAGGAATCCATCTGATTCTCAGCACGCAGCGTCCGGCTGGCGCTTTGACGGGACAAACCAAGGCGAACTTAAACACGACAATCGCATTGAGGGTAAACGACCCGGGTGAGTCCGTGGAACTGGTGGGCTCCACCGAGGCGTCCAAACTCCTCCACCCCGGACAGGCGATCATCAAGGGCGCTTCCAAGCCCACTAGGAACATGCAATTCCAGCTGGCCATCGAGCCGCCACTGCACGGCGAACTATTCGAGCGGAATCGTCAAGATCTCAGCCTTCGTCCGTTGTGCCGATTCGAAAAGAGCATCGCGTCAGTCGCTGGAGATCGCTTGCAAAACCATGCAGCAGAACTTTCCTCACAGTGGTCCACTTCGGAGCTCCCGGTATCTGGTTTTGCTCCAGCGTTGCCTCGGCCAGCAGAACCAACGCACTCGCCAGATACGTGGGATGGGAAGGAACGAGGAACGATTTACTGCGGCGTTGCAGATAATCTGCATTTGGCCCGGCTTGAACCTTTGATTCTTGACCCTGCCCGTTCACGATCAACATTGATCTGCGGCTTGCCAGAAGCCGGTGCCCGAACCCTGTTCGCTTCCCTCGCCCGTTCGCCCAGAAAAATACTTTGCTTCGGTCCGTCGCCGATCCCGGATGCCACTGAAAACGTCAAGGTTGTCACGGGTGAGGATCCCTATGGCTTTTTCGATGCTGTCGACTTCCTGGAATCCATGCCCAGTGATCCAGCATTGATCATTCTCGTTCATTCACTGGCCCAGTTGCAGTCCAATATCCACCCGCAACATTTCCAACGCCTGGACGAAGCACTCGGTACGCTATTGCGTTTCGGCGGCCCGCAATCGCCTATGGTGATTTGTTCAGTTGACCGCGACCAAAACGCGTTGAAGTCCACCGGTCTTTGTACAGAGCAATGGTTCTTCCCATTCAACGCTACCGAGTCATTAAAGATGATGTGGCCCAAGATCCCGGCCTGTTCGCTTTTGCCGGGTCGAGGGGTCAAGCTGAGTTCGGGGCATCCTCCGCAGGTCTTCCAACTCACCGAAGTTCAATTAGCTGAAATCCCGGGAAGCACCTGGCCCGAAGTGCCTTCGGCTTGGCAGATGCCTTCAGGTTCTGCCCTTCAACCGGCAAACTTTCTGGGATACTCGCCCTTCGATGGTGAGGCGGTCCCTCGACCAGCAGGTCCGATGGTTGTTGTGCTGTGCCCCGATACGCAACAGCGCCGGCAGCTGACTGCCGTACTCGCTGTGCGTTGGAACTCCCCGCATATTTGCGGCCTACCGGACTTTGAACGGTTCGTACGTTCTCTCGAGGACGGCTCGTACCGTGTTCGGCAGGACTTGCTTTGCCTCTTCCTCGAAACCACCAATGACTCTCGGTTGCCACCGCTCTTGAACGCTCTGAATTCGAGGGGAATCGGTGTCGCGCTATTCGTTCCGCCGTCCAGCAGGATGGCCTTCGACCTGGGATTGAGCGCCAACGGGTTCGATGATCGCCAGGTAGTCGCTGTCGAAGCCCATCATCCGCAAGATCTTCAACCGATGAATTGGCAGCCAATCCATCAGGTGCCTCATCAAGGAGCCAAAGACTATTGGTGCGCGGTCATCTCCAAACGAGGCAAACCGCGGATGATTCATATTCCGTACGAATTATCTGCTGGCAATTCAGCGGTTTGGCCGGTCTCCGAGGAATGCGGTGGTCTTCGGCGCGAAGAGCATCACCACAGTGGTTCCGGCGACCACGATGGAAAGTACCGCCGCGGCCGTCACCATCGGGATATTGGAGCTCAGGAATGAAACAGAGAGGATGAGCTGGAATAGTTGCCAAACGACAATCGGAGCACGAGTGAACGCTTTTCCCTTGAAGAAGTTGACAGCTACCGAGCCTTGCCAAACGGCAAGAAGCAAGCACAGGGTCAGCATGAATAACTGCCCGCCCATATTGACTGTTCCGTTGGTGTCGAGGTTCAACATGTAGCTGATGGCGTACGCCAGAACAGCCAGGGCCTCAATTAGGACAAGCGCGGCAACCACGAAAACACTGGTTGGGCGGGACGAGATTGCATTTTCGTTGCTCACATCAACAATTTTCGTTGACCTTCTGCAGGAACTCAAACCGCAACAATTGACTTTTGCTGTTGCTCGCGCCACACCTCTGATAACTAGCGGATCCTAGTGCCAAATGCCATGTGAGAAAGCACTCAGGCATTCAGCAACATTTCGCTACCGTGACTCTTGTTTACTTCCGCGTTACATGAAAACCTTATGTGGTCGGTTAAACGAAGTGCCCGAATGGACTTCTCCGACCTTTCGAGACGCCAGATGTTAACCGCTAGGCAACCAGGATTTCGTTTCACTCCTAGTTATTTTTTGCCTGTGTGTTGATTGTCGTTGGTGTTTCACACCCTCTCAGATTTCAAGGAGCATCAATAAGCATGGATTGGCGTAGCCGCGCGGCGTGTCTGGAAAAGGACCCGGAACTGTTTTTCCCAGTGGGAAACACCGGTCCGGCCCTGTTGCAGATCGAAGAGGCCAAGAGCGTCTGCCGTCGATGTGAAGTAACCGAAACCTGCCTGCAGTGGGCTATTGAGTCCGGCCAGGATGCAGGCGTCTGGGGTGGCATGAGCGAAGATGAGCGTCGTGCCTTGAAGCGTCGTGCAGCACGAGCTCGCCGCGCTTCCTAATTAAGCTGCGCTCGAGGTAATTCTCGCAACCCGAGACGCTATACGAAATCCGCCAGAGGTAAACACCACTGGCGGATTTCGAGTTTAAGCGACAAATTGTCAGCTCAGCTAGGTACATTAAAAGTAGTATTCATGTTCGAAAGGATCCGTTAGTGACTCTGGCCCGCTTCGCGTGCACCGTTCAGGCAGGTGCGACCGCAAAATGAGCCCGGCCCTGACCGACCCCAACCTGGGCAAGACGCTGGATGGTCGATACCGACTGGACCATCTGCTTGCCCTGGGTGGCATGTCACGCATCTACCGCAGCATGGACAAGCGCCTGCATCGAGCGGTTGTCGTGAAGATCCTGAACGACAACTTCTCCAGCGAGCATACAGTGCGTGAGCGATTCGAATCCGAAGCTGTCATCGCTGCGAATATCACTCATCCGAATGTGGTCTCCATCCGCGATCACAACGTGAGCGATAATCTGGTGTACCTCGTGATGGAGTATGTTCGAGGACGGAACCTCGAACAGGTCATTGAAGAACGCGGCCGCTTTACTCCGCGTCAGGCGCTAAGCGTCCTTGAACAAATTTGCCACGGTCTCAGCGCCGCGCACAGCGAGGGAATCATCCACCGGGATATGAAACCGGCAAATGTGCTGCTCTCCGATACCGGCGAAGTGAAAGTTACCGACTTCGGCTTGGCCCGTGCTGCCAGCGCCCATACCCAGTCAGCCACGCTCGTCGCCACGCTGTCCCATGTCTCCCCCGAACTAGTTTCAGGGGCACCAGCCGATTCGCGCAGCGACATCTACGCACTGGGCATCATGATCTACCAGATGCTGACTGGACAAGCACCGTATACCGAGACCAATGCCGCTGCATTAATGAAGCATCATCTGGACTCCCCCATGCCCATGCCCTCGGACTTGGTTCCGGGATTGGCCGAAGATCTCGATGAGTTGGTTCGATGGTGCACCGAGAAGGATCCAGAGAAGCGCCCGCAAGATGCTTCGCTGCTGCTGGAGGAGATCATCCAGATCCGCTCAACGCTCAACGATGCGCAACTGGACCTGGGCGCCGAGGACCTCGGCGGGATTGAAGATCTCACCCCGCAAACTATGGCGCAGATGCCCACTACGCTGCAGCAGCGTCTTGATGCGATGCAACGCGAGCGCGAAGATGAGCGTGAACAGCTATGGCTGAAGCGGAATACTGCTCAGCACGAGGACAGCTACGTTATCGATGATGCCCCCGCCGATCCTGACCAGACAACCGTCATTGCCGCGGTTGACGCCACCGAAGTCTTGGATCTTCGCGATGCGCAAGCCACACTGGCCCAGCCTCGTCCCACTGATCTTGCCGCTGATTCTGGCATAGCCGCAACGTCGGTGTACACCCGCGGCCGCGATCTGGAACCGGCCCACGAGAATGACGCCGATTCCGAAGCACCGCTGTCGGTACGTGGCCAAAAGCGTGCGCAGAAGCAGGCTGCAAGAAAGTGGCGCAAGGAAGCACAGGTACCCACCCACCGGTTGCGTCAGCCTCGCTCGGGTACGCAGAAGTTCGTCATCACCGTGATGTGGATCCTCATCGTGGCTCTGGTCGCAGGTGCCGGATGGTTCTTCGGCCGCGGCCCCGGAACCGTCATCCGCATCCCGTCATTGACCGGCATGCTTCAATCGCAGGCAGTCGCGCAAATGGATGGCCAAGGTGTTCCAGTTCGGGTAGGCACGACCTACAACGATGAGATTGCCATCGGCAGGGTGGTCGACTCGCAGCCGGGGACCGGCGAGAACATCATGAAGTTCCAGGGAATCGATCTGATCGTTTCGCAAGGCCCTCAGCTTTTTGCAGTTCCGGATTTCACCGGGAAAACCCTGGATCAGGCCACCAAGTTGCTCGATGAAATCGGTTTCGAAGATGTCCAGGAAGCCGAGGCCTACTCGGAATCGGTGACGAAGGGCGAGATTATCAGTTCCTCCCCTGCCGCCGGCAAGAAATTGCCGCGGAAGAACATCATCACCCTCACTGTTTCCCAGGGACATGCTCCGGTTCCTGTTCCTGCGGTCATTGGTCTTGGCAAGGATGCGGCCAAGGAAAAGCTTGAGTCCATGGGCTTGAAGCTGGAAACCGGTGAATCCGTCCATTCCACGACGACCGAAAAAGGCCTAGTCGCCGTCCAGGACCCGGCCCAGGGCACCGTTGCGTACGGCAGCACCGTGACAGTGAATCTCTCGGAAGGACCAGAATACGTCCAGATCCCATCCGTGCTCGGCATGGGCGTCGAGGAAGCACTCTCTGCACTGGAAGCCGCCGGCTTTTCCGTGAAGACGCACAATGTCTTTGGCGGTTTCAGCCAGACCGTTCGCATGCAGTCTCCATTGCACCAGCAAGCCGTGCGCGGCAGCGAGATCAGCATCTACGCCTTCTGAGGCCTGCGCCGTTCCCCAGGCATAAAAATAATCCGGTTCCCGCTGTCGGGAACCGGATTATTCTCTAGCTGCTAGCGGTTTCGGCTGCGGCTCTGCAGTGCCGAGGAGACCAGGAAGGCCATCTCCAGGGACTGGCGGTGGTTCAGGCGCGGGTCGCACAGCGACTCGTACAGCGAGTCGAAGTCTTCCTCGCGGATCGGATCCGCTCCGCCGAGGCACTCAGCCACATCGTCGCCGGTCATCTCCACATGCAGGCCGCCTGGGAAGGTGCCCAGCGCGTCGTGCACTTCGAAGAAGCCGCGGACTTCGTCCATGACATCTTCGAAGTTGCGGGTCTTGTAGCCGTTCTGGCTGGTGACCGTGTTGCCGTGCATTGGGTCCGTAACCCACAGCACCTGGGCGCCGGAGGCCGTGACCTTTTCGATCAGGTTTGGCAGCTTCTCGCGGATGTTCTTCGCACCCATGCGGGTGATGAAGGTCAGGCGTCCTGGTTCGCGGTTCGGATCGAGCTTTTCGATCAGCGCGAGGACATCTTCCGGATCCGAGTTCGGGCCCAGCTTCACGCCGATTGGGTTGCGCACGCGCGAGAGGAAGTCCACATGTGCGTGGTCCAGCTGACGGGTTCGTTCACCGATCCACAGGAAGTGGCCGGAGGTGTCGTACGGCAGGCCGGTCCGCGAATCGGTACGCGTCAACGCACGCTCGTAGTCCAGCAGCAGTGCTTCATGGGAGGCGAAGAACTCGGTGCGCTTGAGCGCCTCGAAGTCTGCACCGCAGGCATCCATGAAGCGGATGGCCGAGTCGATCTCGCCGGCCAGCTGCTCGTAGGCGGAGTGCGCCGGGTTGGCCATGAATCCGCTGTTCCACGAGTGCACGCTGCGCAGGTCTGCGAAGCCGCCCTGGGTGAACGCGCGGATCAGGTTCAGCGTGGCCGATGAGGTGTTGTAGGCCTGCACCATGCGCTTCGGATCGTGGGCACGGGAATCGGGTGTGAAGTCGAAGCCGTTGACGATGTCGCCGCGGAATGCCGGCAAAGTAACACCATCTCGGGTTTCGTCATTCGAGGAGCGCGGCTTGGCGAACTGGCCAGCCATGCGTCCCATCTTGATTACCGGCATCGATGCGCCATAGGTCAGCACCACAGCCATCTGCAAGATGGTGCGAACTCGCGAGGAGATCTTGTCGGCGGTTGCATCGGCAAAGGTTTCGGCGCAGTCGCCGCCCTGCAGCAAGAAGGCCTTGCCCTGGGCTGCTGCGGCCAAGCGTTCGCGCAGTACGTCGACTTCGCCGGCAAATACCAGTGGCGGACGCGAACCCAATTCGTTGATGGAGGACTGATAGTCCTTGTGCTCACGCCAAGTCGGCTGCTGGGCAATTGGCAATTCACGCCACAAATCTAGTTGCGGATCGGTGGCGGGGCCGGCTACGGAGGAGCCTGGCAATGGGGTTCGGTTTTCTTCGCTCACCTTGCCCATTCTACGTGGCATCAGCTCAAAGGACCGCGATGAATGTAACAAGTCGCCGTAACACTGCGCATAACGGCCTGCTACTTCTTTGGTTTGCGTGGAGCATAGATGTCGACGTAGCTCTGACCTGACAGGACATTGATTGCCTTGCGGATCTCGTCGGCGCAAGCGCGAAGCGTTTCAGGATTCGCGGACCTGCCGTTCAGGTGCTCGAAGGTCAGCGGCTTGCCGATCTTGATCCCGATCCGGCCCGGATGCGGCAGGCTTTGGCCGATGGGCTGGACCTTGTCGGTGCCAATCATTGCAATTGGTATCACCGGGGCACCGGTTTCCAGGGCGAGCTTTGCGACGCCGAGCTTGGCCCGGTACAACCGTCCATCCGGTGAACGGGTGCCTTCCGGATAGATGCCCAGCACCTGGCCCTGCGCCAGTGCGTTCTTGGCACTGGCCAGCGAAGCAGCCGATTTCTGCCCGCCTGAACGGTCCATGGGCAGCTGGTTGATATTGCGGAAGAACCACGCGGTGATCCGGCCCTTGATGCCCTTGCCGTTGAAGTACTCGTCCTTGGCCAGGAAGATCACGGTACGATCCAGCGCCGCTGGGAGGAACACCGAGTCGCTCACCGACAGGTGGTTGGAAGCCAAGATCGCCGCACCGGTTTCAGGCACATTGCCGATGCCCTGGATCTTGACGCGGAAGAAAATTCGTATTAGCGGCCGGACAGCGAAACGCTTGAGGAAGTCGTACAGCACAGCGGGAAAATTCCTTCTTCTAGTTGACCAGCTACGCGGGAAGAGAAACCGCGACCTTACTGGTCGAAGCGCACTCCGCACCCTTCAATTGTGCACTACGCTCGAAGGTGAAGGCAGAAATCCGGAGGGTTCACGATGAAACTTGATGCAGGCAATACTCCGCTGGACGAGCGCAAACGTCCATGTGCAGTACTTATGATCCACGGTTTTACCGGCTCCGCTGTTTCCATGCAGCCATGGGCGGATTCCTTGGAGCAGGCCGGATTCGACACGGACATTCCCCTTTTGCCCGGGCACGGAACGCAATGGCAGGACATGGTCGGTCGAGGTTATGGCCAGTGGATCCACGCTACCGAAGCGGCTTTTGACAGGCTCGCGCGCACGCACGAGCAGGTATTCGCCGCTGGCCTTTCCATGGGTGGCGCCCTGGCCCTGCATCTGGCGACCCGCCGCAATGTAGCCGGTGTTTCGCTGGTCAATCCGGGCCTGGTCGTGGACTCCCCCTTGTCCCCCTATACTCCTTGGCTCAAGCATGTAGTGCGCAGCGTTGCCCCTATCAGCAATGACATCGCCAAGCGCGGTGTCGATGAAGGGGCCTACCCGCGCACCCCGGTAGCAGCCGTAGCCGAACTCCGTTCGCTCTTTGCCCAGACCCGCCGGCGCTTGGAACTGGTGAACGCCCCGGTGCAGCTCTTCCGTTCCACCGTCGACAACGTAGTCTCAGAGCAGTCGGTGCGCGAGCTGGTCGAGGGCCTGAACTCAGGCACCCTGGCCGAGCACCACATGCTCTTGCACTCCAAGCACGTAGCCACACTGGACTACGATGCGGAGCAGATTTTCCACGAATCCGCTCGCTTCTTCGCGCAGCTGGCCGCCACGGAACAGAAGCGCCAGGAGGAGCGCGCATGAATCCGGAAGATGCCCATCCTTCAAACCAGAATGATCCGCAGTGGGATGAGCTAGTCGAGAATTTCCGTCAGCTTGATGCCTCGGCACCCCGCGAACCCAGCGCCGACGAGCGCGCGGCGAGACTGGAGAAGCTCTTCAACACCGGGCCTGCCGCGGTTCGCGGACCGCGCGACTATGTTGCTGAGCAGACCCCGGAAGAGTTCGTTCCAGAAGAACCCGCCGCGCTGGGTTCGGGTGATCCGATGCTGAACCTCGCCTGGGTTGGCGCCGCTGGCGGTCCGCTTGGGTTGCTGCTGTGCGTGGTGTTTTTCCGATCAGCTCCGGTGTTCATCTATTTCGGACTGGCACTCGCCGCCCTGCTCGGAATCGCCTACTTGCTCAAACGTCTTCCCACTGAACGCGATCCGGGAGATGATGGGGCTCAAGTATAGAAAACGGCTTTGAGTACACCACACGGTAGGTTACTCTATAGTAATAAAGATGTGATGCGGGTTACCCGCTATTGCTAATGGGGTCCCACAGAGTTTCAGGAGTTGAAGACCAGATGCGCGAATACAGCTCGCCAATTCGCATTCATTCGCCACAGCAGTCGAATATTACAGATCTGCTATTACGCCACGCGAATTCAGCGGCCAACCCGGCATTGTTCTCAAAGCCGGGAACCGACGGAACGTGGAATGATGTCACGGCATCGCAGTTCGCTGCCGACGCCCGGGCCATTGCGAAGGGGTTCATCGCCAATGGCATCGAAGCTGGCGACCGCATCGCGTTGATGGCCAAGACCCGCTACGAGTGGACACTGGTTGACTTCGCCATCTGGTTCGCCGGCTGTGTCACTGTCCCCGTCTATGAAACTTCCTCCCCTAGCCAGGTTGCCTGGATCGTTTCCGATTCCGGTGCCAAGGCCGTCGTCGTTGAGGCCGCCGCCCAGGAAGCCGTGGTGCGCCGCGCCGCCCATCAGGAACAGCTCGACGGACTGGATCACGTCTGGCAGTTCGATGGCGGGCTGGAACAGCTCTCCGAAGATGGCCGGAACGTCGATGACCAGTTGCTCGAAGCCCGCCGTTCGGGCGCAGCATTGGATGACATCGCCACGATCATCTACACCTCGGGCACCACCGGCCGTCCCAAGGGCTGCGAGCTGACCCACGGCAACTTCGTGGAGCTGGCGGAGAACGCTGTGGCTACCTTGCCCGGCGCCGTTTACCCGGGCGCATCGACCATCATGTTCCTGCCGCTGGCTCACGTTTTCGCCCGCTTCATCTCGGTAGTCAACATTGCCGCTGGTTGCCGCACCGGGCACACCCCCGATGTCAAGCACCTGCTCGAGGACCTCCAGTCCTTCAAGCCGAACTTCATCCTCGCTGTGCCGCGCGTCTTCGAGAAGGTCTACAACTCGGCCATGCTCAAGGCTGAAGATAGCGGCAAGGGCAAGATCTTCCACGCCGGCGTTGACGTTGCAGTGGCATACTCCCGCGCCAAGCAGGAGGGCAAGGTACCGCTCGTGCTGAACCTGAAGCACAAGCTCTTCGACGCCCTGCTCTACCAGAAACTGCGCACCGCGATGGGTGGCAACATCCGCCATGCGGTCTCCGGCGGAGGTCCGCTGGGCGAGCGCCTCGGCCACTTCTTCAACGGCATCGGGGTCACCATTCTGGAAGGCTACGGCCTGACTGAAACCACCGCACCGATCACGGTGAACACCCTGAACCGGATCAAGATCGGCACCGTAGGCAAGCCGCTGCCGGGCAACGCCGTGCGCATCGCCGCGGACGGAGAGATCCTCACCAAGGGCATTTGCGTGATGCGCGGCTACCGCAACCGTCCAGAGCTGCAGGATGAGACCTTCACCGATGGCTGGTTCCGCACCGGGGATATCGGCGAACTCGACGCCGACGGATTCCTGAGAATCACCGGGCGCAAGAAGGAAATCATCGTCACCGCCAGCGGCAAGAACGTGGTTCCTGCGCTGCTTGAGGACCAGATCCGCGCCGACGCGCTGGTTTCCCAGTGCGTGGTCATCGGCGAGGGCCGCTCGTTCATTGCGGCCCTGGTGACCTTGGATCCAGAAGCCCTGCCAGGTTGGCTGGCCCGTCACCAGATGGACCAGAACCTGTCGCTGGACGAGCTATCGACCCATCCAAAGGTGCTCGAAACCGTGCAGGCGGTCATCGACAAGGCCAACACCTCGGTATCCAAGGCCGAGGCGATCAAGTCCTTCCGCGTTGTGCCTGCTGACTTCACCGAGGAAACCGGTCATTTGACTCCCTCGATGAAGATCAAGCGTGCAGTAGTGCTCAAGGACTACGAAGCCGTGATCGAAGGCATCTACTCGGCGCCCAAGCCGACAGCATAGTCCAGCACTGCATTAGCCAGCTCCCACGATTCGCGAGCTGAGGCGGCCCAAGGCAACTTGAGGCCGCTTTGCTGTGTTCGGGCATAGTAGCTGCGCGGCAATACCACGCGGCTGAATGCCTGGGTGGCGTGATTCTGGTGCTCGTGGCCAAGCACCGCGTAGATCAGGTTCCCAGCCAGGTCCTTGCGGCCATTGGCCAGCAGCCATTCGACCAATTCCATGAGCCGGTCTTCCGAGTCGGCACTGGTATCGCCCACAACCACCAACACGTTGGTGCCGGTGAATTTACCGTCCATCACCGATTGCACGCGCTGCGGTCCGGCCGTGGCCACCTGGGCCTTGCAATCCAATTCGCCGAATTGTTCGGCCAGGTGCTCTGCGATTTCGCAGAACGGAAGATGCGTGTCGAGGGTGAAGACCAGTACCGTGATCGGCTGGCCCTTGGATCCCAGCTCGGCAACCTGCTGCCTCAGCCGGGCGGGCACAGCCCCGGGTGTCATCTTGCTTGGGCGCATCACAGCTCCTTCTGCTTTGTGGTTCGCACGATTAGTTGGCAGAGCGCAGGGGCCCGCAACCTTGGTCACGAGCCCCCGTGCTCTGGGTACTGCGGATGCTACTTGGGTTCGATCACCAGCAGCAGATCGCCACCCTGTACCTGGCTGGTGCCATTCAGGGTTACCTGGCTGACCACGCCGCCCGCGTTGGCGGTGATGCCAGCTTCCATCTTCATTGCTTCGATGGTGGCCACGGACTGGCCGGCCTCGATCAGGTCGCCGACCTTGACGTTCACAGTCACCGCTCCCGCGAAGGGTGCAGCGACGTGGCCGTTGTTGTTCGGATCGGCCTTCGGCGCGGACTTCACGGTGGATTCTACCGATTCGTCGCGGACCTTGAGCTGGCGGGACTGGCCGTTGAGGTTGACCACGACGGTGCGCAGGCCCTTCTCATCGGCTTCCGATACCGATACCAGCCTGACCAGCAATCGAACACCGGTACCCAGCGAAATGACGTGCTCAAAGCCGGGAACCAGGCCGTAGAGGTAGTCGCGGGTGTGCAGGACGGACAAATCACCGTAGTTCTCCACCGACTTCTCGAAGTCACGGGTTGGGCCAGCGAAGAGCAACCGGTTCAGGGTACCGCGAATCGTGTCCGAATCCGCCTGCAGCGCT
Organism: Glutamicibacter sp. NPDC087661; assembly: GCF_044743275.1. Taxonomy (NCBI): domain Bacteria; kingdom Bacillati; phylum Actinomycetota; class Actinomycetes; order Micrococcales; family Micrococcaceae; genus Glutamicibacter; species Glutamicibacter sp. NPDC087661. Next base: position 185,373 of record NZ_JBIUWE010000007.1, read on the forward strand.
GCCAGGTCCTCTGCCGAGAGGTCCTCGACATGGGCCTTGACATTGCGTCCCTGCAACGCCTTGGTGCGGAACGGTTCCGGCCAGCCGCCTGGAGGGTTGCCCAGCTCTCCCGAGAGGAACTGGATGACCGAATCCGGGATGTCGTAGTTCTGCGGGTTCGCTTCGAAGTCCGCGGCTGGGACTCCGGAACCCACCAGCTGCAAGGCCAGGTCGCCGACGACCTTGGACGATGGAGTCACCTTGACCACATTGCCGAGCATGTCATTGACCGAGGCGTACATCGACTCGATCGCTTCGAAACGCTCGCCCAGGCCCAATGCAATGGCCTGCTGGCGCAGGTTCGAAAGCTGGCCGCCCGGAATCTCGTGCTGGTAGACACGGCCGGTTGGCGCTGGCAGTCCGGATTCGAATGGCTTGTACATGGCGCGCACTGCTTCCCAGTACGGTTCCAGCGACGCCACGGCATCCAGTGACAGGCCGGGATCACGCTCGGTGAACTCCAGCGCTGCGACCAGTGCAGAGGCCGATGGCTGCGAGGTGGTGCCCGCCATGGCCGCGCTGGCCACGTCGACGGCGTCCACACCGGCGTCGATGGCAGCCATCAACGTCGCCAGCTGCCCGCCGGAGGTGTCGTGGGTGTGCAGGTGCACCGGAAGATCGAAGCGTTCGCGCAGGGCCGTGACCAGCTTGGTTGCTGCCGCTGGGCGCAGCAGGCCGGCCATGTCCTTGATTGCGAGGATATGCGCGCCAGCGTCGACGATCTGCTGTGCCAGCTCCAGGTAGTAGTCCAGGGTGTACAGCTTCTCGTTGGCATCCAGCAGGTTGCCGGTGTAGCACAGGGCCACTTCGGCGACTGCGGTGCCGGTGTCGCGTACCGCCTTGATGGCCGGAGCCATCTGCGAAACATCGTTCAGCGCATCGAAGATGCGGAAGATGTCGATGCCTGCGGACGCGGCTTCCTTCACGAAAGCGTCGGTGACCTCGGTTGGGTATGGAGTGTAGCCCACGGTATTGCGGCCGCGCAGCAGCATCTGCAACGGGATGTTCGGCAGCTCCGCACGCAGCAGCTCCAGGCGCTTCCAGGGATCTTCGCCCAGGAATCGCAGGGACACATCGTAGGTGGCACCGCCCCAGACTTCCATGGAGAACAGCTGCGGGACGTTGTGCGCGTAGGCCGGTGCTGCCGCGAGCAGGTCGCGGGTGCGGACGCGGGTGGCCAGCAGCGACTGGTGCGCATCGCGGAAGGTGGTATCGGTGATGCCCACCGCTTTCGACTCGCGCAGGGCCTTGGCGAATCCTTCCGGACCGAGATCCAGCAGCTTCTGGCGCCAGCCATCGGCCGGCACGGCGGACTTGGAGGGGCCATCGAATGGCGAACGCTCTGGCTCGTCGGTCTTGTCACCCGGGAAAGCAGGAAGCTTCTTGCGCGGGTCGATTCCCTCGACACGGCTGCCATTTGGCTGGTTCACCGTGACATGGGCCAGGAAGTTCAGCGCCTTGGTACCGCGGTCCTGGGATTCATTGCCGGTGAGCAGATCCGGGCGGGAGTCGATGAAGTCGGTAGCGACATCACCGGCCAGGAACTGCGGATCACTGAGCACATTCTGGATGAACGGGATGTTGGTGGCCACACCGCGCACGCGGAACTCGGCCAGCGCACGGCGGGCGCGAGCCACAGCCGTCTGGTAGTCACGGCCACGGCAAGTGAGCTTGACCAGCATCGAGTCGAAGTGCGGGGACACCTCGGCGCCGGTGTAGATCGTGCCGCCATCCAGACGGACACCCGAGCCGCCGGCGGAGCGGTAGACGGTAATGGTTCCAACATCCGGACGGAAGCCATTGGCTGGATCTTCGGTGGTGATGCGGGACTGCAAGGCCCAGCCACGCACCTGGATGGTGTCCTGGCTGATCTCCAGATCCTTCAGCGACTCGCCAGCAGCGATGCGCATCTGCGCCTGCACCAGGTCGATGTCGGTAACCTCTTCGGTCACCGTGTGCTCAACCTGGATGCGCGGGTTCATTTCAATGAATACGTGCTGCCCGGCGCGGTCGCCCACGGTATCAACGAGGAATTCGACGGTGCCTGCGTTCTGGTAGCCCAGAGTCTGCGCGAACTTCACGGCGTCCCGGAACAGCGCCTGGCGAATCGATTCATCCAGATTCGGTGCTGGAGCGATTTCGACAACCTTCTGGTGGCGGCGCTGCAGCGAGCAGTCGCGCTCATGCAGGTGGACAATGTTGCCCTGCTCGTCGGCGAGGATCTGCACCTCGATGTGGCGCGGACGCAGCACTGCTTGTTCCAGGAAAACGGTGGGGTCCCCGAAGGCGGTGCCGGCTTCGCGCATTGCCGCGCCCATCAGCTCCGGCAGGTCTTCGCGCTTGTCGACACGGCGCATGCCGCGACCGCCGCCGCCGGCTACAGCCTTGACGAAGATCGGGAAGCCGATGCGATCGGCCTCGGCAATCAGGTAATTAACATCATCGCTTGGCTCGGAGGATTCCAGTACCGGAATGCCTGCCTCGCGAGCAGCCTTCAGCGCCGCTACCTTATTGCCGGCCAGTTCAAGCACGTCCGCCTTTGGACCGATGAACTTGATGCCTGCTGCTTCGGCAGCTCGTGCGAGGTCAGGATTTTCCGAGAGGAAGCCGTAGCCCGGGTAGATTGCATCCGCGCCGGCTTCTTTGGCAACGCGGATAATCTCGTCGATATCCAGGTAGGCGCGGACTGGATGGCCCTCTTCGCCGATCTGGTAGGCCTCTGCGGCCTTCTGACGGTGGATCGAATTGCGATCCTCATGTGGGTAGACAGCAACGGTCTTTGCGCCCAGCTCGTAGCCGGCGCGGAAAGCGCGAATCGCAATCTCACCGCGGTTGGCGACCAAGATCTTTTCAAACATAGTGTCCCTACATCGAATCTGTACACGCTGGTTCAACGGCACAATCAGGACTGTTCCCCTCAGGTGCAGGCCCGCCATCCCAGCGTGTCGGGTCTCGAAAAGCAGCTAGCATTTGCCACTTCTGTGAAACACACTACACGGGGATTCTCCAGAACGTCCAAACATTTCGCCTTGTGGTCAGACCACATGAAATAATTGGATCTTTGAAGTTTTAATCACTAACTGGTGCCTAATGGCAAAAACTGACGTTGCAAAGTCGGAGAAACACGGCTCGGCACACTATGATGATGAGAGACTAAAAATTCGGTGGGACGTTTAAACTAACGAACAGTGAAAGGCGTGGTCTGGTCCGTGCACGTAGTGAGCATCAGCAGCCTCAAGGGTGGCGTAGGAAAAACCTCCGTGACACTCGGATTGGCTTCAGCAGCACTTGCCGCCGGCATTCCGACTCTCGTCATTGACCTGGATCCCCATGCGGATGCCAGCACTGGCCTTGGAGTCCGGGCTAATGGGAAGCAGCCAATTGGGCAAATGCTCAAGAACGCTCGTCGCGCCCGTCTGCAAGATCAGGTTGTCGCCAGCGCTTGGCAGTCCAAGGCAGCAGAGAAGAAATCCCGTACCCGCATTCCAGTGCTCGATGTTGCCGTTGGCGACGCATTCACCGGCATCTACGATCGACCAGATCTGCGGACCCGCGACCTGCGCCGCCTCTCCCAGCTTCTGAGCCGCACCAGCGGTTACCAGTTGGTTCTCATCGACTGCCCGCCATCGCTGAACGGCTTGACCCGCATGGCATGGAGCGCGTCGGATCAGCTCGTGCTAGTGGCAGAACCCAGCTTGTTCTCCGTGGCCGGCACCGAGCGCACCCAGCGCGCATTGGAACTCTTCCGCCGTGAATTCGCTCCTTCCCTGGGACCGGTACGTGTTGTCGCCAACCGCGTCCGCAAGGACTCCGCGGAGCATACCTTCCGTTTGGGCGAAATGCGCCAGATGTTCGGCGACTCCATGGTCAAGCCCGAGATTCCCGAACACCCGGAATGGCAGCAGATCCAAGGTGCCGCGTACTCGGTGCACCAGTGGCCTTCCAAGGCTACTGCTCCGATGCTGGCGCAGTTCGACGCGTTGCTCAAGGAAGTCATGTCCGCAGCAGGCCCGAACAACACCTAGGCCCGGATACGGATAGCAGCTTAAGCAATTGACCGGATCTTCCTTCAAGGAAGATCCGGTCAATTGCTTAAGCTCTTGAATTATCTGCCGGCCCTAGCCGACGTTGCGCGCCGCCTTGGCAGCCCGACGGGCAGCCAATTCATCTTCTGGCAGGGTCTGCTGCACAGAGCTCTCTGAAGGCAGCTGGGCAAGGGAACCTTCCACCTCGCGCCAAACACGGCCTACGGCGATGCCGAATACGCCCTGGCCCTTCTGGACAAGGTCAATGACCTCGTCGGCGCTGGTGCATTCGTAGACCGAAGCTCCATCGCTCATCAACGTGATCTGGGCAAGGTCCTCAACGCCGCGTTCACGCAGGTGCAAAACGGCCGAACGGATCTGCTGCAGGGATACTCCGGTGTCCAGCAGCCGCTTGACAACCTTGAGCACGAGGATATCCCGGAATGAATAAAGGCGGTGGCTGCCGGATCCCTTGGCTCCGCGCACTGCCGGCTCTACCAGGCCAGTACGTGCCCAGTAGTCGAGTTGGCGGTAGGTAATGCCGGCTGCCTTGCACACAATTGGACCGCGGTAGCCGGCATGTTCATCCAGCTCAGGCAGGTCATCGGTGAAGAGCAGTCCCTGGGTGCTGGATTGCTTGTTGCCACCGTCGACCCCATAGTGAGGCCCAGTCTGGCGAGACTCCATCCAATTGCTCCTTGCGTGTCAGCACGTTCCTAAACGAGTATCCAGGGACCGAATGAGAACCGCGCAGATGCGAGTGATGACCATCAAAAAACAGCTCTTTTTAAATGTCCCTATGCAAAGACGGTACGGCGATAACGACTAATGGTCAAAGACCTTCAAGCTTAACTTTAAGGCGTGTCGCGCAGGCTTGGGGAATTACCCAATTCAAGGCCAATATTCCACTGAAACCAAACGCGCGATATCTACTAAGAAAAATCTTCTGGATCAATATTGTCCAAGAATTCACGGAATTCGCGCAACTGCTCTTCGGGTGCCTCTTCGCCGCCAGTTTCATTCTCGATGGCCACGCCAGCTTCTTCCAGGACGTGCTCGGCGCACATGATCGGGCACTGGGCGCGCACGGCAAGGGCGACGGCATCCGAGGAACGGGAATCTACGCGTTTGCCGTTGGAAAGGACAAGCTCCGCGACGAACACGGCATTGTTTACCGAGACTATTTCGATCCGCTCAAGCTTCACGTCCATGCTTTCAATGACGCTGAGCAGCAGATCATGGGTCATCGGCCGAGGCGGAGTGAGCCCTTGTTCAGACATTGCGATGGCCGAGGCTTCGGGCGCACCTATCCACAGCGGAAGGTAGAGATTACGCTCAGGGTATTTGAGCAGCAACAGCGGCTGATTCGCCGGCAATTGAATACGGATTCCGGCAAACTCCAGTTCCAGCATGCTAGCCCCTTAGAGTTGTTGTTGCCTGTTCGAATTCAGCCTAGCGATCCAGTTGGGAAATAGCACGTTGCACCAGGGCCTCGTGAATTTCCAGGCACTGGCGCGAGATTTCCTGGGCCTCTTCCGCAGCGCGGGCACGAGCGGAGACTTCAGGCTTCTTCAGTTCGTTGCCGACAATCGATTCAATCAGCGAGAACTCGCGATCAGCTGCGGTACGGAACTGCCGCAGGTGGCGAGGTTCAACGCCATGGCCCGCCAGCTGAACGGCCGATTTGGTGACCTTGATGCTGTTGGCGTCGAACAGGCCAGCAACCGGTTCGATCAAGCCGAACTTTATCAATTCGCCAACGAGCTCCTCGCTGGCACCGGTCAGCCCCTGCAGTTCAGCCAAGGACACCGAACGGGTTTTGCGCTCCACGGCCTCAGCCATGTCATCGTTGACCGCCTGTGGCGCCACCGGGGCTCCCCCAGGCAATGCTGCTGGCGCTTCACCGCGATCCACCGAGTCGAGATGGTCCTTGATGACCTTCAACGGCAGGTACTGGTCGCGCTGAACCGAAAGGATGAAACGCAAGCGGCTCACATCCGACGCGGAGTACTTTCGATATCCAGCGGAGGTACGTTGCGGGATGATCAGTCCCTTGTCTTCCAGGAAGCGGATCTTGGACGCAGTGACACGTGGGAACTCATCCTTGAGTTCCGAGAGCACCTCGCCGATATTCAGCGCGGCCTGCCGGAAGGTCTCGTGGCGTTGAGCCTCGAGACGTGGGCTGCGGGCTGCGTCAAAGATCGGCAAAGGGTCTACACCTCGGATGTATGGATATGTCGGCGTGCCAGACGCCGGCGGACAAAACCTCGAACTCTACTATTTTAAAGGTTCGGAACGCTTTGGTAGAAATTCAGGCGGAATTTGCCGATCTGAACCTGAACACCAGTGCTCAACGGGATCTCGTCGATACGGTCGCCGTTGATGTAGGTACCATTCAGCGATCCGATGTCGCTGAGCGTGAACCTCGCGTCCGTTCGGGAGAACTTGGCATGCCGACGCGAAACGGTCACATCGTCCAGGAAGATATCCGCGTTTGGATGGCGGCCTGCGATGCTCTCGTCGGTGTCCAGCAAGAAGCGTGCGCCCTTGTTTGGTCCGGAATGGGCAATCAGCAGCGCAGAACCAGCTGGCAGGGCGTTAACTGCGTTTTTCTCATCCTCACTCAGGGTGTAGATGACCGAAGGTTCAGCACCCTTGTGCACCGCAGGAAGAGCGATATTGGTCGTCTCAGAGGCAGACTCGTTGTGCGGGTCAACCGGCCGATGTTCCGACATTATGGGGTCCTCCAGAAAATTCTGTTAACAGTTCGTGCGTGACGACCTTGAGTTCTGTGTTGGCACAGTCAGTAATACCAAACTATTTACAGATTAGCCTACTCACTGCCCAACTGATAACAGAAAAGTACATATTTTCCGCTGCAAGGGATTGCCAGTGTGGCAAGATGCCAAGAGAGACGATGATGCCTTGGCAGCCCCTGCACTTCGATCCTTTCCCACAGATGGAGGCGATGCAATGAGAATTCAGGAACTTTCAGGTGAATCATGACGAAGATACTTCTCAAACGCGCGTATACCGCGCCCAGCGTCGAGGACGGCTACAGGATCCTGGTTGACAGGCTCTGGCCGCGCGGGAAGAGCAAGGCTGCCCTTCAGCTGGATCACTGGGCCAAGGCCTTGGCACCGAGCACCGGGCTTCGCAAAGGCTGGGATCACGATGCCGACCGCTTTGGCGAATTTGCGCAGCACTATCGCGCCGAGCTATATCAGAACCCCGCTGTCGATGGCTTTCTGGAAGTACTGGACCAGCATCCCGTGGTCACTTTGGTCTACGGAGCAAAAAATGAGCAGGCTAATCATGCTGTGGTGTTGCGTGACTATCTGCTCGATCAGCTCTCTGGTCCGTAGGCGGCACGAAGCACACGCCGTCGGCACACACCATATCCGAATCGACCACCTGCTGAAGGTCAAAGCTGAATTCCTGGCTCACCGTGGCACCTTTCATCGAAGTCCTGTCCCTTGGTGGTTCAACCACGTTGCGACAAAGAATATTCCGCACTTCCACGCGACGCCCTGCGCAGGGAAACCGATGGCACCGCGAGATACTCGCGGCGCCATCGGTGATGTGTGGAGCGAGGGCGCTACTAGTTCTGCTCCAGCAGGATCGGCTCGAAGAAACGGGCCAGCTCGTTGGCCGCATCCAATGGCAGGATGCTGGCAACATACATATCCGGACGGACGATCACGATCGCGCCATCGCGGGAGATCTGGCGCTCCTCGAAGATGTCCGAGCCGTCCAATGCGGTGTAGACCTTCTCGTAATCCATCAGGCCGAACACGCCGGTGTCCGGACGGAACACCTTAGGCGCGTCATTCACGTTCATCGTGGTGTAGTCCTGCTGGTAGACCACCTTGACATCGAACAGCGCGTCGGCGTCGGCACCCTTCGGCGTGAAGCGAACCAGTGGCGAGCGCTCATTCTCCAGCAGCCAACTCGACAAGGCGGCAATTTTCTGGGACTCTCCCACCGGCTGCTGATCAGCAAAGACGTAGATGCGGTAGCGGCCGTCGGCACGATGGTGGTGGCCCAGGTGCGTTGGGTTGGCATCGGCCAAGCGCATGACTTCCGAAGAGCGGAAGCGCTTGCCCACGGGGAATCCGGCGGCCAGCTCCTGGTGCTCCTTGCCGGCGACCAGCGCAGATGCCGCGTACTCGGTCATGAAGCCGGCAGGGAATTCGGCCGTGCGTACATAGAACTCGGCAACGCCTTCTTGGCCTTCAAGCTCCTTCGCAGTAGCAGCCATGATGGAGGACCACTTCTTGTCGAAGTCGATCAGGTCCTTGGCGATCACCTTGCGCTCGTCCGAGTAGGTGCGCAGCAGGCTTTCCGGAGCTTGGCCCGAGAGCACATAGCCGATCTTCCAGGCCAGGTTGAACCCGTCCTGCATGGAGACGTTCATGCCTTGGCCGGCCTTGGCCGAGTGGGTGTGGCAGGCGTCGCCGGTAATGAACACGCGCGGCTCACGGGTACCGATCTCTTCAACCGGCACATCATCGAAGCGGTCAGCCAGCCGGTGGCCTACTTCGTAGACGCTGTGCCACGCGACGTCCTTGACCTCGAGGGTATAGGGATTCAAAATCGCCTTGGCCCGCTCGATGATTTCTTCCAGCGGAGTCTCGCGGACCTTGCCGTTATCCCCTTCCGGAACTTCACCCAGGTCGACGTAGAGGCGGAAGAGCTGCCCGCCTTCGCGCGGAATCAGCAGGATCGAACCAGCCTTGGAATGGATGGCGCACTTGGTGCGCACATCCGGGAAGTTGGTCAGGCCCAGGGTGTCCATGACGCCCCAAGCGTGATTGGCCTTGTCACCGGAGAGCTTCGCGCCGATCGAGCGGCGGACATTGCTTCTGGCCCCATCGGAACCGACCACGTACTTGGCACGCACTACACGCTCAATGCCGTCATTGCTCTCGCCGCAGCCGATCAGGGTGACCTTCACCGGGTACTCTTCGCCATCTTCAACGACCAGTTCCTTGAAGTCCCACCCGTAGTCCGGGACGGTGCGAGCTGGGGAGTTCGCCGCGAAATCAGCGAAATAGTCGATAACGCGCGCCTGGTTGACCACGAGGTGCGGGAATTCGCTGACGCCGGTTGGATCATCGGCGGTGCGGTCGGTGCGGATGATCTGATCCGGGTTCTGCGGATCAGGGTTCCAGAAGGTGGTTTCCTTGATGATGTAGGCCTCGGCGGTGATGCGCTCGGCAAAACCGAAAGCCTGGAACGTCTCCACCGTGCGTGACTGGATCCCGTCGGCCTGGCCGATTTCCAGGCGGCCGGGCCGTCGGTCGATGATGCGGGTGTGCACATCAGGGAACTGGGAAAGCTGGGCGGCGGTGATGATGCCTGCGGGACCGGCACCGACGATCAGCACATCCATGACATCGGGCATCTCCATGGGACGGTTTATGCCCACGCCAGCCGCTGGCTGCACCCATGGATCGGCTGAAATGTATCCGTTGTGGTGAAACTGCACCGTTTCATCCCCCAATTCCCTGTGATGACCTCAGTCAATAAATATGATGTTCGATATTAGAACTGCATGATCTTTTATCGCACACTAATCATATACAATCTGTGAGCTCAGGCACAAGTTCACGCACGCTGCGCCGGCCACCCTAAGCCGCAGATGGGCAGAAGCCCCGGCGCAATAACCTCGCGCCGGGGCCCATCACTGATGCCAGCTGCTACCGATGCTCCCACTCGGGTCCGGCATACTCCAGCATCTGCTCTTCATTAAGTTGCGAACGCCCATAGGCTCCGTGCACCGCGTTGAACTTCCCGCCAATCTCCAAGTCGCGCGAGGACGAGATATCTCCGACCAGCCACGGCTTCCATTTGGTGGCCGACAGATAGGGGCGGATGATGCTGGCCGTGGCAGCGCAATCCGCGGCAAATGGCAGGATCGCCGGTGGTTCCCGATCCGCTCCCTCGCGAATGATGGCCAGGACCAGGCAGCACCGGTCTTGCGCGAGGCCCTGGGCCTGGCCCAACTTCACGATTCGCGCACCGAGCTAGTACCTTATCCGCTGATCGTGCCAGCCCCGAATTCGCCGCATGCCGGTCAGCAGCGCATCAAAATGCGTGATGTCCTGGTCGATCAGGCGGATGAGCAGTTGGGCGATGCCATGGCGCAGTCATTGGCCCATCGGGCCAGCCTGGTCGGCGAATTGCGGGCCTTGGGCGGTGCCGTAGCCCGGGTTCCGGCCCACGCCACCGCCTGGGGGTCGCGGCATCAAGAAGTGCTGGCAGCTACCTGGATCCACCCGTTGGGCATCGCCGAGCAGGACCAGTCGTTCGCTGCCCTGCAGGTTCTGGGCACCGGCGCGTACGGCGCCTACTCTTCGGACGTTCGCCGTTCGGCTGCCGAGCTCGCCTGGCCTGGGCAGACCGGAACCCGGCTGCGTGCCCTGTCCGAGAGAACTGACCCGCAGCACCTGTTTGATGGCGGACTGAACTTGAGAAGCCAGAACTCCAGCGCTACCTGATCAGCTCGACGCGTCCTGCTTCCACCCCGAGCCGATGCACCACCGAATGCTCGCGCATTTTCTGCTGCCAGCGCCGGTCGTGGCTGACCGTGACCACGGCGCCCGGATATTCCGCCAGCGCTGACTCCAGCTGCTCCACCAAGGCCGGTGAGAGATGGTTCGTCGGCTCGTCCAGGAACAGCATCTGCGCTTTGGTGCTGACCGCAATAGCCAGTTCCAGGCGGCGGCGCTGGCCTACCGAAAGCGCCATGGGGTGCCGCAGGAAATCCTGCGGCGAAAACAGGCCCAGCTGGGCCAGGGACGCACCGGCGTCCTGGACATACTGGCCGGTGGCCGCGGCGAAGGCTTCAACCAGGGTGCTGCCAGGAAAAATTCCGACTTCCTGGCGGAGCCAACCGCAGTGCAAGTTGGCAGCGCGCTCGATCTTCCCCTCGGCGCATTCCAGTTCTCCGGCGAGCATTTTGAGCAATGTGGATTTGCCAGCACCATTGGGGCCGGTGACTAGCCAGCGCTCGCCGAGCTTGATGTCGAAGCGTGGCGTGGACAGTTTCGGATCCGAGCCGCGCCGGGCGTTCATCACCTGCAGCAAGGTTTCGCCACCAGCCTGGTCCTGGGTGCTGCCGGGCATCAAGAAGGACAGCTCAGCAGCCGGCTCGGGTGCCCGGTGGGTTTCGAGGTCTTCGATTCGGGATTTTGCCTGGCGGATCTTGGAGGTCGACCCATGGCTGGAATCGCGGGCCCGGAAATTTCCATGTCCGAAACTGGATTTCTCCTGCTTGCGCGGAATGGCGCTGACGCGTGAAGCATACTTATCAACCAAGTTCTGTGAACGCTCAAGCTCCTGCACCCAATTTTCGTAGGCGACGCGGATCGCGATGCGCTCCTGCTCCTTGGCATGCAGATAACCGTCATAGCCATTGCCGTAATGCGCGACCGACCCGTCGGCAACCTCCACGATGGATCGGGCAAAACGCTTGAGGAACATCCGGTCATGGCTGATCAGCACCAGCGCACCGCGATGCTTATCCAGGGTGCGCTCCAGCCAGTTCATGGCCGCCTCGTCCAGGTCGTTCGTTGGTTCATCGAGCAGGAGCAATTGCGCACCCGAACACAGGACACAGGCCAGCGACAGCCGGGATCGCTGCCCACCGGAAAGTTGGGACACAAGGCGCTGGCGATCCAGATCTCCTAGGCCCAGCTGCGCCAAGGCGCTATCCAGGCGCGGAGCCAGCGAATAGCCGTCGGCCGCCTCATACAGGTCGGTAACCTGCTGCAGCTGCTTCATCAAACGTTCGGCGACAGGTTCTGGAGCATCTTCGAGCTTGGCCGAGACGACGCGCATCAAGCCTTCCAGTTCACGGAAGCGCCGATGATAGGAATCGATCACCTGTTGCACGCTCATGTTCGCAGCGAAGCTCGGGTTCTGCGCAGCGTAGGCAACGGCACCGGGCGCGTTCATCTTCCGCTGCCCGTGGTCGGGTTCGAGATTCCCTGCAATCACGCGCATCAGCGTGGATTTTCCCGAACCGTTATCGCCAAGTACTGCGATGCGGTCGGTACCGGAAATTGCAAGGTCGATGCCGGTCAGCACATCCCGTTCGCCGAAACTGACTGCGATGCCTTGCAATGAGCATACGTAGTCCGGTTCGGTTTCGCGCTCATGCTGGGAAGACTGGTGGATATTTTGGGACTGGGTCATGGGAATTTCCTGCCTAGCACCGGTTCGCCGAGTAATCAGGGCCGGTGCGGTGCTGGTGGTTGGCGGGCACCACAAAGGTGCAATGAAGATGGCGTCAGCGGAGCGAAGCTCGACACTGGTTACCGCCTAGAGGAAATGGACTCCATGAATTAACGTTCCCACCATTCAAGGCTAAGCCCAAGCCATCACAACAGGCAAGGTTTTGCGCACTACAGCTCGATGATGCCCTCAATCAGGACGTTCGCGGCCCCGCCAACCCAAAGCTGGCCGTCGGCCAAGTCCAGATGCACATGCCCATCGCGTCCGACTTTCGCACCCTGCCGGTTGACCAGTGGCGCGGTGGCGTGCCCGGCGGCCATCAGCCATTGCGTGGCCGCTCCATTCAGGCTTCCGGTGACCGGATCCTCGCGCAAGCCCCCGTTTTCAATGGCCAGAGCTCGGACTTCGAATTTTTCCGGTGCCGACGACTGCGGCAGTGCGCCGAAGACCCCGATTTTCCAGCGTCCCGGCCTATTGGGGATCCGCGGTGCGATGTCCAAAACCTGCTGCGAGTTTTCCAGCAGCACCGCGGCCCACCCCGGCCCGTTATCCGTCCACTGCGAATCCACAATCTGCTCGGGCTCAATGCCCAGGATCTGGATCATTTCCGTCAGTTCGTGCGGCGCAATTGCACCGGTTCGAACAGCCGGGGGCGAAGCAAAGGAAAGCGTTTCACCTTCGATCCTGATCGGTACCAAACCAGCTTCGCACTCGACGACCAGCTGCTTCGGATCCTGCGGCACTCCCCCGGCATGCAGCCAGGCACGCGCTGTGCCCAAGGCAGGGTGGCCGGCAAATGGGAATTCGCGTTCGCGCGCAAAGATGCGGAAACGGTAGTCGGCCCGCTCATCGCTGGCCGGCAGTACGTAGGTGACCTCGGAGAGATTGGACCAGAGCGAGTAGTCCTGCATCGACTCGGTATCCAGGCCCTGCCCGTCGAGCACCACGCCTAGCGGGTTGCCCTTGTACGGGGTGGCGCCGAAGACATCGACCTGCTGGAATCTGCGTTGCATTGGACCATCTTCCGGATCTTCGCCGTGGGTGTGGAATTCTGGGGAGGCACGGCAAAACCCCGCCGAGAGAAACTCTCGACGGGGTTTTCCGATTGGATCGTCGGGCTAACAAGATTTGAACTTGCGACCTCCTCACCCCCAGTGAGGCGCGCTACCAAGCTGCGCCATAGCCCGATGCCCTCGCAGCCGTTATCCCCAAGTCGTGAGAACCAAGGGTGCCGTCTGCGAAAAGCTCCTTTATTAGCCTACACCAAGTGAAGGGCTAAATTCGAAATTTAGCGATTGCGTCCGCGGCGCTCGCGGATTCGCATCGAAACCTCGATGGGGCTTCCTTCGAAACCGAAGGTTTCGCGCAGCCGCCGGGTGATGAAGCGGCGGTAGCCTGGATCCAGGAAGCCGGTGGTGAACAGCACGAAGCGCGGCGGACGGGCCGAAGCCTGGGTGCCGAACAGGATGCGTGGCTGCTTGCCGCCGCGCACCGGGTGCGGGTGGGCTGCGACAAGTTCGCCCAGGAAGGCGTTCAGCTTGCCCGTTGGAATGCGCTTGTCCCAGGATTCCAGCGCGGTATTCAGTGCGGGAACGAGCTTGTCCTTGTGCCAGCCGGTCTTCGCCGAGATGTTCACGCGCGGTGCCCACTCGATATGGGCAAGGTCGCGCTCGATCTCCTGGTCCAGGTAGTAGCGGCGATCCTCATCCACCTCATCCCACTTGTTGTAGACGATGACCATCGCGCGGCCGGCTTCGATGGCCAGCTGGATGATGCGCACGTCCTGCTCGGAGATGGTTTCATTGGCAGCCAGCAGGATGACGGCGACTTCGGCCTTCTCCAGCGCCGTCTGGGTACGCAACGACGCGTAGTAGTCCGAGCCGACGGCCATGTGCTGGCGGCGGCGGATACCGGCGGTATCCACGAAGCGCCAGACTTCGCCGCCCAGCTCGACAAGTTCGTCCACGGGATCGCGGGTGGTGCCGGCCAGATCGTCGACAACTACGCGCTCGGAGCCGGCCACCTTGTTCAGCAGCGAGGACTTGCCCACATTCGGACGGCCGATCAGCGCAATGCGGCGCGGACCGCCCGATGGGATCATGCCGCCGAAAGCCGAATGGGCCGGCATTTTCTCCATGACAGCGTCCAGCAGGTCGGCGGTGCCGCGGCCGTGCAGGGCCGAGACTGGCCATGGCTGGCCGAATCCCAGTCCCCACAGCGCGGCGGCTTCGGCTTCCTGGTTGAAGTCGTCGACCTTGTTGGCCACTAGGAAGACCGGCTTGCCCTTCTTGCGCAGCATCTTCACCACAGCCTCGTCGGTTGCGGTCGCGCCCACGTGGGAGTCGACCACGAAGAGGATGGCGTCAGCGACGTCGGCGGCAATTTCGGCCTGGTCGGCAACCGAGGCGTGGATGCCCTTGGCATCGTGCTCCCAGCCACCGGTATCGACGATGGTGAATGGGCGTCCCACCCACTCGGCGGAATAGGACACGCGGTCGCGGGTGACGCCCGGGGTATCCTCGACTACCGCTTCGCGGCGGCCCAGGATGCGGTTGACCAAGGTGGACTTGCCGACGTTAGGTCGTCCGATAACAGCCAAGACCGGCGGAATGACAACGTCTTCATCGTCGTCATCGAAGCTATCCAGGCCTGCAAGCAGGGCGGAGTCCTCTTCGTCCAGTTCGTAGTCTTCCAGTCCGCTGAGCAGGGCCTGGGCGCGAACCGCGGCCTCTTCCTCGCTCAGTTCGGCCAGGCGCTCGGCGATATCGTCGTCTCCAACGGGGATGTATTCCTCGTCGTGGGTGGAGTTGTTCTCGCTCATGATTTTCCCTTCACAGCGATCGTAATCTTCATCGGCTCTCGCCGAGGATGGGCACCAGCTTTAGGCTAGTTTTTCGTTGCAGTGCCGACTGCGTCAAGCACTGCGTCGATGGTCTGCTCGAAATCCAGGTCCGAGGAGTCTACGGTCATGACTCCGTCGGCAGCCTGGGTGAAGTTCACCACGGTGGAGTCCTTCGCATCGCGCGCCAGCACCTGGGTAGCCAGCTGCGACTCGTTCTGCGATCCGCCCAGCTGCAGGCCGCGGCGGCGCAGGCGGGCTTCTTCCGATGCGGTCAGCAGGATGCGCGCATCGGCATCCGGGGCGACCACGGTGGTGATGTCGCGGCCTTCGGCCACGATGCGGGTGTTGGCCGCAATGATTTCCTGCTGGCGGCGGACCAGTTCGGCACGCGCGTCCAGGTTGGTGGCAACGGTGGAAACCTGCTCGGAGATGCGTGGTTCGCGGATTGCCGCGGTCACGTCCACACCGCCGATTTCAACCAGTTCAGCATCAGGATCGACCGAGATGGACAGCTTGGCATCGCGCACGGCCTGGGCAATGGCCTCGGCGTTGGACAGATCGGTGCCATCGGCGAGCACCGAGTAGGTGATCGCACGGTACATGGCGCCGGTGTCCAGGTAGGCTGCGCCCAGCTTGCGGGCGACGGCCTTGGAGACCGAGGACTTGCCGGAGCCGCTAGGGCCGTCGATGGCAATAACCAGCTTGTCGTTGTTCAAGGTGCTCACTGGGCTACCTTCCATCCGTTCTTGGTCAATACATCTATCAATTCATCGCGCCGGCCGGGCACGACCGAAACATCCACCATGCCGACCTGATGGCCCGCGGAGTGCTCCATGCGCAAATCCTCGATGTTGATCTGCGCGTCGCCGATTTCGGCCAGCAACTGGGCGATCTGCCCCGGCCGGTCATCGATCACGACGGTGACCAACGCGAACGCCTGCGGCGGTGCGCCGTGCTTGCCCGGAATCCGGGCCTTGCCGGCGTTGCCTTCGGTCATCAGCTGCGAGAGGTCCAGCAGCGCGCCGGGGCCCTGCGGGTTCTGCAGCGTGCTGATCAGCCGGTCAAGATCTTCCTTCATCCCGGTCAGGATCGGCACCAGTGCGGCGGCATTGTGCGAGAAGATCTGGATCCAGAGCTTCTCGTCGCTGGCCGCGATGCGCGTGGTGTCGCGCAGCCCGTTGCCCGCCAAGGCCAGCTGGTGGCTTTCGGCGTTCAGCAGGCGCGAGGCGATCATCGAGCTGGCCGCTTGCGGGAAGTGGCTGATCAGCGCGACGGACTCATCGTGCTCGGCCACGCTCATCCGGTACATGGTCGCACCCAGGTCGATGGCCAGGGATTCGGCGGCTTTAACCCGCGAAGCCTGCGCGCCTTCATGGGCGCAGATGACCCACGGCATGGAGGTGAACAATTCGCCACGGGCCGCGGCCGGTCCGGACTTCTCCCGGCCCGCCATCGGGTGCGTCCCCACATAGCGGGAAGTCTCAGCCTCGCCCAGCCGCTCGTCCGCCAGCACGCCGGCCAGGATCGAGCCCTTGACACTGGCGATGTCCACCACGGCCGCGTTCGGATAGGCCAGCAGCGCGTCGCCCACCAGGGCGGAGGTGACATCCGGTGGAGCACCGATCACGACCAGTTCCGGGGCGATCTGCTGGTGCTCCAGCAGCACCCCGGCGCCAATGTCCTGGGCTACTCCGGCAGCGGTCGGCGAAATATCCGACAGGTAGACGTGCACGCCCTTGGCGCGCAGGCCCAATCCCACCGAGGTGCCCAGCAAGCCGGTGCCGATGACCAGCACCGGGCCTGCAAGGTGAGAAGACGCCATGGGCTACATCCCCACCATGGCCATGAGGTGCCCGACTTCCTGGTTGCCCAGGGAGCGGATGGTGCCCTGCTTCTGGTCGCCCAGCAGCACCGGACCCACGGCAACGCGCACCAGGCGCTGGACCGGGTGGCCTACGGCGTCGAACATGCGGCGCACGATGCGGTTGCGGCCCGAGTGCAGGGTCACCTCGACCATCACGTGCTTCGGTGTGGTGGCGATGATCTTCAGGTCATCGACCTTGATCCAGCCATCTTCGAGCTTGATTCCCTCGCGCAGCTGGTTGCTTACCGCACGCGGCAGCGGGCCGGGGATCTGCACCAGGTAGGTCTTGGGGACTTCGTACTTCGGGTGCTGCAGGCGGTTGGCCAGCTCGCCGTCGTTGGTCAGGATCAAGACGCCTTCGGTCTTGTAGTCCAGTCGGCCAACGTGGAACAAGCGCAGCGAGTGGTGCTCGTTCTTGAAGTAGTCGGCGATGGTGCGGCGGCCCTCCGGGTCATCCATGGTGCACATCACGTGCTTCGGCTTGTTGAAGACGAAGTAGCGGTTTGCCTGGTTCATCTGGATGCGCATGCCATCGACGTGGATGCGGTCCTTGGCTGGATCCACGCGCGAACCCAGCTCGACGACCAGGTTGCCGTTGACCTCGACGCGGCCTTCGAGGATCATCTCCTCGCAGACGCGGCGCGAGGCCACCCCGGCGTTGGCCATGGCCTTCTGCAGGCGGATGCCGTCCTGCTGCTCGCCGTTGATCTCGCGAGCTGCCTGGCTTTCGGCACGAGCCTGGGCGCGGGCGCGCTGGGTCGGGCGCGCATAGTTGGTCGGCACGGAGTTGCCGAAGCGTTCCTTGCCGAAAGCACGCTCGGAGTTCTTGCGCGGTGCTGCGGTGTTGCGCTTGGCCGAATTCGACTTTTCCCCTGGCTTGCCCGAGGCGGACTTGCCATACGGCTTCTCGCCGAATGGCTTCTCGCCGAAGGACTTGCCACCGGTGCGGCCTGCACCGCCTGGCTTGCCGTAGGCCTTGCCGCCGGTAGTGCCGCGGCCGCCTGCTGGCTTGCCGCCGAAGTTTGAATTGTTGCCGCGATCGTTGCGGCCTGAGGATGGTCCCCTGCTCATGCTTGCCTGTGTCCCTTGCTGTTACGTGTTCGCTGCGCGAGCCCGCCAGTCTTGGGGCTTCACGCGTGGTTGGTCCGTTGTAGCTGCCGGCTGGCAGCTACCTAGTCGTCGTAGGTTGCCGAATCGAGCGATTCGAGGTCGGCCACCCCGGGAAGATACGGGGACAGCGCAGGCAACTCATCAAGCGAGCCCAGTCCCAGTCGTTCCAGGAAGTATTCGGTGGTTTGGTACAGCGTCGCTCCGCCATCCCCAACTTCCGGATACTCCGTGATCAATCCGCGGGTGAGCAGCGTGCGCACCACTGAATCGACGTTGACGCCTCGAATCGCCGAAATACGTCCACGCGAGACCGGCTGTCGGTAAGCGATGACAGCCAGGGTTTCTAGGGCGGCCTGTGACAGGCGTGCTGTCTGCCCGTCGAGCACATAACTGGAGACGAAATCGGCGTAATCGGCCCGCGAATAGAAGCGCCACCCGGAGGCGACGCGACGCAGTTCAAATCCGCGCGGGCGATCCTTACTATCATACTCGGTAGCAAGGGTCTCCAAAGCGGCGGCAACCCTGGCGGTGGGGACTTCGAAGATTTCGGCCAAACGCGCCGAAGATACGGGGATATCGGCGACCATCAGCACCGCTTCAAGGCCCGATTCCAGGCCTCCTGGCAGCTGGTCAATGGGTGCAATCTCACTCATGATCCACCTCACCACCACTCCCCTCGTAGTCGTCTTGCACGGCCTGCGCATCGAAACTGGACTCCTGGACCAGCGAGATCAGCAGCGGGCCGAGCGGATCTTCCTGCGCAAAGCTAATGGCTCTCTGCCTGAACATCTCCAACAATGCCAGAAAACGCACGACCACCACCAGCTGCGCATCCGCGTCTGCCACCAGTTCGGTGAATGCCAGCGTGCCGCGGGCTTCGAGCAGGGCGGTGATCGCATCGGCTTCCTCGGCAATGGTGACGTTCGCCCCGTGCAGGTGCCCGATGCCGACCTCTGTTTCCGGTTCCGGCTTCGGCGCCAGCGCCTTGGCCGCCATCGCGGCCAAGGCGTCGGGCCCGATGCTGAACACCAGTTCCGGCAGCAGGGCAGCGAACTGCGGTTCCAGCGAGACTTCGCGGGGATGGCGCGCTCCCTCGATTCCGTAGCGTTCGCCCAAGAACTCGGCGGCCTGCTTGAAGGCCTTGTACTGCAGCAGCCGCGCGAAAAGCAGGTCGCGGGCTTCGAGCAGCTCGAAGTCCTCCTCATCGGCCATTTCGCCGCGCGGCAGCAAGCGGGCCGCCTTCAAATCCAGCAGCGTGGAGGCGACCACGAGGAATTCGGTGGTTTCATCGAGCACCTTCATCCCGTCGCTCCCCTCGGCGGCACTGGTGGCTTGCAGCTCGCGCAGGTAGGCGATGAATTCGTCGGTGACCTCTGCCAACGCGACCTCGGTAATATCCAGCTCGCGTTTGGTAATCAGGTGCAGCAGCACATCGAAGGGCCCGTTGAAATTCTGCAGGGCAAGGCGAAAACCGCCAGCCGATTCCTGCTCAGCTCCTGCTGGCGTGGTGGAATCGGTGGCGGCTTCTTCGCTGAGCGTGGCGCTCATTACGGGGCACCACCACGCCAAATCAGTTCGCGGGCGAGGTTGCGGTAGGCCTCAGCGCCCGGGTGGTTGGCGGCGTAGGAAGTAATCGGTTCGGCGGCCACGTTCGCGTCGGCGAACTTGATGGTGCGCTTGATGACGGTCTCGAAGAGCTTGTCGCCGAAGGCCTCATCCAGCCGGGTGATGACCTCGCGGCTGTGCAGGGTGCGGGCGTCGTACATGGTGGCCACCACGCCGTCCAACTCCAGCACCTGGTTCAGCCGGTCCTTGACCTTGTCGATGGTTTCCATCAGCAATGCCACCGCACGCAGCGCAAAGAACTCTGCGGTCAGCGGGATGATCACGCCATGGGCGGCGGTGAGCGCGTTGATGGTCAGCAGGCCCAGCGATGGCTGGCAGTCGATGAGCACCACATCGTAGTCGTCGATGACATTGCGCAGCGCACGTTCCAGCACCTGCTCGCGGGCGACCTCGTTGACCAGCTGCACCTCGGCTGCGGACAAATCGATGTTGGCTGGCAGCAGATCGATGTTCTCGACGTCGGTCTTCACGATGGCGTCGGTGATCTTCACCTTGCGGTCCATCAGCACGTTGTAGACGGTGATGTCCATTTCATGCGGGTTGGTTCCGAAGCCGGCAGACAGCGCGCCCTGCGGGTCGAAGTCCACCAGCAGCACCTTGCGGCCGTACTCGGCGAGCGCGGCGGCGAGATTGATGGTGGAGGTGGTCTTGCCAACGCCGCCCTTCTGGTTCACCATGGCGATCACGCGTGCCGGGCCGTGCGATGGCAACGGTGCTGGCACGGGGAAATCTGTCAATGGCTTGCCAGTAGGACCCACTGGGCGAGGCTCCTTGAGCATCCCCGCTCCGCGGTGCTTGTTTCCCTGTTCCTCGCTCACGATGGGTAAACCACACTTCCCGTTCGATAAACCTGATTCTTCGAGCTGTAAGCTCTTTTCAAGGTTATCGGTCGAAGCAAAAGATCTTGGTTTTTTGGGTTCTTCCACGGCGAGCCTTTACCTTGAACCTTAGCTCTAATGTTGTATGCGAGCTGAACGCAATCTGGCATTTACGGGAAGGGCGCGATGCGCACCATTGAAAAGCTCGCCAGCTGGGCGGAAGCCGAGCCAGGCAGCAAGCAGGCAAGGGTCCGTGTGCTCCTCCAGGCCCAACTGGACGACGGGCTATTCATCGTGGTGCTCGACGACCGCGGATGGTCCAGCAGCGAAGAATGGGCGCAGGTGACGCCGGCCGGAATCCGCGAAACCGCGTTGGTTGTGGTGGGCCCGGATGAACCGGCACCGGGGTGGACACGGGCCGAGGAGCTGCATGCTTATTGGGAGTACATCCAGTCGATTCTCGCTGCGCAACAGCTGCACGCGTCGATCGACGAGCTGATGGCTCTGGATCATGAGGTCCAGTTCGGCCCGCGCCTGCAGCGCCTGCTCACCGCGGCCGGCCACTGACCTGTGTGCTTCTGGGCCGAAAACCGGAATCATCATGAGCCAGGATTCCCGCGCCATGCACCGCTTGGACGGTACGCGACCTGCTCGACCACCCCTGCGATCTGGCCCAAGCCACCGGCCAGGCACTGGAGGGTGATCCTGCCGTGGAGTCCCCGGCTGGGCAGCGCCCTGGTGCCCAGCCCGATCATCCGCTGGCTATTCGGATAAGTTCTTGATCCTGGCGCATTCCGGTGGTCGAATGGTTCCACACGCGCCGGCATCCGGCGGCATAAGGGGCGAGGCAGATGTTCACGGGAATGCTCAGCAATTGCACGGTATCGAATTTGGCCCGAGCCGAGCACTGGTACGCGCGGCTCTTCAACCGGGCGCCGGACCAGCGGCCCATGGACGGGCTGCTCGAATGGCATCTGGCCCCGGGATTCGGAGTCCAGGTCTTCGCGGAGCCCGACCGTGCCGGATACAGCACGCTGGTCCTGGAAGTGGCCGACCTCGACGCGCAGGCCGCGCGCCTGCTGGATGCGGGCATCGGGCATCACGGCCCGCAGCCCGGCGGCGGAGCACGGATCGTGCAGCTGCAGGATCCCGACGGCAACCGGGTGGTGCTCGCTTCGCCCTTGCCCGGCCTCTCGCGCTGAGCCGGGCATCAGGCTCTCAGGCTTGCTCGGCCAACCAGTCGAAAGACAACGGCAGCAGCTCGCGAATGCCGATGCTGCGCGCCCCGTGCGGGGTATCGACGATGACCCGCAGCCACGGATAGCTATCAGCCATCACCTGGCGGCAGCGCCCGCACGGGTTTTTGATGCCGCGCCCCTGGTTGCCCACTGCCACCACCACCTGCGGATCCCTTGCCCCGGCCGCACGGGCCGCACCGAAGGCCACCAGCTCTGCACACGGGCCTCCGGTGAAGTGGTAGAAATGCACGCCCGCGTGCATGGCGCCGTCGGCAGCCAGCACCGCGGCACCCATGGTGTGCACTCCGTCGCCGCCATCGGGCGCGTCGGTTGCTGCCTCAATGGTCCGCCGGGCGAGTTCGACCAGTTCTTCTTCGGCGTCTGCCAGTGCACGATACTGCTGCCGGTGCGGTGTCCCGTTCATTGCTCCAGCCTAGCTGCCCAGTTCCGCAAGCCACGGGTCCCAAGCCTGGCTGGCCATCCCCGCCAGCAGGTCGTAGCCTGCTGCGCGCGGGTGCGCTCCATCATCGGCGGCCACTTGGCGGCGCCACAGCTCATGTTCCGCGAGATCCCCGAACACGCTTAGATAAGGCACATTCCTCGATGCGCACCGTGCCCGCATTTGCGCATCCAGCTCGCGCAGTTCCGCGTTCAATGCATCATCGGCGATCGGCGGCGGACCGATCATGAGAACCGGCCAATTGCGTTCCTTTGCCGCATCCAGGATGGCCTCGAGGTTCTGGATCCGTTCTCCGGCGGCCACCCGCGGCTTCGCGTCCCAGCGGATCACGTCGTTGACTCCGAAGCAGAGCACCACGCCTGGCGCGTAATCCCCTGGCGGAAAGCGTGCGGCGCATTCAGCTTCGAATCGCTGCCGGATCATGGCGCTGGTATCGCCGCGAACACCGAGGTTGTAGCCGGTGAGCCCATGGCCCCGTTCGATTCCCCGGGCGACCAGCCGCCCTGCCCATCCGCGATGGGTTTCATCGCCGACTCCTGCGACGAAGGAATCGCCGACAAAGCACACTCGTACCGCTGAACCCATGATGCCTTTCCGCCTGCTGGCTGCTGCGCCCGGCTGGGCCCTATCTTGCCAAAGGCGCCCAGACGCAGAAAATCCGTTACCCGAACGTGTCGGATAACGGATTTCCAGCAAGGTCCTAGTGGCCTTCGACGCTGCTCTCGTCGAATGGAAGGCTGCCCGCCAGTACAGCCTTGGCCTGGTCCATGTCGATCTCCCTGGTCCACTTGCCGATCAGCAAGGTTGCCACGGCGTTGCCGGTGAAGTTGGTCAGCGCGCGGGCCTCGGACATGAACTTGTCGATGCCCACGATCACGCCCATGCCGTCCAGCAGTTCCGGGCGGTGCGACTGCAGGCCGGCTGCCAGGGTGGCCAGGCCGGCGCCGGTCACGCCGGCTGCGCCCTTGGAAGCGATGATCATGAAGACCAGCAGGCCGATCTGCTCGCTCAGGCTCATGGGCATGCCCATGGCCGTTGAGACGAAGAGTGCCGCCATGGTCAGGTAGATGGCGGTGCCATCGAGGTTGAAGGAGTAGCCGGTAGGCACGGTGATGCCCACGACGGGCTTGGACACCCCTGCGTGCTCCATCTTGGCGATCAGGCGCGGCAGTGCCGACTCGGAGGATGAGGTGGAGAAGATCAGCAGGTATTCGCGAGCCAGGTACTTCAGCAGCAGGAAGATGTTCAGGCCGGTGACCAGGCGCAACAGGGAACCGAGGACGACGACGATGAAGAGCGCGCAGGTGACGTAGAAGGCACCCATGAGGATCGCCATCGAGCCGATGGCGGCCCAGCCGGTAGCGCCGACCACGGCGGCAATGGCACCGAAGGCACCGATCGGGGCAGCCCACATGATCATCATCATCAGGCGGAAGACCACCGCCTGGATGTGCTTGACTGCGTTGAGCACAGGCTCGCCGGACTTGCCCATGGACTGCAGCGCGAAGCCGACCAGCAGGGCCAGCACCAGGGTCGGCAGCACGGGGATGTCGCCCGGAATCATTTCCAGCAGGAAGGCCACGGTGGAGTTCTCCCCGCCGCCGGATCCCGACTCGTACGGCTCGAGCTTCAGCCCCGAACCCGGGTGGATGATGTTGCCGACGACCAGGCCGATGGCCAGCGCAAAGGTGGACATGGTGATGAAGTACAGCAGCGCCAGACCGCCGACCTTGCCGACGGTTGCCGCCTTGGCAATGGAACCAACGCCCAGGACGATGGTGCAGAAGATGACTGGACCGATCAGCATCTTGATCAGTGCGACGAATCCGGTGCCCAGGGGCTTGAGGGCCTTGCCCACCTCCGGGGCCAGCAGGCCGACCGCTGCGCCGAGCACCACGGCGGCAATCACCATGATGTACAGCCAGTGGGTCTTGTCTTTCTTCTTCGTTCCGGCCTGCGGCGAATTGCCTGCCGGCGGCATCTGGTCTGTGACAGCCATGGTAGTCCTACCCTTGTGAGCGCATGGAACCGAACCGTGCACCCTTGCACAGCCGGCATTACGTAGAATCGTTCTGTATCCATGGTGCGGTTCGAAGTGATCCGCATCTCCATTGCGTTCATATTGGTCACGCGGTGAACAGTACAAGGACCAGGCAGCACAAGGAGATGAGCGCAGTGACCGATCATTTCACCGACCTGTCGCTGGCCCGCCCCACCCGCGAGGCCGCCTCCCCCGCACCGCTCAGCCGCGACGGCTGGTCCCTGGCGGTAGTCATCTTCGCCGCCCAGATGCTGGTGGTCATCTTCGTCGTCGTGGGCCTGGCGGTCGCCACCTACCAGCACCAGGCGCAGGTGATCCAGGATGACAAGCAGGCCACGGTGGCCACGATTTCCATCACCCTGGCCAACGATCCTTTCGTGTCCCAGGCCCTGGCCGGCGATCACCCCACCGAGCAGCTGCAGCCCTACACCGACAAGATCCTGGACCGCGGGCAAGGCGTGGATTTCATTACGATCATGACCCCCGATGCCCTGCGCGTCACCCACCCCGACCCCGAGCAGCTGGGCAAGGGATATTCGGGCAGCATCAACCAAGCGCTGGCCGGCCAGACCCACAACGAGGTGGCCGCGGGCACCTTGGGCCTTTCGGTGCGCACCATCGCCCCGGTCTACCACGACGGCGAGCTGGTGGGGATGGTCTCTTCGGGCATCACGCTGGAGAGCCTGGAGTCGATCTACCGCAGCGAACTTCCGCAGATCATGACCGTTTCGGCGCTGGCCCTGCTGCTGGCGGGTTTCAGCTCATGGTCCTTCTCCCGCTACGTCAACCAGGCCACGCTCGGCTTCGGCCCGCACGGGCTGCGCCGGCTCTACGCCTTCTACTTCTCGGCCCTGCACTCGGTTCGCGAGGGCCTGGTCCTGCTGGACCGGCGGCACCGCATCGTGCTCTACAACCAGGAAGCTTCCAGATTGCTCGGCTTCCCCGAGGAAGTGCCTTCCGGCGGATTGGACCTCGACCAGGTGCAGATCCCCGAAACCCTGCGCACCCTGATGGCGACCGGACGCAGCTGCAAGGACGAAATCCATTTGGGCACCCACACCGTGCTGTCCATTTCCCAGGGCCCGGCCCGCCTGACCAACGCGCGATTGCCCCGCCGCGGCGGGCTGCCGGCCCGCTGGTTCGGTTCCCAGCCGGTGACCGGCCAGGTCATGACGCTGCGCGATTTGACCGAAGTGCAGGAACTGGCCGGCGAAGTGCAATCGCTGAAGACCTTCTCCACCGCCCTGCGAGCGCAAACCCATGAGCATGCCAACCGCCTGCACACCATTGCCACGCTGATCGAAAATGGCCAGAGCGACAAGGCGCTGGCCTTCGCGGTCGATGACCGCCAGCATTCGCAGAAGCTCACCGATGCGATCGTGCATTCCATCGACGACGTCTATCTTTCCAGCCTGCTGGTGGCCAAGGCCGCCCAAGCCCATGAGCGCGGCGTGAAGCTCGATATCAACGCGCAGGGCATGATTCCGGGCAATGCCTTTGCCGCCACCGACATCGTCACCATCGTCGGCAACCTGCTGGATAACGCGCTGGATGCTTCGGCGGGCACCCAGGACGCGACGGTGTGGGTGGAAGTGGCCGCGGCCGATGACGAGCTGATCATCGCGGTGGCCGATTCCGGCCCGGGCATCGAACCCGAGTTCCTCGATCAGCTGCTGCGCTTCGGGGCCAGCACCAAGGCCGGCGGCCAGCCGCGCGGCCTGGGGCTGGCACTGGTGCAGCAGGCGGTGCTGCGGCTAGGTGGCACAATGGGTGTTGATAACGATGCCGGCGCAATCTTCACCGTCACCTTGCCCTTGAGAATCAGCGACTAGCCCAGGAGGGTACCGTGCACGAATCCCCTGCAGCCACGCCCCCGCCGGGCACCGCCTCGCACAGCTTCAAGGTGCTCGTGGTCGACGACGAGCCGCAAACTGCCGCCTCCCACGCCAAGTACGTCAACCGCGTTCCGGGATTCGCCACCGGCGCCATTGCCGCCAACGGCCAGCAGGCGCTCGGGCTCTTGGCCGCGGCCCGCGATGCCCACGACCCCTTTGACCTGGTCCTGCTGGATATGACCCTGCCCGACCTGCACGGCATCGACGTCGCCAAGCGCATGCGCGGCCGCGGGCTGACCACCGACATCATCGCCATTACCGCGGTGCGGGACCTGGCTGTGGTGCGTTCGGCGGTAGCCACCGGAATCACCCAGTACCTGATCAAGCCCTTCACCTTCGCGGCGTTCAGCGAGAAATTGGAGAACCACCGGCGGTTCATTTCCGAGATCAGCTCCACCGGCCCGGATACCAGCCAGGCCGCGCTGGATAATGCGTTCTCGGCCCTGCGCACCACCAGCGCTTCCGCGTCCCTGCCCAAGGGGCTGATTCCGGAAACGCTGGCGCAGATCACCGACCATCTGCGCAGCAAGCCCGATACCTGCCTGTCAGCGACCGAGCTCGGAGAAGAGCTGGGCATCTCCCGGGTCACCGCCCGGCGCTATCTGGAGCATCTTGCCGAGGTCAAGGCCGTGGTCAAGCAGCCCCGGCATGGCACACGAGGCCGCCCGGAATACGAATACCGGGCAGCCTCGCGCAGCTAGGCTCTGGTTTCCCCTAGGCTTCGGGACGCAGCAGCGGCACCAGCTCGTCGAGCACCGCGGTGTCCTCGATGGTCGACGGGACCGAGTATTCCTTGCCATCGGCAATCTGCCGCATGGTCTTGCGCAGGATCTTGCCCGAACGGGTTTTGGGCAGCGCCGCCACGACGGTGACTTCGCGGAAGTCGGCCACCGCACCGATGTGCTGGCGCACCAGCGCGACGATTTCCTTCTTCAGCGTTTCCTCCTGGATCTGCACGCCGGACTTGAGCACCACATAGCCGCTGGCCCGCTGGCCCTTGAGCGCGTCGGCCAGGCCGATCACCGCGCATTCGGCCACGGCGGGATGGCTGGCCAGCACCTGCTCCATGGCACCGGTGGACAGGCGGTGCCCGGACACGTTGATCACGTCATCGGTTCGCCCCATGACGAACAGGTAGCCGTCGTCGTCCAGGAAGCCGGAATCGCCGGTGAGGTAGCACCCCTGGATCTGCGAAAGGTAGGTGTCGATGAAGCGCTGGTCGTTGCCCCACAGGGTGGTCAAGGCGCCGGGCGGCAAGGGCAGCCGGACTACGATGTTGCCTTCCTGGTTCGCGCCGAGCTGCTCGCCCAGCGCATCGCGGGTCTGCACGTCGAACCCCGGTACCGGGGTGGTGGGCGAACCGGCCTTGGCAGACAGCTCTTCCAGGCCCAGCGGGTTGGACGCGATCGGCCAGCCGGTTTCGGTCTGCCACCAGTTATCCACCACGGGGATGCCCAGCAGCTTCGAGGCGAAGTGGTAGGTATCCGGATCCAGCCGCTCGCCGGCGACGAACAGCGCACGCAGCGATGACAGATCGTGGCTGGCGATCATCGCGCCTTCCGGGTCGGCCTTGCGCACCGCGCGCAGCGCAGTCGGCGCGGTGAACATCGTGGTGACCTTGTGGTCCTCGATGATCCGGCCGAACGCGCCGGCATCCGGAGTGCCGATGGGCTTGCCCTCGTAGAGCACCGTGGTGGCCCCGGCGATCAGCGGCGCATAGACGATGTAGGAGTGTCCGACCACCCAGCCCACGTCGGAGGCGGTAAACATGGTGTCTCCCGGATGCACGTCGTAGACCGCGTTCATGGAGTACTGCAGGGCCGTGGCGTAGCCGCCGGTGTCGCGCACCACGCCCTTGGGGGCACCGGTGGTTCCCGAGGTGTAGAGCACGTAGAGCGGGTGGGTGGATGGCACGGAGACCGGCCCGGCCGGCGAGGCGGTCTTCGCCTGCTCTTCCCAGTCCAGCCAATTGATCTGCTGGCCGTTGACCGGCTTTGCCTGGTATTCGTCCAGGCCGTGCTCGAAGCCATCGCGGTGGGCAACGATCACGTCCCTGACCGCAGGCTCGGCCAGGCCCAGCGCTTCGGCCACTGCCGGCAGGTATTCGATGCGGCGGCTTGGCTCGATGCCGCCGGAGGCGGTAATGATCGCGACCGGGGCGCAGTCGGTGATGCGGGCCGCCAGTTCCTTGGGCGCGAAGCCGCCGAAGACCACCGAGTGGATTGCACCCAGGCGTGCGCAAGCAAGCATCGCGATGGCCGCCTGCGGGATCATCGGCAGGTAGACCAGCACGCGGTCACCGGCCTTCACGCCGCGTCCAGCCAGCACGCCGGCGAAGATTTCCACTTCGCGCAGCAGTTCGGAGTACGAGTAGGTGGTGGCGGTGCCCAGCATTGCCGAATCGTAGACCAAGGCGGTGCTCTCGCCGCGTCCGGCTTCGACGTGGCGGTCCAGCGCATTGGCCGAAAGGTTCAGCATGCCATCCGGGAACCAGCCATACAGCGGCTTGCGCGAATCATCCAGCGCAATCCGCGGCGCCTTGTCCCAGTGGATATCCCGGGCAGCTTGCAGCCAGAATGCGGCGGGGTCATTGGTGGCTTGGTCATAGGCCTGGCGGTATTCCTGCACCATGGTTCTCTCCTCCTGGCTCCGGGCATCATCATCCGGCACCTGTGTGGTGGTTGAGGTCGTCCTCTTGGCGTTAACTGTATGAGTACGATCACATCACCGCAACCACTTTGTATACAGATTTCGAAAAAATACCAAAAGAATTTGGCGCAACTCACACATTTTCGGGTTTCATGTATACACTGGAGCCATGAGAGCAAGCGACAAGGTTTACGAGAGCCTCCGCGCCGACATTGTCGAATGGCGGCTGGCTCCAGGGACCGTCCTGGCCGAAGTGGAACAGTCAGAACGCCTGGGCGTTTCCCGCACTCCGGTGCGCGAGGCCTTGGGCCGGCTGGTCGCCGACGGCTTGGCGGTTCAGCATCGCGGACGCGGCGCTGTCGTCTCCGAGGTCAGCGAAGACCATGTAGAAGACCTGTTCGTATTGCGCGTGGCATTGGAATGCGCCAGCGCACGCGAAGCTGCCAAGTCCGCGCAGCGATCGGCCTTCACGCAGCTGGCCAGCCGCTTCGAAGCAGCTCTCACGGAAGTGGAGCTTCCCGGATCGCGGGAGTCCTACTACCAGCTGGTGCAGCTGCTGGACGAGTCCATCGACGAAGCAGCTGGCAATAATTACCTGTCCAACGCCCTGCGCACATTGCGGGTGAACCTGCAACGGGTGCGGCGCATGGCCAAGGACAATCCCGAAAGGCTCAAGGCTTCCGCTTCCGAGCACGCGGCCATCGCCAGGGCAATCGCCAGCGGAAACCCAGAGGTCGCGGCCGCGGCCACCACAGTTCACCTGCACGAATCCTTCACCCACATCATGGCCCATGCGGCCGGATCAGAAAGGCAGTTACCATGATCAACCACCCCGTACGCGTATACCGCTCAGAGGAAAACCTGGCTCGCGAAGACCAGCTGGCACATAAGATCGCCACGGTTGCTGCCGATCCGGTAGAGGTCACCGCAGAAGTGGCCGGCATGATCATTAACCGCATCATCGACAATGCTTCGGTCGCGATCGCTTCGCTGAACCGCGGCCCGATCGTTGCCGCCCGCGCCCAGGCACTGTCGCACGCGCCATCCACCGGCGGTGCGGGCGCCAGCGTCTTCGGCATTTCCGAGAAGGTTTCCCCGGAATGGGCCGCGTGGGCCAACGGGGTGGCCGTGCGCGAATTGGATTACCACGACACCTTCCTGGCTGCCGAGTACTCCCACCCGGGCGATAACATCCCGCCGATCCTGGCGGTTGCCCAGCACACCGGAGCTTCGGGCAAGGACCTGATCCGCGGCATCGCCACGGGTTACGAGATCCAGGTGGACTTGGTCAAGGCCATCTGCCTGCACAAGCACAAGATCGACCACGTAGCGCACCTGGGCCCATCGGCCGCTGCCGGCATCGGCACCCTGCTGGGGCTGGATGTCGAGACCATCTTCCAGGCCGTTGGCCAGGGCCTGCACACCACCACGGCCACCCGCCAGTCGCGCAAGGGTGAAATCTCCACCTGGAAGGCCCACGCCCCGGCCTTCGCCGGCAAGATGGCCGTCGAGGCTGCCGACCGCGCGATGCGCGGCCAGACCTCCCCAGTGCCAATCTACGAAGGCGAAGACGGCGTGATCGCCTGGATGCTTGACGGCAAGGATGCCGCTTACGAGGTGCCACTGCCGGAGGCTGGCGAAGCCAAGCGCGCCATCCTGGACACCTACACCAAGGAGCACTCGGCCGAGTACCAGGCGCAGGCCTGGATCGACCTGGCCCGCAAGCTGCACGGCGAGCACCCGGAGGCCACCGACCCGCAGAACGTCAAGTCGGTGCTGATCAAGACCAGCCACCACACGCACTACGTCATCGGCTCCGGAGCCAACGACCCGCAGAAGTACGATCCAACCGCATCGCGCGAGACCTTGGATCACTCGATTCCGTACATCTTCACCGTGGCCCTGCAGGATGGCGCATGGCACCACGTGGATTCCTACTCGCCAGAGCGTGCCGGCCGCGCCGACACCGTGGAGCTGTGGAACAAGGTGGCCACCGAAGAAGATGCCGAATGGACCCGCCGCTACCACTCGCTGGATATTGCCGAGAAGGCTTTCGGCGGCTCGGTGGAAATCACCCTGAACGATGGCACCGTGATCACCGACGAAATCGCCGTTGCCGACGCGCACCCGCTGGGCGCCCGTCCCTTCGCCCGCGAGCAGTACATCAACAAGTTCCGCACTCTGGCCGCCGGCCTGGTGGACGACGCCGAGATCGACCGCTTCATCGCGGCCGCGGAAAACCTGGAAAACCTGGCCGCCGGCGAACTGGACCAGCTGAACATCGCCGCCGCAGCGGGCGTCATCGACGCCGCGGCCGCACCGAAGGGCCTGTTCTAGCATGCTGTACTCGACCAGGACCCCCGCAGAAAAGCGCCTTGCGCTGCGCGAGATGCTCACCCCGGGCGCTGCCCGCCAGTTCCCCGGAGCCTTCAACCCGCTCTCGGCCAAGCTGATCAGCGAGAAGCAGTTCGACGGAATCTACATCTCCGGTGCCGTGCTGGCCAACGACCTGGGCCTGCCGGATATCGGCCTGACTTCGCTGACCGAGGTAGCAACCCGCGCCGGGCAGATCGCGCGCATGTCGGACCTGCCGGCGATCGTGGATGCCGACACCGGATTCGGCGAGCCGATGAACGTGGCGCGCACCATCCAGGAACTCGAATACGCCGGCCTGGCCGGCTGCCACATCGAGGACCAGTTCAACCCGAAGCGCTGCGGGCACCTGGATGGCAAGAATGTGGTGGATACCGACACCATGCTCAAGCGCATCGCCGCTGCCGCTGATGCACGCATCGATGAGAACTTCCTGATCATGGCCCGCACCGATATCCGTGCGGTCGATGGCCTGGATGCGGCGATCGACCGCGCCAAGGCGATGGTCGATGCTGGTGCCGACGCGATCTTCCCGGAGGCGATGAAGAACGTCGCCGAATTCGAGGCAGTATGCAATGCGGTCGACGTGCCGGTACTGGCGAACATGACCGAGTTCGGCAAGTCCGAGCTGTTCAACCGCCAGGAACTGGCCGATGCAGGCGTCGCGCTGATCATCTATCCGGTCACCTTGCTGCGTAGCGCCATGGGCGCGGCTGAACGCGTACTGGATGCCATCAGCGAGGATGGCACCCAGGCCCGTGAAGTGGATAGCATGTTGACCAGGTCACGTTTGTACGAGCTCGTGGACTACGAGGCCTACAACCGCTTCGACACCGGAATCTTCAACTTCCAGGTCCCAACCCTGGACATTGATTCCAACAGCGCGAACCTCTAGGCTCGCAAGCACCTACTACCCCCTGCGCCGGCCGGCACCCGCCGGCCGGCGCGACCCAAAGCATTATTATTCTCCGGCAATGAAGAGGAGCAAGAATGACTGCCACCGAGGAAATCAAGAAGGGCCTAGCAGGCGTCGTCGTTGACTACACCGCCGTCTCCAAGGTCAATCCAGACACCAACTCGCTGCTCTACCGCGGCTACCCGGTCCAGGACCTGGCCGCGAACAAGTCCTTCGAAGAGGTCGCCTTGCTGCTCTGGACCGGCGAGCTGCCAACGCAAAGCGAACTGACCGAGTTCAGTGCTTTCGAGCGGGCCAACCGCGCGCTGGACCCGCGGGTGAAGGCCGCTATCGACCTGCTTCCAGCTGACTGCCATCCCATGGATGTGGGCCGTACCGCCGTCTCGGTAATCGGCGCCAACCACCCCGAGGCCGAGAACTCCTCCCCCGAGGCAGAGCTGCTCAAGGCCAAAGAGCTGTTCGCGGCCTTCCCCGCAGTGGTTGCCTACGACCAGCGCCGCCGCCGCGGCCAGGACGCGGTAGCTCCGCGCGGAGATCTGGATTACTCCTCGAACTTCCTGTGGATGGCCTTCGGCGAAGAAGCAGCCCCCGAGGTTGTCGACGCGTTCCGCGTATCGATGGTGCTCTATGCCGAGCACTCCTTCAACGCTTCGACCTTCACCGCCCGCGTGATCACCTCGACCCTCTCCGACCTGCACTCGGCCGTCACCGGGGCGATCGGCGCACTGAAGGGCCCCCTGCACGGCGGCGCCAACGAAGCTGTCATGCATACCTTCAACGAGATCGGCATCGACAAGGAAGAATCCCGCGAGGATGCAGCCAAGCGCGCCAAGTCGTGGATGGAAGAGGCACTGGCCGCCAAGAAGAAGGTCATGGGCTTCGGCCACCGCGTCTACAAGCACGGCGACTCCCGCGTGCCAACCATGAAGGCCGCGCTGGATCGCATGATCGAGCACTACGGCCGCCATGAGATGCTGGGCTTGTACGACGGCCTGGAGGCAGCCATGGACGAGGCCAAGTCCATCAAGCCGAACCTCGACTACCCGGCCGGCCCTACCTATCATCTGATGGGCTTCGACACCGAGATGTTCACCCCGATCTTCATCGCGGCACGCATCACCGGCTGGACCAGCCACATCTTCGAGCAGCGCGCAGCCAATGCGTTGATCCGCCCGCTTTCGGCTTATAACGGCGTGGAGCAGCGCTCGCTGTAGACACACTTCGACTCCCGGTATTGGCCGCGGGTATGGCACAGCCGTGCCAGCCCGTGGCCATTGCCGTGCCAGCTGCGGAACGGCATCGGCTTGCCGTCGTTGCCCGAAGTTGCAGTCCCAGGCCAATGGGCCTATCGTTTAACGATAGATACATTCCGAAGAACGATAAGGTCTATTGCCATGGGAAAATTCAGCATTATCGGTTTGAAGGTAGTTCTGGCCGTGATCCTGGCCGGCACTCTTTTTGTGCAGCTGTTCATGATCCCGATGATCTTGATCCACGAGTCGCCGAGCAACGGCACCGACAAGTTCTTTCAAGCCTCCTTCCTCGGCTACTTGCTTCTCGCCGGGCTCATCATTGAAACCTGCGTCTACAGCGTGTGGAAACTAGCCACGAGAGTTAAACGCGGCACCGTTTTCGATCCCGCTTCCCTGGGCTATGTAACGCCGATCATCATTGCCTTCACGATCGGCGCCCTATCCACTTTTGCCCTCGGAGCGATCTTCGCCGCCAGCACGGAAATTGCACCCGGAGTCGTGCTTCTTGTTGGTGGAGCCGGAGTGCTGATGATCGGCATCAGCATCATCGTGCTCGTACTGCGGCAGTTGCTCGCACAAGCGGCGATGACCGAAGCCCAAGCCGATGCGCTCCGTACCGAACTGGGCGGCGTGATCTAATGGGAATCCGCGTAGATATAGACGTGATGCTGGCCCGCCGCAAAATGGCCGTCGGCGAGTTGGCCGAACGCATCGGCATTACCCCGGCCAACCTCGCGGTGCTCAAGAACGGGCGCGCCAAGGCCGTACGTTTCAGCACCCTTGAAGCCCTCTGCCGGGAATTGGAATGCCAGCCCGGCGACCTCTTGATCTTCGAAACCGAACAGGACTAGATGCAGCTCGCTGGCTAGTCCCAGTTCTCGAAGCTGATGCTCTGCACCGAGGTGTTGTCCTGCGCCAGCACGATCTCGACGGTAAATTTCCCGCCGGCTACGAGTTGCGGCAGCCACAACGGGGAATCCTGCCACATCTGCCCCAAGGGCAAGGCCGCCGGATCGGCCCACAGCGGCTCGAGCTCCTCGGTGATGTGCAGCTGGCCCGATGCCTTCCAGGCAATGAAGGTGGCGCATTCCATGTCGGCTGCCGGCTGGGCGGGGAACCGGAAAATGACCTGCGCCGCAGGCTCCAGATCCTCCGGAGCGAGAAGCAGTCCGGTTTCCTCGGAGAATTCCCGGACGGCCGCTTGCCGCGCGCTCTCTCCCTGCTCGATCTTGCCGCCGGGCAACACGATATTGCCCTTGCCGAATCCGCGACGCTTGCGTCCGAGCAACACGTGCAGCCGTCCTTCGCGCTCCTGCAGCAGCGCCACGAGGGCTACCTGCTTGGCAGAACGCACCTGGTGGCCGGCGACCACTAGTTCACCCTCGGGTGGGCCAACTGGTAGGCCTCACGCAGCGAATCCACGGTGACCTTGGTGTAGATCTGCGTGGTGGTGACCGATGCATGTCCCAGCAGCTCCTGGACCACCCGCACATCCGCGCCGCCCTCCAGCAAATGAGTGGCGAAGGAATGGCGCAGCGTATGCGGAGAAACCTCGGTGGAAACCCCGGCGCGCTCAGCGGCCTTCGAAAGCAACAGCCACACCGATTGGCGGGAAAGCCGTCCCCCGCGCTGGTTCAGGAACAACGCTGGAGTTCCCTTGCCCTTGGCGGCTAGCCCGGGACGGGAACGCACCAGATAATCGCTCACCGCACGCTGGGCATAACCGCCCACCGGAACGACCCGCTCCTTGGATCCCTTGCCGAACAAGCGCACCACCGCATCGTCGGCAAAGTGCAGGTCATCGACGTCCAGGTCAACGACTTCGGAAATGCGCGCACCGGTGGAGTACAAGAATTCCAGAATCGCGCGATCCCTCAGCCCGGCAGGTGTTTCGATGCTCACCGATTCGAGGATCCTGGTAACAAGGTCGATGGAGATCGCTTTGGGCAGGGATTGCCCGATAGCCGGAGGCTGGATCTCGCGGGCTGGGTTAGGCGCGCAAATCCCTTCGAGCTCCCAGTACTTGTGCAGTTGGCGGATGGCTACCGAATGGCGAGCGACGGAGCGGGCGCTCAACGGCTTATGCTCTTGGTCCCCGCGGGATAGATCCTGAAGGTAGCCGCTGATGGCCAGCTCGGTAATCTGCTGCGGTTGTGCTACGCCGGCTGCCTGCAGCGCTTCAACGTAGCGAAGCAGATCCCTCCGGTAGGAAGCCAGTGTATTCTCGGCCAGCCCGCGCTCGATCGCCAGATGCTGCAGGTAGCGCTTGAGCGGGGTCTCGAAGTGGCCGCTCATCCTTCGCGCAGGTATGGGTGCACATCGAATGGCTCGTTCGCATCGCGCAGGTCCAAGTACTTGCTGGTACGGGCTGCATGAGCGGCAAGGATCGCGATTGTCGCGGTGGGATTATGGATCTTGCCTGCCAGCACGGCTGCGACGGCTTCCTCCAGCGGCACCCAGGTGCTGATCATTTCAGCTTCCTCCTCGGTACGCTCATGGCGCTGATCGGCGGCAACCAGTTTCGCATCGCGCGCGAGGTAGACTCGCACTGCCTCGGCCGAGGAGCCCGGGCTCAAGAAAACATCGGTGAGGATCGACCAGTGCTCGGCGGTACGATCCGCTTCTTCCCATAATTCGCGCTTGGCAGCTTCCAAAGGTGGTTCTCCAGCCACATCGAGCAGCCCGGCAGGGATTTCCCACAGCCGCATGCCTACCGGGTGGCGGTACTGGTTGACCATCAAGATGCGTTCTTCAGCATCCATGACCAGAACGCATACAGCACCGGGGTGGTTGATGTAATCGCGTTCAATGGTCGCCCCGGATTCGGAGAGCTTCACCGTGTCATGGATGACGTCCCAGATCCGTCCCTCGTACACGGTTTCACGGTTCAGCAATTCACGTGGTGAGAATTCATCGGCTATCGGATGCAGCGGCACGAGGATCGTCCTTCGGTAGAAAAAGCTGGTCGGTATTCTCCAGCTTAAACAGCTACGCGCCGGTCAGTAACGACCGGCGCGCAGTGCCTTCAGAGTTTTACCTCCGGCAAGCTGTATTACTTACTTACTTGCGCAGCCCCAGAGCTGCCTCGACCAGACCTGCAAACAGCGGGTGCGGGCGAGTCGGGCGGCTGGAGAGCTCAGGGTGAGCCTGCGTTGAAACGTAGTACGGGTGTACTTCCCTTGGCAGTTCAACGAACTCGACCAGGTTTCCATCTGGCGAGGTGCCAGCGAAGACCAGGCCAGCCTCTTCGAGCTGCGCGCGGTACGAGTTGTTGACCTCGTAGCGGTGGCGATGGCGCTCCGCAACCTCGGTCTTGCCGTAGGTCTCAGCCAGAACCGATCCCTCAAGCAGCTTTGCGTCGTACAGGCCCAAACGCATGGTGCCGCCCAGGTCGCCCTTGCCTTCAACGATGTCCAGCTGCTCTTCCATGGTCGCGATGACCGGGGTCGAGGTTTCAGGATCGAATTCGGTGGACGATGCATCGGTGAGGCCAGCCATGTTGCGGGCGTATTCGATGACCATCGACTGCAGTCCCAGGCACAGGCCCAGGGTTGGCAGCTTGTTTTCGCGAGCGAAGCGCAGCGCGCCCAGCTTGCCTTCCAGACCGCGGATGCCGAAGCCACCGGGGACGCAGATTGCCTCTGCACCCTCAAGCGCCTTGGCGGCCCCTGCTTCGGTAGCGCAGTCATCTGCTGGTACCCAGCGGATGTTGACCTTGGCGTTGTTTGCGAACCCGCCGGCACGCAGAGCTTCGGTGACCGACAGGTAGGCGTCGGGCAGATCGATGTACTTGCCCACCAAAGCTACGGTCAACTCGGTTGCGGGGTTGTGCACGACTTCGAGCAAGCGATCCCACGAAGCCCAGTCGACGTCGCGGAACTTCATCTCCAAGGTCTGGACGATGTAAGCGTCCAGGCCCTGGGAGTGGATGACCTTTGGGATGTCGTAGATGCTTGGAGCATCGGCGCAGTTGATCACTGCTTCGGTGTCCACATCGCAGGTACGGCCGAGCTTGGCGCGCATTTCTGCCGGGATTGGACGGTCCGAGCGGATTACCAGCGAATCTGGCTGGATACCGATCGAACGCAAAGCGGCAACGGAGTGCTGGGTAGGCTTGGTCTTCAGTTCATGGCTTGGGCCGATGAATGGAACCAGGGAAACGTGTACGAAGAATGCGTTCTTGCGGCCGATGTCCTGGCGGACCTGGCGTGCTGCTTCGAGGAATGGCTGGGATTCGATATCGCCGACGGTGCCACCGATTTCCGTGATGATCACGTCAGGTGCCGACTTGCCGGCCCCTGGTTCGGTTGCTGCCAAGCGCATACGACGCTTGATCTCATCGGTGATGTGAGGGATGACCTGAACGGTATCGCCGAGGTATTCACCGCGACGTTCGCGTTCCAGAACGGTCGAGTAGACCTGTCCGGTGGTCACGTTGGCGGTACCCGGAAGGTTCTCATCCAGGAAACGCTCATAGTGTCCGATATCCAGATCGGTTTCTGCGCCATCGTCAGTAACGAAGACTTCACCGTGCTGGAAGGGGTTCATAGTACCTGGATCGACGTTCAGGTACGGGTCGAGCTTCTGCATGGTCACTGAGAGACCACGAGCTCGAAGTAGATGTCCAAGGCTGGATGCCGTCAATCCCTTACCCAGGGAAGAGGCCACACCGCCGGTGACGAAGATATGCTTTGTCGTTTCAGACGACCGGGAATCACGAGTTGAATTACGCTGCACCACGGGATTTCATCCTATCACCATTCCAATATTTCGCATCCTCATAAGACTCTAGTGCACCTCCGGCCAATGCCCTAGCATTGCCGTAATTCAGGGGCTCACCAAGACTTTTAGGCTTTCGCCATTCTCTTGGAAGTGAGCGATGACACTAGGTTCTGCGCTTCTTCAAGCAACTCCTCAGCATGCGCCTGCGCCGTGCCGGATTCCTCTTGGCCGGCGAGCATGCGCGCAAGTTCCTTGACGCGGGCTTCCTGATCCAGGCTGATGACATCGCTGGCAGTGTAGCCAGCTCCCGCCTTCGACTTGGCATCTGAATTCTTGATCACACGAATGTGCCGATCCGCATAGGCGGCCACCTGGGGCAGGTGGGTCACGACGATGACCTGCACATGCTTTGCCAGCATCGCCAGGCGCTCTCCAATGGCCACCGCCGCTTTGCCACCCACGCCCTGGTCCACCTCGTCAAAGACGAAGGTCGGCACCGGGTCGACCGCCGCTAGGACGACTTCAATGGCCAGCATGACGCGGGAGAGCTCGCCGCCGCTGGCACCCTTGCCCAGCGGTCGCGGCGAGGCTCCGGCATGCGGGGCCAGCAGCATGGAAATCGCGTCCTGGCCGAAGGCACCTGGTTCTTCCAGTTCCTTCACCTCGATGACGAGCTTGGCATCCGGCATCGCCAGGGCCTTGAGCTCGGCTGAAACCTGCGCGGAGAGTTTCTTGGCAGCCTTGCGGCGCGCGTCGGAGAGGTCCGAGGCCAGCGAGGCCACCTTGTGCTCCAATTCAACGACTTCTGTCTCCAGCTCCTCGATGCGCGAGTCATCCCCACCGAGTTCTTCCAGACGGGTACGGGATTCGGCAGCCCAGGCGAGCACCTGATCAATGCTCGGTGCGTACTTGCGCATGAGCTTGCTCAAATCGGCACGGCGGGCTTCAATCTGCGCCAAGCGCTCCGGACCTTCCTCATCGAGGTCGGCAACGTAGGCGGCAAGATCACTGGAGAGTTCCGAGGCGAGAATGCCCAGTTCCGCTGCCCGCTCCGCGAAGGCGGCCAGCGCAGTATCATCGTCACTGGCCTGGGCCAGCACGCCGCGGGCGGTCTCCGCCAAGGTGGTAACGCCCGGGTTCTCGAAATCCTCGGAGTCGATGACGGCTTGCGCCTGCCGCCCGGCGGTGCGCAGGGACTCGACATTGCCCAGCTTCATGGATTGCTCGCGCAAGGCTTCGTCCTCGCCCGGCTGCGGATCCAGGGAATCGATCTCGTCCAGCGCCAGGCGCAAGTTTTCTGCTTCGCGAACACGGTTGCGCGATTCGGTTTTGAGCCCCGCCAGCTCCTTGGAAGCCGATCGCCACTGGCGGTAGGCTCGCTGGTAGTTGCTTAGCGTGCGCGACAGCGAGCTACCTGCAAAGCGGTCCAGGGCATCGCGTTGCGCCACCGGCTCTTTCAGGCGAATCTGGTCCGATTGGCCATGGACGGCCACCAGATCGTGCCCCAGTTCGGCTAGCAGGCCGACAGGGGCGCTGCGTCCGCCGATGGTGGCGCGTGAACGGCCTTGGGCCGAGAGCGAGCGGGAAAGCAGCAGTTCACTGTTCTCCCCCGCTGGTTCGATGAATGCGCCTGCCTGGCCTGCGGCATCGAGCACGTGGTGATCTGGCGGCAAGTGCACCACGGCTTCAGCAAGGGCGTGCTTGGCGCCGTTGCGCACCGCACCGGCATCGGCCCGGCGCCCGAGCAGCAGGGACAAGGCGGTGATCACCATGGTCTTGCCAGCGCCGGTTTCACCGGTGACTACCGTGAGTCCCGGACCAAGCGGAAGCGTGGCCTCGGTGATCACCCCAAGGTTGGATATCTGGATTTCCTGAATCAATGCCTGCTCCCGAATGTCGAGTTCAAGTCGTACCGTGCGCTTTTAGTATATGTGTTCTAACCCTATTTTTCGTAACTATGTTCGAGCGTGTGGAAAGTTTTTCTTCGAGGCCGCTATTCAGTCCTGGTCCTCGGGGCGTCCCACCATGGGAATGCCCGGTTCATCGCGGTAATGCGGATCGACGCTTTGCAGGCCTGGTCCGATCACCGGCAGTGCCGTAGTGGCCGGACGGCGCGCCTCTTCCTTCGCTGGTCCGCGCCAACCGGTAATGGGCAGCTCGAACTTGTTGACCAGGCGCTCGGAAAACGGCGTCGTGTTCAATCGCGCCATGTACACCGGGCGGTCGCTGCGCGTTACTTCCACACGGGCTCCCGGCGGCAGCTCGATGGTGCGCCGTCCATCGCACCAGAGCACGGCCCCGGCATCGGTGCGGGTCAGCATTTCGACGGCCATGATCGAATCCGGGGAAATGACCAGGGGCTTGGCGAACAGTGCGTGAGCGGAGATCGGCACCATGATCAGCGCCGCCACGTCCGGCCAGACCACCGGGCCGCCGGCGGAGAAGGAGTACGCGGTGGAACCGGTAGGCGTGGCCATCA
Source organism: Glutamicibacter sp. NPDC087661 (assembly GCF_044743275.1). Taxonomy (NCBI): domain Bacteria; kingdom Bacillati; phylum Actinomycetota; class Actinomycetes; order Micrococcales; family Micrococcaceae; genus Glutamicibacter; species Glutamicibacter sp. NPDC087661. The sequence continues at coordinate 225,964 of NZ_JBIUWE010000007.1, forward strand.
CGACACCATCGCAACCGAAGGTGGAGATCGGCCGGCCGTCGACCTCGATCACGACCTCGACCATGCGTTCGCGGTTGGCCTTTTCCACCGCGGCCTCGTTCAAGGCCCAGGTCTCGGCGAGGCAGACGTTGTCCAGCCACACCTTGACCTCCATGGTCATGCGTTCTTCCACGGTGTAGGTCTCATTGACCAGTGCTTCCACGGTGGAGGCCAGTTCGCTGCGTTCAGCTTCGGCGAGGAAACCCACATGCCCGAGGTTTACCCCCACCAGCGGCATCGGGGATTCCCGCACCAATTCCGCGGCACGCAACACGGAGCCATCGCCACCGAGCACCACGCCCATGTCGACGTCCTCGATCTGGCAATCCTCGCCGAGCACCTGCACCGAAGGCACAGCCGCGCCGATCGCTTCGGTCATCGCCAGCTGGTCCTTGCCGCGCATCACCGGGATAGCTCCGGCGGCGTTGAGCAGGGCGCAGGTTTCTATGGCCGCGGTGATCGCTTCTTGGCGTCCGGTATGGGTGAAAATCAGGATTCGGCGCAAGGCGGTCGGCCCCTCTCAGCATCGCGAGGTGCAAAATGACCGTGGTTATCGACCACGGCTAAAACACGTCACTACTAAGAATAGTCAACATCCTGCCCGATGCGTGGAACATCGGCAGGCTGTGGATCCTCTCCTGCGGCAAGCCAAAGGAAGAATTCGACATTGCCGTCCTGTCCCGGCAGCGGGCTGCGTGCCAGCCCGCGCAGGTGCAGTCCCGCGGCTTGCGCGCTGGCGACCACCGCTTCAACGGAGCTGCGGCGCAGGGCGGGATCGGTGACCACGCCGGTGCGGTTCAGGTGTTCGCGCCCGACCTCGAACTGCGGCTTGACCATCAGCAGCAGGAAGCCGCCGTCCTTGGCGGCCCCGGCCAAGGCGTCGATCACCAGGCGCAGCGAAATAAAGGACAAGTCGGCTACTACGAGGTCGACTGGTCCCCCAATATCTTCGGGGGCCAGATAGCGGACGTTCAGTCCTTCGTGGACCGTGACGCGGGGGTCTTCGCGCAGCTCGTCGACCAGCTGGCCATGGCCTACATCGGCTGCGACCACAGATTTCGCACCGCGGCGCAACAGCACGTCGGTGAAGCCGCCGGTCGAGGCACCGGCGTCCAGGCAGTGCAGGCCAGCGGGGTCAATAGTCGTAAAAGCATCTAGGGCTCCGGCGAGCTTATGCCCGGCACGGGAGACGTATTCTTCGCCTTCGCTGGGCACCAGCGCCAGCTCATCGGTGGCGGAAACCTTCTTGGCGGCCTTGGTGGCGGCCTGCCCGTTCAGCAGCACCCGCTGGGCATCGATCAGCTTGGCTGCTTCGGTGCGCGAGCGCGCCAGCCCACGGGTGACAAGTTCTTGATCCAGGCGATTCACGCGCCGTGCTCCGTACGATTCAGTTCTTGCTGCAGGCCGACGAGCAGTTGCTCATAGATTCCGGCATGCTCGGTAATGTCATGGTCGGCCAGGGAAGACAGCGCCTGCTCCACTGCTGCATCATCCAGCCCGCGAGGGCCAGGGCTCGGAAGAGGATTCTGCGGCTGCATGCTTAGCCCCGGATCTTGCGCAGGGCATCGAGCCCGCGTTCGGTAAACCGGATTTCCGGTTCTTCGTGCCCCGACTGGCGCGGATGGGCCAGCCACCAGGCATGGCAGGCGGCGCGCCAGGCATTCAGGTCCTGGTCGCTGCCCGAGACTTCGATCGCGCCGTTATCGACCTTGGCAACCGCGTCGCCGACCTGCACGCCGTAGCCCAGTACCTTGATGGTCGGATACGGCCGGTACAGATCAGCCATCGAATTGATGAGGTAGTTGGGGCGCTGCTCGACCGGCGCGCCCAGTGCTGTGCGCGGCGTGTCCACACCGGTCAGCACCAGCGCGGTGGAGAACCCGGCACGGAAGCCGCCAAGGATGTCGGTATCCAGGCGGTCGCCGACGACCAGCGGGCGCTGGGAATCCAGTCGGTCCGCGGCCCGAGCGAACAGGTAGGATTCGGGTTTGCCCGCCACGCGTGGTTCCACGCTCGTGGCCAGTTTCACCGCATTGACCAGCGATCCGTTGCCCGGGGCCAGGCCCTCGGCGCGCGGAATCGTCAGGTCGGTGTTGGTGGCAACCCATTGGGCACCGTGATTGATCGCGTAGCTGGCCTCGGCCAGGTTCTTCCACGAGATGTCCGGGTCGAACCCCTGGATCACCGCTACGGGTTCTTCCTTATGGGATTCGACGACTTCCAACCCGCGCACGGCAATGCATTCGCGCAGGTAGGGGGAACCCACCACCAAAACCTTGGATCCCGGATTCAATTCGCGGGCCAGCATCTCCGCACCGGCGTCGGCAGAACCGAAAACCTGCTCAGCGCTGGTTTTCACGCCCAGCTGGCGCAGGTGGGCCGCGACGGACATCGGCGAACGCCCAGCATTGTTGGTAATGAACGCCAAGGTGACATTCACTTCCGCGAGGGTGTTCAGCGACTCCACGGCGTCGTCAATGGCGTTCGGGCCAGCATAGACGACGCCGTCCAAGTCGGAGAGGACGGAATCAAATCCGGAAATCAGCATTCGGTGGTGGTTCCTACTACTTGAGGTATTTGGCTACTACGCCAAAGCTTACTTCGCCGATTCTTCTTCCACGTCAGCTTCGCCAGCTTCCGTGTCGGATTCGATGACTTCGTTCAGGTCATCTTCCTCGTCGATGCCGGTCTGCTCGGCTTCTGCCTCTTCTGCTTCTTCGGCCTCGGCTTCTGCATCTGCTTCTTCAGCCTCGGCGTCGGCATCTGCTTCTTCAGCTTCCGAAGGCTCGATCAGATCCTTGGCGCGTGGGGTTTCCTCTTCCTCATCCATCTCCGGAGCCAGGTCCATGATGAAGGATTCGGTTTCACGCTCGATGCCCAGGGCGCTTTCTGCAACCTCGACCTGAGCGTTCCAGCGCTTCGCGTCTTCTGCACGGCCGGCAGCCGACAGCAGATCAGCGTAGGCAGTGAACAAACGTGGGCTGAAGGAGAAGGCACGGTTGAAGTTCAGCTGTTCCAGCGACTCCAGCTCAGCCAGTGCCTTATCCAGCTTGCCCAAGTCACCATACGAACCGGCAGCAACCATCTGCATTTCAACCTTGACGGCGCTTTCCAGATTGGCGCATTCCTCGGACTGGGCGAGCTCGATTGCCTTCTCTGGGCGGCCCAGGCCACGCAGCGAGTCAGCGATCAATGGCAGGTTGTAGTCCGAACCGGAAATACGACGGTGGGTACGCAGTTCGCGCAGTGCATCGGCGTACTTGCCAGCGTGGTAGGCAGCGATGCCAACGGCCTCGCGAACCACCGCGACACGGCCGCCGCGGCGCGATGCTGCCAGGGTGTGCTCGTATGCCAGCTCTGGGTCGTCTTCCAGCAGGCGGCCAGCCATCACCAGGTGCTTTGCGACCCAGCTTGCCGAGCGCTCTTCGAGGTAACGCAGCTGGGCGCGTGCTACGCGGTCCAACTCCTTACCGGTAACATCCTCATCGATATCTGGGGACTGTTCACGATCGGCACGGTTCGAGATGCGAAGATCGCCAGGATTATGTGCGCGCGGTGCGTCACCGCGCTTATCAGCAAAGCGGTCTTCACGTGCTGGGTACTCACCCTTCGAGCGACGGTCGTCGGCACGCTTGAAGCCACCATCGCGGTTGTCATCACGCTTGAAGCCACCGCCACGGTTATCGTCACGCTTGAAGCCGCCACGATCGTCATTGCGGAAACCGCCACCACGGTTGTCATCACGCTTGAAGCCACCGCCACGGTTGTCATCGCGACGCTCGCCGCGGAAACCACCACGGTCTTCATTGCGGAAACCGCCACCACGGTTGTCATCACGCTTGAAGCCGCCACGGTCATCATTGCGGAAACCGCCACCGCGGTTGTCATCACGCTTGAAGCCGCCACCGCGGTTGTCATCACGCTTGAAGCCGCCACCGCGGTTGTCATCACGCTTGAAGCCGCCACGATCGTCATTGCGGAAACCGCCACCGCGGTTGTCATCACGCTTGAAGCCGCCACGATCGTCATTGCGGAAACCGCCACCGCGGTTGTCATCACGCTTGAAGCCGCCACGGTCATCATTGCGGAAACCGCCACCGCGGTTGTCATCACGCTTGAAGCCGCCACGGTTGTCATCACGCTTGAAGCCACCGCCGCGGTTGTCATCACGCTTGAAGCCGCCACGGTCATCATTGCGGAAACCGCCACCGCGGTTGTCATCACGCTTGAAGCCACCGCCACGGTTGTCATCACGCTTGAAGCCACCGCCACGGTTGTCATCACGCTTGAAGCCGCCACCGCGGTTGTCATCACCCTTGAAACCGCCACCGCGGTTGTCATCACGCTTGAAGCCACCACGGTCATCATTGCGGAAACCGCCACCGCGGTTGTCATCACGCTTGAAGCCACCGCCACGGTTGTCATCACGCTTGAAGCCGCCACCGCGGTTGTCATCGCGACGCTCGCCACGGAAACCACCACGGTCATCATTGCGGAAGCCACCGCCACGGTTGTCATCGCGACGCTCGCCGCGGAAACCACCACGGTCATCATTGCGGAAACCGCCACCGCGGTTATCGTCACGCTTGAAGCCACCACCACGGTTGTCATCACGCTTGAAGCCACCACCACGGTTGTCGTCGCGCTTGAAGTCACCGCCGCGGTCAGCATTACGGTCACCGCGGAAGCCACCACGGTTATCGTCGGTGCGCTTGAAATCACTACGGTCGTCGCGACGCTTGAAGCCATCGCGGGAGTTGTTGCGGTTTGAATCTGAGTTCCGGAAGTCGCCTCGTCCGTTGTCGGAGTTACGGCGGAATTCGTTAGACATCTAATGTCCCCTTCAGCGGCTATCTCAATACCGCAACCTTCGTGTTTGCCTTTGCAAATCACTTCACTATTAACTATTCAGCATGCCCTCGAGGCATGTACATCTAAATTCAAGTCTACGGGAGGCACGAGTCATACCATAGGGAAACGGGTCCAATGTGGCAAGACACTCAGTGGCGGCCCTAAGGTTGTCCCCCCAGCCATCGACGCATGCGTAGCCGATCGAAGCCCCTTGATAGATTCAACTCTTCTAAAAGGGGTTAACGACAAAAAGGGCCTAGCATGAAACTGAACCCATAGGCTGTAGCAAGTCGATTACCAGGGGACGGGTTAAACAGGTGAGGCCCCGGCACCAAACGGTACCAGGGCCTCAAACCATCTACTCAAGTTAAGTCCGGCGGTGACCTACTCTCCCACACCCTCA
>NZ_JBIUWE010000008.1:0-60583 GCF_044743275.1 Glutamicibacter sp. NPDC087661
TGAGGGTGTGGGAGAGTAGGTCACCGCCGGACTTAACTTGAGTAGATGGTTTGAGGCCCTGGTACCGTTTGGTGCCGGGGCCTCACCTGTTTAACTTGACTATTTAAGCCGTACGCGCATCGGCCGTCCTCACCCTTCCTATCTTCATGGAAGTAGATAAGGTGTGTAGTAGAAATAACAAGATCTTCTACACGAGGGGCTTTCCTTGACCACCGAGACTACGAGTCCACTGACATACCGCGACGATTCAATTCGTCCCCAGGACGATCTCTACCGCCATAGCAATGGCAAGTGGTTCGAGACAGCAACAATTCCAGGAGATCAAGGAATTTACGGTTCCTTCATGGAACTCCGCGACCAGGCTGAGGCTGCGGTCCACGGAATCATTAATGAAGCAGTGCAGAAGGTCGATTCCGGTGCAGAAACTGACGCCGCCACCCAGCGCATTGCCCGCCTCTACAGCTCATTCATGAATGAAGCCGTTATCGAAGAACGCGGTGCCGATCCGGTTGCTGTCTTCTTGAATACTATTTCGGATATCCAGAGCACCGAACAGCTGCTCGAAGTATGCGGTTTCTTCCAGCGCAAAGGCATCAGCGGCTTCATGGATATCGGCGCGATGAACGACGCCGGCAATCCGGACCGGAACCTGCTGACCTTCCTGCAAGGCGGACTGGGCCTGCCTGATGAGTCCTACTATCGCGAAGAGCAGTTCGCTGAAACCGTATCCGACTACCAGGACCACCTTGGCCGCCTGCTGGCCCTTGGCGGTATTGCTGATGCCGAAGCCGCGGCCGCACATGTCGTAGCGCTCGAGAAGGCCATGGCCTCGCATCACTGGGACCGGGTCAAGGTCCGCGATGCTCAGGCACGCTACAACCTGATGTCCGATGAGGAGCTTTCCGCGCTTTTCCCGGGTGTGAGGACCTGGCTGGCTGGCGCCGGCATTGAGCCGAAGTACTACAGCGAAGTTGTCGTCTGGCAGCCAAGCTACCTTCAGGGATTGTCTGAGCTATTCGGCTCCCAGCCGCTGGATGCCTGGAAGAACTGGTTGCGGGTCCAGGTGCTGCGCTCGTTCGCTCCCTACTTGTCCAGCGCATTCGTCAATGAGAATTTCTCCTTCTACTCGGCCAAGCTCGGTGGCGTGGAACAGCTCAAGGAACGCTGGAAGCGAGGTGTCGCATTCACCGAAGGTGCTGTAGGCGAAGACATCGGGCAGCTGTACGTGGCTGAGCACTTCCCTGCAGAGGCCAAGGACGCCATGGACGCGCTGGTTCAACGGCTCATCGAGGCTTACCGCATCTCGATCAGCGAACTGTCCTGGATGGGCCCGGAGACCATCGAAAAGGCACTGGATAAGCTTTCCAAGTTCCGTCCGAAGATCGGCTACCCGAACCAATGGATCGACTACTCTGCCATCCAGGCTGATGAACTGGACGTCATCGCGAATATTGCCTCGGCGAACGAATTCGAGTTCGCTCGTGAATTGAAGAAGATCGATGACGGCGTGGATCGCGAACTGTGGTTCATGTTCCCCCAGACGGTGAACGCCTACTACCACCCGCTGCTGAATGAAATCGCGTTCCCAGCGGCAATCCTGCGCCCGCCATTCTTCGACGTGAACCGCGACATCGCCTCGAATTTCGGCGGCATCGGCGCGGTCATCGGCCACGAAATCGGCCACGGCTTCGATGACCAGGGCTCGCAGTTCGATGGCACTGGCCAGTTGACCAATTGGTGGACCGATGAGGACCGGGCTTCCTTCGAGAAGCTGACCGCCAAGCTGGTGGACCAGTACAACGCGCTGTCCCCTTCAGAAGCCCCGGAACACAACGTCAACGGTGCACTGACCTTGGGCGAGAACATCGGCGACCTCGGTGGCCTGGGCATTGCCTACAAGGCCTACAAGCTCGAGTTGGCCGCCCTTGGCATACAGGAAGATGAAGTGATCGACGGCATCACCGGAGACCAGCGCTTCTTCTACTCCTGGGCCGAATGCTGGCGCACGCTGATTCGTCCGGAGACCGCGGTGGTACGCGTGACCACCGACCCGCATGCACCCGGGGAGTTCCGCTGCAACCAGGTTCCGAAGAACCTGGCATCCTTCCACGAGGCCTTCGGCACCAAGCCCGGCGATGGCATGTGGCTGGATCCAGCTGACCGCGTAGAAATCTGGTAAACCGCATAACTGAATGGATAGGGCAGGGGCAAAGCCAGCTTTGCCCCTGCCCTATCCTGCGTTACGGGCCAAGATCACTGTGTAAGGCTGATCATGAAGGGCTTCAACTGCACGCCATGACACGTAGAATGGTCTATTGTGACTTCCGAAAATAATTCCGCACAGGCCCCAGATCCAAACGACCAGCGACAGGTGCGCACCGATAAGCGCAACCAGCTGCTGGCCAAGGGCGAGGAAGCCTACCCGGTAGGCATAGCTCGCACCCACTCGTTGCAGGAAATCCGCGACAAGTACGAGCACCTCGAAGCTGGTGAAGAGACCGAAGACGTCGTCGGCATTGTCGGCCGCATCGTTTTCATGCGCAACACCGGCAAGCTGTGCTTCGCCACCTTGCAGGAAGGCGGCCAGAAGGGCGAAGGGGTTCGCCTGCAGGTCATGCTCTCGCTTGCCAACGTTGGCGAAGAGCGCCTGGCCCAGTGGAAGTCGCTCGTCGATCTGGGCGACCATGTGTTCGTGACCGGCAAGGTCATCTCCTCGCGCCGCGGCGAGCTGTCCATCATGGCAGACGCTTGGGAAATGGCTTCCAAGGCCCTGCGCCCACTGCCGGTGCTGCACGCCGATCTGAATGAAGAGACCCGCGTGCGCCAGCGCTACGCCGATTTGATCGTGCGCAACGAGGCCCGCGAAATGGTCTTCAAGCGCGCCGCGATCGTCCGCGCCGTACGCAACACCCTGGAGAACCGCGGCTACGTCGAGGTTGAGACCCCGATGCTGCAGCTGGTTCACGGTGGCGCTTCGGCCCGTCCATTCAAGACGCACCTGAACGCCTTTGACCAGGAAATGACCCTGCGCATCGCAACCGAGCTGTACCTCAAGCGGTGCGTCGTTGGCGGTGTCGACCGCGTCTTCGAGGTGGGGCGCATCTTCCGCAACGAGGGTGTCGACTCGACCCACTCGCCGGAATTCACCACCTTGGAATCCTACGAAGCCTACGCCGACCAGTACGTCATGGCCGATCGCATCAAGGAAATCATTCTCAATGCCGCTGATGCCATTGGCGCCGGCCGCACCATCGAGACCCCCAAGGGCACCGCTAACTTGGACGGCGAATGGCGCTGGGTCAGCGTCTACCCTGGCCTGTCCGAAGCTGTCGGCGTGGAGATCACCCCGGAAACCGAAGCTTCGATACTGCGCGAAGTCGCTGCGAAGCACGAAGTGAAGATCGATCCAGCCTGGGGCGCCCAGAAGCTGGTCATCGAGCTGTTCGGCGAAATCGTCGAGCCGACCTTGATCGACCCGACCTTCGTGTGCGACTACCCGCCACTGGCACAGCCGCTGGCACGCCCGCATCGCTCGAAGCCGGGAGTCATCGAGGCCTGGGACCTGGTCATCGGCGGCATGGAGCGCGGTACCGCGTTCTCCGAGCTGATTGACCCGGTGATCCAGCGCGAGCGCCTGACCGAGCAGTCCCTGATGGCTGCTGGCGGCGACCCAGAAGCAATGCAGCTTGATGAAGACTTCCTTCGTGCATTGGAATACGGTGCACCGCCGATGGGCGGTATCGGTTTAGGTATCGATCGTCTGGTTATGCTTTTCACCAACGTCGGTATTCGTGAAACTATTCTGTTCCCACTCCTAAAGCCGGAGGCATAGGAATGCCATATATTGAGGCGATCGTCCCGACAATCGGCCTGGCGCTGCTTTTCTGGTACGTGATGAAAGCAATTACAAACGCGGATCGAAAAGAACGCCAAGCTGAAGCTGAAGCTGATGCGCTAATTCAAAATCGCTCGGATTCTAATAATCCAGTAAACGAGAATTAGTCTTTCCTGAAAGAACCTTGTGAATTCTGATGATAATTAGAGTTTAGTGCGGCTATTTGTATATGCTTGTTGTTTGAAATGGGCTGATGATCGAATGTCAGTTGGTCCAGTACATTCAAGCTCGGAGGAATTCCTAAATGGCACGTCAGGTTCAAATTGCCCTGATCGACGATATTGATGGTAGCGAGGCGACTGAATCTATTGCATTCAGCGTCGCTGGTCAGCATTTTGAAATCGACCTGAACGACGAGCATGCTGCTCAGTTCCATGCAGCCATCGAGCCGTACATCGATGCGGCGCGCTCGTCGAAGCAGACTGCAGCGAGCGAAGCTCCAGCAATCCGCGCATGGGCGAAGGAAAACAACATCAAGGTCAACGCACGCGGACGCCTTAATGCAGAAGTTGTAGATGCCTACAATGCTGCAATGCGCAAGGGCGGGCGAAACCGCGCGAAGTAATTTGCGGGGTTTTCAACAAGTCTCAATATAAGAGCCGGCACGCAATGCGTGCCGGCTCTTATTCTTATAACGACGTTCGTAATTCATCCAATACTTTCATTGAACATCGCAATATTGGTGAGCCAAGTAAATCCGGAAATTAATTGCACCTCAATTACGGATTTCCGGTACCAGGGGACCGCTTCGGTTATCCCTGTGGCGAACAAGGGCGCATTGCCGGCGCTTGGTGCGTAGCATCGAATTATTGGTAAGCAAGGAGTGTGCCGAAGATGTTTGAGAGATTTACCGACCGTGCCCGTCGAGTTGTCGTGCTCGCCCAAGAAGAGGCGCGCATGCTCAACCACAACTACATCGGCACCGAGCACCTGTTGCTCGGTCTAATCCACGAAGGCGACGGTGTCGCCGCAAAGGCGCTTGAGTCGCTGAATATTTCGCTGGGTGCCGTTCGTGAGCAGGTTCAGGAGATTATCGGCAAGGGCCAGCAGGCGCCTTCCGGTCATATCCCGTTCACTCCTCGCGCCAAGAAGGTTTTGGAGCTCTCGCTGCGCGAAGCGCTGCAGCTGGGGCATAACTACATTGGTACCGAGCACATCCTGCTCGGCCTGATCCGCGAGGGCGAGGGCGTCGCAGCCCAGGTCCTGGTGAAATTGGGTGCTGACCTCGGTCGCGTGCGCCAGCAGGTCATCCAGCTGCTCTCGGGCTACCAGGGCGGCAAGGAAACTGCCTCCGCTGGCGTCAGCTCGGGCGGACAGCAGGAAGGCACCCCGGCAGGCTCGGCGGTGCTCGACCAGTTCGGCCGCAACCTCACCGCAGCTGCCCGCGAGGGCAAGCTCGATCCAGTGATTGGCCGCGAGCACGAGATGGAACGCGTCATGCAGGTCCTCTCGCGCCGTACCAAGAACAACCCGGTGCTGATCGGCGAGCCTGGTGTCGGCAAGACCGCAGTCGTCGAGGGCCTGGCCCAGTCGATCGTGCGTGGCGATGTGCCCGAGACCATCAAGGACAAGCAGCTGTACACCCTGGACCTCGGTTCCCTGGTGGCCGGCTCCCGCTACCGCGGCGACTTCGAGGAACGCCTGAAGAAGGTCCTCAAGGAAATCCGCACCCGTGGCGATATCATCCTGTTCATCGACGAGATCCACACCCTCGTTGGTGCTGGTGCCGCCGAGGGCGCCATCGATGCCGCGTCGATCCTCAAGCCGATGCTGGCTCGTGGCGAACTGCAGACCATCGGTGCCACCACCTTGGATGAGTACCGCAAGAATATCGAGAAGGATGCAGCGCTTGAGCGCCGCTTCCAGCCGATCCAGGTCAAGGAGCCTTCGGTAGAGCTGACCACGCAGATCCTGCGTGGCCTGCGCGACCGCTACGAGGCGCACCACCGCGTGACCATCACCGATGGTGCACTGCAGGCCGCTGCCACGCTGGCGCACCGCTACATCTCCGATCGCTTCCTGCCGGACAAGGCCGTGGACCTGATCGACGAGGCGGGCGCACGCCTGCGCATCCAGCGCATGACCGCTCCTCCGGCCTTGAAGGAAATGGACGAGGAAATCGCCACCGTGCGCCTGGAGAAGGAAGCTGCGATTGACGCGCAGGACTTCGAAGGGGCTGCCTCGCTGCGCGATAAGGAATCCAAGCTGATTGAGGCCCGCAACGAGAAGGAGAAGTCCTGGCGCAATGGCGACATGGACGAAGTCTCCGAGGTGACTGAGGACCTTATTGCCGAGGTACTTGCCAACTCAACCGGCATCCCGGTTGTGAAGCTGACCGAGGAAGAGTCCACGCGCCTGCTGAACATGGAAGACGAGCTGCACAAGCGCGTCATCGGCCAGGACTCGGCGATCAAGGCCATCTCCCAGGCGATCCGCCGTACCCGTGCAGGCCTGAAGGATCCGAACCGCCCAGGTGGTTCGTTCATCTTCGCCGGCCCAACCGGTGTAGGCAAGACCGAGCTGGCCAAGGCGCTGGCAGAGTTCCTCTTCGGTGAAGAAGACGCGCTGATCACCCTGGACATGTCCGAATACTCGGAGAAGCACACCGTTTCCCGGCTCTTCGGTGCTCCTCCGGGCTACGTCGGCTACGAAGAGGGCGGGCAGCTGACCGAGAAGGTCCGCCGCCGTCCGTTCTCCGTAGTGCTCTTCGACGAGGTCGAGAAGGCGCATGCCGACTTGTTCAACTCATTGCTGCAGATCCTGGAAGACGGCCGCTTGACCGACTCCCAGGGCCGTGTGGTGGACTTCAAGAACACCATCATCATCATGACCACCAACCTCGGTACCCGCGACATCTCCAAGGGTGTGATGACCGGCTTCCAGTCGGCCGCGGATACCAAGACCGGTTACGAGCGCATGCAGGCCAAGGTCCAGGAAGAACTGCGTCAGCATTTCCGCCCTGAATTCCTGAACCGTGTTGATGACACCGTGGTCTTCCCGCAGCTGAACCAGGACGAGATCGAAGAAATCGTCGACCTGTTCATCGCACGCCTGGCCAAGCGCCTGGAAGAACGCGAGATCACCATCGAGCTGACCCAGGCTGCCCGCAGCCTGCTGGCCCAGCGCGGTTACGATCCAGCAATGGGTGCCCGCCCGCTGCGCCGCACCATCCAGCGCGATATCGAGGACCAGCTCTCCGAGCGCATCCTCTTCAGCCAGATCGTTGCGGGCCAGAAGGTCACCGTCGACGTCGAGGGCGAAGGCGAGAGCCGCAAGTTCGTCTTCCACGCTGAAGGCGGCACCGGCCAGCTGGAAGGCGAGCCGGCACCGGCAGCACTGGAAAGCTAGGCCGCAGAGGCATAACCCATAGCCGTGGAACTGACAACGTTCAGTTCCACGGCTATTGGCTTTAATCCGGCCATGTCGTAGGCTCAACACATGAAGAAACGAAGCAAAGGGCAACAGCTGATTGCCGCTTCCTGCCTCGCAGTCATGGCCTATTCAGCCCTGTACCTTCTCCTCCGTCCCCAGCTTCCTGGACAATTGGTGCGCCATGCCGGCACCGACTGAGCCGGATACGGCCCAACGTGGCTGGTGGTGCTGGTGATTGGTGCCGCGGGCACGCTCAGTATTGCCATCGGCATCATTGTCTACCGCGACTTCACCTCATTGGGGCACTGGAACCCGGGACCGAAATCGATTGTGGTCTGCTTCCTGGCCGCTGGCTTCGGAATCCTCGGACTGGGCGCTGCCATGCTTCTCGCTGCCATGGGAGAAGACGCCGCGCAGCAAGGCACCCTGCCTATTGGCATGGGACTGCTTGGGCTGATCGGGGTCTTCGCGCTTTCCGCCTCGCTGCTGGCAAAGGCATTGCCCCAGGCGGAGCAAGAAAGCCTCGACGCCTGAAGAGCAATCGATTCCCTCCGGGCGTGCTGGGCTTAGCGGGCCACCGCCTTGGCTACTAACTCGGCAAGCATTTCTTCGAGTTGCCCATCAAGCGCGGTAATGGCGAACGAGGTGGGCCATAGGGTGCCCTCATCCAGCTGCGCAACATCGTTGAAGCCGAAAGTCAGGTAGCGGGTACCGAACTTCTTGGCATCCTGCATGAAGCACAAGATCTTGCCGTCCAAAGCGTAAGCGGGCATGCCATACCAGGTTTTCGGCTCCAATTCCGGAGCCGTCTCGGTGATGATCCGGTGCAGCTTCTGCGCAAGCACCTTGTCGTTGCCCTCGAAGGAAGCAATCTTCTCTTCCACTTCCTTGCGGGCCTGTTCCGCCTTCTCGGCTTTGGTCATGCGCTTCTTCGAAGTGCGCACCTCAGCGGCCCGCTCTTTCATCGCGGCCTTCTCGGCGGCTGAAAAGCCTTCTTGTTCTGAACTGCTCATGCTTCTTCTCCCTGAACTGCTTGGTTGATACGGACCATATTTCCCGAAGGATCGCGGAAGGCGCAATCGCGCGGACCCCACGGTTGGTCCATTGGCTCCTGCAGGACTTCAGCGCCCGACGCGCTCAAAGTTTCAAAGACCTTGTCCAGATCATTGGTGGACAGCACCAGCGGGCCGATCGCGCCCTTGGCTACCAGCTCGGCCAAGGCCTGCGCATCGGCAGCTGACCGGCCAGCGCCCGGAGCCGAAAGCACCAGGCTGGTGCCGGCGCCGTCGGAGCCGCCAAGGGACACCCAGCGGAAGCCGCCGTTGGCGACATCGGAGAGGACCGTGAAGCCCAGCGCATCGCGGTAGAACGCGAGCGCCTCATCCACATCGAGCACGGTCAAAGGGACATGATTGATTGAAATGCTTGCCATGGCTCCAGCCTAGGGAGCGCCGACCAGATAGCGCTTCTTCAAAACTGCTCAGAATCTCTCGGGACGCAAAAGGATCTTGGCGATGCAGGCAGGGATCTGCTCGGTGGCTGAATGGTCCCGTTCCCGGTATGACGAGGGAGTTTCGCCGACCACTTCGGTGAAGCGCGTGCTGAAGGAACCCAGAGAGGTCCATCCCACTTGCATGCAAGCATCTGTTACCGAGACCGATGCGCGCAGCAGATGCATGGCGCGCTCGATACGGCGGGTGAGCAAATAGGCATGCGGGGTTTCGCCATAGGCCCGCTTGAACTCCCTGGAAAAATGAGCAGGAGACATGGAAGCACGCTGGGCCAACGCAGGCACATCCAATGGTTCCGCATAGTGCCGGTCCATCAGGTCCCTGGCCCGGCGCAGGTGCGCCAGGGTTTTCAGCGCTTCGGCATCCACCGGCTAGCCCCGGTTCCTGGCTCGCAGGACAAGGAATGCACCCAGCACCGTTGAGCACAGGTAGATCCCGGTGACGGTGATCCAGCCCGCGGTGAAGCCACCGGCCGAGCCGACCAGCAGGCCCATGGCCAAGGGCCCCACGGTGAAACCGCCAAACTGGCCCGCCGAGACGATTCCGCTGGCACTTCCCAGGCGGCTTGCGGGGATCACCCGCAGCAAGCCCGCCATCAGCACTACCGAAACTCCCAGGGCCGAGGCCCCGTGCAGGCAGACCGCTAGCCAGAGCAAGGCCACCGAGTGCAGCTGCTGGGCCATCAGGAAGCTGGCACCGCCCGCAGTGGCCAGCGACGCCAGCAGCAGCAAGAGCTTAGGCGCTGATACGCCGCGTGACATCATCTGCCCCCATCCGACGCGGGCGGAAACGCCAATGACGCCAGCGACCGCGGCGGTCAGGCCGCCAGCCACCAAGGAGAAGTCCAGCTCGCGGACCGCAAAGAGCGCCAGGTAGACGTTGGTTGCCTGTACGCCGACACCGTTGATGAAACCGAATAGGGCCAGCGCAAAAATGACGAACTTCGTGGAGGGGGCGGCCGCAGCCACCGGCTGGCTCGCGCCCGCTGCCGCCTTCTGCGGGGCAGGCGCGGCGAGCATGGGGGATGCGCGGATAACCCGTACAGCGATCACCGCGAGGACCGCGGCGAGCACGGCGCCGGCCAGCGATGCTCCGTTCCAGCCAATGAATGCAGCCAGCAGCGGGAACCCCACGCTGCCTACGAGCTGCGAAACCTGCACGCCAGACTGCTTGATGCCAGTCCACGTGATGCGCTGGGCACTAGGGACGCGCTGGGCCAGAATGCGGTTGGTGACCCCGTTGGGGAATGACTGGGCGAAGCCGGCCAGGCCGGAAGCCGCCAGGAGCAAGACGTAGCCTGCGGGAATGGCTGCCAAGCCCAGCGCGACCGCCGTCGTGCCGAAGATCAGCAGGATCAGCCTGGTATCCGGTTGCCTGTCGGAGAACTTCCCGAAGACGGCGTTACCCAGTGCGGCGCAGCCGAAGCACACTGTCGCCAACAGGCCGAACTGGGATTCGGTGATTCCCAAATCCCTGATGACCAGGTCGCTGGTGGCGTTCAACCCGTAATTAAGCAGGGGAGCGATGCCGACGGCGGATAGGAGGATGGCAAGCAACCCGAATCCGGGGCGTGCTGTTCTAGCTGGCATCCTCATCCTTGCTCCAATGCGACTTCAATGTTCAAGTTTATCTTGGCACGCCGTGTTGCGGGATGTTCCTTCAATGACATATCCGGCATCTGCTTCGATTCTGCAAACGGTGGGGCATAGGATTTAGAACGTGAACTCTTTTACCGTCCGCTCAGCCAGAACCAGTGATGTCAACGCTATCCGCAATCTTGTGCGCCCGTTGGCCGAGGAACGGATCCTGCTGGATAAGGAAGCGGTCACCTACTACGAGTCCATCCAGGAATTCCTGGTTGCCGAGGACGCGGACGGCAATGTTGTCGGCTGCGGCGGTTTGCACGTCATCTGGGAAGACATCGCCGAAATCCGTACCTTGGCGACCTCGGGCGAGCTGCGTGGCAAGGGCGTAGGCCATGTCCTGCTCTCCGAACTCTTGGAACGTGCCCGGGAAGTCGGGGTTGGCCGCGTCTTCTGCCTGACCTTCGAAGTGGATTTCTTCATACGCCAAGGCTTCAAGGTGATGGCTGACCAGAGCGCCGTGGATCCAGCGGTATACCAGGAGATCCTGCTCTCCCGGGATGAGGGCGTTGCTGAATTCCTGGACCTCGCCCGCGTGAAGCCGAATACTTTGGGCAACACCCGCATGATTATTACGCTGGACTGATACTTCTAGTCCATCCGGTCGTAGCGCGCACGGAATACCAGGTACAGCGCGTAGCAAACCAGGCCCGCACCGATAGCAACCAGGGCAACCGGCCCAAACGGCTGATCCTGGATGGCCTTCAGCGCGCCATCAATGCCGCTGGCCTCTTCCGGGTCGCGCTGTACCGTGGCCACGATGAAGAGCAGGCCCACGGCACCGAGGACTACGCCCTTGGCAGGATAGCCCAGCATGCCCGAGTACTTGATCGCGCGCGATACCTCGGTATTTCCGGAACCGGAGAGATCCTTCAAGAACTTCCGGGTGGCACCCTTGTAGATGTAGTAGCCAGCCATGGCCAGCAGCCCCAGGCCCAAGGCGATCAGCAACCCCCGGCCAGGGCCGGTCTCCATCATTTCTCCGCTGAAGCTGGTGGCAGTCTTTCCCGAATCACTGGGAATTCCTACCGCAAACCGCCCAAAGGTGAAGCCGACAGCCAAGAATGATACGGAGATGGCCGCGGACTTGAGCCTGCCCTTCAGCTCGTTTTCGGGCAAGAAGACCTGCGCCAAGGACCATAGGCCCAGCAATAGTGCGCCGATTGCGCAGATCCACAGCAAGACCATGCCGAAAGGCTGCTCGGCCAAGGCGCCCATGGCTCCGCCCTGATCGGCTTCCGCCTTGCCGCCGGCAGCGACGAAAGCTGCGAGGATTCCCACGGTTGCGTGAAGTACGCCGTTGGCGACGTATCCCAGGCGTGCGGCGCGTTCGAACCATGGGTGCTTGGCTACGTGGCGAACAGCAGCGGCCGGATCAACTGAAGCGTTCATGGGCTAAGCATAGGTAGGCATCAGGGCATAAAGCTAGCCGCTTCTGGCTCGTTCCGGGCCGATGCTACGAAGGCAGGCGGATTCCATCTTCTTCGGCGATCGCCAGGCCATCTTTGAGCAGCCCGGCCAGTGCCCGTTCACGCTGCTCCAATGGTGCTTGCAGTTGGTCAAGCGCCACATACCTTGCATGCGATTCATGGGACAGTTCGGCCAGGAAGGACTGCTCTGGCACCGCCTGCTCATGCTCGCGCAGGATCGCCATGATGGCGCCGCGGACCTGCCGGTCCGTACCCTTCCAAGCTTGTCCCTTCGGGATGTAGTGCGGGGCCGGCTGCCCCTGGGCAATCCATGCGCACTGCTGGAAGACCGGGCATTGCTCGCACTTCGGGCTGCGAGCGGTGCACACCAGGGCACCGAGTTCCATTACCGAAATATTCCACAGATTCGCTGCCTGATGATCCTCGGGCTGGACTTCTCCAGCCCGGGCGAATTCACTGGCGCGCGGGCTTGGCTCGGGCAATGCCATGCCGCCGAAGAGCCGTGCATGCACGCGGCGAATATTCGTGTCCACGACAACGGTGCGCTCGCCGAAGGCAAAGCAGGCAATGGCGGCCGCGGTGTAGGAGCCGATGCCCGGCAAGGCCAGGAGCTCGGCTTCGGTGCGCGGGACTTCGCCGTTGTACTCGGTGGTGATCTCCACGGCGGCGGCATGCAAGCGCTGCGCGCGCCGCGGATAGCCCAGCCGTCCCCACGCTTTCAGTGCTTCGGACAGCGGTTCCGCAGCCAGATCCTGCGGCCGTGGCCAGCGGCGCATCCATTCTTCCCAAACCGGCAAGACACGAACTACCGGAGTCTGCTGGAGCATGAACTCGCTGACCATGACTTCCCAGCCGCTCACTCCGGGGCGTCGCCAAGGCAGGTCGCGGGCGTTCTCTAGGTACCAGGTGTTGATGGTGTTGTGGATTTGCTGCACCCCACCACTCTAAGCCAGCGCACCGTCCGCCCGGAATCAGCGGGAATGGATTGCAGAACGTGATTTGCCCCGGATCCTACGCCATTACCGGCTTCGGGCAGGCAAATGAATTAGCCTTAAGCCATGAGCAACGTATCAGGGGGGAAACCATCGGCCAGCGTCTACCGGCGCAGGCGGATCACCGTGGCAGTACTTGCCCTGGTGCTCGTCGGCCTGCTTGTCTGGGGCGTCGTTGCGCTGGCCGGATTGTTCTCCCCTGATGAGAAGAAAACTGCAGACAATGAGCCAAGCGCCCAGCAAACCCAGTCGGTTCCTTCGCCATCGCCAGAGCCGGAAGACGACGAAGCTGCGGCCAAGAAGTGCAAGAGCGACGAGGTCGAGATTACTGCGACTACCGATGCGAAAAGCTACGCCTCGGACAAGAAGCCGACCTTGCTGCTGGGCATCGAAAATGTTTCCAAGCGCGAATGCGAATTGAACGTCGGAACCACGCAGCAGGAGTTCCTGGTTTCCAGCGGCGCGGACCGCATCTTCTCCACCATCGATTGCCTGGACGGCGCAGAAGATGTGAACCTGGCCTTCAAGCCGGGGCAGAAGGAGAACGCGCGCTTCACCTGGAACCGCGAGCGTTCCGCTCCCGGTTGCAAGTCGGTCAGCGTGCAGCCGCGTCCGGGAACCTACAAGTTCACCGCGGCTATCGGCGACTTCGTTTCGGAGCCGGTCACCTTCACCTTGGAGTGAAAAGGCCTAGATGTAGCGATCCAGCAGCGAGGATTCGGCCATGCGGGCCAGCCCTTCCCGGATGGAGCGTGCACGCTGCTCGCCGACGCCCTCGATTTCCATGAGCTGGCTGGTGGACGCTGCCATGAGCAGCTGCAAGTTATCGAAGGACGCCACCAGGCGGTCCCCGACCAGCTTGGGCACCGTGCGGATCTGCGAAAGCAGGCGGTAGCCCTTCGGGGTCAGCTGGTCGTCTTGGCCAATGGTGGAGTGCGGGAACAGGATCTTGGTCAGGCCATCAAGCTCAATGAGCTGGGCATCGGAAACTTCATGCAGCGTCTCCAGGGCACGCTCGATATCCAGCTCCTGGCCTTCCGCGTCGGAATAGTCCCGCAGTAGCAACTGGTTATCCGCCTGGATGCCGGAGAGCAATTCCGCATGCTGGGCCGCCAGCAGGCGTCCATCGATGCCCAGCTCCAGCACGTAGCGGGAGATTTCTTCGCTGGTACGGCGCAGCATCTCGGTGCGCTGCAAGACAGCGAGCACTTCCCGCGCGGTGGCGACATCTTCAATTTCCGCAGCTGACAGGGCGCTGGTGACCTGGTCCAGGCGGTGGC
The DNA here is from genome assembly GCF_044743275.1 of Glutamicibacter sp. NPDC087661. Taxonomy (NCBI): domain Bacteria; kingdom Bacillati; phylum Actinomycetota; class Actinomycetes; order Micrococcales; family Micrococcaceae; genus Glutamicibacter; species Glutamicibacter sp. NPDC087661. Next base: position 14,124 of record NZ_JBIUWE010000008.1, read on the forward strand.
GGTACCGTTCCAAGGTAGCAATAGCCTGGTTGCCGCGGGCCAGCAGGCGCTCGGCTGGCTCGAGCACATGGCGCTCGCCGTCGGCATAGAGGGTGATGGTCTGCATGGACTGCGAAACCGAAATCGTCGGGAACCCGGTTTGCGCGGCTACGCGTTCTGCCGTGCGGTGGCGGGTGCCGGACTCCTGGGTTTCAATCTGCGCATCCGGCATCAGCTGCACGCCGGCCTGCTGGATCTGGCGTCCTGTGCCGTCCAGAATGATCGCGCCGTCCATCTTGGCCAGTTCGCGGATGCGTGTAGGCGTGTATTCGGTGTTGATCCTGAAGCCGCCGGAGCTGATCGACTCCACGAGCCTGTCATGGCCCAGCACTATGAGAGCGCCAGTACGGCCGCGCTGGATCCGTTCAAGACCCTGGGCGAGCTCGGTACCCGGGGCAATCTGGGCCAGAACGGCAAGGAATCCGGGGGTTGGGTGCGCTTTCAACTTGCGTCCTTTCGGCGGGCAGCAACAATCAAGTTTATCCTGCGGGCTTCTGTCGCTGGTTAAACGCAATATCCAGCGCCTGCGCGATGTTCTCCACCTGGAATACGCGGATGCCCTCGGGGATATTCTTCAACGGTTCCGGGGTGGCCGGAGCCATCGCGAAAGAGAAGCCCAGACGCTGCGCCTCGGTGATGCGCCGTGAGATTTCCGGTACTTGCCGAACTTCGCCGGCCAAGCCGACTTCGCCGAAGGCCACGAAGTCCTGCGGCAGCGGGAATTCATTCATCGAAGAAGCCAATGCCAGCGCGCAGGCCAGATCCGAGGCGGGTTCGGCAATTTTCACGCCACCCACGGTGGCGATATACGAGTCCATGGACGACAGATCCATATGCGCGCGGGCCTGCAGCACCGCCACAACCATTTGCGCCCGCGCGGCATCCAAGCCACTGGTGGCCCGGCGGGCAGCAGGGGCATTGCTGCGCGAGAGCAAGGTCTGCACCTCGGCAACCAGCGGCCGGCGGCCCTCCATCGTGACGGTGATGCAGGTGCCCGGCACCGGGGTGCGGGTTCGGGTGACGAAAAGCTTGGAAGGATCGGTCAGCGATTCAATGCCGTCTTCATTCAAATCGAAGCAGCCCACCTCGTCGGTGGCTCCGTAGCGGTTCTTCAGCGCGCGCAGGATGCGCAACCGCGAATGCTTCTCGCCATCGAACTGGCAGACCACGTCCACCAGGTGCTCGAGCAGCCGTGGGCCGGCGACCGAACCTTCCTTGGTCACGTGGCCGACCATGATGGTGGACATGGCTCGGGTCTTGGCCGCGTTGATGATCGAGGCAGCGACTTCGCGCACCTGGGAAACGCCGCCGGCAGCGCCGTCCACCTCTGCCGAGGAGAAGGTCTGCACCGAGTCCAGGATCAGCAGCTGCGGATCGATCTCCTGGATCTGCCCCAAGGCCAGAGCCAGGTCGGTTTCGGCGGCCAGGAACAGCGTATCGGCGATGGCGTTGATGCGTTCGGCGCGGGACTTTACCTGCGCGGCGGACTCTTCACCGGTTAGATAGAGCACGCGCAAGCCGGTTTGCGCGGCTTTCGCGGCAACGTCCAAGAGCAGCGTGGACTTGCCCACGCCAGGTTCGCCGGCCAGCAGGATCGCGGCTGCCGGAACCAGGCCGCCACCGAGCACGCGGTCAAGTTCGGAGACGCCGCTGGGGCGGAAGGCCGCTTCGGAGCCGTCAATCTGCGCGATCGGCTTGGCTGGGTGGGCCACCTTGGCCGCGGCTACGGTACGGGCGGAGACGACACCCACTTCTTCGACAGTGCCCCAGGCCTGGCATTCGCCGCAGCGGCCCACCCACTTAATCGTGGTCCACCCGCATTCAGAGCATTTGAACGATGCGGAAGACTTGCTGCGAGTGGAGGTTTTGGCCATGGCTCAATGCTATCGAGCTATGCGGACATTTTCGTTCAGGACAGCTTGGGCAGCACTTCGATGGCTTCTTCGTGTTCGCGGCCTGCCGCTTCGAGCAGATCCACCACCATCGGGCGCAGCAGCAAGACCAGGCCTTCGCCCTGGAGCCCCTCAACTCCCAGGGCGCGCGGATCCAGTTGGGCGGCGACGCCTTCGAGCTGCAGCTGGGCGGCCTTCTCGTATTTGCGTTGGCCAGCCACCGTGGTTTCGCGCACCGAGTGCGCCAAGGTGTTGACCGCCTCGGATAGCTCGCGCATCAGGGGAGCCAAGGTTTGCGCGCCTTCCGGGGTCAGTGCGCTGTTGCTGAGCACGGAAGCAAGGCGCCGGGCGAAGACCCGCGAGTTGCGGGCGGCCCAGTCGTAGTGGTTGAAACGCTTGGATAGCCGGTTCAGTTCATGGCGGTGGCGACGCCCGGTGGGGGAAATCGTTGCGATTTCCTTCGAAGCGCGGAAGGCGGCTGGCAGCATATCCAGGTACTTCTGGGTTCCGCGAGCCTTGATCAGTGCGTGGAAGGCTGCGCGCCGGTCATCGTCGCGGATGGCCCAGGCGCATTCCAAAAGCGCTTCGGAGAGCTCCTTGAACAGATCCGATAACGCGGACACCGGGCTGCGCCGCGGGTCGGTAGGCCAGAAAATAATCACCAGCAGGGCAAGCAGGGACCCGGTCAGGGCATCGATGGAACGGGCAAATGGCCCATCCGCGCTGATGGGCAGCAGCACTACCAGTGCCGATTGCATGCCCAGCTGGGTGGAGAAGATGGCACCGGAATCCAAATAGCGGGCAATGACCAGACTCAGCGACATCACCAGTGCGGCCTGCCAGATCCCCTGCCCGAACCAGTGCATGAGGGTATCGCCCAGCGCCACCCCCAGGGTGCACCCCAGGGCGACTTCGGCGGTTTTGCGCACGGTGGTGGAGGCGCCGAAGCCCAGGGAAACCAGCGCGCTGGTGGCTGCGAAAATCGGTTGGGAATGTCCCCAGATGCTTTCGGCGATCCAAAAGGCTCCGATTGCGCCAAGCGTCATGCGCAGGATTCTAGGCAGGGAGTTGCGCGAGCGTATCAGCCCAGCGCGATTGCGCTGCGCTATGAATCCGAATAGATGCGCTGGCATGCGCTTCACTTTCCGCCCAGTTGCCATGGCTTCAGTCTTCCACGTGTTCGGCGGCAGGTGGCAGAAGCTGCCGGGATATTGCGCTGGTGAGCAGGATCACTTGGCTTCGGGTATGTTGTTAACCTTATGTTCACCTTTGCCGGGGGAGCTGGTTACTTTCGATCTTTAACGTCGTAGATGAAGCGGGAAGACGCCGCTGAAGGTTTTACATCGATCTACCAACATGGGGAGTAAATCTCGTGAAGCTCAATCGCTTTGGCAGCGCAGCTGCTGTTCTTTCCGTAGCGGCACTCGCGCTGACCGCTTGCGGCTCGGATAACCCAACCGCCGCAGCAGGTTCTGAAGGTGCCGAGGCGTCGGCAGCATCCGGTGTCACCGGAACCCTGACCGGCATCGGCGCATCCAGCCAGAACTCGGCCATGGAAGCATGGACCACCGGCTTCAAGACCGCCAACCCGGAAGCCAACGTGCAGTACTCGCCAGATGGCTCCGGCGCAGGCCGCGAAGCATTCCTGGCAGGTGGCGCGCAGTTCGCCGGCTCGGATGCATACCTGAAGGAAGACGAAGCCGAAAAGGCCAAGGAAGTTTGCGGCCCAGAAGGCGCATTCAACATCCCGGCCTACGTTTCGCCGATCGCGATCGCTTTCAACCTCGAAGGCGTTGAAGAGATCAACATGGACGCAGCCACCATCGCCAAGGTGTTCAAGAAGGAAATCACCAAGTGGAACGATGAGGCTATCGCCAAGCAGAACGAAGGCGTTGAACTCCCGGACACCGCAATCACCGTGGTGCACCGCAATGATGAGTCCGGTACCACCGAGAACTTCGTCGAGTACCTGAAGGCCGCAGCGGCTGACGTTTGGAGCTACGATGTTTCCGGCGACTGGCCAAGCGACATCCAGTCGGAGAATGCCAAGGGCACCTCTGGCGTGGTTTCGACCACCACCTCCACCAACGGCGCAATCACCTACGCCGACTTCTCCGCAGTGGGCGGCCTGTCCACCGTGAACGTGAAGGTCGGCGAGGAATACACCAAGATTTCTGCTGAAGCAGCTGCCAAGGCCCTGGAGACCGCAACCCCAGTTGAAGGCGCAGCCGAGAACGACCTGGCTCTGGACCTGGAGCGCGACACCACCGAAGCGGGCACCTACCCAATCGTCCTGGTTTCGTACCACATCTTCTGCAGCAGCTACAAGGACCAGGCAACAGCCGATCTGGTCAAGGCCTTCGGCAACTACGTCATCTCCGAAGATGGCCAGAAGACCGCGCAGGCTTCGGCAGGCAACGCCCCGATCTCGGCAGCCATTGCCGAGAAGGCAAAGAAGTCGATCGACGGCATCACCGTCGCCGAGTAGTACCCCGCCGGGCAACCGGCACCAGGTGCGGGTGGACGAACTCACCCACCCGCACCAGCAGTACCCCTCCACCCCCGCAGTGAAAACTGCACCACCCCCGTTTCGTAAAGGCTCTAGCCATGACTACCAATGCTTTGACAAGCAAGTCATCGACTTCCGGCCGCGCTGGTGACAAGATCTTCTCCGGTGCCGCCCTGGGCGCCGGTGTCCTGATCCTGATCACGCTCTTCGCGGTCGCGGTCTTCTTGCTGATCCAAGCCCTGCCGACGTTCTTCGCCGATCCGGCGGAGATTTCCGGCGGCGCAGGATTCTTCGCTTACATCTGGCCGATTGTTATCGGCACCGTGATCGCAGCGGCTATCGCGCTGCTGATCGCCACCCCGATCGGCATCGGCGTGGCGCTGTTCATCTCGCACTTCGCTCCACGCAAGGTCGCAGGCCCGCTGGGCTACCTGATCGATCTGCTCGCCGCGATCCCCTCGGTGATCTACGGCGCGTGGGGCTACATGGTGCTCGCTCCGGCTCTGGTTCCAGGCTACGAATGGCTGGCCAAGAATCTGGGCTTCATCCCCATCTTCGAAGGCCCCGCCAGCCAGACCGGCAAGACCATGCTCACCGCCGGCATCGTGCTGGCCGTGATGGTGCTGCCGATCATCACCTCGCTGAGCCGCGAGATCTTCTTGCAGACTCCCAAGCTGCACGAGGAAGCCGCGCTGGCACTGGGCGCAACCCGCTGGGAAATGATCACCACCGCGGTGATCCCGTTCGCCCGTCCGGGCATCATTTCCGCCGTCATGCTGGGTCTGGGCCGCGCCTTGGGCGAGACCATGGCCGTTGCGCTGGTGCTCTCCACCGGCAACCTGATCCCATCGCTGATCAAGACCGGCAACCAGACGATCGCCGCGGAAATCGCCTTGAACTTCCCTGAGGCCTTCGGCCTGCGCCTGGCAGAGCTGATCGCCGCCGGCCTGGTCCTGTTCCTGATCACCCTGGTCGTGAACATGATCGCTCGTGGAATCATCGCCCGCCACAAGGAATTCTCGGGAGCTAACTGATGAGCACCATGACTACTAACCAGAGCAACAGGCCCGGGGTCCCGACTCCACCGGTGCGCAAGCGCAACTCCTTGGCCAAGGGCAAGCTGCCGAAGTGGGCCATCTGGGCGATCGCCGCAGGCGCCATCATTGTCGGCGCGGCAGCGTCCACGCTGACCGGCTTCAACGTTGCCTCCTTCGCCATCTACTCGGCGCTCATCTTCCTGGTGGCCGCCTCCGTGATCACCACCGCAGCTGAAGGCAAGCGCCGCGGCAAGAACGCGATGTGGACCTACCTGATCTACGCGGCGTTCATCGTCGCCGTGATCCCGCTGGTATCCGTGCTCTATACGGTGCTGGAAAAGGGCATGCCGGGCCTGAACAGCCACTTCCTGTTCAGCTCCATGAACGGCGTGACCGGCGCGGTGGACAATGAATCCGTCGCCAATGGCACCCCGGTAGTCGGCGGCGCGTACCACGCGGTGATGGGCACCTTGCTGATCACCCTGTGGGCCACCTTGATCTCCGTTCCAGTGGGCATGCTGACCGCTGTCTACCTGGTGGAATACGGGCAGGGCAAGGCGCTGTCCAAGGCGATCACCTTCTTCGTCGACGTGATGACCGGCATTCCTTCGATCGTTGCCGGCCTGTTCGCAGCGGCCTTCTTCGGCATGATCCTGGGTCCGAACGCCCGCATGGGCATCGTCGCGGCGGTCGCGTTGAGCGTGCTGATGATCCCAACGGTGGTCCGCTCCACCGAGGAAATGCTCAAGATCGTTCCCAACGAACTGCGTGAAGCTTCCTTCGCGCTGGGCGTGCGCCGCTGGCGCACCATCTTGAAGGTCGTCATCCCGACCGCGATCTCCGGCATCGCCTCGGGCGTCACCCTGGCCATCGCCCGCGTGATCGGAGAGACCGCGCCAATCCTGGTCACCGCAGGCATCGCAAGCCAGATCAACATGAACGTCTTCGCAAACTGGATGTCCACGCTGCCGACGTTCATCTACTACCAGATCCTGACTCCGACCAGCCCGACGAACATCGACCCGTCGGTGCAGCGCGCCTGGGCTGCTGCCCTGCTGCTGATCTTCATGGTTATGGCTTTGAACCTCATCGCCCGCCTGGTCGCTTCGATCTTCGCCCCAAAGAAGGGCCGTTGAGCTAAGGCTCCGGTCCGGACAAACCCGAACTTTTCAAGGATTACATCATGGCAAAACGCATTGACGTCAACGACCTGAACGTCTACTACTCCAAGTTCCTCGCCGTTGAAGGCGTCTCGATCAACATCGAGCCGAAGTCCGTCACCGCTTTCATCGGCCCCTCGGGCTGCGGCAAGTCCACCTTCCTGCGCACCCTGAACCGCATGCACGAGGTCATCCCGGGCGGCCGCGTCGAGGGCCAGGTCCTGCTGGACGGCGATGACCTGTACGGCGCCGGCGTCGACCCGGTCACCGTGCGCAGCCAGATCGGCATGGTCTTCCAGCGTCCGAATCCGTTCCCGACCATGTCCATCAAGGACAACGTGCTCGCCGGAGTGAAGCTGAACGGCCAGCGGATTTCCAAGTCCGATGCCGATGCCCTGGTCGAGAAGTCGCTACGCGGCGCCAACTTGTGGAACGAAGTCAAGGATCGCCTGGACAAGCCGGGCTCGGGACTCTCCGGCGGCCAGCAGCAGCGCCTGTGCATCGCCCGCACCATTGCGGTCAAGCCGGACGTGATCCTGATGGATGAGCCTTGCTCGGCATTGGACCCGATCTCCACCCTGGCTATCGAGGACCTGATCAACGAGCTGAAGAACGACTACACCGTAGTGATCGTGACCCACAATATGCAGCAGGCTGCACGCGTGAGCGACAAGACCGCGTTCTTCAACATTGCGGGCACCGGCAAGCCGGGCAAGCTCATCGAGTACAACGACACTGCAGCCATCTTCTCCAACCCGGAGCAGAAGGCCACCGAGGATTACGTCTCCGGACGCTTCGGATAAAGATTTCGGATACCGCCGCTCCTTGAGCCGGCGGTAGACGGACCGGAAGGGGGGTCTTCCGGGGATCCTGGAGGGGATCACCGCCAGCGGCGCACCGATTACGGTGCGCCGCTGCACTTTAACTATTCATGTAAAGCACCCTTGACTGTAAAGCACGCTTGTCAGTAAAGTGTGGTTTACATCAATAGGGATAGGGGACAACGATGGATTCAAAAGCAGTTGGCCAGAGCAAATGGGGCCGTTCGCGCTTCGGTGGCGGGTCGGGCGCCCTGATTGCCGTCAGCCTCAGCGCAGGGGCAGTGCTTTCAGCCGGTGCAGGTGTGCTCTTCGCCCGGCTGAACGCCCCGGAGCATTTCGTCTTGGCAGCGTTGCTCATGGCCGCTGGCTTGCTGCCGGTGCTTTCTACAGCTTGCTGGGCGTTGCTGCTGGATCGCGACACCCTGCGCGGTGCCACAAGGAACCCCGAGATATCGGTGGAGAGCCAGTGGTATGACCGAGCTGCCATCGGAGTGTTCCAGGATTTGCTGTTAGTTTGCGGCCTCGGTGGTGCAGTGTTTTCGTTCATTCAGATCCAAGCATCACTTGGCCTCGTTCTGGCTGGTGTCGTGCTGCTGGCGTTGCTTGACTTCGGAATCCGCTATTTCATCATTAAGCGGGCAGAAAGCTAGTGGAGAACAATCTCAGTGCATACCGCAGGGAACGCGGGTTCTCCCAGCAAGCATTGGCCGACCTGCTGGGCGTCTCCCGGCAGACCGTCATCTCGCTTGAAAAAGGCCGCTACGACCCGTCCCTGCCGCTGGCATTCAAGCTCTCGGCGGTCTTCGGCTGCAAGATCGAAGACCTCTTCATTCCGGGCGAAGACTAGGCGTTGCCCAGCAGCGGGTGCACCGCCAGGGTGAGAATCGCGCCGCAGGCAACGCAGGCAATCGGGGTCAGCACCCAGTGCAGCAGCACCTTGGTGACATTGCGCCACACCACCGATTCGAAAGACTGGTTATTGCCGGCACCGACGATGCCGCTGGTTACCGCCTGCGTGGTGGACAGCGGCAGGTGCAAGACGAGCGAGCCGAGGAACAGCATTGCCGCGGCTACGCCCTGGGCGATCATGCCGCGCAGCGGATCGAAGTTCACCAGCCGGCGGCCGAGCGTATAGGTGATGCGCCATCCGCCCAGGAGCACGCCAAGCCCCAGTGCCGAGGCCGCGGCCAGCTGGATAGCCCATGTCACGGGCCCCGGGTCCATTGCATGACCGGTGATCAGCACCAGTGCGATCATCGCGCCGGTGCGCTGGCCATCTTGCAGCCCCAGTCCCAGAGCCACGGCGCAGGCGGTGATGGCCTGGCCTGCGCGCGAGCCGTTGTTGACCGAACGCGAGGAGTTGTGGCGCATCAGCCAGGTCGCCGGAATCACCAGCGCATAGGACAACAGGTAGGCGATGACCGGGGTGATCAGCATGGGCAGCAGCACCGAGCCGAGCAGCAGACCCCAGGCCCCGGACATCGACAGGTCGCCCATGAAAGCCGAGGCGCCGCTGGCGCCCACCAAGCCGGAGAACAGCGCATGGGTGGAACTGACCGGCAGGCCGCGCCACCAGCAATACAGGCCCCACGCGCCGGCGGTCAGCAGGCCGCAGATCAGCAGCTTCAATCCGACGACGCCATCGGGGAGATTGAAGTTCAGCTTGTCCACCAGCGCCACGCTCAGCCCCGAGGTCGCCAAGGTGCCGAGGAAGGCGAATACCGCCGCCACAGAGACCGCAATGGCCGGGCGCAGCGCCCTGGTGCGGACGGAGGCCGCAACGGCCGTAGAGGAATCCCTGAAGCCGTTGAGCACGCCATAGCCCAGGGTCAGGACGATCGCGAATCCGGTGAGGACCGAAAGGATGGTCATTTCCCCTAGGACTCCTTCACCAGCACGCGACCCAGGTGGTCGGCGAACTGGCGCAGGGTGTTGGCGGTAAGCATCAGGTGGTCGGCCACGCGCTGGTGGCGGTGGATGGTCCCTGGCTTGGCGAACTTCGCGATCTCATTGACCCACACCAGGTGGGTTCGGGCCGCGCGCTTGGAGAACTGCAGCATCTGCAGCCAGTTGTCTTCCAGGTCATCGAGGTTATGCAGGCGCTGGACCGAATCGGAGGCCAGCTCGGCCAGCTGCGAAATGAGTTCAAGCTGCTCCGAGGAACGCTCGGAAAGCGGGGTGGAGCCAACGGTCATGATCAGTTCGCCGGTGCCGCGCAGCTGTTCCATGGTTTCGTGCAGCAAGCGCGAAAGCGTGTACATGTCTTCGCGGGGAAGCGGGCTGATATAGCTGGTTCGCAGGTGGGTGAGCACCGCGTGCACCAGATCGGAGGCCTCGGCTTCCGCGGAGGCCAGATCCCGCAGCTGGTCCGCACGGGTATCGGGTGAGCCGATCATCTCGGCGACATTGGCAACGGAGGTGCGAATGGTCGTCGTCAACCCGCACAGCAACTCGATGCCGCGCGAGGCGGAGGGAAAGATCTGGAACTTCACTTTACGGCGCACCATTCGATTCGACGGCTATTGGTACCAACGCAGAACAGTTTACGACGTGGAAGTTAACACCGGGTATTTGAAGGTGCCGGACCGGGAACGCCTCTCGGCGGAAGGCCGCTCGAAGCGGCAGAATTTTGGAGCCCGGGGTTACCAGCGGCCCGGCACCGTTACCTAGTGTTCTCGCCCTACCGGTGTGCTGTCAACCGCAGGGCGGCGCTCGTGCGTTTTCTCACGCTAGCGGCGCACGCTCTTCTCCGCTCCGCTCAGGCAGAGCAGCGCGCAGCAGAACCAGATCGCTCCCGCCGGCCCCAAACCCGCGGCGACCGTACTCGAGATGATCGGCAAAGCTACTTGTCCGACCCGGTTTCCCATGAGCCGCACGGCCAATGCGGCACCGCGGTCCACCGCCGGTACCGAGGTGGAAATCATGGTCATGGTCATCGGCTGGCCCAGGCCCAGGAAGAAGCCGCCGACCAGCAACGCGGCCCCGGAGGCCCACAGCGAATCGATGAAGATCGGGGCCAGCGCGATGGCTATGCCCGAAATGTACAAACTGGTGACTAGCAGGTGGTTGCGTTCGAAGTGGGCCGAGAGCTTGGGGATGAACAGCCGGGAAACTACCGAAGCGAAACCTCGAATGGCCAAAAGCACACCAACATCTTCGGGTGTGACGCCATGTTTCTCCGCCACCAGCGGCAAGAAGGCCGTGAGGATGTCCAGCATGGCCAGCAAGGTCATCGAGGCGAACATGTGCGAAGCCATGCCCTTGATGCGCAAGACCGAGGGAATGGAGGCTTCGGACTTCGCCGGGCGGGTTTGCGGCGCCGTCTTGGAAATCCTCGGCTGCCAGCTCGGAAGCAAGAAGGGGACAGCTAGCAGTGAGCACCCGGCCGCAATCCACAGCGACAGGCTGATGCCGGCGATGCGCTCAGGGGAGGCGGCATCGGTACCGGAGCCGAGCACCAATCCGCCAATCAGCGGCCCGATGAATTGCCCAGCCGCGTAGGCGGCCGTGAACCAGCCAAAGCCCTTGTCCAGATCGCTGTCGGGGAAGAACCGGGCGATGGAAGATTGCCCGCCAATGGTAAACATCAGATGCCCGAGCCCGAGCACGGCACTGGCCAGCGCCACGGTCAAGGCATTCGGGGAGAAATTGATGCCGATGCCGCCCGCGGCCAGCAAGGCCACGCCGGCAACCATCAGGAACCGGATCCTGCGGATCCGCGAACTGGCCCGGCCCAGCATCATTGCGGTGAACAGCGGGAGGATGGCATAGGCGGCGGTCACCACGCCGACGGTGAACTCGCCGGAGCCAAAAGAGATGAGCTTATAGGTGGTCACCGGACGAATGAGGTTCAGCGCCGTTTGGGAAAGCAACGCCGTTGCGATCAGGATCAGCAACCAGCGTACGAGCCCTGAAGAGTTGGTCCTCGATGCGGCGCCCACACCCACCTGCCTAAAATTGAGGGGCAACTTCCTCAACCCATCCTAAGGGCGCGGGATCATGTTTCAGTCCAATGCGTCCTGGCGCCAAAGCCGGGCGCAGGCTTCCAGATCCACGGCGGTGCCCATCAGGGCCTTGGCCTGCTGGGTCAGCTTGGTTCCCCGATCGCTGCTGGAAAAATCCGCGGCATCGGCATGCTCGGTCATGCCCAGCGCCAGTACCCGGCAATAGGCGGCGGTGCGTTCCAAGGCATGGGCGAAGTCGCCGTCGAAGGCGCCGGAGAGAATCGACCCGGTCATCTTCTTCATCTCCTCGGCGGTCGGCGGCTCGGCCACTCCGGCGACGATGCGTTCGACCTGGGCACGATGGGCTCCAGCCTGGAAGCGTGCAGAATGCACCTCGGGCTTGCTCATTGTTGCCGCGCGAACCGCATACAAGCGCCACAGGGCACCTGGCAGGGAGCGGGCCGGAGCCTCGCTCCACAGCTGCGCGAGCACCTCCAGCCCTTCTTCTTCGGCCACCGCAATCAGCCGGCGTGAAACTTCGGGGTCGTTGTTGGCAATGCCGCGCTGCACGAAAGCCTGGGCGGACAGATGGGCTGCCTCGGATACGCGCGCCGGATCAGCGCCTCCCTCGTAGGGCTCGAAATCTGCCGGGGCGAAGGGGCGTGGTTTGTGATGGCGGAATCCCGCATCCTGGGCAACTTTTGATCCTGCACGTGCACCTCTCATGCGCTCCAGAATACTCGCTGATCCTGAGTTCTGCGCCAACAAGTGATTTAGCTTGCAAACCCCAAGATCCAGCGGAAATTACGGGCTGCCGAATTGCGGAATACGCCGATTAATACTCATGCCGGTCCATCAGGTAGTATGGATTTTGGCCTTGTGCCGTGCGCCTTTAGCTCAGCTGGTAGAGCACTGGACTTTTAATCCATTGGTCGCGGGTTCGATCCCCGCAGGGCGCACAAAATGAAACCGGACCCGGCTTGCTAACGCAAGCCGGGTCCGGTTTTTCGATTTATTGTCCGGCATGGAACCAGCGGACTGCCCTCGTGCTAGACGTAGGGCTGAAGGAACTTGACCATGCGTTCCATCACCAACGCGCGAGCTTCTGGATCATGCGAGCGAAGCGAGCTGTCGGTGAACAGGTGCTGCTTGCCAGGGTAGGTGAAGAGCTGGGCGATATCGCCGCCCTCTGCTTCAACGAAGCGCTGAGCTGCCTCCAGGTCGCCTTCCTTCGCGAAGAACGGGTCCTGGTCCATGCCATGGATCTGCACCGGGACATTTTCCGGCCACGGCCCGAAGCTCCAGTCGGCGTCCAGATCCACGAAGGATTCGAGCAGGATCGCGGCGATGGCGCCGGGACGTTGCTGCGCGCACTGCTGGGCCAGGGCCGCGCCCCAGGAAGTGCCGATGTAGACCAGCTCTTCGGGCAGTTTGCCAAATAGCTTGTCGACGCGTTCCTGGATCTTGTCCGCGGTCAGCTTGCCTGCCATGCGCATACCGGCATCGAAATCCTTGGGCAGCTTGCCGGCGTACAGATCCAGTGCGTGCACGGTGTGGCCAGCGGCGCGCAATTCTGCGGCCATCTCCTGCACCCCGGGGGTCAGGCCCTGGACGTGATGGAAAAGAACAATCGTAGCCATGGGTGCTCCTAGCGGTTTCTAGCGTTCGTCGACCAGGTTCTCGATGCGCTGCGGCAAGTGCTCAATGGCCATGTCCCAGCCGGGCATCTGGCTATTGATCTCCACGCTGTACCCTTCGACCAGCATGAATTCTGCGCAGGTAAGGATTTCCTGGCCGGAACCCGTTTCATAGATGAAGGCACGTTTGATGTCCTGCCAGAGCAGGGTTGCGGACTGGTCGATCACGAGGCCGCTTTTGACGACTTCGACGGTGCGCTGGGGGTAGGACATACTCAACTTGCTTTCGGGGTCCTTGGCGGTGTGCTTTGAACAAGTCTAAACCGGCAGCGCACCGCCAGGGGGTTAGCAAACTGGATTCGGGTAGGACTTCGCCAAGGTTCCCTGCGCATCCAGCTCCAGCAAATAGTCCAGATCCAGCTGCGACAGGAAATGCTGATCGTGGCTGACTACCAGCAACGCGCCCTTATAGGCGCCCAGTGCTTCGCTGAGCTGGCGCACGCTGTCCATATCCAGATTATTGGTGGGCTCATCGAGGATGAGCAGCTGCGCGGCTGGTTCTGCCAGCAGCAACGTCGCCAGATGGACCCGGAAACGCTCGCCGCCGGACAGCGCCGCCACTGGCCGGTCGGCGCTGGCCCCGCGCAGCAGCAACCGGGCAAGCATATTGCGCACGTCGTTCGCGGTTGCTGCTGGCGCCACCAGCGCCACGTTCTGGATCGCGCTTAGTTGGCCATCCAGGCCGTCCAGGCGCTGGGGCAGGTACCCGACCCGGTCCACGAAGAGCGTTCCGCCCGGTCCGGGGCCGGGATCTTCGCCGGCGAGCATCTGCTGGAGCAGCCGGGTCTTCCCGGAACCATTGGGGCCGACAAGGCCCACGCGTTCGGCTCCCTGGATGATGAACTGGTGATCTTCTGCACCTAGCGCCGCGACCTGCTTGCCCGAGGGCAACTGGGGATCGGGCAGCTCGATGCTGATGTGCTCGGCCTGCCGAACCCGCCGATCGGCATCGTCGAGCCTGGCCTGGGCCGAATCGACCTTGCCATCCAGGTTTGAACGCATCTTCCCGGCGTTCGCCTCGGATTTCTGGCGAAGGTGGTTGGCCAGGATCTTCGGCATGCCTCCGGAAAGCTGGGTGGCCCGACCCTTGCGCTTGGCCCGCGCCAACTTCGTTTCGGCCTCTGCCCGTTGGCGCTTTTCCACTTTCAGGGAGGCCTGGGCAGTTCTGGCTGCCTGCTCGGCCGCCTGCTGCTCGGTTTCAATCTGCTCGCGGTATGAGCTGTAGGGCCCTCCGAAAACGCTGAGCTTCCCGTCGTAGAGCTCCACCGTATGCTCCATGAGCTCGAGCAGCTCGATATCGTGGCTCACCACAACCAGCGTGCCCTTCCAGGCACGTACAAGGTCGTAGAGCAATTCACGGGCAGGGCGATCGAGGTTATTCGTCGGCTCGTCGAGCAGCGTGATCGGCGAATCGGCCAGTCGCAGGCCCAGTACCGCCAGCAGCATGACCTCCCCACCCGATAAGGTGGTGATTTGGCGGCCCAGATCCAGCCCGTCGAAGCCCAGCGGCGCCAGTTCAGCTCGAACCCGGGCTTCGGCATCCCAGTTCGCGCCCACCGCATCGAAATCCGCTGGGTCGACACTGCCGGACTCGATAGCTTCCAAAGCCGCGAGGACCTGATGCGCCCCCAGCAGCTGGGCGACGGTCGTGTCCTGTTCCAGAGCCAGCGTTTGCGGCAGGTAGCTCAGCGGTGCGTTCGTTTCTGCCGTTCCGCTCGTTGGGCGCAGCTGCCCGGCGATCAGCTTCAGCAACGTCGATTTGCCGCTGCCGTTGGCGCCGATCAACCCGGTCCGCCCGGATGGAAACGTGCCGTCCAGATTGGCCAGGGCGCTTTCTCCCGTGGGCCAGGAAAAGCTGAGGTTGTTCAGGGTAATTGGTGGTGTCAAAGACATGCAGGTTCTCCCGCGAATGCGAAGGGGCTGCCGGCTTGGGGGATCGCAGAATTGGCTTAACCCCGCAGGGGAGCCGCAAAGGAAAAGGATACCGAAGCCGGTAGCCGAAATGAACAAGATGCACCGTTGGGAAACGATGCGGGGTCGTCGGCTGGCTCAGTAGGTATCCATGCCAACGAGTGTAGCAGGGGGAATTGGGGTGTTAACCCCCTCAGTACAAGAAGATCGGGAGCCATTCCCGGTTGTGCGCGTGGACCAGCGCGAGGAACAGGACGAAGTCGAAGATCAGATGCACGCTAACTACATAGGACAGGGACTTCGTCAGCTTGAAGGTATACCCCTGCAGCAGGGCGAAGGGAAAGGTCAGCAACGGCCCCCAGGATTGGTAGCCGATCTCCCACAGGAAGGAGGAGAAGATCACCGCTTGCAGGAGGTTGGCCTGCCAGTCCGGGAAATGCTGGCGCAGCAATGCGAATGCCGTGCAGATGAAGAACAGCTCGTCCCAGATGCCCACCGAATTAACTCCGAGGAAGAGCCGCCAGAAGATGGCTGGGTCCGAGGCGTCCGGCCAGTTCTGGTAGACACCGGTGCTGATCAGGTACACCGGGAGGATGAAGAAGCCCAGCGCCACCACCCCCAGCAAGTACAGCTTCGCTGCCAGCGGCCACTTGAGGCCGGTGTTCACCGGGAACTTGATGATCTGCTCGCGCAAGGCGAAGCGCGAGATCAGCCAGGGCAGCAGGACTGCCGCGGCCAGCGCTGCGCCCATCAGCGCCATGTGGCCCAGGTCCAGATCGGCGTTGAGCGGAACCAGGCTGATGATCACCAGCCCTGCAGCGATCAATGCCAGATGCCGAGCGAGCCTGCGCTGGATGACCGCTGCGCACAGCAGGCTCAGCGCCAGCAGGCCGTAGCCCAACAGGTCGTTTTCGGCGCCGAAGAGGAACACTGCGGAACCCGAGAGCAGGGAGGCTGGCAGCAGCTTCCAGCTCATCGCGGGGCGGTGCGATTCGGTTGGTATCTGGCTCACGGACACAAGCATGCCAGCTGGGCCGGCAGAAAGACACAGCCCGCCGCCGCGGAACCAGTGCTTTAAAGCTTCTGGCCCGCATCCGTCATTTCGGCTGCGGGCCAGAAGGAAAATTCTGGAGAAGTGCTACTTCCAGGCGCGGTGCACGGCGACGATGCCACCGGTCAGGTTGCGGTATTCCACGTTCTTCCAGCCAACGTTGACGAACTTGGCACCCAGTTCGTCCTGGTCTGGCCAAGCTGCAATGGATTCAGCCAAGTAGGCGTAAGCGGTCGGGTTAGGGGAAACCAGATAGCCCAGCGCAGGAATGGCGCGCGGCAGGAACTGCTTGTAGGCCGTCTTGATCGGGGCGACGGTCGGAGTGGAGAACTCGGCGACGACGATCCGTCCGCCGGGCTTGGCCACGCGGCGCATTTCGGACAGGGCCTTCTCGGTATCCGCGATATTGCGCAGACCGTAGGAGATGGTCACTGCATCGAAGGTGTTGTCTTCGAACGGCAGGTCGGTTCCGTCTCCGTAGACGAAGTTCAGCTGCGGGTAGCGCTTGCGGCCCTCATCGAGCATGCCGTGGGACATGTCGCAAGCGGTGACGTCAGCGCCGGCTTCCGCGAGCGGGACCGAGGAGGTGCCGGTGCCTGCGGCGAGGTCGAGAATGCGCTCGCCGGGCTTTGGCGCGATCGCTTCGGTGGTGATCTTGCGCCAGTAGTTCACGATGCCGCCGGTCATCAAGGTATTGAGCAAGTCGTAGCGAGGAGCCAGCTTGTCAAACATTTCCTGAACCTGTTCGGCCTTCTTGTCCAGGCCTGCGCGCGCATTCTGAGAACTCATGGGTCTAAGTCTTCCATATTTGCGCGCGCCAAGGCGCCGGATGTGGGGCGAATCGCCCTTTAGAGAATCGATTCGAGCCGGGCGTAGCTGGCCTCCATCCCGTCGGTCATTCCGGTGGCGAGCACCATGTCGCGGGTTTGCGCATCTGGGTAGGTGATCAGGATCGTCAGCAGGGTGCCGCCCTGGTTGGATGTCAGCGTTAATTCATTCACCGTGGCCGGGTAATCGGTGCCGATCATTTGCTCCGTGGTCCGCTCGTAGGACTGGGGCAGCGTTTCAAGTACGGTTCCAGTGAAACCGAAACCGGAGCCGTCATCGGCAGATAGCGGTTCCCACCAGTACCGGTAGGTCTCGCCGGCCTCTTGCGCCGTCACGCATTCAGCCAACTGCCATCCGTCGGGGCCGAGCATCCAACGTTTCATGAGCCGCTGGTCATGGTGGGCCTGCCAGACTTGCTCCACTGACCCGCGCACCAAGCGGGTAATGCGCACCTGGGTGTCCGACAGGATCTGTGCATCGGTGATGAAATTTTCGGCATAATTGCGCAGGTCGATGAGGACTTGCTCGATCTGGCTCATGGCCGAACGGGTGCCATCGATCATGCCCATGGAGACGACTTGTTCCAGCTCCTCAACGGAATCGAAAACTGCTGTAATCGTCAGTTTTGATCCTTCAGGCGTCGGGTCGAAGGAGAAAACCATGCGGTTGAGGGGCAGGTCGGGGTTCGGAGTGCCGTCGGCGTGCGCAAAGCCGTCGCTGACCTCAAAGAATTTGTGCTCGACGACTTCATTCCAGATCCAGTAACCGTGGAATTCTTCGCCTTCGGGAGAAGTCATGTGGTAGTTCGAGCGGCCACCAGGGGTGGCATCGTGCCGGGTGAAAGTTGCCGGGTATTCCACCGGCCCCCAGAATTTTTCAAGTTGCCGGGCGTCCAGGTAAGCATCCCACAGGCGGGAAACCTTGACCGGAAATTCTGCGTGGACAGTCAGTGAGAGTGCTTCGGAATCTTTGACAACGGATGTGACAGGCATGGGAATGCTCCTTATTTGTCCCCATCGGCGAGGAAATCATCGAGCCGGCTGATGCGTTGGCGCCAGATGTCTTCGAGGGAAGAGAGTAGCTCTTGCGCGTGCCGGATGGTATCCGGCTGTCCGCGAACTATGCGTTCGCGACCACGTGCGATTTTTGTGACCAGACCAGCGGATTCCAATGCCGCGACGTGCTTCTGAACTGCCGCAAAAGACATGTCATAGCTTGCAGCAATTTCCGAAACGCTCACCTCGGCGTTTAGCGTCCGCCGCACGATGTCTCGTCGTGTGGCATCTGCCAAGGCGCGGAAGACCTTGTTTGCCTGTTCTTCGCTCAACTCATATACAACCATTTGGTTGTATATTACGCCCGGAATGGGCTGGAAGTAAAGAGGTGGATCAAAACTTTTGGAGGGTAGTGTACTTATCCCCTATATAATCGACATTGTATAGGTGATATGTCACCTGCGAATTTCAGCCTTGGGATTGCGCGCCGCGGGGCCGCCCCCATGCCACTCGCGAGCAGCCGTTCCCATGTCGGGAACAGGGTGCTGATGCGCATCGTGCGCGGATTTCCGATTTGCCGAACCCGAGGCGGTGGCCGATGCGATCGCATCCCTTGCCTCGGCGAGGCGTCGGGCATGAGCGGAGCGAATTCCCCAGTGCGCCCTGAGGCGACTGCTTGCGCAAAGCCTGGACGGGGCAAGCATCATCCATGGCTCCGGTGATCATGATTCAGCGCTTCTGCAGCGTCGCGCCCAGGATTGCTTGGGCGCGCGTGGCAAGTGGATGCGCTGCCCGGGGCGTTCGAGAGGCCGGATTGTAAAAATATATAGACTGGTCTATTTTTAATTGTATGACTCCCAAAGGAGACCTCACCAAGGCACGGCTCGCAGAGTCCATGCTTGAACTCATCCAGACCAGCGGATACAGCGGCACCGGCCTCAATGCAGTGATCGAGCACGCTGCAGCACCAAAGGGGTCGGTCTATTTCCACTTCCCCGATGGGAAAGAGGGGCTGGGCGTGGCCGCAGTAGAACTGGCCGCCAAGCAATTCGAGACCATGATTATCCAGGTCGCCCAGAGCGCAGGAGGTGCTGCCGAAGCCGCCAAGCTTGCTATCCAAGCGTTGGCCGCCATCATCAGCGATAGCGGCTTCCGCTTAGGCTGCCCCGTGTCAGTGGTGACCTTGGAAATGGGAGACTCAAGTGAACGCCTGCGGCAAGCCTGCGCCACCGCATTCGAGTCATGGATCACTCCGACCACTGCCCTGCTCGAAGCCGATGGCGTGGGCAATGCCCAAGCGAAGTCCCTGGCAACTGTTATCGTCTCGACCATCGAAGGGGCCGCCATCGTTTCCCGGGCGATGAAAAGCACCCGGCCGCTTCTCGCCGCCGCCGACGCGGTAGCCGACCTCATTGGCCTGCGCCAACAGGGCGAAGGGGACCAGAATTGATGCACGGAGCCAACCTTCGCCATGCGCTGGTTTTCGGGGCATCGGGACTAATCGGCAGGCATCTGATCCTTGCTCTCCTCGACGCCCGAACGCAGGTAACAGCAGCTGTCCGGAATGCTGAATCCGCAGCGAAGGTCAAGAATTGGCTGAGCCAGCACGGACTGGAACAAGTGATCAATACCGCGATCGTCGACTTCGACGCCCCCGAAATCCTGGCTGGCGGACCTGCGGCCTTCACCAGCGTCACCGAAATTCACAATTGCGCCGGCACCTACCGATTCGGCATGAGCGCGCAGGAAGCCCGCAGCGCTAATGTTGGCATCGTCGAGAAGCTGGTGGATTTTGCTGCAGCGCTGCCAGAGCTGCAGCGCATTGTGCATATTTCCGGCTACCGAGTCGGCGGGCAGGATCCCTCGAAGGTTCCGTGGCCGCAGGACTACCGCGATCATCTCTACCGGAAACTAGGCGCTTACGAAGCCTCGAAAGTGGAGTCCGACGCGGTCTTCCAAGCCCTCGGCAAAGAACACGGAATCCCTTGGACCATCGTCAATCCGGCCAGCGTCATCGGCCACAGCATTACCGGGGAATCCGACCAGCACATCGGGCTGGCCGGCACCATTGAGCAGCTCTGGGAAGGGAAAACCGCAGCTCTTCCCGCAGGTGACTCGACTTTCTTACCGGTGCTCACGGTCGACTATATGGCTGCGTTCATGGCGGCCGTGGCCATTGCGCCGGAGGCGATAGGCAAATCCTACTGGCTGCTGGATGACGCCACTGCGCCACTGGGGCGCTTGCTGGCCGAAACTGGCCGGCATCTTGGCGCGAAAGTCCCCAAGCTGCGCTTGCCCGTGGGACTAATCAAGGCTCTTCCTTCGTGGATCACCAAAGCCGATCCGGAAACGCTCCACTTCATGTCCGCGGACCGCTATCCGACCGGGCCCGCGATCGAATTCGCCAACCGGCACGGAATCCAGATGCCTGACGTTGGTTCCTCTCTGGAGCGCTGGGCAGACTATCTGGCCGCCCACCGATTCGGGGCCGCGGCATCTGGGGCACGCCGCTATGTAGATGTCGGGGGAGTGAGAACTTTTGAGCTGGGCGACCGCGAGGAACGCCGGTTGATCTTCCCTGGCCTTCCGGTAAATGCCGATACCTGGGCCGCAGTAGCTCAGGGCATTGGCGGACGGGCCGTTGACCTGCCAGGGCTTGGGCTCAGCGGCGGACGGGGCGTCCCGGATTGGGACCGGTGGCTTCCCGCTCTCCTGGCAGGCGGCCCGGTGGATCTGATCGGGCACTCCATCGGGGCAGCCGCCGCCACGCTCGCCGCAGGTCGACTGCCGGGCAAGGTCCGCTCGCTGACCTTGGTTGCGCCGTTTTTCTTGCAAGGGCACGCAGGGAAGGCGCCAAGGTTCCAGCCGCTGGTCCGCGGCTATTTGCGCCATGCGACCGCGGAGCAACTCTCACGTCAATTGACCGGCAACGAGGCGAGCTCAACTGCCTTGGTCTCCAGCGTCAGCGATCTGAAGCGAAGTACCGCCGCCGCGGTAGCTGGCCATCTCGCCCTGGCGAGTTCCAAGCAGTGGCGCCGGCAGTTGCGGGAGATGCTCGATCGCTATGACGGTCCGCTCCGAATTATCTGGGGAGCCGAAGACCCATTGGACCCCGCCGCAATCCGGCAGCTGGAGTCCCGGCCCGAGGCTGGACTGCACTCCATTCCCTCCGCGGGGCACCACCCGCAGCTGACCCACGAGGATGCCCTGATTGAACTGTTGAAGTAGGGGTTGGAGCACGCCTCTTCTCAAGCATCCCCTCTTCGCCTAGTCTGGTTGGAACTGCACAGAACCATCTTTCCGACGGGGTGAAGGGGGAGCGTGAGCACATCTGCCATCGACTGGTCCAACGCAACTCGCCGCGCACAAAAAGCCCGCGAGCTGCTCTCCTCGCAGGAAACCGGACTGGGCGACCTCCCATTGCGCAATGACGTGCGCGAATCCTGGAAACGGTCGCTGGCCCAAACAGGCTCGGTTCAAGAACCGCCGGTTCTGAGCAACGACCGGTTGCGCCTTGCCCGCGAGCGCAGCGAGCTCCAGCGGATTTGGCCTGTTTTCGAAAAGCTCCTTGTTCCCGCCGCAACCGACGCCAATCTCTTGGTCGCCCTTGCGGATGCCGGCGGAACCTTGTTGTGGGTTGCGGGAAGCACCAGTTCGATGAGCCAAGCCGAGCACGTGGGCTTCATGGCAGGTGCCGACTGGGCAGAAAAGAGTGTTGGCACATCCGCGCCGGGAATGGCGCTGGCAACCGGGGCCGGTTCGCAGGTCTCGGGGGCTGAGCATCTCTATGAGCAAGCCCAGCAGTACAGCTGCTCGGCGGTACCGATCCGCGATCCGCGCACTGGTCAGGTAATTGGCGCAATCGACCTGACCGGTGGCCCGGAAGCCGTTGCCACGCACTCCTTGCCGCTGCTGCAAGCGGCGGTCATGGCTGCGGAAACGCAGCTGCTCTTGCCGGGTGCCGGAGTCGTGGCCGATCCCGACTACCTGGACTTGGGGCGCTCTGATGGGGCCCATCTGGGATCAGTGCCGATTTCCCTTCGCCATGCAGAAATATTGACCCTTCTGGCGCACTACCGGGAAGGCCTGAGCACTGCCCAGCTGGTGGAAGAGCTGTTCGAGCGTCCCGATTCCGCGGCCGAGGGCACGGTCCGCGCCGAAATCGTCAGGCTGCGCAAGGTACTCGCGGGCCCAGGCGGGCGTGCCTTGACTTCACGCCCGTACCGCCTTCAGTGGGACCTGCATACGACCCTTGGCCGCCTATGGCGTGCACTGGAGCAGGGCGATCTCGATTCCGCCCTGCCGCTGTACTCCCCGGGCCTGCTGGCCCGCTCCCAGGCGCCAGGCATCGTCTCGCTGCTGTACCGGACCGAGGCCGCGCTGCGTGAAATGGTGCTGGATCGAGGAACTGCGCATCAGCTGCTGAACCTGGGCCGCCAGCTGGCTGACCCTGGCCTCTTGCGAGCTGCCTTGCGCGAATTGCCTGCGCAATCGCCAGCGCGCTCACTTGTCGTCGCCGAGGTCCAGGCCCTCGAGAACTAGGTTCCTTGCCATTGCCGTTCCTCCCGCCAGGCTCGAACATGCCATTGCGGTCATCTGGGATCCCGTTGCAACCTGACTGCAACCTTCGTGTGACTAGAGTCACAAGCAAGGTTCCGCGATGATGCCATCGCGGCCAGGACATCCGACTAAGGAGACGTGGAGCAATGGCGGTTTACGCAAACCCGAATACCGATGAAGCACTGGTCAATTTCAAGCCGCGCTACGAGAACTACATCGGCGGTGAATGGGTAGCCCCGGTCAAGGGCATGTACTTCGAGAACATCACCCCCGTCACCGGCAAGGTCTTCTGCGAGGTGGCCCGTTCCACCGCAGAAGACGTCGAAGTGGCGCTCGACGCGGCGCATGCGGCGGCTGGCGCCTGGGGCAAGACCAGCCCGGCCGAACGCGCCGTCATCCTGAACAAGATCGCGGACCGCATCGAGGAAAACCTTGAAATGCTCTCCGTGGCCGAGACCTGGGATAACGGCAAGGCGATCCGCGAGTGCCTGAATGCCGACCTCCCGCTGGCAGTGGACCACTTCCGCTACTTCGCCGGAGCAATCCGCGCCCAGGAAGGCAGCCTCTCCCAGCTCGACGAGGACACCACCGCGTACCACTACCACGAGCCGCTGGGCGTGGTCGGGCAGATCATCCCGTGGAACTTCCCGCTGCTCATGGCCGTGTGGAAGCTCGCCCCGGCCCTGGCTGCCGGCAATGCGATCGTGCTCAAGCCCGCCGAGCAGACCCCGGTCTCCATCCTGGTTCTCATGGAACTGATCGGCGATCTGCTTCCAGCCGGCGTGCTGAACGTGGTCAACGGCTTCGGCGTGGAATGCGGCAAGCCGCTGGCCTCCAACAAGCGCATCCGCAAGATCGCCTTCACCGGCGAAACCACTACCGGCCGGCTGATCATGCAGTACGCGTCGGAAAATCTGATCCCGGTCACCCTGGAGCTGGGCGGCAAGTCCCCGAACATCTTCTTCGAGGACATCGCGGCCAAGGACGACGCCTTCTACGACAAGGCGCAGGAAGGATTCACGCTGTTCGCGCTGAACCAGGGCGAAGTCTGCACCTGCCCATCGCGTGCGCTGATCCAGGAAAGCATCTACGACCGCTTCATGGGCGATGTGGTGGCCCGCACCAAGGCCATCAAGCAGGGCCACCCGCTGGATACCGACACCATGATGGGTGCCCAGGCATCCAACGACCAGCTCGAGAAGATCCTCTCCTACATGGACATCGGCAAGTCCGAGGGCGCCAAGGTGCTGCTCGGCGGGGGACGGGCGGATCTGGGCGGAGAGCTCTCCGGCGGCTACTACGTGAAGCCGACCATCTTCGAGGGCACCAATGACATGCGCATCTTCCAGGAGGAGATCTTCGGGCCGGTGGTCGCGGTGACCAAGTTCAAGGACTACGACGACGCGATCTCCATCGCCAACGACACCCTGTACGGATTGGGTTCGGGGGTGTGGAGCCGCAATGGCAACGTGGCCTACCGTGCCGGCCGCGCCATCCAGGCCGGACGCGTGTGGGTCAACCAGTACCACGCCTACCCGGCGCACTCGGCCTTCGGCGGCTACAAGTCCTCGGGCATCGGCCGCGAGAACCACCTGATGATGCTGGACCACTACCAGCAGACCAAGAACCTGCTGGTTTCCTACTCGGAAGACAAGCTGGGCTTCTTCTAGGAGCAGTAGCTGCCACGAGCAGCATGAGATGACAACAGACCTCGAAGGTACGGGGCCAGCCGGGACGGCGTCCGGGGATCGATTGGCCTCATCCCCCGCACGCCAGCCGGCACCCCGCACCTTCGAATGCCATGCAAAGGACAAAGTACATGAGCAAGATGAAAGCTGCAATAGTCGAGGGCTTCGGCGAAGAGTTCCAGGTGAAGGAAGCCGCGATCCCCGAGCCCGGCCCCGGCCAGGTGCTGGTGAAGCTGATCGCCTCGGGCGTCTGCCACACCGACCTGCACGCCGCCGAAGGCGATTGGCCGGTCAAGCCGAAGCTTCCGCTGATTCCCGGGCATGAAGGCGTGGGCATCGTGGAAAAGCTCGGCGAAGGAGTCACCGAGGTCGCGCTCGGGGACATGATCGGCAACGCGTGGCTGGCTAGCGCCTGCGGGCACTGCCAGTACTGCCGCACCGGCTGGGAGACGCTGTGCGAAGCCCAGTCCAATGGCGGGTATTCCGTGGACGGTTCCTTCGGCCAGTACATGCTGGTGGATTCCCGCTATGCCGCGCACATCCCGGAGGGCTCGGATCCCCATGAAATCGCGCCGGTGCTGTGCGCGGGAGTGACTGTCTACAAGGGCCTGAAGATGACTGAGGTCAAGCCCGGCCAGTGGGTGGCTATTTCGGGTATCGGCGGACTGGGCCATATCGCGGTGCAGTACGCGGTGGCCATGGGCATGCGGGTGATCGCCATTGACGTGGCCGATGACAAGCTGGCGCTGGCCTCGAAGCATGGAGCGGAAATCACCGTCAATGCCTTCGCCCAGGACCCGGCCGAGATCATCCAGCAGAAGGTTGGCGGAACGCACGGCGTGCTGGTTACGGCGGTGCATCCAAAGGCGTTCGGGCAAGCGATCGGCATGACCCGGCGCGGCGGAACGATCGTGTTCAACGGGCTGCCCGCCGGTGATTTCCCCGCACCCATTTTCGACATCGTGCTCAAGGGCCTGACCATCCGCGGATCGATCGTGGGAACACGGCAGGACATGATCGAGGCGCTGGAATTCTATGCGGCAGGGAAGATCAAGCCGACCTTCCATACCCGCCCGCTGGAAGATATCAACGCCGTATTCGACGAAATGCGCCATGGCAAGATCGATGGGCGCGTTGTCATCGACTACGCCGGCAGGGCGTAGCCGGATCCGCAATGGTTGATGGCACGGTACCGGATGCGGCTTTTCGAAGCGGCATCCGGTACCGGTGCCCTGGCCGCCCTGGCCGCCCTGGCCGAGCGATGGACGGTGCGGCCCAAAAAGAGGACACTGGCCACAACGAGATAAATCCGGACGTGGACAACGAGGCAGGAGCAGGACATGAGCACCGTAACCGAAACACGCGCCGCAATCGAGGGCGAAGAGTTCTCGCGGGTGGCCTTCACCTCCGAAGCCCTGGACCTGCTGCGCAAGCTGTGGGGGATCCACGGCCCGCTGATGTTCCACCAGTCCGGAGGATGCTGCGACGGGTCCTCGCCGATGTGCTATCCGGCCGGCGAGTTCCGCACCGGGGGATCGGACATCCGGCTCGGCGTGCTTTCCCTGGACGGCGCTGATGGCACCGCCCTGGGCGACATTGATTTCTGGATGTCCAAGGAGCAATTCGAATACTGGAAGCACACCAAGCTCACCGTTGACGTGGTCAACGGGCGGGGATCCGGTTTCTCCGTCGAAGCCCCGGAGGGCAAGCGCTTCTTGATTCGCAGCGAGATCATCGAGTTCCCGGCTGGCCCGAACCCCGACTAGGCTTGGCCCATGCGACTGTGGTCCCTGCACCCCTCATTGCTCGACGCCAAAGGGCTGGTTGCCTGTTGGCGTGAAACACTGCTGGCCCAGAAGGTGCTCGCCGGCCAGACCAAGGGCTATACAGGGCACCCGCAGCTTCTCCGGTTCAAGGCGCAGCCCGCCCCGCTGGTGCATATGGGCGGCTATCTGCAGGGCTTGTGGGACGAAGCGGCTGTCCGGGGCTATCGCTTCGACGCCGCGAAGATCCTGCATCCGGCAGCCGCCGCGCAGCTGGAAAAGATCCCGGTCACCCAGGGGCAGGTGCACTTCGAGCGCGAGCACCTGCTGCGCAAGCTCTCCGTCCGGGATCCCGCGCGCATCGCCCGCTTGGAACCGGCAGGGCAGGTGGCCCTGCATCCGCTGTTCGTGCAGGTCCCGGGGCCAGTGGAGGCCTGGGAGAAGGATGCGCTCGCCAGCGGGTGAGCTGCTGGCCCGGCAAAATCCTAGAGCAGCTCCGCGCGCAACTGTGCGGGGGATTTGGGCGAGAGCAGCCCCGGGGCCACATCGTAAACGGTCTGCGCACCGGTGATGCCGCGCTGGTTCATCCGGAAGGCGGCCCGGGCGTAAGCCACCAGCACGCTGGAAGTGAATTCCGGGTTGGAGCCAAGTGCCAGCGAATACTCGATGACCTGCTTCTGCTCGTCGCTGGTATTGCCCGAACGGATCACGAACCCGCCATGCGGCATATTCGAATGCTCGGCGGCCAAGGTCTGCTCGTCGATGAACTGCACCGTGGTGTCGTACTGGTTGAAGTAGTGCTCCATGGTCACGATGGCTTCGCGCACCGACTCCGGATCGGCACCGTCTTCGAGCACGACAAAGCATTCGCGCTGGTGCTTCTCGCGGGTGCTCAAGGAAGGGCGCTCGCCGGCCCGGACCCGGTCGATAGCCTCCTGGCTCGGGATCGTGTACTGCACACCGGTGGCGACGCCCGGGACGCGGCGGATCGCATCCGAATGCCCCTGGCTCAGCCCGCGGCCCCAGAAGGTGTAGGTTTCGCCGTCGGGCAGCAAGGCCTCCCCGAAGACCCGGTTGATCGAGAACATGCCCGGATCCCAGCCCACGGAGAGCAACGCGGTCTTGCCAGCTGCCTTCGCCGGGCCGTCGATGGACGCGTAGTACTCGGGGATGCGGGCGTGGGTATCGAAGCTGTCCACGGTGTTGAACAGCGCCGCGAACTTCGGGCCCTGCTGCGGCAAGTCCGATTTCGAGCCGCCGCAAAGGATCAATACGTCGATCTGCGCGGCGTGCTTTTCCAGCTCATCGATGCCGAACCGCGGTGCCGGCTGAGCCAGTTGGAGGGCCTGCGGGTCACGGCGGGTGTAGACGCCCACCAGCTCCATATCGGGATTCTTGGCGATCGCGGCTTGGACGCCGCGTCCCAGATTCCCATAGCCAGCAATACCGATGCGGATCTTTGAAGTCATGCCTGCCGTTTCCTTGGGGGAGTGAAGTTTGCTCAGCCGCGGATGGGCTAAATACTTCGGATTATGCCAACGAATCCCGGGGCAGTGAAACCCTTGACCCTCTATGACCCCGGTCTAGCCGAACAGGCGCTTGAAGAAGCCCTTCTTCGGTTCGGCTTCGTGGCCCTGGCAACGGTCCTTATTGGGGACATTGCGCATAGTTGCTTCAACGTGCTGGCCGCAGCCAGCCCACGTGGTCTTCTGGCAGATCTTGCATTGAACCTGGCGGCACATAATTTTTTCCTTGGGGTAGTGGTTAGGACAGGGAGAGGAAGAGCTTTTCGAGTTCTTCGACGCTCAGGCCGTCTTCTTCCTCGGAAGCCTTCTCGGGATCGGCGATGCAGTACTGCATCGCGGTGGAGACAATGGCGAATCCGGCGCGGTCCAGCGCGGTGGAGACGGCGGCCAGCTGAGTGACTACCTCTTTGCACGAACCATCGGTTTCCACGGCGTTGATCACCGCATCAAGCTGGCCTCGGGCACGCTTAAGGCGGTTGAGGATCCGCTTGCGGGTCGCTTCGTCAGCAGTGCGCATCAATTTCTCCTTGGTACGGGTAGCGGGTTAGTCGTCTTCTGCAATTTCGGCATCCAGGTGTTTGAGTTGGACGAGCAACTGCTCCATAGCGCCAGAGCTCAACGCTCCGGGTTTTGAATGTACAAGTATCCCATCCTTGAACGCCATGAGCGTCGGTATGGATGCAATCCGGGCTGCCTGCGCCAAATCCGGCTGGGTTTCGGTATTCACCTTGGCGAAGGCGATTTCAGGATGCGCCGCGGATACTTCGTCGAAAATCGGGGCAAAGCCGCGGCAAGGACCGCACCAAGGCGCCCAGAAATCCACGAGCACCAGCCGGTTCCTTGCGATGAACCCAGCGAAGTTCGAAGCTGACAATTCAAGCGGCTTCATCGGGTTTCTCCTTTCAGAACGAGCGGGCAGCGCGCCCCCATCGCCGGAATTTTGTTGCACAGCAGCACCAATGCGCCCGCGAGGGCTGCAACCGCAACTACGACCAGCCCGCCGGGAGCCGGTAGTTCCTGGCTGAGCACGAACACGCCCATGGCCAAGACGAAGTAGCCGAAACCCTTGCGCAAAGCGCGTTCGTCGATCCTGCGCGAAAGCCGTGCGCCGATCAACGAACCGAGGATCGCGGTGGTCGCCAGCCCTGCGGCCAGCGGCCAATCCAGTGCAACTGAATTCAACTGCCCGGCCAGGCCAGTGATCGAATTCAGGGTGATCACCAGCAGGGAGGTGCCCACCGCCTGTTGCACGGACAGCCCGGCCAGCAAAGCCAGTGCAGGGACGAGCAGGAAACCGCCTCCGGCACCGACCAGGCCGGTGACCATGCCAATGCCCAAGCCGACCGGGGCGGACAGCCACAACGGCTGTGTTGCGCTGCCAGTGTTTTTCCGTCCGCGGATCATCCCGCGGGCACTGGCCAGCATGATGATCGCGAAACCGAGCATCAGCAGCTGGGCAGGGATCCCGCTGGCCAGCAGCCCGCCGCCAAAGGCGCCAAGCATGCTGGTGGACGCGAAGACCATCCCCTGTTTCCAACGCACATTGGCCTTGCGGGCATGCGGGATCAGGCTCGCTGCCGAGGTCGCACCGACCACCAGCAGGGAGGTGGCGATCGCTTCCTTGGCGGGCAACCCGGCTACATAGCTGAGCAGGGGAACCATCAGGATTGAACCGCCGCCGCCGAACAGTCCCAGGGACAGCCCGACGATGCTCGCTAGTGCAAGGGCCAGAACCAGCAGCGGTCCGAACTCCATGGCCTACTTCTTTACTTTGTTCCAGGGCATCTTGCCCAAGAAGCTGATCATCGGGCAAGAATCCCGCAGGGCTGAGAACACCAGTCCGCCACCGATGGCCGCCGAAAGATAGGCGAACTTCGGGGAGATGAACTTCGCTCCGAGCAACCCGGCGAGCACCACGGAACCTGCGGTCATGCGCATCTGGCGGTCCAGCGCCCAACGCTGCACGCCGCGCACCATGGTGCCGCCGGCATTTTCGTAGGCGGTGACGCCGCCAAGCAGTACCGTGCTGTGCTCGATCTGCTGCTCCTGCAGGGCACGCTGCGCCTTGGAAGCACGGTTGCCGCTGTGGCAGATCAGCACCGGCTTGCCTGGAATCTTGGCGAGCACCTCGGTGGCGTTGGCGGTGAATTCTTCGAGCGGCACGTTGTACGAGCCGGGAATGTGGAGGGTTTCGAATTCGCCCGCGGTGCGCACGTCAATCAAGGCGAGGTCCGTGTCGGGGGCTTCCACCAGGCATTTAAGTGCTTCGGCGTCCATGGTGGTCAAAGGGGTAGTCATTGAATGCAGTTCAGCTTTCGTGGCGGGGGTGGCTAGTTGGCGAAGGAGGACCAGCCGAGGTAGCTGCCCTCAAGCTCGACGACGTTGTAGCCGGCATCGCGCAGTGCGCTGGCGGCCACGGCATTGCGCATGCCGCTTTGGCAGTAGGTGACGATGGTGCCGCCGGCGGGCAGCTGATCGAGATTCCACAACACCCGTCCGCCGGACAGCTGCTTGGCGCCCGGGATATGCCCGGCGGCGAACTCGGTCTTGTTGCGGACATCCAGCAGCATCTCGTACTCGAAATCGTCCAGCTGTGCCGGGGTGATCGACTTCGGCTTCACCGTTGGCAGGCCTTCCAAGCTGGTGGTGAAACCCTTGACCGCGTCGATGCCCACGCGCATTAGGTGGGCGCGGATCGTCGCGGCGTGTTCGCCGGTCTCGGCCAGCACGATCAGGGCGCGTTGGTCCTTTTCCGGATCGTAGGCCCAGGCGCCGAAGCTGGCGGTCTTCGCCGTACCCGGGATGGACAGCGCGCCGGGAACGGTGCCTGCGGCGATCTGGGTGTGCCCACGGGTATCGACGAGCACCGAGACCCCCGCCTCCAGCTGCTGGAGGAGCTGCTGGACGGGTATTTCAGCTAGGGGGTCGAGCTGGCCCAGGATGGCTGGGCCCAGGCGGTTCTGCCGCTTCATGCGGCCGAAGTAGGCGTGGGCGTCGGGCTGGCCGTTGAGCAGTTCGGCGATGAAGCCGTCCTGGTCGTCGTTGGCCAGGTAGGTGCTCCACCAGGCGAACTCGCGTTCGTAGCCCAACGTGGTGGAAGGGACCGCGCCCAGCGCTTTGCCGCAGGCGCTGCCCGAGCCGTGGCCTGGATGCACCTGGATGTAATCGGGCAATTCTGCCAGGGTTTTATTCAGCGAAGCAAAGAGATCGCGGGCGCCTTCGAAGCGGGTATCGACACCGCCGGCGGCCTCGTCCAGCAAATCCGGACGGCCTAGGTCGCCGGCGAAGATGAAGTCGCCGGAGAGCAGGTAGCCAGGGTCTTGGCTGAAGGCTCCGTCGGTGATGGCGTAAGCCAGGTGCTCCGGGGTGTGGCCCGGGGTGTGGCGGGCGGCGATGCGCAGGTTGCCCAGCGTGATGATATCGCCATCCATCAAACGTTCTGCCTCGAATCCGTACTGCCAATCTTTGCCGCCCTCGCCCGAAACGTAGCTGGTGGCGCCGGTGGCGGCGGCTAGTTCGCGGGTTCCGGAAAGGTAGTCGGCGTGGATGTGGGTTTCAGCGACGGCCGTGATGCGCATGCCGTGCTTGGCAGCCAGGGCAAGGTAGTCGGCGATGTCGCGGCGCGCGTCGACCACGAGAGCTTCGCCTTTGGCCTGGCAGCCGATGAAGTAGCTGGCCTGCGCGAGATCTTCGTCGTAGAGGCGTTCAAGCAGCATGGTTGGTTCCTTTCAAGGTGGATTGGAACCAGACTAGTCTATACCCCCGGGGGTATGTCAAAAATACGGGTGGGGGTATGTGCGGAGGCCCGCAATGCCGCTAGGTGGGAAAGGTGTTTTTATGCCCGGGTGAAAGTGCGCAGCCAGCCGGTTAGCCGCAGCTGCTCCGCGGGGTCCAAGGTTGCCAATAGCTGCAGGGTGCCGTCGTCTGCGGGGCGCAGAATACCCAGGTGATCGGCTGGAACATCGGACATCGCCTCACCAGCCGGGGAATCGGGCGATGCGCTCGCCGCCCTGGAGATGAAGACCTCGTCGGGTGAACCGTTCCAACCCTCGAGGATCGAGATGGTGCCTTCCAGCAGGCGCAGGGCCTCGTGCGCGTGGATCCATGCGGTGGCATCCTTGGCAGCCAGCTCGAACCCGGCTTCGGGAACAATCTTTCGCAGGCCCGTGGCCAGGACGCGCGCTTTCGCGCTGAGCCCCTCGGCCTGGAAGGCGGCTACCGCATCCAGGCGCTGTGTCATGCGCGCGAAGTCCTGCTCAATGCTTTTCCTGCTTGCGAAAATGCCCATGCTCCTATCTTCGCCTACCTTGCGAAAGGCTGTCGAGGTGCTCGGCCAATCGGGTGCTGGCGCGGGAGAGGTGCTGGGCCAAAACCTCTGCCGCGCCCTGGGCATCGCCGGCGGCGATGCATTCGAGCAGGCGTTCATGTTCGCTGGCGATGTCCGCGGTGTTCAGCAGCGTTGCATCCTGGACGTGGGTCATGCACAGGCGGATCTCATCGCTGAGCTGGCCGTAGATTGCGCTGGTACGGGTCGAATCCAGGGCCTGGACCAGTGCGGAGTGGAAGCGGACATCCGGATTGACGATCTGGATCGGGGAAGCATCGCGCAGTGCGGTGATTTCGGCATTGGCCTCGCGTGCAGCTTCCGGGACCTGTCCGGTGCTGGCCAGCAGCCGCACGGCCTCTGCTTCGATGATGGCGCGGGTGCGGTAGATGTCGCGGGCGTCGGCGGATGAGAGCAGCGTGACTTTCGCGCTCTGATGCGCGTTGCGCGTCAGCAGGCCGCTGGCAACGAGGTTCTCCAGCGCGGCCTTGGCGGTTGGCCGGGCCACTTCATAGTGCGCGGCGACGTCCACTTCGCCCAGCGGGGTGCCGGGAGACAGTTCCCCGCTGAAAATCCGGGCACGCAGGGACTTGACGACGGCCTGAACCACGGAAACCACACCTAAACGGGCCGCCATCAGGGTCCTTTCGAGCCGCGGAAAATTTACCTAACAAGTATCCCATGAATAGTACTACTATGGCTTGTGTACTTGTAAGACAATTTCCGTATTCGGCAAGCGCCGCTTGCCAACTGCACAGGAGCGCACCATGGCATTGAGCACGCCAGCACTCGGAGAAACGACGGTTTCATCCGGCATCCTCGATCTGGTCGGCGACCAGGATCGCGTCAAGACCCGATCCATCGACCGCGTTGCCTACGCCTCGGATGCCTCGCACTACCTGTACACGCCGCAAGCTGTCGTGCTGGCCAAGGACGCCGCGGAAGTCTCCGCGCTGCTGGCTGCGGCCGCGCGCGGCAACCAGCCGGTCACCCTGCGCTCGGGCGGCACCTCGCTGGCCGGGCAAGCCAGTGGCGACGGACTGATGATTGATGTGCGCCGCAACTTCCGCGGCATCACCGTGCTCGATAACGGAGCGCGCGTGCGCGTGCAGCCCGGTGCCACCGTCCGCCAGGTCAACGCGCGCCTGGCCGTCTATGGCAGCAAGCTGGGGCCGGATCCGGCCAGCGAGGCGGCCTGCACCATCGGAGGCGTGATCGCGAACAACTCCTCGGGCATGGCCTGCGGCACCGAATTCAACACCTACCGCACCCTGGAATCCATGACTTTCGTGCTCCCCTCGGGCACCATGATCGACACCGCGGATCCACAGGCCGACCGCAAGCTGGCCGCCGCTGAACCGCAACTGGTCGCCACGCTGGACAAGCTGGGCCAGCGCGTGCGCAGCAACCCGGCCTCGGTCGCCAAGATCGAGAAGCACTTCGCGCTGAAGAACACCATGGGCTACGGCATTAACGCCTTCCTGGACTACGACACCCCGGCAGAGCTGATGGCCCACCTGATCATCGGCTCCGAGGGCACCCTGGCGTTCGTCGCCGAGGCCGTCTTCCGCACCGTGCCGATCCGCAAGCTGGCCATCGCCACCTTGGCCGTCTTCGATAACCTGGATCTGGCCACCCGGGCGCTGCCTGAACTCGTGGATTCCGGCGCCGCCACCCTGGAACTGATGGATTCCACCTCGCTGCGCGTGGGCCAGTCGCTGCCCGGCGTGCCGGATGCCATCATGGGCTTCGACGTCGACCAGCAGGCCGCCTTGCTGGTCGAATACCATGCGGACACCGAAGAGGAACTGGCCGGGCTGCGCTCCGCCGGCCAGTCGCTGCTCGACGCATCGGCATTGCGCGCCCCAGCGGTGCTGTCCCCAGATGCGAAGAACCGCCAGGCCGCGTGGAAGTTCCGCAAGGGCCTGTATGCTTCGGTAGCCGGTGCCCGCGCCACAGGCACCACCGCGCTGCTCGAAGACGTCGTGGTCCCGGTAGAGTCCCTGGCCGAAACCTGCGACAGCCTGCAGGAGCTGTTCACCGAGTACGGCTACGCGGATTCGGTGATCTTCGGCCACGCCAAGGACGGCAACATCCACTTCATGCTCACCGACCGTTTCGAAGGCGATGCGGCGTTGAACCGGTACAACTCCTTCAACGACAAGATGGTCCAGCTGATTCTGGACAAGGACGGCAACCTCAAGGCGGAGCACGGCACCGGCCGCGCCATGGCGCCGTTCGTGCGCGCGCAGTACGGCGATGAGCTCTACGAGGTGCACCTGGAGCTGAAAGCCGCCTGCGACCCGCGCCTGATGATGAACCCCGGGGTGATCATCGACGAAGACCACGCCGCGCACATCCGCAACATCAAGCTCAACGAGACCATCGAGATCGAGGCCGACCACTGCGTGGAATGCGGCTATTGCGAGCCGGTCTGCCCGTCCAAGGACCTGACCCTGACCCCGCGCCAGCGCATCGTCGTGCGCCGGGCCATCGCCAAGGCCGAGGCCGAGGGCAACGCCGAGCTGGCGGCCGAACTGGAGCGCGACTACGAATACAACGGCGTGCAGACCTGTGCCGTGGACGGCATGTGCGTCACCGCCTGCCCGGTGGGCATCAACACCGGCCTGCTGGTCAAGCGCCTGCGCCGCGAAGACGCGCACCCGGTCCTGGAAGCCGGCTTCAAGGCCGCAGCCAAGGGATGGGGACCTGCCACGCGCGCTGGTTCGCTGGCCCTGAGCATCGCCGATAAATTCCCTGCTTCGCTGGTCCGCGGTGCCACCGATGCTGCGCGCAAGTTGGTCAGCACCGACACCATGCCACGTTACGATGCCGACCTGCCCGGCGGTGGCAAGGCGCGCAAGCCCATGGCCGGCAACTTGGGTGCAGCTGGCACCGAGCCGCTGGCCATCTACCTGCCAGCCTGCGTGAATTCGATGTTCGGCCCTGCAGGAGATGGGGAAGGAGTTGCCCCGGCGTTCACCAAGCTGCTGCACGCTGCTGGCGTCTCGGTTTACGTCCCCGAGGGCATTGAATCCACCTGCTGCGGTACCCCGTGGACTTCCAAGGGCTACGAACAGGGCCATGAGGTCATGGGCCAGCGCGTGCTGGAAGAAGTCCGTGCGGCCATGCCGGGCAAGGTCCTGCCGATCATCTCCGATGCCTCCAGCTGCACCGAAGGCTTTGCGCATACCCTGGCCGAGCATGGCTACGAAGTGGTTGACCTGCTGGCGTTCACTTCGCAGCACTTGCTGGAGAAGCTGCCAGCGCTCGAGAAGATCTGCTCGGTCACCTTGCACCCAACCTGCTCGTCCACGCAGATGGGCCTGAACCCGGACATGCAGAAGATCGCAGAGGCTGTGGCAGATACCGTGAACACCCCGGTGAACTGGGGCTGCTGTGGTTTTGCCGGTGACCGCGGCATGCTGCATCCGGAGCTGACCGAGTCGGCTACCGCTCGCGAAGCTGCCGAGGTTCGTGAACTGGATGCGCAGGAACACGCTTCGTGCAACCGCACCTGTGAACTGGGCATGACCCGTGCGACGGGCAAGGAATACCGCCACATCGTTGAACTGCTGGCAGACGCCGCCAGCAAGTAGAGGTCGGAGCAAAGCCGCTTGGAAAGTAGTTTCCAGGCGGCTTTGTCGCAGGATGCTGCGCAAAGCCGGTGGCGTCGAGCGGCATTAAGCCATGAGTACGCGCAATGGTTGCTTGCCGGGAGTCAGGCTGCGATGTCTTCAGGGCCATCCTTGGGCTTCAGCCGTTCCTTGAGCTGCTGTATCCATTTCGAGTCGCGTCTCAATTGCGGGAACGGCTTGTGCGCGTAGCCCGTAGCTGGCGGCGCGGTGGACTTGTAGGACATCGCCGAGCCGGGACAGATCATGATGGTGTGGCCGTTGCCGTAGGTCGTGTATTCGTACCAGCCGGCGGCTTCCTTGGCCTTGTTGCAACTAGCGCAGCGGCCATCGCCGTTGAAGACGGTGCTCCTGCCTCCGCGGGCGTATTGCTTGACGTGGTCTATTTCCTCCACGATGCCGTCGCAGAACGGGGTGCGGCAGTGCCGGTCGCGGATCGCGATGAACTTCTTGAGCTTTTCCGGGAAGATCCGGGCTTTGGAGTCCATGGCGATCAGGTCCTGGTCGCCGGGTGCGGTGTAGAGGCGGGCGAGTTCGGTGCGCACGTCGAGCTGTTCGATCAGCTCCGTGGTGGGTTTGGCGTCCATTTGGTCGAAGGTCAGGCTGTTGGGGATCTGGTGCCCGCTGATCCATTCGCGTACGCTCTGGGCGGGGATGAAGCCGTAGCCTTCCAGATAGGCTGGTTCGCGTTCGCCGGCGAACAGGGCCCGGTCGGTCATGACTACTGCGACTTGCAGGGCGATGGGCATTTTGGAGGGTTCGCCGACCATCATGTAGCTGAAGAGCAGGTCGGCGCGGATCTGGGTGCGGGTGCGCGGGTCGCCTTTTTTGCGCAGGGTTTTCGATTCTTCGTCGAGGTAGCGTTTGAGGCACATGCCCTGCAGCAGGGGGTATTCGCCGTGGATGATGATGCGGCCGTGCTGGTCGTCGATTTTCAGGGTGAGGTTGCGTTGCTCTTCGACGGTTTTCTGCTTGATGGAGTCGGGGTCGGAGATGTAGGCCAAGGCGAATTTTCGGACTGTTTCCTTGATTTGGGTGGTGCCCATGGATTCGAACATGTGCGGGTTCTGGGCGTAGAGCTGGTCGAATTCGGTGCGGCGCTGGGGTTTGAGGTCTTGGAGCGGGGTGAGGATGGCTTGGGTTTGGGCTTCGGTGAATTCGCCGCGGGCGCAGGCGGCGGCGAGGTTCGGGGTGTCTTCGAAGAGGATGCGGCAATTGACCAGGTAGTTGCGCATGCCGTGCGGTGATTGCTTGCGGGCCAGAGCGACGCAGGCGGCTGCGCCGCGGGTTTGGTCATCGAGGTGGACGCCGCGTTCTTCGTGGTCGCGGACGTATTCTTTTTCGATTTGGTGGGCGAGGCAGGCCTGCTTGCAGCGTGCTGCGGAGATGAGGGCTTCCAGCAATTCGATACCGTGGGCGCAGTCGGCTTTGCTGCCGTGTTCCTCGAGGGCGGAGAGGTCGTTTTGCACGGTTTGGACGTGGAGGTCGAATTCCTCGGGGGGTGCTGGTGGGGTGAGGCTGTTTCCGTGCGCCTTTGCTTCGGACATGTTCTAATTATACTTCGCTTGTTCGAACATGTCTTCTAATAGTGTGGAAAACTTCAGGGGTTTTCGATAGGCGCTAGTGCGCGAAGCGGAATAAAATGCATAAATATGCATTCCTGATCATGAAATCCATCTCAAAAGCTGACTGCCGAGCGATGCGCAAATACGGCTAATGCCCAAGAAGAAGCGGGAATTAGTGCGAACCCGCCGGATTCCTGAAAAGTCGGGACCAGCTGGATTATGACATGATATTCCAGTTCAGAACTTCCACGCGCAGCGCCCGGCCGCATCCTAGGCAGGGGCGAGGCAGCACCACCATTTCCCTTGAGGATCCGCGATGAACCGCAAACCGTCCGTGAGCTCCAGTCCGGCCACCCTGCTGGGCGCGCAGCTGCGCCGCCGCAAGTCGATCACGAATATGATCGCCGAAGCGGAAACCAATGCAGGGGCAGGCCAGCTGCGCCGCACCTTGGGCATGTGGCAGCTGACCATGATCAGCGTCGGCGCCACCATGGGCACCGGCATCCTGGTGATCCTCGGCGATACCGTGCCGATCGCCGGTCCGGCCATCTGGATCTCGTTCGTGATCGCGGGCATTACCGCGCTGCTTTCGGCGGTGTCCTATGCCGAAATGGCCGGCATGGTTCCGGTTTCCGGCTCCAGCTATTCCTATTCCTATGCCACCATGGGCGAAGGCATCGCCTGGATCTGCGGCTGGTGCCTGGTGCTCGAATACGCGGTGTCGGTGGCTGCGGTGGCCGTGGGTTCGGGCCAGTACGTGAACGAAACGTTGCGCACCTTCGGCATGGAGCTGCCCGAGCTGCTGGCTGGCGGCCCGGCCGACGGCGGAGTGGTTAACCTGCCGGCGCTGATCGTCGTCGCACTGGCCACCTTGCTGCTGGTGCGCGGGGCGCGCGAGTCGGCCATCGTGAACTCGATCGTCGTGGCCATCAAGGCCGGCATCCTGCTCTTCTTCTCGGCCGTCGCCTTCAGCGCCTTCAATGCGGGCAACTTCGAGCCGCTGCTGCCAATGGGCGCCGCCGGCGTGACCGCGGCGGCATCGAGCGTGTTCTTCTCCTATATCGGCTTCGACGCCGCCTCGACGGCCGGCGAGGAAGCCAAGAACCCGAAGCGCGACCTGCCCCGGGCGATCATGCTCTCCATGCTGATCGTGACCATCAGCTACGTGCTGGTGGCCGTTTCGGCGATCGGCGCGCGCGAATGGAACTGGTTCGAAGGCGCACAGGCGCCGCTGGTGCAGATCATCGGCGAACTGACCGGGCAGCCGATCTTCGTGCTGGTCTTCGCGGTCGCCGCCGTGCTGGCCATCGCCTCGGTAGTGCTCACCGTGCTCTACGGCCAGACCCGCATCCTGCTGGCCATGTCGCGCGACGGGCTGGTGCCCGCGGTGTTCGGCAAGGTCTCGGCCCGCACCGGCACCCCGGTCGCCGGCACCTGGATCACCGGCATCCTGGTGGCGGTCACGGCCGGGTTCATCCCGCTGGGCGCACTGGCCGACGCCACCAGCATCGGCACGCTGTTCGCCTTCGCGCTGGTGGGCGCCTCGGTGATCTACCTGCGCAGAACCCAGCCCAAGGCCGAGCGCACCTTCCGCGTGCCGCTGTACCCGCTCACCCCGATCCTGGGCATCTTCGCTTGCCTGTTCCTGATGAGCCAGCTCGGTTGGCATACCTGGCTGGTATTCATCATCTGGATGATCGTCGGCGCAGCGCTCTACCTTGGCTACGGCCGGCGCCGTTCGCGCCTGGGCCAGATGAGCGCGCAGGACTACGCGGCCAGCCACGGAAACGAAAAGTAGCTGCGCGCAGCACGCAGCAAGCGGGCGGGACCCGGCAGCCACAGGCATGCCGGGTCCCGCCCCTTTAACTACTTGCCCTGGTAGCTGAGCCCGAAGCCGTAGTCGAAGAGCGCTCCATCGGCAGTTTCGCCGTAGCCGGGCAGGTCGCTGGCCTCGTCCATGACGAATGGCTGGCGGATCGCACCGGGCGCTTAATGCCCGTCGCGCTGCTGAATTCGCCGTTCGCCGCGCTTGATGAGCAGCAGCGAAGTTCCGCGAAGTTGGGGGCGAGTGCGGCTTTCCGTACCGCCCCCAGTTCTGACGCCTAGATTTCGTAGGTTTCGGCGGGCGCGTTGCGGATCAATCCGCGCTCGGCCACCAGCGTGCTGATGAGCAGAATGGCGGCGGCCGCGTTCCAGGGAACGAGCGGCAAGTAGCCTTCTGGCGGCAGGTCGGAAAGCAGCCAGCGGGTTACCAGGAACGTGGCCAATCCCAGCGCAAGCGAAATGGCGAATGCGATGCCCCGGTGTTTCTTGGAGACGCCCTGCCACGCGGGGATTGATCCGTCGGCAGGTGCTTCAGAGGTGATTCCCAAGAACTTCAGCATGCGTTCCTTCTCTATAATGTCCGATAGTTGTCATATAAAGATCAAGTCAACTAAGTGTTATTTCGATAGTATCGAATCTGAAAATTGCTGTACATGGTACTTTCGGATGACACTTCGACTTCGAACACCGAGCCCGGGTGAAACTTTTGGCCCCGTGCACGGCGCGCAGGCCACGGTGGCGCCATTCGGCGTCCGGTGCAGCCAAGCGCGGGGGCAGGACCGAGGTGCGTGGGCGCATCGCTCGGAACGCTGCGAGATCGCCCCCGGGGAAGTGTTAATGGGAAGGCGCACTAGCGGCCTAGCGCCAGGCGCGGTTCCTGCCTTATCATCAGTGAGTCAGGAACATGGCCCCGCCAGGTTCCGGCGCTCTCAAAAGGGGCGATACCCGTTGCGGTCCAGCAACCGGTAACGGCAGACATATATGGAATTTCTTCAGCACGATTTCTTGAAAAGAGTCCATAATGTCTAGCGTTTCAGCTGCCATTGCCCACGCCCTCAAGCCGCTGGCCCCGCGGATCTTCGGATTGATGGGCAACGGCAATGCCCACTTCCTCGACGCCGCAGTGCGTGCAGGCTTCGACTACACCGCCGTGCGCCACGAATCGGCCGCCGTTTCGGCCGCCGACGCCTACTTCCGCATCTCCAATAAGCTGGCCATCGCCTCCACCACTTACGGTGCCGGCTACACCAACACCATCACCGCACTGGCTGAAGCCGCCGCGGCCCGGACCCCGCTGCTGTTCGTCACCGGCGACGCGCCAACTTCCGGCCTGCGTGGATGGGACGTCGACCAGGCCGCGATCGACACAGCAGTGCGAGCGCCGCGCTACGTCGTTGACCGCAACAACCCGGGTGCCATCGCTCTGGAGGCGGCCGCCCTGGCGTTGCGCGAACGGATGCCGGTTGTTTTGGCGATCCCTTATGATTTGGCCGCGGTGGATTCGCTCGAAGAGCAGCTGCCTGATTTCGCCTCCCTGCGCAGCACCCCTCCGGCACCGCAGCTGAACTCCACCCAGCTGGAGCAGATCGCTGGAAAGCTCAACGCCTCGCAGCGCACCCACATCCTCTATGGCCGCGGCGCGATCGATGCCGCGGCGCAGGTCCAGTCGCTGGCGCAGAAGCTGGACGCCACCACCTCGGGTACCCTGCTGGCCCGCGACCTGCTGGACTACGAGTTCGATTTGGGCATCACCGGAGGCTTCTCCACCGAGGCCAACGCCCGGATCATCGCGCAGGCCGATACGGTATTGGTGCTCGGCGCCTCGTTGAACCAGTTCACCATGCGTTTTGGCGATCTGGTCGCGCAGGATGCCAGCTTGATCCAGATCGACCTGGGGTGCGCCGCCACCAACCCGCGCGTGGACTATTTCGCCACCGCCGATGCGACCCTGGCCGCCGCGGACCTGCTTGGTGCGGTGGAGCAGGCGCAGGGCGGATGGCGTTCAAGCCTGGACCTGTCCAATCTGCGCACCCGTCCGGCCGGTGACGACCTGGCCGCCGACGGGCAGCTTGATCCGCGCCGCGTGGCCAGCGAACTGGAGAAGATCCTGCCGGCCAATCGCGTGCTGGTGCAAGACGGCGGCCACTTCATCGGCTGGGGGCCCATGTACTGGTCGACCACCGGTGCACGCTCCTTGAGCTGCGTGGGCACCGCGTACCAGTCCATCGGCCTGGGCATCGCTTCCATGGTGGGCGCAGGCCCGGCGGCGCAGGGGCGCACGGTCGTGCTGGCCGCCGGCGATGGCGGCTTCCTGATGGGCCTGGCGGACCTCGAATCGATCGTTCGCACCGTGGAAAGTGGCGTAATCGTCATCTACAACGACTCCGCGTACGGAGCGGAAATCCACCAGTACGGATCCGTCGGCCTGCACGAAGACCCGATGCTGATCCCGACCGTGGATTTCGCCGGTATCGCCAAGGCCATGGGAGCCACCGGAATCCGCGTTGACACGCTCGAAGACCTCGCCGGGGTCCAGCAGTGGGTGGATGCCGGAGCCCGGGGCGTGTGCCTGGTGGATGCCCGTGTCTCGATGCATGTGCGTGCTCCTTATATGGACGAGGTCCTTTCCGCGAACAAGAAGGCCGCCGCGGCTGCGGCATTACAATCCGGTAAAGGTGGTGGCAAGCGGTAGCCGAACGTCGTAGGGTGGTTGAGTGCGCAAGTTATTAGTCGGAACAGCAAGTCTGGGTCTAGGGGCACTGTTGATGTTCCCCGCAACCGGCGCTTTTGCTGCACCCACTGGACCTGGCGACTCGGCGGGTGCCAGCGCAGCGCAGCTTTCCGAGACCTCGCTTCGCGTGGCAACCATCCAGGCAAATCTCAGCGGCGAAACTCCCCAGGAGCTGCCCGCGAACCTGATGCGCGGATCCGACCGCCAGGCGGCGCAGGTTGCAGACAAGATCAGCAGCGCCAATGCGGACGTGGTGGTGCTGACAGATATGGACGCCACCCAGGACGCGGTTGATGCACTGAACGACCAGTATCTGAACAATCCCGACGATGCCCGCGCCGATGTGGAATACGGGTATTCCTACCTGGCCGTGGGCTCCAAGGGCCTGCAAAGCGGTGCCGATCTGAATGCTGATGGCGTCATCGGCGGCGCCGAGGATGCGTGGGGCCAGGCCGCATTTGCCGAGCAGGGCTCGATTGTCGTGCTATCGAAGTACCCGATTGCACAAGACCAGGTCACCAGCGTTTCCCGGCTCAAGTGGCAGGACGTTGCCAACGACATGATGCACCACACCGACTTCTCTGGTGTGCTGGCCGCCTCCATTCCGGTGATGAGCACCGGGCTGTGGGACATTCCCATCCAATACCGTGGCGAGCCGGTGCATATTCTTGCGACCCAAACCCAGCCAGATGCGCAGGACCAGGAATTCGCCAAGGCACGCCAGGCTGATGAGCTGAAGGTTCTCACCGGCTACCTGGCCGGAGAGGACTACGTTCGCACCGATGAGGGCGAGCAAGCAGAAGGAGTCGGCGAAGACCGCTATGTCATCGCCGGCGCACTTGGCTTGCAGGAGAACGCGGCAGATCGCGTTGAACCATTCC
Organism: Glutamicibacter sp. NPDC087661; assembly: GCF_044743275.1. NCBI lineage: Bacteria > Bacillati > Actinomycetota > Actinomycetes > Micrococcales > Micrococcaceae > Glutamicibacter > Glutamicibacter sp. NPDC087661. The sequence continues at coordinate 56,505 of NZ_JBIUWE010000008.1, forward strand.
TCCAGGGGCTCAAGCGCGCGAATGCTTTGAATGATTCCGGCAGCTACCTGGTCCCCAGCGCAACTTGGCAGGTATTGGGCCAGGGCCGCATCCAGGAGCATCCGCCAAGCAGTCCCCAGCCCCTGCCCGGAACGGTGCCGGACTTGGTGAAAGCATCAAGCCCGCTGATCTGGACCGATGTCCAGTTCTAGATGCCGAGCAAACCCCGCAGATAAGGATTGAGGAATCGTCCCTCCGGATCGGCAGTTTGGCGCACCCTCGTGAAATCGCTGAATTTCGGGTAGAGCTGCGCCAAATCCGCTGCTTGCAGGCTATGTTCCTTGCCCCAATGCGGCCGGCCGCCCAAAGAACGGAAGATCTCTTCCATGGCCGGGAAGTATCCCGGAGCCTTATCCCGAATGTAGCGGTGCACGGCAATGTATGCTGTCTGCCTGCCGCTGGCGGTACCCAACCAGGTGGAGTCCCCGGCCGCGGTACGCACCTCGACAGGGAAAGAAACTCCAATTCCCGAACGCCTGAAATACGCTCGCACCTTCGCGAAAGCTTCATCGAAGCCAGCTAGCGGCAGCGCATACTCCATCTCGGTGAAGCGCACCCGTCGCGCACTGGTGAAAGCTTCATTCCATGGCGCGATGCTGCTGCGCTCCGGCAGGGCAGCGCAAGCCACCTCATTCAATTTGGCAGTGGTCCGGGGGACCGCTGCGCTCAGCGAGCTGAGCAGCTGCAACGCGCCATTGGAGAGCAGTTCATCGTTCAGCCAGCGGGCCGCCGCAGGCGGTTGATCGGCAGGGACCTGGCCGTCGAGCCGGGTATTGATCTTCACCTGGGCTTTGCTGGTGCCCGGGAACCAGAAGAATTCTAGATGGTCTTCTTGCCGGGCACGATCAACAAAGCTTTCGGCGATCTGCCCGATGGGTTCGATGGATTCGGCTGCACGCATCATGTAGTAGGGAACGCACCGCAGCCGAACGTGGGTGAGTACCCCCAGTGCTCCCAGGCCAAGCCGGGCCGCCTCGAATAATTCGCTATTCTCCTGCGCGCTGGCGCGCAGATGGGTCCCATCGGCCAGCATGAGCTGCACTCCGGTGACCGTTGCGCTGAATCCGCTGAATTCCAGGCCCGTGCCGTGGGTGCCGGTGCTGATTGCTCCAGCGACCGACTGCTTGTCGATATCTCCCATATTCTCCAACGCGAGGTTGAAGGGCCTGAGCAGGGCGGGGATCTGCCAGAGCCGGGTTCCGGCGCGGAACGTCACCTCGTGGGTGCGAGCGTCGACTTCCTCGATGCCGCGAAAGCCATCCAGATTCAGCAAGATCCCGTCGGTATCTGCCAGCGGAGTGAAGGAATGGCCTGCGCCGACGGTGCGCACCGGCTGGTGCTGGTCGGCGGCCTGCTCCAGGCTCTGCGCTAATTCTGCGATGCTGCGCGGAGAATGGACAGCTGCTGGGTGGGAGACCACGGTGCGTGCGAAATTCCTGAAAGTACTCACAGGAATGCTTTCCCTTCTCCACGGTAAGTAGGCCATTGTTCGACGATCCTGCCCTTGGAGTACACCGCCGCCTTATTAACGCGTTCGGCCGGTTCGCCGGACTTGGCATGGCGCAGCCACACGGTATCGCCTATGGCAATGCGGTGCGCCGACGGGCCAGTGAGCGGAGTCTGCACTTCGCCGGCTCCTTCCATGGCCAGGTAGCGAAGCTTCTTGGGATGCTCGATGGTGGGCAAGCGGTCCTTGCCGGCTGGGCCCGATGCGGCCCAACCGCCACCAAGGATGGTGACCGTTCGCTCATCGGGACGGCGGACTACCGGGAATCCCAGGTACAGGGCAGGGGTGGGGCGGAATGCGCGGTAGGAATCGAAGAGCGCGGGCGCGAATAATCCTGAGCCCGCGGCGATTTCGGTTACCGCTGGTTCTTGGATGGTGCTTTCTACCGAACCGGTACCTCCGGCATTTACAAACCGCAGGTCGCCGAGCTCCCGTACCAATTCCACGGTTTCGGCCCGGCGGTCCGCCAATTCGGCGGCGCTGGCTTGGCGCAGCTTGCGGGCGATCAATGCCCTGGGGCTGAAACCCCCATCGGGGACCGAAGCGATTTGGGATTCGTAGCCCATCAGCCCGTCCAAGATGAAGTTGCGCCGGCGGTGCACCTGGGCGGCCAGCTCGGCGACCTGTTCCGGCCGGGTCAGCGGGGAACGCGCGGCGCCGATACGGAGGTTGCTGCTGGGGTAATAGGCAGCATCCAGTTCCAGGGCGACCTTCAGCGGCCCGTGCCCCGGTGCGATCCTGTCGATCAAATCCAACTGCTCTTGGGTATCCACCATGAGCGTTACCTCTTCGCGTGCCTGTTCGCTGGCGGCCCACCGGCTGATCGCTTCGGCATCGGTTTGCGGGTAGGCAACTACCAAGTCCTTCAAGCCATGGCTGGCCAGCCATAATGCTTCGGCCAAGGTGAAGCAGAGAACGCCGCGGAAACCGGGCTCATCCAGGACCCGTTCCAATGCCTTGCGTACACGCAGGGATTTGGACGCGATGCGAATCGGCACACCTCCGGCCCGTTCGCGCAGGGCGATCACGTTGGAATCGAAGGCATCCAGATCGAGCAGCGCGACCGGATGCTCCGAGATCCCGGCGCTTTTCAAGGCGTGGTTATACCGTTTGGCCTGAGCGTTCTTCATAGGCCAACTCTTGCACCAGCGTCGGGGAGTTTCAAGGAATTTTTCAAGACGCTTGCTTGAAAGCGCAAAGCCCAAGGTAACTCTCAGGGTCTTGCGGTTAAGCTGGAGCCATCATGAAAAACGATCCGATTTCAATGACTTTGATTGGCAAAGATGGAAAGCCGCGCTCCGGCGTGCAGGACGCCATCATGAAAGGCATCGGCGTGCAGCGCCCGCTGGTGCTTGCCTACATCAAGAGGCTGCGCAAAAAGCACCCTGACGCTACTACTGCCCAGCTGGCAGCTATTGTCGAGCGCGATTACCTGCGCGTAGTTACCGGTTCCGGTGCAGCCGTGGGTGGAACCGCAGCCGTTCCCGCTGTTGGTACCGGTATCGCCCTGGGCCTATCCATAGCTGCGACCCTGGGCTTCCTGGAAGCCTCGGCGCTGTATGCGCAAAGCCTGGCAGAGCTGCACGGCATAGCCATCGACGATCCGGATCGATCACGAGTCCTGGTTATGGGCATCATGATGGGCGATGAGGGCAGCTCGATGATTGCCGGATTGACTTCCCAGGCCGCAGGTCGCGGTGGGGGTCCAATCCAGGGATGGGCCAAGTCCTTCGGTGCCAGCAAGTCCACGAGCATCTACTCTGCAATGCAGCGCACCATGCAGAAGAAGTTCCTGCGCAAGATCATTGGCACCCAAGCGGCTAGCACCATCGGCCGTTTGGTTCCGTTTGGGGTCGGCGCGGCCATCGGTGGCGTAGGCAATCGATATATGGCCAAGCGCGTGATCGAGAATGCGGCAGTGGCCTTCGCCGGCATTCCCACGGTGGCGCCAAGCTCTCTGCCCCTGGATGATCCTAGAGTCATTGACGCAGAGATCGTCGAGGACTAGCTGAATCGCGGTAGCCGGCCACTGAGGTGGTCGGCTACCGGCTTTTAAGACGAATTTTTATGCGTTTTACAGATTTTTGCGAGCACCGAACCGCATGAACCCGGGCTTTAACCGGCGCTCCGGAATTAAGTGTGCACGGTCACCGTCAAAAACCACCCACCCGATTTGCAGGACCCCCAAAACCTGTGTATAGTTTTTCCTTGTCGCCGAGAACAAAACGGAAGAAATAACCGGATGTGAAACGGCGGCAGAACCCCAGAAAATCAAGGTTTTTCCACAGTCTTGTGGACAACAATTGAAAAGAATGGGAACTGAGAATACTGGTTCAAATCACAAACAATGGATTTGACTTTCAGGAATTCGAAGTTATAGAATATGAATATAACGCTGGACGAAATTACCGCCTGGAATGGTGGGTAAAGAACCGGTAAGTGTTTGTTGTTTGAGAACTCAATAGTGTGCCAAGTTTGTTGATACCGAATATTTTTATTTGGTGAATACATAACATTTGCTTGAGGCATTGCA
>NZ_JBIUWE010000009.1:0-976 GCF_044743275.1 Glutamicibacter sp. NPDC087661
ATCCGATCAAAATCGGCGGAAAACCTTCAGTGAAAAGTGATTGGCTGCCGGGTAAACAATCGGTAGATTCCGTGTTGTTTCCGTTCCGGCAACAGGTAAAAACTATACACAGGTTTTCAGGGCTCCGCAAATCGGCAGGGCACTTTTGACAGTGATCGTGGTTACACTGTGGTGGCATAATCCGCGGGCGTACTCTGACGCCCTGACAGTTGAACAAATCTGCAGCGGAATCGCGACTGCTTTGCTCCTGCGGTTTACAGGATCTCTGTACGTTTATGGAGCGTATTCAGGAAGACGAACTTCTTCATTGCCCACCATCGGAAGATCATCCCAAGTAACGTCCCGATAATTGGTCCGGCGATAAAGTCGGCGATCTCCTGGACGATAAAAGAAACGTGTGGTTCCGTGATTCCAAAGATCCAACGGGATACATAAACCGGCGCCGCAGTAATTCCAATAGCTACCGTAGACATGCCGACGAATTTGATGAACTGAATACGTTTGAGGCCGTGGGCGACATCCCCAAAGGTAAACCGTCTCGAGAGGTAGTAGGAAACTACCGTGGCCGCTGCATTAGCGATAAGAAAAGCTGAAGTTGGATGCGCCCCCAGAATCGTGAACTTCAATCCGTAATTCACTGCCAAGGTCAGGAGGAAGCAGAATCCTCCTATGCCCAGGAAGTACAGAGCTCTCTTTCGTTCCCGATACTGTTTTGGGCGCGATGGATCCCGTGCGCCTTCATCGCTAAATGCTTTGGCTCTGCCACTCATGGATCAAGCATAGACATCCCAGGATCGGCGAATAGAAAATTGAAACTTAATCAGGGCGGTTCTTAGTTATCCATATGGGTCACCTTGCACAGCATGCTCAGATTGAAGCTCATGAGCTTCCAGCGATGTATGAGTCGGACATTTTCGTGGCAGCGTCCAATGGCCAGGATGGGGGCAATGAGTTGTTATGCCCTGCGGCTCAACGG
>NZ_JBIUWE010000009.1:1071-6048 GCF_044743275.1 Glutamicibacter sp. NPDC087661
TACGGGCTCAACGGGCTCAACGGGCTCAACGGGCTCAACGGGCTCAACGGGCTCAACGGGCTCAACGGGCTCAACGGGCTCAACGGGCTCAACGGGCTCAACGGGCAGTTTCCCCTCACCCGCGCTAGACCTGCAACTCTGCGCCGTTACATTACTGACGGATTACCCTGCTTAAGGAGGTATCAGCGGAAGCCGCTGTCGGTTCCGTAGAATCCTCGGTTTTTGGGCATAAAAAAATCGCGAAACATAAGTTTCGCGATTTTTGCTTTGGTGACCCCAACGGGATTCGAACCCGTGTTGCCGCCGTGAGAGGGCGGAGTACTAGGCCGCTATACGATGGGGCCGTATGCTGAAGATTAATCTTCAGCTCACCAAATCTCTTTGGTGAAGCGCTGGGATACCAGGACTCGAACCTAGAATGACGGAACCAGAAACCGTTGTGTTGCCAATTACACCATATCCCAATGTGACTTGGTATTCATTTGCTTCAGCAGCCGAAGCTGATCTGCGCTGAACGCCTTAGCACGAGATATAACTATACCTAAAAAATTCACGGATCGCACATCCTGGGGCAATATCCTCGAGTGATCTGCAGCTCGTTTATTGAAATGCCTGTAACAGACCTGAGCTTCGCTACACGTCAGCCGATAAATTGCCGCCGAAGGAGGCAGGTCCACTTGACCTGTCACTGCGTGCTGAGACGACTGCTTAATGCAAAAGAGGGAACCGAAGTTCCCCCTTAGCTGTGTGTCGGGATAACAGGATTCGAACCTGCGACCTCGTCGTCCCGAACGACGCGCGCTACCAAGCTGCGCTATATCCCGTGGTTACAACCATTTCACTATACACCCTGCAGAATTCTCATCAATGCCCGGCATAGCTACTCTTTTCTTTGCCGCCAAGTCCTTAGCCGGGCCTCGCAGCTTAAGACCATTAGATAGCTTTCCCAGGATTCAAGATATTCAACGGGTCCAAAAGGTTCTTGATCTGCTGTTGGAGTTCGATCACTTCTGTTGCTTGTTCCCATTGCAACCAATCTTTTTTGATCAGCCCGACACCGTGTTCGCCAGTAATTGTGCCGCCCAGTTCCAGTGCAATACGTACGGAGCTTTCAACTGCACGGTCAAGCCTCGCTAGTGGCTCGTTGCCGTCTTCCGGTTCTACAGAAAACGTCGGATGCAGATTGCCATCCCCTACATGCGAAATCATCCGCATGTTTACGTTTTCGTCCCGCGCAGCCCGTTGAACGCGGTGCACGTATTCAAGCATCTTGCTTTTCGGAATCGCGACATCCTCTCCAGTCCGGTAAGCATCGTCTTTAGTATCACCCCGGCTGGTTCGGCGCATTTCGATCAGTTGCGTAGCACTCGGATCTGCCGAATTGCTTAGCTGGGCATTGCGGTCTGCGAAAACACTGCGGAGAGCGGTTTCTTCACGCTCGGCGCCATAGCCATCCAGTCGAGCCAAGAGCATGGCACCGCCGTGACCTGCGTAATTCGTCGAGTACTGTTCATCAAGAATGAGCAGAGTCGAATGATCAATGAGTTCCAAAATGGCAGGCTGAATTCTGGCTTTGGCAATCAGTTGAACGCCCTCGACCGCTTCTTCCAGGCTGGGGAACAATAGAGCTATGTCTCGCTCGTCTACCGGGAGATAGCGCAATCGGAGAACTGCGCGAACGACAACGCCCAGCGTGCCCTCTGACCCTGTGAAAAGTGCGGCGAGATCATACCCTGCTACACCCTTAAACGTATTCTTGCCAACGCGGATTAGTCGGCCGTCTGCCAATACTACGTCTAGGGAGAGCACTGCTTCTCGGGTCACGCCATACTTCGCGCACCGCAGGCCTCCCGCGTTGGTTGCGATGTTGCCGCCAATTGTAGACATCTTGTAGCTAGCAGGATCCGGGGCGTACATGAGGCCGAATTCGGAAACGGCTTCGTTCAGCTGATGATTGATGACGCCAGGTTCAACCACAGCGACCTCATCTTCCGGGCGGATCTCTAGGATTCTATTCATCTTGCTCAAGTTCAAGACGACGGCATCACCTAGTACGTGTACACCACCAGAAACACCTGTGCCGGCACCGCGGCTAATGACCGGTACCTTGTATTCGCTAGCCAAGCGTAGAACGTGTTGTACATCCGCTACGGAACTGGCGAAAACCACGGCCAGCGGTTCAATGGGATCCCCCGACAACTGACCGAAGTCTCTAGAGTTTTCTCGAAGCAGCGGGCCCGCTGTTTCAATGGCATTCTCTGGTAATGCCGCGCTGAGGGCATCTAGAAATCCGGCATGGGAAGCGGCCATCTTTATCTCCACGGATCGTTGCGTGCAAGTATTTACCTGAGACTACGGCTTTTGAGGGTCTTTGCCGAACTTGATGACTTGGCAATTTACTAGTAGCTCGGTTCAAAACTGCGTTTGCACCCTCATGGCCAGCCAGTCCGGGGCCGGCATACGTCATTGCCCTATTATTTATCGGGCTAAGACCGTTCAGCTGCTGCATTTTCTTTCGATTGCGCTGCTTGGATTTCTGCTGGAAGAGCTTTTCCTCTGACGAATAGTCGATAACAGACGCCCAGGATTGCCACCCAGATTAGACCGGTAATGAGTGCACTACGCGTATCCGGAATAATGCCGATTAAGATGATCACGAAGATCATGAAGGCCAGCGCCAAGTAGCTACCCACTGGCCAAAGCGGAACTGGGAATGCAGATGGTTCAAGATTATCTCTGTCTATCCGGTGCTTCATCCGAATATGAGAGATCAGGATCATCGACCAAACAACGACGGTGGCGAAAGTAGCCAATGCAGCAATGAGGAAGAAGATCTCATCTTCGAACCAGATGTTCAGCACTACACCAATAAGCAATGCGCCGATCATCGATAGTGAAGTCACCCATGGGACCCCGTTAGCCGTGGTCTTCGTGAATACCTGTGGCGCCTGGCCTTGTTTGGCCATACCGTGAATCATGCGTCCCGCGCCGAAGATGTCTGCGTTGATTGCTGAGAGTGCCGCAGTGATGACGATGAAGTTCAGGACATTTGCTGCTGACGAGAAGCCGATGCTGGAGAAGATCGAAACGAATGGACTTTCACTACCATCAATCGTGTTCCACGGCTGAATGCACATGATGACACCGAGCGTGAGTACGTAGAACAGCAAGATGCGCACTGGCACAGAGTTAATTGCCTGCGGAATGACTTTACGCGGGTTTTGCGCTTCACCAGCGGTAATGCCGATCACTTCGGTGCCGCCGAAGGCAAACATGACAATGGTCAGGGAAGCGAGAATGCCCCAGACACCATGCGGCATGAAGCCGTCGCCAGCAAAGAGATTGGATAGACCTGCAGCTCCTTCGCTTTGGTTGCCCAACCCGAAGACGATTACGAGAACGCCACCAGCGATCATTGCCATGATAGCGACGACCTTGATCAAGGAGAACCAAAATTCCAGTTCGCCGAAGACTTTGACCGAGAGCAGGTTCACGGCGGCAATGAAGAAAACAACTGCCAGGATCCAGATCCATCGTTCGACGTTGGGAAACCAGAAACCCATATATACGCCAAAAGCCGTCACGTCAGCCAGGGCCACCACAAACATTTCAAACGTGTAGGTCCACCCGGTTGCAAAGCCAGCAAAGCGTCCAACGAATTCAGTGGCATAGCTTCCGAATGAGCCGGAGGTCGGATTGCGGACTGCCATTTCTCCCAACGCACGCATCACCATGAACACCACTGCCCCACCGAGTATGTATGCCAACAGCACCGCTGGCCCAGCCATTTGAATGGCGCTTGCGGAACCATAGAACAAGCCTGTGCCAATAGCAGACCCTAGAGCGATAAACCTGATGTGCCGTGTGCTTAAACCACGTTTCAAGTTTTGACTTGTCTGGCTAGTACGCATGCTGCTCCTCCGATATTCCTAACTGCATCAGAGGTTTGCCGCTCACTTTTCATGGTGTGCTTCAACCCCGACATCCATGTAATCGCAGTCACACGCATCTTGGAGCGGGGAAAAGACAAGATAGTCCAGTACCTCAGACTCTTGGTGAAAAGAAGCTGAGATACCGGACGGCAATTCTTCCAACGGGTATCTCGGGACAGCGTGATGGGCATTCTGGAATTTCGACCACTCGCGAGCTGTCGATAGAAGTACACATCCCGGCATGCAACGCAGTCAGATACTCGTGAATCCAATTGAAGGATCATGCTGCGCGATCCTCACCAACGACCTTGAGAATGCTTAAATGTGCTTGCGCAATCCCTCGATATCGAGGCAGGATTCCGATACGGCTGGCTTCAACGTGCTGCACGTCAGTGGTCAGCAGCCACGCCCGCCTGTGTCCGTCATGTTGTCCACCAGAAGTCAAAGCATCTACTGTCCGTAAGCGTCCGCGTCTTCAGAAACATGACACCGGTGCCTTCAGGCGGTGGATGACAGTATCTATTGCTTTCAAGGCTTTCCAAGACGAGGTCCACAATGACGTTCATTGGCCTGACCCGGTGAATTCTCGCAGTCTTGGTTCCCTTGGTCGGTCGAATCCCCTTACGCCGAGACCTATGGTTGCCAGTTGCTCTCACCATTGCACGCCGGCAGGTGAATGTGGTGCAACTGCGGGAATAGTCTTCCGAAACGGAGCTGTCGCCTTGGTGCCTGAAACTCAAATTACGCAGTCGACCAGCTGGCATTTTTAGTCGATACCCGTCAGGGAACAAATATGGCTCAGCAAGGCTGGCTGGGCCGACAACCTGATCTTCAATTTGGATAAGAACTCCAGTGAATAATTCTCGGGTAACCTGGCCCTCGTCATCCGGTGCAAGCAACTGAGCTCGCCGGCAACCTTGGCCAACACAAATACCCTGGACGCACTGGTCGTTAAAGCAGGAGGGGAGGAGGAACCAAGCAGCACCAGCTGCCTAATTCCCCCTCCCCTTCTCGTTAAACAGGTGAGGCCCCGGCACCAAACGGT
>NZ_JBIUWE010000010.1:0-5784 GCF_044743275.1 Glutamicibacter sp. NPDC087661
GTTAAACAGGTGAGGCCCCGGCACCAAACGGTACCAGGGCCTCAAACCATCTACTCAAGTTAAGTCCGGCGGTGACCTACTCTCCCACACCCTCACGAGTGCAGTACCATCGGCGCAGTGGGCCTTAGCTTCCGGGTTCGGTATGGGACCGGGCGTTTCCCCCACGCTATGACCGCCGTAACAATCACGAAGCACACAAACCAAAACGTTTCCTGGTCAGTGTTTTCCGGTGCTACAAAGTCTTGTATCCGTATTTGCTGGTTAGAGGTTGTTGTCTCGTAACCGCATAGTGAACGCGAACAGCATTGAAATCATCAGTTCAAATATTGTTTTATTGTGTGTTGAAAGTCATCGGCCTATTAGTACAGGTCAGCTACACAAGTCTTTAGTCCTTGCTTCCACATCCTGCCTATCAACCCAGTGGTCTAGCTGGGGGCCTCTCACACTCAAGGTGCATGGAAATCTCATCTCGAAGCAGGCTTCCCGCTTAGATGCTTTCAGCGGTTATCCCTTCCAAACGTAGCTAATCAGCGATGCACTTGGCAGTACAACTGACACACCAGAGGTTCGTCCGTCCCGGTCCTCTCGTACTAAGGACAGCCCTTCTCAAATTTCCAACGCGCGCAGCGGATAGGGACCGAACTGTCTCACGACGTTCTAAACCCAGCTCGCGTACCGCTTTAATGGGCGAACAGCCCAACCCTTGGGACCTACTCCAGCCCCAGGATGCGACGAGCCGACATCGAGGTGCCAAACCATGCCGTCGATATGGACTCTTGGGCAAGATCAGCCTGTTATCCCCGAGGTACCTTTTATCCGTTGAGCGACGGCCCTTCCACGAGGTGCCGCCGGATCACTAGTCCCGACTTTCGTCCCTGCTCGAGCTGTCACTCTCACAGTCAAGCTCCCTTGTGCACTTACACTCGACACCTGATTGCCAACCAGGCTGAGGGAACCTTTGGGCGCCTCCGTTACATTTTAGGAGGCAACCGCCCCAGTTAAACTACCCATCAGGCACTGTCCCTGAACCAGATCATGGTCCGAAGTTAGGTGACCGGTACAGCCAGAGTGGTATTTCAACGATGACTCCACCTGAACTAGCGTCCAAGCTTCACAGTCTCCCACCTATCCTACACAAGCTGCACCGAACACCAATACCAAACTATAGTAAAGGTCTCGGGGTCTTTCCGTCCTGCTGCGCGTAACGAGCATCTTTACTCGTACTGCAATTTCGCCGAGTTCATGGTTGAGACAGCGGGGAAGTCGTTACTCCATTCGTGCAGGTCGGAACTTACCCGACAAGGAATTTCGCTACCTTAGGATGGTTATAGTTACCACCGCCGTTTACTGGGGCTTAAATTCTCAGCTTCGCATTACTGCTAACCAGTCCTCTTAACCTTCCAGCACCGGGCAGGAGTCAGTCCGTATACATCGTCTTGCGACTTCGCACGGACCTGTGTTTTTAGTAAACAGTCGCTTCCCCCTGGTCTCTGCGGCCCACACCCGCATCAGAGAAGCAAGTTCTCATCACGGGGCAGGCCCCCCTTCTTCCGAAGTTACGGGGGCATTTTGCCGAGTTCCTTAACCATGATTCTCTCGATCGCCTTAGTATTCTCTACCTGATCACCTGTGTCGGTTTGGGGTACGGGCGGACTTGGACCTCGCGCCGATGCTTTTCTAGGCAGCATAGGATCACCGAATCACCCCGAAAACGGGGCGCCTATCAGGTCTCAGAATATATGAGCGGCGGATTTGCCAACCACTCTTCCTACACCCTTGGACCAGGTCAATTCCATTGCCTGGCTCGGCTACCTTCCTGCGTCACACCTGTTAATACGCTGACCTCACTGCATCGGTTCCCACCACATCAACCAGCAAGATACCCGAAGGCACCAACAGCTAGCGTCAATCATGGTTAGCATCCACAGCTCAGTATGGGCGGTCCTTCGCCGGTACGGGAATATCAACCCGTTGTCCATCGACTACGCCTGTCGGCCTCGCCTTAGGTCCCGACTAACCCAGGGCAGATTAGCTTAACCCTGGAACCCTTGATCATTCGGCGGACGGGTTTCTCACCCGTCATTCGCTACTCATGCCTGCATTCTCACTCGTGTGGCCTCCACCGCTGGTTTACACCGCGACTTCACCGTCCACACGACGCTCCCCTACCCATCCAAACACCCAATCGAAACCAGGTTAATATTTGAATGACGCAACTTCGGCGGTGTGCTTGAGCCCCGCTACATTATCGGCGCGGAATCACTTGACCAGTGAGCTATTACGCACTCTTTCAAGGGTGGCTGCTTCTAAGCCAACCTCCTGGTTGTCACAGCAACTCCACATCCTTTTCCACTTAGCACACGCTTAGGGGCCTTAGTTGGCGTTCTGGGCTGTTTCCCTCTCGACTATGAAGCTTATCCCCCACAGTCTCACTGCTGCGCTCTCACTTGCCGGCATTCGGAGTTTGGCTAAGGTCAGTAACCTTGTAGGGCCCATCGCCTATCCAGTAGCTCTACCTCCAGCAAGAAACACGCAACGCTGCACCTAAATGCATTTCGGGGAGAACCAGCTATCACGAAGTTTGATTGGCCTTTCACCCCTACCCACAGCTCATCCCCTCCATTTTCAACTGAAGTGGGTTCGGTCCTCCACACGCTCTTACACGCGCTTCAACCTGGCCATGGGTAGATCACTTCGCTTCGGGTCTAGATCACGCCACTCAAACGCCCTATTCAGACTCGCTTTCGCTACGGCTTCCCCACACGGGTTAACCTCGCGACGTAACACTAACTCGCAGGCTCATTCTTCAAAAGGCACGCCATCACCAGGGAACAAGTCCCCAGCTCTAACGGATTGTAAGCGCACGGTTTCAGGTACTATTTCACTCCCCTCCCGGGGTACTTTTCACCATTCCCTCACGGTACTGATTCACTATCGGTCATCAAGTAGTATTCAGGCTTACCAGGTGGTCCTGGCAGATTCACACAAGGTTTCACGGGCCCCGTGCTACTCGGGTATCAACACTAGAACGGCAGACACGCATTACACCTACGGGACTATCACCCTCTATGGTCCGGCATTCCAACCGATTCACCTATACGCCTGCACCTCATCCCACCAGCAAGATAGCGCTGGTACATGCCGACCCCACAACCCCGGTGATGCAACGCCTATCCGCTATCACACACCAACCGGTTTAGCCCCATCCGCGTTCGCTCGCCACTACTAACGGAATCACTGTTGTTTTCTCTTCCTGCGGGTACTGAGATGTTTCACTTCCCCGCGTTCCCTCCACACAGCCTATACATTCAGCTGCAGGTCACACCACATAACATGGTGCGGGGTTCCCCCATTCGGAAATCCTGGTCTCAACGTCCGGTTATCGACTCCACCAGGCTTATCGCAGATTCCCACGTCCTTCATCGGCTCTTGATGCCAAGGCATCCACCGTGCGCCCTTAAAAACTTCAACACAACATCAAAGTCAAAAGATATGAGCAATAAAACAATCTAACAAAATCACGCAGACAAGACTCCAACACCAGGCAATCCAAGGAAAAGGACTACCCAGCTCATCTCATCTGCAAGATGCTCGCGTTCACTATACAGTTCCCAAACAACAACCCCGCACCCCCGCAACAACACCCCAAAACCAACACCAGCCAAAGGCCAGCATCAATCCAACAGGACATCCTTGCAGCAAACACAGGACAAACACCGAAACACCAAGAACCCCTCACCCAAGCGAACACCACCAGGACCCTCCCCACAGGAAGAACCCCGGCAACCATTCACCAGGAAAGGAGGCTTGTTGCCTCAAAACCCAACAGCATGCCAAACCATACAAACCACACAACACCCACACACCGCATTCCAGCACCGCAAGAAGAAAACCCCTCGCAATGCGTACTAGCAGATGCCCAAGCACCACGCGGCCACAGCCAATACCCCGCACCAGCATCAGCCAGCACGTTTTCCGGTATTGAGTCCATTGATATTCCACCCATGAGCAACCCACCCGGACAACACTCGTGTCCAGCATGGGCAACCAATAATGGTTAGCTCCTTAGAAAGGAGGTGATCCAGCCGCACCTTCCGGTACGGCTACCTTGTTACGACTTAGTCCCAATCGCCAGTCCCACCTTCGACGACTCCCCCCACACAAGGTGGTTAGGCCATCGGCTTCGGGTGTTACCAACTTTCGTGACTTGACGGGCGGTGTGTACAAGGCCCGGGAACGTATTCACCGCAGCGTTGCTGATCTGCGATTACTAGCGACTCCGACTTCATGGGGTCGAGTTGCAGACCCCAATCCGAACTGAGACCGGCTTTTAGGGATTAGCTCCACCTCACAGTATCGCAACCCATTGTACCGGCCATTGTAGCATGCGTGAAGCCCAAGACATAAGGGGCATGATGATTTGACGTCATCCCCACCTTCCTCCGAGTTGACCCCGGCAGTCTCCCATGAGTCCCCACCTTTACGTGCTGGCAACATGGAACGAGGGTTGCGCTCGTTGCGGGACTTAACCCAACATCTCACGACACGAGCTGACGACAACCATGCACCACCTGTGAACCAGCCCCGAAGGGAAACCCCATCTCTGAGGCGGTCTGGCACATGTCAAGCCTTGGTAAGGTTCTTCGCGTTGCATCGAATTAATCCGCATGCTCCGCCGCTTGTGCGGGCCCCCGTCAATTCCTTTGAGTTTTAGCCTTGCGGCCGTACTCCCCAGGCGGGGCACTTAATGCGTTAGCTACGGCGCGGAAAACGTGGAATGTCCCCCACACCTAGTGCCCAACGTTTACGGCATGGACTACCAGGGTATCTAATCCTGTTCGCTCCCCATGCTTTCGCTCCTCAGCGTCAGTAAATGCCCAGAGACCTGCCTTCGCCATCGGTGTTCCTCCTGATATCTGCGCATTTCACCGCTACACCAGGAATTCCAGTCTCCCCTACATCACTCTAGTCTGCCCGTACCCACCGCAGATCCGAGGTTGAGCCTCGGACTTTCACGGCAGACGCGACAAACCGCCTACGAGCTCTTTACGCCCAATAAATCCGGATAACGCTTGCGCCCTACGTATTACCGCGGCTGCTGGCACGTAGTTAGCCGGCGCTTCTTCTGCAGGTACCGTCACTTTCGCTTCTTCCCTACTGAAAGAGGTTTACAACCCGAAGGCCGTCATCCCTCACGCGGCGTCGCTGCATCAGGCTTTCGCCCATTGTGCAATATTCCCCACTGCTGCCTCCCGTAGGAGTCTGGGCCGTGTCTCAGTCCCAGTGTGGCCGGTCACCCTCTCAGGCCGGCTACCCGTCGTCGCCTTGGTGAGCCATTACCTCACCAACAAGCTGATAGGCCGCGAGTCCATCCCCCACCGATAAATCTTTCCACCAACAACCATGCGGTCAAAGGTAATATCCGGTATTAGACCCAGTTTCCCGGGCTTATCCCAGAGTCGGGGGCAGGTTACTCACGTGTTACTCACCCGTTCGCCACTAATCCACCCAGCAAGCTGGGCTTCATCGTTCGACTTGCATGTGTTAAGCACGCCGCCAGCGTTCATCCTGAGCCAGGATCAAACTCTCCATAAAAAAATAAAAAGCCACCGGCAACCCCTTGGAAAATAAGGGCGAAGCCAATGAAGTCCTGGCGAATAATAAAACACTCAAGAACACTGCACGGGGGTGCAATGCCTCAAGCAAATGTTATGTATTCACCAAATAAAAATATTCGGTATCAACAAACTTGGCACACTATTGAGTTCTCAAACAACAAACACT
>NZ_JBIUWE010000011.1:0-2917 GCF_044743275.1 Glutamicibacter sp. NPDC087661
TTCTCGGCGACAAGGAAAAACTATACACAGGTTTTGGGGGTCCTGCAAATCGGGTGGGTGGTTTTTGACGGTGACCGTGCACACTTAATTCCGGAACTGCTGATTCGGCTCTTTCCATGTGCCCAATCGCTGGCAATTATTACCGAGCTAGGGCTGAGCGCGTAAACATTATTTCGCAGCTGCACAGAGCATCAGCGCCTGTACCTAGCGAGTTTATTGAACCCTTGAGAAGCGTACGCATATACGCGAACCCAATGAATTGTGCCCACATCAGCCGATTAGACGATGCGGGCGCATGCGTGCGTCTGAGCAAGGCACAAGAAGAGAACGCACATGGCGAAACGATGCATCTGGAGGTTCCATGCGCGTGACGGCCAAGGCGGCATCAGCGCAATGACTACCTAGAGCAGTCGGCATTGATGCCGGCCCAATACAGGTCTTGCAGTGCTACGTAAGCACCACCCTCGGCTACGGTGAATAGCAGCGATATTTCGATCGCTGCCACTCCACTTGATGATCTACCGAATACAGGATGAAGTCTATGAAGTTCACGGCGTTGGAACGCTATTGCCACCTCACTGGGCAATCGTATGGCGAGGTGACTCCCGAAGAACAGCAGAGCGATTATCAAGCCGGGGTAACTGAGCTTGACGGACAGCGGTGGCGGATCAGGACCGCAAGGATCACGCCAACAAAGCCAGGTGGGTTCGTAGCCATATGGCATCGGGACGAAACTGGGACTACTGCCCCCTACGAATCCGAAGAGGGACTGCGCGGAGTTATGGTCTTTATCGAGGAAGCCGGCTGTTTCGGCGTCTTCCGCTTTACTCAACAGCACCTCGAGGAGCTGGGCGTCTTCGCCTCAGCATCGGCTCCAGGCAAGCGCGGTTTCCGCGTCTATCCATCATGGACGGCTGGCCTTAAGGGGCAAGCGAAGAAAAGCCAGAATAGTCAGCTGCCTGCGTTCACGTTGCTCGCAGACTAACTTGTCCCGCTCAGACGCCTACTGCAGCTCCATGCGCCGGAACCTGAGTTCTCGTTGCGCACCACGCAAAGGTGAACCTTCAAAAGGCAACTCGCTGAGATCCACAGTCAATGCGGCTTTCAATGCCAACTGGTTCGCTGACTGCGTGGCCCGGTCAGCCAAGCCGAGCACCCTTGCAAGCTCCGCCCAGTGCTTCTTCTTCAGATTCTTAGCCTTGCCGGCAACAGTCAAAGCCATGGTGTCATCGCCGTAGACCAGGGTGCATGGGATGTCGTAGATGGGCGCTACATTAAACCGTCCATGCAAGTCCGCCAGAATCGAGACGTTCTTTCCATGCAAGTCGCCGTTGCCAGTTAGCCACGCAAAGACGAACTGAATGTATAGATTGCGCCTGGCGAGCACCGGAGCCTGGCACTGCAGCGCTAAGGCTTCAATAGCTTGTTCCGTGCTCACTGCATACTTGCTTGCCGGCGGAAGGTTCAATACCTGCATGGCATCTTCCAACGCCAAACGCGTGGGACTATCCGCCCCCTCGACACCCTCGCGATCGAACCTCTCGACCAGCAGCCCCGGACTCCCAGTGGAATCCAGTACTAGCCGATTGTTTGCGACCGGAAGTTTGAGCAATCGCGCTGCTTTCAGGTGCTGCGCCTCATTAACGACCAAATGCGGATGATCCCGGGGATCAAGCTTGAGCAGATAGGCGCTGTTCTTGAACTCCACTGGTGTTGTCAGCATGGTTGCGCTGATCTTGTCTTGCACGCCGGGGATCGAGTGGCGGTCCAAGGTGCGCGCGAGGACCGAGAAGTCGAGTTCGGCCGTGCTGCTGAATTCAGCAACCACGGGGGTTTGCTCCAGTGCTGATCCTTCCGGAACAACGCGTACATTGCCTGGAGTATCGGCGCCCACTGCCATCAGCAGAGTCAACTCGTCAGAGATGCTGGTCTTAGTTGCGTCCTTGAGAACGGTCAGGCGATGGCCTTCGGGCAATAGTCCCGAGAAGAACGATGGCAACGCGCCCCCAGGCCCCACATATGCCTCCGGGGAAGCTGGCAAAGATGTCGCAATGCCCGCGCCACCATGTGCAAGGTAGTCCTTGTTATAGCTGAAGGCCACGCTTCCGTCGGACTGTCTGGCTAGAGTGCCGGCGAGGTTTACGTTGCAGTAGACGTCAGCCTTGGTAACAAGCTTGAGCTCTTGGAGTTGCGGCTTCATTTGGCCACGCGAATTCGAAGGCCGAGTACATTCGCGACGGAGAGCACCGCTTCAATGGAGGGGTTTCCCGCCCCTCGTTCTATGGAGCGCAGCGTACGTTCGGAGATGCCAGCTAATTCAGCCAGCTGTTCCTGCGTCAGGCCATTCTGTTTTCTAACGCGCTGCAATTCGGCCCCTAGCTCAGTCACTGAATTCATGAAGGATCCTCTTCCGGCAGCATTTCGCCGATTGGCGACATTCTGCTCACTATCATTCAGTATGGAGCAAGAATCGGCAACAAGTTACCGAAATGATAGCCAGGTGCAAGCAATCGATTGTCAGAGGCATCAAAAGGCAGGATCTTGCCGATTGGCGGACCAGAACCCATCGGATAAAGCACCTGCAACGGAGCGGGCGTTCTCTCCCGTAGTGAGCCACGGAGGTCCAGGGCCACGCCGTCTGCTTAGTCGCTTCAAGCGAGTCCGACATCGGGACACAGCTTAGCCATGGCTGCATTCACAACCCCATGCCTGCCTGGTCGTTCCTTGAGCGGTCTGCGCTAGCGGCCAGCACTCAAGCTCGTTAAAGCAGAAGGGGAGGAGGAACCAGGCAGCACCAGCTGCCTAATTCCCCCTCCCCTTCCCGTTAAACAGGTGAGGCCCCGGCACCAAACGGTACCAGGGCCTCAAACCATCTACTCAAGTTAAGTCCGGCGGTGACCTACTCTCCCACACCCTC
>NZ_JBIUWE010000012.1:0-1121 GCF_044743275.1 Glutamicibacter sp. NPDC087661
GAACACCGATGCGAACACCGATGTGAACACTGCGGATAACGCTGATGCGAACACCGATGCCAACACGGATGCGAATACTGACGCGAACACCGATGTGAACACTGCGGATAACGCTGATGCCAACACGGATGCGAATACTGACGCGAACACCGATGTGAACACTGCGGATAACGCTGATGCGAACACCGATGCCAACACGGCGGATAACTCGGCTGAGAACACTGGCGACAACACTGCGGACAACACGGAGCACCCGATCGTCAGCGTTGTACCTGATTCCGTTACGGAAGGCGACGAAGTTACCGTAATTGGTGACAAGTTCACTCCGGAAGGCAACGTCAAGGTAATCATCCGAAACTCAAATGGTGAAGAAACCCCAGTACATGAGGGCGATGTCATCGTTGATGAAGATGGTCGATTCGAGTACAAGTACGATACCGATGGCTTGCCTGAGGGTATCTACACCGTTGAAGTGACGGACGAAGAAACCGGAAAGACTTACACTGAGTACTTCCAGGTAACTCCGGACGATGCCGCTGAGAACGAAGTTCACATCGATATCACCCCTAACCGTTTGATCAAGGGTGAATCGGGAATCGTAACCGGTAAAGAGTTCACCGCAAATGGCGAAGTCAAGATCGAGCAGAGCCAGCTGGGCGACACCAGCTCGGCCGTAGCCAAGATCGCTGCTGCTGCCATGCCTGAAACCGTTACCGCTGACGACAAGGGCGACATTAGCTTCGAGGTCGATTCGACTGATTTGGCACTTGGTAGCTACTTGATCGTTGCAACTGATGTTGAAAGCGACGCATACGGGTTCACAACCTTCACCGTTGTGGCTGACGACTCGACGGATGTGAACACGGCAGACAACACCGCGGATAACGTTGATGCGAACACCGATGCCAACACGGATGCGAACACTGCGGATAACGTTGATGCCAACACGGATGCGAACACTGCGGATAACGCTGATGCCAACACGGATGCGAACACTGCGGATAACGTTGATGCCAACACGGATGCGAACACTGCGGATAACGCTGATGCGAACACCGATGCGAACACCGATGTGAACACTGCGGATAACGCTGATGCGAACACCGATGCGAACACCGATG